>NZ_JAIMIF010000001.1:0-1789024 GCF_019795935.1 Pantoea sp. DY-15
CAGCGATGCGTTGAGCTAACCGGTACTAATGACCCGTGAGGCTTAACCTTACAACGCCAGAGGCGTTTTGGTCTGAGAGACCGGATTTTCAGCTTGTTTTACGGATTAAAGATTTAGCGGAAGCGAAAGACATTCGTTTTTGCGCAAAGAATTTGCCTGGCGGCTTTAGCGCGGTGGTCCCACCTGACCCCATGCCGAACTCAGAAGTGAAACGCCGTAGCGCCGATGGTAGTGTGGGGCCTCCCCATGCGAGAGTAGGGAACTGCCAGGCATCAATTTAAGACCCGTTACCGGGTCGTGACCTTCCCCGTGACGCGGGAAGGGCGAAACACCTGAAATCAGAACGATTGTCTGATATCAGTACAGAATCGGTGGAGCGGTAGTTCAGTTGGTTAGAATACCTGCCTGTCACGCAGGGGGTCGCGGGTTCGAGCCCCGTCCGTTCCGCCACTTAATTGATAAGCCCTGACTGAAAAGTCAGGGCTTTTTCATGTCTGCAATTTAGTCATTATTGTTGATAAAAAATCAAAATTCTTCTGCTTATAAGCGGATTTTTCAGCAACAATAAACCTGCCAGAATAGTTCCCATCGAAACATAACGCTATACGATGAGGAAATCATGACAATCCCCGCCTTTGGTTTAGGTACTTTCCGTCTACATGACGACGTTGTAATCCATTCAGTTAAAACGGCTTTGGAACTTGGCTATCGCACAATTGATACTGCGCAAATCTATGAAAATGAAGCGGCTGTGGGTCAGGCGATCGTGGAGAGTGGCGTAGCACGTGGCGACTTGTTCGTTACCACTAAAATTTGGATCGAGAATCTTTCGGCTGAGAAGTTGATTCCCAGCTTGAAAGAGAGCCTGACAAAGCTGCGCACCGATTATGTCGATCTCACCTTGATCCACTGGCCTTCTCCGGGATCTGCAGTATCGGTGAAAGAGAGCATGTTGGCATTGATGACAGCCAAAGAAGCAGGCCTGACGCGTCAAATTGGTATCTCAAACTTTCCAATTGCCTTGATGCAAGAGGCGATTGACGCAGTTGGCGTGGAAAATATTGCGACTAACCAGATTGAGCTGCATCCTTTTCTGCAGAATCGTCAGGTGGTTGATTTCGCAGAGAAGAATGGTCTTCACATCACTTCTTACATGACGTTGGCTTATGGAGAAGCGCTGAAGGATGAGGTAATTAATACCATTGCACAGAAGCACAAAGCTACTCCGGCACAAGTTGTTCTGGCATGGGCGATGAAGTTAGGTTACGCGGTGATCCCGTCATCAACCAAACGTGAAAACCTGGCGAGCAACATGACAGCGGTTGAACTGCAGATAGACGATCAAGATATGGCAAATATTGCCGCGCTGGATCGTCAGCAGCGCTTAGTGAGTCCTGAAGGTCTGGCACCAGACTGGGATTAATCACTGCTTCCCTTTTCAGCCCTGCACTCGCCAGGGCTGATCTTTAACCCGTTCACTTAGAAAATCGATAAACGCCCTGACGCGTTGGCTAACTCCCAAGTCACTGTAATAAACTGCATTAAAAGGCATCTCAACTGGAACGCGCTGTTCAGCAAGCAGTTCAATAAAAGTGCCATCCGCTATCTCTTTATCCACCATAAAATCTGATAAACACGCGATACCTTGATCGCCTAGCACTAGCTGTTTGAGCGTTTCGCCGCTATTAGATGACATACCCGGCGTGATGTCATAAAGATCGCCACCTTCATCTGCAACAGGCCAGCGATTTAAGCGTGGCGTTTCAACGAAGCCAAGGCATTGATGCTGCGCTAAATCAGCTGCCGCTACTGGTACGCCATATTTCGCCAAATAAGCCGGTGTGGCGACTAATTTGCGATAGCTAATAAAGAGCAGACGAGCGCGCAACGTGGAATCCGTCAAATTGCCGGCGCGAATCGCCACATCGACTTTGCGTTCGATGAGGTTAATAAAGCTCTCCGACGAGATGAGCGATAGCGTGACATCTGGATAGCGCTCACGAAACGGTTTAATCATCGGCAGCAATAGATGCAGAATCACGGGTGTAGCAGCATCAATACGCAGTACGCCTTGAGGCGCCAGCTGACGCTCAATCAACTCGCTCTCGGCGGTTGACATCTCCTGCATCAACTTTTGCACGCGACGAAAGTAATGCTCGCCTTCATGAGTGAGCGCTAGCTGACGCGTAGTACGCGTTAAGAGCGCGACACCCAGCTTATTTTCCAGCTTTTTAACCGTGCGACTCACCGCTGAATTAGCCATCTGCAACTGTTCTGCAGCGCGACTAAAGCTGCCGCTCTCCACTACAGCGATAAACACCTTAAGTTCATCTGACGACGCCTTCATTATCCCTCCAAAAGCAAAAGTCTATTCTCACTTTACATCTTTTTGTCATTAAAGCATGCGGCAATACTAACGCCCATCAAAACCTTAATGGGAGTTAATCATGCCACTTGCACTTTGGGCGCTGACTATCAGCGCCTATGCCATCGGAACGACAGAATTTGTTATTGTCGGTCTGATCCCCACCATCGCTGAACAACTCAGTATTACGCTGCCTTCCGCTGGAATGCTGGTTTCTATTTATGCTCTGGGTGTTGCCGTTGGCGCACCGGTGTTAACTGCCTTGACCGGTAAGTTAGCGCGCAAGCAATTATTAATGGGATTGATGGTGCTCTTCACCGTTGGCAACCTGGTTGCCTGGCTGGCACCAAACTATGAAACGCTGGTCATTGCCCGGCTGCTTACCGGCCTGGCTCACGGTGTGTTCTTCTCTGTCGGCTCGACGATTGCGACCAGCCTGGTGAGTAAAGAGAAGGCGGCGAGTGCCATTGCCATTATGTTTGGTGGTTTAACCGTAGCATTGGTGACTGGCGTGCCGCTGGGCACGCTCATCGGGCAACACTTTGGCTGGCGTGAAAGTTTCCTGGCTGTGTCGTTGCTGGGTGTGATCGCTCTGGTAGCAAGCCAACTGCTTATTCCGCGTAACATTGCTCAACCACCGGCAACAACGCTGGCCCAGCAGGCACGGGTGATGATCAATCCACGTCTGCTGCTGATCTATGCGATTACTGCGCTGGGTTATGGAGGCGTATTTACTGCCTTCACCTTCCTTGCGCCAATGATGCAGTCGCTGGCTGGCTTTTCACCTACCGCAGTCAGCATGATTCTGCTGGGTTATGGTGCGTCGGTCGCCATCGGTAATATCTGGGGCGGCAAGCTGGCCGATCGCCGTGGCGCGGTCCCTGCTTTAACACTGATCTTTGTGGCGCTGGCCATTCTACTAATGGTGTTCCAGTTCACCGCCAGCATGCACTTTATGTCAGTGGCGACAGTATTAGTTATGGGCATCTTCGCCTTTGCCAACGTGCCGGGTTTGCAGGTTTACGTGGTGCAGAAAGCTGAACACTATGCGCCAGACGCAGTAGATGTTGCATCAGGCCTTAATATTGCGGCCTTCAATATCGGTATCGCACTGGGTTCAACGATAGGTGGTTATATTGTCGAGAATTATGGACTGGCGCAAACGCCGTGGGTCGGTGCGGTGATTGTGCTTGGCGCGCTGCTGCTGGTGCGATTGAGTGGTCAACTCGATAAACCTCAAACGGCGATAGCGATGGAATAACACGCCGAAAAGCCTGCCAACTGGCAGGCTTTTGCATTGGTATGCTGTGAGGCGAATTCCGACAATCAACAACACCAATTGAAACCCCGCGCTAAAATCCCTATAACAGTCAGGTGAAGTACGCGTCGTAAACCAGTCAGGCGGGAAAGTGCGGAAAAAAACTTATTCAATGCGTTATGTAGCAGGTCAGCCAGCAGAGCGGATATTTCCGCCGGGGGCAATGCTGCATCTTGGGCAGGCATTACCGCCTGGCGCACCTTTGCCAGCTGATCCCACACTGCGAGTTTTAGTTTGGAATATCTTCAAGCAACAGCGTGCAGACTGGATGTCGGTGCTCCAGGGTTTTGGCAAAGATGCCCACCTTGTTCTGCTGCAGGAGGCGCAGGCCACGCCTGAACTGGTCAAATTCGCCACCAGTAACTATCTCGCGGCCGATCAGGTGCCGGCCTTTGTCTTACCGCAACATCCTTCCGGCGTCATGACGTTGGCTTCTGCGCACCCTGTGTACTGTTGCCCACTACGGGAACGTGAGCCGCTGCTGCGTTTGGCCAAATCTGCGCTGGTCACGGCGTATCCATTACCCACGGGCGAAATGCTGATGGTGGTGAATATCCACGCGGTCAATTTCAGTCTCGGTGTCGATGTCTACAGCAAACAGTTGGGGCCGATTGGCGAACAGATTCAACATCATCGTGGGCCGGTGATCATGGCGGGGGATTTTAACGCCTGGAGCCGCCAGCGCATGAATGCGCTGTATCGCTTTGCGCGGGAGATGTCTTTGCGTGAGGTGAACTTCACCGATGACCATCGCCGAAAAGCCTTTGGGCGCCCTCTGGATTTCGTCTTCTACCGCGATATGAAGGTCAGTGAAGCTTCTGTGCTGGTGACGCGCGCATCAGACCACAATCCGCTGCTGGTTGAGTTCAACTCTCTTTACGGTATCGAGCGTTAAGCTAATACGCTCTAGCTCCCGCCTCGCAACCGTCACAACGTTCAGCTGAAAATAATAGTGCGAAGGGCAAGTCAGTGTCTGAACAGGCGATAGGCAGAATTTAATGCAAGCAGAAATGAAAAAGGCTGACAAAAGTCAGCCTTTTCGGGGCATTAGGTATCAGGTGTTGCGCTATTATTCACAAACAGCGTGAGCTTGTCGCCCGGCTGAATGTCTTTAGCGTCACTGTTCCAGCGCATAACGTCTTTGGTGTTCACACCGTGACGTTTAGCAATACTGGCAAAAGAATCACCCTTACGTACACGGTAGGTGATGCTGTTGCCGTTATCAGCCAATTGCGTGCTCGCTTTGCCGCTAACGGTCAGAGTCTGACCGGTACGAACTGAAGCGCTGCGCAGATTATTCTGCTGTTTCAGTGCACTGACACTTACGCCAAGCTTGCTGGCAATACCAGACAAGGTGTCGCCTTTGCGTACCGTGTAGCTGTTTCCTGCCGCACTGACTTTCGCCATCTCGGTAGGCTGCACGGAAGCGATATCACCGGAAGCCAGTGAATCGCGCAACTTAGCAACGTTGGACTTAGGCACCATAATGTAGTGCGGTCCATTTGGCGCAGTGGCGCCATTTTTATAACCGGCATTAAATGTCTTCAGCTTGCTGAGAGACATACCGGCCATATCGGCGGCCTGCGTCAGTTCAATCTGCTGTCCCACCTCTACGCGAGCTAAAGCACGGCTCTCGTTCGGGGTCGGCAGTTTGATACCGTAACGCTTGTTGTTCTTGAGAATCTCACTCAAGGCCAACATTTTAGGTACGTAAACCGTGGTCTCGCGGGGCAGCGATAAACTCCAGAAGTCAGTCGGCTTACCGCGTGCCTTATTCTGTTTCATCGCCTTCAGCACACGTCCTTCACCGCTATTATAGGCGGCGATTGTCAGTAACCAGTCACCGTCAAACATACCGTTCAGACGCTGCATCATGTCCAGCGCTACCTTGGTCGAGGCCACCACATCGCGGCGTCCGTCGTACCATTGGTTCTGTTTCAAACCATAGTTTTTGCCCGTTTGTGCAACAATCTGCCAGATGCCGGCGGCATTCGCAGAAGATGTTGCGTGTGGGTCAAAAGCGCTCTCCACTATGGGTAGCAGTACCAGTTCCATCGGCATTTTACGTTTCTGTATCTGCTCGACTATCCAGTACATGTACGGCTCTGCCCGTAATGTTACATCGTGGAGATAGCTCTTATTTTTTAAAAATTTTGTTTTTTGTTCGCGGATCCGGCTGTTTTCCGGAATCCCCATCTTCAACTCGTCACTAATGTGATTCCAGAGATCAGTATCTTCTGCGAGGCTTGTTCCATCATCCTGCCATCGCGGCGACAACAATCGATCTCCGTACTTTCCATTTTCACCTTGACCAGCTGAAGACAGACTCTGGGCATGCTGTACGGGGATATTGGCGTCATTCCTTGATGCCTGACATCCTACCAGCAAGACCGAGGCGAGTAAGATCGCTTTAGCCTTCATGTGTGTGTCAATAGTTCGCTTAAAAGACGAGCAACTATACGTGACGGTCCACCACAACACAACCTCAAAAATCAAAAGCGGTCTTTCTTCTCGCGTAGATCGGCGAAAGTTTGCCATAACGCTGACGATGACACATTAGTGCCTAAAGCCCGTTGTAAATCAGCATCTTGTGTGCGTAAAAATAAATTTATTTCACGCTCTAAGGCCAGTTTTGTAGGTAAAGTAATGCGGTTTTCTGCGCGTAAGTCCTTAATTTGCTGATACCTTGCCAAAATTTTAGGGTCATGGGGCAGAATAGCCGCAGCAAACTTCATATTGGATAAAGTGTACTCATGCGCGCAGCAAACGAGAGTCTCTTCAGGTAGCTGGTTAAGTTTTTGAAATGACTCGAACATTTGCTCTGCAGTGCCTTCAAATAAACGCCCGCAGCCGCCAGAAAACATCGTGTCACCACAGAAAAGATAAGGGGAGCTGAAATATGAGATATGTCCTAAAGTGTGACCGGGTGTTGCGATGACACGGAAATTTAGCCCAAGCAGAGTAAATTCATCACCTTCGGCCACAATACGCCTCGCCCCTTTATCTGCAGTTTCCTGTGGACCGAAAACCGCCAAATCGGGATAGTGCTGCAACAGTTCATCCACGCCGCCAACGTGGTCGTGATGATGATGCGTCAGCAAAATTGCCACGGGTTGCCAATGATTGGCCCTGATTTTATCCAGCACCGGCTGTGCTTCGCCGGGATCGACAATCAAACACCTATTGTCATCGTCCGTCAGTGTCCAGATGTAGTTATCCTGCAATGCGGGAATGCTGGTAAGATTCATAAACACCTCTCAGGTCGTAGAAAAAGGAAAATGGTAGAGCATGAAGCCGGCTAAAACACGCCAAATCCTGACTGCACCGCGCTCCTGGCGCGATATGCCAATGGGAGACTATTTTCGCGACGCACTCACTCAGCAACTGCAGCCTTATCTCGGCAAGCTGTATGGCTTTCATATGCTTAAAATTGGCAGCCTCAGCGCAGAAATCAGCACCAGCCAGTGTGCCATATCGCATCAGGTGAATGTGGGCATTGAGGGCGATGAGTTGCAGGTTATCGCCAATAACACACAATTACCCTTTGAATCTAAATCAGTTGATGCCTGTTTAATGGCGCACACGCTGGCGTGGAGTCAGGATCCGCACCGCGTGCTGCGCGAAGTGGATCGGGTATTGATCGATGATGGCTGGATGATCATCAGCGGCTTTAATCCTTTCAGTCTATTAGGGATTAGCAAAGGCATTCCGGGTTTGCACTCGCGCGCGCCGTGGAGTGGACGGATGTTCAGCCAGGTGCGGCTGCTCGACTGGCTGGGCCTGCTGAATTATGAAGTGGTTTACCGCACCCGTTTTCAGGTGGTGCCGTGGCATCGGCAGGGCGGCAGAGTGATCAGCGCGCATTTGCCGGCACTCGGTTGTTTGAACATTGTGGTGGCACGCAAACGTACGTTCCCGTTAACGCCCACCAAAATGAAGAAGAATCTGAGTCAAAGCCAGCTACGGCAAACGGTTAACGTTACGCGCCAGTTTCGTGAAGTGAAGGATCAGGATTCAACCTGATAACCGATATCATCCTGGGTAGGATTTCCCGCCGCGCTGCGCGCCAGTTCGTCGCAGCGTTCGTTCTCCGGATGCCCCGCGTGGCCTTTTACCCATTCCCACTTAATTTCATGGTTGCTGAGCGCCAGATCGAGGCGTTTCCACAGATCGACATTTTTCACCGGTTTTTTATCGGCGGTTTTCCAGCCGCGCTTCTTCCAGTTGTGGATCCAACTGGTGATGCCCTGACGCACATATTGGCTATCAGTACTGATCACCACGTCACACGGCTGTTTTAACGCTTCGAGCGCCACAATAGCCGCCATCATTTCCATGCGATTGTTGGTGGTAAGGCGATAACCTGTACTGAACTCTTTTTCATGCGCACCATAACGTAAAATGGCGCCATAACCGCCGGGACCGGGATTGCCCAGGCAAGATCCATCGGTGAATATTTCTACCTGTTTGCGCATCTCTGGTAGACTTCCTTCTGACAAAACGCCAAGTCTGACATAAAACGAGTCCTATGAGCACTGCAAATAACCGCCAGATCGTCCTCGATACTGAAACCACCGGCATGAACATGATCGGTGTGCATTATGAAGGACATCGCATCATTGAAATTGGTGCGGTTGAGGTGATCAACCGTCGCCTGACCGGCAACAACTTCCATATGTATCTTAAGCCCGATCGGCTGGTGGATCCGGAAGCGTTCGGCGTTCACGGTATCGCCGATGAATTCCTCGCCGATAAGCCGATGTTTGCGGATATCGCCGACGAATTCCTTGATTACATCCGAGGCGCAGAGCTGGTGATCCATAACGCATCGTTCGATATCGGCTTTATGGATTACGAGTTCGGCATGCTGAAGCGGGATATCGGCAAAACCGAAACCTTCTGCCAGATCACCGATAGCCTGGCGATGGCGCGTAAGATGTATCCCGGCAAGCGCAATAGCCTCGATGCGTTGTGCAACCGTTATGAAATAGACAACAGCAAGCGTACGCTGCACGGCGCACTGCTCGATGCCGAGATTCTGGCCGAAGTATTCCTGATGATGACCGGCGGTCAAACCTCGCTGGCATTTTCTCTGGACGGTGAGCAGAACAATCAGGGCGGCGGTGAGCATATTCAGCGCATTGTGCGTCCGAGTTCAGGCCTGCGCGTGGTCAGCGCCAGCGATGAAGAGATTGCTGCGCACGAAGGTCGTCTGGATTTGGTGCAGAAGAAGGGCGGCAGCTGCCTGTGGCGCGTGTAAAACGGCTGATTTCGCGTGCAAAATCGACGTTAAGCTGAAAAAAACGCCAAACGAAACATTTCCACAGAAAAAGCGTTGACGGGTGTGAAAGCTGCTATTAATATGCGCCTCGTTCTCGACGGGGAACAAAGCGCGGAGCGGTAGTTCAGTTGGTTAGAATACCTGCCTGTCACGCAGGGGGTCGCGGGTTCGAGCCCCGTCCGTTCCGCCAATCTATTTAAAGAAGCCGATGCAGAAATGCATCGGCTTTTTGCTTTTTCCAAATCCTACACATTTGCCGTAGGGTCGCCATTCATGGCGACCATTACCAGCTTAATCCTTCTGCACCGCCACCGTCGCGCGATACGCCGCCACCGACTCTTCGCGGTCAGCGCGCGCCAGCCAGCGATAGCAGCCCGCACCCAACGCCACGCCGATAAACCAGCTAAAGTTCGCCACCGCATGCAGTGAAGGAATAAAGCTGATCACCAGACAAATGCCCACCGACGGCAGCAGCGCGGCAATCGCTTTCGGGTTGAAGCCGCCGCGATACCAGTAACGCCCTTTCGGCGTGTCATCAAACAGGTCATCCACGTAGACTTTGCTGCGTTTGATCAGATAGAAATCGGCCACCAGGATGCCAAACAGCGGCCCAATAAACGAGCCCAGCACATCCAGCGTGTAGTGAATCAGTTCTGGCGACTGGAACAGGTTCCACGGCGTCAGTAACACTGAACCGACCGCAGCAATCATGCCACCGGTGCGGAAGCTGATTTTTTGCGGTGAGCAGTTAGAGAAGTCGAATGCCGGCGAGACAAAGTTCGCCACGATATTAATGCCGATGGTAGCGATAATCATGGTCAGCAGGCCAATCGCCACCGCCACGTCGTTACCCACCATGCTGACAGTTTCAATCGGATCGGTGATCATTCTGCCGAACAGCGATTGCGTACCGGAGACAATCACCACGGTGACAATCGAGAACAGCAGGAAGTTGAACGGTAAGCCCCAGCGGTTGCCGCGACGAATTTCGCCCATGCTTTTGCCGTAACGCGAGAAGTCACCAAAATTCAGCAGCGGACCGGAGAAGTAGGATACCACCAGCGCGGTGGCGGTAATCATCTGCCAGGTTTGCTCGCCGGTGCTCAACTGCTTGCTGGCCAGCGTGAAGGAGATGCCGTCGAAACCGGTTTTGTATACAATCCAGCCCGCCAGCGCCACCATCACCACGTACACCGCCGGACCGGCGACATCAATAAAGCGTTTAATCGCGCTCATCCCGTGCCAGAACACCATCGCCTGCAGTAACCACATCACACCGAAACAGCACCAGCCCAACTGAGATAAGCCGAGCCAGCTGCTTTGCGTCATGCTGCTCAGGGTTGGGAAGAACTTCAGCAGCACCAGCATTAGCGCGTTAGCCGCCAGATAAGTCTGGATGCCGTACCACGCAAAAGCGATCAGCCCGCGAATAATCGCCGGGATGTTAGCGCCGAACACGCCAAACGCCTGACGCGAAATCACCGCGTACGGTACGCCTGCCATCTGGCTCGGTTTGGCCACCAGATTGGCGCACAGCTGCACAATGCAGATGCCCACCAGCAAACACAGCAACACCTGCCAGCTCGCCAGCCCGAGGGTAAAGAAGCTGGCGGCCACCACGTAGCCGCCCATGCTGTGCACGTCCGACATCCAGAACGAAAAGATGTTGTACCACGACCAGTTCTGGTCGCGCGTCGGCGCCAGATCGTCATTACACAGACGTGGACTGTATTGTGCGTTGGCTTCAGAGGCCACCCGCGAGGTCACTTCAGAATGATTTGGCATGAAACCTGCTCCTCTCAACATCATGGAAAAATAATCACAGCGTGAAACGGTATTGCAGGATCCAGGCCAGAAATGATTTCTTGTATACAAAAAAATAATTTCACGTATACGATGTGCAGCACACAGTCACTTACCGGAGCAGGTAATGAAGAGTGAAACAGGCCAGAAAACGGCTGCCGATCTGAACGATCGCGATGAACCTATCTATCAGGCGCTGCTTACCGCCATCGTTGAGCATCAACTGCCGCCGGGCAGTAAATTGCCGGAAGAAGCCTTATCGGATGTCTTCGGCGTGAGCCGCACCGGCATTCGTAAGGTGCTGCAACGCCTCGCCGCGGTGCAAATGATCACTTTGTCGCCCAGGCGTGGTGCACAGGTGGCGACGCCGGGCGTGGATGAAGCCCGCGACATCTTTGCCACTCGCAGTTTATTAGAGTGCGCCAATCTACCGGCGGTGCTGAGCCACGTGCAGGCACCGCACTTAGTGGCACTCGGCGTGCTGATTGAAGAAGAGCAGCTGGCACATGACCAGCATGATGGTGCCGCCGCGATTCGTCTCTCCGCCGCCTTTCATATTCAGCTGCAGGCGATCTCCGGTAACGCAGTGCTCACCGATATGGTGACGCGCCTGACGCAGCGTTCGTCGCTGGTGATTGCCGCTTACGGTGCACCGTGGCAGCGCGGCTGCCGATGCGATCATCACGATCGGCTGGTGGAGCTGCTGCGGCAAAAAGATCTGCCGGGGTTAACGGCGGCGCTGCAGCATCACTTCGAACATATTGTTGCCAGCCTGCACTTTGAGCGCAGCGGCGAAACCTTGCCTGATTTCACCCGGTTATTTGCCGGTAACAAAGGAGCGGCATCATGAGCCTGATTCAGGTCATCAATCCCAACACCAGCTTAGCGATGACGGAAACCATGGGTACTGCCGCGCGAGCCGTCGCCGCGCCGGGCACCGAGATTCTGGCGGTGTGCCCGACTCACGGCGTCGAGTCGATTGAAGGTCATTTTGATGAAGCCATCGCGGCGATTGGCGTGCTGGAGCAGGTGAAACGCGGCAAAGCGCAAGGCGTGAGTGGCCATATCATTGCCTGCTTCGGCGATCCGGGCTTGCTGGCGGCGCGTGAACTGGCGAGCGGCCCGGTAATTGGCATTGCGGAAGCGGCCATGCACACCGCCACGCTGGTGGCGACGCGCTTTTCGATTGTCACTACCTTGCCGCGCACGCTGGTGATTGCGCGCCATCTGCTGCAGCAATATGGCTTCACACACCATTGTGCCGCGCTGCACGCCATCGATCTGCCGGTGCTGGCACTGGAAGACGGCAGCGGCGTGGCGCAGGAGAAAGTGCGTCAGCGCTGCATGCAGGCCAAACGCGAAGATGGCAGCGGCGCGATTGTGCTGGGCTGTGGCGGTATGGCTACGCTGGCGCAGGATCTCACCAAAGAACTGGGCATGCCGGTAATTGACGGGGTCAGCGCTGCGGTAAAAATGGTGGAGTCGCTGGTGGCGCTAGGCTTTGGTACCAGCAAGCACGGCGATCTCGATTATCCACTCGAAAAACCGCTCAGCGGAGCCTTTCAGCACCTAAACTAACCACTGGTTGAGCGACAGGAACTTACAGAATGAATGATGTATCTGGAAAGAAAGAGTACAGCTTCAACAAAAACTATCCCCGCGATCTAATCGGCTACGCTGGCAACCCGCCGCATGCGCAGTGGCCGGGCAAAGCGCGCGTCGCGGTGCAGTTTGTCCTTAATTACGAAGAGGGCGCCGAGAACAACGTGTTGCATGGCGACGCCGGTTCCGAGCAGTTTCTTTCCGATATCATCGGTGCGGCCAGCTACGCCGATCGCCATATGTCGATGGATTCGCTGTATGAATACGGATCGCGCGCCGGTTTCTGGCGCATCCACAATGAGTTTCAAAAGCGCGGTTTGCCGCTGACGGTGTTTGGCGTGGCGATGGCGCTGGCGCGTCATCCGGACATCGTTGAGGCGATCAAAGCGGCGGATTACGACGTGGTGAGCCACGGCTGGCGCTGGATTCACTACCAGGCGATGGATGCCAAGACCGAGCGCCAGCATATGCAGCAGGCGGTGGACGTGTTAACCGACCTGTTCGGCAAAGCGCCAACCGGCTGGTACACCGGCCGCGACAGCCCAAACACCCGACGCCTGGTGGTCGAGCAGGGCGGCTTTAGCTATGACAGCGACTATTACGGCGACGATTTACCGTTCTGGACGCAGGTCACCTGTCAGGACGGCACGGTTAAACCGCATCTGGTCATCCCTTACACGCTGGAGTGCAACGATATGCGCTTCGCCTCGCCGCAGGGCTTCAACACGGCGGAGCAGTTCTTTACCTATTTGCGCGACACCTTTGATGTGCTATACGAAGAGGGCGAAACGGCACCGAAGATGATGTCGATTGGCATGCACTGTCGTTTACTGGGACGTCCGGGGAAATTCCGTGGTTTGCAGCGCTTCCTTGATCACATTCAGCAGCATGAGGATGTGTGGGTGTGTACGCGGCAGCAAATCGCCGATCACTGGATCGCGACGCATCCGGCACCAACATCCTGAATTTGTAGGGTCGCCATTTATGGCGACCGATTTATCCCGGTAGCACCTTAACTCATCAAACTCACCTGCGCCGCGACAATCCGCCAGCCGCACGGCAATCGCACCCACGTCTGCTGCTGGCGTCCAGTCTTCTCCACGCCTTCACGCGTAAACTCCGTACTGCACACCGCATAGTCATCGCCAAAGGTGGTAATCACCGTATTACGTAACTCGCGGTCCAATCCTTTCGACGGCCGTGCAGCGCGAAAAGCGCGGATCTCATCAATGCCATACAAATTCTCACCCGCGCCCAAACGCACGGTGCGTATGTCGTGCCAGAACAGCTCATCCAGCACCTCCACATCATTGCTGATCAGCGCTTGCTCGTAGCGGTAAAAGGCGGCAGTGACTTCGGCGAGAATGGCCGGACGATCAATATGTTCAGGTGTCATCTTCAGGCATCCATTAAGGTAGTTTGTGGCAGCGTCAGCCCTTGCTGTTGCAGCGCCCAGGCGGCGCGCAGTGCCAGATGTTCTTTAAACGGTGCGGCGATCAGCTGCAAGCCTATCGGCAAGCCGCTGGCGGTTTGCAGCGGCACGGTGCAGACCGGCAAGCCGAGGAACGAAATCGGCTGGGTTAGCATGCCCATGCTGGCGCGCGTCGGCAAATCCTGGCCGTTGATGTGAATGGTTTCCTGGCCGATGGTGGTGGCGGTGCAGGGCGTGGCGGGCGCAATCAGCACGTCGAACTGCTCAAACAGCGGCAGCACCTGCTGCTGGAAGTGACGGCGGAAACGCTGGGCCTGCACGTACCACGCCGAGGGCAGCATCGCACCGGCCAGCAGGCGCTCACGCGAGTTGGGCTCAAACTGCTCCGGCTGCGTGCGCAGCACCGGCAAATAGTGATTGCCGCCTTCTGCGGCGGTCATGATAAAGGCCGCCGAGCGTGCGATCTCCGCATTCGGCAAAGTCACTTCGTCTAGCGCCTGCAGCGCTTTAGCTACCACCGCCACGGCGGCGCGCGCTTCATCGCTGCACCAGGTTGAGAAGAACCCGCCGAGTACCGCGCTGCGCACGCCTTCTGCGCCCTTGCTGAGCCCTGCGCTAGCTGGCGAGGCGGGCTGCGCGGCCTGGAAGGCATCGCTGGCATCGGCACCTTGCAAGGTGTCGTACACCAGGCTCAAATCTTCAACCGAACGGGCAAACGGGCCGATGTGATCGAGGCTGGCGACAAACGGATGGCTGCCGCTGCGCGACAGACGGCCAAAGGTCGGTTTCAGGCCAAAGATGCCGCACAGTGAAGCGGGCACGCGGATCGAGCCGTTAGTGTCGGTACCGAGCGAGAAGTGCACCAAACCCGCCGCCACCGCCGCCGCTGAACCGCCGGACGATCCGCCCGCCACGCGGGTTAAATCGCGCGGGTTGCGCGTTGCACCGTAATGGGTGTTTTCCGTGGTAAAACCATAAGCATAGGCATCCATATTCAGCATGCCGGAGAGCAGCGCGCCAGACTGGCGCAGTTTGCTCACCGCCCACGCATCCTCGCGTGCCGCCGCGCGTTCGCTGAACAGGCTGGCACCGGCTAAGGTGCTGTGTCCGGCGACATCAAACAGGTTTTTCACCGCGTAAGGAATGCCGGCTAACGGCGGCAAAGCTTCACCGCGCTGGCGCTGCAGATCGATCTGATCGGCTTCGCGCAGCATGCGCTGGCTGGTGACTTCGGTCCAGGCGTTGATCGCCTTATGCTGTTCAATCGCCGCCAGCGTGTTTTGCGCGATATCACGGGCGCTGATCTCGCCCTGACTCAGCGCCTGCTGCAGGGCATTAATCGATAATGACGACAGTTTCATGGATGAAACACTCCCGCCACTTCCAGACGATCGTCGAGCGGCAGCGCCATCAGCGGCTCGGCCATGACGGCGATGCGGTTGAACTGCGTCAGCAGCTCGGCGCGGCGCGCATCATCCAGCTCCAGCGCCAGAATCTGCTCCATTTGGGCGATATAGGTGGCCCAGTCCGGTTGTGAACTCATCAATAATCTCCGTTAGAAACCGGCGGCGCTGCCGTTGCTGCGCGGATCGAACGCGCCTTCCAGCATGCCGTTGTTGTGTCTGACGATCGCGCCTGCATGGCCGACCACTTCACTGAAATCGGGTAGCAGTTCAACCTCATGGCCGAGCGCACGCAGCTGCTGCACCGTTTCCGGCGCGATGCGCGCTTCGAGCTTGAGCGAATCCGATGATTGTCCCCACGTACGACCCAGCAGCCAGCGCGGCGCGCTCACCGCCTGTTGCAGCGGATGCCCCTGAATCACGTGACGGGTGAAAATCGCCGCCTGGGTTTGTGGTTGACCGTCGCCGCCCATCGAACCGTACACCATGGTGCGACCATCTTTGAGGCGCGCGGCGGCGGGATTAAGCGTGTGGAACGGCTGTTTGCCCGGCTGCAGCGTCAGCAAATGATCGGGTTGCAGGCTGAAGGCGGCACCTCGGTTTTGCCAGGTGATGCCGGTGCCAGGCAGTACCACACCGCTGCCGAATTCGTGATAGACGCTCTGGATAAATGAAACGGCCAGCCCGCTGCTGTCCATTACGCCCATCCACACGGTATCGCCCGGCCCGCGCCCGGAGCCCCACGCAGCGGCTTGTTGATCGTCCACCTGCGCTGCCAGCGTGCTGAGATGTTCATCATCCAGCAGACTCTGCACATTGATGTCGATGTGGCGCGGATCGGTGATGTGCTTGTCGCGCAGCGCAAAGGCTTTTTTAGTGGCTTCAACGATGCGGTGCACGGTTTGCGCTTCATTGGCGTCAGCCATATTCAGCCGATCGGTAATGCCGAGGATCGCCAGCGACACCAAACCCTGCGTCGGCGGCGTCATGTTCCAGATATCGCCTTCACTGTGCGCCAGATGCAGCGGCGTGCAGCGGCGGGCTTGGTGTGTCTGCAAATCCTCCAGCGTGATCGGCATCCCCAGCGCGGTCATTTCGCGCGCCAGATGGTGCGCCAGTTCACCGCGATAAAAACTATCGAGTCCGTGATCGCACAGCATGCTCAGCGTATTCGCCAGCGCCGGTTGGGTGAAGCGACTGCCGGCAACCGGCACGCTGCCGTCCGGTAAAAAGGTGGCGGCAAAACCGGGTTGATGCTGCAGCTCGTGCTGTTTGGCGGCGGTGGCGGCGGCTTGCGAGGCGGTGACCGGAATGCCGTCGGCGGCATAGCGAATCGCATCGCGCAGCAGGCGGGTTAACGGCAGCGGCGTCGCGCCAAGTTCCTGCGCCAGCGTTAACGCTTCCTGCCAGCCGCTGACGGTACCCGCCACGGTTAAGGCGGCTTTGGGGCCGCGATGCGGAATATGTGTTTCGCCGTGATAGAAATCGAGATGCGCCAGTGAACCGGCCGCGCCGCTGGCGTCAATGGCGATGGGATCGCCGTTTGGCGGTACCACCAGCCAGAAGCCGTCGCCGCCCAAACCGTTCATGTGCGGGTAAACCACGGCGATGGTAGCAGCGGCGGCCACCATCGCTTCCAGCGCATTGCCGCCTTCGCGCAGCACGGCTAAGGCGCTTTCGCTGGCGAGATGATGTGGCGTAACGGCCATGCCTAACGGCGCCATGTTGCTCTGTATCATAAGGAACTCTTTTTCTGGGTACGTGGTTAACAGGAAGCAAGAGCTGTTCCAGTTTTGAACGGACATCAATCTGGATCGATTTATGCTAGCTTGTGATGAAACGAAAGTTACAGGACCGATGATGAAACAACTTGATGAACGCCTCCGTAGTCACTATCCGCAACTGTCGCCGCAGGAGCAGCGTATTGCCGACTTCGTGTTTGACCATTTTGATGACCTGATCAGCTACAACAGCGCCGAGCTGGCGCGGCTGAGCGGTGTGTCGAAGGCCACGGTTAGCCGTTTGTTCAAGCGTCTCGGTTACGAGAAATACAAGGATATGCGCGATGAGCTGCGCATCCTGCGCCAGAGCGGTATGCCGCTCACCGACAACCGCGATGCGGTGCAGGGCAACACCTTGCTGTCGCGCCACTATAAGCAGGAGATGGCCAACCTGACGCAGTGGGTCAACAGCATCGATCCGCAGCAGTTTGGCGAGGTGATTAGCGCGCTGGGCGCGGCGAAACGGGTGTTTATCATCGGCATGCGTAACGCCTATCCGGTGGCGCTGCACCTGCGTCAGCAGCTGATGCAGGCGCGTCCGCAGGTGCATGTGCTGCCGCAGCCGGGTCAGACGCTGGGCGAAGAGCTGGTGGATATAACGCCTGACGATATCGTGGTGGTGATGGCGTTTCGCCGCCGTCCACGCATCATTCGTCCGCTGATGCAGCAGCTGCAGCAGAGCAACATTCCCGTGCTGGCGCTGTGTGAGCCGCAGGCGCAGGGCATTATCACACTGGCGCGCTGGCAGCTTTGTGCGCCGCTCGACAGCGTTTCCGCTTTTGATAGCTACGCCTCCGCCATGAGCCTGATTAACCTGCTGGCGAATGCGTTGCTGCATGAAATGTTGTCGCAGGGCCGTCAGCGCATCCATCAAATTGCCGATCTTTATCAGCATCTCGACGAGCTGGAACACCGTTAACGGGCGCCATTGTGGTGCATTGCACTGTTTTTGATCGTTAATTCCAACGGGCGCGATGCCCGTTTTTGCTGCCTTCAACGCGGTAAATCCCCGTTTTTTCCCCTTTCTTCTCCCAGCACTGCGGTTGGCACATTAGTTGCAGAATGATTCATCAAGAATCTTTTGTTTCACGTAAACTCACCGGGGTGCATAATGAAAAAAGTATTATTAGCGGTAGCGGGCGCGGCATTGCTGATGGCGCAGGTCGGGAGTGCGATGGCCGATCAGCTGCAGGATATCCAGAAGCGCGGCGTGATCCGCGTAGCGGTTCCGCAGGACTTCCCGCCGTTCGGTTCCGTGGGTACTGACCTGCAGCCGCAGGGCTACGATATCGACATGGCGAAGTATCTCGCTAAACAGATGAAACTGAAGTTGCAGCTGGTGCCCGTTTCCAGTGCCAACCGCGTGCCGTATCTGCAGACCGATAAAGTCGATCTGGTGATCTCCAGTATGGGTAAAAACGCCGAGCGTGAAAAAGTGATCGATTTCACCCGCGCTTACGCGCCGTTCTTCCTCGGCGTATTTGGTCCGAAAGGCGAAACGCTGAAAGATGCGGCAGCGCTGAGCGGCAAATCGATCGGCGTCACGCGCGGTGCAGTGGAAGATATGGTGTTAAGCGATATCGCCCCGAAAGAGGCGCAGGTGAAGCGTTATGAAGATAACAACACCACGCTGTCGGCCTACCTTTCCGGACAAGTGCAGTACGTGGCGACGGGCAACCTGGTAGTGGCGGCGATTGCGCGCCAGAACGCCGAAAAAGCGCCGGTTGCCCAGTTTATGCTGAAAGATTCACCGTGCTACATCGGCCTGAAAAAAGATGAGCCAGCGCTGAAAGAGAAAGTGAATGCGCTGATTGAGCAGGGAATCAAAGACGGCACGCTGAACAAGCTGTCGGAAGAGTGGCTGAAAGCGCCGCTGCCAGCGAACCTCGGCGCATAAAGTATGGCGCAACTTAACTTCGCCGATCTCTGGCCGCACTGGCCAGAGTTGCTGGCCGGACTGTGGGTCACGATTCAGATCACCGTGCTCGCCACCGTGGGCGGTGTCAGCCTCGGTATTCTCGGCGCGGCGCTGCGCAGCGGCAAACCGAGCTGGGCGAGCCGCATCTGGGGCCTGTACGTCGAGCTGATTCGTAATACGCCGTTTGTGGTCCAGCTGTTTTTCATCGTCTTTGGGTTGCCCAATCTGGGTCTGAAACTGACGGCGGGTGAAGCCGCACTGCTGGCGATGTTGATTAACCTTGGCGCGTACAGCACCGAAATTATTCGCGCCGGCATTCAGGTGACGCCGCGCGGCCAGTGGGAAGCGGGGCGCGTGCTGGGATTGACCCGCACGCAAACCTTTATTCGCGTGGTGTTGCCGCCGTCGCTGCAGCGTATTTATCCGGCGCTGGTCAGCCAATGCATCATCGTGATGCTCGGCTCGTCGGTGGTGTCGCAGGTGTCGTACGAAGAGTTGACCTTCGCCGCCAACCTGATTCAGTCGCGCACCTTTTTGAGTTTTGAAGTTTATTTCGTGACCACGCTGATCTATCTGGCGTTGTCGATTGCCATGCGCCAACTGCTGCTGGCGCTGGGACGTAAATGGTTGGGAGCGCAGCCGGCATGATGACGCAATTTACCGACTGGGACATCCTGCGCAACCTGCTGCTGGCAGCGCGCTGGACAATTTTACTTTCGCTGGTGGCGTTTTTTGGCGGCACGCTGGTGACCTTGCCGCTGCTGTTTATGCGCCTGCTGAAACGTAAATGGCCGATGCGCCTGGTGCGCGCTTACACCGAGCTGTTTCAGGGCACGCCGCTGCTGATGCAGCTGTTCCTCGCCTTCTTCGGCGTCGGCTTGTTCGGCATCGATGTCGCGCCCTGGACCGCCGCCTCGCTGGCTTTAACGCTCTACACCAGCGCGTTTCTGGTGGATATCTGGTACGGCAGTATTCGCGCCCTGCCAAAAGGGCAGTGGGAAGCGTCGCGCTGTCTCGGCCTGACCTTTGGTCAAACGCTGTTTCGCGTGGTCGCGCCGCAGGCGATTCGTATCGCCATCGCGCCTACGGTTGGGTTTGCCGTGCAGGTGATTAAAGGCACCGCGCTGGCCTCGATTATCGGTTTCGTCGAGCTGACCAAAGCCGGCACCATTTTGAATAACGTGACGTATGAGCCGTTCAAGGTGTTTGGCCTGGTGGCGCTCGGTTACTTCCTGATGTGTTATCCGCTGTCGCGTTACAGCCAGTACCTGGAGAAAAAATTCAATGCCGCTCATCACCATTAATCAGGTACAGAAGTACTACGGCGACAACCACGTCTTGAAAGGTGTCGATCTCGATGTCGATCACGGCGAAGTGATCTCGATTATCGGCCGCAGCGGATCGGGTAAAAGTACCCTGCTGCGCTGCATGAACGGGCTGGAAGGTTATCAGGAAGGCAGCATCAAACTCGGCGGTATGACAATTACCGACCGCGAATCGCAGGCGCGTGAAATCAGCCGTTCGGTCGGCATGGTGTTCCAGAACTTCAACCTTTTCCCGCACATGACGGCGCTGGAAAACGTGATGCTGGCGCCGCGCCGTGTGCTGAAGAAAAGTGAAGCCGAATGCCGTGCGCTGGCAACGCAGATGCTGGAGAAAGTCGGCCTCGGTGAGCGCATCAATTACTATCCGGCCAATTTGTCGGGCGGTCAGCAGCAGCGCGTGGCGATTGCCCGTGCGCTGGCGATGCAGCCCAAAGTTTTACTCTGTGATGAGATCACCTCCGCGCTCGATCCCGAGCTGGTGGGCGAAGTGCTGAAAGTGCTGGAGCAGCTGGCCGCCGAAGGCATGACGTTGATTCTCGTCACCCATGAAATGAACTTCGCCCGCGACGTGGGCGATCGCGTGGTCTTTATGCATCAGGGGCGCGTCTGGGAGCAGGGCGACAGCAAAACGCTGTTCGCCAATCCGCAAACCGCGGAGCTGAAGCAGTTTATCTCTACCGTGCGCCTCTAAGCTTTCTTTAAGGAATACAACATGGATATCAGCCAATTTTCGCAAATCAATCCGCCACAGCGTCTGTTGATGGGACCGGGCCCGATCAATGCCGATCCGCGCGTGCTGCGCGCCATGTCGAGCCAGCTGATCGGCCAGTACGATCCGGCGATGACGCACTACATGAACGAAGTGATGGCGCTGTACCGTGGCGTATTCCGCACTGAAAACCGCTGGACGATGCTGATCGACGGTACTTCACGCGCCGGTATCGAAGCGATCCTGCTGTCGGCGATCCGTCCGGGCGACAAAGTGCTGGTGCCGGTGTTTGGCCGTTTCGGTCATCTGCTGTGTGAAATTGCCCGCCGTTGCCGCGCGGAAGTGCACACCATTGAAGTGCCGTGGGGCGAAGTGTTCACGCCGGATCAGATCGAAGACGCGATCAAAAAAGTGCAGCCGCGCCTGCTGCTGACGGTGCAGGGCGATACGTCCACCACCATGCTGCAGCCGCTGGAAGCGTTGGGCGCGATTTGCCAGAAATATGGCGTGCTGTTCTACACCGATGCCACCGCGTCGCTCGGCGGTAACGCGCTGGAAACCGATGCGTGGGGGCTGGATGCAGTATCGGCTGGCATGCAGAAGTGCCTTGGAGGACCGTCCGGTACGTCGCCAATCACGCTGAGCTCGCAGATGGAAGCGGTGATCCGCAAGCGCAAATGCGTGGAAGAGGGCATCCGCACCGCCGATCATCAGGATGGCGACGACGAGATGATTTACTCCAACTATTTCGATCTCGGCATGATCATGGATTACTGGGGCCCGGAACGTCTCAATCACCATACCGAAGCCACCACCGCGCTGTTTGGCGCGCGTGAATGTGCGCGTCTGATAATGGAAGAGGGATTAGATAACGGCATCGCGCGCCACAAGCTACACGGCGATGCGCTGCTGAAAGGCATTCAGGGCATGGGCCTCGAAACCTTTGGCGATTTAAAAAACAAAATGAATAACGTGCTCGGCGTGGTGATCCCGCAGGGCGTGAATGGCGATCAGGTACGCAAGCTGGTGCTGGAAGATTTCGGTATCGAAATCGGCACTTCGTTTGGTCCACTGCATGGCAAAGTGTGGCGCATCGGCACCATGGGCTACAACGCGCGTAAAGATTGCGTGATGCAAACCCTGAGCGCGCTGGAAGCGGTGCTGAATCATGTTGGCTTCCGCACCACGCAAGGCGCGGGGATGCAGGCGGCGTGGGATCTTTACGGGAGCCGCGCATGAATAAAAGCCTGATGACCGCCAGCGAGGCGCAGATCGCCGCCGCTCGCGTCATGGCGCGCTGTGATGCGCTGGCTGAGATCAGCGAAAGCGAAGGTGGCCTGACGCGTGTTTATCTGTCGCCGGAACAGCTGCGTGCCAACGCGCGCGTCGGCGAATGGATGCAGGCCGCGGGCATGACGACGTGGCAGGACGCGGTGGGCAACATTTGCGGTCGCTACGAAGCGGCGCAGGCGGGCGCGCGGGCGCTGCTGCTCGGTTCGCACCTGGATACGGTGCGCAATGCCGGTCGCTACGACGGCATGCTCGGCGTGTTAAGCGCCATTGAAACCGTGCAGTGGCTGCACGATCGGCAGCAGCGTTTGCCGCTGGCGATTGAGATTGTCGGCTTCGGCGACGAAGAGGGCACGCGCTTCGGCATTACGCTGCTCGGCAGCCGTGGCATAACCGGCAGCTGGCCGGAAAGCTGGGTGACGCACCCGGATGGCAACGGCATCACCGTGGCGGAAGCGATGCAGGATGTCGGTTTCGATGCGGCGAAGATTCACGACGCGGCGCGTCAGGTCAATGAGATCGCCGCCTATCTGGAACTGCATATCGAGCAAGGTCCGTGTCTTGAGCAGGAAGATTTGGCGCTTGGCGTGGTCACGGCGATCAACGGCGCGCGTCGTCTAAACTGCAGTTTTATCGGTGAAGCGGGTCACGCGGGCACCGTGCCGATGACGCATCGCAAAGATGCGCTGGCCGCTGCAGCCGAATGGATGGTGTTTATTGAGCACACCACGCAAGAGCACGATCCGCAGCTGGTGGCGACTGTCGGCACGCTGAGCTGCTTGCCGGGCGCGGTCAACGTGATCCCCGGTGAAGTGCAGCTGTCGCTCGATGTGCGCGGTCCGCAGGATGAGCCGCTGGAGCGTTTACTCTCCACGCTGCTGACGCAGGCGCAGGCGATTGCGCTGCGTCGCGGCTTAACCTTCAGCGCCAACGAGTATTACCACATTGCCGCCACCGCTTGTGATGCGCGGTTGCAGCAGGCGCTGAGCCACGCGGTAGAAACCGTGCAAGGGCGCAGCCTGTCGCTGCCGAGCGGCGCGGGACATGATGCAATTGCTATCGCCGAGCGCTGGCCGGTGGGCATGCTGTTTGTGCGCAACCATCGCGGCATCAGCCATCATCCGGCGGAATCGGTACAAACCGCTGATGTGGCGCTGGGCGTGCAGGCTTATCTGCAAGCGGTTTGCGATATTGCGCGCGCTAAGGAATAAAGATGGATTTGGTCAACTTTAATCAGCTTTCACCTCAAGCTGCGCAGGCGGCGATTGCGCACTGCGTGGCGATTCCCGCCTGGCAGCAGGCGCTGGTGGCGGCGCGACCTTTTGCCGACGTTGCGGCTTTACAGGCCGAAGCCGATCGTTTGGCGCAGTTGTGGCAAGCCGCTGATCTTGAGCAGGCGCTGAGTGCCCATCCACGCATTGGCGACAACGTGGCGGGCGCGGACAAAGAGGCCACGCTGTCGCGCAGTGAGCAGTCGGCGATGCAGCAGGCGGACGGCGCGCTGCAGCTGGCGATGCTGGCGGGCAATCAAACCTATGAGCAGCGCTTTGGTCGGGTATTTCTGATTCGCGCCAAAGGGCGCACCGGCGAAGAGATGCTGGCGGAATTGCAGCGTCGGCTTAACAATGATGCAGCGAGTGAACAGCGTGAAGCGCTGGCGCAGCTGCGTGAAATTACCCTGTTGCGGCTAAAGGAGAGCATCACATGAGCACCATTACGACGCATATTCTCGATACCGCGCTGGGCAAACCGGCGATTGGCGTGGCGGTTTCGCTCGAGCAAAATAGCCCGGAAGGCTGGCTGCCGCTGGTGGAAGGCAACACCGACAGCGACGGACGCATTAAAGACCTGACGCCCGAACCGCTGGCGCCAGGTCATTACCGTTTGACGGCGGAAATTGGCGACTACTTTGCTGCCGAAGGGCGCGATGCGCTCTACGTGAGTGCGCAGATTGATTTCGTGATTGGCGCCACAGGCAGCCATTATCATCTGCCGTTTCTCATCTCGCCGTGGTCGTGGTCGACTTATCGCGGCAGCTGATAATGTGCGCCACTTCACGCGCTGCGCTTGAAAGCCAGTAACTATCAAAACCTTCGGTTCATCCAAATATATTCCTGGCGAAAGTGCGGCTAATCTTAGTCGCATATTAGAAAGCAATATGAAGCCAATGGAGCCGATAAACATGAGCACGCACGACAATAACGATAATGCAGCAGCCGCAGGCAAGTGCCCCTTTCATCACGGGGCGTCTGAAGAGAAGAGTGTTCTGGCGCGCGGCGCCGGTGGCGGTACATCCAACCGCGACTGGTGGCCCAATATGTTACGCGTCGATCTGTTAAACCAGCACTCCAACCGTTCCAACCCGCTTAGTGACACCTTCAACTACCGCGACGAATTCAGCAAACTGGATTACTCCGCGTTAAAAGCCGATATCCGCGCACTTCTCACCGATTCGCAATCCTGGTGGCCAGCCGACTGGGGCAGCTATATTGGGCTGTTCATTCGCATGGCGTGGCACAGCGCGGGTACTTATCGCACCATTGATGGTCGTGGCGGTTCAGGTCGCGGTCAGCAACGTTTTGCGCCGCTGAACTCATGGCCGGATAACGTCAGCCTCGATAAAGCGCGTCGCCTGTTGTGGCCGGTAAAACAGAAATATGGTCAAAAAATTTCCTGGGCCGATCTCTACATCCTGGCGGGTAACGTCTCGCTGGAAAACGCCGGCTTCCGCACCTTCGGCTTTGGTGCCGGTCGCGAAGACGTGTGGGAACCGGATATGGATGTGGATTGGGGCCACGAAACCGAATGGCTGGCGCATCGCCATCCAGAAGCGCTGGCCAATGCACCGCTGGGCGCTACCGAAATGGGCCTGATCTACGTCAACCCGGAAGGCCCGGAAGCCAGCGGCGATCCAAAATCAGCGGCGCCGGCGATTCGTGCCACCTTCGGCAACATGGGCATGAACGATGAAGAGATCGTGGCGCTGATTGCTGGCGGTCATACTTTGGGTAAAACCCACGGCGCGGCAGAAGCCAGCCACGTGGGCGTTGATCCTGAAGAGTCACCGATTGAAGCGCAGGGCCTTGGCTGGACCAGCAGCTATGGCAGCGGCGTGGGTAAAGATGCCATTACTTCAGGTCTGGAAGTGGTGTGGACGCAAACTCCCACGCAGTGGAGCAACTACTTCTTCGAGAACCTGTTCAAATACGAATGGGTACAGACACGCAGCCCAGCAGGCGCCATCCAGTTCGAAGCGGTTGATGCCGAAGCGATTATCCCGGATCCGTTTGATCCGGAGAAAAAACGTAAACCGACCATGCTGGTGACCGATCTGACGCTGCGTTTCGATGAAGAGTTCGGCAAGATTTCGCGCCGCTTCCTCAACGATCCACAGGCGTTCAACGAAGCCTTTGCCCGCGCCTGGTTCAAACTGACGCACCGCGATATGGGGCCAAAAGCGCGTTACATCGGTCCGGAAGTGCCGAAGGAAGATCTGCTGTGGCAGGATCCGTTACCGCAGGCGATTCATCAGCCAACGCCGGATGATATCAGCGAGATTAAAGCGCGCATTGCCGCTTCAGGCTTGAGCGTTAGCCAGCTGGTTTCTGTGGCCTGGGCTTCGGCATCGACCTTCCGCGGTGGCGACAAACGTGGCGGTGCCAACGGTGCGCGTCTGGCGTTAGCGCCGCAGAGAGATTGGGCGGTGAATGCCAGCGTAATCAATGATGTGCTGCCAATCCTGCAGAAGATTCAGCAGGAATCAGGCAAAGCCTCGCTGGCCGATGTGATTGTGCTGGCAGGTAGCGTGGGTATCGAGCTGGCCGCTTCAGCCGCTGGCGTGGCAACGCAAGTGCCGTTTACGCCGGGCCGTGTTGATGCGCGTCAGGATCAAACCGACGTTGAGTCGTTCAACTTCCTGCAGCCGCTGGCCGATGGTTTCCGTAACTATCGCCGCAGCGCCAAAGGTTCTTCAACCGAAACGCTGCTGCTGGATAAAGCCCAACAGCTGACGCTGAGCGCGCCAGAATTGACGGTGTTGCTCGGTGGCCTGCGCGTATTGGGCACCAACTTCGACGGCGGCCAGCACGGCGTATTCACCGATCGCGTTGGTGTGCTGAGCAATGATTTCTTTGTTAATCTGCTCGACATGCGTACCGCGTGGAAAGCCACCGATGAGAGCGAAGAGCTGTTTGAAGGTCGCGATCGTCTGAGCGGCGAAGTGAAGTTCACTGCGACACGTGCCGACTTAGTGTTTGGATCGAACGCTATCTTGCGCGCGCTGGCCGAGGTTTACGCCAGCAGCGATGCGAAGCAGAAGTTCGTGACCGACTTCGTTGCCGCATGGACCAAAGTGATGAATCTGGATCGCTTCGAGCTGTAATCTACAGCAAAGAAAGTAAAAACCCCGGCTTGCCGGGGTTTTTTGTTATTTCAGCATATACGCATCGGCATCACGCCATGCCGGGAACCGCTCGCGGTAGGCTTGCAGCTCCTCCAGCGATAGCTCCGCATCAAGACGTGCGCGCGCAAAAGGCTCTCCGCTCGCCAGAATTTCGCCCAGCGGCGAAATAATCCGGCTGTCTCCACTGTACTGATGCTGATTGCCATCGCTGCCGACGCGGTTACAACCGGCGATATAAGCCTGGTTTTCAATTGCACGGGCTAACAGCAGCGATTGCCAGTGCAGCGCACGCGGTGCCGGCCAGTTGGCGACATACAGCGCCAAATCGTAATCGTTGTGGTTACGCGAAAAAACCGGGAAGCGCAGGTCGTAGCAAATTTGCGGCAGAATCCGCCAGCCGCGCCACTCAAATACTTCACGTGTTTCACCCGCCACATAGTGCTGATGTTCATTGGCCATGCGGAACAAGTGACGTTTGTCATACTGATGCAGCGTGCCGTCTGGCTCGACCAGCAAGAAGCGGTTCACCGCGCCTTTTTCTGTTTGGATTGCCGCGCTGCCGCCGACTAACGCATCGCTGGTTTGCGCGTGTGCGTGCAGCCACGCCACGACGTCATCCTGCGGCAGCGAACTTTCGGCAGCTTCCATAGCAAAACCGGTAGTGAACATTTCCGGCAGCAGAATGATGTCGCGGCCTGCAATGCCTTTCAGCACACCGTCGAAATGGCGCAGGTTAGCCGCGCCATCCATCCAGCTCAGGGTTTCCTGCAGAACGGTAATTTTCAAAGCTGACATAAGCGCTCCGCAGCGGCGTCAAGCGTTGCTTCCTGTTTGGCAAAGCACAGGCGAATCAGCTTGTGTGGAAAAGGTTCGGCGCAGAACACCGACAGCGGAATCGCCGCCACGCCGACTTCCTTGGTCAGCAGCTGGCAGAAGCTCACGTCATCCAGATCGGAAATGGCGCTGTAATCGACCAGCAGGAAGTAAGTGCCTTCACACGGCAGCAGCTTGAAACGGCTGGCGGAGAGCGCCTGGATAAAGCGATCGCGGCGCGCGCGGTAGAACTCTGGCAGTTCGCGATAGTGCTCAGGCGCCTGACGCAGCATGTCGGCAATCGCCAGTTGTGCCGGCGTATTCACCGAGAAGGTCAGATATTGATGTACCTTGCGGATTTCAGCGCTGATCGCAGCCGGGGCAATGCAGTAACCCACTTTCCAGCCGGTCATGTGGAAGGTTTTACCAAAAGATGACACCGCGATGGATCGCTGACGCAGTTCAGCATGCGCTAACACGCTGGCGTGGCCCTCTTCGGTGAAACAGATGTGCTCATACACTTCGTCGCTCAGCACATAGATTTCCTGCTCAGCAATCGCCTGCCAAAGCTGGGCATAATCGCTTTTGCGCCACACGGTGGCGGACGGATTATGCGGCGTGTTCAGGATCACTAAGCGGGTTTTGCTGCTCAGCAGGCCGCGGAATTCGCGCCAGTCAACGCGGAAACCCGGCGGCTGCAGGGCGATGCGTTTTAACACGCCGCCCGCCAGTTGCACCGCAGGCGCGTAGCTGTCGTAGCTTGGGTCAAAGCAGATCACTTCATCACCCTGACGCACCAGCGCGGTGATCGCTGCGTACAACGCTTCTGTCGCGCCCGTCGTCACGGTGATATCGCTGTTGACGTCAGGCGTGTGGCCGTAAAGCGCGGCGGTTTTCTCAACAATCGCCTCACGCAGTGGCAGTACGCCGATCATCGGTGCATATTGGTTGGCGCCCTGACTCACGTGATGCGCCAGGCGCTCCTGCAAATAGCGCGGACCGTCAAAATCGGGGAAGCCTTGCGACAGGTTGATGGCGTTGTGCTGCTGAGCTAACGCACTCATTTGCGTAAAGATGGTAGTGCCGAGCGCCGGTAATTTGCTCTCGGGGATCAGGTTGTGCTGCGTCATTGTTTTGTGGCCTTAAGCGCGAATGTCGTTGCGGAGAAACCCTGTGTTGCTGCCACTATAAACAGGATGTTAACATTTGGCAATCGAGACGCTTAGACGTCTAAACTAACCTGCGGAGCCTGTATATCGCTATGACGGATTTTCTTCCACTGGAACATTTAGTGGCCGCCTGCCACTGGATTGGTGGCAAAGGCTGGGCACCCGCAACCGGCGGTAATATGTCGGTGCGGCAGGACGCGGAGTATTGTCTGCTGAGTGCGTCCGGCAAAGATAAAGGCAGCCTGACGCGTGATGATTTTATCCAGGTTGAGATC
Source organism: Pantoea sp. DY-15 (assembly GCF_019795935.1). Taxonomy (NCBI): domain Bacteria; kingdom Pseudomonadati; phylum Pseudomonadota; class Gammaproteobacteria; order Enterobacterales; family Erwiniaceae; genus Pantoea; species Pantoea sp. DY-15. The sequence goes on from NZ_JAIMIF010000001.1 coordinate 28,887, forward strand.
GCTAGCAACGCGGTGCCATCGGGCCGCACGCCCTCAGCGGAAACCGGCCTGCATACCTTGATTTATCGTCTGTTTCCGCAGGCGGGCGCGGTGCTGCATACGCACACGGTCAACTCGACGGTGCTGTCGCGGGTGGAGAAGGGCGACGCGCTGGTGCTCAGTGGTTATGAGATGCAGAAAACGCTGGCCGGGCAGCAGACGCATCTGAACACCGTCGCCATCCCATTATTCGATAACGATCAGGACATTACGGCGCTGGCGCAGCGTATTGAAGCTTTTGCCGCCGCTACGCCGCTGCAATATGGTTTTCTGCTGCGCGGCCACGGTTTGACCTGCTGGGGCAAGGACGTCAACGAAGCGCGTCGCCATCTCGAAGGTTTGGAATTCCTGTTTGAATGTGAACTGCAACGTCGCCTGCTGGAGGCCAAATGATCCGCGCCATTGTTACCGATATTGAAGGCACCACCAGCGATATCCAGTTTGTGCATCAGGTGTTGTTCCCTTATGCGCGTCAGCATTTAGCGGCGTACGTGCGGGAAAATCACATGGATGAAAACGTCGCCGCCGCACTCAACGCGGTGCGTGCAGAGTCCGCTGCGCCTCAGGCCTCGCTGGAGGAGCTGATTACCACACTCACGAATTATATCGATGAGGATCGCAAGTCGCCGGGCCTCAAAGCCTTGCAGGGCATGATTTGGCGCGCCGGCTACGTTGAAGGCCAGTTCACCGGCCACCTTTACTCCGACGTGCTGCCGGCTTTTGAGCGCTGGCAGCAGCAGGGGATTGGCCTGTATGTTTATTCCTCGGGATCGGTCGCCGCGCAAAAACTGTTATTTGGCTACAGCGATGAAGGTGATTTAACCTCGCTGTTCAGCGGCTATTTTGATACCGGCGTCGGCGCGAAACGTGAAGCGCAATCGTATCGCAATATCGCTGAAAAAATCGGCCTTGCGCCTGCGTCCTTGCTGTTCCTGTCGGATATTTATCAGGAGCTGGATGCGGCAGCGGATGCGGGCTGGCATACCGTGCAGTTAATTCGTGGCGAGGCGGATAACGCCAGTCGCCATCACCAGGTCAACGATTTTTCCCAGATTAAACCGGAGTCGATTTAACATGAGTGCATTGACCATTTTTACCGATACTGAAGCCCAGCAACCGGTGTGGCACAGCACCGATGCCGAGGCGATTCGCGATCGTCTCAACGCGAAAAACGTGCGCTTTGAACGCTGGGAAGCCGATCGCGATCTGGGGGCGGATCCTAATGCAGAGACGGTGATCAACGCCTATCAACATGCAATTGATCGTCTGGTGGCCGAGAAGGGCTATCAGAGCTGGGATGTGCTGAGCATGCGTGCGGATAATCCGCAGAAAGAGGTGCTGCGCACCAAGTTCCTTAACGAACATACGCATAGCGAAGATGAAGTACGCTTCTTTGTTGAAGGTTCAGGGCTGTTCTGTCTGCATCTGGAGGGCGAGGTGTATCAGATTTTGTGTGAGAAGAATGATCTGATCTCGGTGCCCGCTGGCACGGCGCACTGGTTTGATATGGGTTCTGAGCCGCACTTTACCGCGATCCGCATTTTCGATAATCAGGAAGGTTGGGTAGCGAATTTCACCGGCGACAAGATCGCTGATGCGTATCCGCGTTTAGCATGATTGTAGGGTCGTCATTCATGACGACCTTTTTATCACCGCACATTACCCATTACCCTACGGCTGAAAAATCCCTTCCTGAACCTGCGCAGGCGTCACCACGCCGGTATCCAGCACCCAACCGCTAATCAACGCCGCGGGCGTGACATCAAAAGCCGGGTTATAGACCGCCGCACTCTCTGGCGCCCACTGCACGCTCCCAAAACTGCCTGCAACGCCGGTCACTTCGCTGGCGGCGCGCTGCTCGATGGGAATGGCGTCGCCGTGCGGACATTGACGATCCAGCGTGGTGTGCGGTGCGGCGACGTAGAACGGAATACCGTGATAGTGCGCCAGCACGGCCAGGCTATAGGTGCCAATCTTGTTCGCGACATCACCATTCGCTGCGATACGATCCGCGCCGACCCAAATAGCATCGACCACGCCGCGCGCCATTAGACTGGCGGCCATTGAGTCGGTAATCAGCTGATAAGGAATGTTTAGCTCACCCAGCTCCCACGCGGTTAAACGGCCACCTTGCAGCAGCGGCCGCGTCTCATCCACCCAGACATTTTTCACCAAACCTTGCTGGTGGGCATAAGCGATAACGCCGAGCGCCGTGCCGACGCCCGCAGTCGCTAGCCCGCCGGTATTGCAGTGCGTCAGCAGCTGGCTGCCCGGTTTTACCAGCGTGCTGCCGGCGCGGGCGATGTTGTCACACAGATGCTTATCTTCGGCCACCAGACGCAGCGCTTTGCGGCTCAGCGCTGTGACGAAATCACTCTCGGCCAACGCATTTTTCATGCGATCAAGGTTATTCATCAGGTTCACCGCCGTTGGGCGCGCCGCGCGCAGCACCTCAAGCGCCGTCGCTAATTCCGTGCGCGCTGCGCCTTGCTCAGCCAGCAGCGCCAGCAGCAAACTGGCTGAGAGGCCAATCAGCGGCGCACCGCGCACGCGCAAAGCGTGAATGTGTTCGACCAACTGCGCGACGCTGTGCGCAGGCAGCCAGTTTTGTTGTTGTGGCAACGCCTGCTGGTCAAGGATCCACAGTTGATTATCGCGGACCTCAAGGCTGGTGGTACGAAGTGTTTGCATGATGTGAAATCCCTGTTGCGTTAATGCTGGCTATTGTGCCAACATGCGTAACGGATGTATAGACGTCTGAACGGCTTATTACTATCGATAATCGAGGAACAGGCAATGTCGCAATACCGTACGTTCAATGCTGCCGATGCTGTGGAATATGCTAAACAATTTGGCGGCGTGGACGATCCGTCAGCGCTGGTGAGCGCCGAGGAGATCGGGGATGGCAATCTCAACCTGGTGTTTAAAATTTTCGATAATCAAGGCCGCAGCCGCGTGGTGGTAAAACAGGCGCTGCCCTATGTGCGTTGTGTCGGTGAATCCTGGCCGCTCACGCTGGATCGCGCGCGTCTCGAAGCGCAGACGTTGATTGAGCACTACAAACATTGCCCGCAGCACACCGTTAATATCACCCATTACGACGCCGAATTGGCGGTGATGGTGATGGAAGATCTCTCCAGCCATCGTATCTGGCGCAGCGAACTGGTGAAGGGCGCGTATTATCCGCAGGCCGGTCGTCAGGTTGGCGAGTATCTGGCGCAGACGCTGTTCCATACCTCCGATTTCTTCTTGCATCCGCATAAGAAAAAAGCCGAAGTGGCGCGTTTCATTAATCCGGAAATGTGCGAAATCACCGAAGACTTATTCTTCAACGATCCGTTTATTGACCATGAGCGCAACAAATATCCTGCGGCGCTGGAAGCGCTGGTGGTCAGCCTGCGCAGCGACGATGCGCTAAAAATCGCCGTGGCCGGTCTCAAGCACCGCTTTTTCGCCGATGCGGAAGCATTGCTGCATGGCGATGTGCATAGCGGTTCCATCTTTGTCGCCGATGGCAGCCTGAAAGTGATTGATGCGGAGTTCGGTTACTTTGGGCCGATAGGTTTTGATGTCGGCAGCGCGATTGGCAACTTGCTGATCAACTACTGCTGCCTGCCGGGCTTGCTGGCACCGCGTGAGGCGGCTGAAGGGCGTGAACGTCGTCTGAGCGACGTGCAGGAGGTTTGTAATCAGTTCGCCAGCCGCTTCCTGGAATTGGCGAAAGAGAAAACCCGCGATGTGGCGCTGGCCTATCCCGGTTACGCCGAATCCTTCCTGCGCAAAGTGTGGCGCGATACCTTGGGTTATTGCGGTACCGAGTTGATCCGCCGCACGGTGGGAATGTCTCACGTTGCGGATTTCAAACAGATTGAAGATGAGACCATGCGCACCGAGTGCATTCGCAGCTGCATCACGCTGGGACGCACGCTGATTCTGGCTGCCGATCATATTGCTGATGTGGATGCGCTGATTGCGCGGATTCGTCAGGCGGGTTGATGCGGGTGTGAATGAAATAAAAAAGCCTCCATGCGGAGGCTTTTATGTTTTATGCGGCTTCACTGGCTCGCGGGTTGGATTTCGTCTGCGGCTTTGGCACCGCCAGCGCTTCCGGCGCGAAATCATCGACGTTAATCGCTTTCAGGCGGCTGGCTTCAGCACGAATCAGCACCTGCGCTTCGCTCTCATCAATCCAGCCCTCTTTCAGACCACGTTGCGCCAGCGCATCAAGTCGGGTGAACGACAGGTGTTTTTTCTGCTGCTGGCATAGACGATCGTGAATCACTTCGGCGGCCATCACATCCTGCAGCGCCTGCTCCAGTTGACCGGCCGGATTGTGCGCGCTCGGTGCCAGATATTGGCCGCGGCCCAAACGGGTACGCGTCGCAGAAGGCAGCTGCAGCAGTTTCGCCAGCTTATGATCCAGTTTATCGGACGGCGCCGGGCAGTGATGACCACCGGCGAAAATCACCAGTCGCAGCGCACCGGCTACCATGCGGTTCGGGAAGTTACGCAGCAAATCATCCATCGCCACTTCAGCCTGATGCAGCGCATCCTGCACACCCCAATGCACCAGCGGCAAATCGGCTTCGTTGCGGCCTTCATCGTCATAACGTTTCAGGGTGGCCGACGCCAGATACATCTGACTCAATACATCGCCAAGACGTGCCGAAATACGTTCGCGACGTTTCAGGCTGCCGCCCAGCACCGCCATTGATACATCTGACAGCAGCGCGAGGTTGGCGCTTAAACGGTTGAGGTGCTGATAGTAGCGGCGCGTGGCGTCGCGGGTTGGCGTGGCGCTGGTGCGGCCGCCGGTTAAGCCCAGCCACAGGCTGCGCACTTTATTACTGCCCACGTGGCCAATATGGCTGAACAGCGCGCGGTCAAAGGTCACCAAATCGTTTTTCGCTGCGGCGTTCATCTCTTCCAGCACCCACGGATGGCAGCGGATCGCGCCTTGGCCGAAGATAATCATGCTGCGCGTCAGGATGTTAGCGCCTTCCACTGTGATGGCGATCGGTGCGCCCTGATAAGCTCGCGCCAGGAAGTTGTTTTCGCCCAGCATAATGCCTTTACCGCCAGCGATATCCATCGCGTCGATAATCGCGCGCTGACCGCGATGGGTGCAGTGATACTTCACAATCGCCGACAGCACCGCCGGTTTTTCACCGAGCATAATGCCGCTGGTGATTAGCGTCGCGGCGGCGTCCATCACGTAGGCGTTACCGGCAATGCGCGCCAGCGGCTCTTCGATCCCTTCCATTTTGCCGATGGAAACTTTGAACTGGCGACGGATGTGCGCATACGCGCCGGTCGCCAGCGCAATGCTTTTCAGGCTGCCGGTAGAGTTCGAAGGCAGCGTGATGCCGCGACCAACGGACAAACACTCCACCAGCATGCGCCAGCCCTGGCCGGCCATTGAAGGGCCGCCGATGATGTAGTCGATGGGTACGAAAATGTCGTTACCGCGCGTCGGACCGTTCTGGAACGGCACATTCAGCGGGAAGTGGCGCTGGCCAATCTCTACGCCAGGCGTGTGCGTTGGGATCAGTGCGCAAGTGATGCCGAGCTCTTCGGTATCGCCCAGCAGATGATCCGGATCGGAGAGTTTGAACGCCAGGCCCAACACGGTGGCAATCGGTGCCAGCGTGATATAGCGCTTGTTCCAGGTTAGACGCATGCCCAACACTTGCTGACCTTGCCACTCGCCCATGCACACCACGCCGGTATCGGGAATCGCACCGGCATCAGAACCCGCTTCCGGGCTGGTCAATGCAAAGCACGGGATCTCATCACCGCGCGCCAGACGTGGCAGGTAATGATCTTTCTGCTCATCGGTACCGTAATGTTGCAGCAGCTCGCCGGGGCCGAGTGAGTTCGGTACGCCAACGGTGATCGCCAGAATGCCGGAGACGCCCGCCAGTTTCTGCAGCACACGCGCCTGCGCATAGGCGGAGAATTCCAGGCCGCCATACTCTTTCTTGATGATCATGGCGAAGAAGCGATGCTGCTTCAGATACGCCCACAACTCCGGCGGCAGATCGGCCATTTCATGGGTGATTTCGAAGTCGTTCGCCATACGGCATGCTTCTTCTACCGGACCATCGATAAAGGCTTGCTCCTCTTCGGTCAGGCGCGGCTGCGGATAGTTGTGCAGCTTCTGCCAGTCCGGTTTGCCGCGGAACAGATCGCCTTCCCACCATGTGGTGCCGGCGTCGATCGCCTCTTTTTCAGTACGCGACATCGGCGGCATCACTTTCTGGAAGCTGTGCAGCGCCGGTTTCGAGAACAGGCTGCGACGCATCACCGGCAGGTTAAATGGCAGCAGAATAATCGCCAGCGGCAGCAGCATCCATAGCGTCCATATGTCAGCGGCCGCCAGCGCGCCGGTCCACAGCAGCAGAATTACGCTGCTCAGCTGAAGCGAAATTTGGTGGTAGAACAACACGCTAAGCAGGATTAGCGTCGCAACGATTGAGGCAACCAACATAATGAACCACTCCATAAGTAGTAAGAGGTCTGACCTGTTATGGGTGTAGGTTTAGAATATGGGGCAAAATTTATCAATCTGTTTACATCGCAATTACAACACATCTCACAAATTCGTTGCACGATGCGCAACAACTGCCAAACTTCCTCGAGACGTCGCGCTTTTCCTTATGGCAGGCGCTTTGCGGCTTAGCGCCATTCCGTTAAACTTGCCGGGTCAATCTTTCCTCTAAAGGACATCTCTATGTATCAGGACATTATTCGCTCAGAACTCAATGAAGCAGCCGATACGCTCAACACGTTCCTGAGTGACGAAGCCAACATTCACGCCATTCAGCGCGCCGCAGTTCTGCTGGCCGATAGCTTTAAAGCGGGCGGCAAGGTGCTCTCCTGCGGTAACGGCGGCTCGCACTGCGATGCGATGCATTTTGCTGAAGAGCTGACTGGACGCTACCGTGAAAACCGTCCTGGCTACCCGGCGATTGCCATTTCTGATGTCAGCCATCTCTCGTGCGTCAGTAATGATTTTGGTTATGACTATGTGTTCTCGCGCTATATCGAAGCGGTAGGCCGTGAAGGCGATGTGCTGCTGGGTCTTTCTACGTCCGGTAACTCTGCCAACATCATCAAAGCCGTGGAAGCTGCGCGCGCGAAAGGCATGAAAGTAATTACTCTGACCGGCAAAGATGGCGGCAAGATGGCAGGTTCAGCGGATATCGAAATTCGTGTGCCGCACTTTGGCTATGCCGACCGCATTCAGGAGATCCACATCAAAGTGATCCATATTCTGATGCTGTTGATTGAAAAAGAGATGGTTAAGTCATGATGCGTTCTTCTCGCCGCGCGCGAGAGGATCTAACTTAAGGCGGTTGCTATGTGCGAATTGCTCGGGATGAGCGCCAATGTCCCCACGGACATCTGTTTCAGTTTTACCGGTCTGGTGCAGCGTGGCGGTGGAACCGGGCCGCACAAAGATGGTTGGGGCATCACGTTCTACGAAGGAAAAGGGTGCCGCACCTTCAAAGATCCGCAGCCGAGCTTTAACTCGCCGATAGCCCGTTTGGTGCAGGAATACCCGATCAAATCGCATTCGGTGGTGGCGCATATCCGCCAGGCGAATCGCGGTGAAGTGTCGCTGGAAAATACCCATCCGTTCACGCGTGAGCTGTGGGGCCGCAATTGGACCTACGCACACAATGGTCAGCTCAAAGGTTATCGTCAGCTGGATACCGGGCCATTTCGTCCGATTGGTGAAACCGACAGCGAGAAAGCATTTTGCTGGATGCTGCACAAACTGACCGAGCGTTATCCGCGCACGCCGGGCAACTGGCCAGCGGTGTTCCGCTACATTGCCGAGCTGGCAGCAGAAATGCGTGAGAAGGGTGTCTTCAACATGCTGTTATCGGATGGGCGCTATCTGATGGCGTTCTGTTCGACTAATCTCTACTGGATTACGCGCCGGGCGCCGTTTGGCAAAGCGACGTTGCTCGATCAGGATGTGGAAATTGATTTTCAGCAGCAGACGACGCCGCAAGATGTGGTGACGGTGATTGCTACGCAACCGCTGACGGGGAACGAAACCTGGCACCGGATAGTGCCAGGCGAGTGGGCATTATTTTGCCTGGGTGAGCGCCAGGAATGATTTCGAGGCAGCATCCGGTGTAGCGATCACCGGCGTGCTGTTCACCGCATATTGGCCGGTGGCCGTCACGTTCACGGTTGGCGGCACACGATACTTAGCGAAGTATGCATAGCCAGGTTGCAGTTCACGCCAGAAGTTAATGTAGGTCGAGTATTTATGCCGCTGCATGTTGCTGTCTGTCATGCGGAACGGATAGATATTGACCTGAATCTCCTGCTGACCATTACGCAGCGCGGCGTTGGTGTAGGCGAAGATCTCGTCCATTGATGCATCCGTCATTGCGTAGCAGCCAACTGACACGCAATCACCGTGAATCATTAAATAGTTACCGTTATAGCCTTTAGCGCGATCATATTGGTTAGGAAAACCGGTATTAATGGCGCGATAAAAACGGCTATCCGGTTTTAACTGATTCAGCTTAACGTTATAAAAGCCTTCCGGACTTTTGAAATCGCCCTGACGACGTTTAGGTCCTAAACCGCCAGAGAAATTACAGATGCGATAGCTGTCCAGCAGACGATATTCATTCCCGATTTTGCCGTACAGTTCCAGCGTACGCTCTTCCTTGAAAATCTGAATAAAAACGGGGGTGCCAATTAGTTGTTTCTTTAACTCTTTGCTCACCGGAGCCAGCGGTTGCGTAGGCTCGGGGTTAATTGCCCAGCTAAGGACCGGCATAAGAATCATCGCAAGCGTTAATGCGATTCTGCCCATTTTGTAGATACCTTGATGTGAAGAGAGACGATGACGCTAAGCGTCCGGGTATTGCATTATCGGAAATATCCGCTATCGCAGCGCAACATTAACATTGTCTGGCTTTTAATCAAGCCAGTGTCCGAGAAAATGGCGCGTTCCTAAAAGGAATACGACCACTAATTTGTAAACTTTAATTAGATAGATAAAAATTCGGTTTTTTGCGCTGCGCTTGAAAACGGTTTAATCCTGACGATGAATAAGACATGTCTTGGGGGTTGAGAAAAATCACTTACCTATACTGCGCCGGTCATTTTCAACAGGTAAACATTAATGGAAACCCCAGCGCGCCCGTCCCTTTATCAGGTGGATAACCTGCACTATATGTTGTCGTCTGGTCCCGACATGATCAATTCACACTTACGCAGCGGCAAAGCGTGGGAGCCAACCACGCTGCAAATTGCTCAGTTGCTTATTGAAGGTATCGAGCATCCGGTGTTGGTCGATGTGGGCGCCAATTTAGGCGCCTGGTCGGTGCCGATGGGCGATCACATTCGCGCCAAAGGTGGCACCTTGTATGCCTTCGAGCCGCAACGCCAGGTGTTCTATCAACTATGCGCCAATCTGTTCAGCAATCAGCTGTTTCACTGCCATGCTATGCAGATGGCGATTGGTGATGTAAACGGTGAAATTGACGTTCCGGTATTGGATATGCAAACCGAAGTGAATGTCGGGGCGCTGTCACTGGATGCTGATATTCGAGCGCAGCAGAAGATGCTCAGCACCGACTTCACCATCAGTGAATCTGTGCGCATCGCTACCTTAGATAGCCTGAAATTACCGGCGGCGCACTTGGTTAAAATCGATGTCGAAGGGCTCGAATTAGAAGTGCTTAAAGGCGCGCGGCACTGGCTGGAAAGCTCGGGTTATCCCGCCATTTTATTTGAAGTGTGGGGCGATTATCTGCCTGCATTAATCCCTAAACGTAACCGCCTGCTCAATTTGCTGAAGCGTGCTTTAGGCTACGAAATCGATATGTTTGGCGAACTCGGCATCGCTCAGCATCCGCAGAATAAACGTCTTGAGATCAAAAAAGATGACAAGGGTATGGTGATTCGTCGCCTGTTCTAAAGCTGCACTTTAGCATTGCCAACACTTTTGCATCTGTACAAATATCCAGTATTATAATGGTGTCTCAATTGATTCTGGATTAGTGGCAAACGTGAAAATCATTCATGTCGATATGGACTGCTTTTACGCAGCGGTGGAAATGCGCGATGACCCGTCATTGCGCGATATCCCCATTGCGATTGGCGGCAGCCGTGAACGGCGTGGCGTGATTAGCACCGCGAACTATCCGGCACGTAAGTATGGTGTGCGCAGCGCGATGCCGACCGGCATGGCGCTGAAACTCTGCCCGCATCTGCGGCTGCTGCCAGGCCGCTTTGATGCCTATAAAGAAGCCTCCCGCCAGATCCGCGACATCTTCTCGCGTTACACCTCGCTGATTGAACCGCTGTCGCTGGATGAAGCCTATCTGGATGTGACCGACAGCCTGCATTGTCATGGCTCGGCGACATTAATGGCGCAGGCGATTCGCGCCGATATCCTGCGTGAAACCGGGCTAACCGCTTCCGCCGGGATCGCGCCGATCAAGTTCCTCGCCAAGATCGCCTCCGATCTAAACAAACCCAACGGGCAATATGTGATTACGCCTGACACGATGTCCGATTTTTTACTAACGCTGCCGCTCAGTAAAATTCCTGGCGTGGGTAAAGTGGCGACCAAAAAGCTGGAAGAGATGGGCTTGCGCACCTGCGCCGATGTGCAGCGCGCCGACCTGGCGCTGCTGCTTAAACGCTTTGGCAAGTTTGGCCGCATCTTGTGGGAACGCAGCAATGGCGTGGATGAGCGCAATGTGGTGGTTGAGCGCGAGCGCAAATCGCTCGGCGTTGAACGTACGCTGATGGAAGACATTCATAGCTGGGAGCAGTGTCTGGAGATTATTGATTTTCTCTATGCGGAGTTGGATCGCCGCTTAACCGCCATCAAGCCGGATAAGCAGATCGCCAGACAAGGTGTGAAACTCAAGTTCAATGATTTCCAGCAAACCACGCAAGAGCATGTCTGGCCGGTGCTGAATAAAGACGACATGATCGCGGTGGCGCGTCAGGCGTGGGATGAACGCAGAGCAGGGCGCGGCGTGCGGCTGGTGGGATTGCATGTCACGATGGTGGATCCGCAGCTGGAGCGGCAGTTGGTGTTGGGGTTGTGAGATTGTGCGCGCTGCCCCTCATCCCGGCCTTCTCCCGCAAGCGGGAGAAGGAGTAAAGCAAACCGCGCCGATCGGTTCCCTCTCCCGCCAGCATGAAAGCGAGAAGACAACGCCGATCGGTTCCCTCTCCCACTTGTGGGAGAGGGTTAGGGTGAGGGAAAACTACTTCTTACCGTACTTCGCTTCCAGCGTTGCAAACCACGGCGCGATGAAATCGTTATTCTCGCCCCAGCCTGGAATGATCTTATTCAGCGACGCCACGTTGACCGCGCCTTGCTGGCTGTTCAGCTGCTGCTGAGAAATCGATGACGCTTTAAACTCGTAAGTCGCCGGTGTAGTTCCGCCAGCAATCTTGTTCGCCACCAGACGCATATTCACCGCACCAATGGTTTTCGGATCCACCGCCACGGTTTGTACCCACGGGCTGTTTTTCTCGTGCATCAACTGCAAATCCTGATTGGATACGTCGATGCTATACAGTTTGATCTCGGTACGACCATTCTCCTGCAGGGCTTTATACGCGCCCTGGCTGAAGGCATCCCACGAACCCCAGATCGCATCGATCTTGCCTTTCGGGTATTTCGCCAGAATCGCGCCAATCTTGTTGGCGGTATCGCCCTGTACGTCGGAAGAAACCGCGCCAATCGACTCCAGCTGATGAATACCCGGATTCTCTTTCAGCAGCTTCTCATACACTACCTGACGACGATCCATCGCCGGGAAACCGGCCACCCACAGCTTGACGATATTCGCCTTGCCGTTGAAGTCTTTGATTAAACTGCCGAGCGATTCCTGTGCCAGCGAAGCATCGTTCTGCGCCGTCACGGTGACGCCCTCTACCGGCGTATTAACCGGCGTATCAAACACCGACAGCTTGATACCCGCTGCGGCAATACGCTGCACCAGCGCCGTCGAGTAGGGATCTTTACCGTGCGACAGGATAATGCCGTCATATTTCTGGCTAATCGCCTGGTTCACGAAATCCTGGAAGCGCGCATCGTCGCCATTGCTGAGGAAAGTGCTGACCTTAAAGCCCAGCTGGCGGCCTTGCTGAATCGCACCGGCGACAAACTGCGTGGTGTTATCGTCCGAACCCAGGTTGCGGATGATGGCGATGCGTACCGGGCCTTCATGGTTAGCGATAACCTCAGGCACTGCGGCATCGGCGAAGGCGGCGCTGGCGTTGAGCAGGCTAACCGCCAGCAGCGAAAGGGTAATTTTTTTCATTATGATCTCTTTCTGATTAAACGCGCCTTAACGGCGCTGGATGTAAGTCATCGCCAGCGCCAGCGCCAGTACCAGACCTTTAATAATGTCCATCGCGTAATAGGGCACCGACAACATCACCAGCCCGTTCTGCAACACACCAAGAATGATGGCGCCCACCAAGGTACCCAGCGCATTCGGTTTGCCCGAACCGGCCAGCGAGAAGCCGATCCACGCTGCGGCAACGGCATCCATCAGATAACCGCCGCCGGCATTCACCTGCGAAGAGCCGATGCGTGATGCCAGCAAAATGCCGCCCAAGCCAGCCAGCAGCGAGGCCAGCACATACGCCAGCACGCGATAGCGCGTGGTACGAATGCCGGAGAGACGCGCCGCTTCAGGATTGCCGCCCAGCGCATACATACGACGGCCATGCTTGGTCAGCGACAGCGCCAGCTGCGCCACAATGGTGACCACCAGCATGATAATCACGATAGTCGGCACCTGGCCGAGCAGACCAAAGGCGGCAGGAATGGTGCCTTCGGCCATGTCGCCGCTCGGCAGCACCATATTCTCGGTAATGGAACCACCAAAGCTGTAGGTCATCGCCACGCCCTGAATCACAAACAGCGTGGCGAGGGTGGCGAGCATGTCGGGAATACGTAGCACCACAATCAGGAAGCTGTTGAACAAGCCAACCAGCGTACACAGCAGCAGCGTAATAATGATGGCTTCGGTGGTGCCAAAGCCGTGCCAGACGAATAGCGAAATCACCAGCGCATTGGCCAGCGAAGCGGTGGATCCCACCGACAGGTCAAAGCCGCCAATGGTCAGCGAAATCGACACGCCAATCGCAATCACCGTGACGATGGCAATCGAGCGCAGGATGTTAATGATGTTGGTCGGTTCGAGGAAGCTGTCCGAAGCGAGACCAAATGCGGCAATCAAAATCACCACGGTCAGCAACATGCCCCACTTATAGAGGAAATCAAACAGCTGATGGCGCAGAGAAGGCTGCGAGTTTAGGGATATTTCTTTGCTGCTCACGCAGGTGTTCCTCCGGTAGAATAAAGCAAAAGTGCCTCTTCTGTGGCGGTGTTGCCCTCCATCTCTGCCACAATGCGCCCATCCCAGAGCACACAAATGCGGTCGCACAGACCGACCAATTCAGAAAACTCGCCCGAGGCATAAATGATGCCTTTGCCCTCACGCGCTAAGCCATCGATCAGCGTGAACAGATCGGTTTTGGCTTTGATATCGACGCCTTTCGTCGGCTCATCAAAAATCAGCACATCGGCGTTGTTGCGTAGCCACTTGCCAATCGCCACTTTCTGCTGGTTGCCGCCCGACAAACGACGCAGGATTTGCCCCGGTCCGGTGGTGCGCACATTCAGGCGCTGAATCACCGCTTCCGCCCAACGCCACGCCTGGCGATGACCAAACAGGCTCCAGCGCGAGAAGCTGTTATCGGCGCTGATGCTCAGATTCATGCTCACCGGTTCATCGATGAAAATGCCCTCTTTGCGGCGCTCTTCCGGCACCAGCGCCATGCGGTTTTCTACTGAATCATGCGGTGAACGCGGTCGCCACGGTTTGCCGTGCAGTTCGCCCTTTGTCACACGGCTTTTGCTGGCACCAAAAAGCGCTTTGCACAGCTCGGTTTTACCGGCTCCCGCCAGACCGGCAATGCCCAGAATTTCCCCTTTATGCAGACGCAGCGAAATATCCTGCAGTAGCCGATCGTCGTGTAAGCCTTCCACCGACAGCAGCAGCGGCTGAGTCACAAGGGCGCGACGCGGCGGAAAAACATCATCCAGCCGATGTCCCAGCATTTTTTCCACGATCTGCTCGCCACTCAGCGCCGCCATCGGGCTGCTTTCAATCAGACGACCATCGCGCAGCACCGTTAAGCGGTCGCAAATTGCTTTCAGTTCGTGAATGCGGTGCGAGATAAACACCACGCCAATGCCGCTGGACTGCAAGCGGCGCACCACGGTAAACAGGCGCTCGCTCTCATGCTGATCGAGCGGGGCGGTGGGTTCATCCAGGATCAGAAAGCGGCAGTGATGGGACAGGGCGCGCGCCAGCAGGATTTGCTGCTTCTCTGCCAGCGAGCAGCGCTCCACCAAACGGTTGACGTCGATGTTCACTTCCAGCTGCGCCAGTAACGTACGCGCCTGGCGGCGAATCTCGCGCCAGCTGTAGACATGACCCGGTTCGGCTAAACGATCGAGCAGAATGTTTTCGGCCACGCTGAGCTGTGGCACCAGCGCCACATCCACTTCCTGTTGGACCAGATGAATGCCGAGCTTTTTGGCATCGCGCGGTGAGCGAATAGTGACCGGCGCATCATCCAGCAGAATCTCACCGCTGTAATGATCGTGTGCGCCAGCCAGCACCGCCATCAGCGTAGATTTTCCGGCGCCGTTAGCGCCCGTCAACGCATGCACCGAGCCGCCTTCAGTCAGAAAATCCACCTGCGCGAGCGCGGCGAAACCGCCAAAGGCAATGGAGATATTACGCATCTCCAGGCGGTTGATCGCACTCATTGAACCGGGCCTTTAATTAGTTGAGTTGGGGGCATTTTTTCCTGAACCATCACTCTCGGCAACGAACGAAAGGGCATAAGCTAGCACGAAATCTTATTAGCCATCCAGACATCTGGACGTTATGGCGGCTAAATCTGGTTTGATGGAAAGATTTGGGTTAACCGAGAGGTGTAATCGTATTTATTCAGCGGGATGTGCTGTTTGTAGATTTGCGCAATAAATTGCGCCGCTACGGTATTTACAGCGTTTTATTTCCACACCTTTCACACGTCACTTTTGTAGCGGCGCAATTTATTGCGCAATAATTCGCAGGCATAAAAAAACCCGACCGAAGTCGGGTTCATCGCGAAAGCGCAATCTTACGCTTTTTCTGGCACCACGCTGAGCAGCGCGGTCAGCAGTTTCCAGTACAGACCCACGCTTTCGATGTGAACCTGCTCATCCGGCGAATGCGGGCCGGTGATGGTTGGGCCAATCGATACCATATCCATGTTTGGATACGGCTTCTTGAACAGACCACACTCCAGACCGGCGTGAATCACCTGAATGTTCGGCGTTTTACCAAACAGCGCTTCATAGGTTTTGCGCGTTAGCGCCATCACCGGTGAATCGGCATCAGGCTGCCAGCCCGGATAGCCGCCTTTAGGTGCGCTTTTCGCCCCGGCCAGATCGGCCAGCGAGGTCAGCACTTCAACCACCCAATCTTTACCGGTATCGATCAGTGAACGAATCAGGCAGATGATTTCGGCATTGTCCTGATCCATGGTCACCACGCCGACGTTCAGCGAGGTTTCCACCACGCCTTTCGCCACGTCAGAGTTACGAATCACGCCGTTTGGCGTAGCGTTTAGCAAATTAAGGAAACGATCGCGGCTGTCAGCGTTCAGCGCCTGGCCTTGATGCGCCAGCGCTTCGGTGACCACGGCGATGTTCTTCTCTTTAATGCCCAACTCGTTCAGCAGCGTCGCCTGGAAATGTGCCGCAGCAGATTTCAGTGCATCAACCTTATGACTGTCGATCGCCAACGTAGCAAAAGCTTCACGCGGGATAGCGTTACGCAGCGTACCGCCGGTGAATTCGATCAGACGAACATCGAGTTCACGCGCGTGCAGCGCCAGAAAGCGTGCCAGCAATTTGTTGGCGTTGCCGAGACCATGATGAATGTCGGCACCAGAGTGACCGCCTTTCAGGCCTTTCAGCGTGAGCTTCAGGGTTTCATAGCCCGCAGGAATCGCTTCACGCGTCAGCGGCAGGGTGGTGATGAAGTCGATACCACCGGCGCAACCCATGTAGATCTCACCTTCCTCTTCCGAGTCGGTGTTGATCAGAATGTCGGCCTGCAGCCAGTTCGGCTGTAAACCAAAGGCGCCGTCCATACCGGACTCTTCGGTCATGGTCAGCAGCACTTCCAGCGGACCGTGGATCAGGCTGTTGTCAGCCAGCACCGCCAGCGCAGACGCCATACCAATGCCGTTATCCGCGCCCAGCGTGGTGCCGCGCGCTTTCACCCATTCGCCATCAACATACGGCTGAATCGGATCTTTGGTGAAGTCGTGCACCGTGTCATTGTTCTTCTGCGGCACCATATCGAGGTGCGCCTGCAGCGCCACCGGCGTGCGTTTTTCCATACCGGCGGTAGCGGGTTTACGAATCAGGATGTTGCCAACCTGATCGCGCTCAACCCACAAACCTTGCTCTTTTGCCCAGCCGACAACGTGTTCGGCCAGTGCTTCTTCGTGGTAAGAAGGGTGCGGAATGGAACAGATTTTGGCAAAAATATCCCACAGCGGTTGGGGTGAAAGTTGCGACAATTCAGACACCATGCATCTCCTGTGTCAGCGTGGCGGACATACCGCACGCACGCGGGTTTCCAGTAAAAATCGTCGTCAGAACATCTGACGTGATGGGCCTGAGAATATCACTGTTTCTCGCCGGGTGCGTAATCAGCCGCGCTAAAAACCTGCAACCAGTAAGACATATGCTGGTTTTTAAGGCGTCAGATCCTTATAATCTCGCGCAACCTTTTCCCCCTTGCATATTTTTTAAGCCAAGTTTCTTGGCCGGGATTCCTTTATATGAGCGAAAAATACGTCGTAACCTGGGACATGTTGCAAATCCATGCCCGTAAACTGGCCCAGCGCCTGCTTCCTGTGGAACAGTGGAAAGGTATCATCGCGGTGAGCCGTGGTGGTCTGGTTCCGGCATCGCTGCTGGCGCGTGAACTCGGTATTCGCTACGTCGATACCGTGTGCATCTCCAGCTACGATCACGATCATCAGCGCGAAATGAAAGTGCTGAAGCGTGCCGAAGGCGACGGTGAAGGCTTCATCGTGATTGATGACCTGGTGGATACCGGCGGCACCGCGCAGGCGATCCGCGACATGTATCCTAAAGCGCGTTTCTGCACCATCTTCGCTAAGCCAGCTGGCCGTGCGCTGGTGGACGACTACATTGTCGATATCCCGCAGAACACCTGGATCGAGCAGCCTTGGGACATGGGCGTGGTCTACATCCCGCCAATCGTCAAAAGCTAATTGATGCATCGCAAACAACGCCCGGTTATGCCGGGCGTTGTGCTTTCTGCGCCTCGCGCGCGTATGACGGGTGCAGTACACTCTTAGCCATCGCCACGTTGTTGGCAGGAGAATAGCTGAGATGTCTGATAAAAACCTGAGCGAAGAACTGTTCAAACCGCGTTTTAAACACCCGGAAACCTCCTCATTAGTGCACCGCCAGCATCACGCCGCCGTGCAGGTGCATAACGCCCTCGAAGGGGATACGCAGCGCGGCTGGTATCGCATGCTGAACAAGCTGCTGTGGACGTGGCGCGGTCTGTCGCCGCAGGAGATCAGCGAAGTGCTGGCGCGTATCGCGGTGAGCGAGTTCGAACGCACCAATGAAGCCTTGCTCGATACCGTGATTGGCTATCGCGGCGGCAACTGGAATTACGAGTGGTCGAAGCAGGCGGCGATCTGGCAGCAGCGCGCGTTAGAGAGCGAAAACCATGATGATGCAGGTCAGCATTGGCTGCACGCCGCCAATCTGTTCAGCCTCGCGGCTTACCCTTACATCAAAGGCGACGAGCTGGCCGATCAGGCGCAGGTGCTGGCCAATCGCGCCTACGAAGAGGCCACGCAGCGTCTGCCGGGCGAACTAAAATCCCTGACTTTTCCGATGAGCGGCGGCAGTCCGGTGACGGGGTTCCTGCATATGCCCGCGCAAGCCGAAGCGCCGTATCCCACCGTGCTGCTGTGCGGCGGCCTTGATTCGCTGCAGAGCGATCACTATCGCCTGTTCCACGACTATCTCGCGCCGCGCGGCATCGCCATGCTGACGCTGGATATGCCATCGGTAGGATTTAGCAGCAAATGGATGCTGAATCAGGACACCAGCCAGGTGCATCAGCAGGTGCTGCGTGAACTGAGCAATGTGCCGTGGATCGATCACACCCGCGTGGCGCTGCTGGGCTACCGCTTCGGAGCCAACGTGGCGACACGTCTGGCCTATCTGGAAGTGCCGCGAGTACGCGCGGTAGCGACGCTGGGAGCCATGGTGCACAGCGTGTTTGTGGATGCGCAACAGCAGCAACAGCTGCCGGATATGTACATGGATATGCTGGCGAGCCGTCTCGGTATGTCCTCAACCTCCGACAGCAATCTGCGCACTGAACTCAATCGCTACTCGCTGAAGGTGCAAGGCTTACTCGGCCGTCGCACGCCAACACCGATGTTGGCGGCTTACTGGCCGGATGATATTTTCGGTCCGGAAGCGGACGCGCAGCTGATCGCCAACTCCTCGTCGCAGGGCAAGGCGCTGGCGATTCCCGCCAAGCCGGTATTTGCCAGTTTCGACAAAGCGTTGAATCAAATTTGTGACTGGCTGGAAAAACAGTTGAAAGGCTAACTGGCGAAATCTCTGAACTCTGCTACTACTTATATCCGGGATTTTCCATTTTTATGTTAATGGAAAGCTGGAAGTGCAATTTAAAGGGTTAAGGGAAAAGAGATGACATTACCGAGTGGTCACCCCCGTAGTCGCCTGCTTAAGCGCTTCACCGAATTGGGGCCGTATATCCGTGAAGGCAAATGTGAAGAGACACGCTTCTTCTTCGATTGCCTCGCAGCCTGTGTCAACGTCAAGCCTGCACCAGAACTGCGTGAGTTTTGGGGCTGGTGGATGACGCTGGAAGCTTATGAAGATCACTTCACATACGAATATCATTTTGGCCTGTTTGATAAAGCGGGTGATTGGGGCGCTGCGACTATTAAAGGCAAAGAGAACAATGCCAAAGTGGAAAGCACGCTGCGTAATTTCCATGAGCGTCTGAAAGCGATGCTGCTGGAACAGAAACTCGATCTGCGCCCGGCGGAAGGCTTTAAAGAAGAGCCGGTGAAATTGAGCGCCTGACAGGCATTTAAGGGTTTAAAAAGGAAAGAGCCGGTGATGAGCCGGCTCTTTTTTTATAGACACAATGAGGGTAAAGATAAATTAGAATTGATAAGTCAGGCCAACCGCCACAACGTCATCGTTGTTCAGGTTCAGCTTGTTGTTGTCATCCAGCTGGTTGATTTTGTAATCCACGAAGGTCGACATGTTTTTGTTGAAGTAGTAAGTCATGCCCACGTCGATGTATTTAACCAGATCCTCGTCACCGATCCCTTCGATGTCTTTGCCTTTGGTCTGGATATAGCCGAGGGACGGACGCAGGCCGAAGTCGAACTGATACTGCGCCACCACTTCGAAGTTCTGCGCTTTGTTAGCAAAACCGCGGGTGCCGATTGGCGTCATGTTGCGGGTTTCGGTGTAGATAGAAGCCAGGTAGATGCTGTTAGCATCATACTTGATACCGGCGCCCCATGATTCCGCTTTATCACCGCTACCCAGCGCTTGCAGCTGCTGCTGGTTAGTACGGTCAGAAGAGGTGATCGCCGACATCAGGCTGATGCCGGTGTCAGCGATGGTGTAACCCAGTGACGCACCGTAACCGTCGCCGTTTTGACGCGACGTATCGGTGATGCTGCCACGAGCGTTGGCGCTGGTTGAATCGTTTTTGCCCTGATATTGCAGCGCGAAGCGCAGGCCATCAACCAGACCAAAGAAGTTGCTGTTACGGTAAGTGGCTACGCCAGTTGCACGCGCAGTCATGAAGTTATCGGTACGCGCGGTACCGTCACCGCCGAACTCTGGGAATACGTCAGTCCAGGCCTCGACGTCATACAGCACGCCGTAGTTACGACCGTAGTCGAATGAACCGTATTGGCCGAATTTCAGACCAGCAAAGCCCAGACGGGTTTTGTTGCCTGCGTTGGCATCAGAACCTTCAGAATTATTCGCGTTGTACTGATATTCCCACTGACCGTAACCGGTCATCAGGTCATTAATCTGCGTCTGGCCTTTGAAACCGATACGCACGTAAGATTTGTCACCGTCGCTTGACGCGTTATCGCTGAAGTAGTGTTCAGCTTTAACACGGCCGTAGAAGTCCAGTCTATTACCGTCTTTGTTATACACTTCTGCGGCGTTTGCGGTGGAAGCCAGTGCCAGCGCTGATACAACTAATGCCAGTGTGCTCTTCTTCATTTTGCTATCAATCCCAATGAGTAAAATTTGTTGTACCCGTGAAAGGTTTTGTAAAACACCGACTTTTTACCGGTTGGTGATGAACGTTTTATGACAGTTTTTCGGCTTTCTTGTTAATCGCGAACTTTTGGTCTACCGCATTGTCAGGGGATTTTTGTGCTTTTCCCCTTGCTGTTGTTGGCTTCCTTGCTCACTCCTGATAAAACGTCCCTTCGCAGATTTTTTTCTTACATGGCAGGAAAAACATGAGTGGCAGTCAGACCCTTGTGGTCAAGTTGGGTACTAGCGTCCTCACCGGCGGTTCACGCCGGTTGAATCGGGCGCACATGGTGGAGTTGGTTCGTCAGTGTGCGCAGTTGCACGCCGCGGGCCATCGCATTGTTATCGTTACCTCTGGCGCCATTGCCGCCGGACGCGAACACCTTGGTTACCCCGAACTGCCGCCTACCATCGCCTCAAAGCAGCTGTTGGCTGCGGTGGGGCAGAGCCGTTTGATCCAGCTGTGGGAACAACTGTTCTCAATTTACGGCATTCACATCGGGCAGATGCTGTTGACGCGCGCTGATATGGAAGACCGTGAACGTTTCCTTTATGCGCGAGACATGCTGCGCGCGCTGCTCGACAACCACATCGTGCCGGTGATTAACGAGAACGATGCGGTGGCCACTGCTGAAATTAAAGTGGGCGACAACGACAATCTGTCGGCGCTGGCGGCGATGCTGGGCGGCGCGGATAAACTGCTGCTGCTGACCGATCAGCAAGGGTTGTTCACCGCCGATCCGCGTACCAATCCGGAAGCGGAGCTGATCAGCGACGTGCACCAGATCGATGATGCGTTACGCACCCTCGCGGGCGGCAGCGTGTCGGGCCTGGGAACCGGCGGCATGGCGACCAAGCTGCAGGCGGCGGACGTCGCTTGTCGCGCGGGGATCGATGTGATCATCGCCGCCGGCAGTCGTCCGGATGTGATCAGCGATGTGCTGTATGGCAAACCGGTCGGTACGCGTTTCCACGCGCAGCAATCGCCACTGGAAAACCGTAAGCGCTGGATCTTCGGCGCACCGCCGGCGGGCGAAATCACCATCGATGATGGTGCGCTGGCCGCGATGCTGGAGCGCGGCAGTTCGCTGCTGCCAAAAGGCATTCGTGACGTGCAGGGCAACTTCTCGCGCGGTGAAGTGATCCGCATTCGCAACCTGCAAGGGCGCGATATCGCCCACGGCGTCACGCGCTATAACAGCGATGCCATGCGCATGATTGCCGGTCATCACAGCCAGGAAATCGGCGAGATCCTCGGTTACGAATATGGCCCGGTAGCGGTGCACCGCGACGATATGATCGTCAGTTAAGGAGCAGATAATGTTAGAAGAGATGGGTAAAGCGGCGCGCGCTGCGTCGTACAAACTGGCAGAACTCTCCACCGAACAAAAAAATCAGGTGCTGCTCACCATCGCCGATCGTCTGGAAGCGGAAAGCGCGGACATCCTGGCGGCGAACGAGCAGGATTTGGCGGATGCACGCCAAAATGGCATGAGCGAAGCGCTGCTCGATCGCCTGACACTCAACCCGCAGCGTCTGAAAGGCATTGCCGATGATGTGCGTCAGGTGTGTCGCCTGGCCGATCCGGTGGGGCAATTGATGGATGGCGGCCAGCTTGATAGCGGCCTGCGCATTGAACGTCGTCGCGTGCCGCTGGGTGTGGTTGGCGTGATTTATGAAGCGCGTCCTAATGTCACTGTTGATGTGGCATCGCTGTGCCTGAAAACCGGCAACGCGGCGATTCTGCGCGGTGGCAAAGAGACTTATCGCACCAACGCCGCCACCGTGCGCGTGATCCAAAATGCGCTGACCCAGCACGGTTTACCGGCGGGCGCGGTGCAGGCGATTGAAAACCCGGATCGTGAACTGGTGAATCAGCTGCTGAAGCTCGATCGCTACGTCGATATGCTGATCCCGCGCGGCGGTGCAGGTTTGCACAAGCTGTGCCGTGAAAACTCCACCATTCCGGTGATCACCGGCGGCATCGGCGTGTGCCATCTCTATCTCGATGAAACCATGGAGACCGAGGCCGCGCTGGAGGTGATCGTCAATGCCAAGAAGCAGCGGCCAAGCGCCTGCAACTCGCTAGAAACGCTGCTGATCCATCGCGATCAGGCGGACACCTTCATTCCGGTATTTCTGCAACGTATGGCGCAAGAGAAGATTGCGCTGCACGCCGACGAAAATGTGCTGGCGCTGCTGCAAAACGGTGCTGCCGAGGTGGTGGCGGTGCAAGCGGAAAATTATGATGACGAATGGTTGTCCAACGATCTGAACGTCAAGCTGGTGGCGGATATTGATGAAGCCATCGCGCATATCCGTGAGCACGGCACGCAGCACTCTGATGGCATTCTGACGCGCAGCATTGGCAACGCCAATCGCTTCGTCAACCAGGTTGACTCATCGGCGGTATACGTTAACGCCAGCACACGCTTCACTGACGGCGGCCAGTTTGGTCTCGGCGCCGAAGTGGCGGTCAGTACGCAGAAGCTGCATGCGCGTGGTCCAATGGGACTTGAAGCGCTGACCACCTACAAATGGATAGGGTGGGGCGACGATACGCTACGTCGCTAATGTTCGCTCCTGCATGATAATGGGCACCGAAAACGGTGCCCATTTTTTTCGCTTTCGATCCAGTTATTCCAAGAGCTTTTTGATTTATTTCTGTCATCTATGGCGGGCTCGCGGCTTTTCACCCATTTTTTCCTTTAGATGCTGGTCTTATTGCTACAGAACAATCCTGAAAACCCCTGTCAGAACAAGCGATATGGCACTGAACACTGGTTTCGCCCTAACCGAAGGGGATAATGATTGTCCAGCTTCATTGATAAAAGCGGTTGGGTAGTAAACTGCCGGTAATATAAAATGAACTGGTAGCAAAAATGAAAATAACATTCAGTCTTTTACTGAAGGCAGATTATTAACTGATGGTTAAAAAAGAAAGTACGAGACAAGCATTCACTGCCAGGCTGATTGCCGCATGCGAAAGCGCGGGAATTGTCGGACATGGACGGAATAAACAGGTTGCGCTGGCTCTGCAAGAGAGGGGATGCAAGATCTCAACGCCGGGGGTGTGGAAATGGTTTAACGGGCAATCGATCCCCGATGATAATAATTTACTGGCTCTCAGCCAGTTACTCGACGTGCGCGTGGAGTGGCTGCAATTTGGCATGGAAAAACCAGCCGCCTTGCTGACGCAGCGCAGTCTGGTGAACCCAAAACATCTGTTTCGCGTGGAGAGTCTGGATATCGGCCAGCACGGTGTGCGCAGCGGCTCTTCGCGCGATGAACTGGTGGAAACCATTCAAGCCATTGAATATGGGCTGGAAGAGGCGCGGGTGCTGTTTAATGGCCGCCCGGCGGAAAATATTCGCCTCATCGCGCTGAACAGCGATTCGATGGCCGGCACCTTTGCGCCGCGCGATCAGCTGTTTGTTGATATCAGCGTGCATCGCTTCGATGGCGATGGCATTTACCTGTTCACGCTTGACGATCAGCTCTATCTCAAACGCCTGCAACTTCAGCACAAAAAGGTCGCGGTGATCTCCGATAACAAGCGCTATGAAACCTGGTATCTCACGCTGGAAGAAGCCAGGACACTGCAAGTGGTGGCACGGGTGATCATGAGCCAGGCGCGGGATTATCAAATCCTGGGCTGATCACAAAACGTCAGATTGCGGCAAAAAAATATTTTGGCTGAAATCATTAATTTAACTGACGGTAAATAAAAAATTAACCATTGGTGTTTGCCAATGCATTAGAACCTGTTAATAATTTGAGCATGGATGGACAACATACCTGCTCACGGATGAGCCCGCTCTTAAACAATTGAGGCGCTGCACAAGCGCGATACATACCATCCAAAGTTAGTGAACTTTGGGATGGGGTGGATACGCACTTTGCAGCGTTGTCAGTTGCCCTCTGATTTTCACTCTCCTCTACTTCACCCTGGCCGCGAAAGCAGCCGGGTAAGTTGACGTCGGGTATTTTCCAGAGGAACAGCGAACGCGTCGGCATCAGCCGAATTGCCGTGCCTGCCACCCCATCGCCAAAGACTCATTAACAGGAGGAGTTATGGCGATCATCCAGTACGGAAAGTCAGTATTTTCAGGCAATGCACGCACGCGCCGCCATCGGCGACGCCAGTCCCTCAGCCTTAAGCGCAGCATCGACAGCGCACTCGGCATCGAATACGAAAACGTCACCTTGCGCACCGCTGAACGCATCTGCCAGCGCCAGACGCTGTCGCGTGTTGACAGCGCCGTGCTAGCGCCCGTTCGTGTTCAGCAGGCACAACCCAGCTTTGATAACTGCTGTCTGCCCCACGTCTATTTGTATGCCGTGCGTTAATCCTGCATCACTTTCCCCAGTTTTAAACGGAACGTTCCATTGTTGCTCACTGTTTAACCATTCTTGAGCGTTTCGCTTATATGAAAACGCGCTCAATGTCGTAAACGATCAGCAGGATTTATGTTTTTTGCCGTTTTGCGCAGCCATTTTCAGGCTGTTGCGCCCCGTCAAAGAGGAATTTCTATGAGCCAGATTATTGCCATCCTGAATTTTGAAGAGGGTTATCGCGAAGCGCCTTACCTCGACTCTCTGGGTTTTCCCACGGTCGCTGGCGGCATTCGCATCGGCCCCAAAGGGGCATCGCTTAGCAACTACATCTTCCAGGTGCCGCGTCCCGTCGGCGATGTGTGGAAGCAGTGCATTGTCGAGGGCAAGGTGCAGCAGATGCATCAGCGTGCGCTGGTGCAGCAGGCGCTGGCCAAATGCAATGAGGCGCGCAGCGATGTGCTGATCAGCATGGGATATCAGCTGGGGGTGGATGGGCTGGCGATGTTTCGCGGCATGCTCACCGCCATCACGCAGGGCGATTTCAACAGCGCGGCCAACGCCATGCTCGACAGCCTGTGGGCAAGACAAACGTCGGGTCGCGCACGGCGCCATGCCGAAGTGATGCGCAGCGGCACCTACGACATCTATCGGGGGCTGCTATGAATCTGAAACTGCTGATTTTTGTCACCGCGGTGCTGGCAGTGATTGTGGTGGTGTTGGTGATGCAGCGCTTCACCACGCTAGAGTTCGTGAAACATGCGCGGCTGTTATTCAAAACCTGGTCGGTATGGCTGGCGTCGCTCGGTTCGATGCTCAGCGCGTGGGTGCAATCATTTCCCACCGCTGCGCTTGATGCCTGGAACAGCATGCCGCCCGACGTGAAAGCGATTCTGCCGCACAACTATCTGGGGCTGATTGGCGCCTTTATGGTGGCGATGGGCGTGATTGCCCAATTCATCCGCCAGAAAGGCCTCAACCAGCAGAAAAATGCGATGGAGGAAAAAGTATGACATTGCTCATGACATTGTTCGGCGGTAGCTGGCACTGGGTTGCCGCGCTGGCGGGCGTCATCGCCGCGCTGGTTGCCAGCTACTTCGGTGGCAAGAAAATCGGCAAGGTGCAGCAAGCATCCCAGGCCGCCGTCGAGCGCGCCGATAAAGCCGCGGCGCAAGCGGTAGCGGTTAACCAACAGCAGCAACTGCTGCGCGAGGAGGCCAAACGTGTGGAAGCCAGCAACCTTAATCTTGATGACGCTGCTGCTCGTGACAAGTTGCAGCAATCGAAGTACCACCAGCCCTGAATCTCCCGTCGTCATCGACTCAGCCTGCACCCTGTTTTCCCCGATTTACACCCACGGCAATGACGCCGAGCGAATGGACGTTCGCACCGTGCGCGCCATCAACAACCACAACGATCTTTGGGATCAGCACTGCGGCCAGCCGGCTCAGTAACGCTGCTCTCATGCATTTGCATTACCTACCCGAAAAGCCGAGGAGGCTATGATGATCGAAGTTAACTCTTATGCAGAACTGCGCACCACTGTACCGGCCAAAAACGGCGATTTGGCATTCTTACGTCGTTACAACGCGGACTCCACCTTCCACGGTGGCGGTGATTTTACCGGTTTTATCGGCACCACCACGGCGGTAGAAGATGGCGGTACGCTGGTGATCGGTAACGGTTTTTACTGGAAACGCGTGATTAACGATCCCACCGAAATCAACGTTTATCACTTCGGTGCCAAAGGCGACGGTTACGCCAACGATACCGAGGCGTTTAACCGTATGCTGGCGTGGACGCAAAGCTACTCAGGCAACATCACCGCATTACCGGTACGTTTCCCTGGCGGTCGATTCCTGATTAGCCCCATCGACATCAGCGGTACCGAGCGCGCTTTCTTCGGTTTGCAGGGGGATGATGTCGAGCTGGGTTCGCTGCCGCGCACCACCATCATTTCCGACAAAAGCGCCAACACGGTGTTCAAGGTGAAGGCGCGTCGTACCTCAATCCGCGGTATTGCGTGGAACGGCCAGGCATCTGCCGACATCACCACCAACAAAAGCACCATCACTGCCGATATGTGCAGCAACGTGCAGCCGTTCTTCGAAAACACCTGTATCGAAGGCACCACCGTCAATATTTACTGTTTCCGCGCGCAGAATAACGGCGGTACGGTAATCAAAGTGCTGGATACCCTCGACAGTAAATTCGACCAGATTTACACCCTGTATACCTACGGACGCGTGTTTGATGTCGGCTGGTCAAACTCGCCAAAAGGCGCGTGGGATCACTCCACGGCGATTGAGCTGTGTAACTGTAACTTCCAGACCGGTTATGGCGACGCCACGCTCTACATGCCGCGCGTGACGCAGGGGATTATTCGCAACGTGTGGATTGAGCACACACGTAATCCGGGCGATCTCTCCGACGGCGGCTGGACGGTGGATACGCTGAACATTGAGGATTGCGGCACGCCGTTGAATCTCAACAATGCGCGCGTGGTGATCCGTCAGCTCAATCTGCAATCCGGCGCAAAACTCAGCCTGGATGCGGCGGCTGGACGTTGGTTATCCACCTTTGAATACGGTTATCGTCGCGACGAGAACTACGGCACCTTTATGACCGGATCGCTGCGCGCGGGCTACTTCAGCGGCTACAAAATTACTAATAACACCGATACCGATAACTGGTATCGCGTCGGGCAGCTGTTCTTCCCGAACGCTAACCAGCAGTGGGTAATGGAGTTTATTGGTAAAGCGGATGCCACTCAGCCAACGGGCACCGCCGGTTCACCGGTCAACGTGGCGGCGACCGGCAAAACCTGGGTCAATCTGCAGCGTCTGGAAACGGTGTGGGCTGATGCCTATCACATGGGACAACCTGCGGTGCTGGATATCCGCTACAGTCGCGTCGGCACTACCTATGCGGCGGTGTGGGTAAAACTGCGCGCCAACAGCGGCGACACCATGATGAACCTGAAATGCACCGGCCCTACGCGTTTCGATACCGGTTCCTGCTCGCTGTTCCAGCAGGACTTCTCGGTCGTGACCGATACCACCAAACTGGGCGGTTTCAAACCGGCGGCGCGTTTCGGGCTGCATAACGGTTTGGCCGGCATTGGCGCGAACGAGAAAGGGGTGCTGACGGTCGCGACGGCGGCCGGTACGCCGACCAACAAAACCGCGCCTACGGGCTTTGTGCTGGTCAACATTAACGGTGTCGATCGTAAACTTCCTTATTACGATTGAGGTCCAGCATCTTTTTGGCGAGGCTTCGGCCTCGCCTTTTTTGTTTAAAGAATACATTTACCCCATTTTAAAAATTATATTGCCAACTATATATTTGTAATTGATGTTTTTTATAATAAATCTAGATTTTTTTTCGGATGTCATGAAATAATGGTTGGTTACAGGGATGTGTTTATTTAAATGAAATGTGAAGTGTGTGCCTGTTTAAAATTATTTTTTTTCGATGGGAAGAGTTGTAAGGTGGTTTTAAAAAAGGATCTTAATTTTTATTTTTTTAATTTAATTTAATTTAATTTAATTTATTGTTTGATTTCTGTGTTTAGGGTTTTTGGGCGGAATATTTTTCCATGAAATAATGAGCTCAATCAGTACGTTTTTATGGATTTGACGGTTACTTAATTATATGGTGTTGCATAAAAGGCCAGATGTCCTCAACTATTGAGTTGACTATTTGTTGCAGATGTTCTGCTGATAGATTCTCACCTTCTAAAACACCAGGTTTTTCAAATGCTTTTTGCACAGCTTCTGATATGACTCTATTTTTTTCTCTTTCATAAGATATGTCAATTGCAAGAGGCATGACTTGATCAAATGCTTCGATGACCTTTTGAGTTGAATAGCTTTCATAATTATATGCTTTCTTAATGTCATTAATTGTTATTGCTTTTAAATCAACATGTAAATTAAGTTCAATTCCTGTTACAGGATTTATCGCATAGGTTTTGCTAATTTCTATACCACAATATTGCTCAGAAAGACACGCTATGATTCTTTGAATGCCAAAGTATTCGATATATGCTAGGAGCAGACCTGTAGATTGGCTACTATAAACATGGACGCAATGTAATGGGGTTCTTGGAGGTCTGTTAGTGATTAAATCTTTTGTATAAAAATAACCAAAGCAAGGTTCAGCAGATTTGTATCTCAGATATTGCACTGCTTTATCACAAAACGATGATGCTATACCTGCATCATAAGCTAAAGATAATGCTGTTTTAATTAAAGACCTCCCTGCTTTTGGACCTCCAAAATTTACTTTAAAGCTTAATGGCTCTTTAAGGTATTCATTCTTTGTTTCCCAATTTTTCAAGATTGATTTTTCATCAATGGATTTGTACTTTCTTTTAAGGCCGCCAAGGATTTTTTTGGCTTCTTCAATGTTTCTTGCAGTAATTCTGATTTGATGATTTTTGTCTTGATTTTTTATTTCTAAAGTGGGTTTCGATGGTGACATAACCCCGGAGTGGTGAACAAGATATTCTTTACCACTTATGGTTTTAATTCTTTCTGAAGCGGGGGTTCCTCTTTCTCTTTTAATCATAAATAATAAATTAAAATAGTTAAGCTGATTATTTAATTCAACATCCCAATCTTGTCCAGTTATCCTATTGCAAGTGTTGCAAATGAAGCCTTTTACCTTTTTTCTTCCGCCAATACTGTTGGGTATTATGTGTTCTTTAGTGTCGTTATCATGGGTTATTACTACGTCGCATAATGCACAAATATTCATAACTATATCGATATTTTAATTTTTCATGTTTAACGCATTACTTTAATAAATTTTATAATTAATCTTATCACTAAAATTATTTGATAAAAGAGCGTGAAGGTTCTTTAGTGTTTATTACATGCCATAATATTTTGAACTAAACGAAACAGTCAAAGGTGCTTCATCATATAGGCAACTAACACTAACCTTTAACTTTCTGCGATGATCATAATATGTATGGCAATGCGTTTTTTTTCTGGCTAACTCTACTTCAGATAATCCAATGCTTAGTGCGCCAAGAGGCACTTCGGAGTCAAATTCTTGATTTTGATAATGCGGTGCTGTTCTTTTTAAATCGACTTCAACGTAGCTAATGAAATTTCCTTCTGATTCAAGAAGCATGCGGCAATCATCGGATTCTACAATAATATTCCCTACATCATTAACTTTACATTCAACTGCTTTTTCTGCTTGATTAATGCTCATTCCAATATACTGAAATGGGCGATGAAAAGGTGAGTTCATTATTGATAGGTTTTTGTTGAAAGCTTTATCTATTGCAGTTGATAAATTATTTTTGGTTTTTTCATTTTTCAAAACTGTTTTATTAAAAACCAATCCCATACTATTGACTAACTTTTTAAAAGATTCATCATAATTTTCACCATTCCTAAAATCACCATAAACTTTTCCAAGTAGAAATCCTGGCGGTTCGCAGTCTTTGAACATAATTGGTAGGACTTTTATGTTTCGCCCATTTATTTGTTGGTTCATTGCAACATCTAGTTCATTTACAACCCACGGAGTATTTATAGAGTTTGGTGAAAGAATAACGGCAAAATATTCAACATTATCTATACCATCCCTGATTTTTCTTATTAATGAATCACCAATTTTCATTTCAGCTTCGTCAAGCCAATATCGAACCCCATGGTTTCCTAAATCTTGCGCCAACTTTCTAACAAATTCCTTGTCACTATGATTATGGCTTAAAAAATACTTGTGTTCATTTGTCACCTCAAATCTTTAAAAAATAATTTATATATCGTGAAAAATGTTGTTGTTAATAGGATGAAGGAATCACCTCTTCAATACTGGATTAATAAATCCATTATACGAGATGATTGCCACAAAAAAACAATATGCATGCAAGGACGTCATCTGATGCAATGTTTTTTCAGCAAGAACCTTAAAGATCTGAACATGTCTCTCTTCTATACCTTCTTCATAATCCCTTCGAAAATCTGCTTCATACTGTAGTATCAAAATCGCCGAGTGAGAAGTTCGCGCCGGATAGCTTATCAGTTTGGGACTTGTTACTAATAATAATCAATATAAAATTTGATGTGCGCTTGCATGTGCATTATTATGTACATAATAAATATGTTTTTTGAGGTGGCTATGGAACGTATCCTTGCGGAAAAATCTATTAACATCACAGAGTTAAGGAAAAACCCTGCAAAATATTTTATTGATGAGCCGGTGGCTGTTCTCTCTAATAACAAACCCGCTGGCTATATGATAAGTGCCGAGGTGTTTGAGGAGTTGATTGATTTATTGGAAGAAAAGCAGGGAAGAGTTCATACCGCAGCGCGATTTAGGCCGAATGCCGATCGGTTGAGTGATATTGCGGAAAAAGGGCAGGCACTGTTACAAAATGCCACTGATAAGGATCTAACTGAGTTCACGGAATGAGCATTAGGGTTTTCAAATCAACATTGATCCGTCAACAATTGAGTCAGGCTGAACTTGATGATTTGGCGGCTGATTTTTTATCCTACAAGCAAGACGGCGTGCTGCCAGATAACTTTGGTCGTGATGCGCCTTACGATGACGACCGAACCTATCCTTTAGTAAAAGAAGAGCAGGTGGCTCACATTCATCTTGCCGATGCGGATGCACTTTTTCCAAAGTTCTTACGTCAGTTCAAACGGACCAGCGACCAGGCACATCTGGTTTACTGCCAGGGTGCGATGGATCCTGACGCCTTCTTGTTGATTATCATCCTGAAACCCGAGGCGCATAAAAAGGCGCGCAACAATAACAATATGCACAAGATCGGGATGATGGCCGAAGCGTTCAGGATGAAGCATTAAGTTGGCTATAAGCATTTTGAAAGGGATCGTCATTAATGACGATCCTACAAAACTGCAACGGACAAACGTGGGTCGCCATTTATGGCGACCTGGCTGAACCTCACCCTTTCGGGAAAATCCACACATGGTTTTCCGGCAGCGCCAGATGGCAATGCTGCGGATCGCGGACGTCGGTGCCGTAGGCGCGAATCACAAAATCATCGCCGGAGGTGCGGAACAAATATTCCCAACGATCGCCCAGATACATGCTGGTGAGCAGCGGCAGTTCCAGCTGGTTTTCGCCCGGCCCCTCGACCAGTTTCACCCGCTCGACGCGGATCACCGCCGTGGCTTCCTGGCCGTTTTGCACGCCTGCGCCCGCCAATCCCCACAACGCCCAGCCTTTGCCCTCGATGCGCGCTTTACCATCGCGCAGCTCGGTGATTTTGCCGTGCAGCCGGTTGTTGCTGCCCATAAACTCGGCGGTGAACAGGGTTTTCGGCGAGCCGTACATCTCCTGCGGCGTGCCTTGCTGTTCGATTTTGCCGTTATTGAGCAGCAAAATACGGTCGGAAATCGCCATCGCCTCATTCTGGTCGTGTGTCACCATCAGCGCCGACAAGCCCAGTTTGATGATCAGCTCACGCAGGAACACGCGCGCCTCTTCGCGCAGTTTGGCGTCGAGGTTTGATAACGGTTCATCCAGCAGGATCACCGGTGGGTTGTACACCAGCGCACGACCAATCGCCACGCGCTGCTGCTGACCGCCAGAAAGCTGGTGCGGATGGCGTTTACCAAGGTGGCCTAAACCCAACTGCACCAACACATCCTGCACGCGTTGGGTGATCTCCGCCGTCGCCACTTTGCGCAGCTTTAACGGATACGCCACGTTCTCGAACACGGTTTTGTGCGGCCACAAGGCGTAGGACTGGAACACCAACCCCAGATTACGTTCTTCCGCTGGGATCTCACTGCGCGGCGTGCCGGCGTAAACCGTGTTGTTGCCAATCACAATCGTGCCTTGCGTTGGCTTCTCCAGCCCGGCGACTGCGCGCAGCAGCGTGGTTTTGCCGCTGCCGGACGGACCAAGCAGAGAAACCACTTCGCCGCGCTGCAAATTCATCGACACGCCTTTCAGCACCGGATTGTCGCCGTAAGTTAAGTGCAGGTTCTCGACCGATAATTCAATCATGTAATTTGACTCCAAATCGCAAGGCAATACCCAAACCGACCACGACCAGCAGGATGTTAATAAACGAGAGTGCGGCGACGATATCTATCGCGCCCGCCGCCCACAGGGAAACCAGCATGGAGCCGATGGTTTCCGTGCCGGGCGAGAGCAGGTACACGCCGGTGGAATATTCGCGCTCGAAAATCAGGAACATCAGCAGCCATGAGCCAATCAGGCCGTAACGGGATAACGGAATAGTGACGTGACGCGTGATCTGTCCGCGCGTGGCGCCGGTGCTGCGCGCCGCCTCTTCCAGTTCCGGCCCGACCTGCAGCAGCGTGGAGGAGATCAGACGCAGGCCATACGCCATCCACACCACGGTATACGCCAGCCAGACGCTGAAGATGGTGCTGCGCAGTGACCGCAGCCAGACGATCAGGTTATCGCGCAGCCACTGCGACCAGACGAAATCAGACAGCCAGCCCGATTTGAGCGAGTTATCCAGCCACATCGGCAGGAACAGGAACACCCAGAGAAACGCCAGGCCGGCCAGCAAGCCCGGCACCGCACGCGGCACCAGCACGCTGTAGTCGAGAAAGCGCGTGGTGTTATCGGGTTTGCGGTGCATGGCGATACCGATAAACAGATAACACACCACCGCCAGCGCGCCGCCAATTACCCCAATCGCCATCGAGTTGACGATGGCGCGCAGCAGATTAGGCTGCGCCCAGATGGTCTGGAAGGTTTTGATCGACAGCTCATCCCAGAGCGAGACGCCAACGCCCCAGTTTGAGATAAACGCACGCAGCACCACGCCCAGCAGCGGCACGCCAATGGTCACCGTCAGCCAGAAGGCGACAACCGCGCCCGCCACCCAGCGCCATTTGCCCAGCGGCAGCGCACGCGCCTGCGAGGCTTTACCTTTCACGGTGACAAAGCGATTGGCGGTGCGCATCAGGCGGCGTTGCAGCATCACCAGCGGAATGGTGATACAGATCAGCACCACCGCTACGGCGGCCATCAGATGATAAGAAGGCGTGCCGAGTTTATTAGTCAGTTGGTAGAGATAGGTAGCCAACACCATGTTGCCTTCGGGATCGCCCAGCACCAGCATCAGGCCGAACACCTCCAGCCCGAGGAAGAACAGCAGCACGGTGGCATACAGCATCGAAGGACGCACCATCGGCAAGCTCACCGCCGTCATCACCTGCAGCGGTGTCGCACCCGCAATACGCGCCGCTTCTTCCACATCCGATCCCACGCTGCGCAGCGCAGAAGAGATATACAGATAGGCGTGCGGGACGTGCGTTAGCCCGGCGATCACTACGATGCTCGACATGTCGTAGATATTCCACGGCACAAAACCGAACAGCGATTGTGCCCACAGCGAGAAGAATCCCACCGGGCCCGCCGCCACCACGTAACCAAAGCCGAGTACCATCGGCGAGACAAAAATTGGCACGAGGATCAGCGGCTCAATGATGCGTCGGCCGGGCAGATCGGTGCGCACCATCAGAAACGCCAGAATACCGCCCAGCGGAATGGCGATGATCACCAGCCCGAAGGCGAGAATAAATCCGCTGCGCAGCGCTTTATAGAAGTCGGGATCGGTGAAAATAAATTCAAACGACTCGAGGCTCCACGCTTTCGACGGCGAAAAGAACGGGGCGGACAAGAAACTTTGTATGACGATAAACGACAGCGGAACGTAGATAACCAGCGCGGTTATCAGCACCACAACGCCGCGCGGCAGGCTTTGCCACTTTCTCTGCAATGCACGCATATTGAGACCCTGAATGGCGAATCAGATAACAGAAAGAGAAGCGCGACGCAGCGGCCGCGCTTCGGTACTGCCGTTATTTACCGGCGGCTGTGCGCCACTGTTTGATGTAATCCAGACGTTTTTTCGGTTGCAGATATTCCAGCAGGCTTTCATCAACCGGGATCGGTTTCAGCGCGTTACCTAACATTTTGGTCAAGCCATCAATGTCATTTTTGCCTTCAATATCGTTGCGCAGGGAAGGGATGTCGGCCTGATTGGCCAGAATGCTTTGCCCTTTTTCAGACAGCACGTAATCGAGCCACAGCTTAGCCGCATGGCTGTGTTGCGCTTGCTGGCTGATGAACGAGACGCGTGACAGCACCAGCGTGTAATCCTTCGGATAAGCGATGCCCAGCGACGGATCGGTTTTGGCGCGCGCTTCGGCGTAAGAACCCAGAATGTTAAAACCAATCAGGTTTTCGCCGGATGAAACCCTTTCCATCATGGTGCCGGTGGAAGACTGCACGGCTAAACCGCCTTTCGCCACGTCAGCCAGGGTTTTGAAGTAGTTGGGGTCGGCTTTGGCATCCTGTACTGAGAGCATGAAGCCGAGGCCCGATTTCTCAATATCGTAGGTGGTGACTTTGCTCTTAAATTTGTCGGTCTGGCTGGCGATCAGCTTGGCTAACGCAACGTGCGAATCGGGCACGTCACCGGCCGGGATCATGCGCTTGTTGTAGATGAAGACCACCGGTTCGTAGGTGGTGCCGTACGCCTTGTTATTCCACACCGCCCACTTCGGCAGCTGAGCCAGTTCAGGGGATTTGTACTCCTGCGCGTAGTCGGTCGCCAGCTTCAGGCCGGTATCCATTGAGGAGCTCCACACCACATCGCCGCTGGTGCCACCCGAAGCTTGTTCACTGATAAAACGGTTGTACAGCTCGGTGCTGTTCATATCGTTATATTCAACTTTGATGCCGGGATAAGTGGCCTCAAAGCCTTTGACCAGCGGCCCGGCGGCTTTGATGTCGGTGGTGGAGTAGACCACCACTTTGCCCTCTTTGGTGGCGGCATCAATCACGCTTTGGTAGTCCGAAGGGTAACCTTGCGGCGGAGCCGCTACGGCTGACATGGAAACAAACACAGTGGCGGCAATCAGAGACAGAGGGAAAGTGTTCGACATTATAATTAACCTTTTAGTTACATTTGAGGAACTAAAGGTCAACATAGCCGATCGCCTTTTCCACACAAGAGGTGACGGATTGTTATCTTCACGAAGTGTGATTGTTGGCGTCGTTTAGGCAATTAACACCATAAAAACCACAAGTGGCCGCGCGCGGAATTTGCGCGTGATCACAGGATTTTGCGGTACAGCCGTCGCGGGTGGCCGATATTGCCGTACTGCATCTCGACGCCAATAAATCCGATCTCTACGCAATATTCGAGGTAGCGGCGGCCTGTGGTTTTGCTGATGCCGATGTTTTCTACCACCTGTTCAACCGACCAGCTGCTGTGCGGTGCTGCGTTAAAAAAGCCTTTCACCCGTTCCAGCGTAATCGACTCAATGCCTTTGGTGGATGGCGCGGCAGGCGCGTCACTGGCTGGCAGGTTGAACAGCTTATCCAGCGCCTGTTGATCGACATTCTTCATCTGGCGCAGGGTCTGCACCAGCAGCATGAAGCGCTCCAGCGACGCGCGCAGGCGATGGAAAAACACCGGTTTCAGCAGGTAGTCAAAGGCGCCGCTGCGCATCGCGTGGCTACAGGTTTGCATGTCGCTGGCGGCGGTGATGAAAATCACCGAGCACTCAAAACGCTTCAGCAGCGGATCGTCAATCAAGGTTACGCCCTGACCATCCGGCAAATAGTTGTCGAGTAGCAGCAGCCGTGGCTGGTGCGCGGCAATCAGCGCACGCGCCTGCGCCAGCGTGGCGGCAATGCCGACCACGCGCAGATGAAAGTTCTGCTCAATATATTCACGATGCAGATCGGCCAGATGCGGCTCATCTTCCACAATCACCACATCAAGCGGCTTAGCATTATTCATGGGAAAGTCCTGTTAATGCGGCGGGCTGGAACGGAATAAACACCGAGAAGATGGTGCCCTGCGGTGAGTTGTCGCTGATCTCAATGCTACCGCCCGCCTGCTGTACATAACCTGCCGCCAGATAGAGGCCGATGCCGTGCTCAGCACCGAACATATCGTCGTTGCTGGACGGCTTGCTGGTGACGCCTTGCTCAAACAGATGCGGTTTAATGCTGTCATCGATGCCGCAACCCTGATCGGCCACTTCGATTAATAGCTCCTGATTACGGCCAGAAATATACAATTCTATCGGGGCGGCGGGCGTTGTGGCATTGAGCGTGGCGTCGACGGCGTTATCCAGCAGATTGCCAATCACCGACATCAACGCCGTTTCACTCAGCGCGGCAGGAATGCGGCTCAGCTGGCAGGCCGGATCAAATTTCAGCCCCACGCCTTTTTCCCGCGCACTGACATATTTCCCCAGCAGCAGCCCACAGAGCGCGGGCGAGGTGAAGCGCGCCGAGACAAAATCCAGCACCTGCTGCGCGCCAGCTGATTGCGCATGAATGTAGCGCATCGCGTCGTCGTAACGCTGCATCTGTAACAGGCCGACCAGCGTGGCGGTCCAGTTCAGCTGTTCATGGCGCATGATGCGTAAATTATCCGCATAGCGTTTCACCTGGCTTAGCTGGCTGCTCAGCGTATTGATGTCGTTTTTGTCGCGGAAGCTGCATACCCAACCGCCAGGTTCGCCGGGTTCCAGCTCGATTGCCACCCGGTTAACGATCACCTGACGCTGATTGAGCACGGTAACGTGATCGTGGGTTTTCACCTCATGCTGGCGCAAAAACGCCGGATGGATCTGCAACACCTCATCCAGCGGTTTTCCCAACAGTTCACTCTCACTCTGCTGAATATCCAGCAACTCGCGTGCGGCGCGGTTGATGAGAATCAGCTGCCGCTCCGCGTTCACCGCAAACACCCCTTCATACATCGCTTCCAACAGCGCCTTTTGTTGCAGCACCAGCAGGGCGATATCTTTCGGCTCCAGCCAGAACATCTGTTTTTTCAGGTTGCGGCTAAACATCCAGGAAAAGATAAACAGCAGCAACAGCAGCGCCACGCCATACAAACTGGCCTGCCACAGCAGGCTGACGTTGATATTGGCAATATAGGAGGTGAGATAACCCACCGAGACAATGCCAATCACCTGATGCTCGGCATTGAAGATCGGCGCCTTGCTGCGCAGCGATACGCCGATGCCGCCTTTGCGCACCGAAATAATGGTTTTGCCCTGCAGCACCTCGGCATTGTCGCCGCCAATCATCGGTAAATTGAGGCGCTCCGGTGATTCCGAGTGATAGAGATGGTGTTCTTGCGTGTCGCCAATCACGATATAGCTGGCATCACTTTGGTTGCGCAGCGGCTGGATCAGCGCGGCGATGCCGGCGATATCGCGGCGCGCCACTTTCTCCGCCAGGCCGGGCATCAGCGCAATCTCACTGGCCTGCACCCGCGCGCGCTGCCCAAGATCGTGATGCAGTTGGCGATCGATAAAATGAAAAAGAATGGTGCCCAGCAAGGCGAGCAGCAGGCAGGAAAACAGCACCAGCGACAGGAAGAGTTTTACCTGGAAAGATAATCTGCGTTTCATACAACCTGCAGTAAAGAGAAACTGGAGAGAGGCATGGCTGGAGACTAGCACGCGAAAATGCGCACGGTGACAGGCCATCATCAGAGTTGTGAGCTGGCTTCAATCCCGGCGCGGCTTAGGCGCTGGTTTCTGCTGGCACCATGTCATCGATATTCCCATCTTATTCCTGGTATTCGCCTGCTGTGGCGCTAATCAATCGGCAAAAAACCAATTAACCACGGCTAATCTATGCGCTGTTATTTAATCCAGCCTTTCTCTGAGTAAATTCCGGTTTGGCCCGGCAACCATTGACCTTATTACCGCGAGTGGTGAGAATGCCGGGAAAAGTTTTGAATTAGATCGCAAATTTTGGGCTTTAAGCCCGTTGCAGTGCGACCGTAAGCGCCGCACTGAATTAACGCCACTTGCACTCATCGGAACGTGAAAGACGCGCCGAAGTTATAAAAGTGCAGGGCACACAGCAAATATCGTTAATGTCGTGACGTTCGTTGAGAAGGCCCGTCTGTTGATGCACCTACTCAGCCCCGGTCGGCATTTCTTTTTTTTGGTAATGAGCGCGATAAAAACGCCAGCGTTTTTTTACGCTCATTACCAGACAGATAAAAATTTAATTTAAGTTCGCCGTGAATGACGTGGTGACGCTATTAAGCCAAATCACCGCAAGATAAAACGTAACTGGCTGAAAATTAACTGAACTCTTACGAGCGCAGCGCAGCCTTTTTATGCCTGAAAAATGGGTTTATGCGTAGTCAGTAAACAGGTAGCTGCAAGCCTGGGGCGGTAGCCTGCCTGTTTTACCTGACGAAATCAGAATAAATCTGCACGGTTTATTTGGCGATTATCTTATTTAGCGATCTTTTTACAGAGATTTAAAGGCCAGTTTTATTTGACCTGAGGAAACTCTGAAATAGACAGGCAATAAATGTTAAGCCGGGCGCAAGCAACGTGCACTGTTAATCACTTCAATGTTCAGCGAATACTTTTTCCGTCCGCAACTTTTACTCCGACAGAGTCCAGAGGTTATATGCAAAATCCCGTTAACGACGTTTTAATCAGCGTCATCGTGCCGGTGTATAACGCCGCGGCGTATCTGGAGCGATGCATTGACAGCCTGCTACAGCAGGAAGAAAGCCGTTTTGAAGCGATCTTTATTAATGACGGCTCCAGCGATAACTCGCTCGCGATATTACAGAATTACGCCCATTACCCACATTTTCACATTATCGACAAAACCAACGGCGGCGTTTCATCGGCGCGCAATCAGGGCATTCGCGCCTCGCGCGGCAAACTGCTGTGCTTCTTAGACGCCGATGATTTTCTGCCGGCCAGCGCATTTGCCACCTATGTGCGGCTGATGCAAAACAACATCGCCATGGTGGGTGGGGAATCGCAGCACTTCACGCCGCAAGGCGATCCGCTCGATTTCCCGGCCAACAGCAGTGACGTGCGCCAGTTGACCGCTTCGGCGGCGATTAACGATCTGCTCTATTTCAATCCGCGTCACGGCATCTGCGACAAGGTGTTTCGTGGTGATGTGATTCGTCAGCATCAGCTCACCTTTAACGAAGAGATTTATAACTTCGAAGATCTGCTGTTTGTGGTCAATTACCTGCACCTGCAACAGGATCGTCAGGTGATCTTCACCCAGCAGGTGGTTTATCACTATGTGGAATCCACCAACTCCGCCACGCGATCGGCGTTACGCGAAAAGCATTTCTCCTTTGCGCGTTCGTTTAATGGCATGCAGGCGTTTTTATCCGCGCAGCATAGCCGCTGTTATTACCATCTCTATTTAAAAGTGACTTCGTCTTATATCTATAAAGCGCTGCACAGCGACGGATTCAGCCGCGCCTTTATTGATGAATATATTTCGCTCTACCGTCGCAGCTTCAAGTCCTATTTCACATCAGGATTGATGCTCAATCCGTGGAGCCTGTACTTTGCGCTGTTTTTTGTCAGTCCACGACTGGTATCGCGTCTGCGCCGCCTGGCACAGAAATAAACGCTGAGGTTGAGTTGTGAAAGATAAATTAAAAAATTCCCTGTGGATGATCGCTGAAAAGCTGATTGCGGTGTTCGGCCTGATATTTGTCACCTCGTATGTGGCGAAATATGTGGGGCCCACCACCTTCGGCATTATCTCGATTTCGATGCTGGTTTTTCAGTTCATCCAAAGCATCGCGCTGATGGGCAGCGATGTGATTCTGCTGAAACGCTTATCGCAAAATCATCACTCCGGCATGCGCTTAATGATGGCGACCTTTCTGCTGGTGTTAGTGATTTACGGCATTCTGGCAGCCAGCGGCATGCTGATTATGGGCGAAGAGTGGAGTGCTGAAGCGCGGGTATTTATCTGCGCAGCGGCGATTGCCTGTCTGTTTTCCTCGCTCGATCTGGTCAATATCTACAACGAGGCGATGCTTAATGCGCGCCTGAATGTGATCGCCAATCTGGCGGGGCTGGCGATCAGTTTAACCGTGCGCTTCTTTATTTCGTATTACGGTTTGGATCCGCAACTGTTGTCGATTCCGATCGTACTGGCGACCTTTATTCCTTTTGCCATCAAACTGACGATATTCCTGAAATACCATCGTCAGGTACCGATTCCGGCACTGCGCCAGATGAAGAAATATTCACGCTATATGGTGGCGTCCGGTATTTCTCTGGTGTTTTCCGTGATTGCGGTGGCGATTTATACCCGCGTTAATCAAATCAGCGTGTCGTATTTCCTTGGTGTGAAAGAGGCGGGAATTTTCTCTGTCGCGCTGACGCTCGCCACCGCGTGGGTATTTTTACCCAATGCCTTGCTGGCTTCCTTTTTCCCGGCGTTCTTTGCAGAGCGTGACGATCGGCAATCGATTATCAAAGCGCAGAAATTACATCTGCTGGTGATTGGTGTCTCGTCGCTGGTGATTCTGGCGATTTGGTTATTGTCCGGATGGTTTATCCGTGACTTCTACGGTGCGGAGTATCTCGATGCGGTAGCGCCAACGCTGTTACTCAGCGTGGGTGCGATGTGCGCGGTGCTAAGCAGCGTGATGGATCGTTTCATTATTAAGTATAACGGATATCGCTATTTAGTGAAGAAAACCTTCGTGGTGTTATTAATTTGCGTGGCCTCCTCTTTATTGTTGGTTCCTTATTTCGGTTTAAATGGCGCGGCCATGAGCGTGGTATTAACCGAGTTTTTATCTTTCACCCTGCTTAATTACTTTTTCCCTGCTCAACCCGTAATGCGTATTCATCAGATTTTTATCAATCCCAGGAAACTATGGCTGTTATTTAACAATATCAAAACCTCAGACAGTAAAGAGAGTTTATCATGAATGAAAAACCCCTGTTTAGTCTTATCATTCCCGTCTATAACTCACAAAAAACCATTAAACGTACCTTACTGAGCGTGCTTAAACAGACGTTCAGCAGTTACGAAGTGATTGTGGTTAATGATGGCAGCAGCGATTCAACCGCGAATATTCTGCAGGAGTTTAGTGCTTATTCGCAGGTCACGGTAATTCACCAGATTAATGCCGGTGTCAGCGCCGCACGAAATAGCGGAATGCAGCAGGCCCGCGGTGAATATGTGTTATTCCTCGATGCGGATGATTGGGTAGATGATAACTTCCTGATGATCTTCAAACAGAATCTTGATGCCTGGCCGGCGGAATCTGTCGATTTGATGGTAGGAAACCTCAACGACAACCGCGTGGGCAAAGTGTCGCAGGCGGGCTTCTTCAGCCAGGAGGACATTCCTTATGTGCTCGGTGAGTTGGAGATGAGTGATAACATCGGTTATCTGCATAACAAATGTTATCGCCGTCAGATTATTGAGGAGTTGAACCTGCGCTTTTTGGAAGGTATCTCCATGAGCGAGGATCTGCTGTTTAACCTTAAATTCTTCAGCTGCATTAGCAATTTTCTGGTCACGCCGGGTGCGGCTTATCATTATGAAGATGTGGAGGGTTCATTATCGAAGCGTAAAGTGCAATACAGTGAGCTGAAAGTACGTAAACAGTTTCTCACCGCACTGTATGATTCGATCATCAGTAAATATCAGGCCAGCGATCTCGACTATTTCCTTAAAGGCATCTCCAAACGTGTGCTGGCGCTGGATATGCAAATCGTGACCGCGATGTATCACTCTTCGTTTTCACCTGCGGATATTGCCCAGGAAATTAATGAAATAAAGCGGGGTAAATACTCAAAAGGTATTTTCATCCTGCTGAATAAAAATGAAAAATTGAAGTACATGATTATGAATTTGAATACACTCACAGCGTACTATTTTCTTTATGCACTCTACAGAATGCGCGCATTCTAATTAAATTCTCCCGGCGTTAGCCTCTGGACGCATTTGCGCTATCAGAGGCTAGTGGCCGGGGGAGTTGCTCTTGTGTCATTTGCACTACCCGTGGTAACAGCCCAGCGTTGCCACACCTTTCCACTTTCCTCACGCCTTTCTGCTGACTCCCCGTTACTCCTTCTTGCACTCATTCCGCGTCTCATGTCAAATAGCGCCCCATGCAATCGATTGCGCGCATGTTTCGTGCATTTAATGCGGCGCAAAACATCAGGATGCGTGAATTTCATCTCATGAAGCGTCATCCTTTGCGTTCCGGCCGGGCGGAGCAGCCCACGCCATGATTGGTAGCCATCTTTGTGGCTGCATGTTGATAAAGCTTGAAATTCTGGAGAGACAGATGGACAACTCACAAACCGGTACGCTTGGCACCGTAGAAACGGCGGCTAAGGGCTGGCGTAAGAGTGATACCGTGTGGATGCTGGGTCTGTACGGTACGGCGATTGGTGCGGGCGTGCTTTTCCTGCCGATAAACGCCGGTGCAGGCGGGCTGATTCCGCTGATTATCATGGCGATTCTTGCCTTCCCGATGACCTATTACGCGCACCGCGCGTTAACGCGCTTTGTGCTCTCCGGTAAAAATCCCGGCGAAGACATTACCGAAGTGGTGGAAGAGCACTTTGGCGTGGGCGCTGGCAAGATCATCACCTTGCTCTACTTCTTTGCTATCTATCCGATCCTGCTGATGTACAGCGTGGCGATCACCAATACCGTTGATAGCTTTATCGTGCATCAGCTGGGGCTGGTTTCGCCGCCGCGTGCGCTGCTGTCGCTGATTCTGATCATCGGCATGATGACGGTGGTGCGCTTTGGCGAGCAGATGATTGTGAAAGCGATGAGCATACTGGTGTTCCCGTTTGTGGCGGTGCTGATGCTGCTGGCGGCTTATCTGGTACCGCACTGGCATGGTGCAGCGCTGGAAACGTTGTCATTAGATGCGAATGTAAGCGGCCACGGCATTCTGATGACGCTGTGGCTGGCGATTCCGGTGATGGTGTTCTCCTTCAATCATTCGCCGATTATCTCCTCTTTTGCTGTTGCCAAACGCGATGAGTACGGCGCAGGCGCGGAGAAGAAGTGTTCGCGCATCCTGGCGAACGCCCATCTGCTTATGGTCGTGACGGTGATGTTCTTTGTGTTCAGCTGCGTGCTGAGCCTGTCGCCCGCCGATCTGCAGGCGGCGAAAGATCAGAACATCACCATTCTCTCCTATTTAGCCAACCACTTTAATGTACCGATGATTGCGTGGATGGGGCCGATTGTGGCGATGGTGGCGATCACTAAGTCGTTTCTCGGGCATTATCTGGGGGCGCGTGAAGGGTTTAACGGC
The DNA here is from genome assembly GCF_019795935.1 of Pantoea sp. DY-15. Lineage (NCBI taxonomy): Bacteria > Pseudomonadati > Pseudomonadota > Gammaproteobacteria > Enterobacterales > Erwiniaceae > Pantoea > Pantoea sp. DY-15. The sequence continues at coordinate 72,848 of NZ_JAIMIF010000001.1, forward strand.
ATGGTGGTGAAGTCGCTGCGCAGCCGCGGTAAAACCGTCACGCCGCAGCGTCTGAATCGCCTGACCACCGCATTTATGCTGCTGACCACCTGGCTGGTGGCGACGCTGAACCCCAGTATTCTGGGCATGATCGAAACGCTGGGTGGGCCGATTATTGCGATGATTCTGTTCCTGATGCCGATGTATGCCATTCAGAAAGTGCCGGCGATGCGTCAGTACAGCGGGAAGATCAGTAACCTGTTTGTGGTGATTGTCGGCGTGCTGGCGATTTCGTCGATTGCGTATTCACTGGTCAGTTAGCATTCTAGGGTCGCCGTTCTTGGCGACCCTAATATCGCTAAACCGCAGCCGTTTTAAACACACTCATCGACTGCGCCAGACGATCCGCCTGTTCCTGCAACGCCTGCGACGCCGCTGAGGCTTCTTGCACCAACGCGGCGTTTTGCTGCGTTACCGCTTCCATCTGCGTAATCGCTGAGTTGATCTCGCTAATCCCGCTGCTCTGCTCGCTGCTGGCAATGGTGATTTCGCTCATAATATCCGCCACGCTCTTCACGCTGTTGACCACTTCACCAATCGTTGAACCGGCGTGCGTCACCAGACGGCTACCTTCATCCACCTGCGCGACCGAATCCTCAATCAACACCTTGATCTCTTTAGCGGCAGATGCCGAACGCGCCGCCAGATTACGTACTTCGGTGGCCACCACGGCGAAACCACGGCCTTGCTCACCGGCGCGTGCGGCTTCGACCGCGGCGTTAAGGGAAAGTATGTTGGTCTGGAAGGCGATGGAATCGATCACGCTGATAATATCGACGATCTTCTTCGAAGAGAGCGTTATGGCTTCCATCTTCTCGATCACCTGTTCCATCACCACACCGCCTTGCTTCGCCACGTTGGAGGTGTTGGCCACCAGCTGATTGGCTTCCCGCGCGTTTTCGGCGTTGTGCTTGACGGTGGCGGTCATCTGTTCCATCGCCGATGCGGTCTCTTCCAGCGAGCTGGCCTGCTGTTCGGTGCGTGATGAGAGATCGATGTTACCGCTCGAGATTTGATTCGAGGCGACAGCAATGGTATCGGAACCGGCGCGCACATCGGAAACGATAGTGAGCAGATTGTCGTTCATCGCCTGCAGCGCCTGCATCAGCACGGCGGTTTCATCTTTACCGCTGATTTCAATGTGCGAGCTGAGATCGCCTGCCGCGACTTTTCCGGCGATTTCCACCGCTTCATTCAGCGGACGCACAATTGAACGCGTCAGCATAAAGCCTAATACGATGGAGGCCGCAATGGCAAGAGCGGAGAAGATTAGCGTCATCTCAATAGCGGATGAGCCGTTATCAATAATCTTCGCGCCTTCTTGCTGTAACTGCTGCGATTGCGAATCGGCAAACGCCACCGCGCTCGCCAGGAACGCGTTTTGCGTATCGGTAATGGATTTCAGTACATAGGTGCTGGCGGCGTCTGCATCGCCAGCGCGTACCAGCTCAATCAGCTGATGTTTCTCGGCCTCGAATTTGTCACTGGCCGCCAGCAGCCCGGCGATTTTCTTTTTACCCACTTCGGTAACCTGTATCGCTTTGATTTTATTCATCGCGTTGTTGGTATGTTCAGTGGCTTCGGCGAGTTGCTGATAACGTTTAACGTTATTTTCCGGACGCGTGGTATCAATCACGATGCCACGCAGATATTTAATTTGATCGTTAACACCGTCACGGACGTCAAAACCGAGACGCACTTTTACGTAACGGTCTTCCACAATCGACGTAATACCGGTTTTGATGTTGTTAATTTTGGTAATCGACGTGATGCCGACAATGACTAACAGTGCCACCACTAAACCAAAGGCGATGCCCAAACGGACGCCGACCTTCATATTCTTTAAGCTCAACATTGGTTCTCCCCGTAATGCCAAAAATTGATGTTTTCAAGACGGAAAAGCAGGCAAGGCGCCCGCATCAGGTTGATGTTTTCTAAGATGAAAATCGTTGCGCAGCGTGACAAAACTGGTATGGCAGCACCGGCGCTATCAGTTATCGGTTGTGGATGTTTTAACTTTAATTTTTTAGAGGTACGTCACAGTTTGGTTAATGACGTTAACATCGATTTGTGGCTGGGCGGGGACGTTGGGGACTTTGTAGGGTGCGCATTCATGCGCACCTGGTTAAAGGGGCGCATGCATGACGTAATGCTTGTCAGTTAATAAAGCATTTCGCTTTAAATCTGGTGCGGGCTCTGACACCTCTGCTGCGTCACGGGCCGTCCTCGCGCCGCTAACGCGGTGCCTTCGGCTTCCACGTCGTGCCAACTGACCGTTCGCGGATCGGCCGTCCTGGCCGGCCCGAACTGCCTCACGCATCCATGCGTGAGGCTCCAGGCCCAACGTAAAAGCCTCAGCGCTGCGAATGGCCCTTTTACCGTAGCAGACGCGCCAGCGCCTCTGGCAAATGTGCCGTTTTCAACAATACGCACTGAAGCTTAAGAGCAGGCCGAGGGCGCTTTTGGGCAGGCATTCCGCAGCGCTGAACGAAGCGAGAAAGCCAGGAGAGCCCGCAGGACGCGGGCGAAAGGCGGAGCCGGGACAAGGAAGTCCCGTCTCCGCCGGTCCGTCAGGCAGACGAGCGAAGTGAAGGCACCGCGCTAGCGGCGCGAGGACCGCCGGACCAAAAGTGCCCCCGGCCTGCGCACTCGTCGTTGGCTTATCGGACCAGCATTACGCCATAAATGGCGGCGTTAAGATGGAACGGGATAGACGAATTAACGCGGCTTTTTCAGCACGCCGTGGATCACATTCGACAGCTCGTTGATTTCGAACTTCGCCACGTAACCATCGGCACCGACTTTGCGCACATGATCTTCGTTGGCGCTGCCGGAGAGTGAAGAGTGGATCACCACCGGAATCTGGCGCAGGTTGTTATCGCGTTTGATGTTGCGCGTTAAGGTAAAGCCATCCATCTCCGGCATTTCGAGATCGGTCAGCACCAGCGCGATCTTGTCGTGGATCGACTCACCATTAGCAGCCGCTTCTTTCTGCATCTCGTTAATTTTGATCCAGGCTTCCAGACCGGTGTTGTGCATAATCGCCGGGATGCCCATGCTTTTCAGGCCTTGCTCCAGCAGCTGACGCGCCACTTTGGAATCTTCCGCCACAATCGCCACCTGGCCCGGCTTCAGATTGAAGTCTTTGGCGGTCTCTGCGCTTGGCTCAACGCCGCGCACTGAAGGAATGATGTCATACAGAATCTGCTCAACGTCCAGCACCATCGCCAGATTATTGCTTTGGCCGTCGGTATCCAGACAGGCGATGCTGGTGATGTTGCGGCTACCGATGCCTGCTTCCGCCGTGTGCACCTGGCTCCAGTCGAGACGCACAATGTTCTCCACCGATTCCACCGCAAACGCCTGAGTGCTGCGCGCATATTCGGTCACCAGCAGCAGGTTAAGGCCGGTTTCTGGTTTGCAGCCGGTGACGGCGGGCAGATCGATAACCGGAATAAACTGGCCGCGAATACTCGCCATGCCAAGCAGCGGCGATTGCATGCCAGCGGCGCGGGTGATGGTGGGCATCGGCACGATTTCACGCAGTTTAAACACGTTGATGCCGTACAGCTCAGATTTGCCTTTCAGCTGATCGGAACCCAGTCGGAACAACAGCAGTTCGAATTTATTGGAAAGCGCAAGGTTGGCGCGTTCATCGATCTCTTTCTGAAAATTATCCATCATGGCCTCGGAGCAGATCTGGGCTGAGTAAAGGGCAGGGCAATATCGCCATGATTAACTTATCGGCAGAAGAGAAAAAAAATGAAGGGGGAGATAGCGGAAATTTTAGCGTGAGAGCGATCGCCCTCACGCGGGTACCCTTTACTTCAGCAGAATGGCGCGCACGCTTTTGCCTTTGATCTTGCCCTCTTTCAGCTTGATCAGCGCTTTCTTCGCCTGAGCGGCGTCGATGGCAACATAGGCGTGGGTGGCGGTCATATCGATCTTGCCGATCTGATCGCCGCTGAATCCGGCTTCACCGGTCAGCGCGCCGAGAATATCGCCCGGACGGATTTTGGCTTTGCGGCCGCCATCAATGCACAGCGTCATTTTGGTCGCCGGCAGCGATTTGGCGCTGGTGCCTTTCAGCGAGCTGGAGGAAACCCAATTGAGCTTCTGCTGCAGATACTCTTCCAGCGCATTGGCGCGCACCATTTCGTCGGGGGCGACAAAGCTTACCGCCAACCCTTTCTCACCAGCGCGACCGGTACGGCCGATGCGATGAATGTGCACTTCCGGATCCCACGCCAGCTGGAAATTCACCACCAGCGCCAGTGATTTAATATCCAGACCGCGTGCAGCGACGTCGGTGGCGATCAACACGCGGATGCTGCCGTTGGCGAAGCGAATCAGCACGCGCTCACGATCGCGCTGCTCCAGATCGCCATGCAGCGCTAACGCACTGATATCACGCTCGTTCAGCGCGGCGGCAACGTCGTCACACTCGCGCTTGGTGTTACAGAACACCACGCAGGAAGCCGGTTGTTGCTGGCTGAGCAGCGCGCCGAGCAGGCTGTGGCGCTCTTTGGCGCTGGCTTCAATAAACTGCTGCTCGATAGTCGGTAACTCAGTTTTATCTTCGGTGGCGACCGCCAGCGCATCACGCTGAAAACGCTGGCTGAGGCTGGCGATGGTATCCGGCCAGGTGGCAGAAAACAGCAGCGTCTGGCGCGTTTCCGGCGTAAAGCCGATGATCGCTTCCATGTCGTCGCGGAAGCCCATCTCCAGCATGCGATCGGCTTCATCCAGCACCAGCGTTTGCAGCTGGCTGAGATCAAGGTTGTCGCGCTTCAGGTGATCGAGCAAACGGCCCGGCGTGCCGACCACGATATGTGGCGCATGCACTAAGGAATCACGTTGCGCGCTCATTGGCTGGCCGCCGCACAGCGTCAGAATTTTGATATTGCGGGTAAAACGCGCCAGCTGACGCAGCACGTTGCTGACCTGATCGGCCAGTTCACGCGTCGGGCACAGAATCAGCGCTTGAGTGTGGAACTGGCTGTTATCGATGCGGTTCAGCAAACCCACGCCAAAGGCGGCGGTTTTGCCACTGCCGGTTTTCGCCTGCGCACGCACGTCGCGCCCTTCCAGAATCGCGGGCAGGGAAGCGGCCTGAATCGGCGTCATGGCGTCGAAACCCATCTCGCGCAGGTTATCGAGTTGGCTGGCGGGCAGTTGCGTCAGGGTAGAAAAAGCAGTCACGGGAAAGTCTCTAATTGCGGGTAGGATGGCGGCGGTCAGTCTGGCAGAAAGGGGCGTGATCGGCAATGGCAAAAGCGCTTCTGCTGCCTGCCTGAAAACCGTTAGCGTTATAGCAGGCTTGTCTCGTTTTTATACGCATACTGTTGCAAAGTTCTAATGCTTTTGAGGTTGATTTTATTCTGCAATGAGGGCGCTAAACCTCGACATATTCAACGAAAAAGGAGAATTAGCGTTATTAAACAAGCATTATCAGGGTTTGTTAATGCTTACTTATAAGTATTGTGCTAATGAATGGCTTCGCTTAGGTAAAATTCTGATTAAAACGAATAGCCGATTTGCTTTATATTTACCCCGCCGTTTGGCTAATCAGTAAATACCCATAATATTTCAGAGGTCATTTCATTGAGTCATTATGTCCAGGGACAAAACGAAGACATTCTGAAAATCGTCGGCCGCGCCGTGTTAACGCTGCATCTGCATGGAGAAACCTTATCTTCGGATAAAGTCAGCTCTATGATTGCCTGTTACGCGGAAGAAGAGCCTGTCAGCGACGATGAAAACCAGCGGCTGTATGCGCTGGCGATTCAGATGCTTTCGTAAAATCCAGCACTCATCGGGTGTGCGCATGCCGCCTGTTTAAGTCGTACGTAAAGCCTCCTTGCGGAGGCTTTTTTGTTGGGGTGGTGCAGCAATTGAGACGGTCGCCATGAATGGCGACCCTACGGCAAGGTGCGTATTGATGCGTATCGGGGAATATCAGGCGCTGAACACCGGTAATCCGCGGTGGAAGGTGGCGCGGACCGGGGAGATGCGGGCGACGGCTTCGGCGGAGCAGCTGGCCTCGACCAGCATCATGCTGGCTTCATCGTCGACCTTCGGCCACTGACGTTCGCCCTGATTCGACAGCGGCAAAATCCCGCCAGTGGCGATATGCAGCGCGCGGCTCAAACCGAACTCATCGGAACCGCGATACAGCTGCGCGTACAAATTGGCTTTCTCCAGCATGCTGCCGGTGCCAAACGGTGACCAGTGATCGATCACGCTGTCCGTGCCGGTCATCACCGTGATGCCCGCCGCCTGCAACTGCGGCAGCGGCATGGTCAGCTTGCCAATCGGAATGGTCGACGCCACGCTCATCTGCTGCTCGGCCATGCCCGTAATCATCTGATCCAGCGCTTTGCCTTCCAGCGTGCCGAGCGCAAAACCGTGGCTCAGCGTCACTTTGCCCTTCAGCTGCGGGTTTTTCGCGATGGTGTCGATCATGTACTGAATGGCCGCCACGCCGGATGGCGAGGTTTCGTGCAGATGGATATCTACGCCGCGCTGGAAATCGAGGGCGATCTGGAACATCGCATCCAGCGACGCCTGCATCGCGCCATCCACGTTGGTGGGATCCAGCCCGCCGACAAACTGCACGCCCATCTGCATCGCTTCGCGCATCAAGCCATCAACCTTCGAGTGCAGTAAACCGTGCTGCGGGAAGGCAACGATTTCACACGGGAATTCCGGATGATTCGCCAGCGCCAGCTTGAGATGCTCAAGGCTTTTCAGGCCGCTAACCGGATCGATATTGCAGTGGCTGCGCGCTTCGGTGGTGCCCTTGCTGTGCAGCAAACCAATGATCGCTTCGGCACGCGCCTGCGACGTTGGCAGCAGTTGCGGGATCAGCACCTGTTCGCGCGCAATCATATCCATGATGGTTTTGCCCTGACGCGGACGCGGCGCTTCCCACGGACCACCGTAAAAGGTTTTGTCGAGATGGATATGCATATCGCGGGTGCGCGGCAGCAGCAGGGCGCCGTTGGCATCCCACTGAGGCAGATTGGTGTTGCGCGCTTTGCCTGCGGCATCAATCGCCGCGAAAGTGCCGTCTTTGATAGTGATGTCGTACAGCGCGGTGCGCGTGGCGATCACCTCTTTACCGTCGCGCTCAAAGCCCTCTTCGAGGCGGACATTGAGCAGCTGGTAATGCGCAACGCGCGGTGGCGGCGTGTGCGGCTGTGTGCTGTTAGCGAGCAGCGGTGAAGCGGGCGCAGCGTAGCTGATGCCGGCGGCCAGCAGGCTTCCGGCGGCGGTCAGACTAAGAAATTCACGACGGCTGGGAGAGGTCAGTTGCATCAGCGGTTCCATCAAATGAGAAACGCTTAATCTGGCAAAACTCAACGCAGCGCGCTGCGATATTTGCCACTGGTTAGCAGTGGCAAAATCACTGCCACTGCAGCTGACAAAAGGTCACCAGCGCGGCGGCCAGCGCCTGCTGCAGTTCGTCCTGCGGCGCACGGCAAAATAGCGCCAGTTCAAAATGGTTGATGGTGGGTAAACCATCGGCTTCCCCTAATACGCGATGCTCAGGCAAGCGGCAGCTGGCGGGCAGCAGCGTTAAGCCCAATCCGGCGGCGCTGGCGCTGGCGAGCGCCACCAAACTGGCGCTGCTGTAGCTGATGCGCCAGCTGCGGCCGAGGCTATCCAGCGTCTGCGCCATCTCCTCGCGATATAAACCGAGCTGCGGGAACACCACCAGCGGCACCGGCGTTTGCTCAAAGCAGGGATGTGCGGCGCTGTCCAGCCACAGCAGCGGCTCGGGGCGCGCAGCCAGCGGACGTTCACCGCCCGGCTGTTTGATCAGCATGATATCCAGCTCCTCACGCTGCCAGGCACGATGCAAATCGACATACATGCCGCTCATCACATCAAGGCGCAGTTGCGGATGTTCGCGACTGAACTCCGCCAGCAATCCGGCGGTCGGCGCGGCGAAATCTTCAGGCACGCCAAGGCGCAGCACGCCGTCGCGCCATTTATCGCTCAGCACGTCGTGCGCTTCGCCATTTAACGCGATGATGCGGCGCGCATAGCCCAGCAGCTTTTCGCCCTCTTCGGTGAGCGCCACCTGATGCGACGTGCGCTGCAACAGCGGTTTACCGATCATCTCTTCCAGCCGACGCACCTGCTGGCTCACGGTGGATTGCGACAGATGCACGCGATCGGCGGCGCGGGTGAAGCTGGCGGTTTCGCACACCGCGACAAAACTCAGCAGTTGCTGCGGGGTAAACATCGGCTGACGATTCATTTTTCCACTGGTCGTTATGGTGTTATTTCATTTCCAAATAGTAACGACTGCTGCGATGCTGACAACCTCTTTGCAGCAGGATTGTGTATGAATCGACATTTCAACGGATTAACGCTCGCCGCTTTGGTATTGGCTGGGCTGAATATGCGACCGTTACTCACTTCTCTTAGTCCGTTACTCGGCCAGCTTCGGCAGACGATGGGACTCTCTTCACTGGCGGCTTCGCTGCTGCCTGCGGTACCGATGGTGATGATGGGCGCGGTCGCGCTACTGAGCGCTTCGCTGATGCAGCGCGTGCCGCTGCAACGCTTGCTGCTAGCCGGATTGACGCTGCTGCTGCTGGCGCTGGCGGCGCGTGGCGTGATCCACGACGGCAGTTGGCTGGTGGTCAGCGCGCTGTTTGGCGGCCTTGGCGTGGGCGTGGTGCAGATGGCGATGCCGGGCCTGATTCGTCAGCGCTTTGCGCAGCGCAGCGCGCCGGTCACCGGATTGTGGGCCGGTGCGCTAATGGGCGGTGGCGGTTTGGGGGCGGCGTTATCGCCGTGGCTCAGCGATCATTTGGGCGAGCCGCTGGCGCTGAGCGGCTGGGCGCTGCCGGTGCTGCTGGCGATTGGATTGTGGTTATATGTGCGGGTGCCAACCGTCGCCAGCAGTGAAAACGTTGCGCTGCCGTCGCTGTGGCGCACGCCGCGCGCCTGGACGCTGGCAATCAGTTTTGGCCTGGTGAACGGTGGTTACGCCACCTGCGTTGCCTGGCTGCCGGATGCCTATCATCATCTTGGCTGGTCGGCGCAGGCCGGCGGATCGCTGCTCGGCGCAATGATTCTCTGTCAGGTTGCAGGTGCGCTGTTGATGCCGCTGCTAGCGCGTAAGGCGGATCGGCGTCCGCAGCTGATTATCAGCCTGGTTTGTCAGCTGATCGGCATGAGCGGCTTTCTGTTTGCCCCGCTGTTCGCGCCGTGGCTGTGGGCGGCGATTGCCGGATTTGGACTGGGCGCGGCATTCCCGCTGGCGATGGTGCTGGCGCTTGATCACCTGCCGCATCCGCAGGCCGGTGCACGGCTGGTGGCGTTTATGCAGGGCGCGGGCTTTATCATCGCCGGCTGCATGCCGTTTATCGCCGGTCAGCTACAGGCATTAACCCACAGTTTTTCCAGCGTCTGGCTGATGCAGGCGGCGGTGACGGTCGGGCTGATTTTGCTGAACCTGCGCTTTCATCCGCGCAGTTATGATCGGGCCTTTGGCCGGACTGCGGCGTAATTGGTCCTACCAAAAGATTCAAATGTGGCCGCGTCGTCACATAACATGAAAAATCCCGCCTGTTTCGTTGCATCGAAATAACAAAGCATTAACCATTCTCCTCCATCAAGCCCGCCCTGCTGCATTTTGGTCCTACCAATGCAGCATGGCGATGGAGCCTTTCTCAGGATAATGCGATGACCGAAAATACGCTGCGGGCGCGGCTCTGCGCCTGGATCACCGAGCATCAGCTGGAGCCGGGCATGCGGCTGCCGTCCGAACGCGCGCTGGCGGCGGAGTTTGGTTCATCGCGATCGTCACTGCGCGAGGCGATCCAGCAACTGATCAGCAGCGGCGTTTTAATCAGTAAACGCGGCGGCGGCACCTGGCTGCGTCAGCCGCAGCAGCCGTGGTCGGAACAGCGTATCGTTGAGCCGATTCGCCAGTTGCTGGCGGAGGATCCCGATTATCGCTACGACATCCTTGAAGCGCGTCACGCAATAGAGGCCAGCACCGCATGGCACGCGGCGTTGCGCGCCACCGAAGCCGATAAAGAGCGGCTGGCTTACGCCTTTGATGCGCTGCTGAAGATTAAGCAGAGCGACGATGCCGATCTCGCGGCGCAGGCCGATCTGCGTTTTCATCTCGCCATCGCCGAAGCCTCGCACAACGTAGTGCTGCTGCAGACCATGCGCGGCTTTTTCGATCTGCTGCAATCCTCGGTGCTGCACAGCCGTCAGCGCATGTATACCCATCCGGTGATTTTTAATCGTCTTAACGAACAGCATCAGGCGATGTTTGATGCGGTGATGGCCGGTGACGCGGAAAAGGCGCGCCAGGCGGCGATGGATCATCTCGGCTTTGTTCACACCACTATGAAAACCCTGCATGAAGATGAGGCGCGCCAGGCGCGCATTACGCGTCTGCCGGGCCACCAACCTCAGCACAAGGAAAATAACGGATGATCATTTCTGCTGCCTGTGACTATCGCGCCGCGGCGCAACGCATCTTGCCACCGTTCTTGTTTCACTATCTGGATGGCGGCGCTTACGCCGAGCACACGCTGAAGCGCAATGTCGCCGATCTCTCCGACGTGGCGCTGCGCCAGCGCGTGCTGAAAAACATGTCGGCGTTGAGCCTCGAAACGAAGCTGTTCAACGAAACCCTGTCGATGCCGGTGGCGCTGGCGCCGGTCGGCTTGTGTGGCATGTATGCGCGACGCGGTGAAGTGCAGGCGGCGCGCGCGGCGGCGCTGAAAGGCATTCCGTTTACGCTCTCAACCGTGTCGGTTTGCCCCATTGAAGAAGTGGCGCCGGCCATTAATCGTCCGGTGTGGTTCCAGCTCTATGTGCTGCGCGATCGCGGCTTTATGCGCAACGCGCTGGAGCGCGCCAAAGCCGCCGGCTGTACCACGCTGGTGTTCACCGTCGATATGCCGACGCCGGGCGCACGTTATCGTGATGCGCACTCCGGCATGAGCGGCCCCAATGCGCCGCTGCGTCGTTACTGGCAGGCGGCAACCCATCCGCAATGGGCGTGGGATGTCGGTTTACATGGCCGTCCGCACGACCTAGGCAACATCTCCACTTATCTTGGTAAACCGACCGGGCTGGAAGATTACATCGGCTGGCTGGCGAACAATTTCGATCCGTCGATTTCCTGGAAAGATCTGGAGTGGATTCGTGAATTCTGGGATGGCCCGATGGTGATTAAAGGCATTCTCGACGCGGAAGATGCGCGCGATGCGGTGCGATTTGGTGCCGATGGCATTGTGGTGTCGAATCACGGCGGGCGTCAGCTGGACGGCGTGCTGTCGTCGGCGCGCGCGTTGCCGGCGATTGCCGATGCGGTGAAAGGCGATATCACTATTCTCGCCGACAGCGGCATTCGCAGCGGATTGGATGTGGTGCGCATGATCGCCCTCGGTGCCGACAGCGTGCTGCTGGGACGCGCGTTTGTCTATGCGCTGGCAACGCACGGTCAGCGCGGCGTTGAAAATTTGCTCAACCTGATTGAGAAAGAGATGAAAGTGGCGATGACGCTGACTGGCGCGAAATCGATCAAAGAGATTACGCAGGCTTCACTGGTGCAGGCTAACGCGCTGTTGAGCGAGGCGGGCTTGAGTCCGGCGCGTCCACGCGCCGTGAGCTAATCCAGCAGAATGAGTCATGTTGTCTATACTCAATAGCTGTCGAACACAACAGGAGGAATGACATGACCATTCATAAGAAAGGATCGGCCCATTGGGAAGGCGACATTAAAGGCAAAGGTACGGTAAGTACCGAAAGCGGCGTGTTGAGCAATCAACCGTACGGTTTCAATACCCGTTTTGAAGGCCAGAAGGGCACTAACCCGGAAGAGCTGATTGGTGCAGCACATGCCGCTTGTTTCTCAATGGCGTTGTCATTGATGTTGGGCAATGAAGGGCATCCGCCAACAAGCATTGATACCACCGCGGATGTGTCGCTGGATAAAAAGGGCGACGGTTTTGCCATCACCAAAATCGCGCTGACCAGCGCCATCGTCTTACCGGGCATTGATGACGCGAAGTTTGATGAGATCATCCAGAAAGCCAAAGCGGGCTGCCCGGTTTCTCAGGTACTGAATGCTGAAATCACGCTCGACTACACGCTGAATAAATAATCGCCCAAATGGGTGACCAGCGTTAGAATCAACGGTGCGCCTTAGGGCGCACCGTTGCTTTCTGTCGTCTGGAGGATGCGTGGCAAAAAAACTGGCTGCAACCAAACACTGGAAAATGATCGTGGTGCTGTTGTGCATCTGCGGGGCGCTGATGCTGATTCGCTGGGCAGCGATGATATGGGGATGAAAGAGTGGATCAGCAGTCACAAGCTTGGCGTGTTGGTGATGGTGATTTTGGTGCTGGAGTTACTGCACTACCTGCTCACGGCGTCATGGTTCCCATGGCAGATTGGCTAATCAATCAGGCGTACTCACCGTCTGTCTGGCGTACGTTACGCGCACTGCTGCGCGCAATGCGATACGCCTTGCGTGGATCGCCCGCCACGAACTCAAACGTGGGCGAGAAATAGAATGGCAGCCAGCCGCCGAAGCCGCTTTCCCATTCCCAACGTACGGGGCAGGGCCAGAGAATGCCATCATACAAAATGTAATAAACCCAGCGTCCGTTTGGACGACGGGGGCGAGATGTTTTCATTGGATTCACAACGATGATAGTGAAAAGCAGCTTATATTTTGAACGCTACAACCCATTCTTGCAATGCCGTTTGGCTACTATTTGCGCAACTTTAATCAAGCTGGCACCGAATTAACGGTGCACTTCGCCACAAAGTAAGACCACATTTGGCCGCACTTTATGGATGCGTTCGGCCATCTGCTCACAGGCCACTTTGGTCGGATAGATACGCTCCGAAACCGGTAAGGCATCACAGGCATCATGCCCACATGCGCTCACTAATAAAACAAAACCAATCAGCATAATCAGACTCCTTTAACACCTTCTCGCTGGTACGGAATGTGTGGCTGGTCGTTCCCTTTTTTGATCCAGTATAGCTAAACGCGTTGAGAGTCAATTATCACCCTGAGCGGCTTTCTTGTCCGGCTCGCACGATTATACGCATCGCAGTGCGCAACCGTAGCTCAATCTGGGCTAAACTATGCGGCCCTGATAAAAACGATGAGTGAGTTAACATGTCGAACGAAATTGCCCAACCAGCCAGCAGCCCAAAACAAGCCGCCTTGCAACTGGTGATTGAACTGGTGCGCGCGGGAAAACTGAGCCCGCTGCACGGTGATGCTTCCAACATGATTTCAATCTACGAACAGTTCAAAACCCATTTCGAAGCGGAAAAAGAGTAATTTTTGTGCCAGCGGTCGCCATGAATGAATGGCGGCCCTATGCGATCTCATCCGTGTGGGTGCGGTCGTACTCTTCCTGCGCGCGTTCCAGTGATGGACCGTGCTCCAGCGCCCAGTCATACAACGCGATAAACGGTTGTTGCAGCGTCTGCGCCAGCGGCGTCAGGCTGTATTCCACACCGATTGGCGCGGTGTTCAGCACTTCGCGATTCACCAGCCCATTGCGCTCCAGCCGCTTTAACGCATCCGCCAACGCTTTGTGAGTGATGCCATCCAGCCGACGACGAATCTCATTAAAACGCGACGGCTTAGTACAAAGCACGGTGAGAATTAAAATCGACCATTTATTGGTGATGTGCTCCAGCACCGGCCGGGTTTTCCCTAAATCTCTCAAGCTGTTACCGTCGATTTCAGCCATGGCGATATACTCCGCGATATCTGGTATAAATAAAGTGCGTAATTGTTATTAAGTATAAAATATATACCATCTGCTTTCTACCCAAACAGGAGAGAGCAGATGAGCAGACTGAATAACAAAGTGGCGGTGGTACTGGGCGGCGCAAAGGGAATTGGTCTGGCAATCAGCCAGCGTTTTGCCAGTGAGGGCGCTACCACCTGGTTTACCTCGCGCCGTGACGAGGAGTTACAGACCGCCAGCAGCAGCATCAGCGGCAACGCGCATCCGCTGCGTGCCGATGTGAGCCAGCAGAGTGAATTGACGCGCATTATTGAAACGATCACGCGTGAATCCGGCCAGCTGGATGTGTTGGTGATCAACGCTGGGATGGCGGAGTACGCTACCATTGATGAGATTAGCGCTGAGCATTTTGATCACATCTTCGGCCTCAATGTGCGCTCGCCGGTGTTTGCCCTGCAGGCCGCGTTGCCGCTGCTGAAGCCCGGCGCCAGCGTGGTATTGATTGGTTCTATTGCCGATGTGATTGGCACCCAAGGATACGGCGTTTACAGCGCCAGTAAAGCCGCGCTGCGATCCTTTGCCCGTACCTGGACGCGCGAGCTCTCTGCGCGCGGTATCCGCATTAACGTGGTGGCGCCTGGCCCGATCGATACCGATATGATGCGGGCGGCTTCTGAAGAGGTGCGCAACGGCATCACCAGCACTATTCCGCTCAGCAGAATGGGCAAGCCCGAAGAGGTGGCCAACGTCGCGCTGTTCCTCGCCAGTGACGAGAGCAGTTACATCGCGGGCGCAGAAATCTGTGTGGATGGCGGTTTGACACAGGTGTAAGCATCATACATAGCCATCTCAGGATGGCTGTTTTGCTTTGGTCAGGCGAAATACCAGGCGGGCAGGATAGCGATTAAATTGTTTAACGTGTGCAGGAAGATCGGCAGCGCCAGGCTGTTGCTGCGCAGGCGGGCGTAGCACAGCAGCATGGAAAACAGCGTTAAGGCAACCAGCGTTTCCCAGTGCACATATTGGGTATGCATCGCGGCGAACAGCAGGGAGGTGAGCAGCATGCAGGCAAAACGGCTTCTCGGCGCCCACAACAGAAAACCTTGCAGTAAAAATCCCCGGAACAGCACTTCTTCAAACACCGGTGCCAGCAGCACGGCGGTGAGCAGCAGAATCAACATCGAGCTGCGTCCCTGCTGCGATTGCGCAATCAGCCAGCCTTCGGGTTGCAGAAATTGCGTCTGCGCCACCATCAAAGCGAACAGTAAACCGATAAATAGCAGCGCCTGCATCGGCCGCACAAAGCCCAGCGGAATGTCGCTGCGACGCTGACAGTAAAAACGGTACAGCGGATAGATCACCGCAAACTCCACCAGGCAGAGCACCGGCATCAGCAAGCCGTTGGTACGCAGCATCCCGTAATTGGGAAACAGCGTAACCAGCATGGTCACAAGGTAATAGACCACAAAGCTACCCACGTAGAACAGCGTTAACGTAACTTTGTCGGATTGGGTGTCCATAGGCGACTCAGCGAGCAGAGGAGAGCGCATAGTAGCAACGCCGATCATCCCTGTCGAGGTGGCGTGCTGCACATTTGCGCTGCTCAAATATTCCACCAACAAGACTAAATCTGCGGCGCTTGGGGCCGATAACCGATCAAACCCTTACAGGGTGGAGATGTGCGCAGTCTGCGTTGTCATCCGCCTTTTTTTGCTGCCTGTATTCTACGAGCAATGCGCATGAATTCTGAGTTTCACCGGCACACGGCACTGGCTGCCAGGACCAATATGGAAGCACACACGGTAAGGCTGACGCGGCGCAGTCTGCGCACCTTATCCTCGCTGCTGTTTGGCGTGCTACTTCTCTCTGTGGTGATGGTGCTGGTTATCGCCCATCGACAAAACATCGACTCAATCCAGCAGGATGCCAATCTGATGCGTCAGGCGTGGCAGCAACAGCAGCAACAGATGCTCGTCGATGCGCGCGATTATGCTAACTGGGGCGAAGGCTGGAAAAACCTGCATCTGACGGTCAATAAGGTTTGGGCGTGGGACGAAGAGAACTTTGGTCCGGGGCTTTACAAGGAGTATCACTACGACGGCGTGTTCGTGGTAGATGGCAATGGGAAAACCCGCTATGCGGTGATTAACGGTGAATTATCAGATGCTTCGATTGAGAGCTTGTTAGGCGCACAAAGCAACGTATTGCTAAGCGCGGCGCGCTCACTGCATGACGCCGTTGCAGGCAATGCGCTGGTGGAGAGTAACCCGGCGATCGTCGTGGCCGCACCGATTACGCCGGGCAAAGGACAGGATTTGCCGACGATGCCCGGCCCCGCTTCGGTCATGGTGTTCGTTAACATTTTCACGCCACAAAAACTGCAAACGCTGGGCACATCCCTGAATGTGATTGAACCGCGCATCGCCAGCGATCTAAACGATGCGCTGTATGAGCCACGGCTGGTGGAGCCGGTGCTGCAGGGCGAACCCCTGGTGCTGCGCTGGCAGCCGAAAAATCCCGGCTTCGGCGTGATGTGGCTGATGATGCCGCTGCTGCTGTTCACCGCGCTGGCGGTGGCGCTGGTGACGCGTCGCGTGCTGCGGCATGCACTGCACAACGCGGTGATCTCCGATCGTCGCTTTGAAATGCTGGCTATCAGTCAGCGTGAGTTGGCCAACAGCGAAGAGCGTTTTCGCGATCTGGCGGAAGCCGCGTCGGACTGGATTTGGGAAGTCGACGCACAGGGCCGCCTCTGTTATCTCTCGTCGCGCTTTGCTGCGGTGACCGGCCATGAAGTGAAAAGCTGGATTGGACGTCCGCTCGATCAACTGCTGAGCCATCCCAGCCATTCGCTGGTCTCCTGGCTGATGCGTCAAGGCGAAGAGGTGAAACATGTGCCGCTGCGCTGCCAGTTTATGTCGGCCAACGGCGAGCGCCGCATTGGGCAGTTAATGGCGAAAGCCATTCGGCGTAACGGCTTGCGCTCGGGTTTTCGCGGCACGGTGTCGGATATCACTCATGAAGTGGACGCCGAAGCGCGAATTCAGTTTCTGTCACGTCATGACATGCTGACCGGCCTCGCGAACCGTATGCAGCTGCAGGAGTATTTAACCGCGTATCTGGAGTGTGTCAGCGCGGATGATCCGCTGTTTGTCATCAGTTTCGATCTCGATCAGTTCAAACCGATCAACGACACGTGGGGCCACGCGGTCGGTGATGACGTTTTGAATGAGATCTCGACACGGCTGAAAAGCTTGCTGGCGCCGAATGAACTGGCGGCCCGGCTCGGCGGCGATGCCTTTATTTTGCTGCTGCGCGAAAGCACGCGGGCGGGTGTGGAATATCGCTGTCGTGCGCTGCAGCGCATGGTGCATCAACCGATCATCAGCGGATCGCATCAAATTAGCCTCACCGCCAGCATGGGCATCGTATCAGCACCGCAGGATGCGGCTCAGCCGGAAGCGCTGTTACGCCTGGCCGATATTGCGCTGGCTCAGGCGCGCAGTGCCGGACGCGATCAGTGGGTTTGGTACTCCACCGATATGGCGAACCATCTGCAGTCAAAACGCGACATGGTGCAGGCGATTGAGGGCGCGCTGCACAATCACGCCTTCACGCTGCATTATCAGCCGCGCTATCAGCTGCAAAGCGGGCAGCTGGCTGGCGCTGAAGCGCTGATTCGCTGGCAGATAGCCGACGATCAATGGATCACACCCGATCGCTTTATTCCGTTAGCGGAAGAGAACGGCCTGATCGCTGCGATCAGCGATTGGGTGCTGATGCGCGCATGCGTGGACGCCCGCGACTGGGGCGAACAGCGCTATGTTTCTGTGAATATTTCGCCGGTGGAGTTTCGTAATAACGATCTGGTGCAGCGCGTGGCGCATGCGCTGGAGGTGAGTGGATTACCGGCCACACGGCTGGAGCTGGAGATCACCGAAAACGTCACTTTTGAGAATCCGGATCGCGCATTGGAGATCATGCAAGGCCTGCGCGCGCTCGGCGTGCGGCTGACGGTGGATGATTTTGGTACCGGCTATGCGGCGTTGGGCTATCTGAAAACCTTTCCGTTCAACGGCTTGAAGATCGATCGTTCATGGATGAAGGAGTTCCCGGAATCGCAGCAGGCGCAATCGGTGGTGGCGGGGATTGTCGGCCTGGCTCGCGCGTTTGCGCTGACCATTACTGCAGAAGGGATTGAAACCGAAGCACAGCTCAGGGAGCTGAAAGCGCTGTCGTGTGAAGAAGGGCAGGGATATTTCCTCGGCCGCCCCATGCCGCTGGCAGCGTTTAATGCCCGGTTGAAGGAAGAATTAACATCGTAGGGTCGCCATTTATGGCGACCATCATTTGAAACCGCTTAACGCACTCTGATCGCAACAAACGTCATCAGAGCGGCGAAGCCAACAAAAATCACCAGTTCCATCATTGTCTCCTCGCTAAGAAAATTCTTAGTTAATTGTAGTGGCTGGCGGATTGATTTTTAGACAGTGCGTGCGATTAATCCTAACTTTTGAGAGGAAGATCGCCCTTTTGAGCTGATTAGTGCGACCAATCTGCTGTAAAAATTTCCGTTTCACGGTCACGCTTTGCTACTCTCAAAAACCGGTTGTCTATTTATCCAGGAGGAGAAACTTGTGACCCATTATGGAAAAGCGCTACTGGTAACGGCCTTTTTTGCCCTGACCGCTTGCCAGTCAGCCAGCAAACCTGACGCCAGCGCGGCTGCCAGCCACGATCCGGAAACCGATCAGTGCGGCGCATCGCAATACCAAAACTACGTTGGTCAGCCATTATCGACGCTCGACAACAAACGCTTCGACGTCCCGGTGCGTGCTATTCCGTGGAATTCAGCGGTAACGATGGATTTCAATCTGCGTCGGATAAATTTCGCGGCGGATCAAAGCGGTAAAATTTCCCGGGTGTACTGCGGATAACAAAAAAACGACATTGCATTGTCATCTGGCTGTCACAGCGCCGGGCGAGGATAACTGCGCACTACGGAGATTTCCTCGTCACTCTCGAATATGCAATGTTCGTCTTATTTCTTCCCGCTGCGGCGGGAATTTTTTTTATCTTTCGGCCTGCAAGGCTGATGGAGGAGTGATGATGAGAACGAGTGGAAAATTACTGCTGTTAACGCTGTTGTTGAGTCCGCTGGCGCAGGCGTCGAGCGAAGCCGCATGGCAGCAAAACGACAAAAATATGCAGCAAAGCTGTCTCAAGGCCAGCGGCCTGAAGACAGTGAAAGTGGTGGGTAAGCCGATTCAGTATTATGACAGCGTGGGCTTTGATGCGCTGCTGCTGGAAGGTCGCTATCCGCAAAAGCACATGAAAAATCAGGTCGGACGCGAACTCTGCCTGTACCAGCGTCAAAGCGGCAAAGCATTTGTCAGCGAAGCCGACCATCTGCGTGCGGTAAAATAGTGGCGTGGGCCGCTATTTCTGCGGCCCCGATTCCAGCAGTTTTGCCAGTAAGTTGCGGTAGCTCTGCAGCTGCTGTTCATCCCCTTCAAATTCCAGCTTATCAATCACGCGCGCAATAATCGCTTTGCTGGTGGCAGGCTGTCCGTCATCCATCAGTTCGCGCATGATCGCCGCTAGCATGTCGCTCTCATGCGGTGCATGCCAGGCTGGGCTATTAAAATAGTCGGTAATCGCCCGACTGGCGCTGTTTGGCTGGGTTCTCATAGCTGACCTCCGCAGAGACAACGATGCCCACCGCCGGATAACGGCAGCATGGGAAAATTGGGTTTAATCATGCGGACTGTCCAGAACAGACAGCGCGTCGCCAGTGGTAACTGGTGGTTTTTTAAACATAGATGCGGTGTGGAATATTGTCAGTAACGTGTAGACATATTTTTTCACGTTTGCCTGCCATTGCGATGCGCTT
This sequence comes from Pantoea sp. DY-15, assembly GCF_019795935.1. Classification (NCBI taxonomy): domain Bacteria; kingdom Pseudomonadati; phylum Pseudomonadota; class Gammaproteobacteria; order Enterobacterales; family Erwiniaceae; genus Pantoea; species Pantoea sp. DY-15. The sequence goes on from NZ_JAIMIF010000001.1 coordinate 92,546, forward strand.
ATCTTGCGGCAAGCAGGGTTTCAGCACATAAAGACACTAAAAAACGGCTTTCAGACATGATTTGCTGTGAACAAAATCACGCTCGACAGTGTAAAACTGCGTTTTTTCGCCCATGCCATGTTTTGCCGTCCGGTAATGTTATGAGATTGTTAGACTGAACTCTCGTTTCATTCTGCTGATGCCCACGCCCATGTTACGCTCCATCGAGTCCTGGAAAGTTAATCTGATATCCGTTTGGTTTGGCTGCTTTTTTACCGGACTCGCCATCAGTCAGATCATTCCCTTCCTGCCGCTGTATGTAGAAGAACTCGGGATTCGTGGCGGTAACGCGCTCAGCGTGTGGTCTGGGCTCACCTTCAGCGTCACCTTCATTGTTTCTGCCGCCGTCGCGCCGTTGTGGGGCAGCCTTGCTGACCGTAAAGGGCGCAAGCTAATGCTGCTGCGCGCCTCTTTCGGCATGGGCGCGGTGATTCTGCTGCAGGCGTTTGTCACTCAGGCGTGGCAACTGTTGCTGCTGCGTGCGCTGATGGGCCTCACGTCCGGCTACATTCCCAATGCGATGGCGCTGGTGGCGGCGCAGGTACCACGCGAACGCAGCGGCTGGGCGCTAAGCTGTGTTTCCACCGGGCAAATCAGCGGCGTCATTCTCGGGCCGATGATTGGCGGTTTGCTGGCGGACTGGCTCGGTTTACGCATGGTGTTTATCGTCACCGCCGTGCTGCTGATGGTGAGCTTCCTCGTCACTTTGTTCCTGATAAAAGAGACCGGTTATACGCCGGTCAGCAAGCAGGACAAATTGAGCGGTCGCGACGTGTTTCGCACCCTCGATAATCCGCGCTTAATGATCTGTCTGTTCTTCACCACCATGGTGATTCAGATGTGCAACGGCTCGGTGAACCCCATCCTGACGCTGTTCGTGCGTGAGCTGGCACCGAATGCGCAGAACATTGCGTTTCTCAGCGGGGTGATCGCCGCGCTGCCGGGCGTATCGGCGCTGATCTCCGCGCCACGGCTGGGTAAACTCGGCGATCGTATTGGCACGCAACGCATTCTGCTCGCCACTATGATGGTTTCATTATTGCTGCTGGTGGCGATGTCGTTTGTCACCAGCGCGACGCAGTTGGGCGTGTTGCGTTTCCTGTTGGGATTTGCCGATGGTGCCATGATGCCGGCGGTGCAAACGCTGCTGGTGCGGCATTCACGCGATAACGTCACCGGGCGCATTTTCGGCTACAACCAATCGTTTATGTATCTGGGTAACGTGGCGGGTCCGCTGCTGGGCGCGGCGGTATCGGCGGCAACCGGCTATCGCTGGGTGTTCTTCGCCACGGCGATGGTGGTGATGGTTAACGTGATCTTCCTGCGCCGCTTCTATCGTCGGCCGAAAACCACGCTGACTCCACCTTTGAGCCAGCGTGAAACCGCAGAAAAACCTACTGACGCAACGTCAGCGCGTAGTGCCAGCGCTGCTGAGAAAGCAAAAACTCCGGGCTAACGCTTGGGCTCCATGAATCATCACCGCCGACGCCCATGTGGAAGCCATCGAGGTGCAGCCAGCAGCCATCCTCTTGCTGCAATAAGTGGCGATGCGAGGTGGCACGCAGCTGTTCAAGGCTGAAGCGACTGAGCGAAAAGGCGAAGTCGCCGCTCACCTGCAAGCCATTGCTCTGTAACTGACGCGTGCCACAGCGCAAACCATTTTCACCGGGGAACACATACGCGGTGCTGAGCGCTGCCAGCGGCAGCTGCCAGCGCGAGAACTGCGCCGCCAATTGGCGATCCGGATAGTTCTCGTGCGGGCCTAAACCGAGCCAGCTCACCTGCTGCGGCGACTTCGCCAGTTGGCAGCGCAGCCCGATGCGTGCCGGCGGCGGCAAACCGGGCGCCTGTTCCACATTGACGCTGATGGACAACTCACCGTTAGCATTGATCTGATAGCGTTTGTGGCTGGTGAAAGCCAGCTGACCGTTGGCCAGCCACTGATGCCAGGTTTCAATCAGCACGCTGTGTTTCAGGCTATCGACCTGCATATCCACCAGCACCGCTTGCAACTCATCGTAGCCCGCACGTTTCCAGCGCTCGACCCACGCATTGGGATCAACATTGGCAGCTTCGCTGGTGCCGATATCGTTATCAATCGGCGCACGAATAAAGCACTCCTGCAGCGGCGTGATCAGCGTTTCTTCATCATCGACAAACCATTGCACCAGCTCGCCGCTGCGGCGCGAGAAGTGCCAGCGCTGTTGGGGCACAACTACCGCCACCAGATCGTGATTGGCAATCAGTTCCGGCGCGGTGGCACCGATCTCCACAACGCGCACCGGCAGCGCAGCGGGCAGCGGCCACTGATCCCAGGCGACGCGCGCATCCGCTTCGGACCACGGCGTGGCGTTGATTTGATGCACCGCCAGATTCAGCCACGCGTTGCCCTGCAAATTTTCACTGGCGGGCAGCGTCACCGTCTGGCTGCCTTGAGCGGCGAGATCGAGCGGCAATTCACCGCTGGCGATGGCAACGCCATCCTGCTCGATTGACCAGCGCAGCACTTCGTTATCGCTGCGGCGGAACAGATATTCGCTGCTGACGGTAAAGCGATACGGCTCGTTAGCGTCCCGCTGAAACTGGAAGAACTGCTGCGCGCGCTGGGCTTCAAACAGCGCCGGATGCGGTGAGCGGTCGGCAAAAACCAGCCCGTTCATGCAGAACTGGCGATCGTTCGGCGTATCGCCAAAATCTCCGCCGTAGGCTTGCCAGGCTTCACCGTTGTCGTCGTAGCGCGTCAGGCTTTGATCGACCCAATCCCAGACAAAGCCGCCCTGCAAGCGCGGGAACTGGCGGAAGGCTTGCCAGTATTTAGCGAAACCGCCAAAGCTGTTGCCCATCGCGTGGGCGTATTCACACAGAATCAATGGCCGCGTCTCGCCCGGCAAACCAATCCACTTTTTCAGCGACCACTTTGGCACCGCCGGAAAAGGCTGATCCTGATCGACGCGCGCGTACATCGGGCAGACGATATCGGTGGCGGCGGTGTTGGCGCCGCCACCTTCGTACTGCACCGGACGCGTCGGATCGCTGCTTTTCACCCAGTGATAGAGCGCATCGTGCGTGCTGCCGTGACCTGATTCGTTGCCCAGCGACCAGATAATAATGCAGGCATGATTGCGGTCGCGCTGCACCATGCGCGTGACGCGCTCGCTATAGGCGGCGAACCAGCGCGGATCGCTGGAGAGGCGATTCATGGGCTGCATACCGTGCGTTTCGATATTCGCCTCATCCACCACATACAAACCATATTGATCGCACAGGCGATACCACAGCGGATGATTAGGATAGTGCGCGCAGCGTACCGCGTTAAAGTTGTGGCGCTTCATCAGCTCGATGTCGCGGCGCATGCTGGCTTCATCCACCACCTGACCGTTTTCCGGGTCATGTTCATGGCGGTTCACACCACGAATCAGCAGCGGCTTGCCGTTGAGGCACAATTGGCCCTGCTCAATGCTGACGCGACGGAAACCGACGTCGTAAGCTTCGGCTTCGATCACGGCACCGTTTTCATCCAGCAGCGTCACCACCGCGCGATAGAGATGCGGCGTTTCGGCGCTCCACAGTTGCGGCTGGTTGACCGGCAAGATCAGCAGGGCGCGTTCGGGATAATGACCGCGCTCGTCGATAATCGCACTGCCGGGTGCCTGTTCCTGCTCACCAATGCAGCTGTCGCCGCGCCACAAACTGACGCGCAATCGGCACTGCGCGGGCTGACGATCGCCGGCGTGGATCTTGACGCTGACACGCAGATCGCCGCGCAGGTATTCCGGGCTCAGCGCGGTTTCAATCTGCACATCGGCCAGCTGCGTCTCCGGCTTATGCAGCAAGCTGACATCACGGAAGATGCCGCTCATGCGCCACATATCCTGATCTTCCAGATAGCTGCCATCGCACCAGCGCAGCACCATCACGGCTAAGCGGTTCTGGCCGGGCTGCAAAGTGTGAGTGAGATCAAACTCGGCGGGCAGGCGGCTGTCCTGCGAATAGCCGATCCACTGGCCGTTACACCACAGGAAGAAGGCCGAATTTACGCCGTCGAAGATAATGCGCGTCTGGCCCTGTTGCAGCCAGCTAGCATCCACTTTGAATGTGAGCGAGTAGCATCCAGTAGGATTCTGTTGCGGCACCAAAGGTGGCGTTACCGGAATTGGATACTGCACGTTGGTATAAATTGGCGCGTCAAAGCCGTGCAGCTGCCAGTTTGCGGGCACCGGCAGCGCATCGGCGCCAGGCAAATCCTGCAGCAGCCAGCTTTGCGGTACCGCTTCCGGCTGCGTGAAGTAGCTGAAGCTCCATTGGCCGTTCAATAGCTGGCGCGAAGGCGAAGGGCGGTCATCGCGCGCGCTAATTTCGTCGCGCCAGCTGGCAAACGGCGGATGCGCATCCAGTCGATTAAGGCTGGTGATCACCGGATTTTCCCAGTCACGGCGCGCCAGAATTTCACTCAGGGAGACAGCAGATAAGCTCATGATGAGATCTCATTTATTGTAATGCGCTCACATTGCGTGAAATCGCACCGGCTGTAAAGCGATCAACCACGATTTTGCGCAGCGCGTTGGCAGCAATTTATGCCAGCCTTGCAATGTTTTTGCCGCTTTAGTGCCAGTAAATTGTTAAGCGTGGTGAGCAGAGATGAATAGCGCCGGGTTGCGGAGAATTCTGTATTGTCGCGCCCGATGCGGCCTCATACACTCAGCCCGATTTCACCATTCCGAGGTAATTATGGTCCGTATGTTTAAAATCGCCGCAGTTGTGGCATTGGTTACCGCGCTGAGCGGTTGTATTTTCCCACCTCCGGGTGGCGGCGGTTGGGGCGGCGGTCATGGTGGCGGCGGTCCGGGTCGCGGCTTTATGGGGCCCCGCTAATTAGCACCAGCATTAATTAATAGAATAAGCGAAACGTTTCAATTCACCATTAAGCGTTCAGAGAAACGTTTCGCCATTACATATTGAAATCTAGCCGGTTTTTTTATTCTGCCGTTTGGCTGTTTTTTTCTGAAAACCCTTAAAAATCCTTGTTGTTTTATTCAGCGCAATGCTAACGTCTGTTTTTCTTCTCTCATTGAGCTTGTCGCATGAAAAACCTGATTGCGGAACTCCTTCTAAAGCTGGCTGAAAAAGAAGAAGAGTCTAAAGAATTAGTGGCTCAGGTTGAGGCATTAGAAATCGTGTTAACCGCGATGCTGCGCAAACTGAATCCCGATCAATTCCACGACATTGAGGCCGCTATTAAATTAGCCATGCCGCCCGTCGCTCCCGCGGCTGAAACGCCCGATACCACCATGCTGCGTAATTACGTAGAGAAGTTGCTGCATCATCCGCGCGTATAATGGCTATCGCCTGTTTTTGCAGGCAATTGTCATTATCGATTTCTCGTATTTGCTTATTCCGTGCCATGCTTAGAGAGCAATAATGCTACGGAGAATCCGGTAATGAAATCGTGTCTTTTGGCAATAATGACAGCAGGCTTGCTGATTGCAGGCGGAGCGAGTGCGGCAGAGAAAACCGCACAGCAGGAAAAAATGACCCAGTGTAACCAGAGCGCCGGTACACAAAATCTGAAAGGCGATGCGCGTAAAACCTTTATGAGTGACTGTCTGAAAAAAGACAGCAAAATGGGCAGTATGACGCCGCAACAAATGAAGATGAAAACCTGTAATGCTGATGCGGGCGATAAAAAGCTCACCGGCGATGCACGTAAAACGTTTATGAGTTCGTGCCTGAAGAAAAGCTGATTTAATTAGCGATACATCGTCGCCGTTTTAAATCTCTCATGCGTGAAAAGTAATAAGGGTTCATGTTTAGCGTGAACCCTTTTTTTATTGCTGTAAGCTGCGGCGCAGACATATTCAATTTTACTTATCACGTCAGAGGAAAAACTCATATCAGGATCCTCATCACAAAATCGCACCGATAACGCTGCCAGGATGCTTTAGTCCTAAATAATGACTAATTATTCCATCCGCTCAATCCCCGCGAAGCCAGAGCGTTCGTTGGGCAGCCTTTACCTGTGGAGTCTGCTATGAATGTGCTTGATTATGCTGTGATGGCGCTTTATGCGCTGATGATTGTGGCTATAACCTTGTGGGCGATGCGCAAGGTGGGCAGCACGCGTGATTTCTTTGCGGCTGGCGGCAAAATGCCGTGGTGGCTGTCGGGCGTGTCGCATCATATGTCAGGATACAGCGCGGCGGTGTTTGTCGCCTATGCGGCGGTGGCTTACAACATGGGCATCACCATCTATTTTTGGTGGGCGTTTCCCATCGCGATTGCGGTGTTAATAGGTTCACGCCTGTTTGCGCCGCGCTGGGCGCGCTTGCGCATCTATATGAACATCGAATCGCCGATGGAATATCTCGCCACGCGCTACAACTTGCCAACGCAAATGGTGCTGGCGTGGAGCGGGGTGCTGCTGAAAACTTTTGACGTCGGCGCGAAGTGGGCGGCAATTGCGGTGATCATCAACGTCTTTACCGGACTTGATCCGCTGATTGGCATCTGCGTTTCCGGCGCGCTGAGTTTGTTTTACACCGTGATGGGCGGATTGTGGGCGGATGCCTGCAACGACTTCGGCCAGTTCGTGGTGCAATTTGTGGCCGCGATTGTGATGGTGGTCGCGGTGGCGGTGCATCTCGGCGGATTTGCTGAACTGTTCACCATCTGGCAGCGTTTGCCGCCAACCCATACCCAGATTATTCAGGAGCCGTACAGCATCGGCTTTATTCTCGCCTATTTCGTCATCTACACGCTGAGCTACAACGGCGGCACCTGGAATCTGGCGCAGCGCTTTATAGCCGCGCCCGCCGGCCGCGATGCACGCAAAGCGGCGCGCCTCTCCGCCGCGCTCTATCTCATCTGGCCGCTGATTCTGTTCTGGCCGATGTGGGCAGCGCCGCTGCTGTTTCCCAATCTCAGCGATCCGTCGCGCTCTTATTCGATGATGGCGATGGAGCTGCTGCCGAATGGTCTAGTGGGTTTGGTGCTGGTGGCGATGTTTACTCACACGCTGTCGATGACCTCGTCGGATGCCAACGCCATTACGGCGGTGGTGACGCGCGATATCCTGCCCGGCATGCTGCCGAAACACTTTCAGCGCGGTAAAAGCTCGCTGCTGGTGGCGCGGCTCACCGCTTTTATCTTCATTATCACCACGCTGGTGATTGCCATGAACGCCAGCCACTTCGGCGGCGTGCTGTCGCTGCTGATCATCTGGTTTGGCGGCTTAGTCGGCCCGATCTCCATTCCTATGCTGCTGGGTTTGCTGCCGGCATTTCGTCGCAGCGGTAGCGCCGCCGCGCTGGTGAGTTGGGCGATCGGCGTCGGCACTTTCTTCTGCGTGAAATTTGTCTTTACCGATGTCAGCACCGCCACCGTGGTGGCTGCGCCGGTGATGTCCTCGCTGGTGCTGTTTGTGGTGATGGGCTGGTTACGCCGCGCGCCGGTGCGCCCGGAAGTAGATCAGCTGCTGAACGCACTCAATCAGGATCAGGATGCGCCTGCCGCACAGCGCTGGGCGCACAAAAGCAACGTCTCACAGGAGGGATAACATGACGCTCTTACAACAGGGAACCCGAGATCGCTTACGGATCAGACGCTTCGCCAGCCGCGCGGCATTAGGTGCGGCTGCGGCGCAGGATGTGGCTGCGTTTCTGCGTCAACGGCTGAGTGAACAGCATGTGGTGCGCATGGTGTTTGCCGCCGCGCCCTCGCAAAACGAGTTTCTCGCCGCGCTGGTTGCGGCCGCGGATATCGACTGGTCGCGCATTCACGCCTTCCATATGGACGAGTACATCGGGCTGGAGGCGGATGCGCCCCAGCGTTTCAGCCACTTTTTACGCCAGAAGCTGTTTGATAGGGTGCAGCCTGGCGAAGTTCACTTGATCCCATCTTGCGGCGATCCTGCCGCGATCTGTGCGGATTACGCGGCAAAACTTACCGCTGCACCGATTGATGCGGTGTGTCTGGGGATTGGCGAGAACGGCCATTTAGCCTTCAACGATCCGCCAGTGGCCGACTTCAACGATCCTTTCTCCGTTAAGGTGGTGCAGCTGGATAATGCCTGCCGCCAGCAGCAGGTCAACGATGGCTGTTTCGCCACTGTCGAGGCGGTACCGACGCATGCCGTAACGCTAACGATTCCCGCCTTGATGAGTGGTGCGCGGCTGTTCTGCATGGTGCCGGGTGCGAGCAAACGCGCGGCGGTGCGCGCAACGCTTGAGGATGCGATCTCCACCGCGTGTCCGGCGACGTGTCTGCGCCAGCATGCCGATTGCACGCTCTATACCGACAGCGATGCCTGCCCGGAGGTGACCTTTGACTAACCTCATTTTGCGCGGTCGCGATTACCGCACGCTGCAACCGATTGAGCTGGAGATTGAGCACGGCACCATCAGTGATGTGCGCGCGCTGAATAAACTGGAAGAGGAGATCATCCTCGCGCCGGGCTTGGTCGATCTGCAGGTCAACGGCTTTCAGGGCGTCGATTTCAACCACTTTCCTTTTAGCGAAGAGGATGTGCTAAACGCCACGTGCGCGCTGTGGCAGCAGGGCGTCACCAGCTTTTTGCCGACGGTGATCACCGCCATGCCGGAGGAGATTACGCAGGCGATGCAGCGACTCGTCAGCGCCCGCCAGCATCATCCTGACGTGGCACGCGCCGTGCCCGGTTTTCATCTGGAAGGACCTTTTCTGTCGCCTGAAGATGGGCCGCGTGGTGCGCATCCGCGCGAGGCGATTCGGGCACCGGATATCGCGCTGTTCGACAGCTGGCAGCAAGCCGCGCAGCAGCATATTCGCCTGCTAACGCTGTCGCCAGAATGGCCGCACAGCGATGCACTGATCAAACATTGTGTGGCGCAGCAGGTGCGCGTCGCCATTGGGCACACGTCTGCCACGCCAGCGCAAATTCACGCGGCGGTTGACGCGGGTGCCACGCTCTCCACCCATCTCGGCAACGGCGCGCATCTGCAACTGCCGCGCCATCCCAATTACATCTGGCAGCAGCTGGCGGAAGATGCGCTGACGGCCACCTTGATTGCCGATGGCGATCATCTGCCGGCGGACGTGCTGAAAGTGTTTCTGCGTGCCAAAGGCGAGCAGGCGCTGCTGGTCAGTGACGTCACCTCGTTCGCCGGGCAGCCGCCGGGCATCTACGACACCGCGATTGGCGGACGCGTGCAGCTTAGCGCTAGTGGACGCCTGAGCATCGCCGATGCGCCGCAGCTGCTGGCGGGATCGGCGCGTGGTTTGCTGGAGGGCGTGAACTTCCTGCTGCGCCATCAGCTGGCGACGCTGGCGCAGGCGATTGAGATGGCGTCTGTTCGTCCGGCGCGGCAGCTCAATCTGCCGCAGCAACAAGGTTTGGCCTGCGGCGCACCCGCCGATGTACTGCTGCTGGCTGCTCAGGCGGACGGCGGCGTGGCTTTACGCGGCTGTGTGAAGCAAGGCGCTGTCGTATGGCGGGATGGTGAAGATTATCTTTAGCTAATAAACAATAACTTACCTACCTCAGCGCGTTGTTGATGCGGACAAATCACCATGCTTTGCCAGGCTTACTCTTTGTAGGGATTTGCTGAATACCTCAAAAACCACAAGAAAGGAGGCCTAACGTGAGCTATCAAACTGTCGTGGAACTCAAGTCGCTGGCACAGCGCAAACCCACCAAATTTACCGTCGGCGACACCGATGTGGTACTGATTCGTGACGATGAGCGGGTGCAGGCGTTTCAGGCCAAATGCCCGCACGCCGGGGCGCCGTTAGAGCAGGGCGCGGTGTGTGGCGACAAGCTGATCTGTCCGTGGCACAAAGCGGTGTTTCAGCTGCAGGATGGGCAGATGTGCGAGCCGCTGGCGCTGGCGAATCTCAAGCGTTATCCGGTGCGCATCGAACAAGGCAAAGTGCTGGTCAGCCCGCAGGCGATGTCGCCCGCCAGTGCGCCCTCCGCACAAGGTGAGTCGCCGGTATGCGTGATTCTCGGTTCGGGCGCGGCGGGGAGTGCGGCGATCTGGACGCTGCGCGATGAAGGTTTTGAAGGGCATATTGTGTTGATCGAGCGGGAATCGGCCGCACCTTACGATCGCACCGCACTGAGCAAATTCGTGCCGTCCGGCAAAATGGCGATTGAGGATGTACCCAGGCTGCTGCAGCAGGATGTGCTGGGTACGGTGGAACGGATTCAGGGCGATGTCGAGCAGCTCAAAGCGCTTGAGCAAACGCTGATCCTTAAAGGCGGTCAGCAAGTGAAGTTTGACCAACTGCTCATTGCCAGCGGCGGCGTGCCGCAACCGCTCGATATACCGGGTAAAGATCTCGACGGCGTGCATCTGCTGCGATCGCTTAATCAGGCCGATGAGTTACTCAAAGAGGTGGATAAAACCGAGCAGCTGGTGATTATCGGCAACAGCTTTATCGGTATGGAGATGGCAGGTTCGCTGCGTAATCGTGATGTTGATGTCACGGTGATTGCGCGCCATCCGCTGCCGTTTGCTAAAAAGTTTGGCGAAGAGATTGGCCGCCACTTCTACGATCTGCATCGCAGCAACGGCGTGAAGTTTGTCGAAGGCGATCCCGTGGCGCTGGAAGGCGAGGGCAAAGTCACTGCCGTGCGCCTGAAGAGTGGCAAAAAAGTCGATGCCAGCCTGGTGCTGTTTGGCACGGGCGTGGTGCCGGCGACCTCATTCATCCACGACCTGCCGCTGGAAGAAGATGGCAGCTTGCTTACCGACAGCCAGCTGCGCGTGGCCGATAACATCTGGGTGGCCGGTGATATCGCCAGTTATCCGTCAGTGCAGGGCCCACAACGCATTGAGCACTATCGCGTGGCGCACCAGCAAGGGCGCATCGCGGCGCTGAATATGTTAGGGAAACAGATCCTGTATGACCGCGTGCCGTTTTTCTGGACCGCGCATTACGGTACCCGCTATGAGTATCTGGGGCATGCGGAAGAGTGGGACGATTACCGGCTGCTGGGATCGCTACAGAATAAGCAGTTTATCGCTTTCTATTGTCAGGAGGGGATGATTGCGGCGGTGTGTTCTGCCGGGTTATATACGCTGACAGCAGCGCTGGTGCAGGAGATGCAGCAGCCCATGACGCTGGCGCAGGGTATTGCGCTGTATGAGGCGTATCAGGGGTAGAATCGGTGTTTGAAGGTCGCCATAAATGGCGACCCTACAACTACGCTTATTGCTTACTCAACGCCTCTGACTTCGCCATACACTGCTGCATCGCGTTAATTACTGCGGCGCGGAAGCCTTTCTCTTCCAGCACTTTCACCGCTTCGATGGTGGTGCCGCCTGGCGAGCACACCATATCTTTCAGCTCGCCCGGATGCTTGCCGGTTTCCAGCACCATCTGCGCCGAGCCTTTGACCGCCTGCGCCGCAAACTGATACGCCTGCGCACGCGGCATGCCGCCGAGCACCGCGGCATCGGCCATCGCTTCGATAAACATAAACACATAGGCTGGCGCTGAGCCGCTCACGCCAACTACCGCGTGAATAAGGTATTCATTCACCACCGCCGCTTTGCCAAAGCTTTCGAAAATCCCTACCACTTCATCTACTTCATGCGCTTCCACCAGCACGTTTGGCGTCACCGAGGTCATACCCTCGTTCACCAGCGATGGCGTGTTAGGCATCACGCGGATGATTTTGCGATCGTGGCCGAGTACCGATGCCAGAGAATCCAGCGTCACGCCGGCGGCAATCGAGACCACCAGCACATCTTTCTTCAGCTGGCCGGCAAGATCTTTCAACACTTTGAGAATCACATTAGGTTTCACCGCGCCAAACAGGATATCCACTTCGCGCGCCAGACTTTCCACGCTGTCTGCGGCAGTGACGCCATATTGCTGCGCCATCGCCTGGTTAGTGGCGGGCTTACGGTCGAACACCCAGATATTGGTGGGGGCGATCTGCCCGCTGTTGACCAGTCCGCTAATAATGGCTTTCGCCATATTGCCGCAGCCGACAAACCCGATTTTCTTCTCCAGCATCGCTTTATCCTCTAAGTGGTTCATTTTCTGTGGGGGTAAGCTTACGTCAGCGAGGATTAATAACAAGGCGGGCGGCCAGCAAAAACAGTTGCCATTCTGCCGTAGCACGGCAAGATCAGCCTCATTGTCTGTGATAAAGGAGTCATCATGTCGATTTGGGTTGATGCCGATGCCTGTCCCAATGTCATCAAAGAAGTGCTGTACCGCGCGGCTGAGCGCACCAAAGTTACCGTGACCTTTGTCGCCAACCAACCGCTGCGCGTGCCGCCGTCGCCGTGGCTGAAAACGCTGCAGGTTGCTGCCGGGTTTGACGTGGCCGATAACGAGATTGTGAAACGGGTGCAACCCGGCGAGCTGGTGATCACCGGCGATATTCCGCTGGCGGCAGAAGTGTTGGAGAAGGGCGCTGCGGCGCTGAATCCGCGCGGAGAGCGCTATTCGACAGACACCATTCGTCAGCGCTTAACCATGCGTGACTTTATGGAAACGATGCGCGCCAGCGGGATTCAGAGTGGCGGCCCGTCGACCTTAAGCCAACGCGACCGCCAACTGTTCGCCAATGAACTGGATAAGTGGTTACGTCAACGCTGATCAGACGAAGCTATCATCGTCGTCAAAGTCGCCGCTGCTGCCAAAGTCACCGAAATCATTGTTGTCCGCCAGGTTGTTATCCCAGCCCGAGTTATCATTCAGGAACGCATTGTTGCTGTCGTTGCCGTTAAAGGTGTCGAGGCTGTTATCGACCTGCGGCAGCGCCGGTTCGTTGATGATGTTAACGATCTCTTCCGGCTGCGAATGGTGGAACATGCTGGTCAGCATATCCGCCATCACCACGCCGCCCGCCACGCCAACGGCCGTCTGCAATGCGCCGCCGAGGAAGCCGGTGCCGCGTGCCGCTGGCGCAGCAGATTGCTGCTGCGCCGGCGCATACTGCTGTTGTGGCTGCGGCGGTGGATTCCCCCACGCTGGCTGCTGCTGTGCCGCCGGGCGCGATCCGCCACCAAACAGGCTTGAGAGAAAACCGCCGCTGCTCTGCTGCGGTGCCTGTTGCTGCTGCGCCTGCGCCAGACGATTTTCCAGATCCGTAACCTGCGCATTAAGCTTTTTCAGCGCCGCTTCCTGAATCAGGATCGCCTGTGACATGTAGTAAGGCGCGCCGGGCTGATTCTGTAAATGCTGTTTGATTAACTGCTCTGCGCCAGCATCACGCGGGCCGCTTTGCGTCTCAGCCTGTTTCAGTCGGCTGAACAGGTTTTCAATAAGTTGTTGTTCTTCGCTTTGCATGGGGAACCCTCCGTTAAGGTATGCCTCATATATGAGGGCGCGACCAGAGAAAGTAAATCAGCGGCCTGGTAAGGAAATGTTGGCCGCTGTTACATTTGGCCCGATGCACGATTCATGCATTGTTTTTTGCAGCTTAATCAAACGACTAGCTTAGGATGTGACTGAAATACGCGTAAATCGTGCCTCGCGGGTGGCTGATAAAATAAAATCCAGGTATTATGCGACGCATTATTGACCTGATGACGTTGCCCGTGCGGCACATTACGGCGGAGGATGAGCCCGGATGTCATTACCCATCTATCTGATCGGCGCACGCGGTTGCGGTAAAACCACGGTTGGCCAGGCGCTGTCGCAAGCGCTGGGCTATGCCTTCAACGATACCGATCACTATTTGCAACTCACTACGCAACGCAGCGTGGCGGAGATTGTCGCATCTGAAGGGTGGGATAGCTTCCGCGCCCGCGAAACGGAATCGCTGCGCGCGGTCACCGCTCCGAATACGGTCATCGCCACCGGCGGCGGCATGGTGCTGGCGGAAGTGAATTGTCGCTTTATGCGCGAACACGGCCAGGTGATTTGGCTGAACGCGCCTTCAGACGTGCTGGCCGATCGTCTGGAACATCAGCCGGAAGCCGCGCAGCGTCCCACCTTAACCGGCCGCCCGATTGCCGAAGAGATGGGCGATATTTTGCGTGAGCGTGCTCATTTGTATCGCCAAACCGCGCATCATGAAGTCAACGCGATGCAATCGCCCGATCGCGTAGTAGAGCAAATTCTGCAATCGCTCTCTTTAGCGCGCGCCAGCTAAACCCTCAGATTTCTCTCTGTTTTTTTGCAGCGATCCTCAGTTGTCTATACTTAGCGTTAGGCAGAGGATCACCGCTGTCTGTGGACAACTGATAGAAGAGGGAAAACAATGCCAACGAAACCACCCTATCCGCGCGTCGCGCGTATTGTCGCCGTTGAAAAAGGGTCGGCGGATCAAACCGTCACCTGGTATGAATTACGTGCCGACCATCCCAAACCCGATACATTAATAAGCGAACACAAAAGCGAAACCGAAGCGCAAGATGCCAAAGAGCGCTACGAAGACGCTGATAAAGATTAAGTTTACCCGTCATATTTCAAGCTGCAGGTGCGTTGGCTGCATGTGTTCACCCCAGTCACTTACCTAAGTAAGCTCCTGGGTTTCACCCATTTGCCGCCTCCCTGCAACTTGAATTATTTAGGGTAAAGAATCTCAGCCGAAAAACTGCCATATTCCAAAAAAGTTACACACTTTCCTGCGGAATATTTAACTCACCTGATTACGTCATTTATTTCCCACTTCACGCCGTATTTTATTCTGCCTTAAATTCCCTCAGAAACGTCCGGCTTAAAATTTGCGCTTGACCGTCAAAGCATCGCGCTTTACTTTCTGGTTATTGAAAGAGGAACTGTGTTCCATATAGTGAAACCAACGCCATGACCACACTCGAAAATGCCTCCGCTGTACTGAAGCTGTTTCAGCGCTTTGGCGTGACGCAGGGCCATCCCGGCTTGACCTTTACCGAGGTGGTGGATGCGTTGGGCTTGCCGAAAAGTACGGTATCGCGCCTGCTGGCGACCATGGAAAGTGAAGGCTTACTTGAGCGTGACGCCGAGAGGCGCTGCTTCCAGATTGGTCGCGTGCTGCTGTCGGTAGCGGGCCACTATCTGTCGACGCCGCTGGTGGATAGCGCGTCGGCACCGATGGCGCGTCTGGCTGCCAGCAGCGGTTGCATGGGCTATATCTCGGTGCTGGATGGCGACGATGTGCTGGTGATGCGCATGTATCACGGCCGTTTCTTCACCCAACTGGTGACGCCGCCGGGCACGCGTGTTTCATTGACCGGCACTTCGACCGGACGCGTGCTGCTGGCGCAGCTCAGTGATGACGAGGTTCGCGATCGTTTTGCCAGCAACTGGCAGGCGGCTTCGATGAACTCGCCGCTGAGCGTCGATGCGTTATGCAAAGAGTTAGCGGTAATTCGCCAGCAAGGCTGGGCACTGGCGCGCAATGAGACGCTGCCGGGCATCAGTTCGCTGGCGGTCGCGGTAACCAATAAACATCGCGGTGAAAGTGCCGCGCTCTGTCTCTCGTTTTTATCGCAAGAAGCGGCGCCTGGATATCCGGAGATGCTGCTCAGCGAACTACGCGCAACGGCTGCACTGATGGCCGAAAAGTACGGCGCATAATCCTGTCCAAAACAGGAAACCCTATTTTAGTTTTGAAGGCGTTTATTCGCGCCACACCAGGGAAATAGCAGGTCTTCGGACCTGCTTATTTCAATAATCAGGGAACGATTAAATAAATATGTGGATGCCCCGCGTGTCGGGCATTGCATTTTAGGGCGTTTTCTACAGGGTGAAAATACGGGGATCTCATGCGTCAAAATAATCCAATAAAAAGTGTTGGCGTTGCCTTAATGCTGGTTCTGCTGTCCGTTGCAGGCGCTATCATTGGGGTTCAACTTATTACCACCATTGGGGTAACACCCAATACCTCTATTATCGGCGCGCTATTTGCCATGCTGCTGGCGCGTATTCCACTGCAATGGTTTCGTCGCTATCGCTCCATTGAAGTACAAAACCTCGCGCAAACTGCCATCTCCTCTGCCACCTTCGGTGCGGCCAACAGCCTGTTGATGCCGATCGCTGTGCCGTGGGCGCTGGGCGAGCCGCAGCTGGTGTTGCCGCTGTTTGTTGGCGTCAGCGCGGCGATGCTGCTTGATGCTTATTTACTCTATCGTCTGTTTGATACGCGCGTCTTCCCGGCCAGCAATGCGTGGCCGCCGGGCGTGGCGGCAGCTGAAGCGATCAAAGCCGGTGACAAAGGCGGTCGTCAGGCTTGGCTGCTGGTGGTGGGGATTGTTGGCGGCATCGTGGGTTCGATGCTGAAGATCCCGATGTCGGCATTTGGTACCGCGTTTATCGGTAATATCTGGGCGCTCAGCATGCTCGGTATGGGTTTCCTGCTGCGCGCCTACGCGCAACCGGTTGCTGGCATTGATATCAACGCACTCTATATTCCGCACGGCGTGATGGTCGGTGCCGGTTTGGTGGCGTTAATTCAGGTGGTGCAGGTGATTCGCAGCCGCCGCAATGATCAGGTCAACGTCAGCCGTAGCGACAGCGAAGTCAAACGTTCGCTGGGTTTCGGCACCGTCGGTTACATCGTCATCTCCACGCTGCTGGCGCTGGCGGGCGGTCTGTGGAGCCAGATGGGCCTGCCGATGCTGGTGCTGTTTATCCTTTACGCCGCCTTTGCTGCCTTCGTGCATGAATTGATTGTTGGTATCGCCGCCATGCACTCTGGCTGGTTCCCGGCCTTTGCGGTGGCGCTGATTACCCTGATTCTCGGTATTCTGCTCGGCTTCCCGCCGTTGGCGTTGTGCCTGCTGTGTGGCTTTACCGCCGCTACCGGTCCGGCGTTTGCCGATATGGGGTATGACCTGAAAGCCGGCTTTATCCTGCGCGGCAACGGTGCCGATGTGCAGCAAGAGCTGTGGGGCCGCCGTATCCAGCTGATCGCCGCGATGATTGCCTTTGTGATCTGTATTCCCGTGGTGTGGTACGCGCACACCATTTTCTTTGCCGAGAATCTGCTGCCGCCGGTGGCGCGCGTTTATGCCAAAACCATTCAGGCCGGTGCGGAGCCGGGGATCGCTGGCAATCTGCTGATGTGGGCGATTCCGGGCGCGGTTATACAGTTGATCGGCGGACCGAAGCGTCAGCTTGGCGTCCTGCTGGCGACCGGCTTGTTAATCAACAACGCCGCGGCAGGTTGGGCGGTGATGGTGGGCATCGCGCTGCGCATTATCATCCTGCGCGTGTGGGGAGAGCGTGGACGTTCACCGATGGAGGTGATGGCCGCCGGATTTATCGCGGGCGATGCGCTCTACAGCTTCTTCCATTCACTTTTTGCCAGCGGCAGCAAAAAATAATCCAGGAAATTCATGATGAGTTTACAGCAGACACTGCAGGTCTTTGAGTTACTCGATAGCGCTTACATTGATGGCCAACAGGTGGTCGATCTGTTCGCGGCCTATCCGGGCGTCACCGCCAGCACGAAACGCGTTAGCGGGCCAAAAGGGCGGACCGATTTCGTCCGCATCGATATCCCCGGTGCGCAGGGCAAAAGCAACGGCGGCAGTGCGCCAACACTCGGCATCATTGGCCGTCTCGGCGGTATTGGTGCGCGTCCAACGCGCATTGGTATGGTATCGGATGCCGATGGCGCCGTCGCGGCGGTGAGCAGTGCCTTGAAGCTGGCGCAGATGCAGACCAAAGGCGACGTGCTGGCCGGTGATGTGATTATCACCACCCACATCTGCCCGGATGCGCCAACCCGTCCGCACGAACCGGTCGATTTCATGGATTCGCCGTGCGACGACATCACCATGAATGACAACGAAGTGATTGCTGGCGTTGATGCGATTCTGTCGATCGATACCACCAAAGGTAACCGCATCCTCAATCACAAAGGCTACGCGCTGTCGCCGACGGTGAAAGAGGGCTACATCCTGCGCGTGTCAGAAGATCTGTTACGCATCATGGAGATGACCAGCGGCAAACCGGCGGTCACCTTCCCGATCACCACGCAGGACATCACGCCATACGGCAACGGGGTTTATCACCTCAACAGTATTTTGCAACCTTCCACCGCGACGGATGTACCGGTGGTCGGCGTGGCGATCTGTGCCGAATCGGTGGTGCCGGGCTGCGGCACCGGCGCCAGCCACGAAGTGGATATCGCTTTAGCAGTGAAGTTTGCGGTCGAAGTGGCGAAAGAGTTCGGGCGTGAAACCTGTCACTTCTACGACCCACAAGAGTACGCGCTGCTGCTCTCTTTGTATGGTAGTCTCAGCCATCTGCGCACCCGGAAAGCCTGATGATGAACATCTCCCTGGTCACACTGACGATTGGTCAATCACCGCGTAGCGACATTCTGCCGCTGCTGCTGGAATATCTGCCCGCCGATCAGGTGGCGCATGCCGGTTTACTCGACGGCCTGACGCTAGCCGAAGTTGAGCTGCAGTATGCGCCCGCGCCGGGCGACAAGGTGCTGATATCGCGTATGACCAGCGGCGAGCAGGTGCGCCTGTCCGTAGCAAAAGTGGAGCAGGGACTGCAACGTAAGATCAACGCGCTGGAGCAGCAGGGCTATGACACCATTTTGCTGCTGTGCACCGGCGAGTTTGGCGCGCTGAAAACCCAATCCGCTTTGCTGCTGGAGCCCGATCGCATCATCCCACCGCTGGTACGCGCGATTGTGCAAGATCATAAAGTCGGGATTGTGGTGCCGGTGGAAGAGCAGATTGCCGAGCAGGCCAACAAGTGGCGCAACTTGATCACTCCGCCGTGTTTTGCCGTTGCCAGCCCGTATCTGGCGGAGCAGGCCGATTTGGTTGAAGCGGGATTGTCGCTGCAGGAGCAGGGCGCGGATGTGGTGGTGCTGGATTGCATCGGCTATCACCAGCAGCACCGCGATTTCCTGCAGAAAATGCTGGGCATTCCGGTACTGCTGTCGAACGTGCTGGTGGCCAAGCTGGCGGCAGAATTGATCGTCTAACGCAGGGAGATCACAAGTTGCGATCTGTGGCGCTAATTCGCGTGACAGATCAGCGAGTTCCTTAGTAATCTGCCAGTCACGATAATGTGCTGTGAGGAAGTAATATGCTCAATACAAGTGAGTATTTCGACGGAAAAGTGAAATCCATTGGTTTCGACAGCGTGACCATTGGCCGTGCCAGCGTTGGAGTGATGGCGGAAGGTGAATACACCTTCGGCACCAATCAACCGGAAGAGATGACGGTGGTGAGCGGCGCGCTGAAAGTGCTGCTGCCGGGCGAAACCGAGTGGAAATGGTACGAAGCTGGCACCAGCTTCAACGTGCCAGGCCAAAGCGAATTCCATCTGCAGGTGGCAGAGCCTTCTTCTTATCTGTGCCGCTACCTCTAAACTCAAGCTTTAGAACATCTTAAACCTGCGACTTCTGTTGAAGCGCAGGTTTTTTTATTGCGCACCCCACATAAATCCTGCAGGTTTGTCGTAGGGTCACCCTTAATGGCGACCAGGATCGAGAGGATTAACGCTTCGCTTCGCCGCCTAACGCTTCGACCAGATTGCTGATCAGCGCGGCCAGTTCGCTGGTCATCAGAATAAAATCGGCATCGAAACGCTGGGCGAAATCATCGCGGTCGATGTCATCATTCTGCTCACGCAGCGTGTCGCTGAACTTCAAACGCTTCACTGAAGCATCATCGGCGATAACGAACTGAATGCGTTCCTGCCAGTCAAGCGCTAGCTTGGTGACCACTTTACCGGCTTCAATGTGTGTAGCGATTTCGTCGGAAATCAGATCCTGCTTCTTACAGCGGATCACGCCGCCATCTTCCAGCATGGCTTTCAGCTCGGCTTCATCCATCAGGGCAAAACCGGCTGGCAGCTCACCCGAACGCACCCATTCGGTCAGCGTCAGCTCGATCGGATTCTCCAGCGTCAGCGGTACCACCGGTAGCGAACCGAGGCTTTTGCGCAGCAGCGCCAGCGTGTCTTCGGCTTTCTTGGCGCTGGCGCAATCGACGATGATCAGGTTATTAACGGTGTCGATCCACATATAAGTCTGGCTGAAACGGCTAAACGCGCGTGGCAGCAGGCTGTGCAGCACTTCATCCTTCAGCGAGTCTTTCTCGGTCTTCTTCAGCTTGCGGCTCTGTTCCGCTTCCAGCTTGTCGATTTTGGCTTCCAGCGCCTGCTTCACCACCGGCGACGGCAGAATCTTCTGCTCGGTGCGTGCGCAAATCACCAACTGACCGTTGATTTCGTGCGTCAGCGCTTCGCTGCGGTTGCCCATCGGTGAAACCCAGCCGGTTTTCGCCATATCCTGGCTGCCGCACGGTGAAAAGGTAAAGGCGTCGAGCTGTTTTTCCAGATCGTCTGCGGACAGCGGAATGTCACGATTCAGACGATAAACCATCATATTTTTAAACCACAACATCGGGATTCCTTACCGTGGGTGCGATCGGGCGCACAAGTCTCAAAGTCAGCGCGCATGATAGCGAAACATCGGATTGGTTTCATTGCCTTTCCCGATTCAGCCTTCTACTGTATTGGTCACCAGAACGAATAATGAGGAATAAATCGTGCGCATCGGGATTGATTTAGGCGGGACCAAAATTGAAGTGATTGCACTATCTGATCAGGGTCAGGAACTGTTCCGTCATCGCGTTAACACGCCGCGTGACGACTACGCTGCCACGGTTCAGGCGATTGTCGATTTAGTGCTGCTGGCGGAGGAGAAAACCGGCCAGCAGGGCACGGTCGGCATCGGCATTCCCGGCACGATTTCGCCCTACACGCAACGGGTGAAGAATGCCAACTCCACCTGGCTGAACGGTCAGCCGCTGGATAAGGATTTAGCGCAGGCGCTGAATCGTGACGTGCGCATTGCCAACGACGCGAATTGTCTGGCGGTTTCCGAAGCGGTGGATGGCGCGGGCGCGGGTCAGCCGCTGGTGTTTGCGGTGATTATCGGCACCGGATCGGGCGCGGGCGTAGCGATTGGCGGTGAGTCGCGCATTGGCGGTAACGGCAATGCTGGTGAGTGGGGCCACAATCCGCTGCCGTGGATGGATGAGGATGAATTGCGCCATCGCGCGGAAGTGCCCTGTTACTGTGGCTTGCAGGGCTGCATTGAGACCTTTGTATCGGGTACCGGCTTCGCTATCGATTATCAGCGTCTGAGCGGTAAAGCGCTGAAAGGCGCGGAGATCATCAAGCTGATTGAGCAGCAGGATCCGGTGGCGGAACTGGCGATGAATCGCTACGAAATGCGTCTGGCGAAATCGCTGGCGCAGGTCGTGAATCTGCTGGATCCCGATGTGATTGTGTTGGGCGGCGGCATGAGTAATAACGATCGCCTGTACCAAACCGTGCCGGCGCTGATGAAGCAGTGGGTGTTTGGCCGCGAGTGTGAAACGCCAGTGCTGAAGGCGGTACATGGCGATTCGAGCGGCGTGCGCGGGGCGGCATGGTTGTGGCCGTTGAAAGGGTAGTTTCTTTTACGCACCTCTGTATGTGCTCGCTTTCCCCCTCCTCGGTTTGTGCTCGCTTTCCCCCTCCTCGGTCCTCCCCCATAAATGGGGGAGGAAGATGCTGCTATATGTGAGTTTGGATGCTGCATGTGGCAGCATCTCCTTCCCCCGTTTACGGGGGAAGGCCGGGATGGGGGACAGCGTGCACACTTGCATAAATGGGGGAGGAAGATGCTGCTATATGTGAGTTTGGAGGCTGCATGTGGCAGCGTCTCCTTCCCCCGCTTGCGGGGGAAGGCCGGGATGGGGGACAGCGTGCACACTTCCATCAATGGGGGAGGAAGATGCTGCTATATGTGAGTTTGGATGCTGCATGTGGCAGCATCTCCTTCCCCCGTTTACGGGTGAAGGCCGGGATGGGGGACAGCCAGCACTAACCCACTCACTCACCCACTAACATCGAATCCTGCGGCGCGTTATCGCGCTGGGCTTTCGTCGCCAGGAAGTAGACATATCCCACCGCCATAATCGCCACAAACAAGCCGCCAATCACCGGGTTAAACCACAGCATCGCCACCAGACACACCAGCGACAGCACCAGCGCAATGCCCGGCACAATCGGATAGCCAGGCGCACGGAAGCTGCGTTCCATCTCTGGCGCAGTGCGACGCAGTTTGAACAGGCTCAGCATACTCATCAGATACATCACAATCGCGCCGAACACCGCCATGGTGATCATCGCAGCGGTCAGCGTCATGCCTTGCAGATTAATGAAACCATCGCTGTAGATGGCGGCGATGCCAATCAAACCGCCGGCGATAATCGCGCGGTGCGGCGTCTGGAAGCGTGACAGCTTTGCCAGACTTTGCGGCAGATAACCGGCGCGGGCGAGGGCGAAGAACTGGCGCGAATAGCCGAGAATAATGCCGTGGAAGCTGGCAATCAGACCAAACAGACCGATCCACACCAGCATGTGCATCCAGTTGGAGTTTTCACCGACAATCATCTTCATCGCCTGCGGCAGCGGATCGTTGATGTCCGACAGCTTGCGCCAGTCGCCAGCGCCACCGGCCAGCAGCATCACGCCAATCGCCAGCACCACCAGCGTCAGAATGCCGGTGATATAGGCTTTGGGAATGGTGCGTTTGGGATCTTTGGCCTCTTCGGCCGCCATCGCGGCGCCTTCAATTGCCAGGAAGAACCAGATAGCGAAAGGAATCGCGGCGAAGATGCCAGACATCGCCGGCATGCCGAAGTGATCGCTGCCCGCCCAGCCGTTAGCGGCAAAGTTGGCGATGCTGAAGCCCGGCGACACCACGCCCATAAACACCAGCAGCTCCAGAACCGCCAGCACCGTGACCACCAATTCGAACATCGCCGCCAGTTTGACGCCAAGAATGTTCAGCGTCATGAAGACGATATAGGCCCCGACCGCGGCGGTTTTCGGATTGAGATCGGGATATTGCACGTTGAGGTAAGCGCCAATCGCCATGGCAATCGCCGGCGGTGCGAACACGAACTCAATCAGCGTGGCGAGGCCCGCAATCAAGCCGCCGGTTTCGCCGAACGCGCGGCGGCTATAGGCAAACGGACCGCCCGCATGCGGAATCGCGGTGGTCAGTTCGGTAAAGCTGAAAATGAAGCAGGTATACATGGTGGCGATCATCGCGGTGGTGATCAGAAATCCCAGCGTGCCCGCCACGCCCCAGCCGTAACTCCAGCCAAAATATTCCCCGGAAATCACCAGTCCAACCGCAATGCCCCACAAATGCAGGGTGCCCAGCGTGGGTTTGAGCTTATTCGTCATCATCTTCTCCCCGTCGTTATTGTTGGTGCGGCAGCTTCACCGCGCTTTTTTATCTTTGCGCTACAGTGAAGTGATAATGCCGCTGCCGGACGCGGGAAAACTTGACGCGGGCGCAGTGAGTTTTGTCCTCCACGGTCAACTCTAAGGCAAGAAAAGTGCCAGATGCACGCTGCGGTCAACTTTGGGTTGTCTGCGGTCAAGCAGTCAGGACGACGTCATCCCATGCTGATATCACTTACTTGATGCTGGAGATTGATGAATGAGTGCCGAACAGTCCGATACCTTAACCGATACTGAAATCACCTTGCTGGCGCATCAGGCGCTGGCCCGTTATCCCGCAGCACTGCGCGGCGAACTCAAGCTGCTGTGCCGGTCGGAAAATGCCACCTTCCTGTTGCAGGCGGCGGGCAAACGCTATGCGCTGCGTCTGCATCGTCCTAACTATCACAGCAAAGCGGACATTCAGAGCGAGCTGCTGTGGCTGGATGCGCTGCGTGACATTGGCATCATGGTGCCGCAGGCGATCCCGGCCAGCGAGGGTGAGACCGTGCTGACGCTGCCGATGGCAAACGGCGACGAGCGCTACGCCGTGTTGTTCCACTGGATTGAGGGTGACATGCCCACCACCGATGTCGATCCCAAAGCGTTTCAGCAGCTGGGTCACATCACCGCGCGCTTGCATCAGCACAGCCGCAGCTGGCAGAAACCGGCGGGTTTTCAGCGCATCATCTGGGATCATCACACCATGGTCAGCGATCATAGCCATTGGGGACGCTGGCAGGATGCGCCGAACCTCAATCCGGCCGATCACGGCATCGTCGCCGAAGCGGTAGCGCGCGTCGGGCAGGAGCTGCAGGGCTTTGGCAAAGGGGCGGATCGTTATGGTTTGATCCACGCCGATCTGCGTCTGACCAACCTGCTGCTGCATAAAGGCGAAACGCGGGTGATCGACTTTGATGACTGCGGACTCGGCTGGTATCTGCACGATCTGGCGGCAGCGATCAGTTTTGTTGAGCACCATCCGCGCGCCGCCGAATGGGTGGATAACTGGATCCTCGGTTACGAAAAAGTGGCGCACATCAGTGATGACGAGATGGCGCTGGTGCCGACGCTGCTGATCCAGCGCCGCATTCAGATGACGGCGTGGATGGGATCACACGCGGAAACGGAAATGGCATTGAGCCTTGGGCCGCGCTGGGCCGATCACTCGGTGCGCCTCTGCCGACGTTATCTGGAAACCAATCAGCTGCCGGTTGGCGTCTGATGCACCAGCAGTGAGCAGCTTTGCGCTGTCGCGGCGCAGCAAAGGTCGCCATTCATGGCGGCCCTGCGACAAAATCCGCAAATCATCCGCCTGGTACGAATATTGCTGGAATCTTCAACCTGTTTCACTCGCGCCACACGCAGAGGTTCCGATGCAATCACTCATAACACCCACTGAAGCCTTGAGCGCCTTGTCCGTCAGCGCCAGCAACCGCGGCGTTTTGGCGGCGGCGGCCACCGGACTGAGCGGGTTTATCACTGACAAAGGCGGCGATGTCGATCGTATTTTTGGCATCAGCGGCATCAACTCCGAACTGCTGGCGAGCCCCACGCTAAGCCTGGGTTTGGTGAACTACTGCCGCGTGATGGAAGAGGCAGCGCGTCATTCCGGTTTTGATAACTTCGGTTTGCATTACGGCAAGCAGTTCAAACCGCAGTCATTAGGCTTGATTGGGTATATCGGCCTCTGTTCGCCCACGCTGGAGCAGGCGCTGCACAACGTGGTGAACGCCTTTCCGTGGCATCAGCACGACACGCTGACGCGGCTGGTGGATAAAGGCGAGTGCTGGCGGCTCGATTATCAGGTGCGCCACGGCGCGATCCTCTCCAGACGTCAGGATGCGGAGCTGACGCTCGGCATGTTTCTCAACTTGATCCGCCACGTTGCCGGCAAAAACTGGGCACCGCGTGAAGTGCACTTCGAACATCCGCGCCCGGAGCAGTGGCACGAGCACTGCAAAGTATTTGATGCGCCGGTGTGGTTTGATCAACCGTTCAACTCATTACTGATCCCGAAACGCGATCTGCTGCGCAGCATGCCGGAACAAGATCCGATGTTGCTGATGGTGATGCAGGATGCTATCCGCCGCCTGAACAGTTGTGCCAGCCTGCAAAGCGTGGTGGAGCAGGCGCGATCGCAGGTCAATCTGTCACTGATGCAGGGCGAACCGGTGCTGGAAGAGATTGCCGAAAAAATGGGCTTGTCGAGCTGGTCGCTGCAACGGCGGCTGCGTGAAGAGGGCATCAGTTTCACGGCGCTGGTGGACAAGGTACGCTGCGAGATGGCGACGCACTATCTGCAACAGAAGCAGCTGCCAATCTCAGAGATGGCGCTGCTGCTCGGCTATTCCGAAGTCAGCGCCTTCTCCCGCGCCTTCCGCCGCTGGTTTGGCATCAGCCCGCGCCAGTGGCGCCAGGATGGCTCGGCGTTGCCGGGGCAAAACCGAACCACGCTGGCTGGCTAGCGTCCGGCGGCGGCGGTAAATCTTTGCTTTGACCAATCAACTGCCAGGCGCGCAGGCATAGCGTTTCGTCGCCTTGCGTCTGCGTCACCGCGTAGCGCCCGCTGTTTTGCCACTCAAGCCGCACCAGACATTGCTGACCGGCATAACGCCGCGCATCGCGGAAATGCTGGTTAAGTTGATGCTGCATCTCATCAGTCCATTTGCAGGATGCGCTACCTGGCGCACTCAGGGGCTGACACAGATTGGCGATGTTATCCTGTTGCTTTGGCTGAGAATGCTGACAAGCGCTGAGCGTCGCAACAATCATTAATCCGCCCAATAATCCCGCCATTCGATTCATTAAATTCATTAATATGCCTGTATTTTCACTAAAATTCCTCTCCCTCACTGCCGACAGTCTACAGACCGACTCAACCAATGCTATGGCATTACTCTGACTGTCGGCAGAACCAGAATTTGCCGCAGCCTCGCAGCTTTATCCCCTTTTGATTCATGGATTAGAAATGCAGAAAAAATATGCCCTTGCGGCACTCTTCTTGTTAAGCGCCAGACTGCTCAGCGGCTGCATGACATCTTCCACGCGGACAGCGCACTGTATATTTCAGTGACCGATTACGGCAGCAGCTATCAGGTGATCCAGAGCGTGACCAAGGTGTCTGCGACGGCGCGTCTGGTGGATTTGCGCAGCGGTAAAGAGCTGTGGCAAGGCATTGCCACCGCCAGCGACGCTGAAGATGGCAATAGCAATAACGGCGGCATCATTGGCATGTTGGTGTCAGTCGCTTAAGCGCAGTGCGACTTTCGTTCGCCCTATGCTGAGGCAGTTGCAGCACTTTCGTGCGGCGACCGAGCAGAGGGCGCCTGGCTGCACTGAAACCCGGGCCCTGCGCCAGCCCAACCCGCCGCTTCGCGGTGCCTTCACTCATTTACGATTCCTGACGGACCGGCGGCGATTCGCTCTTGCTCAGCGCCGCCTCTCGCCGCATCCATGCGGCTCGCCCTGGAGTCCCTCATTCGCTCAGCGGTTTGGGATGTCGCCTCAACACACTTGCTGCAGCATCAATGCATTATTTTGACTCACAGTCGCTACAAATCCCGTAGGTTCGCCATTTATGGCGACCTGCTTTATTCGCCTGGCAGCTCCAGCTTGCTGTAACCCAGGCCATTCATCTTGCGGACGCGGATCTGCACCGGAATACGCTCCTTCATCGCTTCCACATGGCTAATCACGCCAATGGTTTTGCCGCTGGCGTTGAGGGCGTCGAGCGCATCCAGCGCGGTATCCAACGTCTCGGCATCCAGCGTACCGAAGCCTTCGTCAAGGAACAGCGATTCTATGCGCGTTTTATGACTCACCAAATCCGACAGCGCTAACGCCAGCGCCAGGCTGACGAGGAAACTCTCGCCACCTGACAGCGTGCGCGTATCGCGCGTGGCGTCGGCCTGCCAGGTATCAACCACTTCCAGCTCCAGCTCCTCACTGATGCGGCGCTGCAGCAGATAGCGACCGTGCAGGCGATCGAGCTGACGGTTCGCCAGCCACACCAGATGATCGAGCGTCAGGCCTTGCGCAAAGCGGCGGAATTTATCGCCTTTGGCTGAACCCACCAGATCGTTCAGGCGGCCCAGCTGCGCCAGCTCCACTTCATCGGTGGCGATTTGCGTCAGTAACGATTGCTGCTGCAAACGCTGTTGCGCATCGCTGTGCAACTGCTGCTGCGCTTCACCCTGTTGACGGGCATTGTCACGCAACGTCACGCGCAGCTGTTCCAGCTGCTGCTGAATCGTGGCGGCGATCTCGTCGCTCAGATCCGCAGGCCGCTGCTGCTGATGCGCCGTCCAGCGCTGCGAGAGCTGTTCGCTGAGGGTAAGCTGCTGCTGGCGCTGCTGATCGAGCGTTTGCAACTGCTGGCGCAGCTGCTGCACCTCGCGCTCCTCCAGCAGGGCGGCACGCAGCGCGCTTTCATCCGCAAAATCACTCTGCTGCAGCGCAGCGAGGAAGGCGCTTTCTGCGGCAGCAGCGCGCTCACGCAAGGTGTGCTGCTGCGCAGCGATCTGCTCGCACTGCCCATCCAGGCTGTGCAGCAAGCTTTGCGCCTGTTGCCACTGTTGGAGCTGCTGCGCCAGCGCCTGTTCACACTGTTGCAGCGCGGCGTGCTGCTGCTGCCGGGCTTCCGCCACCAGACGATCGCCAAATAGCTGCTGACGCTGTTGCTGCTGCTGCTGGCGTTGCTGCTGTAAAGCGCTGAGCGTCTGCTGCAGCTCATCGAGCCGCTGCTGTTCACGCGCCAGATTCTGCTGCAGGCTGCTGCGCTCGCTTTCGGCTTTTGCCAGCTGCGGCTGCAACTCGCCGTGTAACCGCTCATTTTCCTGCCATGCGGTCCAGCGCTGTTGTAACGCGCGCAGCCAGCTTTCCCGCTCAGCCACATCTGGCAGGACGAGCTGATGCTGCGCCAGCTGTTGTTGCAGCTGCTGCGCCAGTTGCTGCATGGCGCTGCGCTCGCTGGCTTCGCGCTGGCTGATTTCATCCAGCGTCTGCTGCGTGCTGGCGATCTGCTGCTGCGCCAGCTGCTGCTGATTCTGATGATGCTGCCACAGCTGCTGCTGTTGCAGATGCGCGTCCTTTGCCTGCTGCAGCGCACGCGCGGCGTTTTCCCGCGTCTGCAGCTGCTGTTGCTGCAACTGCTCCCGCGCATCCTGCTGCTGTTGCCACTGCGCAAAATCGTCCTGCTGCTCCAGCGTGCAGGTAAGTGCCAGCTCACTGCTCAGCGCTTGCCATTGAGTGTTCACCGTCGCCAACTGCTGATCGTAATCGCTGATTTCCTGCTGCAACGCCTGCTGCTGTTGCAGCGACAGCTTCTGCTGCTCGCCTTTGGCGGTGCCGGACTCTTTCAGCTGCGCCACGCGCGTTTCCAACGTGGCCAGACGCTGCTGATTGGCGCCGGGCTCAAGCTGCTGATATTGCGCGATCGCCGGATGCTGGCACGAGCCGCACAGCGGGCAGGGCTGATCTGGCTGCAATTTGGCGCGCTCGTCGGCCAGTTCGGCGATGGTGCGCTCCAGCTCGCAGATTTTGCGCACATCGAGCAGCGCCTGATGTTCCCGTTTGTACTCTTCGCGCAGTGCCTGCAACGCCTGTTCAGCGTCCTGATGCTGCTGCTGGAGCAGCGTCAGTTTCTGCTGACGCTGCAACCGCTGCGGCTGCAACGCGCGCCACTGCGCGGCGAGCAGGCTGAGCTGTTGGCGTGCAGGGCGTTGGGTTTGATGCTGCGTCAGGGCTTCGCGCAGTTGCGCGCTGCCGATCTCCGCCTCAAGCGAAGTCAGTGCTTGCTCCGCTTGCAGACGCTGCTGCGCGGCCTGCGCTTCGGCTTGCTGCAACGGTTGCGCCGCCTGTTCACGCTGAGTCTGCGCCTGTTGATGCTGCTCCAGCTGGCTGCGCTGCTGTTGGTGCTGTGCGATGAGCTGCGTCAGCGTCTGCTCGCGCTCATCCAGCCGGGCAATCTCCGCCTGCCAGCGCGTCAGTTCAGCGCCCCAATGGGCGACAGCGGCTTCGCGGGTGCGGAATTCCTGCTGCTGCGCTAACTGTTGTTGTAAACGTTCACTTACCTGCTGTTGCTGGCTCAGCGCGGTTTGGCTGGTTTGCAGCGCCTGTTGCTGCTGCAGATGCAGCCGCTGCTGTTCATCCAGTTGCTGCGAGGTGGTGGTGATCTGTTGATCGAGCGGGATAACCTGCTCGGTGAGCAGCGTTTCAAGCTGCTGCTGTTGCTGTAACGCCTGCTCGCGCGCCTGCTGCGCGGCCTGATAATGGCTTTCGCCCTGTTGCAGCGCGGTTTTGGCTTGCAGCAGTTGCGCCTGCAACTGCTGCGATTGCTGTTCCAGCGTACCGAGATCGCCCTGCAACTGTTCGCGCTGCTGCAACTTCTCGCGCAGTTTTTCCGCCGGTTCGGCGCGCGCCAGCCGCTGACGATCGCCATCCGCCTGCTGCCAGGCCTGTTGCGCGGCAAGCAGCGTCTGTTCGGCCTGCTGCTGCTCCTGCGTTAGCTGTTGCTGCTGCACCAGCCATTGCTGCTGATGCTGCGCCAGCGTCAGCTGTTCGCTGAGAATTTTCTCCTGTGTGCCGAGTTCCGCCAGCTGCTGCGACAGCTCGGTGCGGCGCGCTTCATCGAGCAGCGACATGCCACCGGCGCGGGCGCGCAGCGTATCCAGCTCGCTGCGCGCGGTGCGCCAGCGCTCGTAGATCTGCACCGAGATTTGTCCGTAGATCTCGGTGCCGGTCAGCTCTTCCAGCAGCTCGGCGCGTTCGCCGGGTTTGGCATTCAGGAAGGCGGCAAACTGACCTTGCGACAGCATCATCGAACGGGTAAAGCGGGCGAAATCGAGCCCCGACAGGGTTTCAATCGCTTTCAGCTTGTCGCCGACTTTATCGGCGATGATCTGATTATCCGCGACGCGCGCCAGCTCGACGCGCGGTGCCTGCAACTTGCCGTCGGCCTGACCACGCGCACGGTTCTGGCTCCAGAAGGCGCGCCAGGCTTCGCCTTTGATCTCAAACTCCACTTCTGCCAGACACTCGGCGGTGTCGCGGGTGATCAGCTCGTTCTGGGTTTGCGACAGCGTGCCGAGGCGCGGCGTCTGGTGATAGAGCGCCAGACAAATAGCATCAAGTAAGGTGGTTTTGCCCGCGCCGGTGGCGCCGGTAATGGCAAACAAACCGTTGCTGGCAAAGGGTTCACGGCGGAAATCGATAAACCATTCCCCGCGTAACGCATTGAGATTTTTAAAGCGTAACGTCAAAATTTTCATGCGGATGGATTCTCCAGCGCGGCAAGCTGGGTGCGGAACAGCTGCGTTAACTGCTCGGCCTGCTCTGCATCCAGCTGATCTTCCTGCGCCAGTCGGCGAGCAAACACGTCTTCCACTTTTAGTTCGCTCAGGGTTTCGTTCTCCAGCCGTTCGAGACTGCGCTGCCGCTGTTCGCGGCTGCGGCGCACCAGTAGCACTTCGACCGGCAGGTTTTCGGTGAGCGCTTCAATGCGGCGTTGCAGATCGCTGAGGTATTCCTGGGTAGTGATCTCAATATCCAGCCAGGTTGGCTGTTCGCAGGCGATTTCACTGAATTGCGCCAGCTGATGTTCAATCTCCGCCATCGAGCCTTTCAGCATCTGCATCGGCTGGAAGTGCGGAATGGTCAGCGGCGTCACTTCCTTGAGCTTGTCACCAAATTCCAGCAGGAAGACGCTTTTCTCGCGGCCGAGTTCATCAAAACTGAGCGGAATTGGCGAGCCGCTGTAACGAATGTGCTCGCTGTTGGCGATGCGCTGGGCGCGATGAATGTGACCGAGCGCGATGTAATCGGCGGGCGGAAACGCCTGCGCCGGGAAGGCATCCAGCGTGCCGATATAGATGTCGCGCACCGAATCGCTTTTGGTGACGCCAACGGTGGTGAGATGGCCGGTGGCGATGATCGGCAGCGTAACTTCCTGTGCATCGCGCTGCGCCTGCGCGGCAGCAAAGCAGTGCTGATAATGCTGCTCGATCGCCTCCAGCAGCGAGATCTGCTTTTCGCGGCCGGATTGTCCGGCCTGGCTGCGCAGAATGTCGCGCGGACGCAGATAAGGAATGGCGCACAGCAGCGCGCCCGGCGCGCCATCGCGCTGTTTTAGGGTTAACACCTGCTGTTCGCCCTGCGGCGTGGCGCTGGTAATCACCTGCGTATTCAGGCAGGCCAGCAGCTCGCGCGATTCATTCAGCGTCGCCACCGAGTCGTGATTGCCCGCCAGCACCACCAATTGGCAGCCGCTTGGCTGCAGCGCCACCACAAAACGGTTAAACATTTCACGCGCGTAGCTCGGCGGCGAACCGGTATCAAACAGATCGCCGGCGATAATCAGCGCATCCACCTGATGCTGCACAATCTGATCCAGCAGCCAGTCGAGAAACGCCTGATGTTCCCGCGCGCGACTTTTGCTGTAAAAGAACTGACCGAGATGCCAGTCAGCGGTGTGAATGATGCGCATGTTTGCTCCGTGCTCTGTTTAGCGAAGGCGAATTATAACCACTTAAGATCACAAAGAAAAAAAGCAGAATTTTATTGTGACATTTCTGTTTTTTATCTATCTATCTTAGGGCGGTGTTTTCATAAAAGTGTCACAAAACTGACGCATAATGGCGCCGCAAATCCCAGTGACACGGTGTCACACTAGCAGGAGTTACAATGGCTAAGCGCATTTTGGTTGTGGAAGACGAAGCTCCCATCCGTGAAATGTTATGTTTCGTGCTGGAACAGAATGATTACCAGCCTATTGAGGCGGAAGATTATGACAGCGCGATTGGTAAGCTGATCGAACCCTGGCCTGATTTGATTCTGCTGGACTGGATGTTGCCCGGCGGCAGCGGGATTCAGTTTATTAAGCATTTGAAGCGCGAAGCCATGACGCGCGACATTCCGGTGATGATGCTGACGGCGCGCGGGGAAGAAGAAGATCGCGTGCGCGGTCTGGAAGTGGGCGCGGATGATTACATCACCAAGCCATTCTCACCGAAAGAGCTGATGGCGCGTATCAAAGCGGTGATGCGCCGTATTTCGCCGATGGCGGTGGAAGAGGTGATTGAGATGCAGGGCCTGAGCCTCGATCCTTCCTCACATCGCGTGATGTCGGAAACCACGCCGCTGGAGATGGGACCGACCGAGTACAAACTGCTGCACTTCTTTATGACCCACCCGGAACGCGTGTACAGCCGCGAACAGCTGCTGAACCATGTTTGGGGCACCAATGTGTATGTCGAAGATCGCACCGTCGATGTGCATATTCGCCGTTTACGTAAAGCACTGGAATTAACCGGCCACGATCGCATGGT
This sequence comes from Pantoea sp. DY-15, assembly GCF_019795935.1. NCBI lineage: Bacteria > Pseudomonadati > Pseudomonadota > Gammaproteobacteria > Enterobacterales > Erwiniaceae > Pantoea > Pantoea sp. DY-15. Next base: position 125,098 of record NZ_JAIMIF010000001.1, read on the forward strand.
TCAAACCGTGCGCGGAACAGGGTATCGTTTCTCTGCCCGCTACTAAACGTAAACGGAGTGTTTACCGTGCTGGAACGACTCTCCTGGAAGAGATTGTTGACCGAGCTGGCGCTGGTCTGTTTACCTGCGCTGGTGTTGGGTCTGTTGTTCGGATATCTGCCGTGGCTGCTGCTGATTGCGGTGACCGGCGTGATGTTCTGGCACTTCAGAAATCTGATGCGTCTGTCGCACTGGCTGTGGGTCGATCGTTCAATGACGCCGCCCACCGGACGCGGCAGCTGGGAACCGCTGTTTTATGGCCTGTACCAGATGCAATTGCGCAACCGGCGGCGGCGGCGCGAGCTGGGCAATCTGATCAAACGTTTCCGCAGCGGGGCAGAATCGCTGCCGGATGCGGTGGTGCTGACCACCGAAGAGGGCACTATTTTCTGGTGCAACGGCCTGGCGCAGCAGCACCTTGGCTTGCGCTGGCCGGAAGATAACGGTCAGAACATCCTCAATTTGCTGCGTTATCCTGAATTTTCCCGCTATATCCGTCAGCGCAAGTTCGACATGCCGCTGACGCAGATCCTTAATAATCAGCATCATATGGAATTCCGCGTGATGCCTTACAGCGAAGGTCAGTGGCTGATGGTGGCGCGTGATGTCACCCAGATGCACCAGCTGGAAGGCGCGCGACGCAACTTCTTTGCTAACGTCAGTCATGAACTGCGCACGCCGTTAACGGTATTGCAGGGTTATCTGGAAATGATGGACGACGCGGTGATGAACGAGCGCACGCGCAGCAAGGCGTTGCATACCATGCAAGAGCAGACGCGCCGCATGGACAGTCTGGTGAAGCAGTTGCTGACCTTGTCGCGTATCGAAGCGGCGCCAGCCATCGATCTCAAAGAGACGGTGGATGTGCCGGGCATGCTGATGCTGTTGCAGCGTGAAGCGGAAACGCTGAGTCAGGGACGTCACACCATCCATTTCCATACCGAACCGCATCTGAAAGTGTTCGGCAATGATGAGCAGCTACGTAGCGCCATTTCCAATCTGGTCTATAACGCGGTGAATCACACGCCGGATGGCACGCGCATCGACATCAGCTGGCTGCGCACCAAACAAGGCGCGCAGTTTAAGGTGTGTGATGACGGGCCGGGCATTAGCGAGCAGCATCTGCCGCGCCTCACCGAGCGTTTCTATCGCGTGGATAAAGCGCGTTCGCGCGCCACCGGCGGCAGCGGATTGGGGCTGGCGATCGTGAAGCATGCGTTGGGACATCACAACGCGCGGCTGGAGATCACCAGCGTGCCGCATCAGGAAACCTGTTTCAGCTTCCTGCTGCCGCCACGCTTGATTGTGGCTAACGTGATGCAAGAGCAGGTTAATTAAGGTCATGGGATCGCTATTCATGGCGCCATACTTATCAGTTAATAAAGCCTTTTTGGTGCGGGCGCTGACACATCTGCTGCGTCACGGGCCGTCCTCGCGCCGCTAGCGCGGTACCTTCGGCTTCCACGTTGTGCCGACGGACCGTTCGCGGATCGGCCTTCCCTGGCCGACCCCGAACTGCCTCGCGCATCCATGCGCGAGGCTCCTGGCCCAACGTAAAAGCCTCAGCGCTGCGAATGGCCCTTTTGCCGCAGCAGACGCGCCAGCGCCTGAAGCGAATGAGTCCTTTTCAACAACACGCACTGAAGTTTATGAGCAGGCCGGGGGCACTTTTGGGCAGGCAATCCGCAGCGCTGAACGAAGCGAGGAAGCCCGGAGAGCCCGCAGGACGCGGGCGAAAGGCGGAGCCGGGACAAGGAAGTCCCGTCTCCGCCGGTCCGTCAGGCAGACGAGCGAAGTGAAGGTATCGCGTAAGCGGCGTGAGGACCGCCGGACCAAAAGTGACCCCGGCCTGCGCACTCGTCGTTGGTTTAATGGACAAGCATTACGCCTTCATGGAGACCAATTCCCGCCTCATTAACAACCCATACGCAATGTATTGCGTGATAAATCGCGCCGCTCCAGAATAGGCGTCTTACTGAATCGCGGAATCGCCAATGAAATCGCTGTTGATCTCCCTCTTGCTGCTTTGCTCTGCTTTGGCACACGGCCAACAAACCATGCTAACCGGCAATCTGAGCAGCGTTGGATCGGATACGCTGGGTTATCTGATGACCTTGTGGGGCGAGGATTTCAGCCGCCAGTCGCCGGGCGTCAACGTTCAGGTGCAGGCGGCGGGATCTTCTACTGCGCCGACCGCGCTGGCGGCGGGTGCCGCACAGTTGGGTGCGATGAGCCGCCCGATGCAGATCGACGAACGTCAACTCTTTACCGCGCGCTACGGCTATCCGCCGCTGGCGGTGCCGGTGGCGATGGATGCGCTGGTGGTAGTGGTTAATCAGGACAATCCACTGCCGCGCATCGCGCCGCAACAACTCGACGCGCTGTTTTCCATCACGCGCCTATGCGGCGGGCAGCAAGTGCCGCAGCGCTGGGGCGATCTCGGCCTGAGTGACAGCCAGTGGGCCATGCGCAGCATCCAGCGCTATGGCCGCAACTCGGCGTCGGGCACATGGGGCTTCTTCAAGCAGCAGGCGCTGTGTAAAGGCGATTTCCGTGCTGACGTGGCTGAATTCCCCGGTTCCGCGGCGGTGGTGCAAGCCGTTGCCGCCACGCCCAACAGCATTGGTTACGCCAGTTTTGGTTTTCATCTCAGCGGCGTGAAAATGCTGCCGGTGGTTACGGCGAACGGCGATAGCGTGATGCCGGATGCCGAATCGATACGCAGCGGCCGCTATCCGTGGTCGCGCCCGCTCTATATCTACGTCAACAAAGCGCCCGGCAAACCGCTGCCGCCGCTGGTCAATGCCTTTCTGCATCAGGTGTTATCGCCACAAGGTCAGCGTCGGGTGAGCGAAGCCGGCTATCTGCCATTGTCCGATAGCCAGATGGCGCAAGCGCGGGCGGCAATTGAGGGAAATTGAAGAACGTGCATCTGAACATGAAATAGTTTCATGTAAGCTGAATTTTCTTCCGTTGCCGAAAAGGTAACAGCGTGGCATTCTTCTTGGACATATAGCCGTCCAGATGGCTGAAATAACCCAGCGAAATTATACCCTGACGCAACTATGCGCTCAGCCAGGAGAGAAGATGCCACGTCATAACCCGTTCCGCGCCGATACCGTCGGCAGTTTTCTGCGTCCCGCTGCCATCAAGCAGGCGCGTGTGCAGTTTACCAATGGCGAAATCAACGCTGATCAACTGCGTCAGGTTGAAGATCGCGAAATCCGCAACGTTGTAGAACAGCAGCGTGCCAACGGCCTGCAGATCGTTACTGATGGTGAATTCCGTCGCGCATGGTGGCACTTCGATTTCTTCGGCGATCTGCACGGCGTCGAGCTGTTCGAAGCGGAGCAGGGCATTCAGTTCAACGGCGTGCAGACCAAAGCGCACGGCGTGAAAGTCACCGGTAAAGTGGCCTTTAATCCTCAACACCCGATGCTGGATCACTTCCGCTTCCTGCAAAGCGTGGCGGGCGATGCGGTTGCCAAGATGACGATTCCCAGCCCAAGCGTGCTGCACTTCCGCGGTGGCCGTAAGGTGATCGATGCCACGGTGTATCCCGATCTGAAAGATTACTTCGCCGATCTGGCGCAGACCTATAAAGACGCCATCAAAGCGTTTTATGCGGCTGGCTGCCGTTATCTGCAGCTGGATGACACGGTGTGGGCCTATCTGTGCTCAACCGAACAGCAGCAGCAGATCCGAGAGCGTGGTGAAGATCCACAGGAACTGGCGCGCATCTATGCTGAAGTGCTGAATACTGCACTGGAAGGTAAGCCAGAGGATCTGACCGTTGGGCTGCATGTGTGTCGCGGCAACTTCCGCTCAACCTGGATCTCCGAAGGTGGCTATGAGCCGGTCGCCGAAGTGCTGTTTGGCGGCGTGAATATCGATGCTTTCTACCTGGAGTATGACAACGAACGTTCAGGTGGCTTCGAGCCGCTGCGCTTCCTCAAGCCTGGCCATCAGCAAGTGGTGCTGGGTTTGATCACCACCAAAAACGGCGAGCTGGAAGATGCGGAGCAGGTGAAAGCGCGTTTGCAGGAAGCAGCACAGTTCGTCAGCCTCGATCAAATCTGCCTCAGCCCGCAGTGTGGCTTTGCCTCAACCGAAGAGGGCAACAGCCTGAGCGAAGAGCAGCAGTGGCAGAAGATTCGTCTGGTGGTCGATATAGCAAGAACAGTCTGGTAATTCTGTAAAGTTAGCCAAACAGGCGCGTAAATCGCGCCTCTTGTGCATCCACAGGCTGATTTATGCAAAGAGATCTCCCGCACTGAGGAAACATTTAGCAAATCATCTGAGGTGTTTTGCCGCTATTCCACCGTGATTCACTGCTTTCTCCCGCTATCTTGTTATATCCTTCTGGTTTTCCGATCCCGTATTGCCTTTCTTCGCTATAAACGTTCTAATTTGCGCCGTTGTCGATTTATCCCTCTGCGAACAGAAGAAAAGTAGATTAAATCACCTGCGCTTTAACGATTAGTCCCGCATAACACGCTGGTCTTGCCTTATAAGCCCTCGTTTTAGCGCATCCAGAGGACAACACGAACTCAACTTCCACCGCAACATCAGCTACAGGCAGTACAGAAGTTTATGACACATCGTTTAACCTCCAAGGATATCCTGGCGCTGGGCTTCATGACGTTTGCCCTATTCGTTGGCGCAGGAAATATCATCTTCCCACCGATGGTGGGGATTCAGTCTGGCGAACACGTTTGGATTGCGGCATTCGGCTTCCTGATTACGGCTGTTGGCTTACCGGTGATCACCGTTATCGCGCTGGCGCGCGTGGGCGGCGGCATTGATGCGCTGAGCTCGCCGATTGGTAAAGCGGCAGGCTTGCTGCTGGCGACTGTTTGCTACCTGGCAGTTGGCCCGCTGTTTGCCACGCCGCGTACCGCCACCGTTTCCTTTGCCGTGGGTATTGCACCGCTGACCGGCGATGGCGCGCTGCCGCTGTTCATCTATAGCCTGATTTACTTCGCGCTGGTGATTGGCATCTCGCTGTATCCGGGCAAACTGCTGGATACCGTCGGCCACTTCCTCGCACCGCTGAAAATTCTGGCGCTGATTGTGCTCGGCGTTGCCGTGTTGATCTGGCCGGCCGGTGGCGTTTCGCCGGGCACCGAAGAGTATCAGCGTGCCGCCTTCTCCAGCGGTTTCGTTAATGGTTATCTGACCATGGATACGCTGGGAGCGCTGGTGTTCGGTATCGTTATCGTCAATGCGGCGCGTTCACGCGGTGTTGAAGATGCTAAACTGCTGACGCGCTACACCATGCTGGCGGGCATCATCGCCGGTATCGGTCTGACGCTGATTTACCTGACGCTGTTCAAACTCGGTAACGATAGCGGCGCATTAGTGGCGCAGAGCGCCAACGGTGCTGAAATTCTGCATGCTTACGTGCAGCAGACTTTCGGCGGCATGGGCAGTTTCTTCCTCGCGGCACTGATCTTCGTCGCCTGCATGGTGACGGCGGTTGGCCTGACCTGCGCCTGTGCAGAATTCTTTGCGCAATACGTTCCGCTGTCGTATAAAACGCTGGTATTTATTCTGGGCCTGTTCTCGATGGTGGTGTCGAATCTCGGCCTGAGCCATCTGATTCAGATCTCGATTCCGGTGCTGACGGCGATTTATCCGCCATGCATCGTGCTGGTGGTTCTGAGCTTCACGCTGAAGTTCTGGAACAAAAGTTCGCGTATCATCGCGCCGACCATGCTGGTAAGCCTGGTGTTCGGTATCGTTGATGCCATCAAAACCACCAGCTTTAAAGATGTGTTGCCGCTGTTCAGTCAGCATTTGCCGCTGGCCGATCAGGGACTCTCCTGGTTGCCGCCATCGCTGGCGATGCTGGTGATTGCCGCGGTAGTTGATCGGGCAAAAGGACGTGAGCAGGTCGCGGTTCATCAGTAAGCGACATTGCTGTTAATTCCAACCACGGGCTTGCCCGTGGTTTTTCATTTTCAAGGTACTGAGTGTTATGCAAGAAACCAATAAGCTCAAACGCGGACTGAGCACGCGCCACATTCGCTTTATGGCGCTGGGATCGGCGATTGGCACCGGGCTGTTTTACGGCTCGGCGGATGCCATCAAAATGGCGGGCCCAAGCGTGCTGCTGGCGTACATCATCGGCGGTGCGGTGGCGTACATCATCATGCGTGCGTTGGGGGAAATGTCGGTCAACAATCCGCAGGCCAGCTCATTCTCGCGCTATGCGCAGGATTATCTCGGCCCGCTGGCCGGATACATCACCGGCTGGACCTACTGTTTTGAAATCCTGATTGTGGCGATTGCCGACGTAACGGCTTTTGGTATCTACATGGGCGTGTGGTTCCCCGATGTGCCGCACTGGATTTGGGTGCTGAGCGTGGTGCTGATTATTGGCGCCATCAACCTGATGAGCGTGAAAGTATTTGGCGAAGTGGAGTTCTGGTTCTCCTTTTTCAAAGTCGCCACCATCATCATCATGATTCTCGCCGGCTTCGGCATGATTTTCTGGGGCATCGGCAACGGCGGCCAACCGACCGGCATTCACAATCTGTGGACTAATGGCGGCTTCTTCGCGCACGGCATCGTCGGCATGCTGTTGTCACTGCAGATGGTGATGTTTGCCTACGGCGGCATTGAGATTATCGGGATTACCGCCGGTGAAGCGGAAGATCCGAAGACCTCGATTCCGCGCGCCATCAACTCCGTACCGATGCGTATTCTGGTGTTCTACGTTGGTACGCTGTTCGTCATCATGTCGATTTATCCGTGGAATCAGGTGGGCACTTCTGGCAGTCCGTTCGTGCTGACCTTCCAGCATTTGGGTATTGCTGCCGCGGCATCAATTCTTAACTTCGTGGTGCTGACGGCGTCGCTTTCGGCGATTAACAGCGATGTGTTTGGCGTGGGGCGTATGCTGCACGGCATGGCGCAACAGGGCCACGCACCGAAGGTGTTCCAGAAGGTTTCGAATCGTGGGATTCCGTGGGTGACGGTTTTGGTGATGATGCTGGCGATGCTGATCGCGGTGTATCTCAACTACCTGATGCCAGAGAAAGTGTTCCTGGTGATCGCCTCGCTGGCGACCTTTGCTACCGTTTGGGTGTGGATCATGATTCTGCTGTCGCAGATCGCCTTCCGCCGCAAGATTGGCAAAGAGCAAGCCGGTAAGCTGGATTTTGCCATGCCGGGCGGTAGCGCTACCGCATGGTTCGGCGTGCTGTTCCTGGCCTTCATTATTGGGCTGATTGGTTACTTCCCGGATACGCGCGTGTCGCTGTACGTTGGTTTTGCGTGGATTGCACTGCTATTACTGGCGTGGCCGCTAGTGAAAAAGCATAAGCGCTAATCACATGTGAACGGGGCGCTTTTTACGGCGCCCCGTTTATCCTGATTTACCAATTCTTTCCTAACGCAATCTCGCCACCAAATGGACTCAGATGATTGTGGTCGTAATAGAGCGGCAATCCTTCACGGGTAATCATACAACCCTGCTCATTGCACAGCTTGTCGCGCAGCGACAGTACGCGCACCTCATGCTGCTGATAGCTTTGCAATAATCTCTCGACCGCTGCTTCAGGTAACTGGAAGAGTGTGGTGCGTTCGCTTAGTAGCGGCGGTGCTTCCCATTTGCCCAGCCAGGCGCTCAGTACACGGCGAATCGGCATGTTGCGGTTATGACTGAAGCGCAGAGGATCGATGGCTATTGTTGGCGCTCCCTCAATCACGGTGACTTTTTTTCCGGCCTGAAGCAGCTGCGTTATCACGCTATCCATGCCTAGTTTGAGCGCGGCCAGATTACTTTGCTGTGCATCGCCGATGGCGCTGAAACCTTCGCCCGGCAACAGGCTCATGCCGGCCGCCCAATAAGCGCTGATCACCACTTCATCAATCTTGTCGCTCAGCACCAGCTTCAGGACATGCTGATTGAAATTAATGCACTGCTGCGCGTGTTGTGGCATTTGTCTGACCACGCGCGTGGCATCAAGCAGGAAAGGGCACGAAGCTTTGGTAAGTTGAAACAGCGGCTTCTGCTGGCGCAACGCATAACCCGCTACCGTACTGCGCAAGGCTGCAGCGTGGCTATCACCGATCAATGCGATGCCGGGACGATCGCTGACCGGCTGGCACTCCGCGAGTTGTGATGGGAGATTGGCGCCGTAATCCAGCAGACAGGGATTGCGCTGCGCCGAAATCTTCCATGATTCGCCATTCACTACCACATCACTTACGCGCGACTTCATGCCGCCGGTTTGCCACAACACCACCATCGCAGCGGCAGCAACAATCGAAGAGGCGCAATAGCCGGGAATGACCCAACGTGTGCGATTGCCTGCCTGACGGAATGGTTGCTCAACGAAACGCCATGACAGCCAGGCAATGCCCAATGCTATGCCGCTGATGGTCAATCCTTGCCAGACGCTGAGTGGATGATCGCTGCAGATGCGCGCCAGGCTCAGCAGTGGCCAGTGCCACAGATACCAGGAATAGGAAACCTTGCCGATAAAGCGCATCGGCGCATTCTCGAGTAATCGTTTATTCAGCTCACCGCGTGCGCCAATCATCAGGCACGCCGCCAGTACCGGGATCAGCGCCAGCCAGCCGGGGAAGCGGTCTTGTTTCGTCAGTAACAGGCTGGCGGCCAAGATCAGCAACCAGCCGAGCAGATTGAGCAGGTTAGCCGCTCGACCTTCCAGCGGCTTTGGCTTCCACAATGCTAGCAGCACGCCTGCGCCCATTTCCCACGCGCGCGTCGGCAACAGGTAGAACGCATGGGTGCTGGCAAGCGGCGTCAGCCAGATACAGGCCGCCAGCGATAGCGCGCTCAGCACCAGCACCACACCCGCCATTGAGCGTTTAAGGCGTGCCGCCAGCAGGAGAATAAACGGTAGTACGATATAGAATTGTTCTTCGACGCCCAGTGACCAGGTCATCAACAGCGGATTGAGATCGGCATCGCTGCTAAAATAGTCACCACTTTTCAGCAATAACATATTGGGCACGGAGATAAATACCGCCACGCTGTATTTCGCCAGCTGGCTGAACTCCAGCGGTGAGAGCAGAATAAACCCGAGCAGCAGCAATATCGACATCATAAAGAACAGCGCGGGCGCAATGCGGCGAATACGGCGTAAATAGAATTGATAAAACGAGAAATGTCCTTCAGATATTTCTTTGCTAATGATGCCACCAATCAGAAAACCAGAAATAACAAAGAACAGGTCTACGCCAATAAAACCGCCGTTTAGCGCGGAAACACCGGAATGGAATAACACAACCAGAATAATGGCAACGGCGCGCAGGCCGTCAATGTCCGCACGATAGCGGTGAGAGGCAGTCATAATCAAAATCCATATTGATATTACTATTTCAGACAGGGACGAATAAGCTACAAGAAAAAATAAATCGGCGCGTCCTGTCGCCGAAAAAACTACAAAAAAGAGAAAATGAGTATTACTAAGGGATGTTTGACCTGTGCAGTATATCGTATTTTTATTGTTGCCGGGACTTTTGGAAAAAAAAGAGAAAAATCTCAAGGCTGTTAGGAATATTACTTACAGCGCGCTTAAGTAATTTTGAATAAAAGTTAAGTCCGCATAATTTTACGAACTTAACCTAATACGAAAATTATAACGATAAATGCGCAGGCAGCAGCGCTTTCAGCTGCGGATAAATCACTGCATTAGCCAGCAGCACCGGATTGCCGCTCTGCAAGCCGTGATTAGCCAGATAATCGTTGGTGATGCCGCCCGCTTCGCGCATCAGCACAATGCCTGGCAAGCCATCCCACGGATTCATATGCGCTTCGTAGTAACCAATTAATCGACCGGCCGCCGCCCACGCACTCATTAACGCCCCCGAACCGTTGCGGATAAACATGCCGCCCTGCGCCAGCAATGCGCTGATAAAAGTGGTCAGCGGTTCAATCGGTTGGCTGTTGGAGCTGCTCAGACCAAGCAATCCCTGATCGAGCTGCTGGGCGCTGTGCGCCTGGATGCGTTTATCATTAACCCATGCACCTTTGCCGCGACAGGCGTGAAAGGTTTCATGATGATTGGGATCGCACACCACGCCAATCACCGCTTCGTTCTCACAGACAATTGCCAGCGATACGCACCAGTTATGCAAGCCGTTAAGGAAACTGCTGGTGCCATCAATCGGATCGATCACCCAGACAAAGCGTGCGCCAGCGCTATCGCCGCCGCTCTCTTCGCCCAACACCGCATCGTCAGGAAAGCGTTCGTGGATCAGATGCTTGACCAATTCCTCAACGTTGCGATCGGCTTCGCTGACCACATCCTGCAGATCTTTCTTATGCTCAACCACTAATTGATGACGTTGCTGATACCAGGATAAAGCCCGGCTGGCGGCTGTTTTGGCAACATCACAGGCGAAATGATAACGTGCGTCGAGTTCGGTAAGCGAAGCTGATGACATCTTTCCCTCTTATGATTTTCAGGCTGGCGAAGCAACAACAGACGCCAAAAATGGCGTATTGGCTGTGTGACGAAGTTAACAAAAGTTAAGAAAGGCTTCATTAAGCCGCAGATGGCTGCGCGTGACAAGAGGGGGAAAAGCCCGCCAGTGAAATTTTTCTTCTCACTGGCGGGTAATACGGGATGAAGCCTTAATGGCGGGTTCTTACGCCAATTTGACGCATGTCGTTACCGGTTGGCGATTGATGGACGCGCAGACCAAAAGTAGGTAGCACCGCGTAAATATGGTCAAAGATATCCGCTTGAATATTCTCGTACTCTTTCCACACCGTGGTGTTGGTGAATACATACACTTCCAGCGGCAAACCGTTTTCACCTGGTGCTAACTGCCGCACCATTAACGTCATCTCTTGATGAATACGCGGATGCTGCTCCAGCCAGCTCTGCAGCCAGACGCGGAAGGTACCGATATTCGTCAGGCGGCGACCGTTGAGTGGCGAATCTAAATCACAGCCCAGTTGCGCATTCCATGCGGCCACTTCTTCGCTTTTGCTATCCAGATACGGTGCCAGCAGATGCGCACTTTTCAGCTGCTGCATCATGGCATCATCAAGGAAGCCAATACTGGTGGTATCAATATGAATGCTGCGCTTAATGCGACGCCCACCGGATTCCGACATACCGCGCCAGTTTTTAAAGGAGTCTGAAATTAAGGCGTAAGCGGGAATGGTTACAATGGTGTTATCCCAGTTGCGCACTTTTACCGTGGTCAGGGAAATATCGATGACCGCGCCGTCCGCGCCATATTTTGGCATTTCCAGCCAGTCATTCATTTTCAACATATTATTGGCGGCTAACTGAATGCCGGCTACCAGACCCAGAATTGGATCTTTAAATACCAGCATCAGCACCGCGGTCATGGCACCGAGTCCGGTGATCAATACGCCGGGCGATTTACCCAACAGCAGCGAAATAATCATGATTACCATTAAAATGGCGGCGATCAATTTCACGCTCTGGATAATACCGCGCAGCGGTAATTGCTGTGCCAGCATGCTGTTCGCGCTGAGCTGCTGCAGTAAATCCAGCAAGGAGAACAACATCAGCAGGGCGAAGATCATCATCCACAGCTGGGCGAAAATCAGCAGCGCTGCATAGATCTGAGCACTGTCGTGCAGGAAGAGTTCAGTCTGTAATTTGAATAGCACACCTTGCATCAGCCAGACGCTGCGGCTAAACAGGCGACTGTTAATCAGCGCTTTTGGCCACTGACGGCTACTTTTCTCGGTGTAGCGACGCAGCAGCGGCAAGATAGCGCGGTGCAGAATGGCGTGAGTAAGCAGTGAGATGGCAAAGATAATGGCAATCACTATCCCCAACGCCAGGATGTGCGTGTAGCTAAGACCGGCTTCTGCGAGCCGGTTGGCAATAAGATGCTGCATGAGATTTCCCTGAGTGTGACGAAGATTAAGGTCACGCAGGGTAGGTGATGAGAAATTTCCCGTCCAACAGACGGGTCTTGAATTACCTAATATTACAATTCTTGCGCGCGCGCGGCGGCCATTAAGCGCGGATAAAACTGGAAGAACAGCGGCTCAAGTTGCTCGTAGTGATCAACAAAATCCTGATAGGAGTCGCGCAGCGCGGCTAAGCGCGGACGGCGATGCGCCATGCCGTTGAGCACGCGTGCCAGCCGCGTTGGTTCGGCATAGTGCTCAAACCAGCGCTCGCGCCACATCACCGCGTTCAGCTCGATGAAACCTTCCGGCGTGCCCGCCAGCTGCGGCACGATGTCTTGTTCAGCCGCAGCGGTAAACGCCACCAGCGATTGCGTCGGATGGAATTTATCCCAGTGCAGCGCGAGGAAATGGTCCCAAATCACGTCGAGCGTGATGGGCGCCACGCGCCGCGTTTCCGGACGAAACAGCGCACGCGCAATCCGCACTTCAGGCAAGTTATCGGTCAGGACGTCGAGGCGACGATGCATGGCAATGCCATCCACCACCGGCGCAGGCCATTGTGATTGCACGTTGCCGCGCACGAAATCGGCCATGAGATTGCCCAGCAGAGAGCTGTTAGCCAGCTGCGCCAGGTGAAGGTGAGCGAGAAAGTTCATGGCGCATTATATACACGTCATACTTCAAGTTACAGGTGTGATGGCTGCTCTCGTTTGCCGCCTTCCTGTACCTCGAATTATTTTGTGTATTCGCAGAGTCACAGAAGCGCAGCCAGTTGTTCAGAATTTGCCGCTTTTCCGCTAGACTATGCCGCCTGATTTTAAGTCCTGAAGAAGTGAAGCATGCGCGTAGCCGATTTTACCTTTGAGTTGCCAGAATCCTTAATCGCCCACTATCCGCAGGCGCAGCGAAGCAGTTGCCGCTTGCTGTCGCTGGATGGCCCAAGCGGCGCGTTAAGCCACGGCGTATTTACAGACGTGATGGATAAGCTCAATCCGGGCGATCTGCTGGTGTTCAACAACACCCGCGTGATTCCGGCGCGCGTCTTTGGCCGTAAAGCCAGCGGCGGAAAAATCGAGATGCTGGTTGAGCGCATGCTGGACGATAAGCGCGTACTGGCGCACGTGCGCGCCTCCAAAGCACCGAAGCCGGGCGCAGCGCTGCTGCTGGGCGATGACGAAAGCGTCAAAGCCACGATGGTGGCGCGCCATGACACGCTGTTTGAGATCGCCTTCGAAGACGATCGCGCGGTGCTGGATATTCTCAACAGCGTCGGCCACATGCCGCTGCCGCCGTATATCGATCGTCCGGATGAGGATGCCGACCGTGAGCTGTACCAAACCGTGTACGGCGTGCGTCCCGGCGCCGTCGCCGCGCCTACCGCCGGTTTGCACTTTGACGAGCCGCTGCTGGAAGCGCTGAAAGCCAAAGGCGTGGAGATGGCGTTTGTCACGCTGCACGTCGGTGCCGGGACTTTCCAGCCGGTGCGGGTGGAAACCATCGAAGATCACATCATGCACGCCGAATACGCGGAAGTGCCGCAGGATGTGGTGGATGCGGTGCTGGCGTGTAAAGCACGCGGCAACAAAGTGGTCGCCGTGGGCACCACCTCAGTGCGTTCGCTGGAGAGCGCCGCGAAGGCCAGCCAGGACGCGCTGATTGCACCGTTCTTCGATGACACGCAGATTTTCATCTATCCCGGCTATCACTATCAGGTGATTGATGCGCTGATCACCAACTTCCACCTGCCGGAATCGACCCTGATTATGCTGGTTTCGGCTTTTGCCGGTTATCAGCACACCATGGCGGCTTATCACAGCGCGGTGGCAGAGCAGTATCGTTTCTTTAGCTACGGGGATGCGATGTACATCACCCGTAATCCACAAGCGCCTGACGAAAGCGTCGGCGCATAATTGAATCAGACTGTTTCTCTGATCAGAGGTTAATGTGAAATTTGAATTAGATACTACTGACGGGCGCGCGCGCCGTGGCCGTCTGGTCTTTGATCGTGGCGTTGTTGAAACCCCGGCATTTATGCCGGTGGGCACCTACGGCACGGTGAAAGGCATGACGCCGGAAGAAGTGAAAGAGACCGGCGCGCAGATCCTGCTCGGCAACACCTTCCACCTGTGGCTGCGTCCAGGTCAGGAGATCATGAAACTGCACGGCGACCTGCACGATTTCATGAACTGGCAAGGGCCGATCCTTACCGATTCCGGCGGCTTCCAGGTGTTCAGCCTTGGCGATATCCGTAAGATCACCGAAGCGGGCGTGCACTTCCGTAACCCGATCAACGGCGATCCGATTTTCCTCGATCCGGAAAAGTCGATGGAGATTCAGTTCGATCTCGGTTCTGACGTGGTGATGATCTTCGACGAATGTACGCCTTATCCGGCGGATTGGGATTACGCCAAACGTTCGATGGAGATGTCGTTGCGCTGGGCACAACGCAGCCGTGATCGCTTCGATTCGCTCGGCAATAAAAATGCATTGTTTGGCATTATTCAGGGCGGTGTTTACGAAGATTTACGAGATGTCTCGGTTAAAGGTCTGGTAGAGATTGGCTTTGATGGGTACGCTGTGGGCGGCCTGGCGGTGGGTGAACCTAAAGAGGACATGCACCGAATCCTGGAGCACGTCTGTCCGCAAATTCCGCAAGACAAACCGCGTTATTTGATGGGCGTCGGCAAGCCAGAAGATCTGGTGGAAGGCGTTCGCCGCGGTATCGATATGTTTGACTGCGTTATGCCAACGCGCAATGCGCGCAATGGTCATCTGTTTGTTACCGATGGCGTGGTGAAAATTCGTAATGCCCGGTATAAAGATGACACCGCAACGCTGGATGCAGAGTGTGATTGTTACACCTGTCGCAATTATAGCCGCGCCTACTTGCATCATCTTGATCGCTGTAACGAAATACTGGGCGCACGCCTGAATACGATTCACAATCTGCGCTATTACCAGCGTTTGATGGCCGGTTTACGTAAGGCTATCGAAGAGGGTAAATTAGAGCACTTTGTTAGCGAGTTCTACCAACGGACGGGGAAGGCGGTTCCTCCGCTGAACGTCTGATAATTCATCAATGAGGGAAATTTAATGAGCTTTTTCATTTCTGACGCCGTAGCCGCAGCAGGCGCACCGTCTCAGGGAAGTCCGTATTCTCTGGTGATCATGCTGGTGGTATTTGGTCTGATCTTCTACTTCATGATTCTGCGTCCACAGCAGAAGCGTACTAAAGATCACAAGAAACTGATGGATTCCATCTCTAAAGGTGATGAAGTGCTGACCAGCGGTGGTTTAGTTGGCCGTGTGACCAAAGTGGCAGAAACTGGCTATGTTTCTATTGCCCTGAACGACACCACTGAAGTAGTTGTTAAACGTGATTTCGTGGCCGCCGTTCTGCCGAAAGGTACTTTGAAGGCGCTGTAATTTTTTCTTCCCGAAGGGAACTGCCGTGTTAAACCGTTATCCTTTGTGGAAGTACATCATGCTGGTCGTCGTGATTCTCGTCGGCCTGCTCTATGCGCTTCCTAACCTTTATGGTGAGGATCCGGCCGTTCAGATCACTGGTGCGCGCGGTGGCGCCGCCAGTGAGCAAACGTTGGATCAGATCCAGACCGTATTAAAACAAGACAATATCGAGAGCAAATCCCTCGCTCTGGAAAATGGTGCCATTCTGGCCCGCTTTGCAACGCAGGATGGACAGCTGCGCGCGCGTGATGCACTCACCAGCGCGCTGGGCGAAGACTACATTGTGGCCCTCAATCTTGCGCCGGCAACGCCTCGCTGGCTGAGCATGCTGTCCGCAGAACCGATGAAACTCGGTCTTGATCTGCGCGGCGGCGTTCACTTCCTGATGGAAGTGGATATGGATACGGCTCTGGGCAAACTGCAAGAGCAGAACGCCGACAGCCTGCGCAGCGATCTGCGCGACAAAAGCATTCCCTATACCACCGTTAATAAAATCGCGAACTATGGCGTAGAAGTGCGTTTCCGTGACGGCGCCAGCCGTGACGCGGCAATCAGCTACTTGTCTACTCGCCACCGCGATCTGGTGATCTCAAGCCAGGGCAGCGATGCGCTGCGTGCGGTGATGAGCGATGCGCGCCTGAGCGAAGCGCGTGAATATGCGGTGCAGCAAAACATCACCATTCTGCGTAACCGTGTGAACCAGCTCGGCGTTGCCGAACCGCTGGTGCAGCGTCAGGGTTCTGACCGCATCGTGGTGGAACTGCCGGGTATTCAGGACACCGCGCGCGCCAAAGAGATTCTGGGCGCTACCGCCACGCTGGAATTCCGTCTGGTGAACACCAGCGTGGATCCAACCGCAGCGGCCAGCGGCCGTGTGCCAGGCGATTCGGAAGTGAAGAAAACCCGCGACGGGCAGCCAGTGGTGCTGTACAAGCGTGTGATTCTGACCGGTGATCACATCACCGATTCCACGTCGAGCATGGATGAGTACAACCAGCCGCAGGTGAACATTTCACTGGATGGCGCGGGCGGCAACATGATGTCCAACTTCACCAAGGACAACATCGGTAAGCCGATGGCGACCCTGTTTGTGGAGTACAAAGACAGCGGTAAGAAAGATGCCAACGGCCGGTCGATTCTGGTGAAACAGGAAGAAGTGATTAACGTGGCGAACATCCAGTCGCGCCTCGGTAACAGCTTCCGTATCACCGGTATCAATAATGCAAACGAAGCACGTCAGCTGTCGCTGCTGCTGCGCGCGGGTGCGTTGATTGCGCCAATCCAGATTGTAGAAGAGCGTACTATCGGCCCAACCATGGGGCAGCAGAACATCACACAAGGCCTCGAAGCCTGCCTGTGGGGTTTGATTGCGTCGATCCTGTTCATGGTGGTGTTCTACAAGAAGTTTGGTCTTATCGCTACCAGCGCGCTGCTGTGTAACCTGGTGCTGATTGTCGGCATCATGTCACTGCTGCCAGGCGCGACGCTTACTATGCCGGGTATTGCCGGTATCGTGTTGACGCTGGCGGTTGCGGTCGATGCTAACGTTTTGATTAACGAACGTATTAAAGAAGAGTTGCGTAATGGACGCTCGGTACAGCAGGCGATTCATGAAGGCTATAAAGGCGCCTTTTCCAGTATCGTCGACGCCAACGTCACTACGCTGATCAAAGTTATCATTCTTTATGCGGTCGGTACCGGTTCAATCAAAGGCTTTGCGATTACCACGGCTATCGGTATCGCAACCTCAATGTTTACCGCTATCGTCGGCACCCGTGCCATCGTTAACCTGGTGTACGGCGGCAAACGCATCAACAAGCTGTCTATCTGAGGAGTGCGTTGTGGCACAGGAATATAGTATTGAGCAGCTAAATCACGGGCGTAAAGTCGTCGACTTTATGCGCTGGGATAAGCTGGCTTTCATCATCTCCGGTCTGCTGATTGTGGCGTCTATCGTCATTGTCGGTGTGCGAGGCTTCAACTGGGGCCTCGACTTTACCGGCGGAACGGTGATTGAGATTAACCTGGAAAAACCGGCGGATCTCGACGCGCTGCGCGAAGGTTTGGTGAAAGCGGGCTTTGAAGAGCCGCTGGTGCAGAACTTTGGTAGTAGCCGTGATGTGATGGTGCGTATGCCTCCGGCGACCGGCAATGCCGGCACCGAACTGGGTAACAAAGTGCTGGCTTCCATTAGCCAGACGACACAGCAAAACGCCACCGTGAAACGTATCGAGTTCGTTGGCCCAAGCGTGGGTAGCGATCTGGCGCAGGCCGGTGCGATGGCGCTGCTGTCAGCGCTGATTGCGATTTTGATCTACATCGGCTTTCGCTTTGAGTGGCGTTTAGCGCTCGGCACCGTTCTGGCGCTGGCGCACGATGTGATCATCACCTGTGGCATTTTGTCGCTGGCGCACGTCGAAATCGACCTGACGATTGTCGCCTCATTGATGTCGGTAATTGGTTACTCGCTTAACGATAAGATCGTGGTCTCCGACCGTATTCGTGAGAACTTCCGCAAGATTCGCCGCGGTTCTTCTTACGACATCACTAACGTGTCGCTGACCCAGACGCTAAGCCGTACCTTGATCACCTCCATCACTACGCTGGCGATGATCATGATCCTGTTCGTGTTTGGTGGTGCGCTGCTGAAAGGCTTCTCACTGACCATGCTGATCGGTGTCACCATTGGTACCATTTCATCGATTTATGTCTCTTCAGCGCTGGCGCTGAAACTCGGCATGAAGCGTGAACATATGCTGGTGCAGAAAGTGGAAAAAGAGGGCGCAGATCAGCCTTCGATTCTGCCGTAACGCGGAGTCAGAAAGTAAACGGGCTGCCATTGGCAGCCCGTTTTTTATGCCTGTCGATCAGGACATCGTGCACAGCGGTCACCATAAATGGCGACCCTACAAATGCGTGTAGCGTGCATATTCAAGGTCCGGTTTTTTTGACAGCGGTTCCTTCCACATCGTGCACGCGCACGTAGCCGAGTTGCTCCGGGGTTAACCCGCTGAGTCGCAGCGGCACGCTGACGGAACTGCGTGGCATTAACTCTGCGGAAACCTCAATGGTCTGGTTCAGGCTGCCCGCGTTAAGCGGTTTGCCGCTGGCCGGATCCATTTCGCCCCATACCACGGTCGCGCGCAGTGCCGGAATCGGCTGATCATCGGTTGAGCGGATATTCAGATTGGCGCGACTGCCGCTGGCTTCACCCGCCACCTGCGAGAGTGACAAACGCAATTTACCTAGCTGCGTCTGTAACTCCACCGGCGTATTGGCTTGCGGCAACAGCCACGCGCCCTGGGTGGATTGGCTGTTCAGCTGTCCCTGAATCTCCAGCGCCGTTGCCTGATTGGTCAGCTTGCGCATCTGCTGATTAAGCTGACTCACCTCCTGATGCAACTCTTTGACCTGCGGTGAAACCGGCGTTGAACTGCAACCACTGAGAACCAGCAAAGAGAGTGCTGCCGGAGCCCAAAACGTCCTGATCGTCATGCAATGTCCTTTCTTTATTCGGGAATTCGTAAAACCTGGCCAGGGTAGATCTTATCAGGATGCGTCAGCATTGGCTTGTTCGCCTCGAAAATCTTGTTGTATTGATTAGGATTTCCGTAGACCTCTTTCGATACCGCACTCAAAGTATCACCTTTTTTCACGGTGTAGAATTTCGCAGGCGTAGCGGCATCGCTGGCGGTGACCTTGTCATCTACCTTGGTGATGCCCGCGACGTTACCGGCGGCCACCAAAATCTTCTCTTTCAACTCCTGAGAGATGCCATCGCCAGTCACAGTAACGGTATCGCCTTTGACATCCACCTTGACCTTATCGCTGTCGGGCAAACCGAGTTTGTTGATGTGATCCTGCAATTTCTTGCTGGCATCGTCGCCGCCGCCACTGACGGCATCCCACAGTTTTTCTCCAGCATCTTTCACGAAATCAAACAGACCCATACATCCTCCAGATTTTTATGATGTTGGCCGCCTTGCTGGCGGCTCTTTAAGCGTAGTGGTTTTTTGCCTGAGGTCATCTAGGTGATGTCTTGCATTTGGCTTAACGTCACAAACGGGGATTCACACATTATGTGCCACACACATACATTTTGTGGCGCGATCGCGCTACACTGTGTGGCCTATTTATCTCGCATCAGGAAGCCTCATGCATTGCCCATTCTGCTCCGCTGTGGACACCAAAGTGATTGATTCTCGTCTGGTTAGTGAAGGATCGTCGGTGCGTCGCCGTCGTCAGTGTCTGGTGTGTCATGAGCGTTTTACCACCTTTGAAGTGGCAGAGCTGGTGATGCCGCGCGTGGTAAAAAGCAACGATGTGCGTGAACCCTTCAATGAAGACAAGCTCAGCAGCGGCATGATTAAGGCGCTGGAAAAACGCCCCGTCAGCGCCGATGCGGTTGAAAGCGCGGTCAATCATATTAAAACTCAGCTGCGTGCTACCGGTGAACGCGAAGTGCCAAGCGCACTGATCGGCAATCTGGTGATGGATGAGCTGAAAAAGCTCGATAAAGTGGCCTACATTCGCTTTGCCTCGGTCTATCGCAGCTTCGAAGATATTCGCGATTTTGGTGAAGAGATCGCCCGCCTACAGGACTAATCCATGACTGACGAACGCTATATGGCGCGCGCGCTGGAACTGGCGCGGCGCGGACGCTTTACCACCACACCTAACCCCAACGTCGGCTGCGTGATTTTGCGCGAGGGCGAGATTGTCGGCGAAGGCTGGCATCAGCGCGCCGGCGAACCGCATGCCGAAGTGCATGCGCTGCGTATGGCGGGCGAACGAGCTGCTGGCGCAACCGCGTATGTCACGCTGGAACCTTGTAGCCACCATGGACGCACGCCGCCGTGCTGCGATGCGCTGATTGCCGCAGGCGTGACGCGCGTGGTTGCCGCGATGCAGGATCCCAATCCGCAGGTAGCGGGACGTGGACTTTATCGTTTACAGCAGGCGGGCATCGACGTCAGTCATGGCCTGATGATGAACGAAGCGGAAGCGCTGAACCGGGGTTTTCTGAAACGTATGCGTACTGGATTCCCGTGGATCCAGCTGAAACTCGGCGCATCCCTTGATGGCCGCACCGCCATGGCGAGTGGCGAAAGTCAGTGGATCACCTCCGCGGCCGCAAGGCGCGATGTGCAACGTTTACGCGCCCAGAGTTCAGCTATTCTTAGCACCAGCGCCACGGTGTTGGCTGACAATCCGTCGCTCACGGTACGCTGGAGTGAATTGAATGAAGAGGTGCGTGCGCAGCTCGAAGAAAGCCAGCTGCGTCAGCCGGTGCGCGTGGTGATTGACAGCCAACAGCGCGTCACGCCGCAACACCGTTTGATTGACCAGCCAGGCGAAACCTGGCTGATGCGCAGCGAGCCCGATCAACACGCGTGGCCCGCCAGTGTGACCCAGATTGCGGTGCCGCAGCGTGGTGAACAGCTTGATTTGGTCGCGATGATGATGTTGCTCGGCCAGCGCCAGATCAACAGCGTGTGGGTGGAAGCGGGTGCCGGATTAGCGGGTGCTTTGCTGCAAGCGGGCCTGGTGGATGAGCTGATTGTTTACATGGCGCCAAAGCTGTTAGGGAATGCCGCACGCGGCCTGTGCACGCTGCCCGGACTGGAACAGCTGGCCGATGCGCCGGCCCTGAATTTTAGCGATGTGCGCCTGGTTGGCGAGGACCTGCGCCTGACGCTGACGCCGCGCTGAAAGCGCGCGGAAAAGCCTGAGCGCGTCGCCAAAGAGTATGATAGAATCCGCCCCCTTCTGCGGGGCCATAAAACAACCCAAAGGATATGTATGAAAGTTATCGAAGCTCCTGTTGCCACGCCTGATGCAAACATTGCCATCGTAATTGCGCGTTTTAACAACTTCATTAATGACAGCCTGCTGGACGGCGCGATTGACGCACTTAAGCGCATCGGCCAGGTGAAAGCAGATAACATCACCGTTGTCTGGGTTCCAGGTGCATACGAACTGCCGCTGGCAGCACGCGCACTGGCGAAGGCCGGTAAGCACGACGCCATTGTTGCGTTGGGCACTGTCATTCGTGGCGGCACCGCACATTTCGAATATGTGGCCGGTGAAGCCAGCTCGGGCATTGCGCACGTCGCGATGACCAGCGAAATCCCGGTGACCTTCGGCGTGTTGACCACTGAAAATATCGAGCAGGCGATTGAACGCGCCGGCACGAAAGCAGGTAATAAAGGTGCCGAAGCGGCCCTGACTGCACTCGAAATGATCAACGTATTGAAAGCCATCAAAGCCTGATTTTTGTAAGGGGAATTTTGTGAAACCTGCTGCTCGTCGTCGCGCCCGTGAGTGCGCTGTCCAGGCGCTTTACTCCTGGCAGCTGTCTAAGAACGACATTGCCGATGTGGAATACCAGTT
This sequence comes from Pantoea sp. DY-15, assembly GCF_019795935.1. Taxonomy (NCBI): domain Bacteria; kingdom Pseudomonadati; phylum Pseudomonadota; class Gammaproteobacteria; order Enterobacterales; family Erwiniaceae; genus Pantoea; species Pantoea sp. DY-15. Next base: position 146,882 of record NZ_JAIMIF010000001.1, read on the forward strand.
TCTGGCGGAACAAGACGTCAAAGACGTCGATATTAGCTATTTCCGCGAATTGCTGGCCGGTGTGGCGACTAACAGCGCGTACCTGGACGGTCTGATGAAGCCTTACCTGTCGCGTCAGCTGGAAGAGCTGGGCCAGGTAGAAAAAGCCATCCTGCGTATTTCGCTGTATGAGCTGAGCAAGCGTTCTGATGTGCCTTATAAAGTGGCCATCAACGAAGGCATCGAGTTGGCAAAAGTGTTTGGTGCTGAAGACAGCCACAAATTCGTCAACGGTGTCCTCGACAAAGCTGCCCCGCAAATTCGACCCAATAAAAAATAGTTTTAAAGGCCGGTTTTCCGGCCTTTTTCTCATTGAGACCTGACTTATGTCTTGTGGTGAATTCGAACTGATCGCACGTTACTTTAACCGCGTCACCAGCTCCCGCCGCGATGTGGAGAAAGGAATTGGTGACGACTGCGCGTTACTCAACGTGCCAGAAAAACAGACACTTGCCATCAGCACCGACACGCTGGTTGCGGGCGTCCACTTCTTACGTGATATCCATCCCGCCGATCTCGGCTACAAAGCCGTCGCCGTTAATCTCAGTGATTTAGCCGCCATGGGCGCCGATCCGGCCTGGCTGACGCTGGCATTAACGCTGCCTGAAATTGATGAAGAGTGGGTGGCGGCCTTTAGCGATAGCCTGTTTGAGCTACTGGATTATTACGATATGCAGCTGATTGGCGGCGATACCACGCGCGGACCGCTGAGCATGACGCTCGGTATTCACGGTTTAGTGCCGGTGGGAAGGGCGCTGAAACGTTCGGGTGCGAAGCCAGGCGACTGGATCTTTGTCACCGGCACCTTGGGTGACAGTGCGGCCGGTTTGTCGCTGCTGCAGCATCGCCATCGCCTGAACGATCCGGCGGTGCACGAAGCGTTGATCAAACGCCATTTGCGTCCAATGCCGCGCGTGCTGCAAGGCCAGGCGCTGCGCGGTCTGGCGACCTCGGCGATCGATATCTCTGATGGCCTGATTTCCGATCTCGGTCATGTGCTGACCGCCAGCCGCGTTGGCGCTCGCATCAATCTCGACGCGTTACCGCTTTCAGCGGCCCTGCGCGATCACTTCGAGCCTGAGCTGGTGCTGAAATGGGCGTTGAGCGGCGGCGAAGATTACGAGCTGTGCTTTACCGTGCCGGAGGTGAACCGTGGCGCACTCGACGTGGCGCTCGGCCATTTTGGTGTGCCTTATACCTGCATTGGTCAGATTGCACCGGAATCGGAAGGGCTGAGTTTGCTGGAGAACGGCAAGCCGCGCAGCGTGGATGTGAAAGGGTTTGATCACTTCGGTGTGAAGTGAACGAGGTGGCCATGAATGGCCACCCTACAAAACGTCGCCATTTATGGCGACCTGGTTCCTGAATCACTCAAATCCCACCACCGGATGCGGTTGATATACCGTTTCCAGCTCGGCAATCTCATTCTCACTCAACTCCACATCCACTGCTTTCACCAGCTCGGCGAACTGCTGCTCGCGCGAGGCGCCAATGATCGGCGCGGTGACCGCCGGTTTATGTAATAGCCACGCCAGCGCCACCTGCGCGCGCGTCACGCCTTTATCGGCGGCAACGTTAGCCAGACGTTCGGCAATCGCCGCATCGTTCTCTTCGGTGCCGGTATACAGCTTCTCCATCACATTATCCGATACTGAACGCGCGGTGGTTTCGCCCCACGGACGCGTGAGTTTACCGCGCGCCAGCGGGCTCCACGGCAGCACCGCGATCCCTTCCCGCTGACACAGCGGATGCATGTCATTCTCTTCCTCACGCTGAATCAGGTTGTACTGATCCTGCATGCTGACAAAGCGTGCCCAGTTATTTTGCTTCTGCAGATCCAGCGCCTGAGCAAACTGCGATGCGTGCATTGATGATGCGCCGATGTAACGCGCCTTGCCGGATTTCACCACTTCATGCAGCGCTTCCAGCGTCTCTTCAATCGGCGTGGCGTAATCCCAGCGGTGAATCTGCAGCAGATCGACATACTCCATACCAAGGCGCGTCAGGCTGTCATCAATCGATTGCAGGATATTCTGGCGCGACAAGCCTTGTGACAGATTGCTCAGCGGGAAATAGACCTTAGTGGCGACCACAACCTGATCGCGGCGGGCATAATCTTTCAGCGCGCTGCCCACGATCTCTTCGCTGCTGCCATCGGAATAGCTGTTGGCGGTATCGAAGAAGTTGATGCCGGCTTCCAGCGCCTGCTTGATCAACGGTCGGCTGCTCTCTTCGGGCAGCGTCCACGCGTGATTGCCGCGCGTGGGATCGCCGTAAGTCATGCAGCCTAAACAGAGACGTGAAACCTGTAAGTCGGTTTGGCCTAGGGGAATGGTTTTCATCTATTTGGGCTCCTGCTCTTATGCTTGAGGGAAATCGTTCCCTAAGCATAGCAGCAGGCTCGCTCACCGGGCGGTGAGCGAGTCGGGCAGATTACTGGGCGAGCCAGTCAGTGATTTGCTGCTGAATACCGGCGGCATCCAGCTGATAATCCTGACGTACTTCTTCCTGCGTGCCTTGTGGGATGAACTCATCCGGCAGGCCGAGGTTGAGCACCGGCACGCGCAGGCGTTTTGCCATCACGTACTCATTGACGCCGCTGCCGGCGCCGCCTTTGATGGCGCCTTCTTCCAGCGTAACCAGCGAATCGTGGCTGGCCGCCAGCTCGGCAATCAGTGCTTCATCGAGTGGCTTCACAAAACGCATATCCACCAGCGTGGCATTCAGCGCTTCCGCAGCGGCAGCGGCTTCTGGCAGCAAAGTACCGAAGTTAAGGATCGCCAGCTTTTCGCCGCGACGCTTCACAATACCTTTGCCCAGCGGCAAGCTAGCCAGCGGTTCCAGCGTTGCGCCGGTACCGGTACCGCGCGGGTAACGCACCGCACTCGGGCCAGCCTGATAGTGATAGCCGGTGTAAAGCATCAGACGACATTCGTTTTCATCGCTTGGCGTCATGATCACCATCTCTGGCACGCAGCGTAAGAACGCGATATCAAATGCGCCCTGATGAGTTTGACCGTCCGCGCCGACAATGCCACCGCGATCGATAGCAAACAGCACCGGCAATTTCTGGATGGCGACGTCGTGGATCAGTTGATCGTAGGCGCGCTGCAGGAAGGTCGAGTAGATCGCCACAACCGGTTTGTAACCACCAATCGCCATGCCCGCCGCGAACGTCACGGCGTGCTGCTCGGCAATCGCCACATCAAAATATTGCTGCGGATATTCGCGTGAGTAGCTCACCATGCCCGAACCTTCGCGCATCGCTGGCGTGACCGCCATCAGGCGCGGATCGTCAGCCGCCATTTCGCTCAGCCAGTTGCCGAAAATCTTCGAGTAGCTTGGCAAGCCCGGCACGCTTTTCGGCAGCGCTAAACTGGCGGGATCGAACTTCGGTACCGCATGCCAGGTGATCGGATCTTCTTCCGCCGGGGCATAACCTTTGCCCTTTTTGGTCATGATGTGCAGGAACTGCGGACCTTTCAGATCGCGCATGTTCTTCAGCGTGCTCACCAGCGTCAGCACGTCGTGGCCATCCACCGGGCCGATATAATTAAAGCCGAGCTCTTCAAACAGCGTGCCCGGCACCACCATGCCTTTCAGGTGCTCTTCGGTGCGCTTCACCAGCTCTTTAATCGGCGGCAAACCGCCCAATACACGCTTGCCGCCTTCGCGCAGGCGTGAATAGGTTTTCCCGGAGAGAATCTGTGCCAGACGATTGTTGAGTGCGCCCACGTTCTCGGAGATCGACATCTCGTTGTCGTTGAGGATCACCAGCATGTCCGGCTTGATGTCACCGGCGTGGTTCATGGCTTCAAACGCCATGCCGGCGGTGATCGCGCCATCGCCAATAATACAGGCGGTGCGGCGGCCTTTGCCTTCACGTTCTGCAGCAACCGCCATGCCGAGCCCGGCGCTGATCGAGGTGGAGGAGTGACCCACGCTCAGCACGTCGTACTCACTCTCACCGCGCCACGGGAACGGATGCAGACCATTTTTCTGGCGGATGGTGCCGATACGATCGCGGCGTCCGGTCAGAATTTTGTGCGGATAGGCCTGATGGCCCACGTCCCACACCAGATGATCAAAGGGGGTGTTATAAACATAATGCAGCGCCACTGTTAGCTCGACGACGCCCAGACCCGATGCAAAGTGGCCGGAAGATCGGCTCACACTATCCAGCAGATACTGACGCAGTTCGTCACACAGCTCCGGAAGTTTTTCTTTCGGTAATAAACGTAATTCCTGAACCGTGTTGGCTAACGCCAGTGTCGGGTATTTTGCAATATCAAAACTCATCAGAGACTCATTATGAAAGTTATTTATCGCGTTCAATTATGAAGCTTGCCAGCGCTTGTAAGGCGAGTGTGTTGTAAGACTGTGCCGCCAGAATATCGAGCGCGCCGAGCGCCTCTTGATAAAGATCCCAGGCTTTACTGCGGGCATTTTCCAGGCCCATCAATGAAGGATAGGTGCTTTTACCCAATGCCTGATCCGCGCCCTGTGTTTTTCCTAACACGGCGGTATCGCCGACCACATCGAGGATGTCATCCTGCACCTGAAACGCCAGTCCGATGGCATTGGCGTAGGTATCCAGTAGCGGCATCGCGGCGCGGCCACGATCGCCGGCGGCTAATGCGCCAAGACGTACCGCGGCGCGAATTAACGCGCCGGTTTTATGGCGGTGAATCTGTTCCAGCTGCGCCAGATCGATGCTTTTGCCTTCCGCAGCCAAATCCAGTGCCTGACCGCCGCACATGCCAGCCACGCCGCTGGCCTGCGCCAGTTCGGAAATCATCGCAATACGTGCGTCGGCGCTGACGCCGGGCATCGGCTGATCGGCCAGAATCGAAAAGGCCAAAGTTTGCAGAGCATCGCCAGCGAGAATCGCCGTGTCTTCACCATATTTAATATGGCAGGTTGGCTGCCCGCGGCGTAACGCATCGTCGTCCATCGCCGGCAGATCGTCATGAATCAGGGAATAAGCATGGATGCATTCCACGGCCGCAGCCGGCACATCGAGGCTGGCGGCATCGGCCTTCAGCATTTCGCCTGTTGCGTACACCAGAAAGGGACGCAGACGCTTACCGCCTAATAATGCCCCATACTCCATGGCATTCACCAGAGGAGAACTCTGAAAAGGAAGTGGATCTATTAAGCGCGTCAATGCCTGGTTAACGCGTTGATGGTAAGCGCTCAGCAGTTTAGCGAAATCCATTACTCATTTTCCGGGGTAAAAGGGGCGAGGGCGGCATCTTTCTCATCGCTAAGCAGAATTTGCACACGCTGCTCTGCCTGCTGCAGGGTTTGCTGACCGGTACGTGCCAATTGTACGCCGCGTTCAAATTCGTTCAGCGCCTGCTCTAACGGCAGCTCGCCACTTTCCAGGCGGCTAACAATCTGTTCCAGCTGCTCTAATGCGCTTTCAAAACTGGCAGGCGCTTCGGCTTTTTTCGGCATAATCAGTGTCGACTCACAGGTTAGGAGATCATCTTGCAATCGGTCATGGTAGCTGACGAGGATTAATTAGCAAAATAATGAATGTGATGAAGGTTGCTTAAAGCAGTCACCCGGCAAAGGTGATATACTTTTGCGCCTCGGATGCGGGGGCTCCTGAATTAACCCGCAATTATATGATTTTAACAGTTAAGTGCCGATGCTTTTAGCACTTATTTGTCCAAACGAACCCCTGTCGCCATGAAGTTTATCGTCAAGCTGTTTCCAGAAATCACCATCAAAAGTCAGTCGGTGCGTCTGCGCTTTATCAAAATTCTCTCCAGTAGCATTCGTAATATTCTGCGCACCGTGGATGAAGAGATCAAAGTCGTGCGCCATTGGGACCACATTGAAGTGCGTTCTAAGAATGAGTCGCTGCGCGAGACCCTTGTCACCGAACTGACGCGCATTCCGGGCATTCACCATGTGCTGGCGGTGGAAGATCGCGCCTACACCGATATGCACGACATCTTCGAGCAGACGCTGGTGCTGAACCGCGAGCGTCTGGAAGGCAAAAGCTTCTGCGTGCGCGTCAAGCGTCGCGGCAAGCACAGCTTCAGCTCGCAGGACGTGGAACGCTACGTTGGCGGCGGCCTTAATCAACACATCGCCAGCGCGCGCGTGCAGCTCAATCGCCCGGAAGAAACGGTGAATCTGGAGATCGACGACGATCGCCTGTTGCTGATCACCGCACGCTATGAAGGCTTAGGCGGATTCCCGATTGGTACGCAGGAAGATGTTCTGTCACTGATTTCCGGCGGTTTCGACTCCGGCGTGTCGAGCTACATGCTGATGCGTCGCGGCTGCCGCGTGCATTACTGCTTCTTCAATCTTGGCGGTGCGGCACACGAGATTGGCGTGCGCCAGGTTGCACATTACCTTTGGCAGCGCTTTGGTCGCTCACACCGCGTACGTTTCGTGGCGATCAACTTCGAGCCGGTAGTCGGTGAGATTCTTGAGAAAGTGGACGACGGCCAAATGGGCGTGGTACTGAAGCGTATGATGGTGCGTGCGGCGTCGATGGTGGCAGAACGTTACGGCGTGCAGGCGCTGGTGACCGGCGAAGCGCTGGGCCAGGTTTCCAGCCAGACGCTGACCAACCTGCGTTTGATCGATAACGCCTCCGATACGCTGATTCTGCGTCCGCTGATCTCCCACGACAAAGAGCACATCATTGATGTGGCGCGTAAGATCGGCACCGAAGATTTTGCCCGCACCATGCCAGAATATTGCGGCGTGATTTCGAAAAGCCCAACCGTTAAAGCGGTGAAGGGCAAGATCGAAGCGGAAGAGCAAAACTTCGATTTCGAGATCCTTCATCGCGTGGTGCAGGAAGCCAGCAACGTCGATATCCGTGAAATCGCCGAGCAGACGGAAGAAGAAGTGGTGGAAGTTGAAACCGTTGACTCCTTCATCAGCAACGACGTGGTGCTGGATATCCGTTCGGCGGATGAGCAGGAGGCGAATCCGCTGATCGTCGAAGGCGTTGAAGTGAAAACGTTGGCGTTCTACAAACTCAGCACCCAGTTTGGCGACCTGGACCAGAGTAAAACCTGGCTGCTGTATTGCGATCGCGGTGTGATGAGTCGCCTGCAGGCGCTCTATCTGCATGAGCAGGGCTTCAAAAACGTGAAGGTTTATCGCCCGTGATATGTAAGGTCGCCATTTATGGCGACCTTTATTATTAACGCTCTTCAAACTCCTGATAATTATAAATCCCCGCCGCCAGCACCAGCTGTGAAGCCACTTCACGCGCGGTCTCTTTATCCACCAGCAAATCAATCAGCTTCAACGCAAAATCCATTGCGGTGCCCGGTCCCTGGCTGGTCAGCAGATTAACGCGCGGATCCCACACCACGCGGCGTTCCATCCATTTGCTGTCGGGAATGGTGTCACGCAGGCCGGGAAAACCGGTCATATTGCCGACCGGAAACAGATCGTGCGCGACCAAAACCGTGCCCGGCGCGGCACAAATCGCCGCCACAATCTTGCTGGAGAGATGGAACTGGCGCACGGTTTCCACCAGTAACGGGCTGTCGCGTAAGGTCTCCGCGCCTTTCAAACCGCCGGGCAGCACAATCGCGTCGTAGTCGTTGTCCGCCACCTCAACCAAAGGCGCATCCGCCAGCAGCCGCACGCCGCGCGAACAGACGATCTCACGCGTGCCATCGCTCTCCACGCTGGCGGTGGTGACGCTTAAACCGCCGCGTACCAGCAAATCGATAGTGGTGACCGCTTCGGTCTCTTCACTTCCATGTGCCAGGCAAACCAGAACCGATGCGTTCGCGCTCATAGTGGGACTCCTTACGTTTAATCAGATCGTACAAACGGGTGTTTTCCGGCAGTGAAATGCCCTGCGCGCGGGCGCGACGCAACAGGTAGCCGGTGATGTAATCAATTTCGGTCAGACGCTGCGCGCGCACATCCTGCAACATTGATGAGGTATTGGCGGCGGTGCTATCGATCACGTCGTAAATGATGTCGCGCAGATTATCCACCGCCATGTGCTGGCCTTCGCGCTCCATCACCCAAGCGATCTCTTCGCACAGCAGCGCGACTTGTTCCGGCCAGGCGCGCAGAGCCCCGTTCTGGCAATCGTGCTCAACGGTCATCGGATTGATCACGCAGTTGATTGCCAGCTTGCGCCAGCTGGCGGCGGCGATGTTGTCATGCCAGGCCACATCCGGCAGCGCCTGGTGCAGAATATCAGCGATATCGCTGAGTGCGGCGCTCTCACGATTAGCAGGGCCGATATGGGTGATGCCGTACGCAATATGCTTAATCACCGTGCCGTCGCGCATTGCCGCGTGCGTGGTGATGCCGCGCAACACCGGCTGACGCAAATCTTTCAGCTCTTCCAACGTTCCCATGCCGTTATGCAGCAGCAGAATTGGCGCGTGCGTCGGCAGCACGCTTTGCAGATTTTTCACCGCAGGTGAAACCTGGGGCGCTTTGAGCGTCACCAGTAACAGCTGGCTTTCGGCGAGGAACAGCGGATCGTTGGCAATAAAGGTGTGATTGCTCACCTCGCCTTGCGGATCGACTACGTTGGCTGAGCAATAGGGCTGCGGTACACGTAACCAGCCCTGCACCTCATGTCCCTGACGGGCGAGAGCGGCGAGCCAAATTTGACCTAAGGCGCCACACCCCAACACGGTAATTTTCATTTTGCCTCCCGTGGGCGGGTTCCTGTTTTCACGTTACGGGTAAGTATAGCTTTCCGCGTATCGTGTTTTATTAGCGCCACAAGACGAGTATTATGCATGTCACTTTAGTATCAGGAGAAGAAAAGATGCCATCTTTCGATATCGTTTCCGAAGTCGAATTGTCGGAAGTGCGAAATGCCGTGGAGAATGCGAACCGCGAGATCTCAACTCGTTTCGATTTCCGTAACGTGAGTGCAACCATTGAGCTCAACGAAAAGAACGAGACCATCAAACTCAGCAGCGAATCTGATTTCCAGGTCAAACAGCTGGTGGATATTCTGCGCGAAAAGCTGCTGAAGCGTGGCATTGAAGGCGCGGCGATTGAAGTGCCAGAAGAGATCGTGCACAGCGGTAAAAACTGGTCGGTGGAAGCCAAGCTGAAGAAAGGTATCGAAAGCGATATCGCGAAAAAGCTGGTGAAGCTGATTAAAGACAGCAAGCTGAAAGTGCAGACGCAGATTCAGGGTGAAGAACTGCGCGTAACCGGTAAGTCACGCGACGACCTGCAAGGTGCGATGGCGCTGGTGCGCGGTGGCAACCTCGGTCAGCCTTTCCAGTTCAAAAACTTCCGCGACTAATCGCGTTTGTCGCGCGCCGCACGACGATAAAGCGTGCTGCGCGCGACGCCTAAGGCTTCCGCCGTTTTACTGATATTACCATTGAAGCGCTGCAGCGTTTCGCTGATCAACCGCCTATCATGACTCTGCCGATCGGACTGTGGCTGCACAGCCGTACGCCGATACTCTGCCGGTAAATGGACCTCTGTCACTTCTTCACCTTCATCCGCCAGTGCCAGCAGCACGCGTAACAAGCTGCGCAATTGCCGCACGTTGCCCGGCCACGGCAGCTGCGCCAGAGCCGTCAACAGCCCAGGTGAGAGCTGAATATCGCGATCCGCGCCGCCCAGCTCCAGCCATAATCGACGGATAAAACCTTCCACATCCGGCCAGGCGCGCAGCGGCGGAATGGTCATCGAGAATTCCTGCAGGCGATAGAGCAAATCTTCGCGGAATTCGCCTTCGGCCACGCGCTGTGCTAAATCGCGGTGCGTGGCGCTGATCACCGCGAAATTCACCGGCCAGCTGCGGCTGGATCCGAGCGGCGCCACCTCTTTCTCCTGCAACACGCGTAGCAAGCGGGTTTGTAGTGCCAGCGGCATATCGCCAATTTCATCAAGGAACAGCACGCCGCCATCCGCTTCACGGATTTTGCCGATGTAACCATTCTTGCTCGCGCCGGTGAACGCGCCGGGTTGATAGCCAAACAGCTCAGATTCAATCAGCGCTTCGGGGATGGCCGCGCAGTTAATGGCAACGAATTTGCCTTCGCGCCAGCGGCTTTGCTGATGCAGTGCGCGGCTGACATACTCTTTGCCGCTGCCGGTTTCGCCGTGAATGCACAGTGAAACGCCGGCATTGAGCAGTCGCACCATCTTCTCACCATCGCGCCCCAGTGAGAAAGGCAGCTCGCTGACGGGTTCGCTCGGCGTGGCAAAATGGCTGCGCTGCGGCGCCCGCAGGCGAAAATAGTAGCGCTGCGTGGCGTAATCGAGCGGAGCGGGAATGCTGTTGGCGTGCTGCTGCTGTTGCGGGAACAGTTGTTGAAAGGTCACGCTGCCGAGTTGCCCGACGCTCAGCGCCAGCTCGCGCATCGCCAGACGATTGGCGGCGGTCAAAACGTTATCCGAGAACACCAGCAGCAGTTCATCGCTGGTATCAATACCCTGCGGCTGCAGATGCAGGCTCATCAACCATTGCTGCGGGTGCAGGCTCTGCTTCACCCACAAATATTCGATCTGTTTTGCCGCCGCTTTCACCCAGCTAAAGGTCTGCGGATGCGGGAAGTGCGCCGGGCCGGAAATATCCAGCACGCCAGCAATCTGACCGTTGGGCATTTGCAGCGGCATCGCCGCACAGTACAAACCTTGATTGAGCGTCAGGAAGTGCTGATGACCTTGAATCTCGCAGCCATCATCAATCGCCAGCGCGGTGCCAATCGCATTGGTGCCACGCCCGCATTCACTCCATAAATTACCCGGCGCCAGCGCATAACGTTGGGCTTTTTCCAGCGAGGGCATATCGCCAAAGGTATTGAGCACCAGACCGGTGGCATCCGACAGAATCACCACCGATTGCTTCTCGGCGAGTCTCTGCGCGAGCTGTTTGATCACCGGCTGAGCGAACTGCTGCAGCCCGGCATTGCTGGCGAGTACATCGGCCAGTTCACCCTGGCGAACACGCGGAAAATCATCGGCGGTGCGATCGAGGCCATACAGCTGGCTACGGAACCAGGAGTCGCTTAATAGCGGATTGGCGTTAACGGCAGACGCGGATGGATGTCCCTGCATTGATGACCTCATGCCCAAGCGAAAGTGTTGCGATATTGTAGCGGGTCGGTTTCTGTACTGTTGCGATACGCAACACAGATGGTGAACTTTTCTGCACAACATAGCCAGGTCATGTTGTGCGGCGGCTCTTAACTTAATGATGATATTGGTTTTTTAATGAAATATCGTCTGATGAAAAAAGCTGGCACGCCCGCTGCAATAGCTCCTCTGACAGCACGTTTTCTGGAAGGCGACTGAGCCTTCAGAATATCTGACCCTACATAAAGGAGTTTGCGATGCGTTATGCACATCCCGGTACGCCCGGCGCTTTGGTTTCATTCCAGGCGATTTACGGCAACTACATTGCGGGCAAATTCGTCGAGCCGCTCAGCGGCCAATACTTCACTAACACCTCGCCAGTGAATGGCAGCGATATCGCGCAGTTCCCGCGTTCGGATGCGCGCGATATCGATTTAGCGTTGGATGCGGCGCATCAGGCGGCCGATGCCTGGGGAAAAACCAGCGTGCAGCATCGCGCCAACATCCTGTTGCAGGTGGCGGATCGCATTGAGGCCAATCTCGAAAAACTGGCGGTAGCGGAGAGCTGGGATAACGGTAAACCTATTCGCGAAACTCTGAACGCCGATCTTCCGCTGGCGGTGGATCACTTCCGTTACTTCGCCGGTTGCCTGCGCGCGCAAGAGGGCAGCACCGCGGAGATCGATGAAACCACCGTGGCATATCACTTCCATGAACCGCTCGGTGTGGTTGGGCAAATCATTCCGTGGAACTTCCCGCTGTTAATGGCGGCGTGGAAACTGGCGCCAGCGCTGGCGGCGGGCAACTGTGTCGTGCTGAAACCGGCGGAACAGACGCCGCTCGGTATTACGCTGCTGATGGAGGTGATTGGCGATCTGTTCCCGGCTGGCGTGTTGAATGTGGTGCAGGGCTTTGGTCGTGAAGCGGGTGAAGCGCTGGCGACCAGCAAACGCATCGCCAAAATCGCCTTTACCGGTTCAACGCCGGTGGGGCGCCACATTATGGCCTGCGCTGCTGAAAACATCATTCCCTGCACCGTCGAGCTGGGCGGCAAGTCGCCGAATATCTACTTCGCTGATGTGATGGATGGTGAGGACGAGTTTATTGAGAAGGCGGTGGAAGGGTTAGTACTCGGTTTCTTCAATCAGGGGGAAGTCTGTACCTGTCCATCGCGCGCCTTGATTCATGAATCGATCTATCAACCCTTTATGGATCGCGTGATGGCCAAGGTGGCGAACATCCGTCGCGGCGATCCGCTCGATAGCGACACCATGATTGGTGCACAGGCTTCACGCCAGCAATTCGATAAAATCCTGTCGTATATCAACATCGCACGCGACGAAGGCGGGCAAATTCTCACCGGTGGCGATCGCGCCAGCATGGCCACCGAGCTGAATGATGGATTCTACATTCAGCCGACCTTAATCAAAGGAACCAACCAGATGCGCTGTTTCCAGGAGGAGATTTTTGGGCCGGTGATTGGTGTTACCACCTTTAAGGATGAGGCAGAAGCGCTCGCCATCGCCAACGAAACCCAGTTCGGTCTTGGTGCGGGCGTGTGGACGCGCGATACCAATCTGGCTTATCGCATGGGACGCGGCATCAAAGCCGGGCGCGTCTGGACCAACTGTTATCACATCTATCCCGCTCACGCGGCATTCGGCGGTTACAAGCAGTCGGGTGTAGGCCGTGAGACGCACAAAATGGCGCTCAGCGCCTATCAACAAACCAAAAATCTGCTGGTTAGCTATGGCACCGCGCCTTTGGGCCTGTTCTAAGTCCGCATCCGTTCAAATGGAGAGTGAAAGATGAATATGCAAATCAAAACCACCATGAAAGCCGCGGTTGTGAAGGCTTTTGGTGAACCGTTAGTGATTGAGCAGGTGCCGGTGCCGCAGGTCGGGCCGGGGCAGATTTTAGTGAAAATTGCGGCTACTGGCGTGTGCCATACCGATCTTCACGCGGCCGAAGGCGACTGGCCGATTAAACCCAATCCGCCGTTTATTCCGGGCCACGAAGGTGTGGGCCAGGTTGTGGCGCTCGGCGAGGGCGTTAAGCACCTGAAAATGGGCGATCGCGTCGGTGTGCCATGGCTCTATTCGGCGTGCGGTCACTGCGAACACTGTCTCGATAGCTGGGAAACGCTGTGTCTGTCGCAGCAAAATGCCGGTTACTCAGTGAATGGCAGCTTCGCGGAATACTGCCTCGCCGATGCCAACTATGTCGGCATCATTCCAAATAACGTCGATTACAACGAAATCGCGCCGATCCTCTGTGCCGGCGTCACCGTGTATAAAGGGCTGAAAATGACCGACACCAAACCCGGCGATTGGGTGGTGATTTCCGGTATTGGCGGTTTAGGGCATATGGCGGTGCAGTACGCGGTTGCCATGGGTCTGAACGTGGCGGCGGTGGATATTGATGATGAGAAACTGGCGTTCGCTAAACGTCTCGGTGCCAGCGTGGTGGCGAATGCGAAAAATGTCGATCCGGCCAAGGTGTTCCAGGAGAGTTTTGGCGGTGCGCATGGCGTGCTGGTCACGGCGGTTTCACCAAAAGCGTTCGAACAGGCGATTGGTACGCTGCGTCGTGGCGGCACCATGGTGCTGAACGGTTTGCCGCCGGGCAAATTCGATCTGTCGATTTTCGATATGGTGTTGGACGGCATTACGGTGCGCGGTTCCATCGTCGGGACGCGCAAAGATCTGCAGGAAGCGCTGGATTTCGCCGGTCGTCACAAGGTGAAAGCCACCGTAGCGGTAGAACCGCTGACTAACATCAACGATATCTTCGCGCGGATGCACGCTGGCAAGATTGAAGGGCGCATCGTGGTGGATATGTCGCTGTAACAAAAAGCCCGACGCGATGGTCGGGCTGGTCATTTAGCAGCTGGCGAGCAGCGCTTCGAGTTCGACGCGGCTCGTCACTTTACTGTCGATTTTGATGTAAGCACTTTTCTCTTCTGGCACGATAAACACCGACGCCACGCCGGGCTGCGCTTTCAAACGCTTCTCCAGATTCGGCACCGCCAGCACCGCATCGCTGAGCATAATGCGCAGGCTGCTGACGTAAGGCGGTTCCTGCATCGACATCGCCACAAACAGCCAGGCAGCTGCGACAATCGCACCGACCAGGAACACGGTTTGGGCATCAACATGACCATAGATCCATCCGCCCATGCTGCCGCCAATCGCCACACCAATGAACTGGCTGGTGGAGTAGATCCCCATCGCGGTGCCTTTGTAGCCCGGCGGCGACTCTTTGCTGATCAGTGATGGCAGAATCGCTTCCATCAGGTTGAAGGCGAGGAAGAACAGCTGCACGCCAATAACCAGCGTCCAGAAGTGGCCTGCCGCGCCCCACAATACGATTTCTGCAATGATGATGATCGCCACGCAGCCGACAAACACGCGCTTCATGCGGCGCTTCACTTCGGCATAGATAATGAAAGGCACCACGGCAACAAAGGCCACCAACATCGTCACCAGATAGACTTTCCAGTGCTCGGCCGCCGGTAAACCGGCTTGTTCAAACTGTCCCGGCAGCGCCACGAAGCTCGACATCAGCAGAATGTGCAGGCAGAGAATGCCGATATTCAGTTTTAACAGTTTTGGATTGGTCAATACCGCGCGGATACTGCCTTTCACCATGCCGGATTCGCGGTTCAATACGTGGTTTGGTGCGTTCGGCACCACTAATAAGGTGATGACGATGCCCAGCGTCGCGAGGATGGCGATCATCCAGAACAGCGCGTGCAAGCCGAGTGCGTGGGTGACAATCGGGCCAACTACCATCGCAATAGCAAAAGTGACGCCAAAGCTGATGCCGATAAACGCCATCGCCTTAGTGCGGTTTTGTTCACGGGTTAAATCTGACAGCAACGCCATTACCGCGGCGGCAATCGCGCCGGAGCCTTGTAACGCGCGGCCTAAAATCACGCCCCAAATGGTGTCGGAGGTGGCGGCGATAACGCTGCCGAAAACGAACAGCAGCAGCCCGCCAACGATCAGCGGCTTTCGGCCGACGCGATCGGAGAGCAGACCAAAAGGAATCTGGAAGATGGCTTGTGCCAAACCATAGATACCGATTGCGAACCCAATCAGTGTTTCACTGGCGCCCTGTAACGCCATGCCGTACGTGGTGAGTACCGGCAAGACCATAAACATTCCCAGCATGCGCAGGGAAAAAACGGTACCTAAACCCCATGTAGCACGTAACTCTACTGGCGTCATTTTATTGTCGTTCATGTTTACCTCAAAATTATACTGCGCCCATTTTAGGCAGCAGGGCAGGGCGGGTAAAACATTTGTTCTTAAGCAGTGGTAACAAAAAGAAAGGGCGCGAAATTCGCGCCCTTTCTGGTTTTGCGGAGCTGAATTACCAGACGTAAGTCAGTAAATCTTTCGACGCTGGCGTCATGAAATCAACAGACATCATCACGCTCAAAGCGGTGATAGCGACAATCGAGAACACAAACAGTTTACGCGCCCAAACTTTATCGTTTGAGGTTTTGTAACCTGAAAGCGCCATGCCGAGCCACCACACGCTAACGGCCGCAGCCACCACCAGATATTTGTAGCCCGCGTAACCGCCAAGGGTCAGCATCAGCGTGGCAATCATGAACGCCAGGATATACAGCGTAATATGATTTTTTGCCACCGAGATGCCTTTCACTACCGGCAGAACCGGAATGTTGGCAGCCTGGTAATCTTTAAAGCGGAAGATGGCAATCGCATAGGAGTGCGGCATCTGCCACAGGCTAAAGATAGCCAGTAAAATCAACGCGCCAGCATCAAACTGGTTAGTCACTGCGCAGTAGCCAATCACTGGCGGCGCAGCGCCAGAGAGACTACCAATCAGCGTGCCGTAGACAGAGTTACGCTTCATATAGAGGCTGTAAACGCCTACGTAAACCACGAAGCCCATCACCGCCAGCCACATGGCCAGCGGGTTAGCGCCGAAATACAGCAACGCAAAGCCAGCAATACCCAATGCGGTTGCATAAACCAGGCTTACTTTCGCCGAGATCAGGCCTTTGACCAGAACACGGTTCCGCGTTCTCTCCATTTTGATGTCGATATCGCGGTCAATCACGTTGTTGAAAACACAACCTGATGCGACAACCAGCGATACGCCAACCAGCGAGGTGAGAAACAGGGTGTAATCAATGCTGCCTTTCGAAGCCAGCAGGAATCCACCGATCACAGAAATTAAATTGCCGAAAATAATTCCTGGTTTTGTTACTTGCAGGTATTGCTTAATCATTACGCGACTCTTTAGTGGGCCATCATGTTGTAGTTGAGGTTCCACATAATCCACAGTGAGCCTACGACAACAATCAAGATGATGAGTGCTGAGAAGACAATGGCCACCATGTTCCAGCCACCTTCTGATTTGCTGTCTAAGTGCAGGAAGTAGACCAGGTGAACCAGCACCTGAACTACCGCACACACCAGAACCACACCCAGAATAGTGCCGTGTGAAGCGCCGCCATCCATTACCATCCAGAACGGAATACCGGTCAGGATGATAGAGAGGACGAAGCCGATCATGTAAGACTTCACGCTACCGTGAGAAGCGCCATGTTCGTTAACAGAATGACTCATTACATGGCTCCCATCAGGTAGACAACGGTGAATACGCAGATCCAAACCACATCCAGGAAGTGCCAGAACAAGCTCAGGCACATGATACGGGTGCGGTTGGTTGCAGTCAGACCACGTTTAGAAATCTGGAACATCATCACTGCCATCCAGATCAGGCCAGAGGTCACGTGCAGACCGTGCGTGCCGACCAGCGTAAAGAACGCTGACAGGAAGCCGCTGCGATCGGGACCGAAGCCTTCTTTGATCAGGTGATGGAATTCATAGATTTCCATGCCGATAAAGCCAGCACCGAACAGGAAGGTCAACGCTAACCAGCTGATGACCGAGCCCTTGTTCTGGTTGTTCATCGCAATCACTGCCATACCATAGGTAATGGAGCTGAGCAGCAGCAGCGCG
Source organism: Pantoea sp. DY-15 (assembly GCF_019795935.1). Taxonomy (NCBI): domain Bacteria; kingdom Pseudomonadati; phylum Pseudomonadota; class Gammaproteobacteria; order Enterobacterales; family Erwiniaceae; genus Pantoea; species Pantoea sp. DY-15. Next base: position 163,990 of record NZ_JAIMIF010000001.1, read on the forward strand.
GTTTCGACCAGAACGAACGGCAGTTCGAAGATGTCTTTACCTGCCGGGCCACCGGCAGTGTTATTGACCATAACTGCATAGGTCGCAAACAGGGTTGCGAAGATAATGCAGTCACTCATCAGGTAGATCCAGAAGCCAAAGACTTTATTGGCTCCTGCATCGTGATGCCCATGCTCCGCATGGGCGTCGTGGTGGTGTTTTGCAGTTTCAGTTGACATTATTTCAGACCTGCTTTGCTGATTTCGTCAAAGTGCTTCTTCTCGATCTGCTCGACTTCAGCAACCGGTACGTAGTAATCCACGTCTTCATCGAAGCTCTTCACAATCCAGGTGACGATAGTGCCCACGAAGGTGAGGCCAGCCAGCCACCAGATATGCCAGATCATGGCGAAACCGAACACAGTCATCAGAGCCGCGATAACTACAGCTGCGCCACTGTTTTTCGGCATATGAATTTCTTCATATTTTTCTGGCTGCTTGTACGCTTCGCCTTTCTCTTTCATTTCCCAGAACGCATCGCGCTCATGGATATGCGGGATAACAGCAAAGTTATAGAACGGCGGCGGTGAAGAGGTTGCCCACTCCAGCGTACGTCCACCCCACGGGTCACCGGTCAGATCACGGTTCTGGTCGCGGTCACGCACAGAAACGTAGAACTGGGTAACCTGGCACAGGATACCGCAAGCGATCAGCGCCGCACCGCCTGCTGCAACCACCAGCAGTGAGTGGAACTGAGGATCGATGTCCTGGCTGATACGACGCGTCATGCCCATGAAGCCCAGCGCATACAGCGGCATGAATGCCACGAAGAAGCCGATGATCCAGAACCAGAACGCGCGGATACCCCATTTTTCATTCAGCGTGAAGCCGAACGCTTTCGGGAACCAGTAGGTCACGCCAGCCATACAACCGAACACCACACCACCGATAATCACGTTATGGAAGTGCGCGATCAGGAACAGGCTGTTGTGCAGAATGAAGTCCGCACCTGGAACCGCCAGCAGAACACCTGTCATACCACCAATAGAGAAGGTAACCAGGAAGCCGATGGTCCACAGCATCGCTGAGTGGAACTCAACGCGACCCTGATACATGGTGAACAGCCAGTTGAAGATTTTCACGCCGGTCGGGATAGCGATGATCATCGTCATGATACCGAAGAAGGCGTTTACGTTCGCGCCCGCACCCATGGTGAAGAAGTGGTGCAGCCAAACGATGAACGACAGAACGGTAATCGCGATGGTCGCCCACACCAGAGAGGTATAACCGAACAGACGCTTTTTAGAGAAGGTCGCCGTGACTTCAGCGAAGACACCAAACACCGGCAGAACCAGGATGTACACTTCCGGGTGACCCCAGACCCAAATCAGGTTGACGTACATCATCATGTTACCGCCCATTTCATTGGTGAAGAAATGGAAGCCAAGGTAACGGTCAAGCGTCAACAGTGCCAGCGTAACGGTCAGTACCGGGAACGCAGCGATGATCAGGACGTTAGTACACAGTGATGCCCAGGTGAATACCGGCATTTTGAACAGGTCCATGCCCGGCGCACGCATCTTCAGAATGGTAACGAAGAAGTTGATACCGGTCAGTGTCGTACCGATACCGGACAGCTGGAGACTCCAGATCCAGTAATCGACCCCGACGCCAGGACTGTACTCCGCACCCGAAAGCGGCGGATAAGCCAACCAGCCGGTCTGTGCGAACTCGCCCACACCCAGAGAGATGTTCACCAGGATCACACCGATCGCGGTAAACCAGAAGCTCAGGTTGTTCAGGAACGGGAAGGCAACGTCACGAGCACCGATTTGCAGCGGTACCGCGATGTTCATCAGACCTACCACGAACGGCATCGCCACGAAGAAGATCATGATCACGCCGTGAGCGGTGAAGATCTGGTCGTAGTGGTGCGGCGGTAGTATGCCGGCTTCCCCAGCGGAAGCCATCACTTGTTGGGTACGCATCATTACCGCATCGGCAAAGCCGCGCAGCAACATGACGAAAGCCATGATGATGTACATGATACCCAGTTTTTTGTGGTCAATGGAGGTGAACCATTCTGACCACAGGTACTGCCACTTACCAAAGTAGGTAATCGCAGCAACCAGCGCCAGACCACCTAAGATGATAGCGGCGACCGTAACCACGATAATGGGTTCGTGGTATGGCACTGCATCCAGTGTTAATTTTCCGAACATCGTATTATTCCTCGGCTCCCGCGGAAGCGGCGTGACTCATGTCCATGCCTTTATGTTCTGGCATGTCCATCTTCCCGTGGCTCATCATGAACTTATCAATCACTTGCTTGAACAGTTCTGGATTTGCCGTTGAGAAATATTCCACCGGGTGATTTTCGCTTGGCGTAGCCAGTTTCTCGAAATCATCCATGGTGTTCAGCGCGTTAGGTGCCGCTTTAACTTTGGCAACCCACTGCTGGAATTCCGCATCGTCTTTAGTTGCAATGGCTTTGAACTTCATGCCAGAGAAACCACGACCACTGAAGTTCGCAGAGATACCGTCAAATGTTCCTGGCTCGTTGGCGATCAGATGCAATTTGGTCTGCATACCGGCCATCGCATAGATCTGGCTGCCGAGAGTAGGAATAAAGAAGGAGTTCATCACGGAGTTGGAGGTGATCTTGAAGTTCACCGGAGTGTTTGCCGGGAAGGCAATCTGGTTGACGGTTGCAATACCCTGTTCCGGGTAAATGAACAGCCATTTCCAGTCCAGTGCCACTACGTCGATCTCAACCGGTTTAACGTCAGAAACCAGCGGTTTGCTCGGCTCCAGCGCGTGGGTTGATTTCCAGGTCAAAACACCGAGGAAGATAATGATCAGGATCGGAATGGTCCAGACCACGGCTTCCACTTTGTTTGAGTGTGACCAGTTAGGGCTATATGTTGCGTTAGTATTGGTTGCCCGATATTTCCAGGCAAAGAATACTGCCATGAAGACTGCCGGGATAACTACGATCATCATCAAGCCGAAAGCTGTCAGAATCAACGAACGTTGCTCCAGTGCAATCTGTCCTTTGGGATTTAACAACGCACTATCGCAGCCACTGAGTAATACAGCGCCTGCAATTAATGACAAAATCCCCAAACTTTTATTGTATTTACTGAGTCTCATTTAACGACCTCAATGACAAAGGGCTCTATTGTCGTTTAAGTGTGCGCGCATTTTACGGGAAGGTTTATGCAGTGTAAACCAGCTTAAGGATGTGTCAGAAGGCTGTTGACACCTTTTGCTAAGGGTGTCACAGATGTTACGCAGGGTGACAAATTATTAACTGCGACAAGCAGTTGGCATCAATATAACAAAAACCAATGGTAGAAACCGCAGAAAAATCAGGGAAAGTATAAACCGTACTCTTAATACTCATTTATTTAACATTTCTGCATCATTTCGGCGATGACTTTTATACAAAGTAATTGCGCACCGGATTTAAATATTCGCTCGCAGTTGTTAATTTAATGTTTCTAATTCGCTTTAAAAAAAATGCTATTGGGAAAATGAGCAACTGATATTTTTACCCCATTATTTCGTTATGAAAATTGGCTTACTCAACCCAGATTTTCCCGCGCCGCTTTTTTTAATGCCAAACTATCCAAAATAACACCGAGTGCGACCGCCAACAGCGCAAATGCCATGCCGGCTTCAAACATTGGCGTAAGTAGCGCATCAATCTGCACAACGCCGCTGGCGTTAAGGGCTAAGGCCAGTAACCACAAGGCCAGTAAGCCGCAGCCGATGCTAAACAGACGCACCGTCCAGCGGTAACCTTGCGGCCACAAGCTGCGCATCACAAACTCTCCGCTTTGCTGCATGCTATGCAAAGTGCCGCGACACAGCCATAACAGCAGTAATCCCGGTACGCCAGCAAAAACGGTGAAAGCATAGAAGGTGGGCCAGCCCCACATTTCGACCAGCCAACCGGCGGCGGGACCGACGTAAACGCGGCCCACGGCGGAGAGGGCAGAGAGCAGTGCGAACTGCGTCGCCGAGAAGGATTTGTTGCACAATGTCATCAGCAACGCGACAAAGGCCGCGGTGCCCATGCCGCCGCACAGGTTTTCAATGAAGACCGCGCTGGCCATGCTCCACAAGTGCGGTGGCGTTACCGCCAGCAACCAGTAAGCAAAATTCGACACCGCTTGCAGCACGCCAAAAATCATCAGGGCGCGGAACAAACTCAGGCGCTGCATCAGCACGCCGCCATACAGCGCACCAATAATGGTGGCCAACAAACCCAGCGTTTTGTTCACCAGACCGACATCGCCCGCGCTAAAGCCGACGCCGCGAATCAGGAAGGTGGTGGTGAGCGAGGCGGCAAATGCATCGCCAAGCTTGTAAAGGATAATCAGCGTGATCAGCAGCCAGGCATTGTTACGCTGGAAGAAGTCTTTCAGCGGGAATGTCACGGCCTGGCGTAGCGAGTGCGGTTCGCGCGCTGGCGCCACCGGTTCTTTCGCCAGCAACGTGGCGATCAGGCCCGGCACCATCAGCAACGCCATCAGCCAGTAAGTGGCTTGCCAGCCGAGGTAGCGATCCGCAATCCACAGCGCCAGTCCGCCTGAAATCAACATCGCCAGACGATAGCCCAGCACGGTGATTGCCGCGCCGCTGCCGCGCTCCTCCGGCGGCAGCACATCGGTTTTCCAGGCATCAAACACGATATCCTGTGAAGCCGAACAGAAGGCAACCAGCACCGCCAGCGCGGCCAGCAGCGTTAAGTCACGCGAAGGCTGCATAAAGCCCATCGCAATAATGCCGCCAATCAGCGCCAACTGCGTGACCAGCAGCCAGCCGCGACGGCGGCCAAGAAACGGTGGCGTATAGCGATCCATCATCGGCGACCACAGGAACTTAAACACGTAAGCCTGACCGACAAGGGAGAAGAAACCGATGGTTTTCAGGTCAACATTCTCTACCGTCATCCACGCTTGTAATGTTCCGGCGGTTAACGCCAGCGGTAAGCCTGAGGCAAAACCCAGCAGCAGCAATACCGCCGCATTACGTTGGGTAAAAATTCGCAGATAGTGAGATGTCATAGCCAACCTGAAATGAAGCCCGGCTGAGAGTAGCCGGGCAAAATACTGCGGAAATTAGCGGGCGTTCTGCTTAATGAAGTTGTGAACGCTGGTGTCCTGCGCCATATCAGCAATCACGTCACTCAGGGTTGAGTTAACCGCGTTGGTGATCTTCGCGTTGGTGGCGGTAAACGCGCCTTCTACGCTGTAAGTCTGGCGATAGTTTTTCACCTGCTTGTTACCGTTTTTCGCGGTGGCGATGATGGAGATATCCGCCTTGGTGGTAATGCTGTAGCGCACGTTGCCTTGGGTCACATCCGCATACAGACCATTCACCACGATCTGCAGATCAACGGCACCGCTTGGGCCGATCATGTAGCCGCGTGACGTCATCTGCTTCTCTAACACTTCCTGCAGCAGGAAACGCAGGTCGCGTGATGGTGTCAGCGTGATCAACTGACCATCGCGGTTTACTTTGGCCAGCGCCTGATCGGAACGTTGATCGGCACCGTTAACGCTGATGGTGACGCCCATCAGGCTTGGATCTTGCTGCGGTAATTGAATCTTCGGTTGAATATCCAATGTGGTGTTGTTGCTGGCACAGCCGGCCAAAATAAAAGCAGCCAGCAGAGGGAATAACAGTTTTTTCAACATACTCATTCTCGTTAGCATATGGGTTGGTTTGCAAAACTGCGGCCATCATAGCATTGCGCAGCGGTGAAAAAAGCCCCGGGCCAATGGAAATTGATTGTAAAGGCTTTTTTCGGACAGGATGAAACGCCAGCCAGTTGACCTGAGAGATAAGCGAGTTACTATGCGCAGCGCTGGCGGATTTATTTACGGTCAACCTGCGGAAGCGGTGAAAAACCTACTAATATTTAAACAGATGGGCACAGCGCTCGCCGGAAAGGAGTGTTAATCATGATTCGCGAACAAATAGAAGAAAAGTTGCGTAACGCTTTCGAGCCTGCACATCTTGAAGTGCATGATGAAAGCTACCGTCATAACGTGCCCGCCGGTTCTGAAAGTCACTTTAAAGTGGTGATTGTCAGCGATCGATTTACCGGTCAGCGCTTTCTGCAACGTCATCGCGCTATTTATGGCGAACTGGCGACCGAATTAGCGGGCAGCGTACACGCGCTGGCACTGCATACTTACACGCAAAAAGAGTGGGATGGATTGCAGGATACGGTTTTGGCCTCGCCGAATTGTCGCGGCGCGGGAACGCTCGCCTGAATTCCCTTTTTACTCATCCTTAAAAACGGCCTGCGGGCCGTTTTCTTTTCATTTATTACACTCAAACGCGATCTACGGCGCAAAAAAGCAGCAAGACCGCTAAAAAGTGGTGAGTTTGCAGCCTCGACTCATTCCAGCGATGCCGCTATAATGCTGCGTCTATTTTTCCGGAATGTCTTCGGGACGCTTCTGGTGACAGGGATTTGGTTCTGCCTGCAGAGGCCGTCCCGGTTGTTGGATACGGCGCATTTTATGTGTGGTGTCTGAAGTTGACCGAGCACGTGATTTTTTGAGGTAACAAGATGACAGTTTCAGTAGAAACCACTCAGGGTCTGGGCCGTCGCATTTCGATTACTGTTGCAGCTGACAGCATCGAAAGCGCAGTGAAGAAAGAACTGGTGGAAGTGGCTAAGAAAGTCCGTATCGACGGTTTCCGTAAAGGCAAAGTGCCGGCACACATCATTTCTCAGCGCTACGGTGCTTCTGTTCGCCAGGACGTACTGGGTGAGCTGATGACGCGCAACTTCGTTGACGCCATCATCAAAGAGAAAATCAATCCGGCTGGCGCACCAAACTATGTGCCGGGCGAATATAAAGAAGGCGAAGACTTCACCTACGCGGTTGAGTTCGAAGTGTATCCAGAAGTTGAGCTGAAAGGCCTGGACGCAATCGAAGTTGAGAAGCCAGTGGTAGAAGTGACTGACGCTGACGTTGATACCATGCTGGAAACCCTGCAGAAGCAGCAGGCGACCTGGAAAGAGAGCGATGCCGCAGCGACAGCTGAAGATCGCGCGACCATCGACTTCAGCGGTTCTGTTGACGGCGAAGAGTTTGAAGGTGGCAAAGCCTCTGACTTCGTGCTGGCAATGGGCCAGGGCCGTATGATCCCTGGGTTCGAAGAGGGCGTTGTTGGCCACAAAGCCGGCGAAACCTTCACTATCGACGTGAAATTCCCAGACGATTACCATGCAGAAAACCTGAAAGGGAAAGATGCGAAGTTCGAAATCGTGCTGAAGAAAGTTGAAACTCGCGAACTGCCAGAGCTGACTGAAGAGTTCATCAAGCGCTTTGGCGTGGAAGATGGTTCAGTTGCCGGTCTGCGTGCTGAAGTGCGTAAGAACATGGATCGCGAGCTGAAAGGTGCTATCCGTAACCGCGTCAAGACGCAGGCAATCGACGGTCTGGTTAACGCCAACGACATCGATGTTCCGGTTGCGCTGATCGACAGCGAAATTGACGTTCTGCGTCGTCAGGCTGCACAGCGTTTTGGTGGCAACGAGAAGCAAGCGCTGGAACTGCCACGCGAACTGTTCGAAGAGCAGGCTAAACGTCGCGTCGTTGTGGGTCTGCTGTTGGGCGAAGTGATTCGTATTAACGAACTGCAGGCTGACGAAGATCGCGTTAAAACGCTGATCGAAGAGATGGCTTCTGCGTACGAAGATCCGCAGGAAGTGATCGAGTTCTACAGCAAGAACAGCGAGCTGATGAACAACATGCGCAACGTGGCTCTGGAAGAGCAAGCGGTTGAAGCGGTACTGGCGAAAGCGAAAGTGACCGATAAAGCCACTAACTTCCAGGAACTGATGAACCAGACCTCTGCGGCCTGATTCATTCGTTAACCGTTAGTGCTAAGCCCGTGACTGAAAAGTCGCGGGCTTTTTCGTTTCTGGCGCCAAATACACCGATTTGCCCTCTATTTGCTTAATTAATCGGCAAATTATCCGCTAAGCTCTTTTTCCGTGTTAGCGAATGGGCAAAAGGTTGTTATGCTTGAAACAACTGGGCAGCATCCCCAGATACAGGGAGAATGCATGAAAACAGTGAGACTGACTGATTAACCGTCTTGTTACTGCGGAGTGAGACTGCAGCGCATAGTTTTCCCGGCGCGCCTCACGTAAAATCGGTACAGAATGTTGCCAATGAAATTTATCAGGAGACGGTAATGTCATACAGTGGCGATCGTGAATTTACTGCACCGCACATGGCGCTGGTGCCAATGGTGGTCGAACAAACCTCGCGCGGCGAGCGTTCTTACGACATCTACTCTCGCCTGCTCAAAGAGCGTGTGATCTTCCTGACTGGTCAGGTTGAAGATCATATGGCTAACCTGATCGTGGCGCAGATGCTGTTTCTGGAAGCTGAGAATCCTGAAAAAGACATTTACCTCTACATTAACTCGCCAGGCGGCGTGATTACTGCTGGGATGTCGATTTATGACACAATGAAGTTTATCAAGCCGGATGTCAGCACCATCTGTATGGGTCAGGCTTGTTCAATGGGTGCGTTCCTGCTGACAGCAGGCACCAAAGGCAAACGCTTCTGCCTGCCTAATTCACGTGTGATGATTCATCAGCCGTTGGGCGGCTATCAGGGCCAGGCGACGGATATCGAAATCCATGCGCGCGAAATCCTGAAAGTGAAGCAGCGCATGAATGAGCTGATGGCTGAGCACACTGGCAAATCGCTGGAAGAGATTGAACGCGACACTGAGCGCGATCGTTTCCTCTCTGCGGGCGAAGCGGTTGAGTACGGTTTGGTTGACTCAATCCTGACGCATCGCCAATAAGACACATCTGTCTGCCCCTTACGCTATAGTTAACGGGGAGCAGGCAGATGGGTTGAATGCATATCGGCCGTTGATGTACGGCCAGCGCCGTACAACAAATTTGGTCTGAGAAAGAAAAGAGGTTAGCTGATGACAGATAAGCGCAAAGACGGTTCAGGTAAGTTGCTGTACTGCTCTTTCTGCGGCAAAAGCCAGCATGAAGTCCGTAAGCTAATTGCCGGGCCGTCAGTGTACATTTGCGATGAGTGCGTTGATCTTTGCAACGACATCATTCGCGAAGAGATTAAGGAAGTTGCGCCGCACCGCGAGCGTAGCTCACTGCCGACGCCGCATGAAATCCGCCATCACCTTGATGACTATGTTATTGGTCAGGAAAGGGCGAAGAAAGTGCTGGCAGTAGCGGTGTATAACCACTACAAACGCCTGCGCAATGGCGATACCAGCAACGGTATTGAACTGGGCAAAAGTAACATTTTGCTTATCGGTCCAACCGGTAGCGGTAAAACACTGTTGGCCGAAACGCTGGCGCGCTTGCTGGATGTGCCCTTCACGATGGCGGATGCCACCACGCTGACCGAAGCGGGTTATGTGGGTGAAGACGTTGAAAACATCATCCAGAAGCTGCTGCAGAAGTGTGATTACGACGTGCAGAAAGCGCAGCGCGGCATTGTCTACATCGATGAAATCGACAAGATTTCTCGTAAGTCTGACAACCCGTCGATCACCCGTGACGTCTCGGGCGAAGGCGTACAGCAAGCGCTGTTGAAACTGATTGAAGGCACCGTGGCTGCCGTACCGCCGCAGGGCGGACGTAAACATCCGCAGCAGGAGTTCTTGCAGGTTGATACCTCCAAGATTCTGTTTATCTGTGGTGGCGCATTCGCCGGTCTCGACAAGGTGATCTCCCAGCGTGTTGAAACCGGGTCCGGCATCGGCTTCGGTGCAACCGTGAAGGGCAAATCCCAGAAGGCGAGTGAAGGCGAATTACTGTCTCAGGTTGAGCCAGAAGATTTGATCAAGTTTGGCCTGATTCCTGAGTTCATCGGTCGTTTGCCGGTTGTGGCAACGCTGAGCGAACTGAGTGAAGAAGCGCTGATTCAGATCCTGCGTGAGCCGAAGAATGCGCTGACCAAACAGTATCAGGCGCTGTTCAATCTGGAAGGCGTAGAACTGGAATTCCGCGACGAAGCCTTAACGGCAATCGCTAAAAAAGCGATGTCACGTAAAACCGGTGCGCGTGGTCTGCGTTCTATCGTTGAAGGTGCGTTACTTGAAACTATGTACGACCTGCCTTCGATGGATGACGTTGAAAAAGTGGTGATTGATGAATCAGTCATTGAAGGTCAATCCGAGCCGATGTTGATTTATGGAAAGCATGAAGCCCAGGCTTCTGGTGAATAAATAAACAATTGCACCACGTTGTTATCTTAAAAAAGGGGAAAAATCTTTCCCCTTTTGTTTTTCTCTCGCCAGTGACATTGAATGTCGTACAAGCATCCCCATATACTCAATATCCTGTGGGTTTAACTGCAAAACCTCTATTGCGCGGTACCCATCACCTGGCGGACATTAAACTAAGAGAGAGCTCTATGAATCCTGAGCGTTCTGAACGCATTGAAATCCCCGTGTTGCCGTTGCGCGACGTGGTGGTTTATCCGCACATGGTAATTCCGTTGTTTGTTGGCCGGGAAAAATCGATTCGGTGCCTCGAAGCCGCGATGGATCATGATAAAAAGATCATGCTGGTTGCACAGAAAGAGGCTTCAACGGATGAACCTGGCATTAACGATCTCTTCTCAGTAGGGACCGTCGCTTCTGTATTGCAGATGCTGAAACTTCCAGACGGCACGGTAAAAGTGCTGGTCGAAGGTTTACAACGCGCGCACATCACCACGTTGGCTGACAATGGCGACCATTTTGTTGCCCAGGCCGAATACCTTGTCTCGCCAGAAATTGAAGAGCGCGAGCAGGAAGTGCTGGTGCGCACGGCTATTAACCAGTTTGAAGGCTACATCAAGCTCAATAAAAAAATCCCACCTGAGGTCTTAACCTCCCTCAACAGCATCGACGATGCGGCTCGTCTGGCCGATACCGTCGCAGCGCATATGCCGCTGAAACTGGCTGATAAACAGTCCGTGCTGGAGATGTCCGACGTCAATGAACGTCTGGAATATCTGATGGCGATGATGGAATCAGAAATCGATCTGCTGCAGGTTGAGAAGCGCATTCGCAACCGCGTTAAAAAGCAGATGGAAAAAAGCCAGCGTGAGTACTATCTGAATGAGCAAATGAAAGCCATTCAGAAAGAGCTGGGCGAAATGGATGATGCGCCGGATGAGTACGAGGCGCTGAAACGTAAGATTGAAGCGGCCAAAATGCCGACCGAAGCGCGTGAAAAAGCCGAAGCTGAGCTGCAGAAGCTGAAGATGATGTCGCCGATGTCTGCAGAAGCGACCGTGGTGCGTGGCTACATCGACTGGATGGTTCAGGTTCCGTGGGTGGCGCGCAGCAAGGTGAAGAAAGACCTGCGTAAAGCGCAGGAAACGCTGGATATCGACCATTACGGTCTGGAGCGCGTCAAAGATCGCATCCTTGAGTATCTTGCGGTGCAGAGTCGCGTTAGCAAAATCAAAGGCCCAATTCTGTGCCTCGTTGGACCGCCGGGCGTGGGTAAAACCTCGCTGGGACAGTCGATTGCTAAGGCCACCGGACGTAAATACGTGCGTATGGCGCTGGGTGGCGTGCGTGATGAAGCGGAAATCCGCGGACATCGTCGTACCTACATTGGTTCTATGCCTGGCAAGTTGATCCAGAAAATGGCGAAAGTGGGCGTCAAAAACCCGCTGTTCCTGCTGGATGAGATCGACAAAATGTCTTCTGACATGCGTGGCGATCCGGCTTCAGCGCTGCTTGAGGTGCTGGATCCTGAGCAGAACATCGCGTTTAACGATCACTATCTGGAAGTGGATTACGATCTCTCTGACGTTATGTTCGTGGCGACCTCAAACTCCATGAACATCCCAGCACCGTTGCTTGACCGTATGGAAGTGATTCGTCTCTCCGGTTACACCGAAGATGAAAAGCTGAACATCGCGAAGCAACATTTGTTGCCGAAGCAGATTGAACGTAATGCGCTGAAAGAGAAAGAGATCACCGTCGACGACAGCGCAATTGTTGGCATCATCCGCTACTACACGCGTGAAGCGGGCGTGCGTAGTCTGGAGCGCGAACTTTCCAAGCTGTGCCGTAAAGCAGTGAAAGCGCTGCTGATGGATAAGTCGAAAAAGCACATCGTGATCAATGGCGACAACCTCAAGGATTTCCTTGGCGTGCAGCGCTTTGATTATGGTCGCGCAGAGAGCGAAAGCCGTGTGGGTCAGGTGACCGGTCTGGCGTGGACGGAAGTGGGCGGCGATCTGCTGACCATTGAAACCGCCTGCGTGCCAGGTAAAGGTAAGCTGACGTACACCGGTTCGCTGGGCGAAGTGATGCAGGAATCGATTCAGGCCGCGCTGACTGTGGTGCGCGCGCGTGCAGAGAAACTGGGCATCAACGGTGATTTCTACGAGAAACGCGACATCCACGTGCACGTACCAGAAGGTGCGACGCCGAAAGATGGTCCGAGCGCCGGTATCGCCATGTGCACCGCGCTGGTGTCATGCTTAACCGGCAACCCGGTGCGTTCTGATGTCGCAATGACCGGTGAAATCACCCTGCGTGGTCTGGTTCTGCCGATTGGTGGCCTGAAAGAGAAGTTGCTGGCGGCACACCGTGGCGGCATCAAAACCGTGCTGATCCCGGACGAAAACAAGCGCGATCTGGAGGATATTCCCCAGAACGTGATTGCCGATCTCGAGATTCATCCGGTGAAGCGTATTGAAGAAGTGCTGAACCTGGCACTGGAAAATGCGCCTTACGGCATGCAGGTTGCGACCGCAAAATAGTGATTAGCGGCATAAACCGCTAAAAAGCGAAGCTGGCAGGCAAAATGGTGCTTGCCAGCTTTTTTTTGTGCCGCTAACTTAGTGGGCTGCTGGATCAACGATTAAGATGAATACCGTTGTTTCAGCTCCACAGGCTTGATATAACTGGCTGCGCGTTCGCACCGGGCGGGAAGCACGGGTGCGATGTGAATAATAAAAGAGGGGATGAAGAGAGTGAATAAGTCACAGTTGATCGACAAAATTGCTGCAGATGCTGACATTTCTAAAGCGGCAGCGGGACGTGTTTTAGATGCATTCATGGACTCCGTTACCGAAGCTCTGAAGGGCGGTGATGAAGTGGCACTGGTTGGTTTCGGTACTTTCTCTGTACGTGAGCGTGCAGCTCGTACAGGCCGTAACCCACAAACGGGTAAAGAGCTCACCATTCCGGCTGGTAAAGTTCCGGGCTTCCGTGCTGGTAAAGCACTGAAAGATTCCGTCAATTAATGACCGCTGATACATCCATTGAAGCATTTTCTTCCGTGGATTGAGGACGCAAAAGCCGTTCTCATGTAACATACGGGCACATCATTTTTGATGTGCCTTTTTTATTCTTGATGCGCGGCGATAGCCTTTGGTTGTTGTCTCCGCATGGTTGCCAACTGCCAGCCTGAACAGCAGTTGCACGATGATGACATCGTGTTAGAGCTTTACATTCACACTACAGCGGAGTGTTGTCATACCATGATGGACAATTTACGCGCGGCGTCGAATCATGTCGTGCTCAAGATTATTCTGGGATTGATCATCCTGTCTTTCGTACTCACCGGGGTGGGCAACTACCTGATCGGTGGCGGCGGTGATTATGCTGCCAAAGTTAACGGCCACGATATCAGCCGTGCAGAGCTGGAGCAGGGTTATAACAATGAGCGCAATCGTCAGCAGCAGATGCTGGGCGATCAGTTCTCGCAGTTAGCCAGCAACGAAGGCTACATGCAGCAGATGCGCCAGCAGGCGCTGTCGCAGTTGATCGATCAGACGTTACTTGATCAGTACATCAAAGATCTGCACATCGGCATCAGCGATGATCAGGTGAAACAGGCGATCTTCAATCAGAAAGCTTTCCAGACCAACGGTAAATTCGACAACGCCAAATACAGCGGCCTGATCACCAGCATGGGCTTCACTGCCGATCAGTATGCCGAAGCGCTGCGCAAGCAGCTGGCGACGCAGCAGCTGATTAACGCAATTGCTAACACCGATTTCATGCTAAAAGGCGAAACCAGCAAGCTGGTGGATCTGGTATCTCAGCAGCGTGAAGTGCGTCAGGCGGTGATTGATGTCAACGCGCTGGCGGCTAAGCAGACGGTCAGCGACGACGAAGTCAGCCAATATTACCAGCAGCATCAGAATAGCTTCATGGCGCCTGAACAGTTCCGCGTGAGCTACATCAAAATGGATGCCGCTAGCATGCAGGAAACGGCCAGCGAAGCGGACATTCAGAGCTGGTACGATCAACATAAAGCGGATTATTCACAGCCACAGCGTAATCGCTACAGCGTGATCCAGACCAAGACGGAAGCTGACGCTAACGCCGTGGTTGACGCGCTGAAGAAAGGCGAAGATTTCGCCGCGCTGGCAAAAAGCAAATCCATCGACCCAATTTCAGCCCGCAAAGGCGGTGACATGGGTTGGCTGGAGCCGAGCACTACGCCAGACGAGCTGAAAAACGCCAATCTGACGCAGAAAGGCCAGCTTTCCGGCGCTATCAAATCGTCGGTTGGCTTCCTGGTGGTGCGTCTGGATGATATCCAGCCGGAGCAGGTTAAGCCGTTGGCCGATGTTCATGACATCGTTGCCGATAAAGTGAAACAAGAGAAAGCGGTTGATGCCTTCTACAAAATTCAGCAGAAAGTCAGCGAAGCAGCCAGCAACGACAACGAATCGTTGGCGGGCGCCGCGCAGGCTTCCGGCTTGAAAGTGGTAGAAACCAATTGGATCACCCGTGATAACCTGCCAGACGAGTTGAATTTCGATCAGGTTAAACAGGCGATCTTCAACGGTGGTCTGGTAGGCCAGAATGGTGCGCCGGGTAACAACTCCGACATCATCTCTGTGGATGGCGATCGTGCCTTTGTCCTGCGTATCAGCGAGCACAAACCGGAAGCGGTGAAGCCGCTGGATCAGGTAAAAGCACAGATCGTAGACTCGCTGAAGCATGATAAAGCGACGCAGCAGGCGAAAGCACAAGCAGATAAGCTGCTGGCCGATTTGAAAGCCGGTAAAGCGGATGCACTGAAGGCTGCAGGCCTGACGCTCAGCGCCAGCAAATCGTTCGATCGCAACGCGCAGGATCCTGTTGCTCAGTCGGCCTTCAATCTGCCACAACCTGCCGACAATAAACCGTCGTGGGGCGTGAGTGAAGATATGCAGGGCAATGTGGTGCTGATCGCGCTGGATAAAGTCAGCGCGGGCAACATGCCGCAGGCGCAGATCGATGAGATGGTAAAAGGCGTAACGCAGAATAACGCGCAAATCGCCTTTGAAGCGCTGCTGGAAAACCTGCGTAAAGAGGCGAAGATTAAGTACGGCGCCGCAGCACAAAACCAGTAAGCCTCACAAAAAAAGTTAAATCACTGCAATATCCGAAAGGCCGCTTATGCGGCCTTTTCCATTTCTGAAATTGCCCTTTTGAGCGTTGAATTGTGCTGTGACACCCTGCTGTTGCTGTCAAACACAAGGAGAAACACAGCATGGTGAAATCAACGTTTCAAGCCCTATGCATTACGCTGGCGCTGGGCGGCGCAGTTTATACCACCGGACTGGCGGCTGCCGAAAGTCCCAGTGAAACGCAGGCGACGCAAGTCTCCACGCCACAGGAAGGACAGGTCAGCATCAATTCAGCCACCGCCGAACAACTGGCGGCGGGTATGAACGGTATCGGGCTGAAGAAAGCGCAGGCGATTGTCAGTTATCGCGAACAATACGGCCCGTTTACCGCTATTGAACAACTCAAGGAGGTACCGGGTATCGGTAGCGCACTTATTGAGCGCAACAGCGCCCGGCTTAAACTGTGAAGCGTCTCGCGACTTTGAAGGATTGAAAAAGCCCGGATTCAGGCTGTGCTATGCTCAACAGGTCTTACCAGTTGTCATTCTCAGCCTGAACAAGGAGCAATAATGCAAACCACAATTAAAGTGCGCGGTTACCATCTGGATGTTTATCAGCACGTGAATAACGCGCGCTATCTGGAATTTCTGGAGGAGGCGCGCTGGCAGTGGCTGGAGGATGTCGATGCGTTTCATTGGCTGATGGAGCAGCAACTGGCGTTTGTGGTGGTGAATATCAACAT
This sequence comes from Pantoea sp. DY-15, assembly GCF_019795935.1. NCBI lineage: Bacteria > Pseudomonadati > Pseudomonadota > Gammaproteobacteria > Enterobacterales > Erwiniaceae > Pantoea > Pantoea sp. DY-15. Next base: position 180,099 of record NZ_JAIMIF010000001.1, read on the forward strand.
CAACTATCGTCGTCCGGCGGTATTGGGCGACGTACTGAATATTGAAAGTGAAGTGTCACAGCTCAGCGGTAAAAGCGGCATCATTGCGCAGCGTGTCCTGCTGGCGAGTGATAATTCGGAGGTGGCTGATGCAGCGCTGACCTTTGTCTGTATTGATCTGCGTACGCAAAAAGCGGTGCCGATAGAAGGGGAGTTGCGCGAGCGTCTGGCGTCATTGATGGTCGAAAATGAATAACTGGCGCCGATGACGCCAGTTTACCCTGCGGCCTGAATCAGTTGAGGCCGCTTTTTTGTTTCATTGCTGCCATCACCGCCGACGCGTTCGCCTGATAATCTGCCAGGCCACGAGCGCGTAAATGGCAGGCCGCGCATTCGCCACAGCCATCACCTTTTACGCCGTTGTAGCAGGTAAGCGTTTCAGCGCGCACCAGCGGCAGTTGCTGCCAGTAATCGGCCAGCGCCCAGGTTTCCGCTTTATTCAGCCACATCAGCGGCGTCTCAAAGCGAATATTGCGCGCCATGCCGAGGCTGACGGCGTTATTCAGTGCTTTAACAAACTCATCGCGGCAATCCGGATAGCCGGAGAAATCGGTTTCGCACACGCCGGTGATCACCGCTTCGGCTTCGACCTGATAGGCATAAATCGATGCCAGCGTCAGAAACAGAATATTGCGGCCCGGTACAAAGGTACTCGGCAAACCGCTGGCATTGGGATCGTAAGTGGGCACCGGAATGTTATCGCGTGTCAGGCTGCTGACGGCTAACTCGTTGAGCAGCGTAACGTCCAGCACTTTGTGCGCGCGCGCGCCCAGCTTGTGCGACAGCTCAGCCGCAACCTCGATCTCTTCACGATGGCGCTGGCCGTAATCAAAAGTCACGCAATGCACTTCATCATAGTGTTGCAGCGCCTGAATTAAACAGGTGGTGGAGTCTTGTCCGCCACTGAATACCACAACGGCTCGTTTCATTTTTTCTTCCCCAAAAATCAGTGCCGCTTATGTTACTGGCTCGGACGCAGGCTGAACAGCGCTAGCTTTGGTTGGCGGCGGAATCCAGGCGCGGGTGAAATCAAACCATCCCAGGCTATTAAGCTTGATGCCCTCCACGCCGGGCGGCGCAAAAACCTGATAGCGATAGTTAAACAGCGGCAGTAAATGGCCATCGCACATCAGCTGCTGAAACAGTTGCTGAGTCAATTCACCGCGCTGCAATGCATCAGGTTGTTGGGCAATGGCACTCAGCGGCGTTTGCAGTACCTGTTCGCGCAGCGGCTGCCAGACCGGATCGTTCTCCAGCCAGTTCACCAGCGTAAACAGTGGCGCATCACCAATCAGTCGATCGCCCATCACCACATCTGCCTCACTGAGATCGATATCGTCACGCCAGCTTTTTACGTCATGGAAGATGCAGGTGAGGGCGCAGCCATATTTTGCCAGCAGTGGAATCAACGCCTGCGCCATCACATGCAGTTCGACCGGCAGGTGGTAATGCAGCGTTAGCGTCGGCGGCAGTGAAATTCTCGCTCTTTCTGCGCGCGGTACCGGCCAGCCAGGCAGCAGTTCATGGCTCGGTGTAATCAAACCCTTATCCAGCGGCAATTGTTGAATAACGCCGCTGCGCTGAATCAGGGCAATCAGCGATTGGGCCTGCTCGGCACTGAAGTGCGCCGAGATGCGTGGCGCCAGATAGCAAAATCCCAGGCTAATACTGCGATCAACCGGACGCAGCGAACCGAGTTCGTCAGGATCGCCAATGGCGATCTGCACCGGATGGCTGCAACTGGTGCCGAGATCACGGTCAAACAGCTGCGGCGTGATCCAGTACTCCATCCGCTGGATCAGCGGGTGCTGCAGATGCCAGCGCGCATGGCTCTCCAGCCGCACCATTTCAGCGGTGAAATGCGTGAGTTTCCACGGCCCGCTACCGACATCGGCGAATTCAGGATGAGGTAACAGACAGAATTGATGCGCCAGACGCTGCGGCAGCCAATAATCGCTTTCACGCAGTTGGATATGTATCGCCAGCGGATGCGGTGCTTCAATCCGTTCAATCGCCGCCAGCAGCCGCGAGCCGCGCGGCGATTGCATGATCTGCTGCAACTGCTCAACCAACTGTGCCGCCTGTACCGGTTCATCGTTGTGCCAGCTAAGCTGCGGGCGCAGCCAGAAGTACCAGTCACGGCCGCTGGCATCGTGCTGCCAATGGTGAGCGATATCGCCTTCAACATCGTTATCGCGAAAGCGCGTAAGCCCGGAGAAAACCTGGCGCGCCAGATGTTGCTCGGCGCGTCCGGTTAGCTTTAGTGGACGCAGCGGCTCCATCGCGCGGTAATAAGGAATGCGCAGCACTGGTGATTGGTTCTGCCACTGACCGCCCATCAGCGGCCGCAGCATTTTCACTAACCGCTCGGGATGCAGATCCAGCACCTGCAGCGCCTGCACCGCCTCGCCGGCATCGAGTTGCTGCGTTAATAGCTGCTGACGCAGCTGCTCCGGTGACAGCAGGAAAGTCAGCTCGCCCTGTTTGCCACGCCCGGATTCTCCGCGCCATTTCAGCCAGCCGGCATCATGCCACTGACGCAGCAACGTGCGCACATGCCGCTCGCTGCAAAAGCAGTGTTGCGCCATCGCAGCGACGCTGAGGCGTTGCGTTTCGCCGTGGCTGAGTTGCCACAGGCGCTGAAATTGATTGACCCGATGAAGTTCGCGCATGGCTAAACCCGGAACAGTTTTTTAGAAAGTATTCACTATTAGTTCCGTAATTGCCAGGCGATAGTAGCTGCCTCACTCAGACAGGAGAATTCGCATGGCTCGCCTCGCGGCATTTGATATGGACGGCACGCTGTTGCTTCCTTCGCACCGGTTAGGTAATGAAACGCTGGCAAGCCTGCATGCGTTGCATCAGCGCGGCGTCACGTTGGCGTTTGCCACCGGGCGTCATCTTATGGATATGCAGCGAGTACGCGAACAAATCACCTTGCCTGCGTGGCTGATCACCGGCAACGGCACGCGTATTCACGATCTGGAAGGCAACCAACTTTACGGCTGCGATTTATCGCCATCGGTGGCGGAAGAGGTGATTCATACCCATTGGCAAACGCCAGCCTCGATTCATATTTTCAACGATGAGGGCTGGTTTACCGATAAACCGCTGCTCGGCGCGCTGGAAGCGCATGCGATGAGTGGCTTCCATTATCAGCTGCGTGATTTGCGTCAGATGTCGGCGCATGAAGTCACCAAAATTTGTTTTATTGCACCGCATGAAATGTTGCAGGCGCTAAGAAGTGAATTGCAGGCCGCGTTGGGCGAGCGGGCTAATATTTGCTTCTCTGCGTGGGATTGCCTGGAAGTGTTGCCGGTCGATTGCCATAAAGGCGCGGCGTTGGGACGTTTGTGCCAGCACCTTTCGCTGTCGCTGGCGGATTGTATGGCGTTTGGCGATGCCATGAACGATCGCGAAATGCTGGAGCGCGTTGGCAGCGGTTTCATTATGGGCAACGCCATGAATCAACTGAAAGCGTCGTTGCCCCATTTACCGATTATCGGACATTGCGAGACACAGGCGGTGTCTCACTACCTTAATCACTGGATGACCACACCACACCTCGATTATTCCCCCGAATGCTGAGGCTTACAGTGAACCGGACAGGACGTCCGGTTTTTTATTGCAGCTCTCGCACCCAAGGCGCAATGTCGCCGATATTCTGCTCTACCCACTGCGCATTGTAATAGGTGTCCGGATAGCGCTCACCGCTGTCACACAGTAATGTCACCAGAGAACCCTGCTCGCTGTTTTCCCGCATGCGTTTTGCCACCTGCATCATGCCCCAAAAGTTGGTGCCGGTTGAGGCGCCAGGACGACGTCCCAGCACCTTTTCCAGCTGCAGCATCGCGGCGATTGTCGCGCCATCCGGCACTTTCATCATCTCGTCAATCACGTCGGGTAAAAACGACGGTTCCACGCGCGGACGACCAATGCCTTCAATCAGGCTGCCGCGTTCGCTGCGCAGCGTTTTTTCGCGGCTATGCCAGTAATCAAAGAACACTGAATGCTGCGGATCGACCACCAGCAGGCGCGTGTCATGGCCCTGATAGCGGATATAGCGGCCCAACGTTGCTGAGGTGCCGCCGGTACCGGCGCTCATGATCACCGTATGCGGCACCGGGAACGGTTCGTGTGACATCTGGCGGAAAATGCTTTCGGCGATGTTGTTGTTGCCGCGCCAGTCGGTGGCACGTTCGGCGTAGGTGAACTGGTCCATAAAGTGGCCGTTGAGTTCACGCGCTAAACGCTCGGATTCGCTATACAGCTGGCAGGGATCGGCGACGAAATGGCACTCGCCACCGTAAAAACCAATCATTTCGATTTTGCGTTTCGCGGTGCTGGCAGGCATCACGGCGATAAAGGGCAAACCGAGCAAACGCGCGAAGTAAGCTTCCGATACCGCAGTACTGCCAGATGAGGCTTCAATGATTGGCGTATTTTCGTGGATCCAGCCATTCGCCAGGCCATAGAGAAACAGGGAACGCGCCAAACGATGTTTTAAGCTGCCGCTGGGATGGGTGCTTTCATCCTTGAGATAGAAGTGAATGCCGGGAAAATCATCCAGCTTAAAGCGGATCAGATGTGTATCCGCAGAGCGCTGAAAATCGGCATTAATTTCATTGATGGCGTGGCGAACCCAGGGCGTTTGCATGTGGCATTTCCGTAATCATTATTGCGGACAGTGTAAGGCACTGGCAGGAAAAAGAGGTTGCTAAAACCGGGTTATAATGGCGAGATTAGAGAAAAATTTTCTCCCGGAGTGGCCAATGTTAGATAAAACTGACCGCACTTTGCTGGCAATGCTGCAGCAGGATTGCACGTTGTCGCTGCAGACGTTAGCCGATACGGTGAATCTCACCACCACGCCGTGCTGGAAACGCCTGAAAAAACTGGAAGATGATGGCATTATTCGTGCGCGCGTGGCGCTGGTGGACGGCGAAAAAATCGGTCTGTCGCTTACCGCCTTTATGTTTGTCAAAACCCAGCAGCACAGCAGCGAGTGGTTTAAGCAATTTGTCGCCGTGGTGCAGCAAATGCCAGAAGTGATGGCGTTTTACCGCATGGCGGGCGAGTACGATTATTTGCTGCGCATTCAGGTCGCGGACATGAAGAGTTACGACAGCTTTTATAAGCGCCTGGTGAACGGCGTGCCGGGCCTGATGGATGTGACCTCCAGTTTTGCCATGGAAGAGATTAAATACACCACCGCCTTGCCGGTAGCGCCCTAGCGGGCACAGAAAGAGACACGCTTGTGCGATTATTCAGTCAGTTAAGTTGGTATTTCTTGCGCGAGTGGCGGCGATATCTGGGCGCCGTCAGCTTGCTGATCGTTATTGCCTTACTGCAATTGCTGCCACCGCACGTGGTTGGCGTGATTGTCGACGGCGTTACCCAGCATAATTTAAGCGCCGGGCAGATCTTTATGTGGATCGGCGTGATGCTGGTGACGGCGGTGATCGTCTATCTGCTGCGCTACGTCTGGCGCGTGCTACTGTTTGGCGCATCCTACCAATTAGCCGTTGAGCTACGTGAAGATTTCTATCGTCAGCTTAGTCGCCAGCATCCGGCATTTTATCTGCGCCATCGCACTGGCGATCTGATCGCTCGCGCAACCAATGATGTGGATCGCGTGGTGTTTGCCGCCGGTGAAGGCGTGCTGACGCTGGTGGATTCGCTGGTGATGGGATTGGTGGTGCTGATTGTGATGAGTACCCAAATTAGCTGGCAACTGACGTTACTGGCGCTGATCCCGATGCCAATTATGGCTTTCGCCATCCAGAAAGACGGTGCCCGCTTGCATCAACGTTTCAAAGTGGCGCAGGCGGCGTTTTCAAGCCTGAACGATCAAACCCAGGAAAGCCTGACCAGCATTCGCATGATCAAAGCGTTTGGCCTCGAAGATCACCAGTCGCAGCAGTTTGCTGGCATCGCCGCGGATACTGGCAAGAAAAACCTGCATGTGGCGCGCGTGGATGCGCGTTTCGATCCGATCATTTATATTGCCGTCGGCTTCTCCAACCTGCTGGCAATTGCTGGTGGCGGCTGGATGGTGTGGAACGGCAGTTTGACGCTCGGGCAGCTCACCAGCTTTGTGATGTACCTCGGCCTGATGATTTGGCCCATGCTGGCGCTGGCGTGGATGATCAACATCGTTGAGCGCGGCAGTGCGGCGTGGAGCCGTATCCGTTCATTACTGGCGGAAGCGCCTGCCGTTGAAGATGGCCAGAAAGTGTTACCGCCTGAACCTGGCGTAATGCAGGTTGCCATTCGTGAGTTCCGCTATCCGGCCAGTTCTGGCCCGGTGCTGAGCCATCTTAATTTCCAGCTAAAACCGGGCCAGATGCTGGGATTATGCGGGCCAACCGGCTGTGGCAAGAGCACGCTGTTAAGCCTGATCCAGCGCCACTTCGACATCGATCAGGGCGATATTCGTTACCACAACACGCCGCTGCCGCAGTTGCGACTCGATAGCTGGCGCAGCCGACTGGCGGTGGTCAGCCAGACGCCTTTCCTGTTCTCTGACACCATTGCCGCCAATCTGGCGCTGGGTCGCCCGAATGCGACGCAGCAAGAGCTGGAGCGCGTGGCAACCATGGCCTGCGTGCACGACGATATTCTGCGCCTGCCACAAGGTTACGAAACCGAAGTGGGCGAACGCGGCGTGATGTTATCGGGCGGACAGAAGCAGCGCATTGCGATTGCACGCGCGCTGCTGCTGAATGCCGAAATCCTGATTCTGGATGATGCGCTGTCGGCGGTTGATGGTCGCACTGAACATGACATCCTGCATAACCTGCGTCAGTGGGGCAAAGGGCGTACCTTGATTATCAGCGCGCATCGTCTGTCGGCGCTTACCGAGGCCAGCGAAATTCTGGTACTGCAGCACGGCGCCGTGGCGCAGCGTGGCGATCATGACACTCTGGCGGCCAAAGAAGGCTGGTATCGCGATATGTACCGTTATCAGCAGCTGGAAGCCGCACTGGATGATGATGAAGTGGCAGAAGGAGCAAGCCGTGGCTAAATCACAACGTTTATGGCCGACGCTGAAACGACTGTTGGCGTATGGCAAACCGTGGCGTAAATCGCTGTGGCTGGCGGTCGGCATGCTGTGGATTGCGGCGGCAGCCGAAGTCACCGGACCGGTGCTGGTAAGCTACTTCATCGATAATCTGGTGGCGAAACATCAGATGCCGTGGGGCATCGTCGCGGGCCTGCTGGTGGGCTTTGTCCTGCTGCAATTGCTGGCCGCCGGTTTGCACTATTTTCAGGCGTTGCTGTTTAACCGCGCGGCGATTGGCGTGGTGCAGCAATTGCGCGTGGACGTGATGAACGCGGCGTTGCGCCAGCCGCTCAGCGCCTTCGATACGCAGCCGGTCGGCCAAATCATCTCGCGCGTCACCAATGACACCGAAGTGATCAAAGATCTCTACGTCACCGTGGTGGCCACAGTGTTGCGGGCTGCCGCGTTGATTGGCGCGATGCTGGTGGCGATGTTCTCCCTCGACTGGCGCATGGCGTTGGTAGCGATCGTGATTTTCCCGCTGGTGCTGACGGTGATGATGATTTATCAGCGCTTCAGCACGCCGATTGCGCGTCGCGTGCGCAGCTATCTGGCGGACATCAACAACGGCTTCAATGAAGTGATCAACGGCATGAGCGTGATCCAGCAGTTCCGCCAGCAGGCGCGCTTTGGTGAACGCATGGGCGAAGCCAGCCGTTCACACTATCTGGCGCGTATGGAAACGCTGCGGTTGGATGGCTTTTTATTGCGCCCGTTGTTGAGTCTGTTTTCGGCCATGATTCTGTGCGGTTTGCTGATGCTGTTCAGCTTCGCCACGCCGGGCGTGTTTGAAGTTGGTGTGCTGTACGCCTTTATTACCTATCTTGGCCGCCTCAATGAACCGCTGATTGAACTCACCACGCAGCAGTCGATGCTGCAACAGGCGGTGGTGTCCGGCGAGCGTATCTTCGAACTGATGGATGCGGAGCAGCAAGGTTACGGCAGCGATAGTCTGCCGCTGGCCTCCGGCAGCATCTCGCTGCGGGATGTGAGCTTTGCCTATCGCGATAATCGCGATGTGCTCAGCCACATCAATCTCGAAGTGCCGGCGCGTCATTTTGTTGCGCTGGTGGGGCACACCGGCAGCGGGAAAAGCACGCTGGCGAATCTGCTGATGGGCTATTACCCGGTGACGCGCGGCAGTATCGAACTGGATGGTCGCCCGCTGCCGCAGCTGTCGCACGCCGCTTTACGTCAAAGCGTTGCGATGGTGCAACAGGATCCGGTGGTGCTGGCGGATTCGCTGCTGGCCAACGTGCGTTTGGGGCGCGATATCCCGGAAGATCAGGTGTGGCAGGCGCTGGAGACGGTGCAGCTGGCACCGCTGGCGCGCAGCATGGCGGACGGCATCCATACGCGTTTAGGCGAGCAGGGCAATAATCTGTCGGTTGGGCAGAAACAGCTGCTGGCGCTGGCGCGCGTGTTGGTGTCATTACCGCAAATCCTGATCCTCGACGAAGCCACGGCCAATATCGATTCCGGCACGGAACAGGCAATTCAGCAGGCGTTACGTGCACTACGCCAGCACAGCACGCTGGTGGTGATCGCGCATCGCCTTTCCACCATTACCGAAGCCGATCAGATTTTAGTGCTGCATCGCGGTCAGGTGGTGGAGCGCGGTACGCATGCTGAGCTGCTGGCCGAGCAGGGACGTTACTGGCAGATGTATCAGCTGCAGCAGGCTGGCGATGAACTCGCGGCGGGCATCCCCGTACAAGCTGAAGGGTGATTTGCACCTTTTTTGCACAGTTTTATCGGAATGTTCTGTATTGATGCACTTCTTTGAGGCTTGAAGCACCAAAGAAGTGCAATATTGCAACACCTTTCCTCTTCCTACCCCACAATCTGCGCTGCGCTTCACATAACGAAGCGTGATGCAGCGCGCCTATGCTACTGACATTCCCCTTTTTTTATTTATGGCACAGCCTTTGCTTATATCCCTACGTGTCCGCGAAGACTCACTCAATTTCTTATCCGGAGGGGAACGTATGAAGCTGGTTACCGTGGTAATCAAACCATTTAAGCTGGAGGACGTGCGTGAAGCCTTATCCTCTATTGGTATTCAGGGACTGACAGTTACCGAGGTTAAAGGTTTCGGTCGCCAGAAAGGTCACGCAGAGCTTTATCGCGGTGCCGAGTACAGCGTTAACTTCCTGCCAAAAGTAAAAATTGATATCGCTATTGCGGACGACCAACTTGATGAAGTGGTCGATGTCATCAGCAAAGCCGCGTATACCGGCAAAATTGGCGACGGCAAGATTTTCGTCGCAGAACTGCAGCGCGTCATTCGTATTCGTACCGGCGAGACCGACGAAGCAGCACTGTAACTGGGGCTCTGAATTGTGATGGGATGGAAAGAAATGAATAAACTGATAACGAAGTTGGGCCTCACCAGCCTTGCGCTGTTACCTTCTCTGGCGATGGCGGCCGCCCCTGCAGTAGCGGATAAAGCCGATAACGCCTTTATGATGATCTGTACCGCCTTGGTACTGTTTATGTCGATTCCCGGCATTGCGCTGTTCTACGGCGGTTTGATTCGCGGCAAGAACGTGCTGTCGATGCTGACGCAGGTTGCGGTGACCTTCTCACTGGTTTGCGTGCTGTGGGTGATTTACGGCTACTCGCTGGCGTTCAGTGAAGGCAACGCCTTCTTCGGTAGCTTTCAGTGGGCGATGCTGAAAAATATTGAGTTGAAAGCGCTGATGGGCAGCTTCTATCAGTACATTCACATCGCGTTCCAGGCTTCCTTCGCCTGTATCACCGTCGGCCTGATTGTTGGTGCGCTGGCTGAACGTATTCGCTTCTCTGCGGTATTGATCTTCGTGGTGGTATGGCTGACGCTGGCTTATCTGCCAATCGCACACATGGTATGGGCTGGTGGCTTGCTGGCGCAAGATGGCGCGCTCGACTTCGCGGGCGGCACCGTGGTTCACATCAACGCCGCCGTTGCAGGCCTGGTTGGTGCTTATCTGGTGGGCAAACGTGCTGGTTTCGGCAAAGAAGCCTTCAAACCACACAACCTGCCGATGGTGTTCCTCGGTACTGCGATTCTGTATGTGGGCTGGTTCGGCTTCAACGCTGGTTCTGCTTCCTCAGCTAACGAAATTGCTGCGCTGGCGTTCCTGAATACCGTGGTGGCTACAGCGGGTGCGGTGCTGTCGTGGGTGTTTGGCGAGTGGGCGGTACGCGGTAAACCTTCTCTGCTCGGTGCTTGCTCGGGCTTCATCGCTGGTCTGGTGGCGATTACCCCAGCTTGTGGTTATGTGGGTGTCGGCGGCGCGCTGATTATCGGTCTGGCGGGTGGTTTAGCCGGTCTGTGGGGCGTAACAACCCTGAAGAAATGGCTGCGCGTTGATGACCCATGTGATGTGTTCGGTGTGCACGGCGTGTGTGGCATCCTTGGTTGTATCCTGACCGGCGTGTTCGCGTCCTCTTCACTGGGCGGCGTAGGCTACGCAGAAGGCGTGACCATGGGCCATCAGGTTTGGATTCAGCTGTTCAGCGTGGGTGTGACCATCGTCTGGACTGCGGTGGTAGCCTTCATCGGCTTCAAACTGGCAGATATGATTGTTGGCCTGCGTGTTCCGGAAGATCAGGAACGTGAAGGTCTGGATGTAAACAGCCACGGCGAGAACGCTTACAACCAGTAACCGCCGGGCTAAAGAAGAGCAGTGCGCTAAAATTATAAAAAAACAGAGGGGCGATTTTATCGCCCCTTTTTTTATGCGTCGCGTTGGCGCATCACGCCTTCCTGCACCGTGGTCGCCACCAGTCGGCCATCCTGGGTATAAAACTCACCCCGCACAAAACCGCGCGCGCCCGAGGCGGAAGTGCTCACCACGCTGTACAGCAGCCATTCAGACAAGTCGAACGGACGATGGAACCACATTGAGTGATCGATGGTTGCAACCTGCATATCGGCTTCGAGGAAGCCTTTACCGTGCGGCTGCAGCGCCACCGGCAGGAAATTGAGATCCGAGGCATAGCCCAGCAGATATTGATGGATACGACGGTCGGCCGGTAACTCGCCGTTGGCACGAATCCACACCTGACGCAGCGGCTCATCGACGTGGCCTTTCAGCGGGTTATGAATTTGCACCGGACGAATATCCAGCGGACGCTCAGCGAGAAATTTTTCTTTCAGCTTGAGTGGCAGATGCGCGGCCAGCTTTTTCGCCAAATCCTGTTCCGATGGCAGATTATCCGGGCCCGGCACCTGCGGCATTTCATTCTGATGCTCGAAGCCGCTTTCAGGTGCCTGGAACGAAGCCGTCATGTAGAAGATCGGCTGACCATTCTGTACCGCGCTAACGCGGCGTGCGCTGAAGCTTTTGCCGTCACGCAGCGTTTCGACATCATAAATGATGGCTTTTTGGCTATCGCCCGGACGCAAAAAGTAGCTGTGGAAGGAGTGAATGATGCGCTCTTCCGGCACCGTTTGTTTCGCAGCATACAGCGCCTGGCCGACTACCTGGCCACCAAACACCTGGCGCAAGCCCAGATCTTCGCTCTGACCACGAAACAGGCCTTCTTCCAGTTTTTCCAGATTTAATAAATTAAGCAGGTTGTGCAGTGCCTGGCTCATAGCGGATTCCTCAGCGTGACTCATCGCGTCAGTGTGAAAGATCCGACCAGTTTCCGTCAATGATTTTGCCGCGATTTCAGCGGGCTGGCGGAGGGTTTAGGCGCAATGCCGATATTTGTGCCAGAATTAAGGTCATTCGGCGGCTGAAAAGCTAAGCAATAAATTTACCGCCGACAATCATAGTGTTCATAAGGAGACGACATCGATGAAACTCTGGCAAGTTATTAGCGGTATGACCCTGGCTGCGGCGATTACCGGTTGTGCGGACCACAGCAAGCCGGTTGCCACACCTACACTCGGCTCAGCGGTAGCGGGGCAGCAGGCCGCGATTGCGCAGCCTAATGTCAGTGGTTCGGTGTATATCCGCCAGCGCATTGCGCTGCCGCCGGATTCTGTGCTAACCGTTACGCTATCAGATGCATCGCTGGCCGACGCGCCTTCGAAAGTGCTGTCGCAGCGCGTGGTGCGTACGGAAGGGAAACAGTCGCCGTTCCAGTTTGTCTTGCCGTTTAATCCGGCTGACATCCAGCCGAACGCGCGCATTCTGTTGAGTGCGGCGATTTCGATTGATGGCAAGCTGGCGTTTATCACCGATACGGTGAAACCGGTGATTAATCAGGGCGGCACAAAAGCCGAACTGCTGTTGGTGCCAGTGACCAACGTCGCGATGCAAACCCAGCCGGGAGCAGCAACAACAGTGCCTTCGACTTCACCTACGCAGGTGACGCCATCTGCTTCGGTGCCGGCACCGACAAGTCTGTAATTTCGATTGATGGGACGGGAGAGCGCCGGAAAGCATCGTTGTTCCGTAAAGTCGCTGTCTCGTCCCTGAACGCTCGGCACACGCCATCCATGGCGTGTGACGCTTTACTCCACGACGATGCCTTCCAGCGTGCGACGTTCAGTGCGATTGGCAGCGGGATTGTGCGTGACATATCGCACCGCTAAATTTCCCACCGATATTTCTCTAACTCGATCTCCCCAGCATCACTCACTTCAATCCCTTCCGCTTCCAGCGCATCGCGCTGACGAAATAAGTCGTCGCCCTGCAGTGAAATGCGGCCATGGCGATTGATAACGCGAAACCAGGGTAATTTACTGCCTTCCGGCAAACGGCGTAATACGCCACCCACCTGGCGTGCCGCGCGCGGCGAACCCGCTAATTGCGCAACATCCCCGTAAGTAGTGACCTTTCCTGGCGGAATGGCCGCGATGATCTGCCAGACGCGCTCAGAAAAATTGTTTTGGTCGCTCATATGCGCACCTATTTTTATCTGGAAAGGGCAAACTTTAGCATGCAGAAGGGTAGACATCAGCGCATTGCTGTGTGCTTGTGCAAGAAACCAACGGTTGTCGGGCCTGCGCTTGCAATTGCCGGGGGCATACTTGATAATGCCTGCGCTCTCGAAATGAGGGCTTGTCAATGGGGGCCCTGTTGGTTCTCCCGCAATGCTAACTTGTGAACTCGGTCAGATCCGGAAGGAAGCAGCCGCAGCAGGCGACGCGTGTGCCGGGATGTAGCTGGCAGGGCCCCCACCAATTTGTACCCGCCTCATACTCCACAAAATTTTATGCACAGAGAAATCTGGCAATCCTTTGCCGGTGATTCAATCCTTGATCAAAACGATGTTGGTGCAGATCGGCTGTTAGGGGAAAAACTTAGCGGACGAACTTCCAGACAGAAACCGGTACTTTATCGTAAAGCTTATTCATGGTCAGTTCAGCCAGACGATGATCGGCTGCCGAATAGAATACCGCGAGTTCATTATCAGGTAATTCATACTTGTTTTTTTCGATAACCCGTTCAAGGGTATCGATTGAGCGACAGCGGCGCAGTCGCATCAAATAATCTGTTTTAGTTAAGGCTTGGTTGCTCATAAATAAACCGGTCTCAGTCTGGTGCTAAAAGGAATGGCTAGGTTGTTGGAGATAAGCGCACTCTTCGGCAAACAGATTAAATAAGCGTTTTGCTGAACGCTGCCACCGTTGTAGATCCTGAGTATTGATTCCATAGCTGCTGAACAGCATAAAGGTATCGTCAAGATATTCATCGATTTGCGTAATCAGGGCTTCATCTTCAACGTGCTTAATTTTGTAATTCATCGTGAAAGAAGCGATATGCTCAATCAAATCGTTGAGCTGTAAATTGCTTTCCGAAGTAGGATCATTAACCCAACCATGATGGCTGTCAGTCAATGTCGCCATACTTTCGTCGAACAGGTTCTCACACAGGTATTTAAGCTGGGCAATATCATGCCGTTTCGGTGAGTATTCGTCCATCTTTTTCCCCTCCATAGCTAGCACAGTTACCGCAGCGCGGCGAGATTAAGAAAAGCTACCAGGAAGCGATATCGAATAAAATTGAATTCAGCGACTCCTTAAATGTAATCCACAATCATTAGCTTTGCTCACCTCAATTACCAAATATTACAATTCATCGGCAGGAGAGGGGCGCTCATTGTCAATCACGTCAAACACCAGCGCGCCGGGCTTTACCTGAAACAACACTTCTTCACGACGCGTAAACGTTTCATTTAAATCCAGGCAAGGATTAAATAAATTCCAGCTGAAATCGTAAAGCATTTTAAATCGATTATTGTCGGTTGGTTGAATAGAAATAATCTGGAAGCTATCAGGAACTAATTGCGCGTTTTGAGAATACCACTGTAAATCACCGACTAATGCCTCGGCTATTTTGAGAATATTCCCCTGGATAATTCTGACCAACTTTTCGCAATCGTCCTCATCCACAGCAATATCACAATGAATAATAGACGGCATTTTGTATCCAGTAAAAGAATGATGTTTCTATCATTGAGCTTATTGAGTGATATTGCAAGTCGCTAATAAACAGAAAGAGTAATCGTTGTGATGGGTTTCATAACACATTCATGGCGAAACGGCGAATTAGCGCGGCTATCATTATGATCGATCAACTTTTGAAACACTTTTGCCTGGGCGCAATTGAGGATGAGTCGGGTATGATAATTGTTATGTTATAACATTATTGGTTGTTGAGTATGAATCACAGCGGTTTAATTCTTTCCCTTGGCGGCCGTTTGCTGGTTGCGCTGATGCTGATTGCCTTGCTAGCGCTGGCCTTATATTGGGGCATGCAGAAATGATACATTTCAACCGCTTACAAGCCGGTTATCAAGGCCGTGCGGTGACGCCGGTCGTTAACGGTGAGCTGGCAACGGGCAGCATGACGGCGCTGATTGGCGCTAACGGCACCGGCAAATCGACATTACTAAAAACCATTGCCGGCTTACTACCGCCAATTTCCGGCAACTGCGAATTGCACATCCCACGCAAAGCCCTGGGCTGGTTACCGCAACGCAGTGAACTTGAAACCCGCTTTCCTCTTACTGCCTATGAACTGGTGGCGATGGGCTGCTGGCCACGCTGCGGCTGGTTTGGTGGTATCAATCGCGCCTTGCGCCTGGAAATTGATGCCGCGCTGGATGCGGTACAAATGCGTGAGTTTGCCGATGCGCAGCCATCGACGTTATCTGGTGGGCAACTGCAGCGCGTGCTGTTCGCGCGCTTAATGCTGCAGCGCAGCCAGCTCTGGCTGCTGGATGAACCCTTCAACGGCATTGATAGCCAAACCGTCACCTTGCTGATGTCGATTCTCGAACAGCAGCAGCAGGCGGGCACCACGTTATTAGTCGTGCTACACGATCGTCCGCTGGTGGCGCGCTATTTTCAGGATGTGCTATCGCTCGATGACGCTGATGCCGCACAAACGCCAACGTTGCGTAGGGTGGCGTCGTGACATTACTCCAACCCTTTATCGAATTTGGTTTTATGCGCCGTGCGCTGGTGGCCTGCGTTGCATTAGCGATCAGCGCCACGCCGCTGGGCGTTTTCCTTTCCCTGCGCCGCATGAGTCTGGTCGGCGATGCCTTATCACATGCTGTGTTACCCGGCGCGGCGATTGGTTATCTGGTATCGGGATTATCGCTGGTGGCGATGGGTATCGGCGGCCTGATTGCCGGATTGGCGGTGGCGTTGCTCTCGGGAGCGGTCAGCCGTTATACGCATCTCAAAGAGGATGCCAGTTTTTCCGGCTTTTACCTCGGTTCTCTTGCGCTGGGCGTCACGCTGGTGTCGCTGCGCGGCTCCAGCGTCGATCTGCTGCACGTGTTATTTGGATCGCTGCTGGCGGTGGATAACGCGGCGATTCTGCTGGTCGGCGGCATTGCGGCTACGACCTTGCTGCTGCTGGCGGTGATCTTCCGTCCGCTGGTGATCGATGCCTTCGATCCCGATTTCCTGCGCGCTCAGGGCAAATGGAGCGCTCCGCTGGTGCACGGTCTGTTTCTGATGCTGGTAGTGCTCAATCTGGTGGCGGGCTTTCAGGTGCTGGGCACGCTGATGTCGGTGGGATTGATGATGCTGCCGGCCACCAGCGCACGCTTCTGGAGCCGCCATCTGGCTTACATGCTCGGCATCGCCATGCTGCTGGCGATCATCTCAGCATTTATCGGCCTTATTCTTTCGTGGCATTTCTCGCTGCCGGCTGGACCGGCGGTGGTGCTCAGTGCTGCGGTGCTGTTTCTGCTTTCTGTTTTGACAGGACCATGTGGCGGCCTGTTGCGCCGTCGATAACCAAACCAATAAGGGGATAGGAATGAAAAAGTTACCGCTGAGTCTGGCGATTGGCGCCATGCTGGCAAGCCCGCTGTCGCTGGCGAAAAGCGTTGATGTTGTGGCGAGCTTTACCGTGCTGGCGGATATCGTTAAACAGGTTGGTGGCGATCACGTTAACGTGAAATCGCTGGTCGGGCCGAATGGCGATCCGCACACCTTCGAACCGACGCCGCAGGATAGCCAGGCGCTGTCGAAGGCGGATGTGGTATTCGTGAGCGGTTTGGGCATGGAAGGCTGGATGGATCGCCTGATCAGCGCGTCAGGCTATAAAGGCACCATCGTAGTGGCATCGAACGGTGTCAACACGCGCAAGATGGAAGAGGACGGTAAAAGCGTCACCGATCCGCACGCGTGGAACAGCATGCAAAACGGTGTGATCTACGCCACTAATGTGATGAATGCGCTGATCAAAGCCGATCCTGAAGATGTGGCGGATATTCGTAAAAGCGGTGAAAGTTACATTCAGCAGCTGCAGAAGCTGGATAGCTGGGCGAAAAATGCGTTTGCCGAAGTGCCGAAGAGCAAGCGTAAAGTGCTGACCAGCCATGATGCCTTTGGCTACTTTGGCCAACGCTATGGCGTCAGTTTCCTGGCGCCGGTGGGCTTCTCTACCGAAGCGGAAGCCAGCGCCAGCGACGTGGCCTCGATCATCCAACAACTGAAGGCCGAGCACATCAAAACCTACTTTATGGAGAATCAAACCGATCCGCGACTGGTAAAACAGATTGCCAGCGAAACCGGCGCACAGCCGGGCGGGGAACTTTATCCTGAGGCGCTGTCGGAAGCGAATGGCCCAGCAGCGACCTATGTCGCCGCGTTCAAACACAATGTTGACGCCATTCTGCATAGCATGAAGTAAAAAAAGGCCGGGGAGCATCCCGGCCAACTATCACGACACTTTCCTACCTTTTTTTCTTTCTTCCCTGAACCGCCTTAAAGCGCGGGTTAGTTTTGCAAATCACATAGATGCGACCTTTACGACGCACGACTTTGCAATCCTTATGGCGCGTCTTTGCAGAGCGCAATGAACTCAATACCTGCATCTGTTCTCTCCAGCGTTACTTGTTGCGCGACAGGAAGCTGCCGAAACGCTGGTTGAAGCGCGCGGTGCTGCCTTCTTTAGCAAAGTCTTTCTGCTTGCCGGTGTAGAACACGTGGGATTTTGACGAGACATCCAGCGTGACATACGGCAGCACTTCACCTTCATACTCAATGGTGCGCTCGGTTTTGATGGTGGAGCCGACTTTAAAGTATTCGTTGGCCGAGGTGTCGTGGAACACCACTGGGCGATAAAGAGGATGGATATTCGGTTTCATAGTAACCTCGCTATGTAATGTTATACTATAACAATAGTATGAGCCCGAACATGGCTGATTGCAACCGTGAAAAACGCAGGGATTTTGGTGGGGCAGGGAAACAGCAATAAAAAAGGCCGCATCAGCGGCCTTTTAGGGAAGAGTAAAACTTAGTGTTTGTGCTCAACCGGATGACCGTGTTCCAGGTCACCTTTGTTCTTACTGAAGCGGCGACGTACCACCACGAAGAACACCGGAACGAAGAAGATAGCCAGCGCGGTCGCTGTTACCATCCCGCCCATTACGCCGGTACCTACCGCGTTCTGTGCGCCAGAACCCGCACCGGTGCTGATCGCCAGCGGCATTACGCCGAGGATAAAGGCGAGTGAGGTCATCAGAATCGGACGCAGACGCATACGGGATGCTTCCAGCGTGGATTCCACCAACCCTTTACCTTCCTTCTCCATCAAATCCTTGGCGAATTCGACAATCAGGATGGCGTTCTTCGCCGACAATCCTATGGTAGTCAACAAGCCCACCACAAAGTAGACGTCGTTACTTAAGCCACGCAGCGTGGTGAAGATCAGTGCGCCGACAACACCCAGCGGTACCACCAACATGACCGAGAACGGAATCGACCAACTTTCATACAGCGCGGCCAGACACAGGAACACCACAATCAGTGAGATAGCATACAGCGCCGGAGCCTGGTTACCTGACAAGCGTTCCTGATAGGACATGCCGGTCCAGTCGTAACCGATACCCGCCGGCAGTTTTCCTGCCAGCTCTTCCATCAGGTTCATGGCATCACCGGAGCTCTTGCCTGGCGCAGCCTGGCCCAGAATCTCCATCGATGGCAAGCCGTTGTAACGTTCCAGACGCGGTGAACCGTACTGCCACTTCGCCGAAGAGAAGGCGGAGAACGGTACCATGGTGCCGCCGCTGTTGCGCACGTACCATTTACTGATATCGTCCGGCAACATACGTGAATCGGCCTTGCCCATAACGTACACCTTCTTCACGCGACCGCGGTCGATGAAGTCGTTGACGTAAGAACCGCCCCATGCTGAAGCCAGCGTGGTATTGATGTCAGACAGCGACACACCCAGCGCCTGCGCTTTCTCCTGATCGATGATCAGTTTGTACTGCGGCGTATCTTCCATGCCGTTTGGACGCACACCTACCAGCGTATCCGAATGCTGAGCGATCATGCCAAACAGCTGGTTACGCGCGGCGGTCAGCTTCTCGTGACCCAGGTTGCCCTGATCGGTCAGCATGAAGTCGAAGCCGGTGGCGTTACCCAGTTCGATAATCGCTGGCAGGTTGAACGGGAACACCATCGCATCTTTGATTTGACCGAGCGCCTGCATGGCACGACCGGCAATCGCAGGGACTTTCAGGTTGGCATCGCCACGCTCATCCCACGGCTTGAGGCTGACGAACGCAATACCGGTGTTCTGTCCACGACCGGCGAAGCCGAAGCCGTTAACGGTAAACACGGAGTTAACGCTGTCTTTCTCTTTGGTCAGGAAGTAATCCGTCACCTGATCCAATACTTTCTGGGTACGTTCCTGGGTAGCACCGGCTGGCAATTGCGCCTGCGCCAGTAACAGACCCTGATCCTCTTCCGGCAGGAATGAGGTAGGCAGTTTCAGGAACAGGTACGCCATGCCGACCACGATCACCAGATAAATCAGCAGGTAACGGCCGGTGCTGCGAATGATATGACCGACACTATCAACGTAGTGGTTGGTGCTCTTATCAAACAGGCGGTTAAACCAGCCGAAGAAACCGGTGGTTTTGCCGTGAGCGCCTTTCTCCACCGGCTTCAGCATGGTGGCACAAAGCGCAGGCGTCAGGATCAACGCCACCAGCACCGACAGCGCCATCGCCGAAACGATGGTGATGGAGAACTGGCGATAAATGACGCCGGTTGAACCACCGAAGAACGCCATTGGAATAAATACCGCTGACAGCACCAAGGCAATACCGACCAATGCGCCCTGAATCTGCTCCATCGAACGTTTGGTCGCTTCTTTCGGCGGTAAGCCTTCTTCCGCCATTACACGTTCGACGTTCTCTACCACCACGATGGCGTCATCCACCAGCAGGCCGATGGCGAGCACCATCCCGAACATCGTCAGGGTGTTTATCGAGTAGCCAAAGGCACTGATGATCGCAAAGGTTCCGAGCAACACAACAGGAACGGCGATGGTTGGAATCAGCGTCGCACGGAAGTTTTGCAGGAACAGATACATCACCAGGAACACCAGCACGATTGCTTCGAACAGCGTTTTCACCACTTCGAAAATCGAAATTTTCACGAACGGTGTGGTGTCGTACGGATAAACCGTTTTCATGCCTGCCGGGAAGAACGGCTCCAGTTTCGCCAGTTCTGCTTTCACCGCATCGGCGGTGTCCAGTGCATTAGCGCCGGTGGCCAGTTTGATACCGATACCGGAAGCCGGTTTGCCGTTATAACGCGCGATGATCTCGTAGTTTTCACCACCGAGTTCAATCTTCGCCACGTCACGCAGACGTACCTGCGAACCATCCTGATTCACTTTCAGCAGAATATTGCCGAACTCATCTGTCGATGTCAGACGGGTTTGCGCAATGATCGAGGCATTCAGCTGTTGGCCCGGTACAGGTGGCGTACCGCCCAACTGACCCGCGGCGATCTGGGTGTTCTGGACTTTCAGCGCGTTGATCACATCCACTGGTGTCAGTGAATAGTTGTTCAGCTTGTGTGGGTCCAGCCAGATGCGCATCGCATACTGCGCACCAAACACCTGGGTATCACCGACGCCCGGCATACGGCTGACCGGATCTTTGATGTTTGAAGCAACATAGTCAGAAATATCATTCTGCGTCATGGTGCCGTCATCACTGACAAAACCCGCTACCATCAGGAAGCTGCTAGAGGATTTCTTAACCTGAATACCCTGTTGCTGTACTTCCTGTGGCAGTAACGGCGTGGCCAGCTGCAGTTTGTTCTGCACCTGAACCTGCGCGATATCGGCATCAGTACCGGATTGGAAGGTCAGCGTCAGCGTCAATGTACCCGACGAGTCACTGCTCGAGGACATATACATCAGTCCATCGATACCGTTCATGTTTTGCTCGATGACCTGCGTCACCGAATCTTGCAGCGTTTTCGCATCAGCACCTGGATAGGTGGCCTGGATTTCAACCGCCGGCGGTGCAACATTGGGATATTGCTCAATCGGCAGGCTGATAATCGATAGCACACCAGCCAACATGATGATGATGGCGAGCACCCACGCAAAAATGGGGCGATCAATAAAGAACTTAGCCATGTATCAGTGGCTCCTGTTATGACGATGATTTAGCAGACGGTGATTCTGGTGCAGCTTTGGCATCATCGGAGACTTCTTTTGGCGTCACCTGCGCACCCGGTTTGGCACGCTGGATACCGGTGGTGATCACCCGATCGCCTTCTTTTAGACCTTCCGTCACCAGCCATTTGTCGCCAAATGCCTGATTAGCGGTGATGTTACGCGATTCCACTTTATTATCTGCGCCAACCACCATTGCGGTTGCCTGACCGGTTGGGGTGCGTGTTACGCCCTGTTGCGGCACCAGCAGTGCGGTGGGATTGGTGCCCTCATCCAGACGCGCACGAACAAACATGCCTGGCAGCAGGCGATTGTCCGGGTTCGGGAAGATGGCGCGCAGCGTGATCGAGCCGGTGGTTTCATCCACGCTCACATCAGAGAATTCCAATGTGCCTGTCTGCGGGTATGCGTTACCGTTTTGCATCAGCAGGGTGACGTTGGCCTTACCGTCGTTCTGTTTCAGCTGACCGGATTCCAGCTCTGCGCGCAGACGCAGGAAATCATCACTGGATTGGGTCACATCGACATACATAGGATCGAGCTGTTGCACGGTCGCCAGGGCAGTGGTTTGCCCGTTGGAAACCAGCGCACCTTCGGTTACCGACGATTTACCAATACGACCGCTGATGGGTGACGTCACTTTGGTATACGCCAGATTGATGCGCGCAGTTTCGACGTTGGCACGCGCAGCCTGGGCGGCTGCAGCAGTCTGAGCTGCGGTGCCTGCGGCGGTGTCATAGTCCTGCTGACTGATGTACTTAGTACCCAGCAGCGGCTTATAGCGAGTAATGGTTAACTGCGCAACACGCGCATTGGCTTCAGCCTGGGCGAGATCCGCTTTAGCGCTGTCGTAGGCCGCCTGATAGGTGGCGGGATCAATCTGATACAACGACTGACCGGCTTTTACATCACTACCTTCAACAAAATTACGCTTGAGGATAATTCCTGACACCTGAGGGCGAACTTCCGCAACGCGGAAAGCCGAGGTACGGCCCGGCAGCTCGGTGGTAATTTTCAAGGGTTCGTTTTTTAACGTTACAACACCCACTTCTGGGGGCTGCTGCTGGGCGGCTTGCTGGGATTTATTATCATCACATCCTGTTAACACAAAGCTGCCTGATAGCATCAGGACGGCCGCCAGAGGCGCTAATCCTCTGTTTTTATTCATAAATAAACCTCTAGTGTCCGATATCAAATGATCAATGGATCACAAACCGATAAACCCATTGCTGCGTTAAAACACGGGTCATGCTATGGTACATACATTCACAAATGTATGTAAACTTACAAGTTTGTAAAAAAAGCCCAGCATGGCACGAAAAACCAAAGCGCAAGCTCTTGAAACACGGCATCAAATTCTTGACGCCGCATTAGCACACTTTTCCGAACATGGTGTGGCCGCCACGTCTCTGGCGGATATCGCAACAGCGGCCGGCGTCACGCGCGGGGCTATCTACTGGCATTTCAAAAATAAAGCCGATCTCTTACAGGAAATCTGGCTGCGTTGTGACGCTGGGCTGGACGATGTGGAACTTGAGTATCAGACAAAATACCCGGGCGATCCACTTTCTGTTGTTCGTTCTATGTTGATCTATATCCTTGACGCCACAGCAAAGGATCCGCAAAGACGCGCATTAATGGAGATTATCTTTCACAAATGTGAGTTTGTTGGCGAAATGTCGACGTTACAGGATATGCAGCAGAGCTTACTGCAAGCGTGTTACGATCGAATTGAAACTGTACTACGTCTTTGTATTGATGCCAGCCAATTGCCTGCGAACCTGAATACGCGTCAGGCGGCGCTACTGATGCGCGGCTATATCAATGGCATGATGGAAAGCTGGTTGTTCAACCCGCAAAGTTTTGATTTGGCAGCCGATGCGCCTCAGCTGGTGGATGCGTTTCTTGATATGTTGCGCCTGAGTCCAACGCTGCTTAGTCGGCCTTGATTTCCGCCGCTTGTTTCTGCTCATAATCCCGCTGAACAATCGCCAACGCAGCCAGCACGGTGGCGGTGGGAACATTATTCTCTTCAAGCAGTTGAATCAGATCGACGGCAAGTTTGATTTCGTCTGGTGCGCTCTCCAGTGACATTCTTTCTCCTAAATACGTAATTTCGCCGCGACCAGCAGCATTAACAGTGCGCCCAGCAGCGCGCTGGCAAAACCGGCTGGATGCAAGGCGGCCAGATCGCCGGTGGTGAAGTAGGTGGCGATATAGCCGCCAATCAGCGCGCCAATCACCGCCAGCACCAGCGTCGGCACAAATCCTCCCGGACGACCGGGAAAAATCACCCGCTTAAGCCAGCCTGCGGCTAAACCGATCACAATCCAAAAAACCAGCGTCATGATTTTTCTCCTTTTTCTCACCGCAATGAGTATAGAGGAAAAAGCGCCGCGTTTAGCGCGGCATAGACGGCAACTCCAGTTTGTAGATAGCGGCGCGGCAGCGTGCCAGGCGCTCCTGCAGCTGATCGACTTCGCGAATCAACTGCTGCTGAACACTGAGGGTTTCGGCGCGCGCCAGATGCTGCTCGCGCTGCTGAATCATCGCCAGTAAGCGCTTTTCGTAACCCTGATACTCTTCACGCTTGGCCTGGCGTGCATCGACACGTGGCCGCTCGCGCTTGACGCGCAGCTGCTGGCTCTGGCATTCGCGCTGCAAGGCGGCAATTTGATCCAGCACTTTCTCCGCCAGCCATTGACGGCGCGCCACATCAGTGTCAGCAGCGGTTAACTGCGTCACATTGCCTTCCAGTTCGCGCAGATAATCCGCCAGACGCGTGCCGCTGGTGCGAAACAGGTGAGAATCAAAACGGGGCTGACGACAGGCACCATCCGGCTGCTGCGCAATCTGCTGGCGCAGTAACTCTAACATGGCATGGAGACGTTGCTGGGCGGGCGGTTGGGGCATCACTCTGTTTCCGACTGTGTTAACGTAACGCTGTTTTTGACTTATTCAGGCATCAGGCATGCAGCGCATTTTACTACTGAGCCTTGGCTGGCTGGCGATTGTGCTAGGTACGCTGGGCATTGTATTACCTTTATTACCTACGACGCCATTTGTGTTGCTGGCGGCCTGGTGTTTTGCCCGCTCGTCGCCGCGTTTCCATCATTGGTTGCTGTGGAAGTCGCCGTTTGGCCGCTATATTCGCCACTGGCAGCAGCATCGTGCCATGCCGCCCGGCGCCAAAGGGCGCGCCATGTTGCTGATTGTGATTACCTTTTCGGTGTCCCTTTATTTAGTAAACCTGCTGTGGGTGCGCATCCTGTTAGGCGCGATGCTGTGCCTGCTGCTGCTTTTTATGTGGCGCATTCCGGTTGTAACCGAGGATGCCAACCCGCCACAACAGTAGCGTGAGGGTTGCATTTAGCCGGGTATTTGCATAGATTTGGGCATCTTCGTGCGTGGCTTCCCTTATAAACGACTTCGCTTAACCCGGTTTCCGGGGTTTGGCGCTAGAGAAGCTGCGCGTATTAGATATTTTCTCCAGGCGTAACATTTATGACCGCAACTGCGCAGCAGCTTGAACTCATCAAAAACAGCATTAAAAGCATTCCTGACTATCCGAAGCCGGGCATTCTGTTCCGTGACGTGACCAGTCTGATGGAAGATCCGCAGGCGTATGCCGCGTCGATCGCCATTCTGGTGGAGCGTTATCGTAACAAAGGCATCACCAAGGTGGTGGGAACGGAAGCGCGTGGCTTCCTGTTTGGCGCACCGGTGGCGCTGGGTTTGGGCGTGGGTTTTGTGCCGGTGCGTAAGCCGGGCAAACTGCCGCGTGACACCTTCAGCGAAAGCTACGAGCTGGAGTACGGCACCGATGCGCTGGAACTGCACAAAGATGCCATCAAACCAGGCGATGTGGTGCTGGTGGTGGACGATCTGCTGGCGACTGGCGGCACGCTGGAAGCAACGGTGAAACTGATCCGCCGCGCCGGTGGTGAAGTGAAAGACGCCGCATTCGTGATTAATCTGTTTGACCTGACCGGCGAAGCCCGCCTGACTGCCATGGGCGTCGAGTGCTTCAGCCTGGTGAATTTCCCCGGCCACTAAGGCCTGCGCGCTCCGCTGTACGGCGGGGCGCCACCTCTGCAAAGTTAGTGGTTGCTGATCCGCTGGTGGCTGTTAAACTACTGCCAAAATAAACAGGGTTTGCGAAGCTGCATTTTCTCCCTTCTCCCTAAATTCCAGTGATTGAATCCACATGAGCTATCAGGTACTTGCGCGAAAATGGCGTCCCCAGGCCTTCGCTGACGTAGTCGGTCAGGAACATGTGCTGACTGCGCTGGCCAACGGGTTGTCACTGGGACGAATCCATCATGCTTATCTCTTTTCTGGCACACGCGGCGTCGGGAAAACCTCGATCGCCCGTCTGCTGGCGAAGGGGCTTAACTGTGAAACCGGCATCACGTCAACGCCGTGCGGGCAATGCGATAACTGCCGCGAAATCGAGCAGGGCCGTTTTGTCGATCTGATTGAGATCGATGCCGCATCACGCACCAAAGTTGAAGATACGCGCGATCTGCTCGATAACGTGCAGTACGCGCCGGCGCGCGGTCGCTTCAAGGTCTATCTGATCGATGAAGTGCACATGCTGTCGCGCCACAGCTTCAACGCGCTGCTTAAAACGCTGGAAGAGCCGCCATCGCACGTTAAATTCCTGCTGGCGACCACCGATCCGCAGAAGCTGCCTGTGACGATTCTGTCCCGCTGCCTGCAATTCCACCTCAAAGCGCTCGACGTGGAGCAAATCCAGCAGCAGCTGGCGCATGTGTTGCAGCAGGAGCAGATTGCTGCCGAACCGCGTGCGCTGCATCTGCTGGCACGCGCCGCTGACGGCAGCATGCGCGATGCGCTGAGCCTGACCGACCAGGCGATTGCCATGGGGCAGGGCAGCGTAACGCGTGACACCGTGGCACAAATGCTCGGCACGCTTGACGATGAACAGCCGCTGGCGCTGATTGAAGCGCTGGTGGATGGCCAGGGCGAACAGGTGATGGCGCTGCTGAATCAGGCCGCGTCGCGTGGGGTTGAGTGGGAAGCGCTGCTGGTCGAGATGCTGCGTTTACTGCACCGCATTGCGATGGTGCAGCTGCTGCCAAGCTCGCTCAGCGAGGACGATCTCAGCCAGGCCGATCGCCTGCGCGAGTTAGCGCGCGTGCTGCCACCGGCTGACGTGCAGCTCTATTACCAAACGTTGTTGATGGGACGTAAAGATCTGCCGCTGGCACCGGATCGGCGCTTAGGCGTAGAGATGACGCTGCTGCGTGCGCTGGCGTTCCATCCGCAGGCAACGATTGCGGAGCCGGTGGCGCGTCCCACCTTGACGCCACAAGCTGCGCCGCAGGTTGCTGCGCCACAAGCCGCAGCGAAAGCCGCGCCCGCACCGGCTGCGCAGCCGCAGATGGCACCGCCAAACCCTGACGCGCCGCCGGTGTCGGATGATTATCCAGACATGCAGCCCGCGCCCGATCCGTTACCTGACTCCACCAGCCAGTTGTTACAGGCGCGAACGCAGTTGCTGCGTCAGGGAGCCGGCAAAGCAAAAAAGAGTGAGCCGGCAGCGCGTTCCGCGCGGCCGGCGAATCCGGCGCTGGAACGTCTCGCTAGCGTCACTGAACGTGTGCAACAACGTGCGTCCGAACCCACGGTAAAAGCCCCGGCCAAACCGGAAGCTTATCGCTGGAAAACGCAGCTGCCGGTGGAGGTTAAAGCGGAGCCGGTGGCGACGCCAAAAGCCTTGCGTTCGGCACTGGAGCATGAGAAAACCCCTGAGCTGGCGCTGCGTCTGGCGGAAGAAGCCCAGCAGCGCGATGCGTGGGCTGCTGAAATCGCCGCGCTGACGCTACCGAAACTGGTGCAGCAAGTGGCGCTCAATGCGTGGAAAGAGGTGGGCGAAGCCGGCGTTACGCTGCATCTGCGCAGCAGTCAGCGCCATCTGAATTCAGCTTCTGCCAGGCAGGCGCTGGCGGAAGCGCTGAGTCAGTCTGCCGGTCAGCCGGTTGAATTGACGATTATTGAAGACGATAATCCTACGGTATTGACGCCACTGGAGTGGCGCCAGGCCATTTATGAAGAGAAGCTGTCGCAGGCGCGACAGTCGATCGAAAGCGATACCCATATTCAGACATTGCGTCGATTCTTCGATGCCGATTTGGATGAAGAGAGTATTCGACCGGTGTGAACATGCTGCCGCGCGTCAACTGCGCGCAGCCCCAGCAGAGAGAGAAAACTATGTTTGGTAAAGGCGGATTGGGCAACCTGATGAAACAGGCCCAGCAGATGCAAGACAAAATGGCCAAAGTGCAGGAAGAGATCGCCGCGATCGAAGTGACCGGTGAATCAGGCGCTGGCTTGGTTAAAGTAACCATCAACGGTGCGCACAACTGCCGTCGTGTTGAAGTCGATCCTAGCTTGCTGGAAGATGACAAAGACATGCTGGAAGATCTGATCGCCGCGGCCTTCAACGATGCGGCACGCCGTATTGACGAAACGCAGAAAGAGAAGATGGCTGCGGTCTCTTCAGGTATGCAGCTGCCGCCTGGCTTCAAGATGCCGTTCTGATGCAAACCAGTCCACTGCTTGAATCTTTGATGGAGTCGTTGCGCTGCCTGCCGGGCGTTGGCCCGAAGTCGGCGCAGCGTATGGCTTTTCAGCTGTTGCAGCGCGATCGTAGCGGTGGCATGCGTCTGGCGCAGGCATTGACCCGCGCCATGTCGGAAATCGGTCACTGCGCCGATTGCCGTACCTTCACCGAACAGGAAATCTGCACCATCTGCGCCAATCCGCGTCGTCAGCAAAACGGCCAGATTTGTGTGGTGGAGAGCCCGGCAGATATCCACGCCATTGAGCAGACCGGCCAGTTTGGCGGCCGCTACTTTGTGCTGATGGGGCACTTGTCACCGCTGGATGGCATTGGTCCACAGGATATCGGCCTGGATCGGCTGGAGCAGCGTCTCGAGCGCGAAACCTTAACCGAAGTGATCCTCGCCACCAATCCCACGGTGGAAGGGGAAGCCACGGCCAACTACATCGCCGAGTTGTGCGGACAATATGGCGTTGATGCCAGCCGCATTGCACACGGTGTGCCGGTCGGTGGTGAGCTGGAAATGGTCGATGGCACCACGCTGTCGCACTCGCTCGCCGGACGCCACAAGATTAATTTCTAATCACTTGCCGATGTCTTCACAGACATCGGCTTGAAATCCTCTCCTTCATCCCCATTTCTCTCTCAACGTATCATCAACCCCGATTCAGTTGAGGTAGCAATGACCATGAAAGGACAAGAGACGCGTGGCTTCCAGTCAGAGGTAAAACAACTTCTGCACCTGATGATCCATTCACTCTATTCAAATAAAGAGATTTTCCTGCGCGAGCTGATTTCCAACGCTTCAGATGCCGCCGACAAACTGCGCTTCCGCGCGCTGTCGACGCCCGATCTGTATGAAGGCGACGGCGACCTGCGCGTACGTATCTCGGTCAATCCGGAAAATCGCACGCTGACGCTCAGCGATAACGGCATCGGTATGCGCCGTGATGAGGTGATTGAGAACCTCGGCACCATCGCTAAATCCGGCACCAAATCCTTCCTCGAATCCATGGGCTCCGACCAGGCGAAAGACAGCCAGCTGATCGGCCAGTTTGGCGTGGGCTTCTACTCTGCGTTCATTGTGGCGGATAAAGTCACCGTGCGCACCCGCGCCGCCGGCGCTAAAGCCGATGAAGCGGTGTTCTGGGAATCTGCTGGCGAAGGCGAATATACGCTGGCAGAGATTGAGAAAGCCGATCGCGGTACCGAAATCACGCTGCACTTCCGTGAAGGCGAAGATGATTTCCTCGATGCGTGGCGCGTGCGTAACGTGATCAGTAAATACTCCGATCACATCGCGCTGCCGGTTGAGATTGAAAGCAAAGACGAAGAGAGCGACACCACCACCTGGGAAAAGATCAACAAAGCCCAGGCGCTGTGGACGCGCAACAAGTCTGAGATCAGCGACGACGAGTACAACGAGTTCTACAAACACATCGCCCACGATTTCAGCGATCCGGCGATCTGGAGCCATAACCGCGTGGAAGGTAAGCAGGAATACACCAGCCTGCTGTATATCCCGGCGCGTGCGCCGTTCGACATGTGGAACCGCGACAGCAAGCACGGCCTGAAACTCTACGTACAGCGCGTGTTCATCATGGACGATGCCGAGCAGTTCATGCCGAACTACCTGCGCTTCGTGCGTGGTTTGATAGATTCCAACGATCTGCCGCTGAACGTATCGCGTGAAATCCTGCAGGACAGCCGTGTGACCCAGAGCCTGCGTGGCGCGCTGACCAAGCGTAGCCTGCAGATGTTAGAGAAGCTGGCGAAAGACGACGCGGAAAAATATCAGCAGTTCTGGAAAGAGTTCGGTCTGGTACTGAAAGAAGGTCCAGCCGAAGACAACGCTAACCAGCAACAGATTGCCAAACTGCTGCGTTTCGCCACCAGCCAGAGCGAAAGCGCAGAGCAGACCGTTTCGCTCGACGATTACGTGACGCGCATGGTGGAAGGTCAGGACAAGATTTACTACATCACCGCCGACAGCTATGCCGCCGCGAAGAGCAGCCCGCATCTGGAACTGTTCCGCAAAAAAGGCATCGAGGTGCTGCTGCTCTCCGATCGTATCGACGAATGGATGATGAGCTACCTCACCGAATTCGACGGCAAAACCTTCCAGTCAGTCAGCAAAGCGGATGATTCGCTGAGCAAACTGGCCGATGAAGAGACCGAAGAGCAGAAAGAAGCAGAGAAGGCGCTGGAGCCATTCGTTGAGCGCGTAAAAACGCTGCTGGGCGAGCGTGTGAAAGAGGTGCGTCTGACGCATCGTCTCACCGACACGCCAGCGATCGTCACCACCGATGCTAACGAAATGACCACGCAGATGGCGAAGCTGTTTGCCGCGGCCGGTCAGGACGTGCCGGACGTGAAGTACATTTTCGAGATCAATCCGGATCATACGCTGGTGAAACGCGTGGCCGATACCCAGGACGAGACGCGCTTTGCCGAGTGGGTTGAGCTGCTGCTGGATCAGGCGCTGCTCGCCGAGCGCGGTACGCTTGACGATCCAAACCAGTTTATCCGTCGCATGAACCAGTTGCTGACGGCGTAATCGCACCAAACCCGAAAGGTCGCCATTCATGGCGACCTTTTTTATATCTGCTGTTAAATCTGCGCCTGATCCCGCAACCAATCGCGAAACAACGTAATCTCTGCATCGTGCTGACGCGAAGTCTTGGTCATCATTAACGTGGCGCGATCGACGCGCACAAAGCCCAACGGTGCGATCAGGGTGCCGTCACTCAATTCCTGACGCACCAGCAAGCGTGGTGCCATAATCACACCCAATCCGTTTCTCGCCGCCTGAATGGCTAACGTCAAATTATCGAAATGCTTGCCGATCCAGTAATTGCCGCGCACGCCGCTGGTTTTCGCCCATTCGGCCCACGCATGCAGCCGCGTATCGGCGTGCAGCAGCGGCAGCGCGGCGAGATCCTGCTCGCTCTGAAAGCGGGCAGCAAACTGCGGGGCGCACAGCGGGCCGATGTAATCATCGCTGATCAAGGTGGCATCAATATCGTCATCCGGCGACTGCTCGGCGCTGAGAATCAGCACATCGGTATGCTCGCTGCGCAGCTGATCGATCTCCACCAGCGGCTGAAACTGCACTTCAATATCGGGATAGCGCTGATAGAAGCTGGCGATGCGCGGAATTAGCCACTGCGAGAGAAAGCTGGGCGCGCAGGAGACGCTGATATGATGGCGCATGCCGGTACGGATGCTTTCGCAAGTGGTGGAGAGCTCGCTAAAGGCTTTCTGACAACTCACCAGCAAACGTTCACCGTGTGAGGTTAATTTGACGCGTCCATTGGTACGCACAAACAGCGGCTTCCCCATCCAGCTCTCCAGCTGTCGAACCTGATGGCTAATGGCGCTATGGGTGACATGCAGACGTTCGGCCGCTACGCTAAAACTGCTGAACAGTGCCGCCTGGTGGAAATAGTGCAGTGCACGTAACGAAGGAAGCACGGTCATACTCGTCCCCTGTGTAAAAACCTAACAGGGATTGTCAGTTTATATCATTTTAATGTCCAGCCGCATTGGCCTAACCTTTCCCCCAGATTCTGGCAGGTTGACGGCTACGGCTCTCTATGTTTTACGCCGACTATCACCGCAGGTTTCACCTCCCACACACAGCATACTAACCAGAGACATACCACGCGATGGCTCCACAACTTGCTTCTGCCAGGGCGGCGGCGGCGCGCGATAAGCTTCGCGGCTCGCTTTCCCGTTATTACCGGCTTGAAAATTTCGATCTCTTCTTCGCACCCTCTTTGCATATCTCGCGAGTGCTGCTTTCCCAGCTGTTTCTCCGTCAGGAGCAATCACGTAATCACACGCGCTATGCCTCGCACTATCCGGTTAGCGAACTGAGCGTGCTGCCCACTTTGCCGATGACGGCGGGCAACATTGCGCTGGTGGATCATGTTGATATGCAGCAAGGTCGCGTGCGTGCGTTGAGCGAATGTCAAAGCCACGGCGTCACCGATGCATCGGAGTCGTTTGCCACGCAGCTACACAAACGGCTGGTGAGCGATGCGCGACTGTTTGTCGCCCGCCTTGATCGCCATGCGGCGTTATGCGGCGATCTGGTGTTAATCGCATTGCGCACCGCCGATTTCAGCACATTGGTGCGCAGCGAGCTGCGGCTGTTTGAGCAAGGATTAGCGCTCGGTGGCGCGCCAGAACAGGCGCTGGCAATGATGAAGGACAATGAATGGCGTCCGTACAATATTGCGATGGTGGAAAAAATCGCGCTCGACTCGCCATTCATCCTGCACTCCATTCAGCAACCGGGTTTACCCTTTGCACTTTTTCCGCTGCCGAAAGGCCTTAATGCCAGTGAATTGCCGCAGGATATTCAGGTGCTGCCCGAACAGGCGCAATTACGCTTGCGCGCCGACGTGCGCGGCGGGGTCAACAAACAGCTGAACGTCACACCCGCACTGAAAAAACGCCTCAAAGACCTACTCATGCTTAGCCGTGATTCCTAAAAACGGGCACTCTGCTGGTATTTGCTGACAAAGCAGGTCAAAGTAGACCTTTCGTGGCGAGCGCGCCCGTTTCCTTGTGGTGCGCGGGCCATAATGGTATGTTCTTCGCCTTCTCAGATTGAACAATGCGATTCGCAAGGGGAATTACGCAATGCGTATTATTCTGCTCGGAGCTCCGGGCGCAGGTAAAGGCACTCAGGCTCAATTCATCATGGAGAAATACGGTATTCCGCAAATCTCCACCGGTGACATGTTACGTGCGGCAGTCAAAGCAGGTACGGAACTGGGCCAACAGGCAAAAGCGATCATGGATGCCGGTAAACTGGTGACTGACGAGCTGGTGATTGCGCTGGTTAAAGAGCGTATCGCGCAGGAAGACTGCAAAAACGGTTTCCTGCTCGATGGCTTCCCACGCACTATCCCGCAGGCTGACGCGATGAAAGAAGCGGGCATCAAGGTTGACTACGTGCTGGAGTTCGCTGTACCGGACGAGCTGATTGTGGATCGTATTGTTGGCCGCCGCGTACACACGCCATCGGGCCGCGTTTATCACGTCACTTACAATCCACCGAAAGTGGAAGGTAAAGATGACCTGACCGGCGAAGAGCTGACCACGCGTAAAGATGACCAGGAAGAGACCGTGCGTAAGCGTCTGGTGGAATACCATCAGCTGACCGCGCCGCTGATTGCCTACTACGGCAAAGAAGCGCAAGACGGCAACACCGAATATCACAAAATCGACGGCACGCGTCCTGTCGCCGAAGTGAGCACGCAATTGGCCACTATTCTCGGTTAATGCGTTGATGGGGCCGGTTGTCCGGCCCTTTTGCAGCAATTGCTTTCCCCTCCTTCAATTTCCGCTACAATTTCCCCCTGATTTTGCATTCGACCCATTCGTTTCGACATCAAGGAAATACCATGAGGCAAGAAAAGCCCGGGGTTTTGCTGGTTAACTTAGGCACACCAGACGCACCCACAACACCTGCGGTTAAACGCTATCTGAAACAATTCCTCGGCGATCCACGAGTGGTTGATACACCGCGCTTGCTGTGGTGGCCGATTCTCAATTTCATCATCGTGCCTTTTCGCTCGCCACGCGTATCGAAACTGTATGCTTCCGTATGGATGGATGAAGGTTCACCGCTGATGGTGTTCAGCAAGCGTCAGCGTGAAGCATTGGCGCAGCGCCTCGATATGCCGATTGAACTGGGCATGAGCTACGGCCAGCCAAGCCTCGACAGCGCTCTGAAACGCTTGCTGGATCAGGGCGTGACTAAACTCATCGTGCTGCCGCTCTATCCGCAGTTCTCCTGCTCGACGGTTGCCGCAGTATGGGATGGCTTAGCCACCAGCTTTAAACCACTGCGCTCGCTGCCGGAAGTGGCGTTTATCCGTGATTACGCGGAGCATCCGGCTTACATCGCCGCGCTGAAAGCCTCGGTTGAGCGCTCGTTTGCGCTGCATGGCGAACCGGATCTGCTGGTACTGTCCTATCACGGCATTCCGCAGCGTTTCGCCAATGAAGGCGATGATTATCCGCTGCGCTGCAAAGACACCACCGATGCGCTGGCCGCGGCGTTGGGCATTGCGCCGCACAAGATCATGATGACCTTCCAGTCACGCTTTGGTCGCGAGCCGTGGCTGACGCCGTACACCGATGAAACCATGAAGAGCTTGCCGGCGAAAGGCATCAAGCATGTGCAGGTGATGAGTCCGGGCTTTGCGGCGGATTGCCTTGAAACGCTGGAGGAGATCAGCGGTGAGAACTGCGAGATCTTCCTGCATGCCGGCGGCGAAAAGTTCGAGTACATTCCTGCGCTCAACGCCGATGCGGAGCACATTGAAATGATGGTGCAGCTGGTCAACGCGCGCCGTTAAGGGTGTGGCAGAGAGTGTGATATCATTCTCTGCCTGATTTTCCCTGACGGCACTCTCGATGAAATTTCCCGGCAAACGCAAATCCAAACACTATTTCCCCGTCAACGCGCGCGATCCGCTGCTGCAAGCCACGCAGCAAGAGCAGGAAGAGGGCAGTTGGGTGGTGGGTATCGACCAGACGCTGGTGGATATTGAAGCCAAAGTCGACGACGACTTTCTGCAGCGTTACGGTTTAAGCGCCGGTCACTCGCTGGTGATCGACGATGCTACCGCCGAGGCGCTCTACAACGAACTGATGCGCGAAGCGCTCATCAGCCATCAATTTGCCGGTGGCACCATCGGAAACACCCTGCATAACTACTCGGTGCTGGCGGATGACCGCTCGGTACTGCTCGGCGTGATGTGCAATAACATCCAGATCGGCGGCTACGCCTATCGTTACCTGTGCAACACCTCCAGCCGCATGGATCTGAACTTCCTGCAGGGCGTTGATGGCGCGATTGGCCGCTGCTTCACGCTGATTGGCGAGCAGGGCGAACGTACCTTCGCCATCAGCCCCGGCTTGATGAACCAGCTGCAGGCCAACAGCATTCCGGAAGAGGTGATTGCGGGCGCATCCGCGCTGGTGCTGACTTCCTATCTGGTGCGTTGCCAGCCGGGCGAACCGATGCCGGAAGCCACCTTGCGTGCCATCGAATACGCTAAAAAACACAACGTGCCGGTGGTATTGACGCTCGGCACCAAATATGTGATTCAGGATAACCCGCAGTTCTGGCGCGATTTCCTGCGCGATCACGTCTCGATTGTGGCGATGAACGAAGAAGAAGCCTTTGCCTTAACCGGCGAGCAGGATCCGCTGCTGGCGTCGAATATGGCGCTGGATTGGGTGGATTTGGTGCTGTGCACCGCCGGGCCAACCGGTTTGTACATGGCCGGTTTCACCGAAGAAGAGTACAAGCGCAAAACCAACCATCCGCTGCTGCCGGGCGCGCTGGCCGAGTTCAACCAATATGAATTCAGCCGCGCGATGCGCCACAAGGATTGCGATCAGCCGCTGCGCATCTTCTCGCATATCGCGCCATATATGGGCGGGCCAGAGAAGATCATGAACACCAACGGCGCGGGCGATGGTGCGCTGGCGGCGCTGCTGCATGACATCACCGCCAACAACTTCCACCGTCAAAAAGTGCCTAACTCCAGCAAACACGGCCGCGCCTACCTGACCTATTCGTCACTGGCACAGGTGTGTAAATACGCTAACCGGGTGAGTTATCAGGTGCTGAACCAGCATTCACCGCGTCTGACGCGCGGCCTGCCGGAGCGGGAAGACAGTTTAGAAGAGTCATACTGGGACAGATAAAACGTAGGGTCGCCATTTATGGCGACCTTCCCAATGACCGCACTCACTTAAATCGGGCACTCACGCACAATCGGGTTCTGCGCAATCTCTTCTTCCAGCACATGCAACATGCTGTTAGCGATCTCACGTTCGCCCATCACCACGCGATTCGCGCCGCGCTCCATTATGTAGGTCACTTCATCGTCATAATGCGCACGGGCAATTATCTCAATGTCCGGACGCTTCTCGCGCGCTGCCGTCACGACTTCACCGGCTTCGTAACCATTCGGAATGGTCAGCAGCAGCCAGCGGGCACAGTCGAGGCGCGCCAGCTCCATGGTATCCACGCGTGCCGCATTGCCCAGCACCGCTTTGATCCCTTGCTCGCGCAGCGCTTCAACGCGCGGACGGGAGTTCTCCACCACCACCAGCGGCACATCCGCTTCCATCAGCTTTTGCCCCAGCAGGCTGCCGACGCGGCCATAACCTACTAAAACCGCGTGATTGCAGATATCCACCGGAATCTGCTTCTCTTCTTCGATTGCTTCTTCCAGCGTCTGCTCTTCTATGGTCTCGGTTTTGTCGAGGTAGCGTTCCAGCACGCTAAACAGAATCGGGTTAAGCATGATGGAGAGAATCGCCGCCGCCAGCACCAGATTGCGGCCTTCCTCGCTCAGCATGCCGAGCGAGATGCCGAGGCCGGCGAGAATAAAGGCGAATTCACCAATCTGCGCCAGGCTCACCGAAATGGTCATAGCGGTGCGACGTGAATGACCCAGCAGCGTTACCAGCAGCCAAGCAGCAATGGATTTGCCCAGCACGATAATCGCCAGCGCGCCAAGCACCGCCAGCGGCTGCTCAATCAGGATCATCGGGTCAAACAGCATGCCGACGGACACAAAGAACAGGACGGCGAACGCATCCCGCAGCGGCAAGGTATCGTGCGCCGCGCGGTGGCTCAGTTCAGATTCGTTCAGCACCATGCCGGCAAAGAAGGCGCCGAGGGCGAAGGAGACATCAAAGAATTCGACGGCGCCAAAGGCGATACCGAGCGCCAGCGCTAACACCGCAAGGGTAAACAGCTCACGCGAACCGGTCGCGGCACTTTTTGCCAGAATCCACGGCACCACGCGACGGCCCACCACCATCATCAGCACCATAAAGGCGACGACTTTACCGATGGTCAGCAGCAGATCCCATAACAGCAGCGTTGGGCTGGCGTTGCCCTGTTCCAGCATGCCGGCGATGGCTGGCAGCAGCACCAGCGTCAGCACCATCACCAAATCTTCCACGATCAACCAGCCAATGGCGATTTGCCCGCGCTGGCTATCAATCAGCTGACGCTCTTCCAGCGCGCGCAGCAGCACCACGGTGCTGGCGGTGGAAAGACACAACCCAAATACCAGGCCGGTCATCCACGACCAGCCCATTGTCCATGAAAGTCCCATTCCCAGCAGCGTCGCCACGGCGATTTGCGCGATGGCGCCAGGAATGGCGATGGACTTTACCGACATCAAATCCTTCAGCGAGAAGTGCAAACCGACGCCGAACATCAGCAGAATAACGCCGAGTTCAGCCAGTTCAGGGGCAAGGTTGGTATCCGCGACAAAGCCTGGCGTGAAGGGGCCGGCCAGGACGCCAGCCAGAAGATAACCGACTAACGGTGAGATGCGCAGGCGGTTTGCCAGCATACCAAGGAGAAATGCGAGGACCAGTCCCCCGACAATGGTAGTGATCAACGGTGTGGTGTGATGCATGCCTGTCTCCTTGTGTGCAAATGTATCCGCTTGTAACAACCTAGTGTAATGCACAATCACTCACCGCGTTTAAACATTTGAGCGGTTAAAGCCCACTAAATTGAAAAAATGAGACTAAAACGCAGCTGAAGCTCCATTTTCGTCAGTTATCTCACGATATCGGCTGGAAATACGCAGAATGAAGGGTGGTGCGGAAAAAATAGTTGCAGGGGGAAATTGGCTTCGCAGCAGGGGTTGTTACGGTTAAAGCGGTCCTAAGTCGATAAAGTCACCGCCAGGTGTAGAATTGGGTTGTCAGTCCCAGCGAGAAGCGAATTTAAAAATGCTGGTCGTCACGCTGTGCCATGATGCAATGCGTGTTTCATCTTGAGTTAGCCAGCCATCTGTGCGACACAGAAGGGCGATAACGCACATTAAGTCCACCGCTAAGTGGAAAAACGCAGAATAAGGAGATCGACTTTGTTTTTATCACCGCGAAAAGGGCGCTGGCTGGCGCTGACAGTGTTACTGCTGCCGATGCTGGCGCAGGCGTGGCAAACGGATCGCAGTTATCGTTTCAGCATTCTGCACACCAACGATCATCACGGTCGTTACTGGCCGAACGCACAAGGCGAATATGGCCTTGCGGCACAGAAAACGCTGATGGATCAACAGCGCTACGATGTGCAGGCCAAAGGTGGCGGCGCGCTGATCCTGTCGGCGGGCGATGTGAATACCGGCGTGCCAGAGTCAGACATGCTGGATGCTGAACCCGACATTCGCGGCATGAACCTGGTGGGCTATGACGCCATGGCGCTGGGCAACCACGAATTCGACAAACCGCTTAGCGTGCTGCAACAGCAGCAGAAGTGGGCCAAATTTCCGTTCCTTTCGGCCAACATCTATCAAAAAGGCACCGACACGCGCTTATTTAAGCCGTGGGCAACCTTTAACCGCATGGGGCTGAAGATTGCGGTGATCGGCCTGACCACCACCGACACGCTGCGCATCGCCAATCCGGAAAACATTGCGACGATTGATATTCGCGATCCGGTGAAAGAGACCGAAAAAGCGGTAGCGGAACTACGCGCCAGCGAAAAGCCTGATGTCATCATCGCGCTGACACACATGGGCCACTACGACGACGGTCAGCACGGCAGCAATGCGCCGGGCGACGTGGAGCTGGCGCGCAGCCTGCCGCCGGGGACCATCAACGTGATCATTGGCGGCCATTCGCAGGATGCGGTGTGCATGGAGAAAGAGAACGTCAGCGTAAAAGATTATCAGCCAGGCCAGCCCTGCCAGCCGGATCGGCAAAACGGCGTGTGGATCATGCAGGCAAAAGAGTGGGGCAAATTTGTTGGGCGCGGCGACTTCACCTTCCGCAATGGTGAGCTGACGCTGGAGAATTACCAGCTGATCCCGGTCAACCTCAAGCATAAAGTAAAGAATCTTGATGGCAGCGAATCCTGGCTTACCTGGCAGGAAGAGATCCCGAAAAACAGCGCGATGATGAAGCTGTTAACGCCGTATCAACTGCGTGCTGGCAAGAAACTGGATGTCAAAGTCGGCAGCAGCGACGGCGTGTTTGTCGGTGAGCGCGACAAGGTACGCTTTGAGCAGACCAATCTTGGGCAGCTAATTTTGCGCGCCCAAATGGCGGCGACCAAAGCGGACTTTGCGGTGATGAGCGGCGGTGGCATTCGCACTTCGCTGGCGCCAGGCAATCTCAGCTGGCGCGATTTGTTGCAGGTGCAGCCGTTTGGCAATCAGGTGGTGTCGGTGACGCTGAAGGGTAATGAAGTGCTGAATTATCTGGCGACGGTTGCCAATATTAAAGTGGATTCCGGCGGCTTCGCGCAGTTCAGCAACATCAGCCTGGTGGCGGATGGTAAAGGCGTCAGCGACGTGAAGATTAATGGCGAACCGCTGCAAAAGGATAAAACCTACCGCATGGCGACTAACAGCTTTAACGCCAGCGGCGGCGATGGTTATCCGAACATTGAAACCCATGCTGGCTTCAGCAACAGCGGGCAGCGCGATGCGGATGTGCTGCGTGATTATGTCAGCCAGCATTCACCGCTGAAGGTAGCGGAT
This sequence comes from Pantoea sp. DY-15, assembly GCF_019795935.1. NCBI lineage: Bacteria > Pseudomonadati > Pseudomonadota > Gammaproteobacteria > Enterobacterales > Erwiniaceae > Pantoea > Pantoea sp. DY-15. The sequence continues at coordinate 219,237 of NZ_JAIMIF010000001.1, forward strand.
TATCAACCTGGCGGGATTGTGCATCTGACGGCAGCACAAATTGAAGAGCGCAACAAAGCGCTGGAGAAGCAACGCAAACCAAGCTACCCGCAAATGATTCTGGCGTGGATCTGGCCGCGCGCCGCACAACATTGAACTCTGCGCTCGTAGGTCGCCATTTATGGCGACCACTTTTTATATGCACATCAGGCCCGACAGGATTTCTGCGTCACCCAACGGTGGCGCAACTTATCCCACATCCAGTTGTAAACCATGGTATAGGGCAGGAAGAACAGGAAGAACGCCACTTCCAGCACAAAGGCTTCCAGCAGCGAAATATTCAGCATCCAGGCGGCAATCGGCAAGCCAATCAGGATAAAACCGCCTTCAAAGCCCAGCGCATGCATGGCGCGTAAACCGAATCCGCGTTTCACCTGCGGCGGCCAGATGCGGTCAAAGCCGGTGTTATAGATCATGTTCCACAGCATGGCGACGGTTGACAGCATAATCGCCAGCGCGCCCATCTGAAACAGCGGTTTCTCCATGATCCAGGCAGCCAGCGGCGCAACAGTGATAAGTGCTAACCCTTCAAAGCCTGCGGCATGACAAAAACGTTCTTTCAGCGAACGGGTACGCATATAAACCTCCTTATTGGTGATAACCCCTATTTTCGCACTGGGTGATGCTAAGATAAAATGATCACCTATCGATAAAAGCGATGGTTCAACATGAAATATTCCCCGGAATCCCTTGAGGCGTTTGTGCAAACCGTAGCCAGCGGATCCTTTTCGGCGGCGGCTCGCGCGTTGTCTAAAAGCCAGTCCACCATCAGTAACGCGATCGCTAATCTGGAAGACGATCTGGGTTTCACGCTGTTTGATCGCAGCGGACGTAATCCGATATTGACCGAGCATGGCCAGCGCGCGTTTGCGCAGGTGCAGCAGATTCTGGCCGCCAGCCAGCGGCTGGATGAGCTGGCAGTGCGCTTATCGCAGGGCGTAGAACCGCGCCTTAGCCTGGCGATCTCCGATTTTTGGCAAGCGGATCACCATGAAAATCTGCTTAACCGGTTTGAGGTGCGTTATCCAGATATCGATTTTGAGTGCATGATCGCCGAGGATGCTGATGCATTAGATTTGATACAAGCCGGGCGCGTGCACCTTGGCGTGGTGCGGGCGCAGCCACAATTGCCACCGGATTTGGCGGTGGCACGCTTGCAAGTGGGGGCGCAGATGGCGATTTACCTTCATCAGGATCATGCGCTGTCGCAGGCTCAGCAGGTGAGTGAAGGGCAGTTAGGTGAGTTGCGGCATCTGCGACTCAATACCTGGGTACAAAATCGCGATCCCTTGCCCGCCGGACGCGTGTGGTCGGCGCCATCTTATTTATTGCTGTTAGAGATGGCGGAGCAGGGTTTTGGCTGGAGTATATTACCGCGCTGGCTGGTGGAGCAGTTTGGTCATCAGGTGCTGAAGGAGTTGCCGGTGCCGGGCTGGCCGCAGCATATCGCGGTTGATGTGGTGTGGTCGCGGCGTAATCCGCCGGGACCGGCCGGGCGCTGGATGATCGATCAACTCTGCGCCCAGCAGCCCGACTAATCGCGCCGTGCGACGTCGGCCAGCGGCGCATCCAGCAGGCGAGACAAATCTTGCGCGGCCAGCTCGATATCCAGCCCGCGTTTGCCGCCGGAGATAAAGATGGTGGCAAACTCCGCTGCCTGCCGATCGATCACCGTTGGCAGACGTTTTTTCTGTCCCAGTGGGCTAATGCCGCCTACCAGATAACCGGTCACGCGCTGTGCCAGCTGCGGATCGGCCATATCCGCTTTCTTGGCGCCTAGCGCTTTGGCGACCTTTTTTAGATCCAATTGGGTTGAGACCGGCGTTACCGCAACCGCCAGCGCTTTAGCATCGCCGTTGAGCGATACCAGCAAGGTTTTGAACACCTGGCGCGCATCCAGATTAAGCTTACGCACCGCTTCGTCGCCAAAATTGGTTTCGTGGCTATCGTGGTCGTAGGGATGCAGGGTAAAGGTGACTTTTTGTTTTTCCAGAAGTTTTACCGCGGGCGTCATGATCGGTCCTTGTTAGGAAAATTCTTATTTCAGTTTTGATGGAAAAACAGTGGCGAAATTCTGAACTTTGCGCGAGAATTGGCCCGCGCCAGCAAGAGATTGTTGGTGATAACCAAAATCATAAACAAATTCCTCTTTGACGGGCCAATAGTATTATTGGCCTTCTTTTTTTCTGCCAAACGCACAGTTAATCAACCGCACAAGCCCGTAGCGGCGCGTCTTAACGCGCAATAAATTGCGCCGCTAAGAAATGTGCATAAATCAGCTCTTCAGCAGTCCCGGCAAATTATCATCGCCATACAGATGCAGTGCGCCCACCGCCACCACATAACGCCCTTTCGGTAACGCCAGCAGCAGCTCGCGCCAGTGCTGGTTGCGGTTGCGCATCAGCGTGTCGTTCAGCTCGCTGCTAAAGGTGGTCGGCAGCGCCACCGGTTGCTGGGTGGGCGGCGCATCCAGCCACCAGCTGATCATGGTTTGCAGCAGGCGCGCGTTGGTGTGCCAGTGTTCCAGCGTATCCAGCAACAGCGGCAAACCATCCTGCGGCAGCGATTTCAGCAGCGCGATCTGCGTTTCCGGACCTTCCAGCTCGATAATGCGTTTGTTGGCCGCTTTGGCCGCCTGCAACAGCTGATAATCGATACCAAACTGCGGACGTAATCCCAGCCGCTGCGCCTGTTGCGCCTGCAACATCAGCGCGATCTGCCAGAACGGCAGCGTATCGAACAGGCTCAGTGACAGCGAAAGCTCATCGCACAAGGCCTGCAAGCGCTGTAGCACGTCGTCGTCGAGTCGCGTGGCCAGCGGCGGATGTTCATCATCATTGCTGAACGGCGATTCGCCTTGAGTGATATCGGCTTCGACAATCAGCGCGTCGGCTTTATGCAGCTGGCGCAATAGCCCGGCAGGCAGCGGCTGCATATCGCGCGTGCCCATGTGAATGCTGCCCGCCAAATGCAAACGACGATCGCCCAGTTGAATATCCATGGCCGGCCAGCTGTAACTGGCCGGAAAAAGGGTCGCGATCCGTTGTTGGATGCTGTGCCACAGACCGTGTCTCATTCCCTGTCCTTTTTAAGGCAAAAAACCATGCTAGCGATTTCATCTCATGAAAAACAGGGCTGGAATGGCTATTGCCGTTGCGCCGGCTTGAAGCGCAACAAACGGTTAGCGTTGCTCACCACGGTAATGGATGACAGCGCCATCGCCGCGCCCGCGACAATCGGGCTCAGCAGCATACCGGTAAACGGATAGAGCACGCCGGCCGCAATGGGAATCCCAAGGCTGTTGTAGACAAAGGCGCCCAACAGATTTTGCCGCATATTGCGCAGCGTAGCGCTGGAGATCGACAGCGCATCGGCGACGCAGTGCAGATCGTTACGCATCAGCGTCATGGCGGCGGTTTCTACCGCCACATCGCTGCCGCCGCCCATTGCAATGCCGACATCGGCCTGCGCCAGCGCGGGCGCATCATTAATGCCGTCGCCGACCATCACCACTTTGCGGCCTTGCTGCTGTAACTGAGTAATCGCCCGCGCTTTGCCATCCGGCAACACGCCGGCAATCACTTCATCAATACCCGCTTCGGCGGCAATGGCCTGCGCGGTTTTTTGATGATCGCCGGTCAGCATAATCAGGCGATAACCTTGCTGATGCAGACGCTGCAGCGCCGCTTTACTCTCGGGACGCAAGCTGTCACGCAGCGCGATCAATCCCAGCAGCTGCTGATTGTCGGCAAGCAGCACCGGCGTTGCGCCTTGTGCGGCGAAGCGCGCGATATCGTCCTGCGCGGCGCGGTAATCAACCTGCTGTTCATCCAGCAGCGCCTGATTCCCCAGCAGCAGCGTTCTGTCGGCAACTGTAGCGCTGATGCCTTTGCCGCGTATTGTACGAAATTGCTTAACCGCTTCGGCGTTCACCGCAGGCGCAGCCTCAAGAATCGCTTTGGCGAGCGGATGGCTGGAGCCTTGCTCCATCTGCGCCGCCGCGCTGAGCACCTGCTCGCGATTCCACTCGCCATACAGCACCACATCGCTGACCTGCGGCGTGCCGCGCGTCAGGGTGCCGGTTTTATCAAACACAATGGTATCGACTTCGCTGGCTCGCTGCAGCGCATCGGCGTCACGCACCAGCACGCCCAGCTCTGCGGCGCGTCCGACGCCAGCAATCACTGACATCGGCGTGGCTAAACCCAAAGCGCAAGGGCAGGCGATGATCAGCACCGTGGTGACAATTACCAGCGTGTAAGCCAGCTGTGGCTGCGGACCCGCCAGATACCAAATAACCCCGCTCAGCAGCGCAATCGCCACCACCACCGGTACAAATACCGCGGAGATGCGATCCGCCAGTCGGCCAATATCCAGTTTGCTGCTTTGCGCCTGACGCACCAGATTGATAATGCGCGCCAACGTGGTGTGGCTGCCGATGGCGCGCGCCACAAAGTGCAGCGTGCCGTCTTGTACCAGCGTACCGGCAAAGATTTTATCTCCCGGCTGTTTGGCCTGCGGCACTGCCTCGCCTGTCAGCATCGCTTCATCCAGCCAGGCTTCACCGCTGGCGACGTCACCGTCCACCGGTACGCGATCGCCGGTGACCAGCTTCAGCGTCATGCCGGACTTAACCTCGCTGAGCGGCAGCAGTGTTTCCCCCTGATCGCTAATGACCCGCGCCTGCGCCGGAGTTAAATCCAGTAATCGTTCCAGCGCCTGCGAGGCACGCTGGCGTGCGCGCTGCTCCAGCGCGTGGCCGAGATTGATCAGGCCAACGATCATCACGCTGGCTTCAAAATAGAGATGACGCGCCTGATGCGGGAAGAATTCGGGCCAAAGGGCGACGCTCATCGAATAGAGCCACGCCGCGCCGGTTCCCAGCGCCACCAGCGTGTCCATGGTGGCTGTGCCGTGACGCAAACTGCGCCACGCGCTGCGATAGAAGTGGCCGCCGGCCATCACCATCACCAGCAAGGTAATCACGCCGAGCGTGCGCCACAGCGTTTGGTTATCTGCGCTCAGCATCATGTTGTCGCCGAGCATGCCCCAAATCATCATCGGCACGCCGAGCAGCAACGCCAGCGCCGATTGCCAGCTAAAACGGCGCATAGCGTGCTGCGCGCTAACCTGCTGGCGTTCGCGGCGGGTTTGTTCATCCTCGATCACTTCGGCGGAATAACCTGCCTGATCGACCGCGCTCACCAGCGCTTCGGCGCTTGCATCACCCATGATCAGCGCGCTGCGCTCACCGAGATTGACGCGTGCCTGGCTGACGCCCGGCACTTTTTGCAGCGCCTGTTCCACGCGGCTTACGCAGCTGGCGCAGCTCATGCCGCCAATCAGTAAATGATGCATAGCAAGCTCAGCTTCAGTGGATTGTGCCTGTTGCGACTCCGTTGTCAGCGCCTCCGGCGGCGGCTCTGTAGCTGTCAACGGATCAGGCTTTGGGCTGGCTGCGCCTTCTTTCAGCACCGCGTGATAACCGGCTTGTTCAACCGTAGCGATCAGATCGCTGGCGCTCGCCGCACCGGTCACGCGCGCTTCTTGCTGCGTGACGTCCGCCTGTTCAACATCGCTGCGCTGCTCCAGCGCTTCTTTGACGCGTTTTACACAGTGGCCACAGGACAAGCCGTCCAGCGCCAGCAGTTGGGTATGTGACATGGTGTACTCCTCAGGCTAATGATTTTGACTGCATGCAAAATTTGCATTAGAACTACAGCCTAAACCTTCCCCTGAATGGAAGGTCAAGGGGGAAAGATGAACATCAGCGATGTGGCAAAAAAAACCGGACTCACCAGCAAAGCGATTCGCTTCTACGAAGAGAAGGGCGTGGTGACGCCGCCGTCGCGCGGTGACAATGGCTATCGCCATTACGCGGCGCATCATATTGATGAGCTGAATCTGCTGCGCCAGGCGCGTCAGGTGGGATTTACGCTGGAAGAGTGCCGTGAACTGGTGACGCTGTTCAACGATCCCGCGCGCCACAGCGCCGATGTTAAAGCGCGCACCTTGCAGAAAGCCGACGAGATTGCTGCGCACATTGAGGAGTTACATGCGATGCGCGCGCGCTTGCTGGAACTGGCGGAGGCTTGCCCCGGCGATGACAGCGCAGAGTGCCCGATCATCAATCACCTGGCCGGTTGCTGCCATCACGCCGATGGAAAGCGCGGCTGAATCATCAGCGTAATGCCGACCACGCCAGTGACAATTACCGGCGTGCCCGCCGGCAGGTCGCTGTCCGCCTGCACGCGCCAGCTGCTGTCACCAATGCGTACGTGTCCAAGGCCGTTTTTCAGCGCATTATCCAGCGTCAGCTGCATGCCCATTAACTGGTTACCGCGTTGGTTAAGCGTGTTAGCGACCTGCGACGATTCGCGATAGCGCATCCAGCGATGCCAGAAGAACGCGCTGAACAACGTCATCACCGCAAACACAATGCCCTGACTGGTCCATGAGATGGGAAACAGCCACTCAATCAGCGCCACCGCGACGGCGGCTAAGCCACTCCACAGCAGATAACCGCTGGTGCCGAGCATTTCGGCGGCCAACAGCAGGCCGCCCAGCGTCAGCCAGAACCAGTGTGGATGCGCAATCAGCTCCATCAGGATCATGGTCTGCGCTCCGTCCGGTTCTCCTTCAGCAATTCACTGATACCGGCAATTGAACCGAGCAGGCTGCTGGCGTCCAGTGGCATCATCACCACTTTGCTGTTGTTGGCTTCGCCGATTTTTTGCAGCGCGTCGGTGTATTTTTGCGCCACAAAGTAGTTCACCGCCTGAATATCACCGGCGGCTATCGCCTCGGAGACCATGCGCGTCGCCGTGGCTTCCGCCTCCGCCTGACGCTCGCGCGCTTCAGCTTGCAGGAAGGCCGAGGTGCGTTCGCCTTCTGCTTTGAGGATTTGCGACTGCTTATCCCCTTCGGCGCGCAAAATCGCCGCCTGACGTACGCCTTCGGCGGCAAGGATATCGGCGCGTTTGGTACGTTCCGCCTTCATCTGCGCGTTCATCGCGGCAATCAATTCCTGCGGCGGGCGCACGTCACGAATTTCGATACGGGTAATTTTCACGCCCCACGGATTGGTGGCTTCATCAACGATATGCAGCAGACGCGTGTTGATGTTGTCGCGCTGCGACAGCATCTCATCCAGCTCCATGCTGCCGAGCACGGTGCGGATATTGGTCATGGTCAGATTCAGGATCGAGAGTTCAAGATTGCTGACTTCGTAGGCGGCGCGCGCCGGATCGACAACCTGAATAAAGCAGACTGCATCAATGGTGACGTTGGCGTTGTCTTTAGAGATGATTTCCTGCGAAGGGATATCGAGCACCTGTTCCATCATATTGATTTTGCGACCAATACGATCCATGAACGGCACAAGCAAATTGAGGCCGGGCTCCAGGGTTTTGGTGTAGCGGCCAAAGCGCTCTACCGTCCACTGGTAACCTTGTGGAACAATTTTTACACCGGCCCACACGGTAACGAGTGCGAGCACAATGATGACGGGAATGACCGTTAACATATAACCTCCTGGCTGTCAGATTGTCGGGCCGAGTCGTTCGGCCCGTTTAACGCGCGGTACCGATCAGTACAGCAGCGAGTAAAGCTGGCGGCGATAGCGCGTGGCGAGGGTGTCGCCGGTGCCGAGTGCGGCCAAAATTTCCTGGAACATTTTACGCACCTGGCCGTCACCGACGCTGAGATCGCTTTTCAGGAAGCTGAATAACAACTCCAGCGCTTCCTCGTTGCGGCCAACCTGATGCAGCTGTAACGACAGTTTAGCAGCCAGTTCGGCATTGGTCGGATCGCTGGCTAACTGCTCCTGCAACAGCTGAATTTCTGGCGTATCGGCTGCCTGCTTTAACAGATCGATTTGCGAAATCAGGCTCTGATAGCGCGTGTCCTGATCCTGCAGCGGCACCGCATCCAGCACGGTTTCTGCTTCGTCGCTGCGGTTCAGGGTGATCAACACTTCTGCCAGCAGGAAGCCAATTTCGCTGTTTTTGTTGCTCAGCTGCCAGGCGTCTTTCAGCAGCGGCAGCGCTTCCAGCGGTTTGCCTTCGTGCATCAATTGCATCGCCTGCTGCGCTTTAACTTCTTCTTCACGCGGCAACACTTTTTGCAGCAGAGCGCGAATCGCCTCTTCCGGCTGCGGTCCCTGGAAGCCGTCAACCGGCTGACCGTTCTGGAATAGATAAACGGTTGGGATCGAGCGCAGGCCGAACTGCGATGCCACCATCTGCTCTTTATCGCAATCCAGCTTCGCCAAAATAAACTGACCCGCATACTCCTGCGCCAGGCGATCCAGCACCGGCGTCAGTTCCAGACAGTGCTGACTGCGTTCGGACCAGAAATAGAACAGCACCGGCAGCTGCATCGACTGTTCTAAGGTCTGCTGCAGGTTGGATTCGTTGATGTCGATAATCAAAGCGTGTGACATGAATACGTCTCTTGTCAGAAAGTGTGTTGAGGATATGGGGGCAAGCTGCCCCGGTTCAAGTTTGATTCTGCGTTGCAGCTTAGTTGCTGCGCAAAATGCGATCCAGTATCCAACCTGGCAGCAGGCGTTTCAGCAGGCTCATCGCCCAGGCCACCAGCGTTACCGGATAGCGCAGGCGCGGATGTTTGCTCTCTAACGCGTGGCGCAGCTTCGGCAAAATCGCTTCCGGCGGCAGCGTGAAACGCGCGGCGATGCCCGGATTTTGTACCGGTTTATCCTGCTGGCCCTGATGCACGTTATCGGTGAAACGCGTGCTTATCGGGCCCGGTTCAATCAGGCTAACGCGCACGCCAGAGTCGCGCACTTCAAGACGCAGCGCATCGCTCCAGGCTTCCAGCGCCCATTTGCTGGCGGCATAGGCGCCGCGCCCCGGCGTCGAGATCAGTCCCAGTACCGAACTGGTATTGACGATGCGTCCGTTGCCGCTGGCTTGCAGCGCGGGCAGCAGGCGCATGGTCAGTTGGTGGGTGCCAAACAGGTTGGTAGAAAACTGCTTCTCTAACTGCTGACGTGAAACGCTGCTGAGCGGCCCATATTGACCAAAACCGCCGTTGTTAAACAGCGCGTGCAGGCGATGATCGGTGAGTTCCAGCACACGATCGGCGGCGGCATCGACGCTGGCGGCATCATCGAGATCGAGCTGCACGCCAATAAATCCCAATGCTTCCATGCGCGCCACATCGTCGGCGCGGCGACAGGCGGCCAGCACGCGATAGCCGCGCGATAAAAGGTCATTTGCGGCGACCAAACCAATGCCGCTCGAGCAGCCGGTGATGAGAATTGTTTTTTGCATTTCTTTACCCGTTAAAAATCACACGCCTGCATTAATCATGCTTTACTAGCGGAGCCAGTTCGGTCGCCATCAAGTTGGCGATAAACGGCTGAGCATCCGGATTGGGGTGAATTCCATCCTGCTGCATCCACTCCGGCTTCAGGTAGACCTGCTCCATAAAGAAGGGCACCAGAGGAATGTCGTACTGCTGTGCCAGGCGCGTATAGATCGCGCTAAACGCTTCCGTATAACGACGTCCATAATTAGCCGGCAGACGAATCTGCATCAGCAGCGGCTGCGCTTTCGCGGCTTTCACTTCGTCAATCACTTTGGTCAGGTCTGCGGCGATATTCTGCGGCGGGAAACCACGCAGGCCATCGTTACCGCCCAATTCGATTAACACCCAGCGGGGTTGATGCTGTTTTAATAGGCCCGGTAAACGCGCCAGCCCTTGTCCTGCGGTATCTCCGCTGATGCTGGCGTTGACCACTTTGGGCTGCTGTTGCCACTCTTTATTCAGCAGGCTGGGCCAGGCCGCCGTGGCCGACATGCGATACCCGGCGCTCAGGCTATCGCCCAACACCAGTAAGGTATCGGCGGCGGCGAGTCGGGACACCAGCAGAAGCAATAACAACAGGAAGGGATAATGCCAGCGGAAAACATTGTTGCAGTTCATCATCTTACTAAGTCCGTCGGTCAGGGAGAGCATCAGCTGACCATCCTTACCGGAGTTGAGCTGGTTGTCAAACCAGCTGAGACCATCGCCCTGATTGGCGAGTCCGGCTCGGGCAAATCCACGCTGCTGGGCATTCTGGCCGGACTGGATGACGGCAGCAGCGGCGAAGTGCATCTGCTTGGCCAGCCGCTGCACAGCATGAATGAGGAGCAGCGAGCGGCGCTGCGCGCGCGCGAAGTGGGCTTTGTGTTTCAATCGTTTATGCTGGTGCCGACGCTGAATGCGCTGGAAAACGTGCAGCTGCCGGCGCTGTTGCGTGGTGACAGCGATCGCGAAAGCCGCAGCCAGGCGGTGGAACTGCTGACGGTACTGGGTTTGAAAGATCGTCTGCACCATCTGCCGGCGCAACTTTCGGGCGGCGAGCAGCAGCGTGTGGCGCTGGCGCGTGCCTTTAGCGGCCGTCCCGGTTTGCTGTTCGCCGATGAACCCACCGGCAACCTCGACCGTAAAACCGGCGATCGTATCGCCGATCTGCTGTTCTCCCTCAACCGCGATTTTGCCACCACGCTGATTCTGGTGACGCACGATGAACAACTGGCGGCGCGCTGCGACCGTCGCTTACGGCTGCGCGACGGCAAGTTGTGGGAGGAGTCATGATTTGGCGCTGGTTCTGGCGCGAGTGGCGTTCGCCCTCGCTGCTGATTGTCTGGCTGGCGCTCACGCTTGCGGTGGCCTGCGTGCTGGCGCTGGGTTCGATCAGCGATCGCATGGAGAAAGGCTTAAGCCAGCAGAGCCGCGACTTTATGGCGGGCGATCGCACGCTGCGCACCACCGCGCCCGCGCCGGAAGCGTGGCTTAACAAAGCGCGTGATGAAGGGCTGTCGGTCAGCAGCCAGCTGCACTTTATGACCATGACCTTCGCGCAAGAGACGCCTCAGCTGGCGGACGTAAAAGCGGTGGATAACGCCTATCCGATGTTCGGCACGCTGCAAACCGATCCGCCGGGCCTACGTCCACAAGCGGGCACGGTGTTGGTCGCACCGCGTTTGCTGGCGCTGTTGAATCTGAAAGTGGGCGATAGCGTGGATGTCGGCGACACCACGCTGCGCATTGCCGGGGAAGTGATTCAGGAGCCGGATGGCGGCTTCAATCCGTTCCAGACCGCGCCACGTCTGCTAATGAATCTGGCCGACGTGGAGAAAACCGGTGCGGTGCAGCCGGGAAGTCGCCTGAGCTGGCGCTATAAATTCTCCGGCGATCCGGCACCGCTGGCGCGTTATGACAGCTGGATCGAGCCGCAGCTGAAAGCCGATCAGCGCTGGATCAGCGTGGATAATTCGGAAGATGCGCTGGGCCGCTCGATGCAGCGTGCGCAGCAATTTTTATTGCTCTCGGCCTTGCTGACGCTGATGCTGGCGATTGCTGCGGTGGCGGTGGCGATGAGTCATTACTGCCGCAGCCGCTACGATTTGGTGGCGGTACTGAAAACGCTGGGCGCAACGCGCAAGGCGCTGCAGCGGCTGATCATCGGCCAATGGCTGGCGGTGTTGCTGCTGGCGGCGATTGTCGGTAGCGCCCTGGGGCAGGGCATTGAAGTGATCCTGCTGCTGATGCTGAAACCGGTGCTGCCGGGCGCGCTGCCTGCGGCGAGTTTCTGGCCGTGGCTGTGGGCGATTGGCGCGATGTTTGTCATTTCGCTGCTGGTGGGTTTGCGTCCGTATCGCTTGCTGATGGCGACGCAACCGCTGCGCGTACTGCGGCGGGATGCGGTGGCGAACGTCTGGCCACTGCGATTCTATCTGCCAGCAATGGCGCTGGTGGTGATTGGCTTGCTGGCGCTGCTGATGGGTGGCAGCAAAATGCTGTGGGCGCTGCTGGCGGGCGTGGTGATGCTGGCGCTGCTGCTGGCGTTACTCGGCTGGGGCACCTTGCTGCTGCTGCGTCGGCTGGTGGTGCGCAATCTGGCGCTGCGCCTGGCGATCAACCGTCTGCTGCGTCAACCGGCGATGACGCTCAGCCAGCTGGCGGCGTTTTCGCTGTCATTTATGCTGCTGGCGCTGCTGCTGGTGATGCGCGGCGATCTGCTGGATCGCTGGCAACAGCAACTTCCGCCGGACAGTCCGAACTATTTCCTGCTGAACATCACCAAAGAGCAGGTGCCGCAGGTACGCGACTTCCTGGCTGGGCATCAGCTCAAGCCGGAGACCTTCTACCCGATTGTGCGTGCACGTCTCACCGAGCTAAACGGCAAAGAGGCTGATCCGCAGCTGGATAACGCGCTGAATCGCGAACTCAATCTGACGTGGCAAGCGGAGCGTCCGGATCACAATCCGCTGATTTCCGGTAACTGGCCGCCGCAGCCCGGTGAAGTGTCGATGGAGGTGGAGCTGGCGGATCGTCTGGGCGTGAAGCTCGGCGATAGCTTAACCTTCAGCGGCGATACTCAGCAGTTCAGCGCCAAAATCACCAGCTTGCGCAAGGTGGATTGGGAGAGTCTGCGGCCGAACTTCTTCTTTATCTTCCCGCCGGGCGCGCTCGATCAACAGCCACAAACCTGGCTGACCAGCTTCCGCATGGAGAGCAATCCGGCGCTGCTGGCGCAGCTAAATCGTTCATTCCCGACGCTTAGCCTGCTGGATATCGGCAGCATGATGCGCCAGATCGGTCAGGTGCTGACGCAGGTGAGCCAGGCGCTGGAAGTGATGGTGGTGCTGGTAACGGTGTGCGGCGTGCTGCTGTTGCTGGCGCAGATCCAGGTTGGCATGCGTCAGCGTCGGCAGGAGTTGGTGGTCTATCGCACGTTGGGTGCCAGCAAGCGCCTGCTGCGCGGCACCTTATGGTGTGAGTTTGCGCTGCTTGGCGTGGTATCGGGGATTGCGGCGGCGCTGGGCGCGGAAGCGGCGCTGTGGGGCTTGCAGCGCAAGATCTTCGATTTCCCGTGGCAGCCAGACTGGACGCTATGGATTGCCTTGCCGATTGGCGGCGCGCTGCTGCTCTCGCTGTGCGGTGCCTGGTTGGGTATTCGACTATTAAAACAGAAGGCGCTGTTCAGAAGCTTCAGTGCCGGATAAGCAAAACGATTTGTCTTAAATTTAAGTTCTGGTCTGCGTGAGTCGACTCATGAAAGCAGACCAGACTTATTTAAGGCTAAACATGTCATCTCCACTTATCGTCAAATCCGTTGTTGAAATCGGCTGCTGTAAAGTCTGCCAAAGTGAAGCCACGCTGTATGGCGTGACCGATTTTAATACTGCCTGTCATTCACAGCTGCCCAATCGTTATGTATTTCCCTTAACGGGCGTTGCCATCTATTACCATCAATGCCAGAGCTGTGGTTTGGTTTACACCCATGCGTTTGATGACTGGACGCCATCTGATTTTGCACAGCACGTTTATAATGATGGATACGCTGAATTTGATCCCGAATACGCGATCGTACGTCCCCGCAGAAACCGTGACTTAGTTTTGCAGCTATTTGAACGATTTCTGGGTAAAAAGATGCTGGATTACGGCGGTGGCACTGGCACGTTTGCACGGTTAATGCGGGAAGTGGGAATGGATATGGTCGCCTGGGATCCGTTTGTATCGGGCGAGTACCCGGAACTGAATTCGTATGAATTTATGACCAGTTTTGAAGTGTTTGAGCACACACCCGATCCGCATAAAACGCTGGCAGAAGTGTCAGGGTTTTTGAAAAAGGGCGGGGTGTTTTTCTTTAGTACCGGCACCACAGATGAAGTGAGCCATTTGGGAATGAATGATTGGTATATCGCGCCGCGTAATGGGCATATCACGATTCATTCTGAAGCGTCGCTGGATGCGCTGTTTAAGGCGCATGGTTTCCAGATTACGCATCTGAATCGCTGGAGCCATGTGGCGATGAAGATGGTGGCGTAACCCGGTGCGCATGAATGCGCACCCTACGAAAATCACACCAAACCACGTAGGGTCGCCATTCATGGCGACCTGGTTAATCAGAGCTTCTCAATCGCCCACGCAATCCCGCTCGCATACGCTTCCGGCAGCAGCGGCACCAGCGCATTCAAGGCTGACGCCAGACGCGCGTGATCGCTATCGGTCAGATTAAGATGCCCAACCTTGCGGCCGGCGCGCACCTCTTTGTCGTACCAATGCAGATGCACCAGCGGCTGCTGCAGCCACGCCAGATTCACCTCAGTACCAATCAGATTCACCATCACCGACGGCGCAAACACCACCGGCTTTGGCAGTGCCAGGCCCAAAACCGCACGCAGATGCAGCTCGAACTGGCTGATTGACGCGCCATTCTGCGTCCAGTGGCCGCTGTTGTGCACGCGCGGTGCCAGCTCGTTGATCAGCAAACCTTCTGGCGTAATGAAACACTCCATCGCCATCACGCCGACGTAGTTCAGCTCATGCATGATGGCGCTGAGCATCGCTTCCGCCTGCTGTTGCTGTGCGGCATCGGCCTGCGGGAACGCCACGCTGGTGCGCAGAATGCCGTCCTGATGCAGGTTATGCGTCAGCGGATAAAACACCGTGCTGCCATCGTGCCCACGCGCGCCGACCATCGACACTTCGCCGCTGAAGTTAATGCCTTGCTCAACGATGCATTCGCCGTAGCATTCATCCGGTAGCGCGTCGGTTTCATGGGCGCGCAAACGCCACTGGCCACGGCCGTCATAGCCGCCGGTACGACGCTTTACAATCGCCAGTTCGCCAAGCGAGTTGAACACATTTGGCCACTCGGCTTTATCGGCCAGCAGCTGCCACGGCGCGGTAGCGAGGTTCAGCTGATCCAGCAGCTGTTTTTGCGTCAGGCGATCGGCCAGACGCGGGAAGATATCGCGATTCACAAAGGCCGGATGGCTCGCCAGTTCGCGGGTTAACGCGGTTTCCGGCCAGCGCTCGATCTCAGCGGTGATCACGCTTTCAGCGATCGGCAGCGCAGAAGGCTCCGCATCCAGACCCACCGGATAGACCGCGATGCCGAGCGGTTCACCCGCCTGGCGCAGCATGCGGCCTAACTGACCATTTCCTAGTACGCAAACCGGCTTCATGCGTCCTCCCGCGGATCTGGGTTGTTCAGCACTTCATCAGTTTGCGTTTGACGCCAGTTGGCGATGCGCGTTGACAGCGCGCTGTCGTGGATCGCCAGAATCTGTGCCGCCAGCAGGGCGGCGTTGGCAGCACCGGCTTTACCAATCGCCAGCGTACCCACCGGAATGCCGCGCGGCATCTGCACGATGGAGTAGAGGCTATCGACGCCGCTCAGCGCCGCGCTTTGCACGGGCACGCCCAGCACCGGCACCAGCGTTTTCGCGGCCAGCATGCCCGGCAAATGGGCAGCACCGCCGGCACCGGCGATGATCACCTGAAAACCGTTTTCAGCGGCGGTTTCCGCGAAGCTGAACAGTTTGTCGGGCGTACGGTGAGCTGAGACCACTTCAACGTGGAAGGGAACATCCAGGCTGTTAAGAATTTCCTCGGCGAACTGCATGGTAGCCCAGTCACTTTTGGAACCCATGACAATGGCGATACGGGCCGGGGCGGCGTTGGATGACATGCGGTCAACTCCTGTGAATATGCAAACGAACCTGGCCGGGCGGGCAGGCGAAGAAGGGCACAGAGAATAGCATGAGATGGCAGCAAGGAAAACGGTTGCGTAGGCGGAAAACGGGCATTGATGCCCGGATTTCAGAAGGGGAATTCGATCAGGCTTACGCCGCTGGCATCAAGCTGAATCATCGATCCGTTCTCATGCCAGGCACCCAGCACCGCGCGCTCGGCGTTTTCACCGTGCAGCAGGAAGGCGTGAATGGCGGGACGATGCGTGTGGCCGTGAATCAGAATCGGCACCTGTTGGCGCGTCATTGCGGCTTCCACCGCGGACTGATTGACGTCCATGATGCTGACCGATTTATGCTGATTCGCCTGCTTGCTGCCATTGCGCATGCGCGCGGCAATGCGCATGCGCAGACGCAGCGGCAACGCGAGGAACAGACGCTGCAACCAGCGCTGATGCACTTTGGCGCGGAATCGCTGATAGCCTTCATCGTCGGTACACAAGGTATCGCCGTGCATGATCAACACACGATGTCCGTAGCGATCGAGCACCTTCTCTTCCGGCAGCAGCGTCATGCCGCTGGCACGCGCAAAACGCTGGCCGAGCAGGAAGTCGCGATTACCGTGGATGAAGAATTTCGGCACTGGCAAGGCTTTGAGCGCCGCAGCGATCTGCTGATGCAGCGGGTTAGGATCGTCGTCGCCGATCCAGGCTTCAAACAGATCGCCGAGGATGTAAAGCGCATCGCACGTGCGCGCTTCACCCTGCAAAAAATGCAGAAAACCGGCAGTGATTGCCGGTTCTTCATGACACAGATGCAGATCTGCGATAAACAGCGTGCGCGACATTACTCGCTAACAGTCACTTTCTGGATGACAACATCTTCAACCGGAACGTCCTGATGCATGCCGCTGCGGCCGGTTTTCACCGCTTTGATTTTCTCAACCACGTCCATGCCTTCAACCACTTCAGCGAACACGCAGTAACCCCAGCCTTGCAGGCTTTCGTCACGGAAGTTCAGGAAGTCGTTGTCTGCCACGTTGATGAAGAACTGGGCCGTTGCAGAGTGTGGAGCCTGAGTACGCGCCATCGCCAGGGTGCCTTTGGTGTTTTTCAGGCCGTTGTTCGCTTCGTTGCGGATGTCTGCTTTGGTATCTTTCTGCTTCATGCCAGGCTCAAAACCGCCGCCCTGAATCATGAAACCGTTGATTACGCGATGGAAGATAGTGTTATCGTAAAAACCTTCCGCGCAGTATTCCAGGAAGTTCTTCACGGTAGCCGGCGCTTTGTCATCGAAAGTTTTAATTACGATATCGCCATGGTTCGTCTGGAAAGTGACCATTATTTTCTTCCTGTCAAGGTTGTCGTCAGTGTCGCTGCCGCGCCTGCAAGGCGGCGGGGCATTTTTGTAGACGCTTCTTATATCACAATTTCCAATAACGCGTCAGTAACCGGACGGCAGTTGGCAACCGAGCGATGCACAAGTCAGAAAAATACGGCACAATAACCGGCTACGCTGCAAGGGCGTATCCCGCAAACGTCAATAACGGAACCATTCAATGTTGAAGATCTATAACACCCTGAGTCGACAGAAAGAGGAATTTAAACCTATCCACGCCGGTGAAATCGGTATGTACGTGTGTGGTATCACGGTTTACGACCTCTGTCATATCGGCCATGGGCGTACATTTGTGGCATTCGACGTGGTGGCGCGTTATCTGCGTTACGTGGGCTATCAACTGAAGTATGTGCGTAACATCACCGATATCGATGACAAAATCATCAAACGCGCCAATCAAAACGGGGAAAGCATCGAAACGCTGACCAACCGCATGATCGCCGAGATGCACAACGATTTCGCCGCGCTCGGCATTCTGCCGCCGGATCTGGAGCCGCGCGCCACCCGCCATATCGACGAGATTATTGAGCTGGTCGGCACGCTGATTGAGCGTAAGCACGCGTACGTGGCGGACAACGGCGACGTGATGTTCGACGTGATGAGCGACAAAGATTACGGGGTGCTGTCGCGCCAGGATCTGGAGCAGCTGCAGGCCGGTGCGCGTGTCGAAGTGGCGGATGTGAAGCGTAATCCGATGGACTTCGTGCTGTGGAAGATGTCCAAAGCCGACGAACCGGCGTGGAACTCGCCGTGGGGCAACGGCCGTCCAGGCTGGCACATCGAATGTTCGGCGATGAACTGCAAACAGCTTGGCACCCATTTCGACATTCACGGCGGCGGTTCGGACCTGATGTTCCCGCACCATGAAAACGAAGTGGCGCAATCCACCTGTGCGCACGATGGCCCGTATGTAAATTACTGGATGCACTCCGGCATGGTGATGGTTGATCGCGAGAAGATGTCGAAATCGCTGGATAACTTTTTCACCGTGCGCGATGTGTTGCAGCACTACGATGCCGAAACCGTGCGTTACTTCCTGATGTCGGGACACTATCGCAGCCAGCTCAACTACGGCGAAGACAACCTCAACCAGGCGCGTGCGGCGCTCGAGCGCTTGTACACCGCGCTGCGTCATACCGATGCCAATGCTACGGCGTCGGGTGGCGAAGATTTCGAAGCGCGTTTCCGTACCGCGATGGATGACGACTTCAACACGCCGGAAGCCTATTCGGTGCTGTTCGATATGGCGCGTGAAGTGAATCGTCTGAAGACTGAAGACAAAGCCTCCGCTGATGCGCTGGCGGCGAAACTGCGCCAGATCGCTAACGTGCTCGGCATTCTGCAGCAGGATCCCGAGCAGTTCCTGCAGAGCGGTGCGCAGGTGAATGATGATGAAGTGGCGGAAATCGAGCATTGGGTAAAAGCCCGTTCCGACGCGCGTGCAGCCAAAGATTGGGCGCAGGCGGATGTGGCGCGCGATAAGCTCAATGAGTTGGGCGTGATCGTTGAGGATGGGCCGCAAGGTTCCAGCTGGCGACGCAAATAACCGGAGAGGGCGAGAAATCGCCCTTTTTTATTGATGGCGATTGAACAGATTCATATTCACGGCTTCCGATCGGTGCGCGACCTGACGCTACCGCTGCAACAGCTCAACGTGGTGAGCGGCCCGAACGGCTGCGGCAAATCTAACCTGTATAAAGCGGTGCGATTGCTGCACGAAGCGGCGAGCGGACGTTTAGCGCTGGCGCTGGCGGAAGAGGGCGGCATCCAGAAAGCGATGTGGGCGGGCGGATTACGGCGCGGCGATCGTCGCCACGATCCTAAACGTCTGGCGCTCGCGGTGGTGATGGATGATATGGATTATCAGCTTGATATCGGTTTTCCTGAGCCGTTAGCCACCAGCATGTTTAACCTCGATCCGCTGGTGAAAGAGGAGCGTATATGGATGAGCGGCCAGCGTCGGCGTCCTTCCTCCTGCATCCTGCAGCGGCAAAATCAAACCGCTTTCCTGCACAACGTTGATGGCGAACGCGTTGCATATCCTGCGGTGCTGCATCCGGAAGAGTCGCTGTTTGGGCAGCTTGGCGAGCCGCATCTTTATCCCGAGCTTTCGCAGGTACGTGAAAGGTTACGCCAGTGGCGTTTCTATCATGAGTTTGCGGTGTGGCCCGGTTCGCCAATTCGTGCGCCGCAGATTGGCGTGCGCGCGCCGGTACTGAGCCACGATGGCAGCAATTTGGCCGCAGCCTGGGCCACGATTGTTGAACGCGGTCATTCCGAATTACTGCTCGAGGTGATGGCCGAAGCCTTCCCGGACACGGAATTTCACGTTGATGTGCAGAACGGGCGTTTTCAGATGCTGATGTCACGGCGGGGGATTTTGCGTCCGCTGGAGAGCGCCGAGTTCTCGGATGGCACGCTGCGCTTTCTCTGCTTAGTGGTGGCGCTGCTCAGCCCGCGTCCGCCGGCGTTTATGGCGCT
The DNA here is from genome assembly GCF_019795935.1 of Pantoea sp. DY-15. NCBI lineage: Bacteria > Pseudomonadati > Pseudomonadota > Gammaproteobacteria > Enterobacterales > Erwiniaceae > Pantoea > Pantoea sp. DY-15. The sequence goes on from NZ_JAIMIF010000001.1 coordinate 238,652, forward strand.
AAATGAACCGGAAAATAGTTTGCATGAAGACTTGTTGCCTGCATTAGCACTACTGATCGCCGAAGCTAGCCAGTTTAGCCAACTGTGGATCACCAGCCATTCACCGAAACTGGCGACGCTGATTGCGCAGCATACGGCGGTGAATCACATCGCGCTGGAGCAAATTGAAGGGGAAACCCGGGTTTTGTAGGGTCGCCATTAATGGCGACCTTCCGGATGACTACGCTACAACCGTAATCTTAAAGCCTGCAAACTCGACCTTTTGGCCTTCAACAATCTTGCAGCGCTTACGCGTTTCAACTGCGCCATCGACGCGCACTTCGCCTTCCGCAATCACCGCTTTCGCCTGCGCACCGCTTTGCACCCAACCTTCGAGTTTCAGCAGGTCGCACAAATCAACGTGGGCATGTTTACCGAGAGAAAAACTGGCCATTATGCCTCCTCAATGTCGTGAAATTCTTCACACGCCGTCAGCGTGTTTTGGATCAGTGTAGCAACCGTCATTGGACCGACGCCGCCTGGAACGGGCGTGATGTACGAGGCGCGCTCAGCAGCCGCTTCGAACTCCACATCACCCACCACTTTGCCGCTGTCGAGACGGTTGATACCCACATCAATCACCACCGCGCCCGGCTTGATCCAGTCGCCCGGAATAAAGCCCGGCTTGCCGACCGCCACCACCAACAGATCGGCGTGCTCAACGTGATGACGCAGATCTTTGGTGAAACGGTGCGTGACGGTGGTGGTGCAACCGGCGAGCAGCAGCTCCATGCTCATCGGACGGCCAACGATATTCGATGCGCCAACCACCACGGCGTTCAGGCCGTAAGTATCGATATTGTAGCGCTCCAGCAAGGTGACGATGCCGCGCGGCGTACACGGACGCAGCTTTGGTGCGCGCTGGCACAGACGACCGACGTTGTATGGATGGAAACCATCCACGTCTTTGTCCGGCACGATGCGCTCCAGCACTTTGACGTTATCGATGCCGGCTGGCAGCGGCAGCTGCACCAGAATGCCGTCGATATCGTTGTCGTTGTTGAGCGTATCAATCAGCTCCAGCAGCTCGGCTTCGCTGGTGGTGGCGGGCAGATCGTATGAGCGGGAGATGAAGCCCACTTCATCACAAGCACGACGTTTGCTGGCGACATAGATCTGCGAAGCCGGGTTTTCACCCACCAGCACAACTGCCAAACCGGGCGCACGTTTACCGGCCGCCAGACGCTGCTGTACTTTTTCGGCAACCTCAAGGCGCACCTGCTGCGCAATCGTTTTACCGTCAATAATTTTTGCTGCCATCAGAGAGGAAATCCATCTGTAGAGGGTTAGATCGGGGATGGCGTCTATTCTGTCAGAAGCGCGTGCGGCTGTCAGGTAGAGATTCGCCATCAACGCCGCTTTCCCGATTTTTCGCCGTGGCGCCCGCCCGCGTTAGCGCTTATGATGCCCGGCAGTGAATGAGATGGATGACGTGATGATTTGGTTAATTCTCGCCACGCTGGCGGTGGTGTTCGTGGTAGGTTTTCAGCTGCTGACGGCCAGCTCGCGCCATGCGGTGCAGGCGCTTAATAAACGGTTGCAGCTGCCGCCGGTGCATATCGAATCGATGTTGTCGCTGATGGGCAAAGAGGCGGCAAAAGAGTTTACCGATTACATCGCGGGCGATAACGACACGCATCTGCACAATGGCGCGGCGGTGCTGCTGATTTGGCAGGTGCTGATTGTCGATGGCAGCGATGAGAATATGCAGCGCTGGCATGGCATTTTGAGCCGGGCGGGATTTTCAGCGTTGATATCGAGGCAACAGCTGTTGCTGGCGTTGGGTTTCTTGCGCCAGCTGGAGCCGGATAGCCAGGAACTGCATGCGCTGCGCGACCAGTATAATGCGCACTTCACGCAGCAAGGGATTGAGCTGGAAGGCGAAAAGGAACAGGGCGGGAATCTGGTGTCGATGAGCGAATGGCGCAAGCGGCATTAAGGGGTTTTGGTTAATCTGGCAGCACTCCGCTTCTGTTCAAGGGCAAAAACGTTGACGCGCGAGCCGCTGGACGTATAATCCGACCCAATCACTTTGCGCCCTTAGCTCAGCTGGATAGAGCACCGGCCTTCTAAGCCGTAGGTCACAGGTTCGAATCCTGTAGGGCGTACCAATACAAATCAATGAGTTATCACTCTCCTACTGCTTTCAAGTTTTCCCCATGGGACAGATTTGGGACACGGCTGCCAAAAATCGCGTCAATTTGCCTCGCATGTTCCGTTTAATGGTTCGGTGCCAGGTGAGCATAACGCTGCACCATTTCTATACTCTCCCAGCCGCCCATTTCCTGTAATGCCGACAATGAAACTCCCGCCTGAATAAGCCAACTCGCCCAGATGTGTCTCAGGTCATGAAATCTTAAATCATCAATTCCCGCTCGTATTAATGCAGCTCTCCAGGCTGTATTGGAATCCATTCACTTTTTACGAAGCTTTGCCATTGTGGTTCCGTCACTTCTCTTCGCTGATTCGTTGTGAACGAATACCGTTAATAAGCCACATAGCTCTAAATCGGCCTAGCAAAATTAATGTGCAAATACTCGCAAATTATTCTGAACAGCGAAAATAAAATAAGTTGCGACCATTTGCGCTCATTTTATTGCAGCATCATTAACGCTGTCGCGGCGGCTCTAATTAAAAATAATTCGGAGCAAAAAAGATGAACCAGAAAAAAATCACTGCCTTAAATGGCAGCGGCCAAACTCAATCTGAAGTCCGCCAAGATGAAATCCTTACCCAACATAAGCAAGAGTCGCGTATTGATTCTCGGGTTATTGCTGAACGAGCTGGAATACAGCATGAAAACTTAGTTGCAACAATCAAAGTGAATAAAGAAAGACTTCGTGAGCTTGGTTCATTGCCCTGCCAATCGCTTAAAGAGTTTTCCGATTCGAAACAGGGAAACCTTAAAAGCAGGGAAGAGAGGCCAGAGGTCAGTTATTTGCTTAATGAGTTCCAATTCGATTACACGCTTCGAGTTATCCATGGGAACAATCCAGAACGCATGAATCTGTTCAAATTGGACGTGACTAAAGCATTTTCTATGCGTCGTGAAGCGCGACAGCCTCAAAGCGCTCGGAGCACTGCGTCATCATTACATCAATCTAGCACGTGCTGAAAATCGCGTTATTGGCCTGTCCGCAGGCGAGCGAGGTCGCGCGGATGAACAACAGTTGGGATTGCTGGTAGTGATACAGAAGATTGAGCTTGCAGCTTTTGGCGAAGCGGTGCGCAGTGGCATGAGTCCGGGTGATGCAGTTCGTGAAGTGGCACGTCGTATGGAAGCCTTCGCCACTCTGATCACATCTTCGCCAGTAATGGAGATACGCGAATGACTTTGCGAGTCAACAATTTCTATGTATAAAATCTAATGGATTGAGATATTTAATTTTTTCTAATTAAATATTGAAAGGGATGCACTGATAAAGCATCCCATATTCAAGTTGATTGAAATGAATATTTTACTGATCAGCATTTCAGTAGGTGAAATAACTCACTAAATTACCAATCGTGTGGCGCCATCTTGGAACTATTGTCTTACAGACGGTGTATGCATCGCCGAAGAAACCGACTTTATTCACTGTTTCATGTTTCGTTCGGATTTTTAATCATTATACGAGAACAATGCTCGTATACATCTGTGGCTTCCCCGATATACCGGTAAGGTTCACTGTATTTAGCGTGTCATTCACTCTCGATGTTTATGTTATTTAACATTACTTTCTCGCAACTTTCCCACTTTAATTCGCACCATTTCCGGCATCGCACTCTGATTATCCTCCCTCAACCCCAGCATCATGTTGTATCCATTGAACAACCCGGAATCGCCAAGCCGCGGCATTGGCAGAAATTGGGTGGGAATTGTTAGCCAAAACCGCAAATCATAGTCACAGCCCAAATAGGTACGCAGTAGCGCCATCACGTCATTCCTAAGCTGTCCGTCAGGCATCCAGCCTTTCGCTTCATCAGGATCGTCTGTTGAAAGCTCAACTCGTGAGCAGTAATCAGCCACGCGGGTTTCATCACCCAGTATCGGATTCTGTTCAAGCGTCATGCCACCTTTAAGTGAAAGTCGGGCGCGTTTTGCCACCGGCATGCTCACTGGATGGTGTGCGAAAACCTCAACCTTGGTGTTCGGTGCCTGGCTGCGTATAACCGCAGCGATGCCTTCAGCAGTGTGTGTGGTATGCAGCAACGGTTTCAGAATAGCCAGCAGGCGTGACGAAGGTTGTTCACCGCTGTTGGAGATGCCGGTTAGCGCCATCAGGCTTTGCGAAACCGTATCGGTACCGCCTGGCTCAAAGGTGGCCGGATAGCTGTACTTGCGCCAGATGCGGTAAAACTGCGTCATCAGTCGGTGATTGAAGATATCCAGAAACGCTGCCATCGCATCCGCACCATCGCGGCCTTGGTTGATGTCGTCAATGATGCTGGTGGGCAGCGGCGAATCCACGCCGTACAGGCCGAAGAAGTTGGTTCGGACCGTTGGTATCGCATCCGGGTTATCGGCGTCAATTTCCGTGCGCTTTAGCTCCCCGGCGGGAAAGCCCAGATGCGGGTTAGGGCGAAAGCGCACCGGATCACTCTCTGGCGTGCGGCCCGTGCCAAGACGGCTGCCGGCCGTCTGCTCCAGCAGCTGGCAGAAGCGGTAAAAGTTGTACTGCGCGGTCTGATCATTGCCGTTATCGTCCAGCCAGAACGGTTTTTTGTTGTTTTCGCTCACATCAGCACCCTGTCAATGCGTCGCTCCGGCCAGGCCCACTCGGTGCCCGAAGCAGTCAGCAGCACCGTCAGTTGGGTAAAGCGCACAACGCTGGCGTACTGCATCAGGAACTGTTCCAGCAGCTCGCAGAACAGGCGGGCATCGCCGGTGCCGCTGAACTGGGTTTCATCGAGTGCCACGCGAATACGCACCCCGTGCCAGTGATACGAGGAGTTATAGTCCTGACGCCAGCTGACGTGACGAATACCGCTGATGCGACGGCGGTTGTTATCGTCATTACTCCAGTCAAACAGCGCCAGCACGGCTCGAAGGTTTTTAGCATCGCTAATCATCTGGCTCAGCGCGCGCGGATGCAGCAGCGACATCACATGCCACTGATACAACTGCGTGGTTGGCGGGTAGCAAGGCATAGAAGGGGGATGACGCGTTGTGCACTGCAACGTTAGGTTGCCGGTGACCGCGCTTCCATCAAATACGGCTTTCTCCAGCGCCATACGCGGATAGTTACCATTGGTGCAGGTGATGTTCATAAACAGCGTGGCATCATCCTCGCCTCGATCGGTCTCGCTTTCATCGCCACCCAACATCAGCAGGGTTTCATAAAGACCGCTGACACCACGCCAGACACGCGTATGGAAATATCGCTCCGGCCAGGACTCTTTGCGTTGCAACATGCCCCCTTTTTGCCGGAAGTGCCGATACGGCACATAGCGCCGCTTATCCAGTGTTTCGCTGGCGGCAACTTCATCAACACTGTAAATCTCAGTGTGCTGATCGCGCAGTCGATGCGGACGCAGACGATAATCGAGCACCGCAGGTTTTACCTTCAGCGGCTCGGCGTTCAGCGTAAATAGGTTAATCACCGGCACGCAGTGAATGCGCAGCGCGTCTGCCGGCAGGGAAATATCATGTGGAAGCGGCTGACTGAGGTGAATATCGAGAATCACCTCGCGGCAGCTTTCGTCGAAAGGCAGCGTGTTGAGCCCCGAAAGAGTAAAGAAGGCGTAGCGAGCCGGAAAAATGAAATATTCCAGCAGCGGGCGCACTTCACCACAGAGTGCAGGACTGTCGCTTTCCGGCCAGACCGGACGCCAGTGCTGCTGCCAGCGGGCACGGATGTCGCCACTAAATAACTGCGGATCGGAGTTATCACTCTGCGGCAGGCGAAAAGTGATGTTGCGCAGATGACGGGTCAGCGCATGGTATAGCAGCGACTGCACCGGGCGATCTCCGTGGATGTAGAGCGGGATATCGCTGAGATCGATTTGGCTCGTATCGGCCTGAGGGCTGAGTGTAAACCGCAGGGAAATCATCTGGTGTCCATCAGGATGGAAGGGCGTGGTTATCTCGCCCAGCGCCAGTGGATGCAATTTCAACGCATCGGTCGTGCGATACGGGCAGCGTTGGCCAGTGATATCCATCGGTCGGGTCAGCAGCGTTGTACCTTCCGGCAGCACCGCATCACGTACCTGAGCGACGCTATCGGGCGTAAGTTCCACCACAGACATTGATGGCAGCGTGCGGTTCACCACGGGCACCAGATGCCCAAGCAGCGGCTCCGTCAGCTCCGGAATATCGTCATCAATCTTGCGACGCATCTGCGCCATCATCAGCGAGAAGCCCTGAAACAGTTGCTCGACCGAGTCATTCATCTTCAGAGATTTGCCGTCGACACCCAGTCGCCGTCCCGCCTCCGGATACTGCTCCGCAAACTCCTGCGCAGCAGCTTTCAGATAACGCATTTCGCTGTCGAAATATTTTAGAAAATCATGATCGTTCATGGTTCACCTACTCAACCAGCGTGAGTGCCAGATAACTCACTGAGCAGAGTGAAACCAACCACAGCACCAGCAGTGAGATCATTGCCCGGTAAAATATGACTCTTGTTCCGTGCAGGCGATCAGCCAGAGAACGCGGGCGGGCAAATTTTTTCGGCCACAGCTGCGCCATGCCCCGGTCAAACTCAGCAAGGTCGTCTTCGTTGTTGAGCAATGCGAAGAGCCGTTCATCAAGCCATAAACGCCAGCAGTAGTAGTGTGTGATGAAGAACAACACCATTAACGGCAGACTCAGCGCGGAGTAGAAAAGGCTGAGTATCAGCGCCAGTGGCGGCAGTGTCAGAGCGGCAAAGTAGCGCCAGCTTGCCAGATGAATTTGCACAATTCGGTTGGTCATCATGATGTCTGACATAGCTGTTCCTTGCTGAAGGCTTCGAGGATGGCAATGTGTGCAGGGGTGAGAACAATCTGCGGGCGTCGGGACTTAATGAGTTCAACGGCCTGAACGACAGAGGCTGCATGTCCTTCCGCCAGCAGCCACGCCGCAATCACCGTGGCACTGCGCGATAAACCCAGCGCGCAGCAAACCAACACCTTGTCACTTTCCCGGTGCAGTTGCTGAAGCTGTCTCACCGCAGTGTGCAAACGCGCAATGTCGGGCACCAGCAAATCCATGAGTGGATAGGCCTGCCATCGCTGTGCGCTCCGGTTGCCTTTGTGTAATTCTGCGGTCAGATCAAAAACGGCAAAATCCTGCTGCGCCTTGTCCGGAAACCTGCCCAGCGCTATGCCAGCGACAATCTCATTACTTTGCGCGGTATGTCGGGAAAACCAGCGGCGGGAAATCCTCGCGCCTGTCAGATAGGGTAATAGCAGCAGGCGTGCGGAGAGGGATAAGTTGCCGCAACTGTTTTTCTGGAACACCGTCACGCCCAATCCGGCATAGCCTGCAGCCACTGCCAGCAGCGCTAAAGCAGGCCACAACAGCAAATGACCACAGGGAATCGCGGCTCCCGCCAGTAAAAACAGCATTCCACCCAGGCCGTATTTGCTCGCCAGACGTCGCGCGTGCAAAGTGGGCCGCTGCCAGCGCCATTCTCCTCTAATCGGAATCAGGTAGCTGATGATGACCGCGACCCCAATCCCGCTAATGACATCGATAGAATGGTGCTGCCAGGTGGTCAGTACCGAGACAGCAATCAGCAGGAACCAACTGGCCGCAACGATTCTTGCATTGCGATTCAGATGCTGGCGAAAGCGCAGCCAGAGCAGCCAGGTCAGAATAATGTGCAACGAAGGGGCCTGGTTATAGGGTAAATCAAACTGTTCAAGCTGGCGGAACAACCAGCCGAAGGCACCCTGGGTTTCCGGGCGCGTGAAGGTAAACTTCAGCGGGAAAAGTAAAAACGCTGCACACGCCACCAGCGATGCTACTAGCAGGCGATAGCCGTGACGCATCAGCTCTTGTCTTGATGTGCAGATGAACAGTGAAATACCGTAAAGCAGGTCGATGCTCCAGTAAGGCACGATGGTCCAGGGAACAAATAGAATCGAACGTTCCCAGGCAAACACCAGGCTTTCCACATCGTCGCGGGTCGCGGTGTAGGTATTCACCTGCCCGTAGCTGAGAAAAAACAGGGGCCCCAGCAACATCAGCCAGCAAAGCCCCTGTTTCCAGGGGCGAAAAGGGCGTTCTGTCATCAACGATTCAGTCATGCTATTTTCTTACCGCCAGCGACACGGTAAAGATGCCAAACTCATCGATCAACTGGTGGCATTTCTCAAATCCAGCGTCTTCGACCAGCGTATCCATCTCTTTCTGGCTGCGTACGCGCATCAACCAGGGAATACCGTTCTGGTGGCTGGTTAAGGTCCATGCGATGGTTTTCAACTGCGGATGCCACGGTTGCCCGGTATAAACCAGCACGCCGCCCGGCGGAATGGCTGCTGCCAACCCGGCCAACGAAGTTTTGATTAATTGGTTGCTCGGGAACAGTTCATACAGGCCGGAGACAATGCCCAGCGTCGGCACAGGCGCGAGTGTGGCGAGCGAGTCATAATCAAAGGCATTGCCTTTTTTGAACTGCGCGAGATGGCCTAATTGACGCGCTTCAATCATCGCCTGGCCTTTCTCCACATTTAGATCGCTGTAATCTCGCAACAAGATGCTTTCAATTCCCGGCTGTTTCTCTAGTGCATCAAGAACGTAGCGGCCATGTCCGGCGGCTATGTCGACTACGCGAATCGGCAAATTGTGCTCTTGCAGTTTTGCTACGGCCTGCGTAATCACCTGCTGGATATTTTCTTTGCGCATGCGAATGCCGCGCCAGCCAATGCTGTTGAGGTACTGCCTGTCGATGATACGGCCAATAATGCCGGTGCCTTCAGCCGTGTTGCGGTAGACATAATCCAGCGTACTGCCAGAGTCAAAGCCGGTTTCATATCCCAGGCGCATGCCTTTTGACAGTCTGCCAAGGGTTTTCATGCCAAAACTCAATGAAGCGTAGGACACACCTTGCAGTGAGCAGCGCTTAGGTGGTGCCTGCAACTCACGGTACGCATCAGCGCCCGAACTCCACTGATCTTCATGGCTGTAATCGAAGGTGTAAGGTGCAGCGTGGTAAAGCTGTTCGATAAACGGCTTCATTTTATCGAAGGCAAGCTGGCGATCCTTTTCTCCCAGCGTATCGTGATAAAAACCTGGCAGAATATGCTGCTCTTTGATGGCGCTACGCAGCCCCTGATAGAATTTTTTCTGCGGTTTGGTGTGCACCACAAAATCATCGCCGGAAATCAGCAGCTGTGTTGGCACGGTGATGGCGGCAGAGTCAGAAACAATACGCTCCGCCGTTTTATACAGATCCAGCAGAATATTCACGGCAATCTGACGGGTGATAAATTTATCCTGCTCAAAGCTGCGAATGCGCTCCGGGTCGTGGCTGAGAAATTTCCCTTTGACGTAAGAGTTCACGTAAAACATACCGCGAATACGTTGCAGCATAGCCAATCCCTTGCGTGCGAAAGGTACATACAGCTTCACCTTAAACGCTGGAGAGGCCAGCACCATACCGCGAATTTTAGGTGCGTAATCATGCACCCAGGTAGCGACCAGCACCGCGCCGACGCTTTGCGCAATCACCACTATATCTTCAATGCTCACCCTGGCTTGTTCAGCGACAAAGCGAACAAATTCATCGACGTCCTGCACTGAGCGAGCCAGGCTTGGGCTATAACCTCGCTCTCCCGGCGAATGTCCGTGTCCACGCGCATCCCATGCGTAAAAATGGGCATCCGGCATCAGTAACTCATCGACAACATGCTGCAAACGTCCGGAGTGCTCATGCCCGCGATGAAATAGCACAATCACTTTTTTGCTCTGCGCATCCTGCGCGGGCCAGTGGCGAAAATAGAGAGATTCCCCGTCGCTGGTTGAAAAAGCTCCTTCCTGAAATAAACGTGCTTCCTGGCTCATGATGATTTCCTTATGGCTTGCTGTTGTAATTCGACAAAACGATTTAATAACGCGCTTTTAAATTCGGCCTTGTTGTCCTGATAACGCAGCGGATCGTCGATATAAATATCGATAAAGAACGGCACCGGTATTTTCTGACCTTTACCCATTGAGCGATCCAGCCCGTGCATATAGACCGGAATGATGGGCACATCCGGGCACTGCTGGCTGAGATGCCAGAGGCCAGATTTAATTTCTGACAGTTTCCCCGGCTCGCCGCGCGTGCCTTCCGGGAAAATAATCACAATTTTCTTTTCCGCCAGTGCATCGACGCAGGCCTGCAATGGATTAGCCTGATGCGCCCCGCGATACACCGGGATGATGCCAATCACCTTGAGCGCAAACCAACCCACCACTCTGTTTTTCAGGAAGTAATCAGCGGCAGCCACCGGCTGTACGTCCACTAACGTCGAGAGGGGGAACAAGGTGAACAGCGTCAGCACATCAAGATGGCTGTTGTGGTTTGCCACAATGATCGCCGGGCCTGTTTTCGGTAGCTTCTTGCGGTTGGCCACGGCGACACCCAGCCAGATCCACACCACCGGATAAGCGATGCACAGGGTAAAGAGCCAGCGCAGCATGCGGTTCATGTGCGCCTCCTACACGTAGAAGTAGTAATAGAAGTGGAAGAACAGCGGCGCAGTGTAGATGAGTGAATCGAGTCGATCCAAAATGCCACCGTGTCCGGGCAGCAATTTGCCGGAATCCTTCACACCAAAATCGCGCTTGATCGCCGACATCACAACATCGCCGCAAAAGCCGCTTGCACCAATAATCAACCCAGCACCCAGCGAGTGGAGATAACTCATCGGTGTCAGCAGTGGGCCAAGAATCGCAGCCAGCAACATGGTGGTAAAGATGCCACCCAGCAAACCGGCCAGCGTCTTATTCGGGCTGACGTTGGGCGTTACCCGAATCCTGCCCAGCGATTTTCCCCACAGATACTGGGCAATATCATTCAGCTCAGTCAGCGCCACGAGGAAGAACACCAGCAGCGCACCGGCGCTGGCGTCGGCACCGGGTAAAGTCATCAGGTAGGCAACGTGGCTCAGAGCGAACACGGTGGTCATCATGCCCCAGTGCATTACCGACGCAGAGTGCAGAAAACCTTTGGTATCACCGGCAATCACCATGCGAGCGGGCAGGAACAGGAAGACGTAAACCGGGATAAAAATGATGAACATGCCGTACCAGGCCATGCCGGTCCAGAGATATTGCACCGGGATAGCGGCATACATCCACAGCAGCGGCATACTGTCAGAACGCCGCGTGGGTGCTAACGTCAGATACTCTTTTAACGACAGGAAGCTGATGAAGCCGAAAAAGGTCAGCGCCAGCCACTTCGGCGACAGCATTGCTAACGAGAACAGGCAGATAATCACCCACCAGCTATTAACGCGCTGCTGCAATTCCAGCCAGTTGCGTTGTGGGCGGCACTTTCTCAGCACAAAAATAATCAGCGTCGCCAGCATGAGAACACCGAAGATACCGCCCAGGCAGTAATAAAGCAGGTGTCTGGAGTCAGCCATTTTTCGCCTCCATCGCATTGCGGCAGCGATTCAGGCTGGTCCAGCACAATAACAGGGCGGCAATGGCAAACACTGCGTTAGCGTAGCCGATAGACTGCGGCCACAGCGCAATCACCAGGCCGAGAGCGCCAAAGATAAATGCGCGGTCACTTTTGCCTAACGGGCCACGGTAGCTACGGATGCCGTTTAGCGTCTGGCACATCACACCGCAAAATTCGCTCAGCCAGGAAAGCAGCACCACCAGCACAACCCACCAGGCAGAAATGCCAGTAACAAACGCAAAAGCGAGGTAGAGTGCCGCGTCAGAGATAATGTCACCCACCTCGTTGAGGATTGCCCCGAGGGTGGATTGCTGATGGAATTCTCGGGCTAACATGCCATCAATGGCGTTTAACGCCATGCGGAAAAACAGGAAAACGGGCAGGGTGATAAAAAAGCGTGGATCGGGGAAACGCATCAACAATGCGCCCAGTACTGCAGAAGTGAGCATGGCAAACAAGGTTACCTGGTTGGCGGTGATACCCTGCGCATGTAACCTGACGACCAGCGGTCTTAATAAATGCTGAAACTTCGGTTTTATATCGTATAGCGTCACTTTGTGGCTCCTGCCGTTAAATTGAATAGTTACTTCAATAATTCCAAATTCAGGGTGTTATCCCTTACTTCAATCGTGCGTGGTGAATCCGCATCAAGCTCCTCACGGCTCAGCACCTGTTTCCATGTACCGCGCTCCCGGTCCGGTTGGCGGAACAAGCCCACGACTGCGACAAACTGCGCCTGCTTCTCCATTGGCATATCGAGGCTGACGCTTTGTCCCGGCATGACGCTGAGCTGCCGCTGCGCCACCAGGCTCTCTTTCAGCACCCAATCCGGCTGTGCCAACAGGCTGCTGTATTCGGCGTTATCGAAACGTTGACGCGTGCTGAGCTGCAAAATATTCAGGCGTAAAGGCATCGACTGCTGGGCGTCGTCCTGATTGATCGCCGTACGCGCAGTGAAGGTCAGGTGCAGGATATTGACCTGACGATAAAACACGGCATCGGCAATGCTTGCTGTTCCCTGTTTGGTTTTTTGCCACGCTCCACAACTGCTCAGCAACGTTGGCGACAGCAAAATCAGCAACACATGAGCGAAGCGAACTTTCATTGTTCACCTCCCTGGTACGCATCTTCATTTTGCGTAGCGGAAATAAATATCCGCGCAGGCATGCGGAAGCCGCGCAATTCGAGTAGCGCCAGCGGGCCACTGCCGAGCTCCGTACGTATCTGATAGTTGAGTGCCAGCCCGTCTGGCGTCGGCCAGGTAACACGATAGATGTTGTTCCCCAGATTGGTGATGCGGGCTTTATCCAGCAGGCGGATCAGGCCCCAGCTTCCAGGGTGATCGGCATAAATGCGGGTTCCGGTATGGGTGCTGCGCCAGGTCAGCGTGGTTTGCGGTTGCCAGCGGTTGTCAGGCCAGTTCAGCGTTTGCCAACTCTCTTCCTGGTTAAAATATTGCAGCTTCTGGCGATCCACCGTCAGCTCCGATTCCACCATGTCGCGGGAAGGTTTTGCCATCATCTGAAAGTGCAGCTCTACATCTCCCCGGACAAATGCGGTGTTCGCGATGTGCGTCAGTTTATTCAGCGCATTCAGAAAAGCAGGATCAAACGTCAGTCCCTGGCTGTTCATGGCATCCGGCACCCAGCGATCCCCTTCAAGCCGTAGCAGGCCAGCGAGGCGACTGTTAACGAACTGCGCGATACGTCCGGTGTCGGTACGCATAAACTGCGCTAAATGCGGTAAGGAGACGTCGCTTTGTCGGTTAGCAAACGGATAGCGGTCGGCAAACGATTGATCCCACGGCGTTAAAATATCGTTCTGCCATTGACTGTTAATACTTTCAGCGGTGGGGCTGAGCACTTGCTCCCACGCCTGCACCATCGGCTCGACAAATATCGCCTGACCAAACCCGCTCCACTCCTGTCCGAGGCTGGCAGCAATCAGACTGCCGTAATCGCGGGTGTCAGTCAGATCAACGGCTTTGCCCTGAAACACCGTCAATTCTAACGACTGCATCATGGCCTGTGGATCCGGCGCGTTGGTGACCTGCTGCAGCCGCAGCCGAACACGGGTGATACGCGTCAGGAAGGTTGGCAGGCTGAGGCTATCTTTAGCCGCTGCGCCGGTATCGGTTAGCGCCAGTAAAGGTCCAAAAGCGTCATCCATTGGGCCACGTGCACCTTGTGGTCTAGCGATGGCATGGGTTTTGTCACTGCTGAGCAGATTCTTTGCGGAGCTCACCAGCGAATCGGTAAGATTACCGCCAGTTTGCCCCGTCCGGCCTTGCACATTCAGCGTGTTCATCAGTGCAATCAGAGGTGACTGGCGTATGTCGGCCAGCAGGGTTAACTGTTCAATCGATTCTGACAGGCTCTCCGCCCGCTGCCATTGCAGGCTGTTGAGGAATTTCAGCCAGGCTCCGGCGTAATCGGAGAAATAGCGATCTGTCAGCCGCGCTTGCAGCGTTTCCGCAGAGACATCATTATTGCTGGCCGTTTTGTTATCACTCAGCACCCAATCGATTTCATCGCGACGCACTTTCGCCGCTTGCTCAATCGCTGGCTCTACTGCCTCTTCCCACGCTTTACGGGTAAAGACGCCGGGCACGGTTTCATCGGTATTGAACAACCTGGTGCTGTCGGTGCCGCTGACCATCTCACTGAGCGTCATATCAGCATAATCACGGGACACCTGCTCAATAAGTTGCTGATAGCGCGAGGTCTCCGCATTGCTGGCACCAATCTGACGCAGCAGCGCTGAGCGCATACTGCTGACCAGTCGCATATCCGGTTGTAACTGCCACTCTGGGTGCGCAGGCAGATTCGTCATCATAAAGGCCAGCATAGCGCCGCCATTGTTGCGCCAGCTTGCGTCCGGAATGCCATCACGCCGTTGCCAGACTTTCATTACCGTGGCGCTGAAAAACGCCGGATCGGATTGTTCGGGATGTGCCAGCATCAGGTACGCTTTCAGCAGGTCATACATGCTTTTGGCCTCATCGGCCCGCAGCGGGCTATCGGGCGGCAGGTTACGCCAGCCGCTCATCAGCGTAGTCAGGCGCTTGACGGAGGCATCACGCAGCAGCGGCATGGCCGCCTGCTGCCATTGTTGCCACAGCGAATCCAACAGTGTGTCATTCTGGCTGAGGCCAAAACGCATATACCAGGGCGCAGCATATTGCTGACGATGCTGCAGACGCTCGATCTCTCTCTGCAACTCGCGCAAGGCTGAAAGCTGCTGCTGCAGCGGCTGACGGGAATCTGTTGCGGCGGCGGCAAGCAGCTGATCTGCCTGTATAAGACGCATATTGGCAATCCAGGAAAACATCAGGCAGGCCATCCACATCACCAGCAGGCAGGAGCAGAGCGTCAGCACCGTTTTCCGCCATGAGGCACCGTTAGATACCGGCCTGCGCCAGCGTAGCGCCAGTAAATCCCGCCAGGCTTTTCCCGGCTGCCAGGCATTTCGCAATGAAGCGCTTCCGGTGATCTCCGGCTGGCTGAGCACGACTCCCGCCAGCGGCAGCGCTCTTGCACCTGTGGAGAGCTGTGACAAGGTTCGTGTCAGGCGATCCGCGCCACCGCTGCGCAGCACGTGCGCCAGTTCCAGTAAAAAACTGTGCTGGCGATTATGCTCAATTTGCTGCATGCCGCGCTCAACCAACTGGTGCTCAAGATCATCCAGTGACTGACGGTAATCGTCCGCACTATCACCTTGTGCAATGGTAAATCCGATCCCCTGCGCGGGGGCATTATGCAGAGAGGGCGCGTGAATCTCCCACAGCCACAGCGGGATATCCTGGCCTAACAGGTTGTAGCGCTTTTGCATCTGGCGAGCCGTGGTATCCAGCACATCCTGGTTCATTTCCCCCTCTGGGTTCACTACCCACACCACCGCATCGGCCAGCTGGCGGCGAATTTTGCGTAACGCCCGCAGCTGCGGGGGTAGCGGATCTTCCTGCGGACTACCGTGCCAGAGCAGCAAGGTATGATGCCCCTCAAGCCAGTGTTGAGTTGTCAGGCCGGGAATACTCCGTTCAACCAGATGCTCATCGCCTACCACCAGCAGAATGCGTACCCGGCTGCGCCAACGCCACCGATACTGGTAGCGCATCTGGGTAATGATCTCCTGCACCCACTGATTTTCGG
This sequence comes from Pantoea sp. DY-15, assembly GCF_019795935.1. Taxonomy (NCBI): domain Bacteria; kingdom Pseudomonadati; phylum Pseudomonadota; class Gammaproteobacteria; order Enterobacterales; family Erwiniaceae; genus Pantoea; species Pantoea sp. DY-15. The sequence continues at coordinate 254,421 of NZ_JAIMIF010000001.1, forward strand.
CAGGGCGCTTTTTCTGCGAATCAGTTGCACCTGTTGCTTCACGCGCGTTGAGTCGCACCAGCCCGCGCCAGGCGAGAATAAACAGTGGACAGAACCACACCAGCGCCAGCCAGACCATCAATGACCAGAAAGCAATCTGGCGCGGCAGAGCCTCCGGCAGATCAACGCTGCTGCCTGCGAAGTAATAGAGCCCTGCGCCAGTCAGCACCAGCAGGGTTACGGCTAGCGAATAGCCACAAACCAGCCAGAACAGCGAGTGCCGGGAATTAGTGCGGGAGGTTTCCACGGGGAATACAAACTCCTGTAATGTATTGAGATTCCATTTCTGCGGCGATCCAGCCGCAGGGCTGGCCGTTGAGCGCCGAGAGTAGCGCCAGCGACCGTAACGTAAACGGTGTGATTTGCCCGGCATGGCCGAGCCATGGGGCAAGTACGTGATCCAGCGCGGACCAGCCGCCCTCCAGCAATGCTTCCATGGCGGGGGCATCTGCCGCGATCACCGTATCCGGCATATCACTTAATCCGGCATAACGGGAAAGCTGTGAAACGGCCAGAGTGGCCGTTTCACCCAACGCCGGTTGCCAGAGCTCCGAGCGATGCATCAGTGCAGTCCCCTGCGCCGAGCAGATCCAGGCAAAGGCGGCTTCCCCGGTAACCGGGGTGCAATCAGCCAATCCTTCGCCGCTTCCGGCACACAGCAGCAAAACCGGAGCAGTAGTGGCGAAGAGATCGATAACGGTATCTGCGCCATCAATCGCAATGAGTCGAAGGGTTTCCTCTGGCAACGTCATGCCCGCTGCCAGTAGCGTTTCGCGAAAGGCGAGCAGACTTTGGTCATCACCCAGCCAACAGAGATGCGTTATTTGGCGTGTATCACCTGACTGACGAAGATGTGTCACCAGGCGATTGGCGAGATAAGCCGCCAGCATCACAGGACGACTGCGGGCGCTGTTAAGCACCCGTGGGCAACGCAACGCAGCATAACCTTGCGCAGTGATGCCCGGTTGCGGAGCGTCCGCTGGTTGTGACAACAGCGCCAGATGTTCGGATGCGTCTTCTCCGGCTGGCGTCACCAGCAACACGGCTTCAACTGGCAAGGCCTGGCTGCGCTTTCGCCACCAGGCATCCAGCGCCAGCGAGATTTCTGCATAATGCGTGCGGCGGTTATCGGTAGATTGCAGCCAGACCAGCAAGCGCAACGTTACCGCCAGCAACCAGCACAGCAGCGGCAAGACCAGTGCGCAGAACCAGAAAAGCAGCGAACGGGTCGGCTTTCCCTCCGGCCACAACAGCATGGTGGTCATCGCCGATATAAATAGCAGCACGGGCAACGCCACCCACCAGCGCCGCCAGCGGGCCGGGTAAATGGTGGCGTAATCGGCATAAACCGGCGGTTGGTTCATCCGCAGACATCCATATCCGGCAGGGAACTGACCAGCGTGCAACCACAGGCACATTTATGCCCATCCAGCGCCACCGCTTTACCGTTTACGGTGCTGTTGGTTGCTCCCTGAATAATGGCGGTCATGCCGTGCTCGTTACATTTCGCTTTGTCATTGACGCAAGCCACCGGTTTGCCAAACGCGTCAAAACTCCCGCTAAGCACTTCACCACCATAAGGTTTGAGCGTATCGCCAACGCGCACCAGTTTTTTTAGTGTCATACCACTCGCGCTCCCGAGGATTTCAGCATATCGACGGCAGAGGTCATCATGGCCTGGTGCTGTTCGCTCACCACACTGGTGCGAGCCAGGGCAACTGCGGTGCCTGGTCGAGTGGTTGCCTCTGGTGGAGTGAGTGTTTGAACGGCACCGGTCGCCATATCTTTCACTTTATAAGTCACATTGTTATAAGCGGTTTTTGGCTCGATAAAATAGATGACGTTATTGGAGGTTGGCGCGGCGTTGATAACTTTGCCTTCGACGGAAATCAGGCGAAGGTTTTTATTGGTCTGGTTGCCGCAGTAAATCATGCGATAGCGGAAATAACCGCCCCAGGGTTCACGTCCCCCCAATGCACTTTGCATAAACCAGGCGCGGGAATCGTGAATTTGTTCATCAAAGAGGGCCAGCAGTTCAGCACGCGGTTGAGTACGAATGCCGGTGCCCAGCTTGTCGATAAACAGCTGCGGATAACGACGATTGCCATCGGCTTTCATCTGCGCGTATTCCGCGTCTTCATCGTCACCGTTGATCAGGAAGATGGCGTGCTTGGGGATCACATCCAGAACGATCTGCGCAGTTTTATCTATCAAGCCACCATTGATGTCTCGTCGCCACAATTTATAGTCATGCTGGAATTCACGCGCAGCTTCGCGGAGTTGATATTGGGCGTTAGTCGGATCAAGATCGGGCTTGCCCTGCAAGCTTTCGTCCAGCGGCAAGCGGCTCTTTTTGGCTTCTGCTCGCCGTAAGTTAAGCGCTTTTACCGCTGCTTTATGGTCATCCGCTTCTTTTTTAAGTCCTTCAGGAGTTAGCTGGGGTGCTTTGTTAAAGAAACTGTGGGCAAACTTATCGCCCTGAGGAAGCATACTGCCGTGAGCGTAGCGGCCAATGCGCCACGCGGTGATCCAGCCAATCTGATCGATCAGCGCGCTTTCAAGTGTCTGAGAAAGTTGATAGGCGCGATAGTCTTCTGATGTATCTCCCGGCTCTTCGCTGCCTTGCAGGGTTGTGTTGAGCAGGGTTTGACGCCAGATGTTGAAGCGCTTGGTTAATTTGGGGTCAACATCAAATTCCAATAATGTGTTGCCATCCATTACTCTGGTTGGTGACACATCTTTAATACGCTGAGTCACTGATGGCGGCTGGATGGTGAGGGGTGCTCCCGCTTCAAACGCTGCCAGGTACATATCATGTAAGGCTATTTGAGACAGAATTTCATTTGCACCATCACAGGATTTTCCCTGATCTCCCGGGGGATAACCTCCACCAACATCCGAGTGCATTCCAGGATAAATAACCTCCTGAGTGTTAGCCGGGTAACTGCCATCAGGGCGACGAACTGAGTCAAGAGGGAAACATAAGCGCTGTTCGTGTGCGGCAACAAAATGCCGACAACACTTAATCAATCCAGGAAATTTACGCTCATCAGGTAATTGCTGACTATTATCCGCCCAGCCCATATGACCTGCAGCACCCGGCATCATGTGAGCTGCCCCAACAGACGCCACCGTATCCAGTAATCCAAGAAACTCAATACTGATGGGTAAACCAGCGAGTTTCAGATGATCGTTTTTTAACTTGGGATCGGGTAACTGGGTTAACCAGTTCACAAAAGTGCGCGCTTCGGCAGCCCCGCGAGAAAAACCGTAAATAAACAACTTAATACCCAGAAGATGGGGCTGCTGGGTTTGGGCTGCCTGACTTTCCAACGTCTTTAACAAGGGATTGATCACGTTACGTCGGTTCACTTCGCCTGAAAAAGCTCCGCGAGCTTGCATGCTGGGTAGCATTCCCTTCGCTACGCCATCACCAAGGCGTTTGGCTCCTTTGGTGATGGCATAAGTCAAAGCATCCACTAATCTGAGCAACGCCCAGTTAATTCGATCCTCTCCGCCAGCGGCGAAAGCCAGACCATCATTGCTGTAATCCATTTCGCCAATTTTAGGGAAGGGGGTGCCAACACCCGGAATGTAATAGCGAAAATAGCCTTCACCATCAGCATTTTGATATGTCGCATGATACAACTTCGCGATATTAGTCGGATGCGATGGTTTAGCAATACGCGTATCATTCTCTTCGTTATTTCCCGTCCCATCAAAAAATAAGCTGATATGTAGGCTTCTGCTGCAAGGAACGACGCCTTTCTTACCTGTGTTTTCGGCCAAACTGATTCGGTAATCAATTTCTTCCCGAATCTGCCTCTTATAATTGGCATTAACCTGTGTTTCACTAAGCGGCAAGCGACCGCTATCGAGAAATTTTGGTGGTGCAAAACATGGAAGCGCTAAATTCATTTCACGGGACATGTCGCAGGCTCCTTCATATTAAGCGGTTCCTTGATTGGATAGTTCTCGGTGCCATATCCGGAACAAACCGTTGTGACTTTCACCTGATTACAAGGTAGGAAGTGCACAGTTAAACCACAGCGCTCCTCACCATACTGCGGGATATTCACGATAGCGCTATACTGTTTAAAGCTGCTTTCGATGGATTTTTTCCACGCATTAAATTTTTCTCTATCTTTATATCCAGGAAATGGCGGTGCAGTATGAGGATCAACTTCCCATTCAACCCGAGCTTTCAAATCAGGCGTCCATTTTTCAGGAAGCATGATGCAGCAATATCCACCGCCTAAACCTGGAACGTGGTATCCATTCACTGAAAACCCATTTATGCCCTGTCCCTCAACATGGTTGACTGCACGAAGATCGCCAGCGGTATAGCCGTCATCAACGCTTGCCTGCGAGCAACCTGAAAGTATCGAAGCAACGATAAAAAACAATCCTTTATTCAACCAATCGGATGTTTTCTTTTTCATTTCCAGGCTCCTTCCATCATTAACGTTATCTGTCCTGAAGCAGAACACTGAGAACGCTCGGACAATGACTGTAATTGCTGGAAAACATCCTGTATGGCTTGTTTATGAATAAAATCGTAGTTGTAATATTCATCTTCATAATTAACCAGCATGACTCGATTGCAAGGCATAAATATTGCGATGATACTTGCGGCTTTAAGCAGAGATTCATCGGGAGTATATGATTCAGTGAAGTCGCTGATATCCGTCGTCTCTGCTTGTAGAAGCCTTGTTCCAGCATCCCAGCTAATCGTCACAGATTCTGGAGCAACAGATGGATTCACCTTTGTCATCAGGGATGCTTTATTAAGTTTTCCTGATGCGCTACCAGCCTGAGGGATAATTCTAGTTCGGGATTGAGTAAGTATTTCTCCAGTGCTTTTTTTTCGAATAGTATAATCAACGTCTGGTTGACCCGTCATATTGACGGCAAAAACTGGGACATAATTTTCCGCGGGTTGTTTATAAACTTTAGGCGAATTGCTGATGGCTAGATCGACAGGCAATAAAAGTGTATCGATCACTGCATCAAAGGGCATCGAAATAACTGAAAAAATTGGCAAAATACCAGCAGTAAATAACCACATAAATGCATTCGTGGAATTGCGTATATCAGTATCAACGCCGCGATAGACCTTCTCATTACTTGCGCCGCGCATCAATGTCCCGCATCCCACTAGCTGCAGCAACAAAATTGCGCAGATCAACGACTTGCTCAACGTCCTAAATGTCCATTTCTTCATTTACTTTATTCCTTATAGTCCAGAAGATCGCCTATATATCCCGCCCGGCTTGCTTTAATAGCTATTTCCAGGCATTGCGCAAAGTGTTCCTCTCGTGAGGGAACCAAAGTTGCCTGCTCCTTCATCAGCGCCTCGGCATCACTAATACATCCCATCAGCTCAACCTGCGCATCACTCATGCGGTTCATCTCTGGCGCATCAGCAAGTTGTCGACCCGGGTTCCAGGTACCTATTTTCCACACCACCTCGTCATCACGATCTCGCCAGCCCCAGAACAGCGCAATATCGGTGAAAGCCGCCTGCTGCTCTGGCGTCAGGACGTGCTCAAGTAGCGAGGGAAATACGCGATTGTCGTAATAGCGCAGTAAACCGGTTTGCTCTTCCCAGTGAACCTGTGACAGTGCCTGCAAATGGCTACTCAGCAGGTCGAATGCCAGTGGCGATATCAGCAACGTCAATCGCGGCGTCGTGGAGAAGTGTTCCACCAGCTGTTCCAGCCAGCGCTGGTGGCTGCTGATGCTAAAATGCAATCGCATCACCAGCGGTGAATACTCTGGCGTTGCCGCTTCCGGCGTGTTCGCAAACAGCTCGAACCAGCGTAACGGCGGGTTAATTTGGTTCAGCGCCTGTTGCAGCGGCTGTGCTGTGCCAGCCTGATCAACCAGCACATCGAGATAATCCTGTCCGGCAGCAGTGCAAAGCGCGTTAGCCTGTTTCAACCATCCATTATTCATGTCCGTCATCGCTATCCCCTTGGCGCGAAAGCCAGCGCGGCTTCCTGTGCTTTTTTCAGGCACTCTTTGCACACGGATTTAGGCAGATCAGGCAGCGTTGTTTCTTCGCTGGCAGGAGAATTCCAGACATGAACGCCACGGATGCTGGTTTTACCCGGCGAATGAATTTGGATATCACCCTGCGGCGTAATCCTGATGGTTGCGCCGCCACATCCCAGCACAATGCCGTTTTTCGCGGTCAGGCGCAGTTCACCCTGAACGGTCTGGACGCTGATATCTTTCATCGCCGTCAGTCCGAGGGTATCGCCGTGCGATTCCACCGTCAGCGGACCCTGGCCCGACACCATGCGAATCCCTTCCTGCTGCGACAGCAGGGAAATCGCCTGGCTGGCGTTGACCTGAATGCGTTTGCCACTGGCAATGCTGGTTTCCATCTGGCTTTGCAGATGCAGAGTGCTGCCTGAGTTGAGCAGAATGCTTTTGGGGCTGACAACGCCAATGCCTTCTGGCGCACTCAGCAACATGGCAGGGGATTTGAGCTGGTCGACAGCGGCCAGATAAGCCCTGAGATGCGTGACATCAGGCTGGAGATTATGGTGCGACTGAGTGATCGACTGCCAGTCGCTCATCTGGCTGATCGCACCTTTGACCAGGCTTATTGCCGATGTCATTTCCAGTACCGGCCCGGTTGCCATGGCCTGCTTATCAGCCGTCAGGAAAAGGCCCTTGCCGGCTCGCAGCGTACCGGTGCTGTCTGTACGCAGCTCAAACCCTTCGCCGCGCTTGCTACGTGAACTGTCGACGATATGTCCGAGTGAGAGTTGGCTCTTACCGCCAAATTCCGTCGACAGTTTGACGTGTTCATATCCACGGCGATCCTCAAATCGGAGTTTGTTATTCGCCGGCGTCCTCAGCACATTGCGATGATAGTTATAGAGATTGACATGATCTTCATGGCGAGAATCATGCATCGCGCAGAGAATGTAAGGTCTGTCAGGATCGCCGTTGGTGAAGGCAATCATCACCTGCGTTCCAGCTATCAGTGGAAAATGCCAGCCGTAGACATTGCCTGCATAGGGCTTCGCCAGCCGCACCGGTACACTTTCAAAACCAGACTGCCAGGATTCGTTTAGATCGAACTGAAAACGCACCCGATAGCGGCCATGTTCATCAAGTTCTGCATATTGCGCATTTTCTACCGGGCTGGTAACGCGAGCCAGCAGCGTGCCTGCGATGTGCGGCCAGCTTTTCAACGGTGGGCGATAAGTGCTTTGCGGCCGAACGGGCACAGCGGTAAAGCGGATAACATAGGCGGTATCGCGCGAAATACGGGTTGATGAGGTAGACACTACCAGCAGGCCATCCGGCGCATCTGGCCACTCTTTACCTTGTGGCGAGATCACCATGCCCGGACGGATATCCATGCCGTTGCTCATACCGTCGAAAGTGACCTGCTCGGTGATCAGGCGTTCCTGGCGACGTCTGACAAACCACTGTCCCTGTTCCGGTAGAGCCTGGTACTCCTTGCCGAGCAACTGATAGTTTTCACCATAGCGATACAGCTCTCCCGTAAGCGCAGGCTTATCAGGATCGGTTTCCGCTTGCGCCTGCATGTCATTTTGCGCGTTGCGGTAATACTCATCATTGAGTCGTGTGCTGGCGGCAACGGATTGGCGATTAACGGAAATATCCCAGAGAGATTCCAGGCCGCCATCAAATAACCCTGACGGATGGCGAAAGACGATGCTTTGCTCAGCACCATAGGCCTGCGCGCTGTCACCCAGTACCAGCACATCTCGGTGGTTTTCTTCATCCCAGGTGAAGTAATAAAAGACACCAATGCGCGACAGATGACGCTCTATAAAGGCGAGATCGCTCTCCGCATATGAGATATAGAAATCGCGAATAGGATATTGAGTATTCAGGCGAAAGTGATAATCCAGCGAGGAGTATTCCCAGCGTTTAAGGATATCCTCTACCGCACCCGGTACACTTTTATGCTGGTAAACGGCATAGGTCAGGCTGTTTTTTAGCAGCGCAAGGCGCGATTCCAGCTTGACCACATAACGTGTTTGGTCAGCAGAGGATTCGCACTGCTGGAAAGCGGTAACTACACCGCGCAAAATGCGGGGTTCCACTGACTGCCAGGGTTGGCCGTCAGGGTAAAACAATAACTGGGCCGTGCTGTTAATCAGAATATCGGCGGGAATATCGCGTGTAGCACTGGTGAGTTCAATACTGTACTTCCACGGCGAATTTAATGCCTCTTCACCGCTAAAACGCAGCACTGACAAAAGAATATCGGGACGCTGATTTTTCAGCGTCTGGATGCTCAGTTGATAGTGGCTGTATATTGGCGTCTTGCCAGCCGTAATCACAAAATCCCTCTTGCCCATTTACAGATTCCTTCCTGAAATTTGTTTGCCTGAAGCCTACCCTTTGACTAACAGATATTGCAGATGACCGTTCATGATGAAAGTGGCGACAATAATGGCAACCAGCACACTGCTGCGAATAAGCCACGGAGAACGTTGCCAGAACGATGTTTTGTGTTTCGAGCGCTGGATAATTATTGCTGAGTCGGCAGATCCAATCTGCTTCGGCATTAGCGCTTTTAGCTGCTGCATCAGCAACTGGCGCTCCTCATCGTCTTCCGTTCGGTATTTTCCGGCATAACCCAAATGCAACATTCTGTAGTAGCAGCTAATAGCGGCTTGAGCTGTTGCAGGTTCACGAAGCAGATTTTTGACGCGGTCAAAGAATTGCTCACCACCAATGAGGTGCCCGAGAAAGTGCCCCTGCAAAGGTGTGCGTTTCCACCAGGCAGAGATATCAGCTTGCGGAATGGTCATGATCAGTTCGTCGAGAAAGACGCAGTGCGCAAATTTGATTTCTTCGCAGAGAGAAGCGGATGCTCCCGCTGTAGTGAGGTGATGCTGAACCTGTTGAATCGTATTGAAGCAGCGCTGGTAGAGTGCATCATCAACCGTGATGGATTGCCCATTACGGATCGCGAGCGCCAATAGCCAGGTATCCTGCATCAGCTCATCGAGAGTATTCGCTGTGATGTTGTGTTGTGAAAACGTCATGGGCACCTTCCTGGTAACGCCTGAGCATTGTTAATCCATTAATCCAATTACCGATTTCAATCGAGAAATGGCTGTTGCTCTCGCTGCTTACTTAGCCGAGCAAAGGTGGAGTCGCTGCCCTGAAAGAGCGATCTCCACCTACCAACGGCCCTGAGGATATTACAAGGAGTGATAGTTGATCAAACTAACAATTTGAGTTTGTGAAACAGGATTCCAATTTTAAGCAAGGATTTTCACTCGACATTACTAGTAATCCTAATGCGATTCAGTAACTGCGGTTTTTTATTTTACATTCTGATTTTGAAAGATTTTTGATAATTTAATAAAGGGGAAGGCTGTTCTGCGTGAGTAAACATGTGGTGCGAAGATGTGAATGTTGAGGATGAAAATAACGATCGATGAAACGTGATTACGTTAACAGTTTTGGCAGGTTAGGGGACATTGGCAAGGTCTATAAGGTCCAGCAAAAATTTAAGGGCCTGAGGTAGATTGGTATCGCTGAAGTGCGTCGGCAATACATCCCACCACTCAATGTTGTTAAACCACTGCTGAAATATTACTGCCGTTTTAACTCGTTCTTTTTAAGCACTAACTTTTCAATCAACTCATCCAGCCCGCTCTCAACCAGCATCTCCACCGCATCACTCCGTGTCGTTTCACTCAACCGCACAACCTGATCGATTTTCCTCAAAACAGACATACGCAACGACAGCGACACCGCTTTCTTTTTCTCTTTATCCAGAAATACCCGGCTGACGGTTTCGCTCTGTTGCAGTTCGGCATTAAGTTTGAGCGCTTCATTAATATGGCGCAGGCTTTTCTTATCGAGTTTGCCGGGTTCAGTGAGTTGGTAGCAATGGGTGAGGCGGCTGTATTTGATCTCCGCATACCAGGATTCACGCAGCTCTTTTAGCGCACGCGTCAGCGTGGGTTCGGAGCAGTCGAGCGAAGCGAGAATGCGGCTGGATGCGACCGGTTTGCCGCTGCTGAGCAGTGAGGCGAGCATAAATACACGTGTCTGTCGGGTACTGAGTTGCATGGTCGATTGAGGCCTGCGTTAGTGGTCAATGGTCGGTATCGCCCTCCTGGCAAACGGTTTTCGACAGTATCAGAGGGTATTTAAATATCAGGTAAATAGGGTCCGAAAATTCCTACGTCCGGTTTGTGGTTCAGTGGTAACGCGGTGGGCAGGAATGCCCACCCTGCGGGGTTTGTCAGGTTACCAACATCAACGCGCCGTCTGAGCGGGTATCGGGTGCGATGCCGTATTCCTGCGCGCGCGCCAGGATGGCGGCAGCCCAGCGGCGATGCGTCGCCGGTTCGCACATCGCGCCCTGCGATTTGAATACCGCCTGGCTTGAATTGAGGATGCGGAAGGCATCCGCCTGATCGCTGGCGGAAACCATCAACATCTCCTGAATCTTGCCGATCTGGCTCGGGTGAATGGCGGTTTTGCCCACCAAACCGTGCGCGATATCCAGCGCCAGTTCCTGATCCATAATCTGCTGATCGTCGATGTGCTCGCACACCGGCGCGGTCAGCGCAAAATCCCGCGATGCGAATACCGCCACCAGCATTTTGATGGTGTAACCCATCGGGCTGTCATACAGCGTGAAGTGACGTGAACGGCGCAGCGACAGCACATTCATCAAATCGTTACCGCCGATGCGCAGGGCGATCACGCGCTCGCGGCAGGCATGGTTTTGCAGCGTGAGGGCCAGCTCGCGCATCGCCACTACGTCGAACACCTCTTCGGTTTCCAGCGTCGGCATCATGCACAGATGGCTCGGTTCAAGAATCTGCCACCACAGCGGCAAGGAGTCGGCGGTGAATTTCGGCAGCACAAAACCGTCTATCGCGCTGAGGTTGAGGTTTTCCACCAGCCACGCGCCCATTTCGCTGTTACGCGGACGGATAAACACCAGCGGCCACTGCGCGTTGCCATTGGCGCGCTGTTCGGCGTTCAACTCATTTAAGATTTGCTGGAGATTGTGCAGCGCCTGCGGCAAATCCGCATCACTGACCGCATCTTCCAGGCAGATCACCAGCGAGCGCAACCCGCTGATTTTATTGTGCAGAATGGCATCGACGATATCGCTGCGCACCGCCGGCATATACAGCGTTGCGCCCAATCGCCATGGAGAGAGACGGCCGTTCATCACTGCACCTTTTTGATTATCGTCACGGCGCGGTATTGCCCAAGATCGGCTCCCGCTTCTGTGATGGTCAGCCCTTTTTGTTGGGCAAGATAGACCAGCAGCGCCACGTCGGGATCGTCCACCGAACGGACCAGCACCTGATCCGGCACGCGACGTAGCACGGCGCGCGTGGCTTCGGCGATGCCCGGCTTAATGCGGTTGATGCTGTTCACCTGATAACGCGCCGCCAGCATGGCGATCACCGCTTCACTTTGCGCCACCAGTTGCTGCTGATGTTGTGGATCCTGCTGGCACGCGGGCAGGGCGCTGACATCCAGCGATCGCGCATATTCCGCTACAGTGTTCACCAACTGCTGGCTGCAATCGTATTGCGCCAGATGGTCGCACTGCACGCAGCCGTGCAAGCCCGCTTCAGACCACAACGAGCGCGAAATTAACCCTGAAACCGGCGCGCCCATAATGCCAAACGGGATCAGCCAGTCATCATCGCTGGCCGAAAGCCACGCCCGACCGCACGGATCGGCCAGCACCACCAAGCGCGGTTGCGCTGGATAGCCGGGACGATGTTCGAGGCTGCGGATTAGCTCGCCGGTGATGGCGCCTTTGCCGGTCCAGCCATCAACGAAGACAATGCCTGCGGTGCCGTGGCGCGCTTCGATGATCTCCAGCGCGGCCTGATCAATACCGCGATCGCGGATGATGCTGATGCCGTAATGGTAGGATTCGTGGCCCATCGCGCGCAGCGCCTGTTGCAGCATCACGCCGAGCGGCACGCCCGCGCGCACCAGGCTGGCGAGCACAATCGGCGTGTCGCCAAACTGGTGTGCCAGCGTCCGCGCCAGCATGGTGACTTCTTGCGCCAGGCGTCCGGCACCGGCGTCAAGCGCGCGGGAAAACAGCTCAAGGTGCCAGCGCGTCGGTTCCGGTTCCTGGCTCAACATCTCGGAATAGTGGCGCGCGCCGGATTGGATCAACTGCTCTTTTTGCTCCACCGGCGTCATGTCGATTTCAACCGGCTTCAGCAGAAATTCGACGTCGCCGGCTTGGTACGATCCAGAGAAAGGCAAGTTATTCACCATTTGTTTGGTCTCCGAATATTACCTGGTTGATGCGTGCGGCAAACTGGCTCTGACGCGGAATGCCGTACCAACTGCACAGCTTCATAAAGCGGTGATCGCTAAGGCTGTCGCCAAGGCCAATCACCGGGAAAACGCCGCGCTCGTCACGCAGTTTTTCCAGCAGGTAGCTGACGGCTAAGCCTTTTTCTACCACGTTCGGCAGCCAGGCGACGTTGTTGCTGTTGCGATGGATGTAATAGCCGGCGGTGGGGAAGCGTTGCTCGATTTCATCGGCGATGGCGTAAAGCTCTTCGAGGCGCGTGCTGTCGCGGTGCTTCATCACCAGATAGATCGGCGTGACGCCATATTCATAGTTGATGCGCGCCCAGCCGTTGATGTCGCGCTCTGCCATCAGGTCGGTGATCGCCTGCTGCATTGAGAGCAGCGCCGGGCCGTACGGCGTCAGTTTTTCCAGCATCTGCGCGCGCCATTCGGCATCTTCCTCGCCTTGCGGGTTAAGGATCACCGCGCCGTGCGTGGTCACCGCCCACGATCGGAAAGGGATCTGCACGCGGGCAATCTCTTCGGTGCCGCGGGCGGTGACCGGGATCAAATCGGCCTGCTCGATCATCCAGTCAACCAGCATCGACTGCTCTTCAGTCATAAAGCTGCGCGGCTGCAGGCTGAGATCGAGCGCGCCAGTCCGGAACGGCTCAAGATCGAGCTCGTCCACCATTTTGCGGCGCGTCTGAAAAAGCGTGTCGTCAAGGTCGGAAAAAATCACCGGTTTATTCATAGCTGATCACCTCCACCTGTGGCGCAATCTTGGTCAGTGCCGTGGTTAACAGCGGATCCACGCTTTCGACCGGCGTTTCGATGCACAGCAAAATGCGGTCAAACTGCTGATGCGCCACGTTGTAAACGAAGTTGGCGATGCCGAGACCGTAGTTATCACCGAAGGCGATAGCTGATTCGATGGCAAATCCGGTAGCGATTGGCGAGCGCGTGGTGGAGCTGTATTTCACCTCTGCGCCTTGTGCCGCCAGACGTTCAGCCAGCAAGAAGGGTTCCCAGACAAATTCGCTGCTGCCGAGCACGAGGATTTTTTCTCCCGGCTGCGCCTGAATCGCGCAACCCAGATCGCCCGCTGGCGCTGCCATACCAAGTCGGCCCCAGCGCTGTTTGCCGGTGATGGGCACGGTGGCGGCGTCGTTAAGCACCATCGCTGGCATCGGTGGCAGTGCAGCGTCGGGATCCTGCTGCCAGTGCCAGTCGCCTTGCACCAGCGACACGCTGCGCACCGGCACCGGACAGCGCGCGGATAACGCATCGCCGCTCCAGTCGGTGAGCGTGACGGCGATAACCTGCTCGATCTGCGTTAAGCCGCCGTCGTTGCGCAGCGCTTCGAGCAGGTTAATAAAGGTGTTGCCGGTGGTGGCTTCGTCATCAATCATTACCAGCGTGCGCGCGTTGAGCACGCGCTGGCGCAGCTGCGCATCATCGGGCAGGTAGATCAGATGATCGGTGGCGTGGCTGTGATTCTCTTTGAACTCGCACAGCAAATCGGCCTGCTGCGGATGGCGCGTTGAGGTGAGATACACCGGCTCACTGACGTGCTGGCGCACTTCATCAAACACGCCTGCGCCGAGGCCAACGGCGGTTTCCGCCATGCCGATAAACAGCACCGGGCCGTCAGAAAGCTGCGGGAACTGCTCCGCCAGCTGGCGATACACGGCGCGCATTTTCTCCGGCGCCACCGGAATGTGGCGGCCAAGCACTTTACTGACGAACAAAAAAGCGCGCTTGGGATTGCGGCGCTCGGCGATCTCGAACAGATCGTCGATGGCGCTGATGCCGCCGGTTGGCGTAACGCTCAGCGTGCCGCATGACAGCGTCCTGCTCCAAAGTGTGGTCATGGATTGTTCCTTATTGAACCTGGTTGGACAGGACGGGGTTGTACGCCACCACGTCGCTCAGCGCGCGGACGGTGGCTGGCGTGAAGTCGCGGCGGGCGTTGTCGATCACCTGCTGCTGACTGATCAAGCCTAGCTGGCGCAGGGCAAACAAGCCGGGAAGATTGACGCCGCTGAAACGGGTGTAACCAATGCCGCCGGAAGGGCGCATATTGATCTCCAGTAATAGCGGTTTGCCGCTGGCGTCATTGCGCGTCTGCACGTTGATCAATCCATCCGCGCCCATCGCAGCGGCACAGGCTAGCGCCAGCTCAAAGGCTTCGCCGCGGTTTTCCAGATACTGCAGCGCCCCTTCTTTGCGGCGCGCCACGGCGGCCAGCACCTTGCCGTTTTCCGCCAGCATATCAACCGAATATTCCGGGCCCGGCAGATACGGCATCAGGACCAGCGGCTCCATGCTGTCGGCGGCCTCCAGCGCCTGTAAGTAATATTCGGCTTTCACCCGGCGTGCGTCGGGATGGGTAAACGGCGCCATCGGCGAGACGCTTTCATCAAACTGCCAGAATCCCATGCCATAAATACCGGTAACCGGCTTTACGCACAGCGGCAGATCGCCAAAGGGTTTACCGGCGATCAGCTCACGCAACTGTACGGGTGAATCCACGCGCAGTGAAGGCACCACCGGCAAATTCAGGCTTTTCATATGGTGGGCAAACGCGACTTTGTCATCGGCCAGATCCAGCATTACAACATCGCGTGCGCCGGTGGTTAAGCGCGCACCGCTGGCTTCGATAGCGGCGCGATGGGCTTCAAACCAATGAGCATGTCGACCGGTATGGATCGCCTGAATGGCATATTTTTCTACGGTAGAAAGAATAAATTCGAGGCGCTGATTAACATCACCAGGTTCAATTAATGCATGATCCGCCAGAGAAAGTATTTCACTACGCGATTGGCGATGTGATGCATAAATCGACACGTTGTAGTTATGTTTTTTAGCTGCAGATGTTATGCCATTAATTATATCGCGCTGGGAGGATAAACCTTCCATTAGCCAAATTTTGTGAGACATTTCTAATTATTTCCGCAAGAGGCTGGTGGCTGGATTATGGTTTGCGAGTTTATTTCTCACTTCGAAATGAGTCAATCATAATATGATTTTTTACCCTAACGTAACCTTATGAATTTTAATGTAAAGAATTGTCATGTTTAGTGCGTTGCTGGTTCGGGTTGGATTCTTTTAAGTTGTTCTTCTGCAAGGATTTATTGTATTTCATAAAATTGCTGTGAAAATTAATGCTGAACATGAATATCCTCATGTTATGATTTTGCCCTCATGGAATTTGTTGCAAATATAAAACCCTTTTCAAACCTGTTTGAAGGAATTATGACATGGTTTCATTAAGCAAGAATCAGACGGTTTCACTCAGCAAACAAACCGCTTCGCTGAATAAATTACATTTCGGCTTAGGCTGGGATCCCATTAAAAAGAAAGGCTTCATGGGCAAGCTTTTTGGTGGTGGCAGCGATTCCATCGATCTGGATGCCAGCTGCGTATTATTGGATCAATCCGGTCATGCCATTGATACCATCTGGTTCCGCGCATTAACCTCCAAATGTGGTGCGGTGAAACACAGCGGCGATAACCGTACCGGCGAAGGCGATGGCGACGATGAAGTGATCATCGTTGAGTTGTCACGTCTGCCAGCCAATGTTGAGTATCTGGCGTTCACCGTGAACAGCTTCCAGGGTCAAACCTTCAACGAAGTGGAAAATGCCTTCTGCCGCGTGGTAGATCAAAACGGCAAAGAGCTGGCGCGCTATGAGCTGACTGAGCAAGGCAGCCATACCGGCATCGTGATTGCTTCGCTGCACCGCAACGGCGGACTGTGGGACTTCACGGCGCATGGCCGCGCGAGTGCCGGCCGTACCATTGACGCGATGCAAAACGACATCGTTGCCGCAGTGGTGCGCTAATGAATATGACGCCGGGGAGCAATGCTCCCGTTCCCGCTAATCTGCTGACGGTGCGCGTACTCGCTGGCGCCGCAGTTGATGCTTCGGCCTTTCGTCTGTTCGCCAGCGGCAAAGTCAATGGCGATGCCGATATGGTGTTCTACGGTCAGCCGGATAACGATGACCGCACCATCAGCCTGAAAAGCGAAGGGCACAACTCCGCCTTCTCTGTCGATCTCACCCGCTTGCGTCCTGACGTGCAGAAAGTGGCCTTTACTGTTACCTGTGACGGCGGCCGCAACGTGTCGGGTTTGCAACGCCTGGCGATTCAGGTGGAGCAGGGCGGCGAAGTGCTGCTGAACGGCAGCGTGGAGTTGGTGGGACGTCAGGAAGCGGCGTTGATCCTCGGCGAACTTTACCGTCGCAATAATGAGTGGAAATTCCGCTTTATTGCGCAGGGTTTCAACGGCGGCTTAAAGCCGCTGGCGGAACATTTTGGTGTGGATGTGGCTGAACCCGCGCCTGCCCCAACGCCTGCACCGCAGACGGCACCGGCTCCAGCACCGACACCCGCGCCGGCAAAAATCAATCTGAGCAAAGTGTCTCTTACCAAAGAGAAGCCAGCCATCAGCCTGACCAAGCGCGATAACTTCGGTGAGATTCGTATCAATCTGAATTGGCACCGTGAAACCAGCAGCGGTGGCGGCGGGTTGCGCGGATTGTTCGGCGGCAACAAAGGCGTGGATCTCGATCTCGGCGCCTTCGTTGAGCTGCAAGACGGTTCGCGCGGTGTGATCCAGGCGCTGGGCGGCAATTTTGGCGCCATGCATGCCAAACCTTTCGTACACTTGCAGGGCGACGATCGTACCGGCGAAGTGACCGACGGCGAATGGCTGCACATCAACGGTCGCGAATGGAGTCAGATTCGCGAAGTATTAATTTTCGCCTTCATCTATCAAGGTGCGGCGAGCTGGGACAAAACGGATGGCGTAGTCACGCTGCACATTCCAGACCAGCCTCCGATTGAAACGCGTATGACTGAAGGGGAGAACCGCCGCAACATGTGTGCGATTGCTCGCCTGGTCAATGAGAACGGCAGTATCCGCGTCGAGCGTATCAATCAGTTCTTTAACGGGCATTCCGATATGGACAAAGCTTTCGGTTGGGGATTCAACTGGCGAGCCGGCTCCAAATAATAACAGACAGAGGATTCACTATGAGCTTTTTCAACAAGGTCAAAGGGGCATTTAATTCCGGCCGCGATGAATTAACCAAACAGGTTAGCCGCTTTAAGAACAAGAAATTTATGCAAGGCACCGTCGCGGTGTGCGCACGCATTGCGGTGGCAGACGGCGGCGTGAGCGCGGAAGAGAAGCAGAAGATGATCGGTTTTCTGCGCGCCTCCGAAGAGTTGAAAGTCTTTGATACCAATGAAGTGATTGAGTTCTTCAACAAGCTGGTGAGCAGCTTTGATTTCGATCTGGAAATTGGCAAGGGCGAAACCATGAAGCACATCATGGCGTTGAAAGATCAGCCGGAAGCCGCACAGTTGGCGATCCGCGTAGGTATTGCTGTCGGTAAGAGTGATGGTGATTTTGATGCTGACGAGCAGAAAGCGGTGCGCGAAATCGCCGTCGCTTTGGGCTTTGATCCAGCAATATTTGGTCTGTAATTTTTTATCTTTTAAGGGTTCATCATGGTGTCTACGCACATTGGCTTCCCAACTGAAACTGTCGCGGTTTTCATCGCGCTGTCGGTGGGCGCTATTTTTATCGACCTGTTCATGCACCGCGGCGACAAGCCGATTTCGCTGAAAAGCGCGGCGCTGTGGTCGGTGTTCTGGGTGGCGGTGGCGATGGGTTTCGCCGGCTTCCTCTATATCCATCACGGCGCTGAAGTTGCCAGCCTGTTCGTGACCGGTTACGCGCTGGAGAAAGTGCTCTCCGTCGATAACCTGTTTGTAATGATGGCGATCTTCTCGTGGTTTGCCGTTCCGGACCGCTATCGTCACCGCGTGCTCTACTGGGGCATCATCGGTGCCATCGTTTTCCGTGGCATTTTCGTGGCGATCGGTACCGGCTTGCTGAGCCTCGGTCCGTATGTCGAAATCGTGTTTGCGCTGATCGTCGCGTGGACGGCGGTGATGATGCTGAAAAGCGGCGATGACAGCGACGAGATCGAAGATTACTCGCAGCACCTTGCTTATCGCATGGTGAAGCGCTTCTTCCCAATCTGGCCAAAAATGCGCGGTAACGCCTTCCTGCTGAATCAGAAGGAAGTTGATGAAGAGCTGCAGAAGCCAGAAAACAAAGACGTAGTGATTGGTCGCGGCAAGAAAGCGGCGCTGTATGCCACGCCGTTGATGCTGTGTGTGGCGGTGGTTGAACTCTCTGACGTGATGTTCGCCTTTGACTCCGTGCCGGCGATTATCGCAGTAAGCCGTGAACCGCTGATCGTTTATAGCGCCATGATGTTCGCCATCCTCGGCTTGCGTACACTGTACTTCGTACTTGAAGCATTGAAGCAGTATCTGGTTCACCTCGAGAAAGCCGTCATCGTGCTGCTGTTCTTCATCGCGGTGAAACTGGGTCTGAATGCTACCGATCATATCTGGCATCACGGCTACAGCATCTCTGCTAGCGCCAGCCTGTTTGTGGTACTCGGCGTGTTAGCGGTCGGTATCGTGCTCAGCGTGATGTTCCCCGGTAAACCCGAGGAAAAAGAAGAGAGCTGATCTTCTGCCAGTAATGTGTCTGAAAAATCATTAACCATGAGGTAATTACAATGAGCGTTTCTCTTTCTAAAGGCGGTAACGTTTCGCTTAGCAAAGCGGCACCAACCATGAAAAACGTCCTCGTTGGCCTTGGCTGGGATGCACGTTCCACCGATGGTCAGGACTTTGACCTTGATGCGTCAGCGTTCTTGCTGTCCGCCAGCGGCAAAGTCCGCGGCGATGCTGACTTTATTTTCTACAACAATCTGGTCTCTTCAGACGGTTCCGTTTCCCACACCGGTGACAACCGTACTGGTGCAGGCGATGGCGATGATGAATCGCTGAAAATCAAACTGGATTTGATTCCGGCTGACGTCGACAAGATTGTGTTTGTGGTCACCATCCACGATGCGCAGACCCGTCGTCAGAGCTTTGGCCAGGTTTCCGGCGCGTTTATCCGCCTGGTCAACGATGACGACCGCAGTGAAGTGGCGCGTTACGATTTGACCGAAGATGCCTCCACCGAAACCGCGATGCTGTTTGGTGAGCTGTACCGTAACGGTGCCGAGTGGAAATTCCGCGCGGTAGGCCAGGGTTATGCCGGCGGCCTCGCTTCGGTATGTGCTCAGTACGGTATCAACGCGTCTTAATTATCACGGGCAGCTTCGCGCTGCCCGCATCATCCAATTAAAAGCAGGAGCTTTAAAATGGCAGTTTCTCTGGTAAAAGGCGGTAACGTTTCCCTGACTAAAGAAGCACCAACCATGAATGTTGCCATGGCGGGTCTGGGTTGGGATGCACGTGTAACAGATGGTCAGGATTTCGACCTCGACGCGTCAGTGTTTATGGTCGGTGACGACGGTAAAGTGCTGAGCGATGCCAGCTTCATCTTCTTCAACAACAAGCAGAGCGCTTGTGGTTCCGTTGAGCATCAGGGCGATAACCGCACCGGTGCCGGCGATGGCGATGACGAGCAGGTTAAAATTACCCTGTCTAAAGTACCGGCTGAGGTGAAGAAGCTGGTCTTCGCAGTGACCATTTATGATGCAGAAGCGCGTAAGCAGAACTTCGGCATGGTGAGCAACAGCTTCATGCGTATCTTCAACAATGACAACGGCGCTGAAATCGCCCGTTTCGACCTGTCTGAAGATGCTTCTACCGAAACCGCGATGGTGTTCGGTGAGCTGTATCGCAACGGTGCCGAGTGGAAATTCAAAGCCGTTGGTCAGGGCTTCGCAGGCGGCCTGTCAGCGCTGGCTTCGCAGCACGGCGTGAGCGTCTGATTTAAAGCATTGCTTACAAAGCCCCGGCTGGTCCGGGGCTTTTTAATATCTAAAGGACGCATCCTAACAGGAGGTTAAAACTATGATGTTACAACCGGGCCAGAACCTGCCGCTGAACACCACTGAACTAACGTTGCGCCTGCACTATGCTGCTTCACCCATGTTGCGCGGCGATGTGGATACCAGCGTTTTCCTGCTCAATGCCGCTGGCAAAGTAAGTGGCGATGCCGATTTCATCTTCTTCAATCAGCCCGCAACCGCTAATCGCAGCGTGGTTATGCAGAGCACGCCGCAAGGCTGCACCATCAATCTGGATCTGACTAAGATTGCCGCCAGCGTCAGTAAAATTGCCGTCACCTTAGTGATTGACGGCGATGGGGCGATTAATGCACTCAACAGCCTGACCATAACCGCCGAAAATATTGCCCAGTTCAGCCCGGAAACGTTCGGGCGTGGTGAGAAGGCGCTGATTCTGGCCGAGGTTTATCGTCACAATGGCGGCTGGAAACTGCGCGCGCTGGGACAGGGATTTAACGGCGGGCTCGAACCACTGGCGCGTCATTATGGCGTGGATATCGCCCAGCCCGATACTCAACCAGCCGCGCCAACGGTGGTGAGCCTGGAGAAAAAGCTGCAACAGAAAGCGCCACGATTAGTGAGCCTGGCGAAAAACGCCAGCGTTAGCCTGAGCAAATACCAGCTACAAACGGTGAAAGCGAAGGTGGCATTTGTACTGGATGCTTCGGGTTCGATGAAAGGGCAGTTTAGTAAGGGCAACGTGCAGGCCGTATTAGATCGCATTGCGGTGCTGGCGGCGCAGTTTGATGATGACGGTTCGATGGATGTCTGGGGCTTCGGCCAGCAGCACGCGAAATATCCCGATGTAACCCTGGATAATCTCGATGGCTACATCGCCAGCATCCAGCGTGGCGGCAAGAAATCGGCGTGGGAGATTTTACCTGGGCTAGGCGGCACTAATAATGAACCGCCGGTCATGGAAGAGCTGATTGATACCTTTAGGCACAGCGATCTGCCGGTGTACGTGGTTTTCATTACCGACGGCGGCATCAGCAAAACCCGCGCCATCAAAGAGGCGATTCGCCGCTCGGCTAACTATCCCATCTTCTGGAAGTTTGTCGGCCTCGGCGGCAGTAATTATGGCATTTTGCAGGATTTGGATAACTTCAACGATCGCCGCATCGACAATACCCATTTCTTCGCCATCGACAACTTTGCCAGCCTGGCGGAAGATCGTTTATATGATCTGCTGCTGGAGGAGTTTAAGCCGTGGCTGGATGCGGCAAAGGCTGACCGGATTTACTGATCAGCCCGAATTGTGCGGCTAGGGATCCAGACGCAGCATGCGCAGTTTTTCCATTGGCACGCGGCGTTTTTTCCACGTTGGATGGAAATGACGCCAGTGTGGATCCTGCGCGGCGGCCAGTAACTCAAAATCACCGCGTGTATCGCCCCAGGCGCGCAGGTGATAGTTATGCAGCGGGCCGTAAACGCTTTCCAGTCGTTTGACCTTTTGCCCGCAGCGGCAGTTATGACCGGTAATTTTTCCAGTAAGAATGCCATCAACGACTTCTAATTGGGTACCGATCAGATTGATGCCCAGACGCTCGGCGAACGGTTCTAACACCATCGCTGGCGAGGCGGAACAGATGGTCACTTCGGCGCTGGAGTTCACTTCGGCGGCAACCGCCAATAGCCCGGCGGGGCGCATCAGCTTATTCCAGTTTGCCGCGCAGAAAAGTTGCGCCTGCTGGCGAATCCATTGCTCCTCAACGCCGGTTAAAAAGGTGTGAATCAACACTTCTTTTAGCTCATCACGCGTTAGCTTTTTCCGCATGCAGCGCAGCGTTGGGAATGCCAGTTTGGCAATTTTGCGTGCGAACGTGCGTTTGCCAAAGCTGAAGCGCAGAAAGGGGATGAAGCTGTCGTGAATGGTCAGCGTGCCGTCAAAATCGAAGACTGACAGAACCTGATTTTCACGCGCTAAGGAGGATTCCATGGACATGTTGTTCTCTTTTGTCGCAAGCCGTAATCAATGCCACGATGATAGCAAATGGCTGGCTGATATTCTCATGCGTGAATGCGGCTACCGATAAACGGTAGCCGTTTGAAACGCTTACTCGCGGATTTTGCCCTCTTCCTCGCGGGTTTTACCTTCTTCGATAAACTCTTCGTCGATCTCTTCAGAGTTCTCACGGTTATCGCGACCGGAGAGCAGATTCCAGCAGGCAATAAACAGCGCGGCGATCAGCGGACCAATCACGAAGCCGTTGATGCCGTACACTTCCATGCCGCCCAGCGTAGAGATCAGGATCAGATAGTCCGGCATTTTGGTGTCTTTACCGACCAGCAGCGGACGTAGGATGTTATCCACCAGCCCAACCACCACCACGAAGAAGCCAATCAGGAACAGCGCTTTCCAGATGGCGCTGGTGGCGAAGAAGAAGATGGTTGCCGGTACCCAGACAATGGCAGAACCAACTGCCGGAATCAGCGACAGGAACGCCATCAAGGTGCCCCACAGCAAGCTGCCGTCAATGCCGGTGATCCAGAAGGCGATGCCGCCCAGCACACCTTGTACTACCGCAACCACCACCGTGCCTTTGACCGTGGCGCGCGATACCGCTGCGAACTTCATCATCAGGTGATGTTTCACGTAGGTTGAAAGCGGCAGCGCTTCCAGAATCAAATTCACCAGCCAGGCGCCATCTTTCAGCAGGAAGAACAGCAGATAGAGCATCACGCCAAAGCCAACGGTAAAGGTGAACGTGCCTTTACCGATCAGAAATACGCTGCCCGCCATGTACTGGCCGCCTTTCAGCGCAAAACCAGAGAGCTTCTGCTGAATCTCTTGCGCGTTGTTCAGGTTGTTATCGGCGAGATAGTTGCGTGCCCAGGAAGGCAGATGCTGCAGCAGATCGGCAAACACCGCAGGGAACTGCGCGGAGTTGTTCTGCAGCTTGGTGTACACGGTGTTAACTTCAACCACCATCGAAGAGGTGATCAGCGCCAGCGGCGTGAACACAATCAGGCAGATAATCAGCAACGTAGCGAACGAAGCCAGACCGTTACGATCGCCCATTTTACGGCGCAGCAGCGACTTCAGTGGATGGAAGATCACCGCCAGAATCGCGGCCCAGAAAATGGCAGAAAAATAGGGTGTCAGCACATCAAAAAAGGCGAAGGTGACGATCGCCAAAATAACGATAAAGAAGCCTAAATTAAGTCCTTTAATACGCATTACATAGTCTCGTCAGTAGATAGGGCGAATGAACTATAGAACGCTTAACGGGGAAAGTAATGTTTTTAGGATCGATGGTTCGCTCAAGCTCGTGAAGAGAGCAGACATAGGATGTCCCGATTTGTCCGCCTGATGTCTGTTCACTGGCTGGCGCGGCAGCAATATTACGGTGATGATGGTGGCTGAAACTCACCGGAGGAAATCATGCTGGAACTACGTCCTAACTGCGAATGCTGCGATAAAGATCTGCCGCCGGAGTCGCTTGAGGCGCGCATCTGTTCATTTGAATGCACGTTCTGTGTGGCGTGCGCGGAAGGTATCCTGGCGCAGCGCTGCCCGAATTGCAGCGGTGAACTGGTTCGTCGACCGATTCGTCCTGCTGCGGCGTTAGCGCGTCATCCTGCATCGACCACACGACATTTATCGGCGTCAGGGACCCGCTGAATCAGCTCAGGTAGCTGCGATTCGGCAAACACCTCAATGCCGTGCTGGCGCAATAATGCCGCGGCGACGCCCTGACCGGGCTGCTGCTGACCGCGAAAACTGCCGTCATAAATGCGTTGGCTGCCGCAGGTTGGACTGCCGTCGGTGAGCAGGGCAAAGCGACAGTGCGCATCTTGCGCCGCGCGCAGTGCTAACCACGCCGCCAGCACGTAATGCTGCGTCACATCGCGGCCATCCGATTCTAAAATACGCGCCGCGCCAGATAATACCTGTTCTGCGCTGCCACCGTGAATTTCTGCGGGTAATCGTGGCGTGTTTAAGCCCGCAGCTATTTCGGGACAATGGATGATTAGACGTTGCTCGCTGCGCCAGCGAGCCAGCAGGTCTGAGATCAGCGCTTTATCGCTGTCGTTATAGCGCACGGCGTATCCCATCAGACAGGCACTGACTAATATTCTTTCCATGTAAACGTTTTCCTTAAATAACGACGCTGTCGAGATCACAGTATTAACGCGTTGCGCAACAGAGGATATATTAAGCGCGATATTAATCACTGGCGTGAATTAATGGGGCTGATAGGGATTTTAGCGTAATAATGGCGAGCGATTGATGAATAACACTGAAGTCAGATTGTAAAATGCAGCTCGCAAAGCGAGAGATGAGGTAAATTCATTGATTTTATAAGTTATTTTACTTTTTTATTAAAGCGTTAATGTTGCTTTTTGACAGGTGCATTTATGTCATAGTGAATCTGGTCAGAGCACAGACCTTATTTTTCCTGAAACAACGTTTCGCAAAATATTATTTCTTCGGTCGATTAATTTTTACGTATTTTTCTGAAAAATAGCCCTTTTCAAAAGAATTTTTCAATTTTAAATGGTATTGTTTACCGGCAATGCTAGTGATGTGGCGTTGTGTGCTTCAGTTTTACCCTCACTTTTGCAGGGTTTACCCCTTTATGCAATTTATGGAAATTGAATTATCCTCCCGATCCTTGCGATCGGGTTTTTCTTTATATTTCCCGCAATCTCCGCAATAAACGCTAATGCGTCTCTTCGATCCAGTTAATGTCAGAAAATACACAATCGTTAAGAAAGTGATAAGTTGACGTAATTTCCTGTAAGTATCCGGTTTTTAAGAGTTTTGGAAATGCTTTTCTGTCTCCATTTAATAAATAGTAATGCTCAACGGCACCGCAACCGCCGTTATCATTGGAGGCAACACCATGAAAAAAACAACACTAAGTCTTATTGCGTCATTTATTGCATGCAGCACACTGTTTTCCAGCGTCTCTTGGGCAGACGGCCCAGGTGACCAGCGCTGGCAGTCGCACGGCGGCGACCAGCATCAGGACCACGGACGTGGACCGGATCGTGGCGGCGACCGCGGACCGAATCGCGGTGATAATCACGACCGTGACCACGATCGCGGCCCTGGCCCGGATCGTCACGACCGTTACGCTGACCATCGGATGCCGGAAGGACATCGTGGCGGCGATCGCTTCGCCTGGGGCGGCCATGATTTCCGTCGCGGCTATCCGGCACCGCCGGAGTTTCGTGGTCCGCACTATCGCGTAGATGACTGGCGCGACCGTGGTCTGTATGAGCCACCGCGCGGTGAACATTGGGCTTACATCGATGGTAATTACGTGCTGGTGGCCGCAGCAACCGGCATCATCACCGCGATTCTGCTCAACGGCACCTTCAACTAATTGCTGCTAAAAAAAGGTGGCGAGCGCCACCTTTTCAATGGAGAGATCATGCCTGAGTTCAATAGATGAACGTTTGCAATTCTTCTGGTTTATCCTGCGCTACAAACGCCATCACACCGCCCATCGATGAAACGTTGTGAATAAGCTCTGAATGTTCCAGAGATGCGATTGCAGGCAAGTCTTCAGCTTCGTTATTGAGTAGCGCAGGTTGTGTATCGCTCAAGAGATCGGTCGCCGATAATTCAAATGAATCAATGGTGTACATAGAAGGCTCATCCTGAATGGTTAACGGTTCACCAATCGTGATATTGAAGGTGTCGGTGTGTTTATCGCTGGAGCGCACAGTCAGGACATGTTCTCCGTCAGCGAGTGACTTTTGCGCTTTTAAATACCATCGTCCACTCTCATTGATACCCGCATGACCGAGCGAGCGGCCGCGTTCGTCAAGGACTTCAACTTGCGTATTAGGCGTACCAAATCCTAAGATGATCAAATCATTACCAATGATGTTTCCACCGTCAGTTTCATAATGGTGTAAATCAAAATACGCATCACTTACCGCAGAAATACCTACTGACTTATGATCAACAACAAAGTTAAATGACTCTGATGTACCGTCTGAGCTTTTCACAGTAAGAGCGTGCTCGCCATTACCAAATTTAAGATCATGAATGAACCATTTCCCAATATCAGTCACTACGGCAGTCGTCATTAATTTTCCATTGTCATAGATTTCAACAACGGTGAAAGGGGTTGCCTCGCCCGAAAGTCTCAAATAGGGATCATGCACTGTTGCTCCCTGGTGAATATCCAGATTGGTAATATTCCCCCAGCTTTCCTGAATATGTTCCAGCGTAGGGGCAACCGGTGAAATCGCGGGATTAGGAATCGGTTCAGGTAACGGTGTGAGATCGCGGCTTTCATCACGAATCGGTTTTGGCAATGGCACCAGGCCGTAGTCCGGAATCTGCTCGTGGATCGGTTTCGGCAGCGGTACCAGGCCGTAGTCCGGATTCTGCTCGTGGATCGGTTTCGGCAGCGGTACCAGGCCGTAGTCCGGAATCTGCTCGTGGATCGGTTTCGGCAGCGGCACCAGGCCGTAGTCCGGAATTTGCTCGTGGATCGGTTTCGGCAGTGGCACCAGGCCGAAGTCCGGAATCTGCTCGTGGATTGGTTTCGGCAGCGGCACCAGGCCGTAGTCCGGAATCTGCTCGTGGATCGGTTTCGGCAGCGGCACCAGGCCGTAGTCCGGATTCTGTTCGTGGATCGGTTTCGGCAATGGCACCAAGCCGAGATCCGGAATCTTTTCGAAGATGGGTTCAGGTAATGGCGTTACTTCATTCTCACGCACAATGTGCAGATTGAATGACGCACTGATTGTGTCTGCAGAATAACCAAAACCAAAGTTATGATCTCCCTCCTTTAAATCCGCCTTAAACCACCATTGGCCCATCTTATTAGCCTTAACACTGCCAATTAATTCGCCATTATCAAATATATAAACATTGGCAAATTTTTTCGCCAAGCCAGTGAATCTTGGTGAGCTGTTCGATATGGTATCGCCGTCCTTTAACATCACTAAATCATTATTCGTATAGTCAGTAGCATAAGAAAGGGTAACCGGCGTGTCAGCGGCAGGATTACGAACATCGATAATCACGGAAATTGAGCTTTCCTTCGATATTTCATCGATCACTTTCAGCTGGTGATGACCCGGTCCAAATGCGTGCAGGTTATAACTCCACTCACCCACACTATTAACAAAGACGCCATCAAGAAATTTATCGCCATCAAAAATAAATAACGTTGAGCCAGGTTGTCCCCTGCCTGTCAGAATGAGATTTCCGCTACTGGATGAACCGCCTTCAAGCGGAATCTCCTCCATTCTCAAGGGCTCTTCCGACAGGATTTTTTCAATGGTAGGTTGAACAGGTACGCCGATAAACGGTGGATGCCAGGCATGAGGTTGCATCTTAGCCGACTCGGCGATGTAATAACTACTGCCAGCCATAGAATTATGCATAGTTGAACGTGTATTTTTCATGTAAAAAACCCCTTATTTCAATAGGTTAAACTATAAAGCAAAGAGGATTGTTACCTGATGTGATAATACTTTCTAGCAGTACTGTCTCAATTCCATCTACTGGGCGCTGAGCTCCCAACAAATGATTTCCAATGCTAAAAGGAGCATCAATGAAAGCGGTAAAAATGGTGGCGGTGGATAAAGACGGCACCTTTCTCGACGACAATAAACAGTACAATCGCGCGCGTTTTAACGCCTGCTATCAGGAAATGAAGCAGCGCGGCATCAAGTTTGTGGTAGCCAGCGGCAACCAGTATTACCAACTCAAATCCTTCTTCCCTGAGATCGCCAGCGAAATTGCCTTCGTGGCGGAGAACGGCGCGTGGATTATCGATCGTGATGAAGAGTTATTCTGCGGCGAGTTCTCCCGCCAGGATATTGATGCGGTGCTGGAAACGCTGCACAACGGTAATTATCCCGAACTGCGCTACATCCTGTGCGGACGCGACAGCGCGTACTACTTCGAAGGCCTTGATGAAAAGTGGCTGGTGAAAATGCGTCACTATTGCCATCGCCTGAAGGCGATTCGCAGCCTCGATGAAGTGGCGGGCGATAAGCTGTTCAAGTTCGCGCTGAATCTGTCTGATGATTACGTGGAACCGCTGATGGCGGACATTGAGCGTTTGCATCAGGGGGCGGCCGCCGCCACGTCCAGCGGTCATGGATCGGTGGATTTGATCGTGCCGGGCAACCATAAAGGTCACGGCCTCGATCTGCTGGGCAAACGCTGGGGCATCGAACGCAGTGAAATTCTGGTGTTTGGCGACGGCGGTAACGATCTCGAAATGCTGCAGCAGTCTGGCTTCAGCTTTGCCATGGCGAATGCACCGCAGAAGGTCAAAGATGCGGCCCGCTTTGAAGCGCCGGGTAATAACGACGAGGGCGTTTTACAGGTGATTGAGCAGATGCTGGCCGGTAAACCGCCGTTTGTCATCTGATCGTCATTTTTAGCTGAATTTAATCCTTGCTTTGCCGATATTCGATTGTGACGGAACGCACAATTCGCCGCTGAGCGGCACTTCTTATCTCAATCGTTAATGCAGTCGGTTAGAAAGGATAAATTATGTTGCCAACCCGTTTGGCTGCCCGCATGACGCTGGGTGGCCTGCTATTACTGTGCGTCACCACCGCAGTCGTATTTTCCGTTCTGTTGTTGCGCGGTCAGCCGCGCGTCATCGAAGCCAGCCATACGCTGATTGAGCAGGCCGGTAGCAATCTGGTCAGCCAATTAAATCAGCAGCTGGTGCGCATTGAAGGCGAGGCCGTCAGCATGGCGCGCCTTGCTGAAGTGTTGCCGCACGATGCCACGCTGTGGCAGCAAAGCTTCCCACAAATCATCAACAGCAGCGGCAATAAAACCATTGCCGGCGGCGGCGTGTGGCCGGAACCCGATGCGTTTAGCGCCGGTGTGCAACGTCGTAGCTTCTTCTGGGCGCGACAGGGTGATGGCGCGCTGGCCTATTCCGATGACTACAACCTGCCTGCGGGCAACGGCTATCAACAGGAAAGCTGGTACAGCGCGGTGCGTAACGGACCGCGCGATCGTTGCGGTTGGTCGGAGGTTTATCAGGATCCGGTCTCCGGTGTGAAAATGGTGACCTGCAGCGTGCCGTATGCGGCGGGCGATCGGTTTGCCGGTGTCGCAACGCTGGATGTGCAGCTGGATAATCTTGCGGGCTTTATGCAGCAGAAAGGGCAGGTGACGGGCGGTTATGCCTTTGCGCTCGATAGCGCGGGCAATCTGCTCTATTACCCAGGCCAGGATATGAAATCGCTCACCACCTTGAGCAGCCTGGCGGAAAAATCCAGCTGGCTGGCGCCGCTGGCCGCCCGTATCACCCAGTTGAAGGGCGATGGCGATGTATTACAACTGTCGGATTTTGCAGACGGCTACTTGCACAACAGCGCGCAGGTGACGCTGTTCCGCATGCCCGGCACCGGTTGGGTGATTGGCCTGGTAACGCCGGAAAGTGCCGTCAGCGGCCTGGCGCGTACCATGATGCGCGACATTTTCACCTTCCTGATTCCGGCGATGATCGTGCTGCTGCTGTTAACCTGGGCGTTTACCCAACGCATCGGCCAGCGCCTGAAGGCTACACATGCGGCGCTGGATGAGATTGCCAATGGCGATGGCGACTTGACCCGCCGTTTGACCAAAAGTGGGCGCGATGAGCTGGCGGATATTGCCGGTGCGTTCAACAGCTTTGTCGATAAGATCGCTGGCGTGATTACCCGCGTGCAGGGCAGCGGCGAAACGGTGGCGGCCAACGCATCGGGATTAGCGCACAGCAACACCGCGCTGTCGGAGAAAATCGCTGAGCAGGCTGCGGCGCTTGAGCAGAGTGCGGCGGCGATGGAGCAGCTTAACGCCACCGTGCAGCAAAACGCTGAAAATACCCGACTGGCCGATGCTGCCGCCGAACAGACCGCGCAGATTGCCCGCAGCAGCAGCGAAGTGATGGGCGAAGTGGTGAGCACCATGGGCGCTATTCAATCCTCGTCGCGCCGCGTGGCGGAGATTCTGACGGTGATTGACAGCATCGCGTTTCAAACCAACATCCTTGCCCTGAATGCGGCGGTGGAAGCGGCACGCGCTGGTGAGCAAGGGCGTGGTTTTGCGGTGGTGGCATCTGAAGTGCGGGCCTTAGCCCAGCGCAGCGCCACGGCGGCGCAGGAGATCAAAGCGCTGATTGCCGATTCCGATAGCAACGTGCTGGCCGGCAGTAAACTGGTGGAAGGCGCGGGGCAGCAGCTTTCGCAACTGGTTTCCGACGTGCATAAAGTGAAGCAGGTAGTCAGCGAGATGCGCGTGGCCGGTGATGAGCAGAGCAAAGGTATCGCGGAAGTGACGCTGGCCGTATCGCAAATGGAGCGCGGTATTCAGCAAAACCTGATGCTGGTGACGCAAACCGCCGAAAATACCCAGGCGCTGCGTGATGAAGCGGCGCAGCTGGCGCAAGAGATGGCGATGTTTAAAGTGGCTGAGCAATAAAAATCGGGCAGCGTCGGCTGCCCGTTATCATTTAGACGATGCGCCAGGCGGCGGCGATCATCTCGGTTAACGTCGGTGCGTCGTAGCTGACCCAACCGTTTTTGCTGTTAGCTCGTGACACAATCCAGTCAACGTCGGTGGCTGACAGCGTTGGGCCCTCTAACCAGAACGGCACGATCGCCTGCTGCTGGATCCAGGCTTTCAACGCCAGCGCGGGCGGCGCGGGATCGTCCGGCAGCAGCTGTTGGCCGAACTGCGCCATCAAACGTTGCTGTTCAGCATGCTCGGTTTCTGCCAGCACCTCGAGGAACGGGAACAGTAAACGTCCGCACACTTCGCCGTGATGGAACGGCTTGATCGCCCCCAACTCACCGGCAATGCCATGGATCACGCCCAATCCGGCGCTGCTCAGACACACGCCACCCAACCATGACGCCATCATCATCGCTTCGCGCGCGGCATCTCCACGCTCGTCGTCACGGTTTAAATCTGGCCAGGCCTGGAAGAACAGTCGCAGCCCATTAAGCGCAGTTTGCTGGGTGAACAAATTGCCTTTGCGCGACAGATAGGCTTCGAAAAGATGGGTGAAGGCATCGATGGCGCAGGTTGCCAGCACGCTGTCGGGCGCGCCTTTTAGCAGATCAGGATCGAGAATTGCGACCTGCGGCACAAACACCGGATGGCGCAGCGACGCTTTGACCTGAATATGCTGCTGATCGGTCACCACTGCGTTCTGCGTGGCTTCGCTGCCGGTGCCGGCCGTGGTGGGAATGGCGATCAGCGGCAAGGTCACCGCTTGCACTGGCGTATCACCGACTTTCTCCAGATAGCGCGCGGTATTCAGCGGGTGCTGCATCATCGCGCTAAAGGCTTTAGCCGCATCCAGCACGCTGCCGCCACCAATCGCCACCACGCGATCAACATGGCCGCGCCAGCGTCGCACCCAGCCATCAATCTCATCTGGCGAGGCTTCATGGCTGACAATCTCGTAACCGATGATGTGATCGTTGAGCGCGGCACCTAAGCGCGTCCAGGCCGGACCATTCAGGAATGAGCGGCCGCAAAACAGCAGCGTCGGCTGGGTATTGGCCGCCAGCAACGGAATCAGTTGGTCAATGCTGCCGCGCCCAAACAGGGTTTGTTGATTACTGTACAACTCGATCAGATTCTCACTCACCTGCACGTCCTTCTTGTTTGGCTCAAAGACCTAAGTGTAACCATAAGCCATGACACTCCCGCTGCAAACATTCTGATAACCCGCTGGCAAAAAGTTGATCACCTTCGCAAAACAGAAATTCCGCTGCGGCGCCAGGTGCTTTGTACGCAATGTTACCCTTAACATGATACCCGTAACATTGCTCAGCAGGATGTTTACTGTGGTGCACGTTGTTGATTCTCATGTCCTCTGGGATAACCAAAATAAACCGCTGCCGGTAACTTACCGTGCGCAAAAGTGGAGAAAAATTATGCCATTACTCTATGTGGCGATTGGCGTAGCGTTACTGCTGTTGCTGATGATTCGTTTCAAACTGAACGGATTTATTGCGCTGATTCTGGTGGCGCTGGCCGTTGGCATGATGCAGGGCATGCCGGTCAACAAAGTTATCGTTTCGATTAAAACCGGCGTCGGCGGCACGTTGGGCAGCCTCGCGCTGATCATGGGCTTCGGCGCAATGCTGGGTAAACTGCTGGCGGATTGCGGCGGGGCGCAGCGAATCGCCACCACGTTAATCGCTAAATTTGGTGAGAAGCATATTCAGTGGGCGCTGGTGCTGACCGGCTTCACCGTCGGCTTTGCGCTGTTCTACGAAGTGGGCTTTGTGCTGATGCTGCCGTTGGTGTTCAGCATCGCCGCCTCCGCGCGCGTGCCGCTGCTGTACGTGGGTGTGCCGATGGCGGCCGCGCTCTCGGTCACACACGGTTTCCTGCCACCGCATCCGGGCCCAACTGCGATCGCCACGCTGTTCAACGCCGATATGGGGAAAACGCTGCTGTACGGAACGCTGCTGGGGATTCCAACCGTTATTCTTGCCGGTCCGGTTTATGCGCGCTTCCTGAAAGGCATTGATAAGCCGATCCCGGAAGGCTTGTGGAATCCGAAAACCTTTACCGAAGCGGAGATGCCTGGCTTTGGCGTCAGCGTCTGGACGGCATTGGTGCCGGTGGTGCTGATGGCGTTGCGCGCGGTGGCGGAGATGCTGCTGCCGAAAGGTCACGTGTTGTTGCCGTATGCCGAGTTCTTTGGTGACCCCATTATGGCAACCTTGATTGCCGTGCTGATCGCCATCTTCACCTTTGGTCTCAACCGTGGCCGCAGCATGGATGACGTGATGGGCACCATCACCGATTCGATCAAGATCATCGCCATGATGCTGTTAGTGATTGGTGGTGGCGGGGCGTTCAAACAGGTGCTGGTGGACAGCGGCGTCGATAAATATATCGCCAGCATGATGCATGAAACCAATCTGTCGCCGATCTTCATGGCGTGGTCGATTGCTGCGGTGCTGCGTATTGCGCTGGGTTCCGCTACCGTGGCGGCGATTACGGCAGGCGGCATTGTCGCACCGTTGATCATCACCAGCGGCGCCAGTCCGGAACTGATGGTGATTGCGGTCGGCTCCGGCAGCGTGATTTTCTCTCACGTCAACGATCCGGGCTTCTGGCTGTTTAAGGAGTATTTCAACCTGACCATCGGCGAAACTTTCCGCTCATGGTCGGCGCTGGAAACCATTATTTCGGTGTGCGGTTTGCTGGGTTGCTTAATGCTCGCCAACGTCATCTAAGTATCAAGGCTGAGGCACTGCGCCTCAGCCGCTTGCGGTTTACTGCGTTAAGGCGCGGAATGCCGCGAGTTCCTCTTGCGGCATTCCCGCTTGTAACGCCGCGTCACAGATTTGCTCCCAGCTGTTGCTGTCGAGAGGAATGCCATCGCGTTCACGTGCCACGCGGTTTTGCTCTTCCCACTCGCCGGGCACCTGAATCGGTGCTTCGCCACTTTGCGGCGACTGTTTCACCCAATCCAGGAATGATTCCGCTTCTTCCTGCATCGCAGGCGCATCAAACGCATCCGGATTCACGATGATGGTGGTCATGCAGTTGAAAATGGCATCGTGGCTGGTGACCAGCGTGTCATCATGCGTGGTGCGGCCGCCCGACAGCGCGCCGCCGAGAATTTCACACATGGTTGCCAGCGCATAGCCTTTGTGCAGACCAAACGGCATCAGTGAACCATACGGCGCCTGATGCATCACGCCCGGTTCGGTGGTCGGCTGGCCTTGATGATCAATCAGATAACCTGGCGCGACCTGCTGCTCTTTATTCCACGCCACTCGCGTTTTACCAAAGGCGATGCCGCTGGTGGCGAAATCGAGCAGCAGCGGTTTGGCATTGCGGCGCGGGAAAATGGCGCAAAAAGGATTAGTGCCAAAACGACGATCGCTACCGTTAAACGGCGCGACCATCGGATCGCCCATCACGTTAACAAAATGGAACGAGACAAAACCGGCGGCCGCACACTGTTCTGCCCAATGGCCGATGCGACCAATGTGGTGCGAATGGTGTAAACCAACCGCCGCAATACCTAACCTGGCTGCGCGCTCAATACCGAGTTGCATCGCCTCAAAGGCCGCCACCTGACCAAAACCGTTGTGCCCGTGTAGCGTCAGCACCGCGCCGGCGTCTTTTGCAATGCTGGCATGTTGGTTGAGTTGCAAAAAGCCCTGTGCCAGCGATTTCATGTAGCTCGGAATCATGCCAACGCCGTGTGAATCGTGACCCGCCAGATTCGCGGCCACCAAATGGTCGGCGACCAGGCGCGCTTCTTCGGCGCTGCTGCCAGCATGTAACCAAATGGCTTGAACAAACTGATGAAGGCGAGAAGGGGGAATAAGATGCAGAGTACTCATACGGTCAATCTCCTTATCATGAACAATCATGCATCCTGTGCCGAAACCAGTAATAACCGCAAGTCAATGATAAGAAGTAAAGGGCCACAACGTGTGGCCCAAAAACTCAGTGCGGCTGTTCAAAGCCCGCTTTGACCATCTGATCGCGCAGCGCGCGGGTAATTTCACGGTTCCCGCCGGTGATCGGATAAATGACATTGTTGACGACATCGTCAAGATAGTGCTCTTCAAATTCCTGCAGGGTGAGTTGCGTGCCACCTTCATCATTAATCGCAATACTGCCGCTGATGTGGTTGCCGTAATCCTTTGCCTTAAGGCTATAACGCCCCATGCTGGTATTAATCGTGCTCATAAGAATCTCCTTGTTACGTCGGCATTGATAACAATCGAGGCCTCTTCAGGCGCTATAAGTTTAGACTGCGGACAGGCGCTGAGTGCGGAATCAAGGAGAGGGAAAATCGCAGGCTGCGACCCGTCTCGCAGAATTAAATCGGCATTAAGCGAAACGATAGCCAAGGGTTGTGACCACTCTCGCAGCGCCCAGCGAAAGCAGAATGATCATCTATACTGGTAAGCAGACACGTTATTTTTCATACTTGAAGGAGCGAACAATGAAAATAATTCTGTGGGTTATCGCCATCATCTTCATCGTTGGGTTACTGACACTAACAGGCGTCTTTAAACTGATTTTCTGACAACAACAGGCACCTGCGGGTGCCTGAATTTTTTATTCAGCATAGGATTTTTCGCTGTCATTAAAAGACGCAATCGGCAGGATGAGATCGCCCAGCGTCAACGGTTTCTGACACTGCGCGCAGCAGGCACCATGATGATTTATTGCATCGACCTGTTTGCAGTCCGTTAAGGTGTAAAAAAATTTAGTGCAACCGCAGCGGCTACAACGAATAGTCATGTCAGTTTTTTCCCCATCTCCGTCCTGGAGTATCGAGATTTATCTTATTCGTAGGGCGAGTTCAATTGATAAATTTTGTTAATTTATTCCGTGCGTGAATAGTTGGCACTAAGTCACTGAAAGCTATCTTATTGCTTGCCGTCATCCTCACAACATGATTGCACTTTGTGTACATCCCTCAGTAATACCTTTCCGTTTATCCGGCGTTTCAATTTCACGTTCCGCATGAGGTAAAATTCGCCGTCAACCGAGAATTAGCCTGGAGATATTAAGCCTGTTTTTTAATATTCTTTTGGCGATTACTTAGGAATGCGTCGTACAAGAATCTGAAAAATTTACCTCAGGGTAGTGCATTTTTTCAGCACGAATTAACAGGAAATTACGTTGTGAATCGGCACTTTTCTGCAGCTTTGTTAGGCTGCATTTTGACCTCATCGGTCTCGTTTTCGGCATCAGCGGTAACAACTTCACAAGCCATCAAATCAGGCTGGAACACCTTTAGTGACAACGTGTCGCAAACCTGGTCGCAACCGCAGAATTATGATTTTTATCTGCCAGCGATTACCTGGCATAACCGTTGGACTTACGATGATGAACACATCGATAAGTACAATGAACGTCCGTGGGGCGCAGGTGCGGGCGTTTCGCGCTGGGATGAGAAAGGCAACTGGCACGGTTTGTACCTGATGGCGTTCAAGGACTCCTTTAACAAATGGGAGCCGATTGGCGGTTACGGTTGGGAAGCGACCTGGCGACCGCTTAGCGATCAGAACTTTCATTTGGGCGCCGGATACACGGCGGGTGTAACGGCACGTGATAACTGGCGCTACATCCCGGTTCCGCTGATATTGCCTTTAGCATCAATTGGATATGGTCCAGCCACTTTCCAAATGACTTATATTCCCGGCACTTACAATAATGGCAATGTCTATTTTGCCTGGCTGAGATTTGAGTTTTAACCGTTAGCGGCGTGCAGAAAGTGTGATCGGCATGCAAAAAATCAATATTTATTACTTTTTCATCAAATCGCACTGGACAAATGTCACCGCAATTGCTGTACTAGACGTCGACACAGTTTAGTGTCCTTTTTTCATGTAAAGGTAATATAGATGTCTAAGATCAAAGGTAACGTAAAGTGGTTTAATGAGTCGAAAGGCTTCGGTTTCATTACTCCAGAAGATGGCAGCAAAGATGTATTCGTACATTTCTCTGCAATCAACAGCAACGGTTTCAAAACTCTGGCTGAAGGTCAGCGCGTTGAGTTCGAAATCACTGACGGTGCTAAAGGCCCATCAGCTGCTAACGTTATCGCACTGTAATTTAACAGTTCGAATTCTGAAAACCCGCCTTCTGGCGGGTTTTTTTTGTTCTTCAATCAGCTAGCTGCTTTGTCTGAAGATAGATTCTGCGGCACATCTCACAGATAACTTCCGTAACATAGCCACAACAATGCTTACTTGCAGATTTTTGCCCGGCAACGCTATATAACTGCTCAGGGAAAATGAGGAGGCAGGATGAACATACGTCAGGCACAGGCAAAAGACAGTTTTGCGTTGAGCGCATTGTTAA
This sequence comes from Pantoea sp. DY-15, assembly GCF_019795935.1. Lineage (NCBI taxonomy): Bacteria > Pseudomonadati > Pseudomonadota > Gammaproteobacteria > Enterobacterales > Erwiniaceae > Pantoea > Pantoea sp. DY-15. The sequence continues at coordinate 291,465 of NZ_JAIMIF010000001.1, forward strand.
CCGAATTAGGTTATAGCGCGACGGAAGGATTTATCGATACGCGTTTGGCGCAGCTTATTCATCATCCCGATGAAGTTTTGTTGGTCGCTGAACACGGCAATCAGGTGCTGGGTTTTCTCTCGTTGCACTTTATTCCGCAGCTGGCATTGGCCGGCGATTTTGCCCGCATCAGCTACTTCTGTATTGCCGAAGGTGAGCGTAGCAAAGGCAGCGGGCAGCAGTTATTGAACCACGCCGAACAGCTGGCGCGGTCACGCGGTTGCGACCGTATGGAAGTGCACTGCCACTCATCGCGCCTCAAAGCCAACCAGTTCTATGCGCGCGAAGGCTATGTGGAATCACCGCGCTATCACATTAAAGCTCTGGGTTAAGATTAAGCTCGCGTCCGCTGGCTATCACGATGGCATCAGCGATGCTGTCGAGTTGTGAAACAGGCAGCAGCGCCGCGCTAACGCGAATAAATTGCCGGCTGCTAATGCTACAGCGTTCACCGGGCAGCACGGCGATACCTCGAGCGGCCAGCGTAATCATCGCGTACTGCTCCGATTCGACCGGAATCCACACGCTCAATCCATCGCGCTCTTCAAGCACCAGACCGCGTTTCGCCAGTGCGGCCAGTAACTGCTGGCGACGCTGCGCATAGGTGGCTTTGGCCTGCTGAATCCGCTGCTGAGTCTCTTCATCATTGAGCATCCACGCCACGGCATCCTGCAAAATACGGCTGGTCCAGCTCACGCCAAAGTTACGCCACGCTTGCAGTCGCTTTACCATTTCTGCGGTGCCTGATAACACCGCCAGCCGCAAATCCGGCCCATAAGCTTTGGAAAACGAGTGCACATGCAGCACGCGTTCGGGATAGTGGAAACCGAGGCTGAATACCGGCCAGCGCGACAGATCGCCAATGCCATCATCTTCCACAATGATGGTGCTGCTGTTCGCCAGCACACGCGCCAGCTCTGCACTGCGACGCTGGCTCACGCTATGTCCGGTAGCGGAATGGGTGCGCGGTTGATAGATAAACATCGCCGGAGATTTCTGCATCAGCGTGGTCAGCGCCGAGGGAATCGGACCTTGCTCATCGCACGGTAATGGCAGAATTTCAGCGCCAATGTTGTCTAAAATATCCAGTAATCGTGTGGCGGTAGGATCTTCGATCACCACACGATCGCCCGGTGACAGCAACGTCTGCACGATCAAGTTCATGGCATCGAAGCCGCCGTCGGTTGCCAGCCAGGCTTCAGCGGGATAGGGCCAGCGCGGCGTCACGGCATCCTGCAATTGCGGTGAAATCGCCTCGCGCTGATAGCTATTCAGTTGCGGCGACGCAATGCCAGCCAGCATCGCCTGACGCAGATCCGGCAACAGCGTTGGGTCCGGTGCGGCCATCGCCAGTGATGCCTGAACATTCTCGCCGTAATTGCCGATCTTCTCGAAGCGAATCGGACGCGGCATAACGCTGTTGCCGCTCACCCACACGCCGCTGCGACCTTTCCCCGCCAGCACTTTCTGCTTCTTCAGTTGCGCCCAGGCAGCGGATATGGTTGCCGGACTCACGCCCAATCGCTCAGCCAACTCACGCACCGCCGGCATTTGCATGCCCACTGCAATCTGCCCATCGCGAATTAGCGTGGATGCCGCATGCGTGATGCCTTTCACCGAAGCATCCGTGATCTGCTGGCTGAGCCACTCCAAATCCACACTTTGCGTCATAAGAAAATCCTTTGTTCAGTAACAAATAATAGATTGTTCAGATTAGTATTCGCGATTTAGACTCAAATTCAAGCACTATTTGCTGCATAAATAATCACAGCCGCAGGGCTGGCAGAACAGACGGGGAAGGCAAAACTATGGTAACCATCAGACTGGCGGTACGTGACTGGGATTACTTCACACCGCTGGCACTTGGCGATATCAAGCCGGAGGGTTTCACGCTGGAGATCGATCGCGTTGGCACGCTGGTGGATAACCTCGCCACCAGCGATAAATACGATGCCGGTGAAGTGTCGTTTAGCCGCTTTGCTCAGGCTCGGGCAAAAGGTGACACTTCGCTGCTGGGCCTGCCACATTTCCTGATGCGCGGTTTCCGCCAGCGCTGCATCATCACGCGCAGCGACAGCCCGATTACCACGCCAGCGCAGCTGAAAGGTAAAAAGATCGGCGTTACCGGCTGGCAGGATTCGGGCAACACCTGGACGCGCACCGTGCTGCGTGAAGCGGGCGTGGAGATTGATGATGCGTACTGGTTTGCCGGTCGTTTGACCGAGGATCACCCGATTGTCGATCGTCTGGCCGGTTTTGGTCGTCCGGGGCGTATTGAACCGGCGCCAGGAGAACGTCCACTGATCGAGCTGCTGAAAGCGGGCGAGCTGGATGCTGTCTTTACCCCTTTTATGCCGGAAGGTTTTTTCCTCGCCGATTCGGGTTTGCGCCAGCTGCAGGTGGATTTTGCCGCTGCCGAGCGTGACTACTTTAATCGCGTCGGTTATGTGCCGGGCATTCACTTACTGGCACTGAAGCCCGCCATAGCCGAGGCGCATCCGTGGCTGCCTCAGGCGCTGAGCGACATCATCGATCGTTCGTACCAGATGTGGATGAAGAAGCGCGAGAAATACGCTGACACCACGCCGTGGCTGCTGGACGATTTGCGGCGCACTGCGCAGGAATTACCGACCAACTGGAATCAAAACGGATTTTCCGTTAACAAAAAGATGATTGCCGACTTTGCGAATGAGCTGTTCCAGCAAGGCCTAACCCAAATATTGCTGACGCCGGAAGCGATTTTCCCGGCTGCGGCGCAAGGAGAATAATGATGAAAGTAGCAATGGGGCAATTTGCCGTCAGCCGCGAATGGCAGGAAAACACCGATATTTGCGTCGGACTGATGAACCAGGCATTGGCGGGCGGCGCCGATCTGCTGGTGCTGCCGGAAGGCGTGCTGGCGCGTGATATCGCCGATCCGGATCTGGTGCTGAAAGCGGCGCAGCCACTTGATGGTCCTTTCGTCACGCAGCTGCTGGCGGTCAGTAAAGGCAATAATTTGACCACCATGATGAGCGTGCACGTGCCGACAGAAGGGCAGAAGGCGCTCAACGTGCTGATCGCCATTCGCAACGGTGAAATTATCGCCAAGTACGTGAAGCTGCACCTTTACGATGCTTTCGCCATGCAGGAGTCGCAGCGCGTGAATCCGGGACGCGAGATTCCAGCGCTGGTTGACGTGGCGGGCATGAAAGTCGGGTTGATGACCTGCTACGACGTACGCTTCCCGGAGCTGGCGCGTCGCTTAGTGCTCGACGGCGCAGATGTGCTGGTGCTGCCGGCAGCGTGGGTGAAAGGCCCGCTGAAAGAGATGCACTGGGAATTGCTGACCACCGCGCGTGCGCTGGAAAACACCTGCTACATGGTGGCGGTGGGCGAATGCGGGCCACGCAATATCGGCAACAGTCTGGTGATCGATCCGTTGGGCGTGGCGATTGCCAAAGCGCCGGAATCGGCCGCGCTGGTGTTTGCCGATCTCGATCCGCAGCGCATCGCGTATGCGCGCAGCGTACTGCCGGTGCTGGAAAATCGCTGTTTTGCTCGTCCCGAACTTAAACCACTTTGATCGCTGGGGAATCTGACTGATGAAAACTATTGCTACCGCCATCGCGCTGTCATTGGGCCTGACGGCCTGTTTCGCTCAGGCGGCTGACGCTATTCCTACGCAAAAAGTGGATCAGGCACTACACGATCGTCTGCCTGCAGAAATCAAAAGCAGCGGCAAAATGATCTCGGTAAACAACGGCTCTTTTCCTCCGTATGAGATCGTTAACGGTCCGCACTCAATGGATGGCGCCTCCGCCGATCTCACCGCAGCGCTGGCACAGTTGCTGGGTGTGAAGATTGAACATGCCACCGTCAGCGGTTTATCGGGCGTGCTCACCGGCATTAATTCTGGTCGCTACCAGATGGCGATTGGCCCGATAGGGGATTATCCGGACCGGCAGCAGAAGGTCGATTTTATCGACTTCGTGCAGGAGTTCGTGGTGTTTGGCGTGCAGAAAGGCAATCCCTCGAAGATTAACGGTCTGGAAGATACCTGCGGTAAACGCATTGCGGTGATGGCGGCCGGTTCGGCGGAACAGGTGATTCGCAAGCAGTCCGATGCCTGTGTCGCGGCGGGTAAACCGGCGGTGGTGGTGCAATCCTTTACCGATCAGCCATCGTCGATTTTAGCCGTGCGCTCAAAACGTTCCGACGCCTTCTTCTCGTCACAGGCGCCGCTGACTTACTTCATCGAACAGGCCAATGGTCAGCTGGAGCTGTCGGGCAAAGGCAAGAAAAACGGTTTTGGCGACATTTTCCAGGGCACCGTGGTACCCAAGGGTTCTGAACTCGGCAACGTGGTGCTGGATGCGTACAAAGAGCTGTTCAATAACGGCACTTACGCGGCCATCATGAAGAAGTGGAAATTAGACGGCAACGTGTTGCAGCAACCGGGACGTAACCTGGCGCAAGGGGCAGCAAAATGAGTCCGGTCACCAACAATTCGCGAGCCAGGGATAAGGCCGACGTGCAGCAGCGCGATGTGGCTTTTGCCCGCAGTGCGCCCACTTATGGGCGCTGGATCTCATGGATTTTGGTGCTGGTTATTGCCGCGAACTTCCTCTGGCTGGTGGCAACCAACCCCAATTTCGAGTGGAACGTGGTGCTGCAGTGGTTCACCGAAGGTTCGGTGATGAAAGGCCTGCAGGTCACCCTCGGCTTGACGGTGGTGTCGATGATTCTCGGCACGCTGCTTGGGCTGTTGCTGGGCGTGTGGCGTCTCTCGGAAAACAAATTGCTCAGCGGCTTATCGTCGCTCTACATCTGGTTTTTCCGTGGTACGCCGCTGCTGGTACAGCTGATCTTTTGGTACAACCTGTCGACGCTGTTTCCCACGATTGCGATCACTCTTCCGTGGACGGATATCACTTTTGCCAGCTGGAATACCAACGATCTGATTACGCCACTGACCGCAGCAATTGCCGGACTGGCGCTCAATGAAGCCGCCTATATGGCCGAGATCATTCGCGCTGGCTTGCTGTCAGTGGATAACGGTCAGGTTGAAACCACCCAGGCGTTTGGCATGAGCCGCAGTCGTGCGCTGCGTCGCGTGATCATTCCACAGGCGATGCGTTCGATCATTCCGCCTACCGGCAACCAGCTGATCAGCATGATCAAAGCGACCTCGCTGGTGAGTGTGATCGCTATGGGCGATCTGTTGTACTCGGTGCAGGCCGTTTATAACCGCACCTTTGAAATTATCCCGATGCTGATGGTCGCGGTGATCTGGTATCTGCTTATCACCTCGATTCTCAACCTTGGTCAGTCCGCCATCGAGCGTTACTACGCACGCGGCACCACCCGCACGGTGGTGAACAAACGACGCGTTGCCGCTAACGAAGCCGCGCCAGCCATCGCGCACCGTCTGAAGGAGGATGTATGAGTGAAGTTCAGCCGCTGGTGCGCGCGCGTAATGTGCAGAAGAGTTATGGTGACAATGAAGTGCTGAAAGGCATCGATCTCGATGTGTTTCCCGGTGAAGTAGTGGTGATTCTCGGGCCATCAGGTTCGGGTAAATCCACCTTTTTACGCTGCATTAACCATCTGGAAGACATGAACGCCGGTTCGATTATGGTGGGTGACGATCAGATCGGTTATGAACTGAAACGCGGTATTCTGCATCGCCTGTCGGCGCGTAAAATTGCTCATCAGCGCCAGAAAATCGGCATGGTGTTTCAGCAGTTCAATCTTTATCCGCACATGACGGTGCTGCAAAACATTATTGAAGCGCCGATCGGTGTGCACAAGTTTGCACGCCAGGATGCGCTCAAGCATGCGCGTGAACTGCTGGCGACCGTGGGATTGAGTGACAAAGCCGATGCCTGGCCGCGTCATCTGTCCGGTGGTCAGCAGCAGCGTGTGGCGATTGCGCGTGCGCTGGCGATTAAACCGGCGCTGATGCTGTTCGATGAACCCACTTCGGCACTCGATCCGGAGTTAGTCGGTGAAGTGCTGACCACCATGCGCACCTTAGCCGATCAAGGGCTGACCATGATTGTCGTCACCCATGAAATTGGTTTCGCGCGTGAGGCGGCCGATCGCGTGGTGTTTATGGATGGCGGCGTGGTAGTGGAGCAGGGCAGTCCGGAGCAGTTGATTGGTAACCCGCAACATCCGCGTACGCAGGCATTTCTCAGCCGCTTTATCTGAGCAGGCGGTCTCACTCTGTTACAGATTGCAGTTGAGGCCGTCTATAAACTGCGCGTTAATAGTCAGGTCCGTTTTTCACATTGGTTGAAAGGTAAATTATGGAAGGTATCAGTATTGCCAAACTGCTGATCATCGGTGCGCTCATCGTACTGCTTTTTGGCACCAATAAGTTACGTTCACTGGGTGGCGATCTGGGTTCCGCAATCAAAGGCTTCAAAAAAGCCATGAAAGATGATGAATCCGGCGCATCCAAAAGCAGCGCTGAAGAAGTGCCTGCTGAACGTGTCAGCCACAAAGAGTAATCTCTGCGCCGAACGTCAATAAGTGTAAATATTTATTACGTTGATAAAAAACCAGACTGTCTCCAGTCTGGTTTTTGTTTTTTTGCATCTTAGTGCCAGGCAATGCTGGCAACATCCTGTTCGTGTAATTCAAACAAGTTGGTGTGACCCACTGCGGGATACACGCTGATGCCATCCTGGGTTTGCCAGTCATCGAACATCAGGTCAGTTAAGACCAGCGGCAATAGCGACACTGGCGTTTCATCCGCTGGAGCGACCCAGTCGATTAACGCCACATCAATCATATCTAATGCACTGTCTTCGATTGGCAGCAGAATGATGCTCGGTTTAGGTTCGATGATAAATACCCAATCGACTTTGTTGCCAGCAACACCCTGCGCACTGATGGGCATGGCACTGAAGGTATGCTGAGCGGCGGGCAAATCCGCCGGCAGTGCAAATTGCCATTGGCCGTTATACGCTATCGCCTGGCTGCCAAGCAGCACATCGTCAATGTAAAAACGCAACGTTGAACCGGCAGGCGCGTCACCACTGAATACGGCAGCGCCGTTTTCATCCTGGGTATCGCCATTGATGGTTATCTCGCTCTCGGCTGCCGCAATCGTCGTGATCGTGATCACCGATGACGGTTGGCTGGCAGGCTGTTCAGGCAAAGCCAACAGCTCATGTATCGCCACATCAACAGATTGCGGGTTGGATTCTCCTGCCCAGCTTGATGAAACGGGCAGCGCAAAATCCTTTTCCAGCAACTCGAAGTTCCATTGGTTTTCTGCATCATCTGCAATCAATGAATGTGCCACGTGCATGCTCGGGATCGGCTCGCTTGTTGGCGAGATTGCCACTGCCGGCTGAGCCAGCGGCGCTTCCGCATTAACCCACTCCTTTTCAGGAAGCGGCAGCTGCAGATCCATCTCGTTGTAACGATGCTCAATGCTGATGGCAGTAGCGATAAACGCATTCGCACAGGACGCGTGCGATGACGTATAGGGATTGGTGATGTCTTTCGGCGTGGTGCGCGTTTTTAGCGCCTCCAGGCTCTCTTCTGATGCGCTATAGTGCCGCGCTTCGGAGGATGGACCTGACACATCCGGTGCTCGAAATACATCGAGCGCCTCTCTATGAAAGGAAGTTTGCATAATCTGACCTTCAAAAAAATACACTGAGAAAAAGCGAAATAGGCTCTTACGGCCTCAGCGGTTAAAGCGTCAGGTTTGCTATAAAGATTAAGTTGCTACGGGGGATTTTTGCGATTGCGCCCGGATTAGCACACAATCGCGCAGAATATTACTTAACTTCCAGACCTTTGGCCTGCATATCGGCGTGATAAGAGGAGCGCACAAACGGGCCGCAGGCGGCATGGGTGAAGCCCATCGCCATTGCTTCTTCTTTCATTTCGTCAAACTCGGCCGGGCTAACGTAGCGCTGCACCGGCAAGTGGTGACGGCTCGGCTGCAAATACTGTCCCAGTGTCAGCATGGTGACACCGTGGCGACGCAGATCGCGCATCACTTCAATAATTTCAGCATTGGTTTCGCCCAGACCGACCATCAAACCCGATTTAGTCGGGATATCCGGATGCGCTTCTTTGAAACGCTCCAGCAATTTCAGTGACCAATCGTAGTTGGCGCCAGGACGTACCTGACGGTAAACGCGCGGCACGTTTTCCAGATTGTGGTTAAACACATCCGGTGGCGTCGCGGTGAGGATTTCCAGCGCGCGATCCATACGGCCACGGAAGTCCGGCACCAATGTTTCAATTTTAATGGTTGGGCTTTTTTCGCGAATCGCGCTGATGCAGTCAGCAAAGTGCTGGGCACCGCCGTCGCGCAGGTCATCACGGTCCACAGAAGTGATGACCACATAACGCAGTGCCATATCGGCGATGGTTTGTGCCAGTTTCAGCGGTTCGTTAGCATCAGGCATATTCGGGCGGCCGTGCGCCACGTCGCAGAATGGGCAGCGACGGGTACAGATCGCGCCGAGGATCATAAAGGTCGCGGTACCGTGGTTGAAACACTCTGCGAGATTAGGGCAGGAGGCTTCTTCACACACCGAGTGCAGACCGTTTTTACGCATCGCGGCCTTGATGCCCTGGATGCGGCTGGAGTCTGCAGGCAGTTTGATCTTCATCCATTCCGGCTTACGCAGAATTTCTTCACGCTCAACCATCACGGTTTTCACCGGGATCAGCGCCATTTTGTCGGCATCGCGATACTTGACGCCACGTTCCATCTGAATTGGTTTACTCATAAATCTGCAGGTTCCGGTCGGGATTGCGATTTGAAAGCTTCCTCACTCAAACTGAGAACCAGGCTTTCAACTTTTTTTGAAAATATGGCAAAAATTATATCATCTCGTCTGCTCATAAGCAGCCGATTCGCCGGTGCAAAAGTTACAATTTTGTAAATAGGCACGTACAGTCAAGGTCAGACCGCGGCATCACTTTGCCATTCCAGTTGGGTAAATCCGGTTAAACGGGCGAAATGCTGCACCAGACGCGGCTGCACATCTGCCAGCGTGACGCCCGGCTGCAGCAGGCTAAGCTGCGTCATTTGCATCCCGGCATATCCGCACGGATTGATGCGCAGGAACGGCGCTAAATCCATCGCCACATTCAGTGCCAGGCCGTGAAACGAGCAGCCTTTACGAATGCGCAGTCCCAGCGAACAAATCTTGTCATCGCCAACATACACGCCCGGCGCATCCGGTCGCGCACGCGCGCTGATGCCATAGTCGGCCAGCGTGGCGATCACCGTTTCTTCCAGCGCCGTCACCAACTCACGTACGCCCATCTTGCGGCGTTTCACGTCGATCAGCACATACATCACTTGTTGGCCGGGGCCGTGATAGGTTACCTGGCCGCCGCGATCGCTTTGTAACACCGGAATATCGCCCGGCATCAGCAGATGTTCGGCTTTTCCTGCCTGGCCTTGGGTAAACACTGGATGATGTTCCACCAGCCAGATTTCATCGGCAGTGCTGCTGTCGCGTTGATCGGTAAAGTGATGCATCGCATCGGAGATGGGTTGCCAATCGCGCTGGCCGAGTTGACGAACAAGAAGCGTATTAGCTGACAAAGCAGAGATCCGGTAAAGAGTGGAAGGCAGAGTATAACGCTGGCAAAGCGGACTTTGCCAGCGCCAGAATTACAGCACCATACGCACGATGTCGATGTTGCCCAGCTCTTCGTACAGGGTTTCAACCTGCTCAATGTGGGTGGCGATGATGGTAATGGAAACAGAGTGATAGTTGCCTTTGCTGCTTGGCTTGATGTCCGGTTTGTAATCGCCTGGCGCGTGGCGCTGCACCACTTCAACCACTTGATCAACCAGCTCCGGTTGCGCCAAACCCATCACTTTGTAAGTGAAAGGCGTAGGGAATTCGAGCAGTTCATTCAATTTGGTTTTCATACATTGACTCCGGTGCTTAAAAAACAGGCTCCCGCCGAGGCGGGAGCAAAGATAGTAACTTATTTGTGGGCAAATTGGCGTTTTTTCAAGCGCGCCTTAGCCGAACCAGTGGTGGAACATCAGTTTGATGTAATCGATGATGCGACCGAAGAAACCACCTTCTTTCACTTCGTTCAGCACCACCAACGGACGCTGTTCAACAGTTTTGCCGTCGAGCTGGAAGTTGATGCTGCCAACTACCTGATTTTTCTGCAGCGGTGCGTGCAGTTCAGTGTTGTTTAGCACATAGCTGGCTTTCAGATCTTTCATGCGGCCACGCGGGATAGTCAGATAGGCATCTTTCTCCACGCCCAGCTGAACACGATCGCTGTCACCGAACCACACTGGCTCAGAAGCGAACTCTTTGCCCGCTTTCAGCGGTGCTACGGTTTCGAAGAAACGGAAGCCCCATGTCAGCAATTTCTTACTCTCGGTTTCACGGCCTTTATAGGTACGACCGCCCATCACCGCTGAGATCAAACGCATCTGGCCTTCTGTTGCCGAGGCGACCAGGTTGTAGCCCGCTGCGTCTGTGTGGCCGGTTTTAATGCCATCCACGTTCAGGCTGGTATCCCACAGCAAACCGTTACGGTTGGTCTGCTTGATGTTATTAAAGGTGAAATCTTTTTCACGGTAAACCGCGTACTCATCGGGTACGTCACGGATCAGCGCCTGGCCGATCAACGCCATATCGCGCGGCGAGCTGTATTGGCCTTCGGCATCCAAACCGTGCACGGTCTGGAAGTGAGTGTTTTTCAGACCCAGCGCGCCAACGTAATTGTTCATCAGGTTTACGAACGCGTCCTGGCTGCCGGCAACGTAATCCGCCATCGCCACACATGCGTCGTTACCTGATTGCAGCACGATACCGCGCGTAAGCTGAGAAACCGGCACACGATCGCCAGGCTTCAGGAACATCAAGGATGAACCTTTGAATACCGGATTACCGGTTGCCCAGGCATCTTTACCCACGGTCACGATGTCATCGTTATGGATTTTGCCCGCTTTGACCGCCTGACCAATCACGTAGCTGGTCATCATTTTGGTCAGGCTTGCCGGATCGCGGCGTGCATCCGCGTTCTTTTCGGCCAGCACTTTGCCGGAGTTATAGTCGATCAGCACATAAGCTTCAGCATCAATGTCCGGTACGCCCGGAATCATAGTCTTAAGATTAACATCGTCCGCAAAAGCGGCATGGCTGAGAGAAAGGGCGACCAGTGATCCCACTGTCAGGCGTTTCAGAAAACGAGAAGGTTTCAGCGTATTCATGTTCAGGACTACAACATCCGTGGGTTTAGAGTGAAAAAAGTGCCTAACTATAGCAAACGCCCGATCGGGCGACATCTTGCTTTGCAAATCAGTTTCAGCAGGAAATGTCACTGTCCGTTACATCGATGGACGGGCAGTGGTAATAAATGAGCTCATTTGAGCTTCAGTGTTCAGACGCTGCTGCAAGGCGACGGCTTCGGCACGGCTTTTATAGCCACCTAACTGAATGCGATAGACGTTGCCATTAGCTTCAACCGCGCCTGGCACGCCAAAGCGTTTACCCAGGCTTTCGGCCAGCTGGCGCGCACGCGCCGGATCGTTAATCGCGCCAACCTGTACCACATAACCGCTGCCGGCATGGGCATTCTGGCTGGCAGCAGGTGCGGCGGCTGGCGCAGAAGACGTTGTTGGTGCTGGCTCGTTGCTTTCCAGCACGCCCGTGGCTAACGGCTGTGGCGCACCCAGAAAACCGCTGCTCTGGACGGGCGCACCCATGCTGTCATTGCTTTGCAAGGTGCTGTTATCAACAGCGCGAACGTCTTGCGGTGCAGGCGCTGGCGCCGCATTGGCGCTGCCGCCCATCATCACCATGCCGCCGCCAAGATCGGGACGCGCAGGCAGGGCGTAACTCTGTTTGGCGACGGTAGTACCGATGGTGCCTGGACCGGAAACAGAACCATCCGGTGCCACTTTGATGTAATCAACGCGCACGCGGGTGTTGTTTGAGATATTCAGGCGATCGCCCGCTGCTCGTGACAGGTCGATAATGCGGCCTGGCGTGTAAGGGCCACGATCGTTGACGCGCACCACGATTTGGCGGCCGTTGGCGAGGTTAGTAACGCGCACATAGCTCGGCAGCGGCAAGGTAGGATGTGCGGCGGTCATACCTTCCGGATCGTAAGATTCACCGATAGCAGTGCGATTCCCCTGCGCTTCGTCACCGTACCAGGTGGCTAAACCCACTTCGCTGTAGTTCGAGGGATCTTTGATCACACGGTAGTTTTTACCGTTGACGCTGTAATCCTGGCTGGTGGAAGGATTGATCGGTTCATAGCGTGGTTCCACGCCAGGAATTTCCACTACCGGGCCGTTATAGGCCGGTTGCGGTGGCGCAGTATTATTCTGCGGTTCCGGTGTGGAACAGGCAGCCAGTACCAATGATGCTAGTGCAACCCCAAGCCAGTCCTTACGCATGTGCAGCCTCTTAAACGCTTTTAGATAACATTTTTCGATGAGTATGGATCGACATCACGATGCCAAATCCAGCCATTAACACAATCAATGCCGATCCGCCGTAGCTCACCAGCGGCAGCGGTACGCCAACCACCGGTAAGATACCACTTACCATGCCAATGTTAACGAAAACATAAACGAATAAAATCAGCATCAAACCGCCCGCCATCACGCGACCAAAGGTGGTTTGCGCGCGCGCAGCGATAATCAGTCCGCGCATAATCAGCAACAAATAGAGTACCAGCAGTAACAACACGCCCACCAGGCCGAGTTCTTCCGCTAAAACGGCAAAAATAAAGTCGGTATGGCGTTCAGGCAGGAACTCCAGCTGCGATTGGGTACCGTGCAGCCAGCCTTTGCCGCGCAGGCCACCGGAACCGATAGCAATCTTCGACTGAATGATGTGATAACCGGCGCCGAGCGGATCGCTTTCCGGGTCCAGCAGCATCATCACGCGCGCGCGCTGGTAATCATGCATCAGGAAGAACCACAAAATCGGGATAAAGGCGGCGACCAGCAATAGCGCAATACCAATCAGCTTCCAGCTCATGCCGGATAAGAACAGTACAAACAGACCGGAAGCGGCGATCAGAATCGAGGTGCCGAGATCGGGCTGTGCCGCCACCAGCAGCGTCGGCATGAAAATCAGAATCAACGCGATGCCGGTGTTTTTCAGCGTCGGTGGACAGACATCGCGGTTAATAAAGCGCGCCACCATTAAAGGCACGGCAATCTTGGCGATCTCCGAGGGCTGAAAACGCACAAAACCTAGATCAAGCCAGCGCTGTGCGCCTTTACTGATGTGACCAAACGCATCTACCGCGATCAGCAATATTACGCAGACAATGTAGAGATAGGGCGCCCAGCTTTCATAGACACGCGGCGGCACCTGCGCCAGCACCAGCATAACGATGATGCCCATGGCAATTTGCCCAAACTTACGCTCGGTCATGCCTGGATCCTGTCCGCTGGCGCTCCAAATGACGATGGCGCTGTAGGTCAGCAAGCTGAGAATGATCAGCATAAACAGGGGATCGATATGGATGCGCGTCCAGATCGATCTTTTCTGCGGACTATCGTTCATGGACATTGTTATTCACCTTCGTAGCCGGGCGGCGTCGGTGCAGCTTCTGGCAGCACGGTATTGTTGTCGCCTAACATAATGTGGTCGAGAATCTGGCGCATCACAGTGCCGACAGCCGGACCAGCGCCGCCGTTTTCCAGAATCATGGTGACAGCCACGCGCGGTTTATCGTAAGGCGCGTAGGCGGTCATTAATTTATGGTCACGCAGACGCTCGGCAATCTTGTGCGCATTATATGTCTCATTCTCTTTAAGGCCGAAGACCTGCGCGGTACCGGACTTCGCCGCGATTTTGTATGGCGCATCGGCAAAGCTCTTGTGCGCAGTACCATTGGCGCGGTTGGCTACGCCATACATGCCGTCTTTGGCAATTTCCCAGAAGCCTGAATGAATATCGCCAATCGGCGCATCCGGTTGCTGACGATAGGGCACCATGGACTGGCCTTCACGGGTGGCGCGCAGCAAATGCGGCACTTTGATCACGCCGTCGTTGATCAGAATCATCATCGCTTTGTTCATCTGAATCGGCGTCGCCGTCCAGTAACCCTGGCCGATACCAACCGGAATGGTGTCACCCTGATACCATGGCTTTTTAAAGCGCTTCAGCTTCCATTCGCGCGTGGGCATGTTACCCGCGCTCTCTTGCGGCAAATCGATACCGGTGCGATGGCCGTAACCAAACTTGGTCATCCACTCTGATAGGCGATCGATGCCCATATCGTAGGCAACCTGATAGAAGAAGGTATCCGCCGATTCTTCCAGCGATTTAGTGACGTTTAGGCGACCGTGGCCCCATTTTTTCCAGTCACGATAGCGCTTTTCCGAGCCTGGCAGCTGCCACCAGCCGGGATCGAACAGGCTGGTATTGCGGTTGATCACGCCTGCGCTCAGCGCCGATACGGCAACGTAAGGTTTCACAGTGGACGCCGGTGGATAGGAGGCCTGCAGCGCACGGTTATACAGCGGACGGTTTTCGTCGCTTAACAGCGCTTTATAATCTTTGCTCGAGATACCGTCGACAAACAGGTTCGGGTCGTAGCTGGGGGTAGAAACCAGTGCAAGAATTTCGCCGGTGCGTGGATCGCTCACCACCACTGCCGCGCGGCTGCCGGTCAACAAGGTTTCAATGTACTGCTGCAGTTTGAGGTCAACCGTCAGGTAGATATCGCGTCCGGCCTGCGGAGACTGCTCGTGCAGCTGTCGAATGACGCGGCCACGGTTGTTAACTTCAACCTCTTCATAGCCGGTTTTACCGTGCAGCACATCTTCGTAATAATTTTCGATGCCGAGCTTGCCGATATCATGTGTAGCCGCATAGTTAGGCCATTTGCCTTCCTGATCGAGGCGCGTAACGTCGCGATCGTTGATTTTGGAGACGTAGCCCACCACGTGCGTCAGCGTCTGGCCGTACGGATAGTAGCGACGCTGGTAGCCTTTTACTTCCACGCCAGGAAAACGGTATTGATTGACGGCGAAACGCGCTACCTGCACTTCGTTTAAACCGATTTTGACCGGAATCGAGGTAAAGCGGCGCGAGCGTTTGCGCTCTTTGTCAAACGCATCGAGATCGTCGTCGGTCAGATCCAGTACCGGACGCAGATCTTGCAAGGTCTGCTTAAGGTTTTCGACCTTTTCCGGCATCAGTTCGGCCTGATAAATGGTGCGGTTTACCGCCAGCGGTACGCCAGTACGATCGAAAATAATGCCGCGGCTCGGTGCCACCGGCACCAGCTTGATGCGGTTTTCATTTGAACGGGTGCTGTAGTCGTCAAAGCGCAGAATTTGCAGGTGGTACATGTTGACCACCAGAATGCTGGAGAGCAGCAGAATGCCAACAAAAGCCACCAATGCTCGGCGGACAAAAAGTTTCTGTTCGGCAGTGTAATCGCGAAAGGCGTTGCTCTGTAATTTCATCCGCTACATTTATTGTCTGGGGTTGTCAGGCGTTTATTCACGATGATAAGGATGATTCGTGGTGATGCTCCACGCACGATACAGGCTTTCCGCTACCAGCACACGCACCAGCGGATGTGGCAACGTGAGCGCTGACAGTGACCAGCTTTGTTCCGCAGCGGCCTTGCACGCGGGCGCCAGTCCTTCCGGACCGCCGATTAACAGGCTGACATCGCGGCCATCCAGTTTCCAGCGTTCAAGTTGCTGCGCCAGCTGTGGGGTTTCCCACGGCTGTCCGGGGATATCCAGTGTGACAATGCGATTGCCTTTACCCACGGCGGCCAGCATCGCTTCACCTTCTTTTTCCAGAATGCGTTTGATGTCGGCGTTCTTGCCGCGTTTGCCGGCAGTTACTTCGATCAGTTCAAACGGCATATCTTTCGGGAAGCGGCGCAAATACTCCATGAAACCGGTCTGAACCCAGTCGGGCATTTTGGTGCCGACGGCCACAAGCTGCAGTTTCACGTCTTAGCTCCAGAGTTTTTCCAGCTCGTACAGCTGGCGGCTCTCTGCTTCCATCACGTGCACAATCACGTCACCCAAGTCAACGACCACCCAATCGGAGGCGGTTTTGCTGTCAACACCCAGCGGCTTCAGGCCCGCAGTGCGCGATTCCTGCACCACATGATCGGCGATAGAAGCGACGTGACGTGTTGAAGTGCCGGTGCAAATGATCATGCAATCGGTGATGCTGGATTTGCCCTGAACATCAATAGCAATGATGTCCTGGCCTTTGAGATCATCAATCTTATCAATAACGAACTCTTGGAGTGCTTTACCTTGCAAAAGGTTCCCCTTAAAAACAGGTGATTACGGACGGGCTAACGATGCGAGAAAGGTAGCCGAAAATGAAGCGGCGCAGTATAGCATGCTGCCTTTAGCTGCGATATAAGCCAACGCTATCGATGTAGCCGATCACTGCATCTGGCAGTAAATCCGCGCAGGAGATGCCTGCATGGCGGCGCTGACGGATTTCGGTGGCGGAAATGTCGAACAGCGGCGTATCCGCCAGCCAGATGTGTCCCGCCGGTGCGTGATGGAGTTGCTGCACATTATCGGCGAGATGCTCATCAAGCCACTGCTGCATCTCTGGCGTCTCCATTTGCGCGGCGTAACCTGGACGCTTACACACCAGCAAATGACACAGCGACAATAGATCCTGCCAGCGATGCCATTTGGCTAACGTTAGCAGAGAATCCTGACCAATGATAAACCCTAGGGGCTGTTCTAAGCCGCGTTCTGCACGCAGTGCTTCCAGCGTGGCGACCGTCCAGGACGGCGTTGCACGCTCCAGTTCGCGCGTATCGATATCAAACAGCGGGCGATCGGCAATAGCGCAGCGCAGCATCTCAACGCGTTGTTGCGCACTGGCTTCCGGCTGCGGGCGATGCGGCGGCACGTTATTCGGCAGCAGCGTGACCTTTTTCAAACCTACTTGCTGTGCCAGCGCTTCAACCGGGTGCAAATGACCGTAGTGAATCGGATCGAAAGTGCCGCCAAACAGGGCGTAGAGTTTAGACATCGGTAAAGCTCAGTGGGAAATCGCGGTGACACAGTAGCAGCGACAGCGTTTCCAGCTGCGGCCACAGGTTTTGTCCGTAATCCTGCTTCATGCTGAGTTCCAGCTCTGCCAGCAAATGCACCGCACGCTGTAAACGCTGCGCATCAAGGCGCTGCAAGGCTTCGGTAAACAGCGCGCGACGGTTTTGCCAGATACGTTGCTGATCCATCAGCGTGCGCAGCGCTTGTTTCGCCTGATTCCGTTGCAGGTGCAGCAGCGTGAGTAAATCGCGTTGCAGCGTGCGCAGCAAAATCACCGCTTCGCTGTCCTCTTTCTCCAGCTGATGCAGGATGTGCAGGGCGCGTTTACTTTTCCCCGCCAGCAGCGCATCCACCCAATGGAACGGGGTAAAGTGCGCGGCATCGTTGACGGCGGCTTCCACGCGCGGCAGCGTCAATTTACCGTCTGGCCACAACAGCGATAAGCGTTCCAGCGCCTGCGACAGCGCCAGCAGATTCCCTTCGTAGCAGTAGCAAAGCAGCTGGATCGCCGCATCATCCACGCTGAGTTTCATCGCTTTGGCGCGACTCGCCACCCAGCGCGGCAGCTGTGCCTGTTCAGGCGTCTGGCAAGGAACCAGCACCGCTTGCGCACTCAGCGCTTTGAACCAGGCGCTGTTCTCCTGCGCCTTAGTTAGTTTCGCCATGCGCAGCACCAGCAAAATATCGCTGTGCAGCAGCGTGGAGAGTTTCACCAACTGCTCGGCGATAGCGGCATTGGGGCCGTTTTCGGGCAGTTGCAGCGTCAGGGTTTGGCGGTGGGTAAACAGGCTGAGCGATTGGCAGCTAACGAAGATCGCATCCCAATCGGTTTGCGCATCAATGGTAACGCTGAAGTGCTCTTCAAATCCCTGTGCGCTAGCGGTAGCACGGATTGCATCCGCGCTTTCCTGAATCAGCAGAGGTTCATTACCGGTAAGAAAATAACAGGCGCGCAGCCCCTCTCGAAGCTGCGCGCTCAGTTGTTCAGGATAAATCCTGATCATTGCAGACTGGTGGCTGACGAAGAGGACACTTCCGGTGAGTTCTGTCCCGGTTCAATCGTCTCAGGCTGCGGCAAAGTATCTTTGTTGCTTTCCTGTGCGGCATGCACGGTCAGCAGTTTACGTACTAACTGCTCGGACGCGCGCTGACGCATCTCCTGCACGATCATATCCTGCTCGGCATCCTTCGCCAGTGCGGCGTTCGGGTTGTCGAAGAAAGAACGATACACGGTGGTGCTGATCGGGTAGATACCTTTACCCGGCAGCAGAACCTGTGCGGTGACCGTCATCACCAGCGAGTATTCCGCGGTGGTACCGCTGATAAACACCGATGCGGTATCACGTCCCTGGCCTTCAGCACCCAGACGCAGCGTTGGGTATTTGGCGCTGGCCGCTTTGCTGTCTTCAATGATGGTGACATTGTTGATGCGCAGCTGCTGGCGTACGGCACGCGCCAGTGGGCCATAGGGATCGCCGCTCTGGACGATAAGGGTTTTCATCTCACTCGGCACCGAGGTGGTGCCGCGCGGGTGGAAACCACAGCCTGCGGTAATCACTACCGCAAGCAGGACAAACAGCCTGATAATCAGTTGTCGCACAGTTCCTCCTGAACTTAACCTACGACCAGGTTAAGCAGTTTGCCAGGGACATAAATCACTTTACGAATGGTGACGCCATCCAGATATTTCGCCACCAAATGCTCCTGCGCAGCACGCGCCTGCACCTGCTCCTGCGTGGCATCCGGCGCAACGGTAATCTTGCCGCGCACTTTGCCATTCACCTGCACTACCACCAGCAGCGAATCTTCCACCATGGCCGCTTCATCGGCTACCGGCCAGCTGGCTTCGTCGATGCTGCCTTCGCCGCCCAGCGCTTGCCACAATACATAGCTGGCGTGCGGGGTGAATGGATAGAGCAGACGCGTCACCGCGACCAACGCTTCCTGCAACAGCGCGCGATCTTGCTCGCTCTCCTGCGGGGCACGGATCAGTTTGTTCATCAGCTCCATAATGGCAGCGATGGCGGTGTTGAACGTCTGACGACGACCCACATCATCGGCCACTTTGGCGATGGTTTTGTGCAGATCGCGACGCAACGCTTTCTGGTCGTCATTCAGGTTATTGACGTCCAGCGCCACGGTCGCGCCTTTCGCAATGTGCTCGTAAGCCAGTTTCCATACGCGCTTCAGGAAGCGGTTAGCACCTTCAACGCCCGATTCCTGCCACTCCAGCGTCATCTCTGCTGGCGAAGCAAACATCATGAACAGACGAACGGTATCTGCACCGTAACGCTCAACCATCAGCTGGGGATCGATGCCGTTGTTTTTCGACTTCGACATTTTGCTCATGCCGGCGTAAACCACTTCACGACCTTCGTTGTCGGTGGCTTTGATAATGCGGCCTTTCTCGTCGCGTTCTACGGTCACGTCAACCGGAGAAACCCAGTTACGCTCGCCGTTCACGCCGAGGTAGTAGAACGCATCAGCCAGCACCATGCCCTGACACAGCAGGCGTTTGGCCGGCTCATCAGAGTTCACCAGGCCAGCATCACGCAGCAGCTTGTGATAGAAGCGGAAATACATCAGGTGCATGATGGCGTGTTCGATACCGCCAACATACTGATCGACCGGCAACCAGTAGTTTGCCGCCGCCGGATCCAGCATGCCTTCATGGTAGTTGGCGCAGGTATAACGCGCGTAGTACCAGGATGACTCCATAAAGGTGTCAAAGGTGTCGGTTTCACGAAGCGCAGGCTGGCCATTAACGGTGGTTTTGGCCCACTCAGGATCGGCTTTGATTGGGCTGGTGATACCATCCATCACCACGTCTTCTGGCAGGATGACCGGCAGCTGATCTTCTGGCGTTGGCATCACGGTGCCATCTTCCAACGTCACCATTGGAATTGGCGCGCCCCAGTAACGTTGACGGGAAACGCCCCAGTCGCGCAGACGGTAATTGACTTTACGCACGCCCACGCCTTTGGCAGCCAGCGCATCGGCGATGGCGTTAAAGCCCGCCTGATGATCCAGACCGTTGTATTCACCCGAGTTGAACAGCGCGCCTTTTTCGGTCATCGCGGCAGCACTCAGGTCCGGTTCAGAACCGTCGAGGTTCAGGATCACCGGCTTGATGTTCAGGTTGTACTTGGTGGCGAACTCCCAGTCACGCTGATCGTGGCCTGGAACAGCCATTACCGCGCCGGTGCCGTATTCCATCAGCACGAAGTTAGCGACCCATACCGGAATCTCTTCACCGGTCAGCGGATGGATAGCGAACAGGCCGGTGGCCACGCCTTTCTTCTCCATCGTTGCCATGTCAGCTTCGGCGACTTTGGTGGTACGGCATTCGTCGATGAATTCAGCCAGCGCAGGATTAGTGGCAGCAGCTTGCTGCGCCAGTGGATGACCTGCAGCAACCGCCACATAAGTTGCACCCATAAAGGTGTCTGGACGGGTGGTGTAAACGGTCAGCTTCTCGGCGCTATTGGCAACGTCAAAGGTGATTTCCACGCCTTCAGAGCGGCCAATCCAGTTGCGCTGCATGGTTTTGACCTGCTCCGGCCAATCTTCCAGCTTATCGAGATCGTTAAGCAGCTCTTCCGCATAAGCGGTGATTTTGACGAACCACTGTGGGATCTCTTTACGCTCTACTTTGGTGTCGCAGCGCCAGCAGCAGCCGTCGATAACCTGCTCGTTGGCCAGTACGGTCTGATCGTTCGGGCACCAGTTCACCGCAGAGGTCTTTTTATAGACCATGTCTTTTTCATACAGCTTGGTGAAGAACCACTGTTCCCAGCGATAGTATTCTGGCTGGCAGGTTGCCAGTTCGCGGCTCCAGTCGTAGCCAAAACCCAGCAATTTCAGCTGGTTCTTCATGTAAGCGATGTTGTCGTACGTCCACGGCGCAGGCGCGGTGTTGTTTTTCACCGCAGCGCCTTCGGCTGGCAGACCAAAAGCATCCCAGCCAATTGGCTGCAGGACGTTTTTGCCGAGCATACGCTGATAGCGCGCAATCACATCGCCAATGGTGTAGTTACGCACGTGACCCATGTGTAGGCGGCCAGAAGGATAGGGCAGCATCGAAAGGCAGTAATATTTCTCTTTGCCTTCCTGCTCGGTCACTTTAAAGGTTTCGTTTTCGTCCCAGTGTTGTTGGACGCGGGATTCTATCTCTTCCGGGCGGTATTGCTCTTGCATGGCTGCCTGTGGTCCTTTGTGAAAATCGCTAAGCATACTTTTAGATCCGCATAGCATACCCATAAGGCTGCGCATCAACAACTTTTCACGCCCTCGCCGGCCGGATTTCTGCCGAATGCGCCGCCGCTTTCACCCTTTTGTGATTTCTCCGCTTGCTACCCATGCAATTGTGACAAAACCGCTAAACTTAACAGCAGTATCCGCAGCGGAAAGGAGAACAAAATGAATAACGTGGCGCAGGAATACCGTGCAACGATTGAAGCATTATCCCAACGATTGGATCATGGCGAGCGCGATGTTGATGCGCTGGTGGCCGAGGCGCGGCAAGGTTTGCTGGCGAAAAAAACGCTGTCGCCCGCCGAGGTCAATGAAGTGATGCGCGCCGTGCGCCGCGACTTACACGAGTTTGCGCTGAGCTATCAGGAGTCTTCTGATGTGGTCGGCGATTCAGTGTTTTTGCGCGTGATTCGTGAAAGTCTGTGGAAGGAACTGGCGGATATCACCGATAAAAGTCAGCTCGAGTGGCGTGAAGTGTTTCAGGATTTGCGTCATCACGGCGTCTACCAGAGCGGTGAAGTGGTGGGGCTGGGGAATTTAGTCTGTGAGAAGTGCGGCTTCACACGGGCGATTTATACGCCAGAGAGCTTAACGCGCTGCCCGGAGTGCGGGCACGATCAGTTCCAGCGCCAGCCGTTTGAACCCTGATTTTATGAACGAATAACCCCGCGCGATGAATCGCGCCGCTACGGGTACGAGCACTTATCGTAGCGGCGCAATTTATTGCGCTAATCAGTGCAGGATCTTCGCCAGGAAGTCTTTCGCACGATCGGATTGCGGATTGTTAAAGAAGTCATCCTTATTGGTGTCTTCGATAATTTTCCCTTCATCCATAAAGATCACGCGGTTAGCGACTTTGCGCGCAAAGCCCATTTCATGCGTTACCACCATCATGGTCATGCCTTCATTCGCCAGCTCAACCATCACGTCCAACACTTCGTTGATCATTTCAGGATCAAGCGCTGACGTCGGCTCATCAAACAGCATCGCCACCGGATCCATGCACAACGCACGCGCGATTGCTACGCGCTGCTGCTGGCCACCGGAAAGTTGGCCAGGAAACTTATCCGCGTGCGCAGAAAGCCCAACGCGTTTTAGTAAGCCCTGCGCTTTCTCACGCGAGGCCGCTTTATCACGCTTCAGCACTTTGACCTGCGCCAGCGTCAGGTTCTCGATGATGCTGAGATGGGGGAACAGCTCGAAGTGCTGGAACACCATGCCGACTTTGCTACGCAACTGAGCGAGGTTGGTTTTTTTGTTGTTCACTTCGGTGCCGGTCACCTGAATGCTGCCCTTTTGAATCGGCTCCAGGCCGTTCACGGTTTTAATCAGCGTTGATTTACCTGAGCCAGACGGACCGCAGACCACCACCACTTCACCTTTTTTTACTTCGGTGGAGCAGTCGGTCAGCACCTGAAAGTGCCCATACCACTTTGAAACATTTTTCAGGCTAATCATTTAAACCGTCCTCTTTCTTTTCAGATAGGTAACCAACAGCGAAGCGCTCAGGCTGATCACAAAGTAGACCAGACCAGCAAACAAAATCATTTCAACCTGGGTTCCGTCACGCTCACCTATGGTTGAAGCGGTGCGGAAGAAATCGGCCAGGCTCAGTACATACACCAGCGAGGTATCCTGGAACAGCACGATGCCCTGCGTCAGCAGCAGCGGCACCATGGCGCGGAACGCCTGCGGCAATACGATCAGTTTCATCGATTGCCAGTGCGTCATGCCGAGCGCCAGCGCGGCATTGGACTGCCCGCGTGAGATGCTCTGAATACCGGCGCGGATGATTTCCGAGTAGTACGCGGCCTCAAATAGCGCAAATGCCACCATGGCAGAAATCAGGCGGATATCGGATTTAGGCGATAAGCCCAGCACCTGTTGCAGGAAGGCGGGCACCACCAAATAGAACCACAGCAGCACCATCACCAAGGGTACGGAGCGGAACAGGTTAACGTACAGCTTGGCAAACCAGCGTATCGGCGCAATTGGCGACAAGCGCATCACCGCCAAAATCGTGCCCCAGATAATGCCAAACACCACGGCAATCGCGGTGATCTTGAAGGTAATGATCAACCCGTTCCACAAGTAAGGCAGGCTGGGAACAATTGAACTCCAGTCAAACTCGTACATTATTTGCCTCCCATATTGCCAGGCAGGCGAATTTTGCGTTCTACCACACTCATAATCAGCATGATGACCAGGTTAATGCCGACGTACGCCAGAGTGATGGCGGTAAAGGATTCATAGGCATGCGCGGAGTAATCCAGCAGCTTGCCGGCCTGCGCCGCCATATCCACCAGTCCGATGGTTGAGGCGATCGCCGAGTTCTTCACCAGATTAAGCATTTCCGACGTCATCGGCGGCACAATCACGCGATAGGCATTCGGCAGCAGCACATAGCGATAGGTTTGCGGCAGCGTCAGGCCCATCGCCAGGCCGGCATTTTTCTGACCGCGTGGCAGCGACTGAATCGCCGCGCGTACCTGTTCACAGACGCGCGCAGCGGTGAACAAGCCAAGGCAAATTGTTGAGGAGACAAAGAACTGGATGTTGGGATCCAGCTCCGATTTAAACCACATGCCCAGCTTTTCGCCCACCAGTTCTGGCGCTACCAGATACCAGAAGAAGAACTGCACAATCAGCGGGATATTACGGAATAGCTCCACGTAGCAGGTGCCAATCGCCGCCAGCAGGCGGTTGGGCACGGTACGCAGAATGCCAAATAAGGAACCTACCAGGAAGGCGATAATCCAGGCGCAGCAGGACACCGCAATGGTGACCTGAAAACCGGACCACAGCCAGCCGAGGTAAGTCGTATTGCCGAACGGGGCCTGTTCAAGAAAAATGCCCCAGTTCCAATCGATACCCATAACGAGCTCCGGTAAAAAAAGGGTAGCGAGGCTACCCATAAGATTGTTGAGCGGTGTCTTGCATCCTGCTTCAGGGGAACGGCCTGTTACAGTCTGTCTGTCCGCACCGCATGTTCAGCAATCGAGAGGGCAGCGGGGCTGCCCTTGTTGTCGTTGTTAATTCAGAGTGCTTTGTCGTTCGGTGCTTTGAACAGGGCCTGCATATCGCTTGAGAGTTCGAAGTTCAGGTTCAGATTCTTCGGTGGAATCGGTTTTTTGAACCAGGTTTCAAACCATTTTGAGGCTTCGCCAGAGGTTTGAGCTTTAGCAATGGTTTCATCCATCAGCTGTTTGAACTGTGGATCCTGATTACGCAGCATGCAGCCGTAAGCTTCTTTCGACTGCGGTGTACCCACGATGTCCCAGTTGTCTGGCTTCTTGGCTTTGGCACGTTCACCTGCCAGCAGCGCGTCATCCATCATGAAGGCCACAGCACGACCGGTTTCCAGCGTACGGAAAGAATCGCCATGGTCTTTCGCGCTGATGATGCGCATATCCATTTTTTGCTCGTCGTTCAGTTTGTGCAGCAGAACTTCTGAAGTGGTACCGGAGGTCACGACAACGGTTTTACCCTTCAGATCAGGGAAATCTTTGATGTCGCCGCCTTTTTTTACCAGCAGACGCGTACCGATGATGAACACGGTGTCAGAGAATGCCGCTTGCTTCTGACGCTCCAGGTTGTTGGTGGTAGAACCGCACTCAAAATCGTAAGTTCCGTTCTGCAACAGAGGAATACGGTTCTGCGAAGTAATCGGCAGCATTTTGATCTGCAAATCAGGCTTATTCAGTTTGGCTTTAATAGCCGCGATGATGGCGTTTGAGTAATCCTGTGAATAGCCAACCACTTTTTGCTGGTTGTCATAGTAAGAAAAGGGAACTGATGATTCACGATGCCCAACGACGATCACGCCGCTATCATTGATTTTTTTCAGGGTACCGGTGAGATCTTCCGCCTGGGCCGCTCCCGCTGCTGCTCCCAACAGCAAAAGAGATAATGCCACTTTGCGTATCTGCATGTTCCAACTCCTTCGTATGGATGTCGCGCAGAACATAAACTGCGCAGATTGTGATGTTGTGTGTATTTCGTGCTGCTTTTTTTGTTATCCCATAGCGCAACCGCACGCAGGATAGTGATTAACATAGCGAATTGTTAACGCAATGAAACAAAAAAGTTTCTTTTTTGCGAGCCGCTCCGCACCAATAAAAGGCAAAAATTCCCCGGTGCGCCAATAGAGTGCGCATCATTGCCATAAATTAGTGCGTAAAGGTTGCACTACGCTGACAAAAGCCGATGTTTGCGAAAATCACTGAAATAAATAGCAATGATCGTGCCAGCACGATGAAGAAGTGTAAAAAGCCAGCAGAGAATCGGGGAAAGCACCACGGAAGGAAGAGAAAACAGCGCATAAAAAAGGCGAAGTATTCGCTTCGCCTGTTTGCATAGCTGCCTGAACTAGTGGCGACGGCGCAGAATGGCCACCACAATGCTAATCAACGTCACTAGCCATACTGGCCAGATGCCCGCTTTCGCATACGGCGTTTCACCCTTGGTTGGCGTGACTTTAGCTTCCAGCACATCACGGGTGAACTGCGGCAACGCTTTCTCCACCTCACCGTTGGCATTCACCACCGCGGTAACACCGTTATTGGTGGAGCGCAGTAACGGACGTCCCAGCTCCAGCGCACGCATGCGCGCCATCTGGAAATGCTGCCACGGTCCGATGGAGTGACCAAACCAGGCATCGTTGGAGACGGTCAGCAGGAAGTTGGTATCGGGACGGAAGTTGGCGCGCACTTGCTCACCCAGCACGATCTCATAGCAGATAGCGCTGGTCAGGTTATAACCCGACACTTTCAGCTGTGGCTGAACATAGGCGCCACGGCTGAAGGAGGACATCGGCAAATCGAAGAACGGCGCCAGCGGACGCAGCAACGCTTCCAGCGGCACAAACTCACCGAATGGCACCAGATGATTCTTCTGATAGCGGTTCTGGCTTTGATAGCTGTAAGGCTGCTCGCCACCCAGCACAATTACCGAGTTGTAGTCGTGATAGCGATTATCACCTTCCACGCGAGAATCCACGATGCCGGTAATCAGTGAGCTGCCGCGCGCGCGCAGGTCAGCATCCAGCGCCCGCAGGAACGGCTGCTGGTTGCTTTCCAGATCGGTAATCGCTGATTCGGGCCAGATGATGATCGGCGCTTTGCCGATAAACGGCTGGCTGTAGGAAGTGTAAACGCGCAGCGTGTTCAGCAGTTGCTGCGGATCCCACTTCATCGACTGCGGAATATTGCCTTGCACCATCGCAACATCAACGCTGCGTTCCGGCAGCGGCTGATACCACTGCAACATGCGCAGCGGCCACGGCAATAACAGCAGTAGCGCGGCGGCAATCAAGCTTTTCACCGTACGATGATGCAGCGCGTGCACCAGCAGGCCCGCGATCAACATCAACAGAAAGGTAATGGTTTCCACACCGGCCAGCGGCGCGAGGCCTTTTAGCGGACCATCGATCTGGCTGTAGCCAAACTGCAGCCACGGAAAGCCGGTGAGCACCCAGCCGCGCAGGAATTCGCTAATCTGCCACAGCGCGGGTGCTGCTAAAGCCAAACGCCAGATTGTGGCGCGCGGCCAGAAACGGTTGAGCAGGATGGCAAACAGCAACGGATAGAGCGACAGATAAGCCGCCAGCAGAATCACCAGGAAGATGTTCACCGGGCCGGGCATGCCGCCAAAGGTGGCGATGCTGACGTAAACCCAATTGATGCCGCTGCCAAACAGCCCAAAGCCCCAAACGAAGCCGATCGCCGCTGCCTGCGCAGTGCGACGTTCCAGCAGCAGCAGTTGCAGACCAAACAGCGAAATTAACGCCGCAGGCCAGAAATCGTAGGGGGAAAAGGAAAGGGTGCCAATGGCACCCGTAATTAACGCCAGCAGCAGGCGAACCCGCTGCTGCGAGTAAAGAGAGGCTAAAGCCATAAAGTTATTCGTCTTCCAGTTGCGGTTGTGGTGAGTCTTCCGGAATTTTTACATGCACCTGGATGATACGGCGGCTGTCAGCCATGGCGACTTTGAACTGATAGCCATCAATGACAATACTTTCGCCGCGAGCGGGAAGGTGGCCGAATCCCTGCATGACCAATCCGCCAATGGTATCGACTTCGTCATCGCTGAAATCGGTGCCAAAGACCTCATTAAAATCTTCAATTTGCGTTAAGGCGCGCATGGTATAGGTGTAACGATTGAGCTGACGGATATCACGATCTTCTTCATCGTCATACTCATCTTCAATTTCGCCAACAATCAGCTCAAGAATATCTTCAATGGTCACCAGACCCGAGACGCCACCAAATTCATCAATGACAATCGCCATGTGATAACGCTGTGAGCGGAACTCCTTCAGCATGCGATCGACGCGCTTGCTTTCAGGTACCACTACAGCGGTGCGCAGCACTTTTTCGATGCTGAACGGCTCAGACGCGCTGGCCATAAACGGCAGCAGGTCTTTGGCCATCAAAATGCCTTCAACGTGATCTTTGTCTTCGCTGATCACCGGGAAGCGTGAGTGCGCGGATTCAATAATCACCGCAAGACACTCTTCCAGAGTCTGGTTGCGTTTCAGGGTGATCATTTGCGAGCGGGGGATCATGATGTCGCGCACGCGCTGTTCGGCAATGTCCAGCACCCCTTCGAGCATGTCGCGGGTGTCCTGATCAATCAGTTCTTTTTGCTCAGAATCGCGGATTAACCCCAGCAGTTCATCACGATTTTTGGGTTCACCATGAAACAGTTGGTTGATTAACAGGGAGAAAAATCCCTTTTTACTACTGGGTGCGTCGCTGTTTTGAGAATGGTCGTCGCTCATGGCGTTTTTATTTAGTTCTCTCTAATGAGGGATTGGGGCTGCTGGCATCCGCGCCAGCAGCGCAATAACCTGAACCAGCGGCTCAGGCGTCTTCTTTCTCCGAAATGTACGGATCAGGATAACCAAGAGCAAGCATTATCTCGGTCTCCAGCGCCTCCATCTCCTCGGCTTCTTCATCTTCGATATGGTCGTAACCCAGCAGATGCAGCGTACCGTGCACCACCATATGCGCCCAGTGGGCTTCAACGGTTTTGCCTTGTTCAGCAGCCTCTTGCTCAACAACCTGACGGCAAATAATCAGATCGCCAAGCAACGGCAGTTCAATTCCCGGCGGTGCTTCAAACGGGAATGACAGCACGTTGGTCGGCTTATCTTTGCCGCGATAAGTCAGATTAAGCTCATTACTCTCGGCTTCATCCACCAGACGTATTGTGACTTCACTTTCCGGTTGAAACGGCGTTACCGCCGCTTCCAGCCAGCGTTGAAAATCACTCTCCGCCGGCAGATGGTTTTCATCGGCGCAGGCCAGTTGTAAATCAAGAATCACCGCGCTCATGAACGCTCCTGCGGGCTGGTTTGGCTGGCAAGCTGAGCCGCGATAGCTTCGCGTTTGCGCTCTTCTGCCTGTTGATCACGGCGTTTCTGGTCGGCGGTTTCCCAGGCTTCATAAGCATTCACGATGCGTGCGACAACCGGATGACGCACCACGTCTTCGCTGTGGAAAAAGTTAAAGCTAATCTCATCGACTTCTGCCAGCACTTCAATGGCGTGGCGCAGGCCGGATTTGGTGCTGCGCGGCAAGTCAATCTGCGTGATATCGCCGGTAATGACCGCTTTCGAATTAAAGCCGATACGCGTCAGGAACATCTTCATCTGTTCGATAGTGGTGTTCTGGCTCTCATCGAGAATCACAAAGGCGTCGTTCAGCGTGCGTCCGCGCATGTAGGCCAGCGGAGCCACTTCAATCACGTTGCGCTCAATCAGTTTCTCTACGCGCTCAAAGCCGAGCATTTCGAACAGCGCGTCGTACAGCGGGCGCAGGTAGGGATCGACCTTCTGGCTGAGATCGCCAGGCAGGAAGCCGAGTTTCTCACCCGCTTCAACCGCCGGACGCGTCAGCAGAATACGGCGAATCTCCTGACGCTCCAGCGCATCCACTGCGGCAGCGACCGCCAGATAGGTTTTACCGGTACCGGCCGGGCCGATACCAAAGGTAATGTCGTGGGAGAAGATATTAGCGATGTACTGCGCCTGGTTAGGCGTACGCGGTTTGATTACGCCACGCTTGGTTTTGATGTTCACCGCTTTGCCGAATTCCGGCACGCTCTCAGCGCTCTGTTCCAGAACGCCGCTCTCTTTGATTGCCAGGTGAATCTGGTCCGGTTCGATATCTTTGATCTGACCGCGCATTGGGGCGGTATCAACATACAGCGTGCGCAGGATATTGACGGCAGCGTCCACACACAGCGAGCGGCCGGTAAGCGTGAATTGGTTGTCACGGCGTTTGATTTCAAGGCCCAAACGGCGCTCCAGCTGTTTCACATTGTCATCCATCGGACCGCACAAGCTCATCAGTCGTTGGTTATCTGCCGGTTCAAGGGCGATTTCACGCGTTTCGATATTCAAATGAATCCTTAAGGTCACTCAGGGCCAGTTGAAAAGGTGTGCCGGATGCCGAAGAGCAATCTCTCCACATCTTTATGAAATTATTTATGGCGCTGCGCACTGGCGCAAGCTTCAGAGTCGATATTTGGGCAGCACTTGTGGAAAGCAAGGGCTTTGGGATGAAACAGGCGACAGCGCTTTGTGCGCTGTCGCTCAACGTTCGAGGTTTCAAGGCTGGAACTGTCCGACGCCGATGTCGTTCTCTTTGCGGGTACGAGCAATCACCGACTCTGGGCTTTCGGCCACACGGAGCGTCATTTGATCTTCAGTGCGCACCAGCACGCCGCGCAGGGAACTGGCATACACATCAACAATTTCGACATCAACAAACTTACCGATCATTTCAACCGGTGCTTCGAAGTTCACCACGCGGTTATTATCGGTGCGGCCGGTCAGTTCCATCACATTCTTACGCGAAATGCCTTCCACCAGCACGCGCTGCGTGGTGCCCAGCATGCGGCGGCTCCACGCCATCACCTGCTGATTGATGCGGTCCTGCAGGATGAAAAGACGCTGCTTTTTCTCCTCTTCTGTCACATCGTCGGGCAGATCGGCCGCCGGCGTGCCTGGGCGCATGGAGTAGATAAAGCTGAAGCTGACATCGAAATTCACTTCACCGACCAGCTTCATGGTCTGCTCAAAATCCTGCTGCGTTTCGCCGGGGAAACCGATGATGAAATCAGAGCTCAGCTGGATATCCGGACGTGCGGCTTTCAGCTTGCGGATAATCGCTTTGTACTCAAGTGCGGTGTGCGCGCGCTTCATCAGCGTCAGGATGCGATCTGATCCGCTCTGAACCGGCAGATGCAGGAAGCTCGCCAGCTCGGGTGTATCGCGGTAAACCTCGATGATGTCATCGGTAAATTCAATAGGATGGCTGGTGGTGAAGCGAATACGGTCAATGCCGTCGATCGCCGCCACTAAGCGCAGCAACTCAGCAAAGGTACAGATATCGCCATCAAAGGTGGCGCCGCGATAGGCGTTGACGTTCTGGCCCAACAGGTTGACTTCACGTACGCCCTGAGCGGCAAGCTGGGCGATTTCCAGCAGAATATCGTCGCTCGGACGGCTGACTTCCTCGCCGCGCGTGTAAGGCACCACGCAGAAAGTACAATATTTGTTGCAGCCTTCCATGATCGACACAAAGGCGGTTGGGCCATCGGCGCGCGGTTCTGGCAGGCGATCAAACTTCTCAATTTCAGGGAAGCTGATGTCAACAACCGGGCTTTTACTGCCGCGCACGGTGTTAATCATCTCCGGCAGACGATGTAAGGTCTGCGGGCCAAAGACGATATCGACGTAACTGGCGCGTTGGCGCAGACGTTCACCTTCTTGTGAGGCCACGCAGCCACCCACGCCGATGATCAGATCGGGATTGCTCGCTTTCAGCTTTTTCCAACGGCCTAACAGAGCAAAAACCTTCTCCTGCGCCTTTTCACGGATGGAGCAGGTGTTGAGCAGCAGAACGTCCGCCTCTTCAGCTTCCTCGGTAAGGGTGTAGCCGTGCGTGCTGTTCAGCAGATCGGCCATCTTCGATGAATCGTATTCATTCATCTGACAGCCCCAGGTTTTGATGTGCAGTTTTTTGGTCATCGAACTAGCCATTGATTCAAGCGAAGTGCAGGGCGCGTATTGTAATGCTTCGACGCTGTTGTTACCAGGCTTCACGCATCTGCATCGCATCGCGCTGCTAATTTCCGGTACACTTTAGCTATCAACGTGATGCTGGAAGGTTTCACGGCAAAAAGAAGGATTAGAGTCGATGCAGGATTCACATTTTGATGTGGTGATCGTGGGCGGTGGCATGGTTGGTGCGGCGCTGGCGTGTGGCCTGGCGCAGCAGCAGTTTCGCGTAGCGGTCATTGAACGGGCAGAACCGGCAAGCTTTGATGCCAGCAGCGAGCCAGATGTGCGTATCTCCGCCATCGGTGCGTCGTCGGTGGCGCTGCTGCAGCAACTGGATGTCTGGCAGCGTGTGCAGGCGATGCGCTGTGCGCCCTATCGCCAGCTGGAAACCTGGGAGTGGCAAAACGCGCATGTGAAGTTTGATGCGGCGTCGCTTGGGTTGCCCGAGCTGGGCTTTATGGTGGAAAACAGCGTGCTGCAGCGTGCGCTGTGGGAAAAAATGCAGCAACAGGGCATCACACTGATCTGCCCGGCGAGCTTGCAGGGTTTGCAGCCGCACAGCGCCGGCTGGCAGGTGCAACTCGATAACGGCCAAACGCTGGATGCGCGTTTAGTGGTCGGCGCAGATGGTGCTAACTCGCGTGTGCGTCAGTTAGCGGGTATTGGCGTGCGCGGCTGGAACTATGCGCAATCCTGCATGCTAATCAGTGTAGAGTGCGAGCAGGATGCAGGCGACTCCACCTGGCAGCAGTTTACGCCGCAAGGGCCGCGCGCTTTCCTGCCGCTGTTTGCTCGTCGCGCTTCGCTGGTGTGGTACGACGCGCCTGCGCGCATCCGCCAGCTGCAAAGTTTGCCGCTCCAGCATCTGGAGAAAGAGATTTATGCTCACTTCCCGGCACGCGTTGGGCGTATTCGGGTGAAAACCGCGGCCTCTTTCCCGCTGGTGCGACGTCATGCAACACGTTATGTGATGCCGGGATTGGCGCTGGTGGGGGATGCGGCGCACACCATCAATCCGCTGGCCGGGCAGGGCGTTAATTTGGGCTATAGGGATGTGGATGCGTTGATCACGACGCTGGTCGAGGCGCGCAACCAGGCGGAGCTCTGGTCATCGGATGCTGTGCTGCAGCGTTATCATCGTCAGCGTTACAAAGATAATTTACTGATGCAGGGCGGGATGGATCTATTCTACTTCGCGTTTAGCAATAAACTGCCGCCGCTGCGTTTTGCGCGAAACCTGGCGCTGATTGCGGCGGAGAATGCCGGAGCGTTGAAACGCAAGGTGCTGCGTTACGCATTAGGTTTGTGATTGTAGGGAGCGTATTGATGCGCTCCTGATCGAAAGTTTGCTCGCCATACTTTGCCAAACGCAGAAAACAATAAAGCCCGCATAAGCGGGCTTTATTGTGCAATTTGGCTGGGGTGCAGGGATTCGAACCCCGGAATGCTGGTATCAGAAACCAGTGCCTTACCGCTTGGCGACACCCCAATAGGTGTTTTATCAAATTGTCTTTTTATGGCTGGGGTGCAGGGATTCGAACCCCGGAATGCTGGTATCAGAAACCAGAGCCTTACCGCTTGGCGACACCCCAATAATTTGGTGGCTACGACGGGATTTGAACCTGTGACCCCATCATTATGAGTGATGTGCTCTAACCAGCTGAGCTACGTAGCCTTTGTACTGCTTACTGCGTCCGACGATGGCTGGGATACCTGGATTCGAACCAGGGAATGCCGGTATCAAAAACCGGTGCCTTACCGCTTGGCGATATCCCATTCGTCGACTTTGTATCCACAACATAATCCGGATTGGCTGGGGTACCAGGATTCGAACCTGGGAATGCTGGTATCAAAAACCAGTGCCTTACCGCTTGGCGATACCCCATCCGGCTGCCGAAGACTGAAATGGTGCGGGAGGCGAGACTTGAACTCGCACACCTTGCGGCGCTAGAACCTAAATCTAGTGCGTCTACCAATTTCGCCACTCCCGCAAAAAGATGGTGGCTACGACGGGATTTGAACCTGTGACCCCATCATTATGAGTGATGTGCTCTAACCAGCTGAGCTACGTAGCCATCTTTTTCGCGTAACCTTCATCGGCGTTGCGGGGCGCATTATGCGTATTGAGTCTTGTAGCGTCAACAATTTTTTTGCCGTTTTTCGCCTTAAAACGCCTGTTTGTCTGGCTTGTAACCAGGCTGGTGATTTATTCGGCTATTTTCTCAGGTTGTACGAGGAATTGCATAAAAAAGGGGCTCGAATGAGCCCCATATCTTGTTGAGTAAAAACCTTATTTATACGCGGACTGATGCACACCAACGGCACGACCTGAAGGGTCATCCATGGATTTAAAGGCTTCATCCCACTCGATCGCTTTAGCCGAAGAACAGGCCACCGATGGACCGCCTGGCACACACTCTGCGGCGCTGG
Source organism: Pantoea sp. DY-15 (assembly GCF_019795935.1). Lineage (NCBI taxonomy): Bacteria > Pseudomonadati > Pseudomonadota > Gammaproteobacteria > Enterobacterales > Erwiniaceae > Pantoea > Pantoea sp. DY-15. The sequence goes on from NZ_JAIMIF010000001.1 coordinate 325,286, forward strand.
CGATCGGGAACAATTCCTCAAAGATCTCGCGATACAGATACGCTTCTTTCGAGTTCGGCGTGTTGTACGGGAAGCGGAAGTGCGCAGTCGACAGCTGTTGGTCGGTGATTTGCTTCGCCGCCACTTCTTTCAGCGTATCGATCCAGCTGTAGCCAACGCCGTCAGAGAACTGCTCTTTCTGACGCCACGCCACGCTCTCCGGCAGGTAAGAAGAGAAGCATTCGCGCAGGATATGTTTTTCCATCTTGCCGTTGCTGCCGCACAGTTTGTCTGCCGGGTTGATGCGCATCGCCACGTCGAGGAATTTCTTGTCGAGGAACGGTACACGCGCTTCCACGCCCCAGGCGGACATCGCTTTGTTGGCGCGAGCACAGTCAAACATGTGCAGAGCCAGCAGTTTACGCACGTTCTCTTCGTGGAATTCTTTGGCGTTAGGCGCCTTATGGAAATAGAGGTAGCCGCCAAAGACTTCATCCGCACCTTCACCGGACAACACCATTTTGATGCCCATCGCTTTGATCTTACGCGACATTAAATACATCGGCGTAGATGCGCGAATGGTGGTCACATCATAAGTTTCGATGTGGTAAATCACGTCACGGATCGCATCCAGGCCTTCCTGCACGGTGAAATGGATTTCGTGGTGCACGGTACCGAGGTGTTCTGCGACTGATTTCGCTGCTTTCAGGTCTGGAGAACCTTCCAGGCCAACCGCGAAGGAGTGCAGCTGCGGCCACCATGCATCGCTCTTATCCGCATCTTCAACACGTTTCGCAGCAAAGCGTTTGGTCACGGCAGAGATGATGGATGAGTCCAGGCCGCCAGACAGCAGCACGCCGTAAGGCACATCAGACATCAGGTGACTTTTTACTGACTCTTCCAGCGCATGTTTCAGCTCGGCGGCATCCGTAGTGTTGTGCTCAACGGCGGAATATTCCATCCAGTCACGCTGCCAGTAACGACGGGTTTCACCATCGGCGCTCGACATGTAGCTTCCCGGCGGGAACTCTTTGATGCTGCGGCACACCGGCACCAGCGCTTTCATCTCGGAAGCGACATACAGGTTGCCGTGCTCGTCGTTGCCCATATACAGCGGGATAATGCCGATATGGTCGCGACCAATCAGATATTGTTGCTTCACGCTGTCCCACAGGATGAAGGCGAACATGCCTTGCAGTTCGTCGAGGAAATCGACGCCTTTTTCCTGATACAGCGCGAGGATCACTTCACAGTCAGAACCGGTCTGGAAAGCGTAACGATCGCTCAACTCAGCACGCAGCGCCTGATGGTTGTAAATTTCGCCGTTAACAGCCAGTACGTGGGTGTGGTCAGCGTTATACAGCGGCTGCGCGCCGTTGTTAACGTCAACAATCGACAGACGCTCATGCACCAGAATGGCTTTATCATCCGCATAAACACCTGACCAATCCGGGCCGCGGTGACGCATCAGACGAGAAGATTCCAGCGCTTTCTTGCGCAGCTCAATAGGATCGCTTTTCAGATCCAGCACACCAAAAATTGAACACATAACTGACTCCTGATCTCACCTTGTGGCGAAGTTATTTCTACGTTTGTCCGGCAGCATTGACTGCGTGATGTATAAGAAAATGCGCTAAATGGTGGTGTTAGTGCAAGCAAAATTGCGATTCTTTGATAAAAAGAATGTTGATGAGCAACTAATAATGAATATTATTCAATTAATGCGTATTTATTTTAGATGCTATCTAATGAAACTGCATTATCGTTCGTTTTGTAAGCATGTTGCGAGCGGCAAAGAAAGGCTTAACTACAGAAAAAACAAAAGCCCTGCATAAGCAGGGCTATAAGAAGAGGTGATGGTTGGAATCAGAACAGGTCGATATCGGCGACCGATGGATAGATCCAATCCGGGCGGAAAGGCATCGCATCAATATCACTCAGCGTGGATACGCCAGACAGCACCAGAATAGTTTCCAGACCCGCCTGGAAGCCCGCCAGAATGTCTGTGCGCAGGTTATCGCCGACAATGACCGTCTCTTCCGAATGCGCATGCATTTTGTTTAACGCTGCACGCATGATGTACGGGCTCGGCTTGCCGACATAAAACGGTTTACGGCCGGAGATGGTTTCGATACCGGCGCAGAGCGCACCGCAGGCCGGAACAAAGCCGCGCGCGTGGGTATCAGGATTGGTGGCGATAAAACGGGCACCATTGGCAACAAAGAAAGCGGCTTTATGCATCATCTCCCAGTTGAAGGAGCGCGTTTCACCGACGATAACGAAATCTGGATTAACGTCGGTGATGGTGAAGCCAGCTTTATACAGCTCATGAATCAGCGCACCTTCGCCAATTACGTAGGCTTTTTTCCCTTCCTGACGGCGCAGGAAATCGGCGGTGGCCATCGCCGAGGTGTAAAACACCGTATCCGGTACGTCAATGCCGGCGTTGGCAAAGCGGTTCGCCAGATCCAGCGCGGTTTGCGAAGGATAGTTGGTCAACACCACCAACGGCATATCCTTCGCCAGAATGCGCTGCAGAAATTCTTTCGCGCCGGGAACGGCGGTATTGTCATGCATCAACACGCCGTCGATGTCACAGATTACGCTTTTAATCGTCATAGATTGCATCCGGTCGGGCCTGCTTGACAGCAGGCTGGTGATTACTCTTCCAGCAGATGTTGCAACAAAATGCCATTCAGCATTGCGCGTTTTGCTAACGCAAAGGCGCCAATCGCCGAGCGATGATCGAGCTCGGAACGCACCACCGGCAGATTTTTACGGAAGGCAGGCAGCGTCTGCGTATTGATACACCCTTCAATGGCAGGAAACAGCACTTTATCGGCTTCAGTGATTTCACCGGCCAACACCACTTTTTGCGGATTGAACAGGTTGATGGCGATAGCAATCGCCTTGCCTAAATAGCGGCCGACATATTCAATCACTTCGCACGCCAGCGCGTCGCCTTGATTAGCGGCGCGGCAAATCTGCGGCATCAGGCAATCATTCAAAGTTAATGAGCTGGGATAGCCTTGATTCAGCAGGTGACGCACGCGGTTTTCAATTGCACCATTAGCCGCAATGGTTTCCAGGCAGCCAAAATTGCCGCAGTGGCAACGTTCACCTAACGGATCAACCTGAATATGACCAATCTCGCCAACGTTGCCGTTACTGCCGAGGAAGATATGGCCGTTAGCGATTATTCCGGCACCGGTACCGCGATGTAAACGCACCAGAATGGAGTCTGCGCAATCGCGACTTGCACCGAAGTAGTGCTCGGCCAGCGCCAGGCTGCGGATGTCATGACCAACAAAGCTGGTGACGTTGAAATGTTTTTTCAGGCTGGAAACCAGCGGCCAGTGACTTACCGCAATATGCGGCATGTAACGAATGATGCCGTTAATGGGATCAACCAAACCGGGCAAAATCACCGAGATGGCAATCAGCTCATGAATCTTACGCTGATGCGCGGCGATAAAGGCGCTGATAGCATTGAACAGCGCGTTCTCCAGCGTTTCCTGCGTGCGCTCGGGCAGCGGATAATCTTCCTGCGCCAGCGATTTTCCGCTCAGATCAAACAGCGTCAACGTCGCGTCATTACGCCCTAAGCGCACGCCGATAGTATGAAAATGACGGGTTTCAGTAATGATGGAGATCGCGCGACGCCCACCGGTGGAGGCTTGTTGCTCCACCTCTTTGATAAGGCCGCGCTCAATGAGCTGGCGGGTAATTTTGGTGACACTGGCGGGCGCAAGCTGACTGTGTTCGGCAATCTGAATGCGCGAAATTGGCCCCTGCTGATCGATTAGCCGATAAACGGCTGCACTATTGAGTTGTTTAACAAGATCAACATTTCCTATTTGAGACTGGCCGCCAGTGGTCATTCAATGCTTACTCGCTGAGGACGTTGTCTCCGTTGACGAACGTCTTAGTGATTTGATAATCGCGGGTAAAGACAGTCAGGTTGGCGACTTTTCCTGCTTCGACCGTGCCTAACTGCTTCTCCACACCCATCGCCTGCGCCGGATAGAGCGTCGCCATACGCAGCGCTTCATCAAGAGCGATACCGCAATGTTCAACGCTGTTCTGCACTGCTTCAATCATGGTCAAGGCAGAACCGCTGAGCGTACCGTTCTCGTCAACGCACAGGCCATCGCGATAGTATATTGTTTTGCCTGCAAAAATGAATTGATCAATCGACGCGCCCGCCGGTGCTGTGGCATCCGTCACTAACACCAGTTTGTCGCCTTTAATGCGTTTTGCATTGCGCACATTAGCGTAATGGACATGTAAACCATCCGCAATGATGCCGCAGTATACATCAGGCGAATCAAACAGCGCACCGATCAGACCTGGCTCACGTCCAGCGAAGGTTGGCATGGCATTATAAAGATGCGTGGCAAAACTGACGCCTGCGCTGAAGCCAATTTTTGCTTCTTCATAGGTCGCGTTGGAGTGACCGGCTGACACGATAATGCCGGCATCACGCAGCTTGCGAATCACTTCACTACCTGCATTTTCAGGTGCCAGCGTGACTTTAGTAATGACGTCGGCATTGGCGCAGAGGAAGTCCACCAGCTCGGCATCCGGCAGGCGAATCAACTCAGGATTGTGCGTGCCTTTCTTGGCTTTATTCAGCCACGGACCTTCCAGATGCAGGCCGACAGCCTGATTCTGATGCTTCTCCAGATAGGCGCGCATGGTTTCGACGGCGCGTTTCATCAGCGCATCGGTGCTGGTAATCAGTGTTGGCAAATAGCTGGTGCAGCCTGATTTCTCGTTGGCGCGTTGCATGATCTCCAGCGTCTCAACGCTTAATGCATTGATGTCATCATTGAACTGCACGCCGCCGCAGCCGTTAAGCTGCAAATCAATAAAACCAGGAGCGATAAACGCACCAGCCACATCCTGCTGTGCAATTGCCGCGTCCAGGGCATCACGCGGACACACGCGCTCAATCAGGCCATCTGCAATCACAACTGCATGATTGTCCAGAATTTCATGACCAGTAAAAATCCGGCCGTTCACTAATGCGTACATCGTTTCTCTCTCCCGGCTAAGCCTGCTGCCTAAAAGCAGCAGGTTTTGTTACAACGTGTTTTCACACACCTTTCATATTTTCCGCTTCCATTTCGCGGAAATATTTCACGGTTTTTACTTTCAGTTCCATGGTGGCTGGTTCGTCACAGACCACGACAGATTTGGCATGCAGCTGCAGGCAGCTGATGGTCCACATGTGGTTGACGTTACCTTCAACTGCAGCCTGCAGCGCTTGCGCTTTAAGATGGCCGGTAACCAGAATCATCACTTCTTCTGCATCCAGCAGCGTACCGACACCAACCGTCAGGGCGTATTTCGGCACCTGATCTACATCACCGTTAAAGAAACGTGAGTTTGCAATGCGCGTATCGTGCGTCAGGGTTTTGATGCGGGTACGTGAGGAGAGGGAGGAAGCCGGTTCGTTGAATGCAATGTGACCGTCGTTGCCCACGCCGCCCATAAACAGGTTAATTTTGCCATAAACGCGGATCTTCTCTTCGTATTGGCGACATTCTGCTTCAATATCTTCGGCATTGCCATTCAGAAGATTGATATTTTGCTCTTGAATATCAACATGATCGAAAAAGTTACGGTACATGAAGCTGTGGTAACTTTCCGGATGCTCTTTTGGCAGGCCAACGTACTCATCCATGTTGAAGGTGACAACGTGCTTGAAACTAACCTGGCCCGCTTTGTGCATATCGATCAGGTGCTTGTAAGCTTCCAGTGGTGTTCCACCGGTTGGCAGACCCAGCACGAAGGGACGTTCTGCGCTAGGCTTAAACGCATTAATGCGGTTAACAATGTGGCGTGCAGCCCATTTACCCACTTGGGTCGGTGTGGCCAAAGGGATCAGTCTCATGTCTTCACCTCAATTAAGATTGGAAATGTGGAGTTGCCGTTTCTCTGACAGTTTTCTGACTTTAAGCGTAATGCGTTTAAGCGTAGCCATCCGGGAAAAGTGCGACTCGATATTTTTCATCATAAAATAAGTTTGTGGTGCTGGCTAGCATTTCGCATTATCAAACCACCATTTTGGTGATTAAAGTCACAGTTGCAGTGGTTTTAATTTGCGAGGCGAATTAATTTATCTTTACACTGCGCCTCGTGGTGAAAAGTGTCATCAAGGTAACGGGCGACGGGATAATAAAATCAACCTGCGCCACGGCAAAACGCCAGTCTCATAGGGGGAGAATAAGGTGAGTATTCTAGGATATCTGCAAAAGGTCGGCCGCGCGCTTATGGTGCCGGTAGCGACTCTGCCGGCAGCGGCAATCTTGATGGGCGTTGGATATTGGATCGATCCAGATAGCTGGGGCGCAGGCAATGCGCTGGCGGCACTGTTGATCAAATCCGGTTCAGCGATCATCGACAACATGTCCGTGCTGTTTGCCATTGGTGTGGCATACGGTATGTCAAAAGATAAAGACGGTGCAGCAGCGTTAACCGGCTTCGTCGGTTTCCTGGTGGTGACCACACTCTGTTCACCGGCTGCGGTCGCGATGATTCAGAAAATACCGGTGGAGCAGGTACCTGCCGCCTTCGGTAAAATCAATAACCAGTTTGTTGGTATCCTGGTGGGTATTCTCTCTGCTGAGGTTTATAACCGCTTCAGCCATGTTGAGTTGCCAAAAGCGCTGTCGTTCTTCAGCGGCCGTCGTCTGGTGCCGATCCTTGTCTCCTTCCTGATGATTGTCGTCGCCTTCGTACTGATGTATGTCTGGCCGATCATTTTCGGTGGACTGGTGAGCTTTGGTGAGCACATCCAGAAAATGGGCTCAATCGGTGCGGGCGTCTACGCCTTCTTTAACCGCCTGCTGATTCCTGTTGGTCTGCATCACGCGTTGAACTCAGTATTCTGGTTCGACGTTGCCGGTATCAACGATATTCCTAAATTCCTCGGCGGCGCGCAGTCTATCGCTGAAGGTACAGGTATCCCAGGCATCACTGGTCGTTATCAGGCGGGCTTCTTCCCAATCATGATGTTCGGTCTTCCTGGTGCAGCGCTGGCAATTTACCACTGCGCACGCCCGGAAAACCGGGCCAAAGTCGGCGGTATCATGCTGGCAGCGGCCTTTGCCGCCTTCTTTACAGGTATCACCGAACCGCTGGAGTTCTCCTTCATGTTCGTGGCGCCGGTGCTGTATGTGATTCACGCGGCACTGACCGGTCTTTCTGTGTTCATCGCCGCGAGCATGCAGTGGATTGCCGGTTTCGGCTTCAGTGCGGGTCTGGTGGATATGGTGCTGTCAACGCGTAACCCGCTGGCAGTGCACTGGTGGATGCTGATCCCACAAGGTCTGGTGTTCTTCGTTATCTACTACGCGGTGTTCCGCTTCACCATCCAGAAATTCAATCTGATGACACCTGGCCGCGAACTCTCTGCGGGCGATGAAACCGATGGTTATGACGTAAATGTCGATAACAGCGGCAACGGTGAAAGCCAAACTGAATCTCTGGCGCGTCGTTACATTGCGGCGGTAGGTGGCTCAGAAAACCTGACCAACATTGATGCCTGTATCACGCGTCTGCGTCTGAACGTTAAAGACTCGGCGCAGGTTAATGAAGGTGTCGCTAAACGTCTCGGTGCTTCAGGTGTGATTCGCCTGAACAAGCAGAGCGTGCAGGTTATCGTCGGTACTCAGGCAGAAAGCATTGCAACAGCAATGAAAACCGTGCTGAGCAAAGGTCCGGTTGCGGCATCTGCCGCGGCGTCAACGCCAGCGCCTGCTGCTGCAGTAAAACCGCAGGCGGTGCTGAACAGCGAAAAAGCCGTGATTGCTACGCTGCTGGCGCCAGTAACCGGTGACATTGTTGCGCTGGAAAATGTGCCTGACGAAGCGTTCGCCAGCAAGGCAGTCGGTGATGGTCTGGCCATCAAGCCAACCGGCAAAACCGTGGTTGCGCCAACCGCCGGAACCGTGGTGAAGATCTTCAATACCAACCATGCGTTCTGCCTTGAGGCGGAAAACGGCGTCGAGATCGTGGTACATATGGGGCTGGATACAGTAGCGCTGGAAGGCAAAGGCTTCACGCGTCTGGTTGAAGAGGGCGCAACGGTCACTGCAGGTCAGCCAATCCTGGAAATGGATCTGGACTTCCTCAATGCCAACGCCCGCTCGATGATCAGTCCGGTTGTGGTCAGCAATAGCGATGATTTCGCTGGTCTGAATTTACTGGCAACCGGTTCAGTGGTTGCAGGCCAAACCCCGCTCTACGAGGTTAAAGGCTAAGTCCTTGTGATTGAGCCAGAAGGCAGGAAGCGATTCCTGCCTTTTTTGTTTTAAAACGACCAACAAACGGTTGTTTCCCTCCTGCGCTTTGTGGATCATACTCCGTTACTTCGTGGTACAAATCACCCGTTATAGTTTTTGAGGATTTTGAGATGAGTGAGGCTGAAGCCCGCCCAACGAACTTTATTCGTCAGATCATCGACGAAGATTTGGCGAGCGGTAAGCACAACAGTGTGCATACCCGTTTCCCGCCTGAGCCCAATGGTTATCTGCATATTGGCCATGCGAAATCTATCTGCCTGAACTTTGGTATCGCGCAAGACTACCAAGGTCAGTGCAATCTGCGTTTCGACGACACTAATCCAGTAAAAGAAGATCTGGAGTTTGTCGAATCCATTAAGCGTGACGTGCAATGGCTGGGCTTTGAGTGGAGCGGCAACATTCGTTACTCCTCAGACTACTTCGACCAACTGTTCAACTATGCGGTTGAGCTGATCAATAAAGGTCTGGCTTACGTTGATGAGCTGTCGGCGGATGAGATCCGTGAGTATCGCGGTTCCCTGACGGCGCCGGGCAAAAACAGCCCATATCGCGATCGCAGCGTGGAAGAAAACCTGGCGCTGTTCCAGAAGATGCGCGATGGCGGTTTCGAAGAAGGCAAAGCCTGTCTGCGTGCTAAAATCGACATGGCGTCCAGCTTTATCGTGATGCGCGATCCGGTGCTGTACCGCATTAAGTTTGCCGATCACCATCAGACCGGCAGCAAGTGGTGCATCTACCCGATGTACGACTTCACACATTGCATTTCGGATGCGATCGAAGGCATTACGCACTCTCTCTGCACGTTGGAGTTCCAGGATAACCGTCGTTTGTACGATTGGGTGCTGGATAACATCACCATTCCGGTCCATCCGCGTCAGTACGAGTTCTCACGCCTGAATCTGGAATACGCGGTGATGTCGAAGCGTAAACTGACTCAGCTGGTAAGCGAGAAAGTTGTACAAGGCTGGGACGATCCGCGCATGCTGACCGTTTCGGGTCTGCGTCGTCGTGGTTATAGCGCCGCTTCTATCCGTGAGTTCTGCCGCCGTATCGGTGTGACCAAACAGGACAATATCGTGGAGATGGCTTCACTGGAATCGTGCATTCGTGACGATCTCAATGAAAACGCACCGCGTGCGATGGCGGTAATGGATCCGCTAAAAGTGGTGATCGAGAACCTGCCTGCAGGTCACGATGAGATCATCACTATGCCTAATCATCCGAACAAACCGGAGATGGGCACGCGTGAAGTGCCATTCAGCCGTGAAGTGTGGATCGATCGCGCTGACTTCCGTGAAGAAGCCAACAAGCAGTACAAGCGTTTGGTGCTGGGTAAAGAAGTGCGTCTGCGTAATGCTTACGTGATCCGTGCCGAACGTGTGGCGAAGGATGATGGAGGCAATATCACCTGCATCTATTGTACTTGTGACGTTGATACGCTGAGCAAAGATCCGGCCGATGGCCGTAAAGTGAAAGGCGTTATCCATTGGGTTTCTGCCATTCACGCGCTGCCAGCGGAATTCCGCCTGTACGATCGTCTGTTCAGTGTGCCAAATCCGGGCGCGGCTGAGGATTTCCTCACCACCATCAACCCGAACTCACTGGAAATCAAACAGGGCTTCGTTGAGCCTGGCTTACGTGCAGCCGATCCGATGGCACCGTATCAGTTCGAACGCGAAGGCTATTTCTGTGCTGATAGCGTCTATTCACAGCCCTCCAGGCTGGTGTTTAACCGCACCGTGGGTTTGCGTGACACCTGGGCAAAAATCGGCGATTAATATTTTTAGTCGCGAGCACGATAAGATCATGAAAGGGCGAGCAATCGCCCTTTTTTATTATCTCTATTTGGCCAGATACGACCTTTTATGCTGCACGCCCTCAACGAGCCATTAATTCCCTATTTGCGACTATTCTGACTTTAGAAAAATTAACCCATTTGGCAGTGTGAAAAACTTTTTTTCAGGTAGGCTATGCGCTCTCAGACGGTGCTCTGCGGCTTATCTAAGGAAAAAAAATGACAACTCTCGCCCAGGAAGCCAGGCATAGCGTGGTGGTTTTACATCAGCTTATTGAACGTATTTTCAATCAGGCGGAAGGCAGTGACGACAGCATTGATCTTTTTTTATCGCACTTTCATCCCGAGTTCAAAATGGTCACGCCGCAAGGCAAACGATTGGACCTCAATGAAATGGAAGTGCTGTTTCGCCAGTTGCAGGGGCAGCGTGAAGGCATGCGCATTGCCACCAGTGAGCACGCCATCATCTCGCAGCAAAGCGAGGAAGTGACGATTCAGTATCGTGAATTACAGATGATGAACGGCATCAATCAGAGCCGCATTTCACTGGCGGTATTGGATTGCAGCACCGTCATTCCGCGCTGGCGCTACCTGCAGGAAACGCTTGTCGCCTGATTACAGCCATAAAAAAACCGGCTCAAGCGCCGGTTTTTTTTATACTGCATAGCACACTCAATTACTTATCGTGGAGCGTATCGTCTTCGCGGCAGTCTCCCAGAGCACAATGACCGTACAGGTACAGGCTGTGGTTGCTGAGCTTAATGCCGTGGCGAGTGGCAATTTCACGCTGACGCGTTTCGATTGATTCATCGCTGAATTCTATAACTTTGCCACAATCCAGGCAGATCAAGTGATCGTGGTGATGCTGCTGAGTCAGTTCGAAGACAGATTTGCCGCCTTCAAAGTTGTGACGGGTTACGATGCCCGCGTCGTCAAACTGGTTAAGAACGCGATACACCGTTGCCAGACCAATCTCTTCGCCCATATCAATCAGGCGCTTATACAAATCTTCCGCACTGACGTGATGGGACTCTGGGCCGGGTCCCTGAAGCACTTCCAGAATTTTCAGTCTGGGTAGCGTGACTTTCAGGCCAGCCTTCTTCAATGCGGAGTTGTTGTCAGTCATGCGGATATTGTCCTGTTACTTTGCTAGTCACTTGCGGCGCAGGGGCCTTGAATGTTTAGGTCAACGCGCATTCTCATTTGCGTCTCATTATAGAACTCAAGCAGTGAAATGAAAACCAAGGCAACGTCATTAATCACCAAAGGTTGTAAGGATATCGTCACTAACGTCTTCAAGACGCTTGGGTTTTGGATTCCATTTCACTCAGCCTCATTCTACTGCCAGAGGAATAAGCGGATGACCATTGCGGGTATTCTACAGATTTGCGGGGAAAAGTTAAAAAACCGTAGCTATTATTTTTATAGGAAATTCCGTTACCCGATGTGAGGCAGTGCGCACATCGGGCAGAGCAGGGAATTAAGCTTCAATAATCTCTTTCAGCTGCAGCTCATCAAAGATCTGCTTCACCCACTTCTCAACGCGTTCGTTGGTCAATTCCGGCTGACGGTCTTCGTCAATGGCCAAACCAAGGAAGTTTTTGTCATCGGCCAGGCCTTTAGAGGCTTCGAAGTGATAGCCTTCGGTTGGCCAGTGACCGACGATCACCGCACCATTCGGCTCAATGATGTCACGGATAGTGCCCATCGCATCACAGAAGTACTCGGCGTAATCTTCCTGATCGCCACAACCAAACAGCGCTACCAGCTTGCCATTGAAATCAATCTCTTCCAGCGTCGGGAAGAAATCATCCCAGTCACACTGCGCTTCGCCGTAATACCAGGTTGGGATACCCAGCAGCAGGATGTCGAACGCTTCGAGATCTTCTTTGGTGCTCTTAGCAATGTCATGCACTTCGGCGACATCTTTACCCAGTTGTTTCTGGATCATCTTTGCAATGTTTTCAGTGTTGCCGGTATCGCTGCCGAAGAAAATGCCTACGATTGCCATGGGTTAGGTAACCTCTTAAATCCTGATTGTGAAAGTAAGTCAGTTGACTGCACAGTTATGCGAATAATAGCAGACCGGTAAAAAGTGCGGAACGTATAAAGCCGTGACTTTGTGTTCCAGCGTGCGGTCTTCGCGCGTTACGACAGTTTGAGCTGTGCCAGCAGCATTTGTTCAATCAATTCGCTGCGACTGATGTTTTGCTGATCGGCCAGCGTGCTGAGCGCGTCAACCGCCTCGCTCGACATCTTCAGCTCAACACGACGCAGCCCACGCACTTTATCGCGCTTGAGCTGATTGCGTTTGTTGATGCGTAACTGTTCATCACGCGTCAGCGGGCTGGTTTTCGGGCGACCAGGACGCCGCTCGTCTGCGAAAAGATCAAGCGTAGTGCGGTCTGTCTGTTCTTTTGCCATGGTTTGTAAAACTGAGTGGGCGCGAACGGCGGAAAGGCGCTGCGCGATTAAAACATTATCGGCCCGACCACGGCGAAAAAATATCCGTGGCAAATTTTTAGCGCGACATCATACTCCAGCGCCTTCCCTGACGCCAACCCTAAAGCGCAAGCGGCAAGCTTTTGCTTTTACAGGTTAAAAAAACGCCGGACGGCGCGTAACACCGCATCGGGTTTCTCGGCGTGCACCCAATGTCCAGCGCCGCTGATCACATGTGCATGCGCCTGCGGGAACTGACGCAGCAGCGCATCGCGATGCTGATTATCCAGATAAGGCGAGTCGCCGCCGCGGATAAACAGTGCCGGATGCGGCCACGATGGAATCTCTTCCCAGCCGGAAATGGTGCTGTAGTCATCCCACAGCACCGGCACATTAAAGCGCCATTCGCCCTCTGCGAAAGATTTGAGGATGAACTGGATCACGCCTTCTTCATCAATATGCTGACGCATTACTTCAGCGGCTTCGCTGCGGCGCGTGACGCCCGCGGCGCTCACGGCCCGAATAGCGGCAAAAATTTCGTCATGGCGGCGCGTTTGGTAATCAACGGGCGCGATATCGATCATTACCATTTTATCAATACGCTCCGGCGCGATGGCACTGAGTGCCATGGCGATTTTGCCGCCCATCGAGTGTCCGATTACACCCGCGCGATCGATATGGTGCGCATCCAGCGTTTCGACAATGTCCTGCGCCATCACGTGATAATTCATCTCATCGCTACGCGCCGACAAGCCGTGATTGCGCACGTCAACTTGCAGCGTCGGACGTGCATCACGCACCCCACGCGCCAGCACGCCAAGGTTATCAAGGCTGCCAAAAAGACCATGGATTAACAGAATCGGTGTGGCATCGGGGGCAGATTGTTCAGTTTGCAGACGGGCGTTCAAAATCATGGCTAAAGTTCTTACGGTTGTGACCTTGGCTTAGGTTATCATGGATTCACCTGTCCAGCAGTCAGGCCGATGGGCATTAGGGCATATTCCGACTTTTGCCCCTAAACGTTGCCAACGCTATCGGCTGCCACGGATTTAACTTTATAATCCTTATGTTAGAACCCGCTCACGTTTTGCACGACTGGATTTTGCTAAAGCCGTTGCATTAATGCGTGGTTCTGTCATTTGCCAGAATCGTACGGAAAAAGATGAAAACGATTGAAGTTGACGAAGAACTCTACCGTTATATTGCCAGCCACACGCAGCACATTGGTGAAAGCGCCTCAGATATTTTGCGCCGCATGTTGAAGTTCACCGCCGGACAGAGCGCACCCGCTGCGCCCGCCGCTGGTGCATCAATGAAAGAAGCGCAACCTGCCAGCCGTGAAGCGCGTCCTCAGGATCGCGTCCGTGCGGTACGTGAGCTGCTGCTTTCCGATGAATATGCCGAGCAGAATAAGGCGGTTAACCGCTTCATGTTGGTACTGTCAACGCTCTATCGTCTTGATCCGGCTGCGTTTGCTGAAGCTACTGCCTCGCTGCAGGGCCGTACCCGCGTCTACTTTGCGGGCGACGAGCACACGCTGCTGCAAAATGGCACCCATACCAAGCCGAAGCACGTTCCCGGCACACCGTACTGGGTGATCACGAACACCAATACAGGTCGCAAATGCAGCATGGTGGAACACATCATGCTGGCTATGCAGTTCCCACAGGAACTGACAGAGAAAGTTCGCGGCACCATTTAACTGAAGCGTCAGGGAGAAGCGCCAATGGCCAATCACCCCCGTGCCGGGCAGCCTGCCCAGCAGAGCGATTTGATTAACGTTGCACAATTAACCTCGCAGTATTACGTCCTGAAGCCCGATGTGGCGAATCCGGATCATGCGGTGAAATTTGGCACTTCAGGCCACCGCGGTAGCGCGGGACGCCAAAGCTTCAATGAACAGCACATTTTGGCGATCGCGCAGGCGATTGCTGAAGAACGTAAAAAGAATGGCATCACCGGTCCGTGCTACGTCGGTAAAGACACGCATGCGCTGTCAGAGCCGGCGATTCTGTCGGTGCTGGAAGTGCTGGCCGCTAACGGCGTGGACGTGATTGTGCAGCAGGACAATGGCTATACGCCAACGCCTGCCATCTCTAACGCGATTCTTGAGCACAACAAACGCGGCGGCGCGCAGGCGGACGGCATCGTTATCACGCCTTCGCACAACCCACCGGAAGATGGCGGTATCAAATACAATCCGCCTAACGGTGGCCCGGCTGATACCAACGTCACCAAAGTGGTGGAAGATCGCGCTAACCAGCTGATCAAAGGCGAGCTGAAAGACGTGAAACGTCTGCCGCTGGATCAGGCATGGGCGAGCGGTCACATCGTTGAGCAGGATCTGATCCAGCCATATGTTGCAGGTTTGGCGCAGGTGATTGACTTCGCCGCTATCCAGAAAGCCGGGCTGAAAATTGGCGTCGATCCGTTAGGCGGTTCCGGTATTGCTTACTGGCAGCGCATTGCTGAGCACTACAAACTGGATCTGACCATCGTGAACGATGCGATCGATCAGACTTTCCGCTTCATGCATCTGGATAAAGATGGCGTGGTGCGTATGGACTGCTCATCCGAGTGCGCGATGGCCGGTTTGCTGGCGTACAAAGACAAATTCGATCTGGCCTTTGGTAACGATCCTGATTACGACCGTCACGGCATCGTCACGCCTGCGGGTCTGATGAATCCGAACCACTATCTGGCGGTGGCGATCAACTACCTGTTCCAGCATCGCCCGCAGTGGGGCAAAGACGTTGCTGTAGGGAAAACCCTGGTTTCCAGCGCGATGATCGACCGCGTGGTCAACGACATTGGACGTAAGCTGGTGGAAGTGCCGGTTGGTTTCAAATGGTTCGTTGATGGTTTGTTCGATGGCAGCTTCGGTTTCGGCGGTGAAGAGAGCGCGGGCGCATCCTTCCTGCGTTTCGATGGCTCAGCCTGGTCAACCGATAAAGACGGCATCATTCTGTGCCTGCTGGCTGCTGAAATCACGGCGGTAACTGGCAAGAACCCGCAGCAGCACTATGACGAGCTGGCCGAACGCTTTGGTGCGCCAAGCTATAACCGTCTGCAGGCTCCGGCGACTTCTGCACAGAAAGCCGCGTTGTCTAAGCTGTCACCCGAAATGGTGAGCGCTGATACGCTGGCGGGTGATCCGATCACCGCACGCCTGACTGCCGCGCCGGGTAACGGTGCGTCAATCGGCGGTCTGAAAGTAATGACGGAAAACGGCTGGTTCGCCGCGCGTCCATCAGGTACAGAAGACGCGTACAAAATCTACTGCGAAAGCTTCCTGGGTGCTGAACATCGTCAGCAAATCGAGAAAGAAGCGGTTGAGATTGTTAGCGAAGTACTGAAAAACGCCTGATTGGGCAGTGAAGAAAAAAGGCCGCTTAGCGGCCTTTTTTTATGGCATAAATCGATAGCCGATACCGGTTTCGGTCAGCAAATGGCTGGGCTGCGTGGGATTCGCTTCCAGCTTCTGCCGCAAGTGCCCCATATAGATGCGCAAATAATGGCTGTGTTCCACCGCATTGGGCCCCCAAACCTGATTCAGTAATTGACGCTGGGTCAGCACTTTTCCGGCGTTGTTCACCAGCAAACTCAGCAGACGGAATTCAGTCGGTGTCAGATGCACTTCCTGTTGGTTGCGCAGTACACGGCGCGCCGCCAAATCGACGCTCACTTCACCAAATTTCACCACCGGTTCTGGCTGGTTGCTTTGATGGCGACGCAGCGCTACGCGCACACGCGCCAGCAGCTCACCTATGCCAAACGGCTTAGTGAGATAATCATCCGCACCCGCGTCCAGCGCATCAATCTTATCCTGCTCATCGCTCCGTGCCGACAGCACAATCACCGGCATGCTGCTCCACTGGCGTACTTCACGGATAAAGTCATTGCCATCACCATCCGGCAAGCCGAGATCGAGGATCACCAGATCCGGCTTACGCGTTGCCGCTTCAATCAGGCCGCGCTGCAGTTGCTCCGCTTCCACAATCTTCAGGCCTTCGCTCTCCAGCGCCAGGCGCACGAAACGGCGAATCTCTTTTTCATCTTCCACTATCAAGATGGTCGTCACGCTGCCTCCAGCGGCAAAAAAGTTAACGCATCACTTTAGCAATAAAGCGGCCCGGCGTCCGTCACGAAGTTTTTAACTTGAAAGTATCGTTTAATTCACAATCTTGTAACTAACTTTCATCACCACACAAATTGCTGAAAAAAAGCGCAAATATAGTGGTCGGATGAGTAGTAAAATTACACAACAACGGGTAATATCTGAACCAGATCACATTTCAACGCAATGTTTACCACAAGGGGGCCAAAGATGGATCGCGCATATCCACTGTATAAAATCGTACTGCGCCGCGTGCTGGTGGTAGCAATCGGTTTGCTGGCGTTGCCAGTGATGTTATTCCGCTCAGATCGCGCACGTTTGTACAGTTACCTGCATCGTATGTGGTGCAAAACCAGCACGAAACCCGTCTGGCTGGCGCAGTCTGAAGCGGCTGCCGGCATTCACTGGTAAGCGAATTTAGCGCAGTATTAACCCGGCGACTTCACGTGAAGCGCCGGGTTTTTTATCGATAATTTTCACGCCCACCGCGCGTTCCCGCTGTTATCTCCGCGCATTTCAGCTACACTTAAAACCTCTACAAGATTTATGAGGTTGTACAAGTATGAGCGAGAAAATTCCTGTTGGTATCAGCGCTTGCCTGCTCGGGGATAACGTCCGATTTGATGGTGGCCATAAACGTTTTGCTTTCGCCACGGACGAACTCGTGCCATTTGTGCGCTTTGAACCTGTATGTCCCGAAATGGCGATTGGCTTACCGACGCCACGTCCGGCTTTGCGCCTGGTAAAAGAGAGCGATGAAAACATCCATCTCTGTTTCAGCAAAGATGGCGGCGAAGAGGTGACGGAAAAGATGCAGCGCTGGTCCGCCGAACGCGTGAAGTCGTTACATCATCTGTGCGGCTACATCCTCTGTGCCAAATCCCCTAGCTGTGGGCTGGAACGTGTCCGCGTTTACGAGCCTGAAACCAACAACAATCGTAAAGCGGGCACCGGCATGTTTACCGCATTTTTACAGAAAGAGATGCCATGGCTGCCGCTGGAAGAGGATGGTCGTCTGCATGACGACGCTATCCGCGAAAACTTTATCGGCCGCGTCTATGCGCTGCACGAATTCAACGAAATGTGGCGCAGCGGATTATCGCGCCACAAGCTGATGGCCTTCCATAGTCGCTACAAATTATTGCTGCTATCTCATGCGCAGGACGAATATCGCGAGATGGGCCGCTTTGTCGCGGCGATGGACCAGTGGGATTCGCTGGAGGATTACGCTTTTGAGTACCGCAGTCGTCTGATGCACCTGATGTCACATCAGGCATCACGACGCAATCACACTAACGTGCTGATGCATGTACAAGGCTACTTCCGTCCGCAGTTGAGTTCGCCGCAGCGTCAGGAGCTGGCGCAACTGATTGATCGTTATCGTCAGGGCGTACAGCCGCTGTTAGCACCGATCACCATGCTGAAACACTACATGGCGGAATACCCGCATCCGTGGCTGGCACAGCAGCGCTATTTTGATCCTTATCCGGAAGCGCTGCGTTTGCGCTACGGCCAATAATTTCGGGGCTTTATGACCACCCATTTAGTTTGGTTGCGCAACGATCTGCGCATCAATGACAACATGGCGCTGGCCGCTGCCTGCCGCGATAGCCAGGCCAATGTGATGGCGCTGTTTATCGCTACACCGCAGCAGTGGCAGCAGCACCATATGGCGCCAAAGCAGGCGGCGTTCATCCAGCAAAATCTCAGTTTGTTGCAGGCATCGCTGGCCGAACGCGGCATTCCTTTGCACTACCATCAGTGTGATGACTTTGCCGCTTCGATTGATTATCTGGCGGAATTTTGCCAACAGCAACGGGTTGATGCGCTGTTCTACAACTATCAGTACGAAATCAACGAACGAGAACGCGATGTGCAGGCGGAGAAACGTCTGGATGCGCAGAGCGTGATTTGTCAGGGATTCGACGACAGCCTGCTGTTGCCGCCGGGCAGCGTGCAAACCGGCAGCAACACCATGTTCAAGGTATTCACGCCGTTCAGCAGAGCTTTTGTTCGTCGCCTGCACCAGGGCTTGCCTGAGTGCTATCACGCGCCGAAAGCGCGTGACGGCGCGCCCATCAGTATCAAAAAGAAGATCCCCGCCTTTGATTATCCCTGTGAAGCCTTTGATGAAACCGTGTTTCCGGCGGGTGAAGAGGCCGCATTAAAACAGCTGCGCCACTTCGCCAAACAGGCGGTGCAACATTATCCGGATCAACGTGATTTGCCGGCCATTGACGGTACCAGCCGGTTATCGGCCTATCTGGCGATTGGCGTGCTGTCGCCGCGCCAATGTCTTCATCGCGTGCTCAAAGAGCATCCCGATGCGCTTAACGAGGGCAAGGCCTTTACCTGGCTGAACGAACTGATCTGGCGCGAATTCTATCGTCATCTGATGGTGGCGTTTCCGGCGCTATGTAAGCATCAGCCGTTTGTTGACTGGACGCGCAACGTGGATTGGCAGCGAAACGACGCACATCTCACAGCCTGGCAACAGGGCAAAACCGGTTATCCGATTGTTGATGCGGCGATGCGCCAGCTCAACACTCTCGGCTGGATGCATAATCGCTTGCGCATGATTACCGCCAGTTTCCTGGTGAAGGATCTGCTGATCGACTGGCGTGAAGGTGAGCGTTATTTCATGCAGCAGCTGATCGATGGCGATCTGGCCGCCAACAATGGCGGCTGGCAGTGGGCCGCGTCAACTGGCACCGATGCCGCGCCCTATTTTCGTATCTTCAATCCCACCACGCAGGGCGAGCGCTTCGATAAACAGGGCGAGTTTATTCGTCAGTGGCTGCCGGAACTCAGCGACGTGCCCGACAGCGATATCCATCAGCCGCAAGTGTGGGCGCAGAAAAATAACAAGAAACTCGATTATCCCGCGCCAATCGTAGAACATAAGGACGCACGTAAAAAGACACTAGACGCCTTTGAGCGCGCTCGCAGCGCGGCTTAAGGCGGTCAGGGAGCCGTAATGAATAATGTCGAGTTAGAACAGATCGTTAACCAGCAGCTGAATAACAGCGCCTTCAGCGATTACGCGCCGAACGGTTTGCAGGTGGAAGGGCGCGCCGAGGTGAAAACCATCATCACTGGCGTAACCGCGTGTCAGGCGCTGCTGGACGAGGCGGTGAAGCGCAACGCCGATGCGGTGCTGGTGCATCACGGTTACTTCTGGAAAAGCGAAGCGCCGGTGATTAAAGGCATGAAGCGCCAGCGTCTGCGCACGCTGCTGGCCAATGATATCAATTTGTATGGCTGGCATCTGCCGCTGGATGCCCATCCGGAGTTGGGTAATAACGCGCAGCTGGCGCGTCTGTTTGATATTGCAGTGAAAGGCGAGATTCAGCCGCTGGTGCCGTGGGGCGAGCTGGCACAACCACTGAGTGGCGCGGCGCTGGCGGAAAAAATTGCCCAACGTTTAGGTCGCACACCGCTGCACTGTGGTGATAACGCGCCGGCATTGATCAAGCGCGTTGCCTGGTGCAGCGGCGGCGGTCAGGGCTTTATCGATAGCGCGGCAGCCTTTGGCGTCGATGCCTTTATTACCGGCGAAGTCTCCGAGCAAACCATCCACAGCGCGCGCGAACAAGGTTTGCACTTCTATGCCGCCGGACACCACGCGACCGAACGCGGCGGCATCAAGGCGCTGGGCGAATGGTTAGCTGCCCATCATGGCCTTGATGTGACCTTTATCGACATCGACAATCCGGCCTGATTTCTCCCCTCTCACGCCCTTAACCTGCGTTAAGGGCGCAAATCTGTTGACACATCTCTGTCACTTTCGCATAACTTATGGCCTTTACGCATAAACGAGAAGTTCGTTCGCTATGAATGGCGATCCTGCAACATTCGTTCTGCGACATGAAGACTTTTACCAGGAGGTTGTTTTTGCAACGAGCACGTTGTTATCTGCTAGGTGAGCGCGCGGTGGTGCTGGAACTGGAGCCACCGGTTTCGTTGACCAGCCAGCAGCGCATCTGGGGATTGTGTCAGCGACTGCAGCAAAACGAGCAGGTTGAGGAAGTGATTCCTGGCATGAACAACCTGACGTTGCTGCTGCGCGATCCGCAACGCAATGCATTGGACGCGATTGAGCGTTTACAGCGTTGGTGGGAAGAGAGCGAAGCGCAGCTGCCGGAATCGCGCCGCGTCGAGATTCCAGTTGTGTACGGCGGCGCAGGCGGGCCGGATCTGCAGGAGGTGGCGGAACGCGCCAACATGACGCCCAGGCAAGCGGTAGAACTGCACAGCAGCATCGATTACGTGGTCTATTTTATCGGCTTTCAGCCTGGTTTTCCTTATCTCGGTGGCCTGGATGAGCGTTTACACACGCCGCGCCGCGCTGAACCGCGCGTACTGGTGCCGAGCGGCTCGGTGGGCATCGGCGGCAGCCAAACCGGCATCTATCCCTTAGCCGCGCCCGGCGGCTGGCAACTGATTGGCCATACGCCGCTCAGCCTGTTCGACCCGCTTCAGCATCCGCCGACACTGTTACGCCCCGGCGATAGCGTGCGTTTTGTGCCGCAGCAGGAGGGCGTATGTTGAAAATTCTCCGCGCGGGCATGATGACCTCGCTGCAAGACCACGGCCGCACCGGCTTCCGCCAATATGGCATCAGCGTGGGCGGCGCGCTCGATCAACCGGCAATGCGCACCGCCAATATGCTGGTGGGCAACCCCGAGCAGAGCGCGGTGCTGGAAATAGTGCTGGGACAATTTAAAACGCAGTTTACCCGTGATGGCTGGTTTGCGTTGACGGGCGCGGGCTGCAATGCCGATCTGGATGGCAAACCGGTCTGGACCGGCTGGCGTCTGCCGGTGAAAAAAGGGCAGGTGCTGACGCTGGCAACGCCAACGCGCGGCATGCGCAGTTATCTGGCGGTCAACGGTGGTTTTGCCGTGCCGGACATGCTCGGTTCGGTCAGTACCGATCTCAAGGCAGCTTTTGGCGGCTGGCAGGGACGTAAACTGCAGGATGGCGACGAGCTGCCGTTGGGTAAACCGACGCGCGACTTCAAAGATAAAGCCGGCGTGCGTCAACTGCTGTGGGGCAACCGCATCCGCGCCTTAGCGGGCCCGGAATATAACGAGTTCTCGCGTGAGGCCCAGCAGGGTTTCTGGCGCAGCCCGTGGAAGCTCAGTCCGCAAAGTAATCGCATGGGTTATCGCCTGCAGGGACGTCAACTGCATCGCGATGCAACGCGCGATTTGCTGTCGCACGGTTTAGTGCCCGGCGTGGTACAGGTGCCGCCCAATGGTCAACCGATTGTGTTGATGGCGGATGCACAAACCACCGGCGGCTATCCGCGCATTGCCTGCATCATCGAAGCCGATCTTTATCATCTGGCGCAAATTCGTCTCGGCGAACCGATTCACTTTATCCACTGCACGCTGGAAGACGCGATTCACGCCAAACAGCATCAACAGCGTTCCTTCGACCAAATAGCCTGGGGATTGGCCCATGAAGATTGATCTTAACGCCGATCTCGGCGAAGGCAGCGCCAGCGATCGGGAGCTGCTGACGCTGGTGAGTTCAGCCAATATCGCCTGCGGCTTCCACGCTGGTGATGCGCAAACCATGCTGCAATCGGTGCGCTGGGCGAAAGCGTCTGGCGTGGCGATTGGCGCGCATCCGAGTTTCCCCGATCGGGAAAACTTTGGCCGTACCGCTATGCAGCTGCCGCCGGAAACGGTGTATGCGCAGATGATCTACCAGATTGGTGCGCTGAAAAGCATTGCCGAGAGCGAAGGCGAACGGCTGGTACACGTCAAGCCGCACGGCATGCTGTACAACCAGGCGGCGGGCGATCCGCAACTGGCGGATGCCATCGCGCGCGCGGTAAAAGCCGTGGATAGCGGATTGATTCTGGTCGGATTGGCGGGCAGCGCGTCGATTGCGGCGGCGGCGCATCATGGTCTGCGCACCCGCGAAGAGGTGTTTGCCGATCGCGGCTATCTGGCGAGCGGGGCGTTAGTGCCACGCAGCCAGCCGCAAGCGATGATTGAAGATGCCGAACAGGCGCTGGCGCAAACGCTGGCGATGGTGCAGCAGCGTCAGGTGCAGAGCATCAGCGGAGAATGGGTCAAGGTTAACGCCGAAACCGTCTGTTTACATGGTGATGGCGCACATGCGCTGCAGTTCGCCCGCACGCTGCGCGCGGCATTTGCGACCAGTCAGATTGCGGTCACCAGCGCATAACGTTTTTACTCATTGCCCGGCATCACGCCGGGCTTTGTCTTTTCACATAAGGGAACAACATGGATAACGTGGTAAACCTCTGGCCGCTGCTGGGCATTGCCGCCATCATTCTGGGTTTTGTGCTGCGCTTTAACCCGGTGCTGGTGGTGATTGTGGCGGGCTTCGTCACCGGGCTGGCGGCGCATCTGCCGCTGGCAGACATTCTGGAAAAACTCGGCTCTGGCTTCCTCAATACGCGTAATCTGCCGCTGATTCTGCTGCTGCCGCTGGCTGTTATCGGTTTGCTGGAGCGTCATGGCCTGAAAGAGCGGGCGCAAAGCTGGATTGCGCAGATCAAAACCGCCACCGCCGGCCGCTTGCTGATCGTCTACCTGTTTGTGCGTGAAGCCACCGCCGCGCTGGGCTTAACCAGCCTGGGCGGGCATCCGCAAATGGTGCGTCCGCTGCTGGCGCCGATGGCCGAAGGTGCCACAGAAAACCGCTACGGTGATGTCCCGCCAGAGGTGCGCCATCGTCTGCGCGCCATGTCTGCAGCGACCGATAACGTCGGTCTGTTCTTTGGCGAGGATATCTTCGTTGCCTTTGGCGCGATTATCTTCATGCATAACTTTATGCAGGAATCTGCCGGTATCAGCACCGAACCGCTGCATATCGCGCTGTGGGGCATTCCTACCGCGCTCTGTGCTTTCCTCATTCATTCAGCTCGTCTGGTGCGTCTCGATCGCCAGCTGTCGCGTGAATTGGGCGCGTTAAACCAGCAGGCGCTGAACGCCAAAGGAGCGAAGTAATGTTCCAGCAACAATATTTGATGTGGCTGGCAGGGGTAATCCTGCTGGTGGTTGCCGTGCTTTCATGGCGTGACAGCGCTAACCCGCGCCGTTTTACCACCGGTCTGTTCTGGGCACTGTATGGCCTGATTTTTCTGATTGGCGACGGTGCTTATCAGCTGATGGGACAATGGGCGGGCGATGCCGAACTCGGCCGCCGCTGGTTGCATATCGGCGTGGGCGTGGCCGTGGTATTGATGGCGTTGATTGCTGGTTTCGGCGGCGTGCGTCTGGGTCGTTATCATCAGCGCAGCGATGAGCAGAAACAGGAGAGTGCCAAACGTCTGCACAACAAACTGTTCCTGCCAGCGCTGGCGATTCCACTGGTGACGGTGATTGGTGTGCTGGCGTTTAACCATATTCCCGGTTTGCAGGACAGGGTGTTTGGTCCCGGCAATCACGCCACGCTGGTGACGCTGTTCTCCATGATGATTGGCTGCCTGCTGGGCTGGTTGATCGCGTTGAAAATCACCCATGAAAAGCCGCTGCAGTCGATGCAGGAAACCCGTCGCCTGCTGGATGCGGTGGGTTGGGCGTTTATTCTGCCGCAGATTCTGGCCACGCTTGGCCTGCTGTTCACCAGCGCCGGTGTCGGCACGGCGATTTCGCACCTCACTGAACAATATCTGGCGGTGGATAATCGCCTGATTGCCGTCGCGGTATATGCGGGTGGCATGGCATTGCTGACCATGGTGATGGGCAATGCGTTTGCTGCCTTCCCGATTGTGACCGCCGGCATTGGTATTCCGATTCTGGTACTGCAGCACGGCGGCAATCCAGCGGTAATGGCGGCGATTGGGATGTTCTCCGGCTATTGCGGCACGCTGATGACGCCGATGGCGGCCAACTTCAACATCGTACCAGCACGCCTGCTGGAGCTGCCGGACCGCAACGCGGTGATCAAGGCTCAGGTGCCAACCGGTGTGCTACTGTTGGTAGTGAATATTTTCCTGCTCTACTTCCTGATGTTCTTGTGAGGTTGCAATGAAAACGGTGTTAATGACGGCGTTTGAGCCCTTTGGTGGCGAAAACATCAACCCTTCATGGGAAGCGGTGCGCACTTTTGACGGCAAAGAGATCGCCGGTGCGCGCATTGTGGTCCGCCAGCTGCCGGTGGTGTTTGCCACCTGCGGTGAAGTGCTGACGCGCGCGCTGGAGGAGATTCAACCCGATCGCGTGTTGTGCGTCGGGCAAGCCGGCGGCCGCGCCGATATTACGGTTGAACGCGTTGCGATCAACGTGGATGACGCGCGCATACCGGATAACAACCAGCAGCAACCGATCGATCAGCCCATCGAGGCGGATGGCCCGGCGGCTTATTTCTCCACGCTGCCGATCAAAGCGATGGTTGCCGCGCTGCGTGAAGTGGGTGTGCCGGCCTCGGTATCGCAAACCGCCGGCACCTTCACCTGTAACCACGTGATGTACAGCCTGCTGCACTGGATCCACACCACCAACAGCAAGGCGCGCGGCGGTTTTGTTCATATCCCGTATATGCCGGAACAAGCGGTGCACCATCCCGGCGTGGCCAGCATGGCGACTGCAAGCGTGATTCAGGCGCTGGAAACCTCGCTGCAGGTGATCCTGAGTACCGAAAATGATATCCGCGTCGTCGGTGGCGCTACGCATTAAAAGGAGTTGTTATGCCTGAGGGACCGGAGATCCGCCGCGCGGCGGATCAACTGGCAGAGGCAATGGTCGGCAAACCCCTTACCGATGTGTGGTTTGCCTTTCCACAGCTGAAAACCTACGAACCGGCGCTGATGGATGCCACCATCAACGCCTTCGAAACGCGCGGTAAAGCGCTGCTCACCCACTTCTCCAACGGTTTGACGCTCTACAGCCACAATCAGCTGTATGGCGTGTGGCGCGTGGTGCCAACCGGTACGCAGCCGAATACCACACGTCAGCTGCGCGTGCGACTCGCGACGGCGGATAAAACCATTTTGCTGTATAGCGCCTCGGATATTGAGCTGCTCAACGCCGATACCTTAGCAGCGCATCCGTTTTTGCAGCGCGTGGGCCCGGATGTGCTGGATGCCAGCTTAACAGTGGAAGAGGTGCGCGAGCGTTTGCTGTCGCCGCGTTTTCGTCGTCGCCAGTTCAGCGGCTTGCTGCTTGATCAGGCCTTTTTAGCCGGCCTCGGCAATTATCTGCGCGTGGAAATTTTGTGGCATGCCGGATTGCTGGCGTCGCATTGGGCGCAGGACCTCAGCGAACAGCAGCTGACGGCGTTAAGTGAGGCGATGCTGGCGGTGCCGCGTTTGTCATACGAGATGCGTGGCAGCATGAAGAAGTATCATGAAGAAGCAGCGTTTCGCTTCGAGGTGTTTCATCGGCAGGGGAAAAAGTGCCGGCGGTGCGGCGCGGTGATTGAGAAGGGCGTGCTGTCATCGCGGCCGTTTTACTGGTGCCCGGGATGCCAGTTGTAGCGCTATAAATAAGGCGGCCAGATGGCCGCCTTTCTCTTATTTATCCAGCGCCGAGGTGAATGGACGCTCGGTGTAACCGGTATACAGCTGACGCGGACGGGCGATTTTCATGCCTTCGTCGTGCATCTCTTTCCAGTGTGCAATCCAGCCCACGGTACGCGCCATCGCGAAGATAACGGTAAACATGGAAGACGGAATGCCCATCGCTTTCAGGATGATGCCTGAATAGAAATCGACGTTTGGATAGAGTTTACGCTCGATGAAGTACGGGTCGTTCAGCGCGATGTGTTCCAGCTCCATCGCCACTTCCAGCAGATCATCCTTCATGCCCAGTTCGTTCAGCACTTCGTGACAGGTATCGCGCATCACGGTGGCACGTGGATCGTAGTTTTTGTAGACGCGGTGGCCAAAGCCCATCAGACGGAACGAATCGTTCTTATCTTTCGCACGTTTAACAAATTCAGGGATGTGATCGACGGTGCTGATCTCTTCCAGCATGCGCAGTGTCGCTTCGTTGGCACCGCCGTGCGCCGGTCCCCACAGTGAAGCGATACCGGCGGCGATACAGGCAAACGGGTTCGCGCCTGAAGAGCCTGCGGTACGGACGGTAGAGGTTGACGCGTTCTGCTCATGGTCGGCGTGCAGAATCAGAATACGGTCCATCGCGCGTTCCAGCACTGGATTCACTTTGTACTCTTCGCACGGCGTGGCGAACATCATATGCAGGAAGTTACCGGCATAGGAGAGGTCGTTGCGCGGATACACAAACGGCTGACCAATCGAGTACTTGTAGCACATCGCTGCCATGGTCGGCATTTTCGACAGCAGACGGAATGCAGCGATTTCACGGTGACGTTCAATGTTAACGTCCAAGGAGTCGTGATAAAACGCTGCCAGCGCACCGGTCACACCACACATTACTGCCATTGGATGCGAATCGCGGCGGAAGCCGTGGAACAGTCGGGTGATTTGCTCGTGAATCATGGTGTGGCGAGTAACGGTGGTGCGGAACTCTTCAAACTGGGCTTGGGTTGGGGCTTCGCCATTCAGCAGGATGTAACACACTTCAAGATAGTTTGAGTGGGTTGCCAGCTGATCAATCGGGAAACCGCGGTGTAACAGAATACCTTCGTCACCATCAATAAAGGTGATTTTAGATTCGCAGGACGCCGTAGAGGTGAAGCCGGGATCGAAGGTGAACAGGCCTTGTGAGCCAAGGGCGCGGACATCAACTACATCTTGTCCCAGCGTGCCTTGCATCACGTCCAGTTCAACAGAAGTATTATCTTGTAGGGTTAGCGTCACTTTTTTATCTGTCATTATTTCGTCTCCATAGCGCCTTTAAGGTAAGGATCTTAGACACCAGAATAGCCTCCATGTTGCATAAAACCACAATCTTCCCAGCATCACTCTGCGGTAACGTTGGGCGTGCAGGGTTACAGAGTGAATGCTGAGCTGGGCCATTCGGTGGCATCGGGGCATGACATGCTGCACATCGAGGATGTTAAAGTTCCTGTCACGACATAACTTCTTGGTAACCAATAACCTGATGCTTTATATAACTTGTATTGGCAATGTTACATAACTTGAGCTTAGGGGAAAGTGTATCCCCATAACTTTTGTGCATCATAGGGCTTTAATGCGATTGTTTGTAACTGAAATGTTGATTCTTTGTCAAATCAGATAATTAAAAATGTATAAATTGTGAAATTCGTGAAGGTGATCACTGTTCAGCCTAAATGTGACCAAAGAGATTGTAGGGGAATTGTAATCAGAATGTGATCCTCCTATACTGCGGCCAGGTCTCCGGAACACCCTGACACCAGGAGCCACCCAGCGTTTTACCCGCTTTATTTAACACTGGATGTTGCTATTTTGGTGGCGGTTGCAGTCTGAACACACGCTGTGTCTCTGATGCAACTCAGGACCGGAGGAAGCAAAATAAAAAAGAGCTGTGTGGGCAAAACCGTGAAAAAACAAAGACCTGTTAACTTGGATCTCTCGACGATCCGGTTTCCCGTTACTGCAATATCGTCCATTCTCCACCGCGTCTCCGGCGTGATCACCTTTGTCGCTCTCGGAATTCTGCTCTGGTTACTGGGTCTCTCTCTCTCCTCTCCAGAAGGTTTCCAGCAAGCGGCATCCATCATGGATAGCTTCTTCGCCAAATTCATCATGTGGGGCATTTTAACTGCGCTGGCGTATCACGCTGTGAGCGGTATTCGCCATATGTTGGCTGATTTTGGTGTAACAGCAGAAACCCTGCAGGTGGGAACCCGTTCCGCGCAAGCGGCTTTTGTTATCACTGTCGTGCTCTCAATTTTGGCTGGAGTCCTCGTATGGTAAGCAATGCTTCTGCATTAGGACGCAACGGTATCCATGACTGGCTGTTACTGCGTGCTGCTGCAATCTTAATTACGCTCTACATTCTCTACATCCTCGGTTTTGTCGTGATGACAGGCACGCTGACGTATGACGTCTGGCATGGCTTCTTCTCGTCCGCCTTCACGAAAGTGTTCACCATGTTGACGCTGTTCTCGATTCTGATCCACGGCTGGATTGGAATGTGGCAGGTGCTGACTGACTACGTGAAACCTGTTGCAACCCGTTTGTTGCTGCAGTTTGTGATTGTGGTTGCGCTGTTGTCATATGCGATTTATGGAACCGTTGTTGTGTGGGGTGTGTAAATGAGTTTGCCAGTCAGAGAATTTGATGCCGTGGTGATCGGCGCGGGTGGCGCAGGAATGCGCGCCGCTCTGCAAATCTCCCAATCGGGCCAGACTTGTGCCCTGTTATCCAAAGTATTCCCAACCCGTTCCCATACCGTATCGGCGCAGGGCGGTATTACCGTTGCGCTGGGTAACACCCATGACGATAACTGGGAATGGCACATGTACGACACCGTCAAAGGTTCCGACTTTATCGGCGACCAGGACGCGATCGAATATATGTGTCATGTCGGCCCGGAAGCGATTCTGGAACTGGAACACATGGGATTGCCGTTCTCCCGTCTGGATGACGGCCGGGTGTATCAGCGTCCGTTTGGTGGTCAGTCGAAGAATTTCGGCGGTGAGCAGGCGGCGCGTACCGCAGCTGCGGCCGACCGTACCGGCCACGCCTTGCTGCATACGCTGTATCAGCAGAACCTGAAAAACAAAACCACCATCTTCTCCGAATGGTATGCGCTGGATCTGGTGAAAAACGAAGACGGCGCGATTGTCGGCTGTACGGCTATCTGCATGGAAACCGGCGAAACCGTCTATTTCAAAGCCAAGGCAACTATTCTGGCGACCGGCGGCGCGGGCCGTATTTACCAGTCCACCACTAATGCCCACATCAACACCGGTGATGGCGTTGGCATGGCGCTGCGCGCCGGCGTGCCGGTGCAGGATATGGAAATGTGGCAGTTCCACCCAACCGGTATTGCCGGTGCGGGCGTGCTGGTTACTGAAGGTTGCCGTGGTGAAGGTGGTTACCTGCTGAATAAGCACGGTGAACGCTTCATGGAACGTTATGCGCCGAACGCCAAAGATCTGGCGGGTCGTGATGTGGTTGCGCGTTCGATGATGGTGGAAATCCGTGAAGGTCGCGGTTGCGATGGCCCCTGGGGTCCGCACATTAAACTGAAACTCGACCATCTCGGTGCCGAAGTGCTGGAGTCGCGTCTGCCGGGCATCCTTGAGCTGTCGCGTACCTTTGCCCACGTCGACCCAATTAAAGAACCGATTCCAGTGATCCCAACCTGCCACTACATGATGGGCGGCGTGCCGACCAAAGTGACTGGTCAGGCGCTGCGCGTGAATGAGCAGGGCCAGGATGAGGTGATTCCGGGTCTGTTCGCCGTCGGCGAAATCGCCTGCGTATCGGTTCATGGCGCTAACCGCCTCGGCGGCAACTCGCTGCTCGATCTGGTGGTGTTCGGTCGCGCAGCTGGTGTGCATCTGCTGGAGTGTATTGAAGAGCAGGGCGAACTGCGTGAAGCCACGCCGGAAAATATCGATGCAGCGATGGCGCGCTTCAACCGCTGGGAAAATAACACCACCGGTGAAGATCCTGTCGAAATCCGTAAAGCGCTGCAGCGCTGCATGCAGAACAACTTCTCGGTGTTCCGCGATGGCGATGCGATGCGTGAAGGTCTGGAAGAGCTGAAAGTGATTCGTGAGCGTCTGAAATCAGCGCGTCTTGATGACCGTTCGCCAGACTTCAACACCCAGCGTATCGAGTGTCTTGAGCTGGATAACCTGATGGAAACCGCTTACGCCACCGCTGTTGCCGCCAACTTCCGTACCGAAAGCCGTGGCGCACATAGCCGCTTCGACTTCCCGGACCGCGATGATGAAAACTGGCTGTGCCACAGTCTCTATGTTCCGCAGACGGAAAGCATGACGCGCCGTGAGGTGAACATGCAACCGAAACTGCGTGCGGCCTTCCCGCCGAAAGCGCGTACCTACTAATTGCGGAGATCATCATGAGACTCGAATTTTCAATCTATCGTTACAACCCGGAAGTCGATGCCAAGCCGCGTATGCAGGAGTACACCCTGGAGTCGGAAGATGGTCGCGACATGATGCTGTTGGATGCGCTGATCCGTCTGAAAGAGAAAGACCCTACGCTGGCTTTCCGTCGCTCTTGCCGTGAAGGCGTGTGCGGTTCAGATGGTCTGAACATGAACGGTAAAAATGGTCTGGCGTGTATCACGCCGATCTCTGCGCTGGGCAACGGTTCGAAGAAAATTGTTATCCGTCCACTGCCAGGTTTGCCGGTGATCCGCGACCTCGTGGTAGACATGGGACAATTCTATGCACAGTATGAGAAGATTAAGCCTTTCCTGTTGAATAATGGGGAAAATCCACCGGCGCGCGAGCATTTACAGAGCCCAGCCGAGCGTGAGCATCTGGACGGTTTGTATGAGTGTATTCTCTGCGCCTGTTGCTCAACGTCGTGCCCGTCGTTCTGGTGGAATCCAGACAAGTTTGTCGGTCCGGCTGGCCTGCTGGCCGCTTACCGTTTCCTGATCGACAGCCGCGACACGGAAACCAATGCGCGTCTCGACAATCTCAACGATGCTTTCAGTGTTTTCCGCTGTCACAGCATCATGAACTGTGTGAGCGTGTGCCCGAAAGGCCTAAACCCAACGCGCGCCATCGGCCATATTAAGTCGATGCTGCTGCAACGCGGGGCGTAACAGAAAAAGTCACTCTCCGGGAACCTGGGTTCCCGGATGTTTACGGAAGCCTCTATAAGCGCGGTGCTGACCACGCTTATAAAGGTTCCCTTACGAGCCAGGCGCCGGTAGCGCACAGGTTCGTATCGCTGAACTCACTACGGCAAGCCGCGTAAGCGGTAAAAAATGAAACCTCATAAAAAGCAGATTAATGCTTAAGGGATCACAATGCAGAACAGCGCGATGAAACCCTGGCTGGACTCCTCCTGGCTGGCCGGCGCGAACCAATCTTACATAGAGCAGCTCTATGAGGATTTCCTGACCGATCCTGACTCAGTTGATGACATGTGGCGCGAGCTGTTCCAACAGCTGCCGGGCACTGGCGTGAAACCTGAGCAATTTCACTCCACCACGCGTGACTACTTCCGCCGCCTGGCTAAAGACGCTACGCGTTACACATCAACCGTGACCGATCCGGCAACCAACTCCAAACAGGTAAAAGTGCTGCAGCTGATTAATGCGTTCCGCTTCCGCGGCCATCAGCATGCAAACCTCGATCCGCTTGGCCTGTGGAAACAGGACACGGTAGCCGACCTCGATCCGGCTTATCACGATCTGACCGACGCCGATTTTCAGGAAAGCTTTAACGTCGGCTCTTTTGCTATCGGCAAAGAGACCATGAAGCTGGCCGATCTGTTTGCGGCGCTGCAGCAGACTTACTGTGGCTCGATTGGTGCTGAGTACATGCACATCAACAACACCGACGAGAAGCGCTGGATTCAGCAGCGTCTGGAATCGGTGGTGGGCCACGCGTCTTTCAGCAGTGACGAGAAAAAAGGTTTCCTGAAAGAGCTGACCGCGGCAGAAGGCCTGGAAAAATATCTGGGTGCAAAATTCCCGGGTGCGAAGCGCTTCTCGCTGGAAGGCGGCGATGCACTGGTGCCCATGCTGCGCGAGATGATTCGTCACGCGGGCAAGAGCGGTACGCGCGAAGTGGTGCTGGGTATGGCGCACCGCGGTCGTCTCAACGTACTGATCAACGTATTAGGTAAGAAGCCGCAGGATCTGTTCGACGAATTCTCCGGCAAGCACAAAGAACACCTCGGCACCGGCGACGTGAAGTACCACATGGGCTTCTCGTCTGACGTGGAAACCGAAGGCGGCTTAGTGCACCTGGCGCTGGCGTTCAACCCGTCGCATCTGGAAATCGTAAGCCCGGTAGTGATGGGGTCGGTGCGTGCGCGTTTAGATCGTTTGGCTGAGCCAAGCAGCAACAAAGTTCTGCCAATCACCATTCACGGTGATGCCGCTGTTATTGGTCAGGGCGTGGTGCAGGAAACCCTGAACATGTCGCAGGCGCGTGGCTACGAAGTGGGCGGTACCGTTCGCATCGTGATCAACAACCAGGTTGGTTTCACCACCTCCAACCCGAAAGATGCGCGCTCTACGCCGTACTGTACGGATATCGGCAAGATGGTGCTGGCACCGATTTTCCACGTTAACGCGGACGATCCGGAAGCCGTAGCCTTTGTGACGCGCCTGGCGCTGGATTATCGCAACACCTTTAAACGTGATGTCTTCATCGACCTGGTGTGCTATCGCCGTCACGGCCACAACGAAGCCGACGAGCCAAGTGCAACGCAGCCGTTGATGTACCAGAAAATCAAAAAGCATCCGACGCCGCGTAAACTCTATGCCGATCAGCTGGAAAGCGAAGGCGTAGCGACCAGCGAAGATGCCACCGAGATGGTCAATCTCTATCGCGACGCGTTGGATGAAGGCGAATGCGTGGTGCCAGAGTGGCGTCCGATGAGCCTGCACTCATTCACCTGGTCGCCGTATCTGAACCACGAGTGGGACGAAAGCTACCCGGCGACCGTGGAACTGAAACGCCTGCAGGAACTGGCGCGCCGCATCAGCAGCGTACCGGAATCGGTAGAAGTGCAGTCTCGCGTTGCCAAGATCTACAACGATCGTAAAGAGATGGCCGAAGGCAACAAAGCGTTCGACTGGGGCGGTGCAGAAAACCTCGCCTATGCCACGCTGGTTGACGAGGGGATTCCGGTGCGTCTTTCCGGTGAAGATACCGGTCGCGGGACCTTCTTCCACCGTCATGCGGTAATCCACAACCAGACCAACGGCTCAACCTACACGCCGCTGCACCATGTCCATAACGGCCAGGGTCAGTTCAAAGTGTGGGATTCCGTGCTGTCTGAAGAAGCGGTACTGGCTTTCGAATACGGTTATGCCACCGCAGAACCGCGCGTGCTGACCATCTGGGAAGCGCAGTTCGGCGACTTCGCCAACGGCGCGCAGGTGGTGATCGACCAATTCATCAGCTCCGGCGAGCAGAAATGGGGCCGTATGTGTGGCCTGGTCATGTTGCTGCCGCACGGTTATGAAGGTCAGGGCCCTGAGCACTCCTCAGCGCGTCTGGAGCGTTATCTGCAACTCTGTGCAGAACAGAACATGCAGGTATGCGTGCCTTCAACACCAGCGCAGGTTTACCACATGCTGCGTCGTCAGGCGCTGCGCGGTATGCGCCGTCCGCTGATCGTCATGTCACCGAAATCACTGCTGCGTCATCCGCTGGCGATTTCCAGCCTGGAAGAGTTGGCCACAGGCAGCTTCCAGCCAGCGATTGGTGAGATCGACGATCTCGATCCACAACAGGTAAAACGCGTGGTGCTGTGTTCGGGCAAGGTTTATTACGATCTGCTGGAGCAGCGTCGTAAAAACGAGCAGACCGACGTGGCCATCGTGCGTATCGAACAGCTCTATCCGTTCCCGCACAAAGTCGTGCAGGACGTATTGAAAAACTATGCTCATGTGCAGGATTTCGTGTGGTGTCAGGAAGAGCCGCTGAATCAGGGCGCATGGTATTGCAGTCAGCATCATTTCCGCGAAGTGGTTCCATTTGGTGCGTCACTGCGTTATGCAGGCCGTCCGGCTTCTGCTTCACCGGCCGTGGGCTACATGTCCGTACATCAAAAACAGCAGCAAGACTTGGTTAATGACGCGCTGAACCTTGGTTAATAAAAAGGAAAGAAAATGAGTAGCGTAGAAATTCTCGTTCCCGATTTGCCTGAATCCGTAGCGGACGCAACGGTTGCAACCTGGCACAAAAAACCTGGCGACTCTGTGAGCCGCGATGAAGTACTGGTAGAGATTGAAACTGACAAAGTGGTTCTGGAAGTGCCTGCTTCAGCGGATGGCATCCTGGAAGCCGTGCTGGAAGAGGAAGGCGCTACCGTCACTTCTCGTCAGATTCTGGGCCGTCTGAAAGAGGGCAACAGCGGCGGGAAAGAGACTGCGGCCAAAGCGGAAAGCAACGAATCTACACCGGCACAGCGCCAGACCGCTTCGCTGGAAGAAGAGAGCAACGATGCGCTCAGCCCAGCGGTACGCCGCCTGATTGCTGAAAACAACCTCGATGCCAGCCAGATCAAAGGCACCGGCGTTGGTGGCCGTCTGACGCGTGAAGATGTGGAAAAACATCTGGCGAAGAAAGCTGACGGTGGCAAAGCTGCACCGGCTGCAGCGCCAGCCGCTGCTGCACCGCAGGCCGCTGTGGCTAACCGCAGCGAAAAACGCGTACCGATGACGCGTCTGCGTAAGCGTGTTGCCGAGCGTCTGCTGGAAGCGAAAAACAGCACCGCGATGTTGACCACGTTCAACGAAATCAACATGAAGCCAATCATGGATCTGCGCAAGCAGTACGGCGACGCGTTCGAGAAACGTCACGGCGTGCGTCTGGGCTTCATGTCCTTCTACATCAAAGCGGTAGTGGAAGCGCTGAAACGCTTCCCGGAAGTTAACGCGTCTATTGATGGCGAAGATGTGGTTTACCACAACTATTTCGATGTGAGCATTGCGGTTTCTACCCCGCGTGGTCTGGTTACGCCGGTGCTGAAAGATGTTGATGCACTGAGCATGGCCGACATTGAGAAGAAAATTAAAGAGCTGGCGGTGAAAGGCCGTGACGGCAAGTTGACGGTTGAAGAGCTGACCGGCGGTAACTTCACTATCACCAACGGTGGTGTGTTTGGTTCGCTGATGTCTACGCCAATCATCAACCCGCCGCAGAGCGCGATTCTCGGCATGCACGCCATCAAAGATCGCCCAATGGCGGTTAATGGTCAGGTTGTGATTCTGCCAATGATGTATCTGGCGCTCTCTTACGATCACCGTTTGATTGATGGTCGTGAATCCGTTGGCTATCTGGTCGCGGTGAAAGAGATGCTGGAAGATCCAGCTCGCCTGCTGCTGGACGTCTAATTTCGCCGGGCGCGCGGTGTGAAGGCGCGCCCAAACTCATACCTGAATGGATAGAACATCATGAATTTACATGAATACCAGGCGAAGCAGCTGTTTGCACGCTATGGCATGCCAGCACCGACAGGCTACGCCTGCACCACGCCACGTGAAGCTGAAGAAGCCGCGTCTAAAATTGGCGCAGGTCCGTGGGTAGTGAAATGTCAGGTTCATGCCGGTGGCCGCGGTAAAGCGGGCGGCGTGAAAGTGGTGAACAGCAAAGAAGACATTCGTGCTTTTGCTGAACACTGGCTGGGCAAACGTCTGGTGACCTATCAAACTGATGCGCACGGTCAGCCGGTAAACCAGATTCTGGTTGAAGCCGCGACGGATATCGATCAGGAGCTGTATCTGGGTGCGGTTGTTGACCGTGCTACCCGTCGTGTCATCTTTATGGCTTCGACAGAAGGCGGTGTTGAGATTGAGAAAGTGGCAGAAGAAACGCCACACTTGATCCACAAGATGGCGCTCGATCCATTAGCGGGTCCACAGCCGTATCAGGGCCGCGAGTTGGCGTTCAAACTCGGCCTGACCGGCAAGCAAGTTAGCCAGTTCACCAAAATCTTCATGGGCCTGGCGACCATGTTCCTTGAGCGCGATCTGGCGATGGTTGAGATCAACCCGCTGGTGATCACCAAGCAGGGCGATCTGATCTGCCTCGACGGCAAACTGGGCGCGGACGGTAACGCACTGTTCCGTCAGCCGGAACTGCGTGAAATGCGCGATCCGAGCCAGGAAGATCCACGTGAAGCCCACGCAACGCAGTGGGAACTGAACTACGTTGCGCTGGATGGCAACATCGGCTGTATGGTGAACGGCGCCGGTCTGGCGATGGGCACCATGGACATCGTGAAACATCACGGTGGTGAGCCAGCAAACTTCCTGGACGTTGGCGGCGGCGCAACCAAAGAGCGCGTCACCGAAGCCTTCAAAATCATTCTGTCTGACGATGCAGTGAAAGCCGTGTTCGTTAACATCTTCGGCGGTATTGTGCGTTGCGACCTGATCGCAGACGGCATCATCGGTGCCGTGGCAGAAGTGGGTGTCAACGTGCCGGTTGTGGTACGTCTGGAAGGTAACAACGCCGAGCTGGGCGCTAAGAAATTGGCGGACAGCGGTCTGAACATCATTGCAGCAACCAGCCTGACAGACGCTGCACAGCGTGTTGTAGCTGCAGCGGAGGGTAAATAATGTCCATTTTGATCGACAAAAACACCAAAGTCATTTGCCAGGGTTTCACCGGTGGTCAAGGGACGTTCCACTCTGAGCAGGCGCTGGCTTACGGTACGCAGCTGGTTGGCGGTGTAACGCCAGGCAAAGGCGGCACAACGCATCTCGGCCTGCCGGTGTTCAACACCGTGCGTGAAGCAGTAGAAGCGACCGGCGCAACCGCCACCGTGATCTACGTTCCAGCGCCGTTCTGCAAAGACGGTATCCTGGAAGCGATCGATGCGGGCATTAAACTGATCATCACCATCACCGAAGGTATCCCAACGCTGGATATGCTGACCGTGAAAGTGAAGCTGGATGAAGCTGGCGTGCGCATGATCGGCCCGAACTGCCCAGGCGTGATCACGCCAGGCGAATGTAAGATCGGTATCATGCCAGGCCACATTCACCAGCCAGGCCGCGTCGGTATCGTATCGCGTTCAGGTACGCTGACTTATGAAGCCGTTAAGCAGACCACTGACATCGGCTACGGCCAGTCAACCTGCGTAGGTATCGGTGGTGACCCGATCCCTGGCTCTAACTTCATCGATATCCTGAAATTGTTCCAGGAAGATCCACAGACCGAAGCGATCGTGATGATCGGTGAGATCGGTGGTAGCGCGGAAGAAGAAGCAGCAGCTTACATCAAAGCCCACGTGACCAAGCCGGTTGTCGGCTACATCGCCGGTGTGACTGCACCGAAAGGCAAACGTATGGGCCACGCAGGCGCCATCATTGCCGGTGGTAAAGGTACCGCTGATGAGAAATTTGCTGCGCTGGAAGCTGCCGGTGTGAAAACCGTACGCAGCCTGGCAGACATTGGTGACGCGGTTAAAGCGGTTTTACCACTCAAATAAGCCAATACAGACTGACAATGAAAAGCCACCTTCGGGTGGCTTTTTTTTTGGTAATAACCCGCCTGAAAGAGAGGGAAAAAAGCGCAACGGCTTCAAAAAATTGCGGCTATGCTTACTCTGTCATCAAGGTAAAGAAGGGAAAAGGCGCTGGATTTTTATCAAGCAATTGGCGTGCGGCTTTCCAAAATGAGGTTAAATAATTGCGGAAAAGGTAATTATATTCTTAATAATATGATGATGTTGTGACATCTAATTAACAACCACTGTAATACTACATATCTGGAAATTTATTGTCTTAATCCAGATCAATAAATAGCGACTTATAGGAAACTTTACCGCTAGCAAAACGCCGACTAACCGGTATAAATTGCGCTGCATCAATTCAGTCTTCGTCATAATTTATCAGGAGTTTGTGCCAGGCGTTGTTATATCAATTCTGCCGCCTCCTCGTGTTACTCCTGCTTTAAATTGACTGAAAAGATCGGTTTTTAAGGGAATTTTATCACTGTTACTCGCTCTCTTCGGGCAACAGCTTTCTCTGTTCTATCAGTAACAAAACTGGAATCAATAATCAGTCGTTCCTGAATCTTGTTCTGCGCGTCAATGTCTGTTGTTTGCCGTTGTCATCCGCAGGGGAAGTTCATGCGAGGAGCAAGGAGTCATCATGTTAGATATTGTCGAGCTGTCGCGTTTACAGTTTGCCCTGACGGCGATGTACCATTTCCTTTTCGTGCCATTAACGCTGGGTATGGCGTTTTTATTGGCGATCATGGAAACGGTATATGTCCTGACGGGGAAACAAATTTATAAAGATATGACCAAGTTCTGGGGCAAGTTGTTTGGTATTAACTTTGCACTCGGCGTGGCTACCGGCCTGACCATGGAATTCCAGTTCGGTACCAACTGGTCATATTATTCACACTATGTCGGCGATATCTTCGGTGCGCCGCTCGCCATCGAAGGTTTAATGGCGTTCTTCCTCGAATCCACCTTTGTTGGCCTGTTCTTCTTCGGCTGGGATCGCCTCGGTAAGGTGCAACACCTTGCGGTGACCTGGCTGGTGGCGCTCGGTTCGAACATGTCCGCGCTGTGGATTCTGGTGGCGAACGGCTGGATGCAAAACCCCATTGCATCGGAATTCAATTTCGAAACCATGCGTATGGAGATGTTGAGTTTCTCCGAGCTGGTGCTGAACCCGGTTGCGCAGGTGAAGTTTGTCCATACCGTGGCCGCCGGTTACACCACGGGCGCGATGTTCATCCTTGGTATCAGCGCATGGTATCTGCTGAAAGGGCGCGACATTGCTTTCGCTAAACGCTCTTTCGCCATCGCAGCCAGTTTCGGTATGGCGGCGATTCTGTCAGTGATCGTACTGGGTGACGAATCCGGTTATGAAATCGGTGACGTGCAGAAAACCAAACTGGCGGCAATTGAAGCGGAATGGGAAACCCAACCGGCTCCGGCTGCGTTTACGCTGTTTGGTATTCCGGATCAGGAGACGCAGGAGAACAAATATGCGATTCAGATTCCGTATCTGCTCGGCCTGATCGCCACGCGTTCAGTGGATACGCCGGTCACCGGTTTGAAAGAGCTGCTGGCACAACATGAAGTGCGTATTCGTAATGGCATGAAAGCCTACGCGCTGCTGAACGAACTGCGTGGTGGCAGCAAAGATCCTGAGGTGCGCAGCCAGTTTGAAGCCAGCAAACAGGATCTCGGTTATGGCCTGCTGCTGAAGCGCTATACGCCGGATGTGGCTAACGCCAGCGAAGAGCAGATTCAGAAAGCGACACAGGATTCGATCCCACGCGTTGCGCCACTGTACTTCGCCTTCCGCATCATGGTGCTGGGCGGTGTGCTGATGCTGGGCATTATTGCGCTCTCCTTCTGGAGCGTGATTCGTAACCGCATCGGTAAGTCTCGCTGGTTACTGAAAGCCGCGTTGTACGGCATTCCGTTACCGTGGATTGCGATTGAAGCGGGTTGGTTCGTTGCTGAGTATG
Organism: Pantoea sp. DY-15; assembly: GCF_019795935.1. Classification (NCBI taxonomy): domain Bacteria; kingdom Pseudomonadati; phylum Pseudomonadota; class Gammaproteobacteria; order Enterobacterales; family Erwiniaceae; genus Pantoea; species Pantoea sp. DY-15. Next base: position 364,941 of record NZ_JAIMIF010000001.1, read on the forward strand.
GTCGCCAGCCGTGGGCAATTGGTGAGGTGCTGCCAACCGCGGTCGCTAACTCCTCATTGACCGTTGGCGATCTACTGTTCTCAATGACATTGATTTGCGGTCTCTACACCTTGTTCCTCGTGGCGGAAATGTACCTGATGTTCAAGTTCGCGCGCCTCGGTCCGAGCAGCCTGAAAACCGGCCGCTATCATCATGAAACGCTGAAGACATCATCTCAGCCGGCGCGTGGATAAGGAGAGCGACCATGTTTGATTACGAAGTATTGCGCTTTGTCTGGTGGCTGCTGATTGGCGTGTTGCTGATCGGTTTCGCGGTCACCGATGGCTTTGATATGGGCGTTGGTATGCTGACGCGCATTCTGGGTCGTACTGATACCGAACGTCGCATCATGATTAATACCATTGCGCCGCACTGGGACGGAAACCAGGTTTGGCTGATCACCGCCGGTGGCGCGCTGTTTGCTGCCTGGCCAATGGTTTATGCCGCTGCGTTCTCCGGCTTCTACGTGGCGATGATTCTGGTGCTGGCTTCACTGTTCTTCCGTCCGGTTGGATTTGATTACCGTTCGAAGATTGAAGATATGCGCTGGCGCGGCATGTGGGATTGGGGCATTTTCATCGGCAGCTTTGTTCCGCCGCTGGTGATTGGTGTGGCGTTCGGCAACCTGCTGCAAGGGGTGCCGTTCCATGCTGACGAATATCTGCGCCTCTTCTATACCGGCAATTTCTTCCAGTTGCTGAACCCGTTTGGCTTGCTGGCGGGTGTGGTGAGTGTGGCGATGATCCTGACGCAAGGCGCAACCTATCTGCAGATGCGTACTGCCGGTGAGTTACACGTCCGCAGCCGCAGCACCGCGCAAATCTCGGCGCTGGTAATGATGGTGTGCTTCATTCTCGCGGGTGTGTGGGTGAAATACGGCATCGACGGTTATGTGCTGAAAAGCGTTATCGATCATCACGCGGCATCCAACCCGTTGGGTAAAGATGTGGTGCGTGAAGCCGGTGCGTGGATGGTGAACTTCGATCAGATGCCAGTACTGTGGCTGTTCCCGCTGTTGGGCGTGGTGTTGCCGCTGCTGACCATTCTCTGCTCGCGTATCGAGAAGGGCGCTCTGGCGTTTATCTCGTCTTCATTAACTTTGGCTTGCGTGATTATGACGGCCGGGATTGCGATGTTCCCCTTCATCATGCCATCCAGCACCGTGCCGGGCATCAGCCTGACCATGTGGGATGCCACGTCTAGCCTGCTGACGCTGAAAGTGATGACCATTGCCGCCATCATCTTTGTACCGATTATCCTGGCGTACACCGCCTGGTGTTATTACAAGATGTTTGGCCGTATCACCAAAGAACACATTGAGAGCAATACGCACTCCCTGTACTGATTAAGGAGATTGAGCATGTGGTATTTTGCCTGGATTCTTGGCACCTTGCTGGCCTGTGCGTTCGGTGTGATTACGGCGCTGGCGCTGGAGCACGTTGAAGAGAGCAGCGCGAAGGACGAGCAAGTCTGATGCGCACACTGATTCAGACGCTTTATCGTCTGATGGACAAGGGCCCGCTTCGGGCCCTTTCGCTAATCCTCGCGTTGTGGCTGGCGGGCTGTGTCATTTGGCAGCCTTCACGCTTTGCCGCGCGCACCAGTGATTTAGCGATATGGCACGGAATGCTGCTGATATGGGCCGTTTGTACCGGCGTGATACACGGCACCGGATTTCGCCCTCAGCGCCTACGCTGGCAAGCGCTCTTCTCGCCGTTGCCCGCGATGATAGTTTTAGTGGCAGGAATTTTCTGGTTCTACTATTAAGTCCAGGCTCAGGACTTAAAAACGCCGCAATTTCAGACGCTGACGTGAGGTTTTGTCAGCGTCCGGTCAAGAAACATCCTATAAATCCTTCCAGTTGTTAACCTGTGATAATTATTTTCTCGCGGCGTCAGCGGACCATTCCCAAGCCGATCTCTCTTGCGTATAGTAGCAACGTTTAAAATGAGACCGGGATGTAGAGTGAGTACAAAGCTGTTTCGCTGGCCGGTTCGTGTCTATTACGAAGACACCGATGCCGGTGGTGTGGTTTACCACGCCAGTTATCTTGCTTTCTATGAACGAGCACGTACCGAAATGTTGCGCCAGCACCATTTCAATCAGCAGGTCCTGTTGGAAGAGCAGGTGGCTTTTGTGGTACGACGCATGACGATCGATTTTGTTGCGGCTGCACGTCTGGACGATCTTCTGGAAATTCAAACAGAAGTGACCTCAATGACGCGTGCAACGATGACGTTCTCGCAGCGTATCGTGAATGCAGAAGGCAAAGTGCTAAATGAAGCAGAAGTCCTGATTGCCTGCATCAACCCACATCTAATGAAGCCAATTGCGCTTCCCAAGTCTATTGTCGCGGAGTTCAAGCAGTGACTGACATGAATGTTCTTGATTTGTTCCTGAAGGCGAGCCTTCTGGTCAAACTTATCATGTTGATTTTGATCGGCTTTTCTATTGCCTCATGGGCGATCATTATTCAGCGTACGCGCATTTTGAATGCGGCGGGGCGCGAAGCCGAAGCGTTTGAAGATAAGTTCTGGTCGGGTATCGAGCTGTCACGCCTGTATCAGGAAAGCCAGGGACGCCGCGATGAACTGAGCGGATCTGAGCAAATTTTCTATTCGGGTTTCAAAGAGTTTGCGCGTTTGCATCGTGCTAATAACCATGCGCCAGAAGCGGTCGTTGAGGGCGCGAGCCGTGCGATGCGTATCTCCTTCAATCGTGAACTGGAAACGCTGGAAACTCACATTCCTTTCCTTGGCACCGTTGGCTCCATCAGTCCGTATATCGGTCTGTTTGGTACGGTGTGGGGGATCATGCACGCCTTTATCGCCCTCGGTGCGGTAAAACAGGCCACGCTGCAGATGGTTGCACCGGGTATTGCCGAAGCGTTGATCGCGACCGCAATCGGTCTGTTTGCGGCCATTCCTGCCGTTATGGCGTACAACCGTCTGAACCAGCGCGTTAACAAGCTGGAACAGGGCTACGACAACTTCATGGAAGAGTTCACGGCTATCCTGCATCGTCAGGCTTTCTCCACCGACAACACGAAGTAAGTCGAGGTTTACGATGGCCAGAACCCGTGGTCGCGGTAAACGCGACCTTAAGTCGGAAATCAACATTGTTCCACTGCTGGACGTGCTGTTGGTGTTGCTGCTCATCTTTATGGCAACCGCGCCGATTATTACCCAGAGCGTGGAAGTGGATCTGCCGGATGCGACAGATTCAAAAACCGTCTCAACTGATGATAATCCACCGGTGATTGTTGAAGTGTCTGGTGTTGGCCAGTACAGCCTGGTGGTGGATCACGATCGTATGACGCAATTACCGCCGGAGCAGGTGGTGAGCGAAGCGCAGCGCCGGATTGAAGCCAATCCGAAAACGGTCTTCCTGATCGGCGGTGCGAAAGACGTCCCTTACGACGAAATCATCAAGGCGCTGAACCTGTTACATCAGGCAGGCGTGAAATCTGTCGGTTTGATGACGCAGCCGATTTAAAGCGAACCGTTTTTTGGGAACCGAGTGTGTCGAAGGCAACCGAGCAGAACGACAAGTTAAAGCGCGCGATAATCGTTTCGGTGATTCTGCACATCGTGCTGATCGCCTTACTGATTTGGAGCTCGTTTAACGAAAAAATCGAATCCAGCGGCGGTGGCGGTGGCAGTGATATTGACGCAGTGATGGTCGATTCCGGCGCCGTGGTTGAGCAGTATAACCGCCAGCAGAATCAGCAACGAGACAGTCAGCGCGCCGAGCAGCAGCGTCAGAAGCAGTCGCAGCAGCAGGCCGAAGAGTTACAGCAGAAACAAGCTGCTGAGCAGCAGCGCCTGAAAGAGATGGAAAAAGAGCGCTTGCAGACCCAGCAGGAAGCCAAAGAGCAGGCGAAGCAGCAGGCCGAGCAGCAGAAAGCCGCTGAAGCCGCCGCTAAGCAGGCCCAGGAACAGCAGAAAACTGCCGAAGCCGCCGCAGCGAAAGCCAAGGCTGATGCCAAAGCGGAAGCTGATGCGCAGGCAAAAGCAGCGGCTGACGCCAAAGCCAAAGCGGTAGAAGAAGCCAAGCAAGCCGCAGCTGACGCGAAGAAGAAAGCAGAAGAGCAGGCGAAAGCCGCTGCCGCTGAAGCAGCGAAAGAGAAAGCGGCGCAGCAGGCAAAAGCGGCCGCAGAATCGAAAGCCAAAGCGGACGCTGAAGCCAAAGCGCAGGCTGCTGCCGATGCCAAGGCGAAAGCGGCTCAGGAAGCCAAAGAGGCTAAAGAGCAAGCGGCTGCTGAGGCGAAGGAAAAAGCCGCAGCAGAAGCCAAAGAGAAGGCTGCCGCCGAGGCGAAAGCCAAGGCCGATGCGGCTGCTAAGGCAAAAGCGGATGCAAAAGCGAAAGCGGCTGCGGATGCCAAAAAAGCCGCCGCTGAAGCTGCGAAGAACGAAAATGCGGTTGATGACCTGTTAGGTGGTTTGTCTTCTGGTAAGAATGCACCGAAAAGCGGCACCGCATCGGGTGGCGCTGCAGGGCAGGGCAATCAGAAGAAAGCGGGCGCGTCAGGCGCAGATATCAATAATTATCTGGGGCAAGTGGTCGGGGCGATTCAGAGCCGTTTCTACGATGCAGATTTGTACAAAGGTAAAGAGTGTAACCTGCGTATTAAACTGGCACCGGATGGTTTGCTGATTGACGTTAAATCGGAAGGTGGCGACCCCGCCTTGTGTCAGGCGGCAATTGCTGCCGCGAAGCAGGCGCGGATTCCGAAGCCGCCTTCGCAGGCGGTGTATGAAGTGTTTAAAAACGCACCGATGCGTTTCAAACCAGAATAATGCAGTAACGTACGGCAGGTTGAACTAAGGTTAGCTTGCCATACTCTATGAGTACTCGTGTTTTTCAGGAACTGTGCGAATTATCATGAACCTCTGGTTCAGGTAAGGGAGAAAAAATGAAGCAGGCACTTCGTGTAACCTTAGGTTTTTTTGTACTGCTGTGGGCAGCAATGCTTCATGCAGAAGTCCGTATTGAAATTACGCAGGGCGTTAACACCGCACGTCCTATTGGTGTGGTTCCGTTCCAATGGGCTGGCCCAGGCGCGGCACCAGAAGACATCGGCGGGATCGTTTCTGCTGACTTACGTAACAGCGGTAAATTTAATCCGCTCGATCGTTCTCGTCTGCCACAACAGCCAGCCAGCGCACAGGAAGTTCAACCTGCCGCATGGAGCGCATTGGGTATTGATGCGGTCGTAGTTGGTCAGGTAACGCCTAACGCTGACGGCAGCTATCAAGTTGCCTATCAGTTGGTGGACACCGGCGGCGCGCCAGGCACCGTGCTGGCGCAGAACTCTTATAAAGTGACTAAGCAGTGGCTGCGTTACGCAGCGCACACCGCCAGTGACGAAGTGTTCGAAAAGCTGACCGGCATCAAAGGCGCATTCCGTACTCGCATTGCCTATGTGGTACAGACCAATGGCGGTCAGTTCCCGTATGAGTTGCGCGTGTCGGATTACGATGGCTACAACCAGTTTGTGGTTCACCGTTCACCGCAGCCATTGATGTCTCCGGCCTGGTCGCCAGATGGCAGCAAAGTGGCTTACGTGACCTTCGAAAGCGGCAAATCTGCGCTGGTGGTTCAGACGCTGTCTAACGGTGCAATCCGTCAGGTGGCTTCTTATCCGCGTCACAACGGTGCGCCAGCCTTCTCACCAGATGGTTCTAAACTGGCCTTCGCGCTGTCGAAAACCGGTAGCCTGAACCTGTATGTGATGGATCTGGCTTCTGGTCAGACGCGTCAGGTGACTGATGGTCGCTACAACAGCACTGAACCAACGTGGTTCCCGGACAGCCAGACACTGGCTTACACCTCGGATCAGGCCGGTGCGCCCCAGATTTATAAAGTTGGTATCAACGGCGGTGCGCCACAACGTATTACCTGGGAAGGTGCGCAAAACCAGGATGCGGATGTGTCAACTGACGGCAAAACTATGGTGATGATCAGCAGCGCCGGTGGCGCTCAGCACGTCGCCAAACAGGATCTGGTAACGGGAGCCGTTCAAACAATAACGGACACGTTCCTGGATGAAACGCCGAGTCTGGCGCCAAACGGCACAATGGTAATCTATAGCTCTACTCAGGGGATGGGTTCCGTGTTGCAGTTGGTTTCAACCGACGGGCGTTTCAAAGCGCGTCTTCCGGCAACTGATGGACAGGTCAAATTCCCTGCCTGGTCGCCGTATCTGTGATGCATAGGTCCCCTGCACGGCGGGGGATTAAAATGTATGGCAAACAAAATAATAGGATAAAGAAATGCAACTGAACAAAGTGCTGAAGGGTTTGATGCTGGCTCTGCCGGTTATCGCAGTAGCTGCATGTAGCTCACACAAAAACAACAACAACGATCAGACTGGTATGGGCGCTAACGACGGTGCTTACGGTGCTGGTCAGAACGGCGGTAACATGTCTTCTGATGAGCAAGCGCGCCTGCAGATGCAGCAGCTGCAGCAGAACAACATCGTTTACTTCGGTCTGGACAAGTATGACGTGGCTTCTGACTACGCTCAGATGCTGGATCAGCACGCTGCATTCCTGCGTGGCAACCCGTCATACAAAGTGACCATCGAAGGTCACGCGGATGAGCGCGGTACGCCAGAATACAACATCGCTCTGGGCGAACGTCGTGCAAGCGCCGTTAAGATGTATCTGCAAGGCAAAGGCGTTTCTGCTGATCAGATGTCTATCGTTTCTTACGGTAAAGAAAAACCAGCTGTACTGGGTCATGACGAAGCGGCTTACGCTAAAAACCGTCGTGCCGTACTGGTTTACTAAGAAAATATCATGATGAGTAACTTCAGACTTCATCTGTTGAGTCTGTCGTTACTGGTTGGTTTAGCGGCTCCTTTGGGGGCCGCTAATGCCCAGGCGTCAATCAGTAGCGTTGGCTCAGGCTCGGTCGAAGACCGCGTCACCACTCTTGAACGTATCTCTAATGCCCAGGCTCAGCTTTTGCAGCAATTGCAGCAGCAGATGAGCGACAACCAAAGCGATATCGATTCGCTGCGCGGGCAAATCCAGCAAAATAGCTATCAGCTTAATCAGGTGATTGAGCGCCAGAAGCAGCTCTATCAGCAAATCGACAGCCTTAGCTCCGGCAGTAACGGTGCGCAGGCGAGCGGTGGTGCTGATGCCGCTGCAGCGGGCGCTGCGGCTTCTGCGGATAGCGGTAGCAGCGCCAGTTCGGCCGCGCCAGCGCAAACCGGCGATGCCAACACGGACTACAATGCTGCGGTTGCGCTGATTCTGGAGAAGAAGCAGTACGATCAGGCGATTACTGCCCTGCAGGCTTGGGTGAAGAAATATCCTGATTCTACCTATCAGCCGAATGCCAATTACTGGTTGGGTCAGCTGTATTACAACAAGGGTAAAAAAGACGATTCGGCTTATTATTTTGCCACTGTGGTAAAAAACTACGCGAAATCGCCAAAAGCCCCGGAAGCGCTGTTTAAGGTTGGCGTGATCATGCAAGAGAAGAACGACACGGCGAAAGCCAAGGCTGTCTTCCAGCAAGTGATCAAACAATTCCCAAATAGTGATTCTGCTAAGCAGGCGCAAAAACGTCTTGCCGGGTTGTAATTTGTGCTTAAAAGACCGGATTTCGTGTGATTTCTGGTCTTACAGCATGAAAGGTAAGCAATTGAGACATTTAGTGGAAAATAAGGGTTGCGCCCTCCCGCTAAATCAGTAATATATGCCGCCGTTGCCGGGACATATCTTAACAAGTATCGGCAGCACTGAAGATGGGTCGTTAGCTCAGTTGGTAGAGCAGTTGACTTTTAATCAATTGGTCGCAGGTTCGAATCCTGCACGACCCACCATCTCAACCCGTTGTAAGAGAGATGATTTCTTCAGTAAGCTTCACAACCTTGATGGGTCGTTAGCTCAGTTGGTAGAGCAGTTGACTTTTAATCAATTGGTCGCAGGTTCGAATCCTGCACGACCCACCATCTAGTAAAGGTTGTAAGCCCCACAGCGGGTCGTTAGCTCAGTTGGTAGAGCAGTTGACTTTTAATCAATTGGTCGCAGGTTCGAATCCTGCACGACCCACCAGTTATGTAGAAAGGCGCCCTAAAGGCGCCTTTTTGCTTTTCTACGTTTTAATAAAATTTTAGCAGTGTTGCTTTGGGATGGGTGCCGGGCTCTAAAAGGCGGGACGGATCGCGAAGACATATCACATCCCTGTGGATCGGCCTCGCAAGTACTCGCCTCATCCATGAGGCTCGCCCGCAAGCGGGCAACGCTTCGCGTTGTGCAAAAACGCTCCCGGCGTTTTTGTCCATGGCTCGGACGCTTCGCTCCTCCGCTCCCGCCTTTTAGAGCTATCAGGCTCAAGAGTCGCTTCTAAATAAGTGCACATATTTGCATGAAGGCGGGGATAAGGGGCGGTGGAGTATAGCTTCCGGCGCATGGATGCGCCGGCAGAGCCTACAGGGATGTATCCACGGCGACTTTACGCAACCGCCCCTTATTTCCGCCTGAAACGCACTATTCAGATTTCTTAACCGGCGTCAGACTTTTCCAGATATGCAGCACCGCATAGCTGCGCCACGGTCGCCAAACCTGCGATAACTGCTCCGCCACTTTGGCACTCACGCCGCCGAGATTATTACGAATCGCAATATCCTCTTTGGGAAACGCATCAGGCCAACGCAGCGCACGCATCGCGATATAACTTGCCGTCCACGGCCCAATGCCTTTTAGCGCAAGTAGCTGCTGCTGAACCACGTCTGGATTCACCGCACCGTTAAAGCGTAATGCGCCAGAAGCACAGGCCTGCGCCAGTGCCTGAATGGCATGTGAACGCGCACTGACAATCCCCAGACTGGCGATATCATCGATACTCGCCGCCGCCAGCGACTCCGCATTCGGCGGCAAACGTGAAAGTTCTGACCACGGCGTTACCAGCGGCTCACCAAAGCGCTGTGCCATTCGGCTGCTAAGCGTGGTCGCCGCTTTCACGGTAACCTGCTGGCCGAGTATCGCACGCACACCCAACTCAAAGCCGTCAAACGCACCAGGAACGCGTAAACCGGGAAAGCGCGACAAGCTCTCGGCTAATAGCGGATCGTGGCTTAGGTGCTCTGCTATGCGCTGTGGCTGCGCATCCAGGTCAAACAGATCGCGCAGACGACGCAGCAAAGCGGGCAGCACTGGCGTCAGAGACGTCGTAAATTGCACCTTCAGCGACTGTTTTTCCGCAAGATGGCTCACGCGCACCCAGCCGCGACAGTTGCCCAGCGCCACCGTACGGTGATAAATGCCCTCGTTCACCCATTCCACCTCCTTCATCACGCGCTGTTGCAGGAAATCGAGCATCGCATCCCAATCGTAAGGCGGCCGATAACTCAGGCGTAGTTCGGCGCTCTCTTGCGTGGTCTTCACGGCGTCGGGTTGATTCTGCTTGCGCAGGCGGGAAGGCGTCATGCGATAGCGCGCCTGGAACACATCGTTATAGCGCCTCAAACTGCGGAAGCCGCTGGCGTAAGCAATTTCTGTTACCGGTAGTGAGGTTTCTGTCAGAAGTTGCTTAGCCAGCAGCATACGACGCGTCTGACGCAGCTCTAAAGGCGATACGCCGAGCTCCTGCTGCACCACGCGACGCAATTGACGTTCACTGAGGTCAAACTCGCCAGCGATGTCTGCCAGCGTCTCCTGCTCTTCCAGCAAGCCCTCTTCGATGCGGCGAATCAAACGATCGGCAATGCGGTGATGGCTATCCACCGGCGCAGAGCCGGGCGCCAGTTCCGGACGGCAGCGTAAACACGGACGGAAGTGCGCTTTCTCGGCGGCCTCTGCGCTGCTAAAAAACAGGCAGTTCTTCTGCATCGGCGCTTTCACTGGACAAATGGGGCGGCAATAAATGCCGGTGGATGTCACGCCAACAAAAAACAGCCCGTCGAAGCGGCTATCGCGCGACGTCAGCGCCTGGTACGCAATTTCAGCATCAAACATCATCGTCTCCGGCAAATAAACGGCATGGTCGCGCAAGCTGAACAGGAAAACTCGCTGCTTTCGGACAGCTAACCAGTTTATGCTGATGACCGAAAACAGCCAGTTTCCTGCGGCGGAAATGCGATAATCGCCAGCAGAGAATATGCCGGAGGTGCACCATGTATCATGCCAAAATCATCGCGACGCCCGTTGGTGAGCTCACGCTTGTTGCCACCGATAAAGGATTGTCGGCGATTCTGTGGGAAAACGAAGGGGCGCAGCGCGTGCCGTTGAAGCCGATCAACCGTAACGATCAGCATCCGATTCTGTGTGAGGCCGAACGCCAGCTGCGCGAATATTTCGCCGGTGAGCGTCAGCAGTTTGATATGCCGTACGACACCGTCGGCACCGAGTTTCAGAAAAAAGTGTGGCAGGCGCTGCTCACCATCCCGTTTGGAGAAACGCGCAGCTACCTGCAAATCGCCGAGCAGATCGGCAATCCGAAAGCGGTGCGCGCCGTGGGCGCAGCGAACGGTAAAAATCCGCTGTCGATTATGGCGCCGTGCCATCGCGTGATTGGCAGCAACGGCAAACTCACCGGTTTTGCAGGCGGACTCACCGTTAAAGCCTTCCTGCTGGAGCTGGAAAGTCCGCAGAAAACGTTGAGCAGCGCATTGTTGCTGTAGAGCGCGCAAAAAAGAGACGACACTCTCGCGCAATTCCGCTATCGTGTTTAGCATATAAAACACGATAGCGGTTTTGATGCCGCATCATTGCCGTAACCGGCAATTTTGTTAAATTGAGAAAACGAGAGCCGTGTCATGAGCCTGATGTTCGATCCTGAAAGCGCGATCTATCCTTTCCCGCCTAAACCGGCACGTCTCAGCGACGATGAAAAAGCCCACTACAAAAACAAAATCAAACGCTTGCTGAAAGAACGCGATGCGGTGATGGTGGCGCATTACTACACCGATCCCGAAATTCAGGCGCTGGCGGAAGAGACCGGCGGCTGCGTATCGGACTCACTGGAAATGGCGCGTTTCGGCAGCACCCATCCCGCTAAAACCTTGCTGGTGGCGGGCGTGCGTTTTATGGGTGAAACCGCAAAAATCCTTAGCCCGGAAAAAACCGTGCTGATGCCCACCTTGCAGGCGGAATGCTCGCTCGATCTCGGTTGCCCAATTGAAGAATTTAACCGCTTCTGCGATCAGCATCCCGATCGCACTGTGGTGGTGTATGCCAACACCTCGGCGGCGGTTAAAGCGCGTGCGGATTGGGTCGTCACCTCGAGCATCGCGGTTGAGCTGATTGAGCATCTTGACAGCCTCGGCGAGAAAATCATCTGGGCACCGGATCGCCATCTCGGCCGCTACGTCACGCAAAAATCCGGCGCGGATGTGCTGTGCTGGCAGGGCGCCTGTATTGTGCATGACGAATTCAAAACACAGGCTTTGCAACGCATGAAGGCGCTCTATCCGGATGCGGCGGTGCTGGTGCATCCTGAATCACCGCAGGCGATTGTCGATCTGGCTGATGCGGTGGGATCCACCAGTCAGCTGATTCAGGCGGCGCAAAGTTTGCCGCATCCGCAGATGATCGTCGCCACCGATCGCGGCATCTTCTACAAAATGCAGCAGGCGGTGCCGAACAAAGAGCTGCTGGAAGCGCCCACGGCGGGTGAGGGCGCAACCTGCCGCAGCTGTGCGCACTGTCCGTGGATGGCGATGAACGGCCTGAAAGCGATTGCCGAAGGACTGGAGCGTGGCGGCAGCGCGCATGAGATCCATGTGGATAGCGCATTGCGTGAGGCCGCGTTGCTACCGCTCAACCGCATGCTATCCTTTGCTGCAGATCTCAAACTTAAAATCAAAGGGAATGCATGACGGGCTCCCGTTACACAGGCACCTTATATGGACTTCTTTAGCACGCAAAATATTCTGGTTCACATTCCGCTCGGCGTTGGCGGCTACGATCTCTCATGGATCGAAGCCGTTGGCACCATTGCTGGCCTGCTGTGCATCTGGCTCGCCAGCCTTGAGAAAATCATCAACTACTTTTTTGGACTGATAAACGTCACGCTGTTTGCGGTGATCTTCTTCCAGATTCAGCTCTATGCCAGCTTGTTGCTGCAACTGTTCTTCTTTGTCGCCAACGTTTACGGCTGGTACGCGTGGAGTCGGCAAACCTCTAACAACGAAACGGAGCTGAGAATTCGCTGGCTGCCGCTGCCGAAAGCATTGGGTTGGGGCGCGGCGTGCGTGGTGGCGATTGCGCTGATGACGGTGTACATCGATCCGGTCTTTGCTTTCCTGACCAAAACAGCGGTCGGCATTATGCAGAGTCTGGGGCTTAACGTGGCGATGCCGCAACTGCAGCCTGACGCGTTCCCATTCTGGGATTCGTGCATGATGGTGCTGTCGATTGTGGCGATGATTTTGATGACGCGAAAATATGTTGAGAACTGGCTGCTTTGGGTGGTGATCAACGTTATCAGCGTGATGATCTTTGCGCGTCAGGGCGTATATGCCATGTCACTGGAGTACGCGATTCTGACGCTGATTGCGCTTAACGGTTCGCGCCTGTGGATGCAAAGCGCACGCGAACATGGCTCGCGCGCGCTGTCCCATCAGTGATGATGAGCGTGACCTTCCAGCGCAGCATGATCGTGGTGATCGTGGTGATCGTGCTGCGCGGCGCTATTATCTAAACACAACTCGCAGTCCGGCCCGCTGCACGGCTGATACTCCATCTGCACCGTGGCGTGGGCAATCTGATAGTGCTCATGCAAATAGTGGTGAATGCGCTTAAGCAGGCCGTCATGATCGTATGGCGGAATCACCTGCACATGCAGCGTCAGCACCGGTTTTTCACCCACTTGCCACAAATGAACGTGATGCACGTTACGTACTTCATCGATATTGCGCGTCAGCTCGCGTGACAGTTTATCCGCGTTGATATGGCCCGGCGCACCTTCCAGCAACTCATGCAGGCTCTCGCGCAGCAGCGACCAGGCGCTACGTACCACCAGCAATGACACCAGCAGCGACAAAATCGGGTCGATTGGCGTCCAGCCGGTCAGCATGATGATCACCGCCGTGACAATCGCACCGACCGAACCCAGTAAATCGCCCAGCACATGCAATGCCGCCGCACGCACGTTGAGATTCTTCTCTTCGCTGCCGCGATGCAGCAGCCAGAACGACAGCAGATTGGCCAGCAAACCGGCAATGGCGATGCCGAGCATCAATCCGCCGGCAATCGGCTGGGGTTCATAGAAGCGACGCAGCGCTTCCCAGACAATCAGCACCGTAATCACTAATAGCGCAATGGCGTTGACGAACGCCGCTAAGGTGGTGAGACGCAGCAAGCCGAAGGTATGGCGCGCGTTAGGCTTGCGCTGAGCAAACTGCACCGCGAGTAACGCCATCAGCAGCGCGGCGGCATCGGTCAACATATGTCCGGCATCGGCCAGCAGCGCCAGCGAGCCAGAAACCAGCCCGCCGATCACTTCGGCCACCATAAACAGCGCCGTTACGGCAAACGCCGCGGCCAGTCGTTTGCGGTTGCCGTTAGCGGTCCCGTGAGAATGCGTGTGTGCCATAATTATCCAGTTGTTTAAGTAACCTGTTTGTTAATGATATCAGTAAATTGAGATCATCAAGCGGCAACTGCTGCTGTTTAACCTGCTCAATCAACTGCTGACAGCGCTCGGCAACCTCATCAACCCCCAGCATCAACCAGCTGCCCTTCATGCGGTGTGCGGCCTGTTCCAGCACCGTCCAATTTTGTGTATCGCGCGCGTTCAACAGCAAATCCCGATCCTGTTGCAGCGTGCGCTGCAAGGTTTGACAGATGCGCGGAATAAATGCCTGATTATCCTGCGCCAGAATCAGTAAGCTGTTTGGCAAGACATCCAATGGATCTTTTACTGCGCGCGCCAGCAGCGGTGCCAGATGATCGAGCTCAATGGGTTTGAGCAGCAGAGCTTCGTCATCCAGCAAGGCGATTTTCAGCAACTGAACATCTGCAGAGCAGAGCACGCGCAGCGAGGTGCTGCCGCGCTGGCGCTGACGACGGCGCAGAATACGCAGCAGCGTTAAACCATCCGGGCGCGGCATCATCTGGTCGATAAACAGAATATCGAAGGCGCGCTGAGCATCGGCGCGCAGCAGCGCTCGGCCCTCTTCAAATACCTGCGCCTCAACGCCAAACATCGCCAGCTGCTGCTGCATCACCAAAAGATTGGTCGGGTGATCGTCCACAATCGCCACGCGCAGCTGCGGGTAAACAGGCCAGTTGGCTGTGCGCTCGGTTAACGGCTCTTGGCTCACGACTAATGGCAACTGCACGCTGACCGTGGTGCCGCTGCCCGGTGCTGAAGTGAGCGTTAGCGTACCGCCCATTCGTTGCACAATCTCGCGACAGATAAACAAACCTAAGCCGCTGCCTTGCACCGCATAGCTTTTGCCGGACGGCGCCTGATACCACGGCTCAAACAGTTTTGCCTGCTCGTTAAGCGGGATGCCGCTGCCGGTGTCGGTGACCGTAAGCTGGATGTGCTCACTGACCGCCAGCGACAGGCGCACTTCGCCTTCGCGGGTAAACTTAAGGGCGTTGGCCACCAGATTATTCACTACCTGCTGCAGGCGATCGCCATCCATCAACACGCTGGCAGGCAGCGGCGTCAGGGCTTCGGCAATCAGGTTCGGCCCGGCATCGCGCATTAAGGGATGATAAAACTGCTGCTGTTGCTGCAGCCAGAGCGTCAGATTGAGCGGGCGCGGTGCCAGACGGAAGCTCTGGCTCTCAATACGCGCGTGATCCTGCAAGTCGTTCAATAGCGCCATCAGCGACCGCGCGCTGCTGTGCATCAGCGCCAGCCGTTCACTCGGATGCTGCTGCTGTTCCAGCTCCAGCAAACCGAGTATCGCCTGCATCGGCGTGCGCAGTTCGTGGCTGGCAGTGGCAAGAAACTGGCTTTTGGCGGCATTGGCGCGTTCGGCCTGCTCACGCTGCAATCGGTCACGACGCTGCTGCCAGTAACGACGCGCCAGCAAGCCCAACAGCAACAGAATAATTACGCCTGCCGCAAGCAAAATCATCAGCGGAATATTGCGCATCGCCATCGTCGTGCCGGGCTGCGGCGGCTGTGACCAGCTGACGCGCATCTGGTTGAGCGTATCAGGCGGGATTTGCTGCAATGCATGGTCGAGCAGGGCGCGCAGCTCAGGCTGTTCATCACTGACCTGCGGCGCCAGCGGCCAGGCGATATCGCTGGCAGCAAACGCCAGATGCACACGATTATCTTCGTGACTCGCCATACGCCAGCGGGCAGAGAGCACGTTATCTACCAGCGCATCGATCTGACCGTTATTTAGCGCTTGCCACAGCTGCGTCCGATCGTCGAACGGCTGCGGCGTAATACCTGACGGCAGCAAACGTATGGCGAGATCGTCGCGTAATACGCCCACGCGCTGGCCTTGTAACGATTGCCAGTTCATTGGCTGATGCGTGGCAAGCGTGTAAATGCCCCAAATGGCGCGCCATACCGGCAAAGTATTGCTGCCGGGATCGTCGCCATACAGCGGCTGCAACAGGTTGAGCATCACCTGCTGTTGCTGCAGTAGCGTGGCGGCCTGCTGCGGATTGTTGACCCAGCGCGGGGTAAAACGCAGGCCGGTACTTTGGCTCAGCGCGTTCAGCATGTCGATGCCGAAGCCGCGCGCGTTGCCGCTGCTGTCGCGATAACTCCATGGCGCGTTATCCGCCTCAACCGCATACGGAATCTCAGTATGTTGCGCCAGCCACTGCTTTTCGCTGGCCGACAGCATCAGAGTTTGTGTGTCCTGATAACGCAGCAGCGGCGGGCTCCAGCGCTGCTGGACCCGACTGCTGAACTCGGCGGGCAGCAGGCGCAGCTGGCTGTTAAGCCAGTGGATCAGCGCGGCATTGCGCGTCATTGCGCGTAGCGTTAATTCGCCCGCGCCAGGATCGGCAGTGATTTGGTAAATTTGTCCTTGCTGCAGCTGGCCCAGCAAGAAACCGGCGCTAGCTTCATCGGCGACCAGATAATCGCTTTGCTGATTGAGCAGCGCATACAGCGCCTGCAGATCGCCCGGCAAGGTGTGCCAGCGATGCTGCTGCACAAATTCAGTGGGCAACTGCGCCAGCGTCGCTTCGGCAATGGTGAGCTGCGCGGTTTCGCTATTGAACATCACCGCGCGCTGATTATCCCGGTTGCGATAGATGCGAATCGGGCTGCTGTACCAGCTGTCGCTGAGCAGCACATCGGATGGGAGCTGGGCATGTTGATTACTTAACACCAAATCCACCTCGCCGCGCTGCAAGGCTGCCAGTTGCTGCGCGCGATCGGCATAGCTTTGCAGCGTGAAATGCGTACCGGTCAACTGGCTTAGGGCGCTGAGATAGTCGGCGTCGATGCCCCAGATGTGATCGCCAATACGCATCGCCCAGGGTGCGCTGTTTTGTGCCGGCACCGCGACGCGCAACGTTGCGCCAGGCCACGGCTCGGCGTGCGGCGCTGGCATCATCGCGGGTAGCATCACGCTGCTGGCGGGTTGCAGATCGGCTTTCGCCATCACACTCAGCAGCAGCGTACACAGCAGCAAACAGATCCTCACTGCTGCGCTTTCCACAGCTCAGCCAGCTCAACCACCGACTGTACGCCGGTTTTCTCCAGGATGTTCTTCTTGTGGGTGCTAACGGTTTTATTGCTGATATGCAATTGTTCGCCAATCTGCAGATTCGAGAGGCCGCGCACCAGCAGCGCTACAATCTGCTGCTCTTTCTCGGTTAACGGCAGTTCGATACGTTCCGGCAGCGGCGGAAAAGCCTGCTGGCCGCCTAGCACCGCCAGAATCGCGCTCAGCAGTTGCGCCATGCTTTGGCTTTTCACCACGTAACCGGCAGCGCCAAGCGACACGGCGCTGAGCAGCGTGTGGCGGCTCTGCTGCGCGGAATAGATCAACACCGGGCAGTGCTGATTACGCACGCGCAACCGGCGCAGCAGTTCGAGTCCGTCGCAATCGGGTAAACCGATATCCAGCACAATTAAATCGATGGGATGTTGTTGAAGCAGTTGGCGCGCCTGCGCTTCGTCGCCAGCGGCGTGAATGTTCAACGTGATAGGAGCGTTAACGCAAGCCGCTTCCAGTGCGACGGCAACTAACGGGTGATCATCAATAAGCAGCAATGAAGCCATGAAACAGTTCCTGTGAATTTCATTGCTTCAGCATAGCGGAAAAGGGCGGGGGGCAAAATAAAAGGGAGAGCCGAAGCTCTCCCTTAATCAAACAGAAGGAAACTTATTGCGAAGTACCGTCTGTTTTATGTTTCACGTGGCCGCCACCCTCTTTAGTGTCGACTTTTTTATTCATGTCCGGGCATTTGCCGTCTTTGCACATGCTGTTTTTGTGCACCTGGTTGGCTGACATATTGCTTGAGTCAGTGCCTGACGTTGCTGCGCTGTTGGTATTGGTGCTACCGCTGTTAATTTTGCTGTTATCAACATTATTAGGTGGCAGATTTTGTTTTGCACCGCCAGCTGCCGCACCGGCTTCAGCTGAAGCGTTGGCCGCACCATTGTTGTTATCCGCAGCCATTACAGCACCGCTACCCATGGTCATCGCTGCTGTCAGAAAGATCATTGCAAACTTATTCATCATTATGCTCCAGTAATTAATGGATAGTTGCCGTCTAACACCCGCTGGTGTTGAGTGACGAAAATAGCGTGCCGCGATGGAATAAAATCCACCTTATACGCTTCACTTAAAAATTTAATTTTGCAAACACATCATTCCTTAGTGCTTACAATTAAAAAGTTTAGTGCATGGATATATAAATGCAAATTTGAGATGTACATTTTAAGCGCGGTGCGTAATTTACACCCACCGCGCGAAGGGCTAAAGTGGGCGGGTTGCGCCCGACGGACGTTGGGCCAGAAATTTGAATGGAATTGTGTATGGATTACCAGAACGATGATTTACGCATCAGAGAGATCAAAGAGTTACTGCCTCCTGTTGCTTTGCTTGAAAAATTCCCCGCCACCGATAAAGCGGCTGCAACCGTAGCGCAGTCACGTCAGGCGATTCACCGCATTCTTCATGGCGAAGACGATCGTCTGCTGGTGGTGATCGGTCCGTGCTCAATTCACGATACCCAGGCTGCGCAAGAGTATGCGACGCGCCTGCTGGCACTGCGTGATGAGCTGAAAGACGATCTTGAACTGGTGATGCGCGTTTACTTTGAAAAACCGCGCACCACGGTGGGCTGGAAAGGGCTGATCAACGACCCATTTATGGATGGCAGCTTCCAGATCAATGACGGCCTGCGCCTGGCGCGCAAGCTGCTGGTGGATATCAACGATATCGGTTTGCCAGCCGCCGGTGAGTTCCTCGATATGATTACGCCACAATATATGGCCGATTTGATGAGCTGGGGCGCGATTGGCGCACGTACCACCGAATCGCAGGTGCATCGCGAACTCTCTTCCGGCCTCTCTTGCCCGGTTGGCTTTAAAAATGGTACCGACGGCACCATCAAAGTGGCGATTGACGCCATTGGTGCGGCCAGCGCGCCACACTGCTTCCTGTCAGTCACCAAATATGGTCACTCGGCGATTGTCGAAACCAGTGGTAACGAAGATTGCCACATCATTCTGCGCGGCGGCAAAGAGCCGAACTACAGCGCCGAACACGTGGCGGCCGTGAAAACCGGTCTGGAGAAAGCAGGCTTGCGTCCGCAAGTGATGATCGACTTCAGCCATGCTAATAGCAGCAAGCAGTTCCAACGTCAGATGGTGGTTGCCGACGACGTGGCACAGCAAATTGCCGGTGGTGAGCAGGCGATTACTGGCGTGATGATCGAGAGTCATCTGGTGGAAGGTAATCAGAGCCTCGAAAGCGGCAAACCGCTGGTGTACGGCCAGAGCGTGACCGATGCCTGTATCGGCTGGGAAGACACTGAGAAGGCGTTGCGTCAGCTGGCTCAGGCGGTCAAACAGCGCCGCAGCTAAGCCAATGCGGCAATAAAAAAGGCCAGACTTGCGTCTGGCCTTTTTGCGTTTCAGCGTTCGCTTACTTCGCTTTACCCTGGTTTGCTACGGCTGCGGCTTTCGCAGCAATCTCATCAGCATCACCCAGATAGTAACGTTTGAGTGGCTTGAAGTTCTCATCGAACTCATACACCAACGGCACGCCAGTTGGGATGTTCAGTTCGAGGATCTCGTCTTCGCTCAGGTTGTCGAGGTATTTAACCAGCGCACGCAGTGAGTTGCCGTGTGCAGCAACGATCACTTTCTCACCGCTCTTAATGCGCGGCAGAATGCTTTCGTTCCAGTAAGGAATCACGCGTTCGATGGTCAGCGCCAGGCTTTCGGTGGTTGGCAGCTGCGCGTCAGTCAGTGAAGCGTAACGCGGATCGTGGCCTGGGAAACGCTCATCAGCGCGATCCAGTTCTGGTGGCGTGATAGCAAAGCCACGACGCCACTGTTTCACTTGCTCGTCACCGTATTTAGCGGCGGTTTCTGCTTTATCCAGACCTTGCAGCGCACCGTAGTGACGCTCGTTCAGACGCCAGGTTTTTTCAACCGGCAGCCAAGCCTGATCCAACTCATCCAGCACATTCCACAGGGTGTGAATAGCGCGCTTCAGCACTGAGGTGTAAGCGAAATCAAACACGAAACCTTCTTTCTTCAGCAGCTGACCGGCTGCTTTGGCTTCAGTGCGACCTTTGTCAGACAGGTCAACGTCGTACCATCCGGTGAAGCGGTTTTCCTGGTTCCACTGGCTTTCGCCGTGTCGCACCAGTACCAGCTTAGTTACGGCCATAGCTTTACTCCTTAATGCTCGATTTACGATTAGTATTGAAACCGGCTGCGGCCACTGAGAAGCGGCTCACTAATAGCGCCATACCATAGCGGAAAACAACGCACGGCGTAAGCCTGTCGGCAGCGCAGTGCGCGTTTTTCATCCGGTGGCTCAGTGCGGCGTGAAGCGATAACGCGTCACGGACTGCCAGCTGTCGCCGGGTTGCAGCCAGCAATCGGGCTGCGGCCACTCTGCATGGTTAGGCGAATCCGGTAAAAATTCGCTCTCCAGAGCGATGCCCTGGAAAGCAGTATAGCTGTCCTGCTCACGGGCGCGTGTTCCCGCCAGATAGTTGCCGGTGTAGAACTGCAGCGCTGGAGCGGCAGTAAACACGCTCAGCTCCAGCTTGCCATCGGCAGACCATAAATGGGCGGCGGGCTGGCTGCTGTCGCCAGCGGTGTTAAGCAAAAAGGCGTGGTCATAGCCTTTCACCGCTTTTTGATCGTCATCGGCAAGGAACTCATCGGCGACGCGCTTCGGCTGGCGGAAATCAAAACTGTTTCCCGCCACCTCTTTCAGCGGCGCGTTAGGAATGCCTTCGCTGTCCACCGGCAGGTAACGATCGGCGTGCAGTTGTAAGCGATGCTGGCGCGCATCACCATGATGCGCATCAAGATTAAAGTAAGCATGGTTGGTGAGATTGACCGGGCAAGGCTTATCAGTTCGCGCTTCATAGCGAATCGACAGGCAATTATCGTCATCAAGTTGATAGATGACATCGGCGATCACATTGCCGGGATAACCCTGATCGCCATCCGGCGAATCGAGGCGATAGTGCACCTCGCTTTCGCTCTGACTGAGAATCTGCCAGCGACGTTTATCGAAACCTTGCGGCCCGCCGTGCAGCTGATGTGCGCCCTGATTGGCCGCCAGCAGCAGATTAAGCGGCTTCAGTTCGGCCGAGGCGATGCGGTTCGCGTAGCGGCCAATCGTCGCGCCAAGATAAGCATCCTGATGCAGATAATCGGACGGCGTGGCACAGCCGAGCAGCGCTTCACGCACGCTGTGATCCAACATTGGCACGCGCGCTGACAGCCAGGTCGCGCCCCAATCCATAAAAGTAGCCACCATGCCGTTGCGATTGCGCAGCACGGTGATGCGCCACGGTTGCCCGTCTGGCGCGTGTGAATTCACATCACTTACCATTGGCCTGCTCCTGCGGACGCTTTGCACACGTAGAAGGTCTCTTTGATGCCGGTTTGCGCTTCATACTTCTCAGCGACCATCGCTTTCACCGCATCGACCAGATCGATTGGCATCAGCGCCACGATGCAGCCACCGAAACCGCCGCCGGTCATACGCACGCCGCCGCGCGGGCCGATTTCTGCTTTCACAATCTCAACCAGCTGATCGATTTGCGGCACGGTGATTTCAAAATCGTCACGCATCGAGGCGTGCGATTCGGCCATCAGTTCGCCCATGCGTTTCAGATCGCCCGCGCTTAACGCATCGGCTGCTTCCAGCGTGCGCGCATTTTCGCTAATCACGTGACGCACGCGTTTTGCCACCAACGCATCCAGCTCACCAGCAGAGGCTTCAAACTCTTCCAGCGTCACATCGCGCAGCGCCGGTTTATTGAAGAAGCGTGCGCCAGTTTCACACTGTTCACGACGCGTATTGTATTCGCTGCCCACCAGGCTACGACGGAAGTTGGAGTTGATGATCACCACCGCAACATCTTCCGGCATTGATACTGCGCGCGTGCCGAGCGTACGACAATCCAGCAGCATGGCGTGATCCGGCTGACCGAGCGCGGAGATCAGCTGATCCATGATGCCGCAGTTGCAGCCGACAAACTGGTTTTCTGCTTCCTGACCGTTCACCGCAATCGCTGCGCCATCGAGGTTTAATGCATACAGCTGCTGGAATACGGTACCTACCGCCACTTCCAGCGACGCCGAAGAACTCAGGCCCGCGCCTTGTGGCACGTTGCCGCTGATCACCATATCCACGCCGCCAAAGCTGGCATCGCGTTTTTGCAGATGTTTCACCACGCCGCGCACGTAGTTGGCCCACATTGGCTCTTTCAGCGGCTCAATCGGCGCATCCAGCGAGAAGCTGTCCTGCTGATTGTCGTAATCGACGGCAATCACACGCACCTGGCGATCGTCGCGTTTGGCGCAGGCAATCACGGTTTGATAATCGATGGCGCACGGCAGCACAAAGCCATCGTTGTAGTCGGTGTGTTCGCCAATCAGATTGACGCGGCCCGGTGCCTGAATGCTGTGTGTCGCCTGATAGCCGAAAGTGTCAGCGAAAACCTGTTGAGTAATGGATTTTAATGACATTTATTGCGCCTCGCGGAAATGGACATCGCTGACAGAACGCAGACGTTCAGCTGCCTGTTCCGCCGTTAAATCACGTTGGGTTTCGGCCAGCATTTCATAGCCAACCATAAATTTGCGTACCGTGGCTGAACGCAGCAGCGGCGGATAGAAGTGCGCGTGCAGCTGCCAGTGATCGTTGGCTTCACCGTTGAACGGCGCGCCGTGCCAGCCCATTGAATAGGGGAATGAACACTGGAACAGGTTGTCGTAGCGGCTGGTGAGCTGTTTGAGTGCCAGCGCCAGATCGGTGCGCTGCGGCTCGGTGAGATCGGTGATGCGTTTCACATGGGCTTTCGGCAGTAGCAAGGTTTCAAACGGCCACGCCGCCCACCACGGCACCACGGCCAGCCAGTGTTCGGTTTCCACCACCGTGCGGCTGCCATCGTTCAACTCGCGCGCAGCGTAATCGACCAGCAGCGGCGTGCCTTTCTCGGCAAAATAGTGACGCTGGTTGTCATCTTCTTTCTGCGCTTCGTTCGGCAGGAAGCTGTTGGCCCAAATCTGACCGTGCGGATGCGGGTTGGAGCAGCCCATCGCCGCACCTTTGTTTTCAAACACCTGCACCCACGGATAGTGCTGGCCGAGATCGGCAGTCTGTTCCTGCCAGGTCCGCACGATATCTTCCAGCCCGCTCAGCGGCAGTTCCGGCAGCGTTTTGCTGTGATCCGGCGAGAAGCAGATCACCCGGCTGGTACCGCGCGCGCTTTCGCAGCGCATCAACAGATCGTCGCTTTGCGGTGCGTCTGGCGTGTTGGTCATCAGCGCGGCAAAGTCATTGGTGAACACGTAAGTGCTTTTATAGTTTGGGTTTTTGTCACCGGTAATGCGGGTGTTTCCGGCACAGAGGAAGCAGTCAGGATCGTGCGCTGGCAGTTGCTCCAGTGCCGGGGTTTCCTGCGCACCTTGCCACGGGCGCTTAGCGCGATGGGGTGAGACCAGCACCCATTGATCGATCAATGGGTTATAACGGCGATGCGGGTGATCGACCGGGTTAAATTTTTCCATGATGAGTCCTGGTAAACGGCAAACAGATAAAAATGATTTTGATCAAAGTAGCACAAAGACCAGCGTGAAAGCGTGATCCAGTCTGGATAAATGGTATCGTTTACACAAGGTGACGATTCTCATTTTGTGGGGTTATCAGTGCTATTTGCTCACTTACCAGGCGATGAAATGGTAACGCTTACATTCGTATGGTCGCCATTTATGGCGACCGCTAATTAACGCAGCGACTCTTGCAGGAAACCGTAACCCTGTTCCTGCGCGACAAAACTCAGGCGATGGGTGATGCACTGCGGCGCATCTTCGGCGTGGTGGGAGACAAACAGCAGTTGCGTACGGCCTTCGCCAATCAGCACATCAACAAAGCGGCGCACCAACTGGCGGTTAATCGGATCGAGCCCCTGCAACGGTTCATCGAGAATGAGTAGCGTGGGATGTTTCACCAGCGCGCGCGCAATTAGCACCAGCCGTTGCTGGCCCCACGACAAACTGTGGAACGGCGCATCGGCCAGTTGATTATCCATACCGAGCAGCGCCAGCCATTGACGCGCCAGCGCTTTTTGCCGATCGGACACCGCCTGATACAAGCCAATTGAGTCAAAGAAGCCGGAGAGCACCACGGTGCGCACATTACAGCTGACGCGATAATCGAGGTGCAGGCTGCTGCTGACGTAGCCGATATGCTGCTTGATATCCCAGATGGTTTCACCGCTGCCGCGTCGGATGCCGAACAGCGTCAAATCGTTGCTGTATCCCTGCGGATGATCGCCGGTCACTAAACTGAGCAGGGTAGATTTACCCGCGCCGTTCGGCCCCACGATTTGCCAGTGTTCGCCGGGATTAACTTGCCAATTCAGGCCATCAATTACCGCTTTGTCGTTGTACGACACCACGCCGTTGCGCAGTATCACGCGCGGCGCATCTTCGGCCAGCTGCGGTAGTTGATCCGGTTGATCCGCTTCCGGCAGCGCTATGCCGTCCAGCTTCTCGCTATGCGCCAGCTGCGCCACCAGCGCTTCGGCCAGAATCGCGCGCCGTTCGCCCACGTGGGTTAACGTGCATTCGGCCAACACGCCGACCTTCCCGACAAAATCGGGAATATCATCAAAGCGATTGAGCACCAGCACCACGCTATAGCCGCTTTGATGCAGATCGTTGAGGGTTTGCGCCAGGCTGGCGCGTGACGCCACATCCAGCCCATCGAAAGGTTCATCAAGGATCAGCAGATCCGGCTGCGCCATCAGCGCCTGGCACAACAGCGTTTTACGCGTCTCGCCGGTGGAGAGATATTTGAAGCGACGATCGAGCAGATAAGTGATGCCAAACTGCTGCGCCAACGCCTGACAACGCGCCGCATCTTGCACTTCATCCTGAATGATCTGTGCGGCGGTGCGACCGGTATCGTCTTCGCCTTCACTTAGCAAATCGGTGTTGTTGCGTTCCCACTCATCGCTGACCAGTTTCTGTAGCTGCTCCAGCGACAGGCGCGTACGACGCTGAAAATCCTGCTGCACGCTGCCTTTACCGGGCTGCAACTCGCCGGAAAGGGCGCGCGCCAGCGATGACTTGCCGCTGCCGTTGGCGCCGACAAACGCCCAGCTTTCGCCGCTGTTGAGGGTTAAATCGTTAAGGGACAGTGCTCGGGTGTCGCTAAGGTGAAACGTACCTTGCGAAATTTGCAATGAAGCCATGATCTATTCCGTTTTATGCATCGTGTCGTCCAGTTTTAGCCAGTGATGCAGACGAAGTCAAATCATGGCGTGGATTTCAGAGCAGTGTGGCGATGATGGCGTGTTCGGCATTAAAACTGGCGGTGACGCTGGCACCAACCTGCAGATTCTGCTGTTTCACCGCCTCATTGGTGACGGTCGCGCACAGCGTTTCGCCACTCGGCAACGCCATCAATACTTCGCTAACCTGATCGCCGGGCTCAATCGCGCTGATCTGCGCAGCCAGTTGATTGTCGCTGCTGTCGGCGGCGTGACTGACGTGAATCCACGGTGCTTTAATCAGCACCAGCACCTCTTTGCCGCTGTCGAGTTGTAGTCGTTCGGCGCTGCGGGCAGTGATCGCCACCTGCAAGCGCGTTACGCCATCGGCGAGCAGCACTTCGATATGCTGTTGCACCTGCTGATGATCGCTGGCCAGCACCGTACCAAACAGCTGATTGCGCGCGCTGGTTTGCAGCGAGAAACGCGCAATCGCCGCCAGCAAACTGTCGAGCGGCAAGCTGTCGTTTTGCAGCACATCGAAGGCCTTTTGTTGGATCTGCTCCATCAACTGGAACAGCTGAATCAGCCGCTCGCCATAACGCGTCAGCTGCGCGCCGCCGCCGCCTTTGCCGCCGGTGGCGCGATCCACCAGCGTTTGGTCGGCCAGCTGATTCATCTCATTGATCGCATCCCAGGCACTTTTATAACTGATGCCCGCCAGTTTCGCGCCCTGGCTAATCGAGCCGGTTTGCTGCACGCGTTTCAGTAATTCGATGCGGCGCGGATCGGCAAACAGCTTTTGCTGAAGACGAATATGGAGAGAAAGTTCTGCCTGCATGTCAGCTCCTTAGGTTAATCCGCTCAGTTTACTGCTTAAAAGTAAAAGCACGAAAAGGGCAGTGCGTTTTTTTCGCTAACCGTTACAATCACTTTTTTATTTTCTGCGTGAGGTTTCCATGCTGGAACTGTTAAAAAGCCTGGCTGTGGCTATCATCATGGTGCCGATTGTGATGGCTATTATGCTCGGTCTGATTTACGGCCTGGGTGAAGTTTTCAACGTCATCTCAAAATTTGGCCGCCGCGACGATCGTCCTGCCAACAGCTCACAACACTAATTTCTCAACGCCCGCTTCCTGCGGGCGTTTTGTTTCTGAACTTCCGTAAAATCCTGCCGATATAAAGCTCATGACGCATTTGCGTGTACGTTGTATTATCAAATATATAACGTAACAAGGAACAACAAATGCGAACCATCAAGTACCGTTGGGCTGCTGCAACCGTTTTAAGCGTTTCATTGGCCGGTCATGCCGCGGCCGCAGAGAAAATCACCGTGTTTGCAGCGGCATCGCTGACCAATGCGCTGCAGGACATTGCGACGCAGTACCAGAAGAAAAGCGGTGTAGAAGTGGTATCCTCTTTTGCCTCTTCTTCGGTGCTGGCGCGCCAGATCGATCAGGGCGCACCGGCCGATCTGTTCATCTCTGCAGATCAGCAGTGGATGGACGATGTGGTGGTGAAAAACAGCGTGGTGAGCAGCACGCGCTATACGCTGCTCGGCAATGACTTAGTGCTGATTGCACCGAAAAGCGACGCGGCTAAAGCGGTCACCCTTGACAGCAAAACCGACTGGAAAAGCCTGCTGAAAGGTGAGCGTCTGGCGGTCGGCGATCCGGATCACGTGCCAGCCGGAATTTATGCCAAAGAAGCATTACAAAAACTCGGTGCGTGGGACGCTTTATCCCCGCAGCTGGCGCCCGCTAATAACGTGCGTGCCGCGCTGGCATTGGTGGAGCGTAACGAAACGCCGTATGGCATCGTGTATGGTTCGGACGCGGTGGCTAGCCAAAAAGTGCAGGTCGTAGGACGATTCCCGGAAGATAGCCACAAGCCAGTGGAATATCCGATGGCGATTGTCAAAGAACATCAGAACGCAACGGTGGAAGCCTTCTACAACTATTTGCAGGGGCCGGATGCCGCTGCCGTGTTTAAACAGTATGGATTCACGCCGAAGAAATGATATTGAGCGATCCCGAATGGCAGGCCGTTTTTCTCAGCCTGAAAGTGTCCTGTGTAGCTGTGATATGCAGCTTGCCGTTTGGCATCCTGATGGCCTGGATTCTGGCGCGCTGCCGCTTTCCGGGCAAAACCCTGTTGGACAGCATCGTCCACCTGCCGCTGGTGCTGCCGCCGGTGGTGGTCGGCTATCTGCTGCTGATCGCCTTAGGCCGGCGCGGTTTTATCGGCGAATGGCTGTATGACTGGTTCGGTTTCACCTTTGCCTTTAGCTGGCGCGGCGCGGTGATCGCTTCGGCGGTGATGGCGTTTCCGCTGATGGTGCGTGCAATTCGTCTTGCGCTGGAAGCGGTGGATACCAAACTGGAGCTGGCCGCTCGCACGCTGGGTGCCGGGCGCTGGCGCGTATTTTTCACTATTACGCTTCCGCTGACCTTGCCGGGCATTATTGTCGGCACGGTACTGGCCTTTGCCCGTTCGCTGGGCGAATTTGGTGCCACCATCACGTTTGTCTCCAACATTCCCGGCGAGACGCGCACCATTCCGTCGGCGATGTTTACCCTGATTGAAACGCCGGGCGCGGAAGGCACCGCCGCGCGCTTGTGTGCGGTGGCGATTGCGCTGGCGCTGATGTCGTTAGTGGCATCGGAAATGCTGGCGCGCTGGGGCCGTAAACGGCTGGGAGCGGCATAATGCTCAATCTGCAACTTTCTCAGCAGTTGGGCGATCACCTGCTCGACGTTAACGTCAATATTCCCGCCAGCGGCATTACCGCCATTTTTGGCGTGTCGGGCGCGGGCAAAACCTCGTTAATTAACGCGATTGGCGGATTAACCCAGCCACAAAGCGGGCGCATCGAGTTAAACGATCGCCTGCTGTTCGATTCGGCCACGCGCGTGAATTTGCCGCCGGAAAAGCGCCGCATCGGCTTTGTGTTTCAGGACGCGCGGCTGTTTCCGCACTATCGCGTGCGCGGCAATCTGCAATACGGCATGGCGGCCTCAATGAAGCCGCAGTTCAACGCACTGGTGGCGCTGCTGGGTTTAGAATCGCTGCTGACGCGTTTTCCTGCGTCGCTTTCAGGCGGTGAAAAACAGCGCGTGGCGATAGGCCGCGCATTGTTGACCGCGCCCGATATTCTGCTGATGGATGAGCCGCTGGCGTCGCTCGATCTGCCACGCAAACGTGAGCTGATGCCCTATCTGCAAAAGCTGGCGAAGCAGGTCGATATTCCACTCCTTTACGTGTCGCACAGCCTCGATGAAATCCTGCAGCTGGCGGATAACGTACTGGTGCTGGATGCCGGTCAGGTGAAAGCCTTTGGCCCGCTGGAAAAAGTGTGGAGCAGTTCGGCGATGCGTCCGTGGCTGCCGATCGCCGAGCGCACCAGCGTGCTGCGTGTGCAGGTGCTGGAGCAGCATCCTGATTACCCGATGACCGCGCTGTCGCTTGGCGATCAGCATATTTGGGTGAGCCGGGTGAATCAGCCGCTGAAAACGCCGCTGCGTATTCGTATCGCCTCGGCCGATGTGTCGCTGGCCTTGCAGCCGCCGCACAACACCTCAATCCGCAATATTCTGCCGGCGCAGGTGGTTGAGCTGCTGGAGATTGACGATCAGGTGGAAGTGAAGCTGCGAATTGGGATAAGCGAACTGTGGGCGCGCATTTCACCGTGGGCGCGCGATGAGCTGGGCATTCGACCGGATCAGTGGCTGTATGCGCAGATTAAGAGCGTGTCGATAGCGGCATAGCAAGCGGTCGCCATGAATGGCGACCAAAAAGCGTTTATGCGGCGTGTTAACTAGAGAACTTCCTGATAAATCACTTCAGCGATGCCCGGCTCAAGATTGGTGCCAATCACCTTTTTGGCGCGCGCTTTGATGGCATCATCGGCATTGCCCATCGCCACGCCTAATCCCACCTGTTCCAGCATGCTGAGATCGTTGTAGTTGTCGCCAAACGCCAGCACGTCTTGCATGCTAAAGCCCTGACTCTCAACCCACTGCGCCAGACGCTTGCCTTTGCTGTTGCCGCCTTTGGCGATATCCACCTGATCGTGCCACGACCATTCACACGCCAGACCGAGTTCGGCTTCGGTGCGTTCGGCAAACTGCTGCAGCGCGCGCGTGTCGGGATGCGACAGCGCGAATTTCCAGATCGAATCAGCCTCAATCGCCGCCTGCGCCAGGCTTGGCACCTGCAGGAACAGCGGACGCTGCGCTTCCGGCAACGATTGC
Organism: Pantoea sp. DY-15; assembly: GCF_019795935.1. Classification (NCBI taxonomy): domain Bacteria; kingdom Pseudomonadati; phylum Pseudomonadota; class Gammaproteobacteria; order Enterobacterales; family Erwiniaceae; genus Pantoea; species Pantoea sp. DY-15. The sequence continues at coordinate 394,111 of NZ_JAIMIF010000001.1, forward strand.
GCCCAGTTAAGCGTACGCGTCACATGGCCGGTTGGCGTTTGGTACAGCATCGCATCATCGACATACAGCAGACCGTGGATGTTCTCTTCATCCAGCATCTCAATCACACGCGCGGCTCTGCTTTTATCCAGCGGATCGGCGGCCAGCACCTGTTTCGCGGGATAATCATACAAATAGGTGCCATTACAGCAAATTGCGGGTGTATCCAGCTTAAGTGCCTGATAAAAAGGGTGGATAGCGCAGTGGTGGCGACCGGTAACGATCAACACTTTCACGCCCGCCTGTTGCGCGCGGGCCAGCGCTTCGATGGATTCAGGCAAGATGGTTTTGTTCGGGGTCAGCAGGGTGCCGTCGAGGTCAAGGGCGATTACGCGGTAGCTCATTACACTTTCCGTCCGGGAGTTGGCAAAGCATTGAGTCTACACCCGGCAACGGCCCTGAGACAAAAAACAGGGCACAAATGAATCCAGCGCGACAAAATGAAACGCGCTACAGTTATCCCTTTCATCAGGCAGCGAATAAGGAAAACGCATGAAACAAGTCGTGTATACCGCCAGTCCCGAGAGCCAGCAGATTCATGCCTGGCAGTTGCAGGAAGATGGCGCACTGACGTTATTGCAGGTAACGGATGTTGCCGGCCAGGTGCAGCCGATGGTGGTGAGCCCGAAGAAAGATTTTCTCTATGTCGGTGTGCGTCCGAATTTTCGCGTGCTGGCGTTTCGCATTGCGGCCGACGGCACGCTGAGCCTCGCCGGTGAAGCACCGCTGCCGGGCAGCCCAACCCACATCTCCACCGATCGTCAGGGCAATTATCTGTTCTGCGGCTCGTATAACGATGCCTGCGTCAGCATCAGCCCAATCGGCAGCGATGGTTTGCCGCAAGCGCCAGGTCAGGTGATCAGCGGGTTAGACGGTTGCCATTCAGCCAATATCGATCTGAATAACCAAACGCTGTTTGTACCGGCACTGAAGCAGGACCGCATCTGCCTGTATCAACTGAACGCAGACGGCACTCTGGCTCCGCGCGAACAAGCGCAGGTCACCACCGTTGAAGGTGCCGGTCCGCGTCACATGGCCTTCCATCCGAACGGCGCATATGGCTACGTAGTGAACGAGCTGGATAGCACCGTGGATGTCTGGGCGCTGAACAATGTGCACGGCCAGGTTGAGCGCGTGCAGAGCCTTGATATGATGCCGAAAGATTTCAGCGACACGCGCTGGGCGGCGGACATCCACATCACGCCGAATGGCCGTTTCCTCTATGCCTGCGACCGTACCAGCAGCACCATTACGGTATTCAGCATCAGTGAAGATGGCTCGGTGCTGGCGATTGAAGGCTACCAGCCAACTGAAACCCAGCCGCGCGGCTTCAATATTGATCACAGCGGTCAATATCTGGTAGCGGCGGGACAGAAATCGCACCACATCGAAGTGTATAAGATTCAGGAACGGGGTCTGCTTAATCCGCTGGCGCGTTACGCGGTAGGACAAGGCCCAATGTGGGTGGTTATCCACCCGTTGGGATAAATAAAATGCCTGCCTGATCAAACAGGCAGGCATATTTCCTAACAGCGCGATTCTGAGCTGTTACGCGTACTTCACCGTAATCGACGCACTGGCCAGCGCATGGAAATGCACATTAAAGCCAACCATCGCGCCGCTCGCGCCTTCATCCACGTCAATTTTATCCGTATCCAGCGCATGCACCGTAAAGATGTAGCGATGGGATTCGCCCTGCGGTGGCGCTGCGCCGCCGTAGCCGGTTTGGCCAAAATCGGTACGCGTCTGAATGGCGCTCTCCGGCAAGTCCGCCACGCCGGAACCGGCACCCTGCGGCAACACGGTAACGTCAGCCGGAATGTTCGCTACCACCCAATGCCACCAGCCGGAACCGGTAGGCGCGTCAGGATCGTAGCAGGTGACAACAAAGCTTTTTGTGCCTGCCGGTACATCATCCCACGCCAGATGCGGTGACAGATTGTCGCCCTGGTAACCCATGCCATTGAAAACGTGTCGCTCTGGCATCTTATCGCCGTCGTTAAAATCCTGGCTAACTACGCGCATGATCGCTCCTTTTATGGTTGTGCAGAACCCTCAATCATGGTGGAAATGCGCCGCAACATCCAGTGCCGCACCGACCGCTTGCGTTAGTTTCGTCAGTTCGGCGGCAGAAATCAGATAAGGTGGCATCAGGTAGATCAAGCGCCCAAACGGACGAATCCACACGCCGCGCTCAACGAAGAAGTGCTGCAGCGCTGCCATGTTTACGGCCTGATGGGTTTCGATCACGCCAATCGCACCCAGCACGCGCGCATCGGCCACCGCGTGATGACGGCGCAGCGGCAGCAGCTCGTTGCGCAGCTGCTGTTCGATGTGCGCCACCTGGGTTGTCCAGCCGCCTTCATTGATCATCTTCAGACTTTCCACCGCCACCGCGCAGGCCAGCGGATTGCCCATAAAAGTAGGGCCGTGCATAAAGCAGCCCGCTGCGCTGCGGCTAATGGTGTCGGCGACTTCACGCGTGGTCAGCGTGGCGGAGAGCGTCATGGTACCGCCGGTCAGCGCTTTGCCGAGGCAGAGAATGTCCGGCGTGATACCCGCATGGTCGCAGGCAAACAGCTTGCCGCTGCGACCAAATCCGGTGGCGATCTCATCGGCAATCAGCAGCAAACCGTAGCGATCGCACAGCTCGCGCACCTGCTGCAGATAGCGCGGATGGTAGAAACGCATCCCGCCAGCGCCTTGCACAATCGGCTCCAGAATCACCGCCGCAATCTCCCGATGGTGGATTTCCACCAGCTGCGCAAAATCGGCGAAATCGGCCTCGTTCCACGCGTCATCGAAAGCGCACTGCGGCGCGTTGGCGAACAGATGTTCCGGCAGATAGCCGCGCCACAGGCTGTGCATCGAATTTTCCGGATCGCACACCGACATCGCGGCAAAGGTATCACCGTGATAGCCGCGCTTCAGGGTGAGGAATTTCTGTCGCGTTTGGTTGCGTCCCAGCCAGTATTGCAGCGCCATTTTCATCGACACTTCGACGGCGATCGAACCCGAATCGGCGAGGAACACGCACTCCAGCGCATCAGGCGTCATGGCAACCAGCTGGCGGCTCAGTTCCACCGCCGCCGGATGGGTGATGCCGCCAAACATCACATGCGACATCTGCGTCATTTGCTGCTGCAGCGCCTGATTGAGACGCGGATGGTTGTAGCCGTGGATCGCCGCCCACCACGACGACATGCCGTCCACCAGTTCACGTCCATCGGCCAACTGCAGCTGGCAGCCGTGCGCCGCCACAACCGGATAACAGGGCAGGGGATCGCGCATCGACGTGTAGGGATGCCAGATATGCTGACGGTCAAAGTTGAGGTCATCCTGAGTGAACATGTGAGTTGTAAACCATTTTAAAAAGATTTAATTTACAAGTATAACCACGTTGATCGTCGGGATGAACCCCCTTTTTCTGGAGTAAGCAATGGCAAACCGCTGGACACTGACACAAGCTCAGGCACTTTTCGATAAACCTTTCCTTGAGTTGATGTTTGAAGCGCAGCAAGTGCATCGTCAACATTTCGATCCACGCCAGGTGCAGGTCAGCACGCTGCTATCAATCAAAACCGGCGCCTGTCCGGAAGACTGTAAATACTGTCCGCAGAGCGCGCGCTATAAAACCGGTCTGGAATCGGAACGTCTGATGGAAGTGGACGCGGTGCTGGAGTCGGCGCGCAAAGCCAAAGCGGCGGGATCGAGCCGTTTCTGTATGGGCGCCGCGTGGAAAAACCCGCACGAGCGCGACATGCCTTACCTTCAGCAGATGGTGCAAGGCGTGAAAGCGATGGGCATGGAAACCTGCATGACGCTTGGCACGCTGGATGGCGACCAGGCGCAGCGCCTCGCCGAAGCCGGGCTCGATTTCTACAACCACAACCTCGACACCTCGCCAGAGTTCTACGGCAACATTATCACCACGCGCAGCTATCAGGAACGTCTGGATACGCTGGATAAAGTGCGCGGCGCGGGCATCAAAGTGTGTTCCGGCGGCATCGTGGGTCTGGGTGAAACGGTGAAAGATCGCGCGGGCCTGCTGGTGCAGCTGGCGAATCTGCCGACACCGCCCGAGAGCGTACCGATCAACATGCTGGTGAAGGTCAAAGGCACGCCGCTGGCCGATAACGATGACGTTGAACCCTTCGACTTCATCCGCACCATCGCGGTGGCGCGCATCATGATGCCATCCTCGCACGTGCGTCTTTCTGCCGGACGCGAGCAGATGAGCGAGCAAACGCAGGCGATGTGCTTTATGGCTGGCGCTAACTCGATCTTCTACGGCTGCAAACTGCTTACCACGCCAAATCCGGAAGAGGATAAGGATCTGATTCTGTTCCGCAAATTGGGCCTGAATCCGGAGCACACCGCGACAATGGCGGGTGACAATGAGCAGCAGCATCAGCTCAGCGAGCAGCTGCTGCACGCGGATACCGCGCAGTTCTACAACGCGGCGGTGTAAATGGGCTGGTCACAACGTATCGACGAGGCGCTGGCGGCGCGGCGCGCCGCGGATGGCTGGCGTTTACGGCGTCACGTTGAGCACAACAGCGTGCGGGAAATTACGCTGGAGGGTCAGCGTTATCGTCACTTTTCCAGCAACGACTATCTTGGCTTGAGCCAGCATCCGGCGGTGATTGCCGCGTGGCAGCAGGGCGCGGCCGAGACGGGCGCTGGCGCGGGCGCATCCGGGCATGTGACCGGCTACAGCCGCCACCATGCGCAGCTCGAAGCGGAGCTGGCGGACTGGCTGGGCTATTCGCGCGCGCTGCTGTTCATTTCGGGGTTTGCCGCCAACCAGGCGGTGATCCATCTGCTGGCGGAAAAGCAGGATCGCATCTTCGCCGATAAGCTGGCGCATGCTTCACTGCTGGATGCCGCCAGCCACAGCCCGGCGAGCCTGCGCCGTTTTGCCCACAATCAGCCGGAAAGCCTGGCGAAGCTGCTGGCAACGCCGTCGGAAGGCGGCACGCTGGTGGTGACCGAAGGCGTGTTCAGCATGGACGGCGACAGCGCTCCGCTAACACAGATCGCTGCGGAGACGCGGCGCGGCAACGGCTGGCTGCTGGTGGATGATGCGCACGGTATCGGCGTGAGCGGCGCGCAAGGGCGCGGCAGCTGCTGGCAGCAGCAGGTCAAACCGGAACTGCTGATCGTCACCTTCGGCAAAGGGTTTGGCGTCAGCGGCGCGGCGCTGCTGTGCGATGACGCCATCGCTGATTACGTCGAGCAGTTTTCCCGCCATCTGATCTACTCCACCGCGATGCCACCGGCGCAGTGCTACGCGCTGCTGGCGGCGTTGCGGCAGATTCAGCAAGGTGATGCGCTGCGCGAAAAACTGCACAGCCACATTGCGCGTTTCCGCGCCGCTGCGGCGGATTTGCCGTGGCAGCTGGTCGATTCTGCGAGCGCCATCCAGCCGCTGATCGTTGGCGAAAACAGCGCGGCAATGGCGTTGTCGCAGCGGCTGGCGCAGGCCGGCTGTTGGGTCAGTGCGATACGGCCACCAACCGTGCCGCCGGGCACAGCTCGGCTACGCATCACGCTTACCGCTGCACATCACACCGATGACATTGATCGTCTGCTGGAGGCGCTGTATGACGCTGCAGGTTAACAAACAGGCCGTGGCGCAGGCTTTTGGTCGTGCGGCTGCGCATTACGAGCAGCACGCGCAGTTACAGCGGCTGAGCGGCGATGCGCTGCTGGCGCTGGCGCCCGCTGGTTTTGGTCCGCATCTGCTGGATGCCGGGTGCGGTACCGGCTGGTATAGCCGCTACTGGCGCGATCGCGGGCGCACGCTGACGGCGCTCGATCTGTCGCCCAACATGCTGCAAACCGCGCGGGAGCAGCAATCGGCGCAGTACTATCTGTTTGGCGATATCGATGCGGTGCCGCTGCCGGACGCCAGCGTTGACGGCGTGTGGAGCAATCTGGCGGTGCAGTGGAGCAGCGACTTGCATACTGCGCTGCAGCAGTTTTTGCGCGTCACGCGGCCGGGCGGCACGGTGCTGTTTTCCACGCTGCTCGACGGTTCGCTGCACGAAGTGCATCACGCGTGGGCGCAGCTGGATGGTCGCCGGCACGCCAACAGTTTCCTCAGCGCTGCCCAGTTTCATGCGGCCACCGCGACGCTGCCGATCGCTGCGCAGCAGCAGGTTATCACCCTGCATTTTCCCAGTGCGCTCAGCGCTATGCGATCGCTGAAAGGCATTGGGGCCACGCACCTGCACGATGGTCGCGGCGCCAGCGTGCTAACGCGTTCCCAACTGGCACAGCTTGAGCAACGCTGGCCGCAGGACGAGTCCGGTTATCGCCTGAGTTATCACCTGATGTATGGAGTTTTAAGCAAATGACACGCTGGTTTATTACCGGAACCGATACCGAAGTGGGCAAAACCGTGGCCAGCGGCGCGCTGCTGCAGGCGGCAAGCGCCGCCGGTTTACGCACCGCAGGCTATAAGCCGGTGGCATCCGGCTGCGAAATCACGCCGCAAGGCATTCGCAACAGCGACGCGCTGGCGTTGCAGCGCTACAGCACCTTGTCGTTAAGCTACGAGCAGGTGAACCCGCTGGCGTTTGTCGAGCCGACCTCGCCGCATATCATCAGCGCGGAAGAGGGCAGGCCGATTAGCTTTGCCACGCTGTCAGCGGGCTTGCGCGCGCTGGAGCAGCAGGCAGAATGGGTGTTAGTCGAAGGCGCAGGCGGGTGGTTTACGCCGCTGTCGGAGACGCAAACTTACGCCGATTGGGTGGAAGCCGAGCAGCTGCCGGTGATTCTGGTGGTGGGTGTGAAGTTAGGCTGCATCAATCATGCCATGCTCACCGCCGAAGCGATTAAAGCGCGCGGATTACGCCTTGCGGGCTGGATTGCCAATGATATTCAGCCGCCCGGCAAACGCCATCAGGAGTATATGGATACGCTGCGTCAGCGCATTGATGCGCCGTTCCTCGGTGAGATTCCGCACCTGCGCGATGAGGCGCAGCAGGCCGAGTGCGGGCGTTATTTGACGTTGCCGCAATAAATAACCCGGGTCGCCATTCACGGCGACCTGGCTACATCTTCACCTTGCGGTCAGCCACTTATTCACCGTCAAATCATCCAGCTGCGCCACTTTACCGTGCGCCACATTGCGTCCGCGATGCAGCAGCAGGAAATAATCGGCGACGCGGCGGACAAACGAGACGTGCTGCTCCAGCAGCAGAATGGTTAAACCATACTCACGGTTTAAACGACGAATCAGATTGCCCATCTCCTCTTCCAGCCACGGCGACATCCCCTCTGTCGGCTCATCCAGAATCACCAGCTTGGGTTGCAGCACCAGCGCACGCGCCAGGGCCAAATGTTGTTGCTGTTCCATTGGCAACTCGCCGCTGCGCTGATGGCGCAATGAATAGAGTGCCGGGAACAGGTCGAACACCATTTCCGGAATGGCACGGCTACGATCGTCCTGTGCCGCCATCAGGGCGATCAGCAGGTTATCCTCCACGCTCATTTGCGAGAAAATATGCCGTCCTTGCGGCACATAACCAATGCCGGTGCGCGCGCGCAGTTCGGCCGGTTGCAACAGTAAATCTTCCGGCGGCGCGCCATCTTCCTGCCAGGTCATTGAGCCACTGTTAATTGGCAGGCGGCCCATAATGCAGTTCACCAACGTGGTTTTGCCCATGCCGGGACTGCCCAGCACGCCGGTACAGGTGCCCGGCGGCAGATCGAGATCGACATCCCACAGAATGTGATTTTGACCGTAAAACTGATTCACCGAACGTAAACTCAGCATCTGACATACTCCTTCCAGATTATTAGCCTGAATGCTCCCGCTCTGTGTCGTCTGGCATACAGTCGTGCACGATTGATGGACACCGCTGTCGTCGGCAAGCGCCGATATGGACTCGTCACTCCATAGCGTTAACACTGCAATTCCCAGGCCAGGTTAGGAATTCAGGCACATCTGCGGCTGAAACCTGACAAATCAGCGGCTAAAAGTTGAGAAATTCTTAACAATTGCCGGCGGTGATAAATCGATTGCACTTTGACGGTGCTGACTGCTTAACGTTTCTGGTGCATTTGATCGTTCGTAAGGCAATAACCGGGGAAATAAATGGCCTTAACGCCTGGCTTTTCTCCAGGTATAGGAAGGTAAACCGGGAAAAAGAAGGGTTAATGCGACACGCAAGGCGGGAAAAATAAATGCGAAAAAATTTTTTTTCACGCTTAAGAATGGGCGGGAGAAAATTATACACAGCCGATGGGCTCGGGGCTGGATTCACTTATCCACCATTACTGTGGATAACCTTGTGCATTAGCGACTGAAAACCGTGTGCAAGCGAGTAAATTCGCGGCCTTCCTACATTATGATGAGAAACTGGGCTTTTGAGTCAAAGTGAATTAAAACAGCAGGTTAGTTAAAATCAAGCATGGGAATTATCTGCCTTGTCATCGGACTGCAATTTAATGACACTCTATTGACAAATGTTAAAAGCATCCTCCGCCTGGGGATAACATTGCGCAACAACAACTTGCCGCCAGCCGCTTAAATTGCACTGAAGAGAATCGCCGTCAGGTGCCATTATCGTGCAAGGTTACTGTAATTATGTCCAGTATTTTTTTCTGGCAAATTCGCCATAGCAGAGTAGAATTAGCAGCCTGCCCGCCGACTTCATCTGCTGGAACCGCAAAAACATGAGCAAAGTCTTTAAACTCAACTCCGCTTTCAAGCCTTCAGGGGATCAACCTGAGGCGATTCGCCGTCTCGAAGAGGGACTGGAAGATGGACTCGCGCATCAAACGCTGTTGGGCGTGACCGGCTCAGGTAAAACCTTTACCGTGGCGAATGTGATTGCCGACCTCAACCGCCCGACGATGGTGCTGGCGCCGAATAAAACCCTGGCGGCGCAGCTCTACGGTGAGATGAAGGAGTTCTTCCCGGATAACGCGGTGGAGTTTTTCGTCTCATATTACGATTACTATCAGCCTGAAGCCTATGTGCCGAGTTCTGACACCTTTATCGAAAAAGATGCCTCGGTGAATGAGCACATTGAGCAGATGCGTCTGTCGGCGACCAAAGCGCTGCTGGAGCGCCGTGATGTCATCGTCGTGGCCTCGGTTTCGGCGATCTACGGTTTGGGCGATCCCGATCTCTACCTGAAAATGATGCTGCATCTGACGCGCGGCATGATTATTGATCAGCGCAGCATTTTGCGTCGTCTGGCGGAGCTGCAGTACAGCCGCAACGATCAGGCCTTCCAGCGCGGCACCTTCCGCGTGCGCGGCGAAGTGATTGATGTGTTCCCGGCGGAATCGGACGACATTGCGCTGCGTATTGAGCTGTTTGATGAAGAAGTTGAGCGGCTGTCGCTGTTTGATCCGCTCACCGGGCAGATTGATTCGGTGATCCCGCGCTTTACCGTCTATCCGAAAACGCACTATGTGACGCCGCGTGAGCGCATTCTTAAGGCGATGGAAGAGATCAAAGATGAGCTGGTGGTGCGCCGCAAAGTGCTGCTGGAGAACAATAAGCTGCTGGAAGAGCAGCGTATTTCCCAGCGTACGCAGTTCGATCTCGAGATGATGAACGAGTTGGGTTACTGCTCCGGCATCGAAAACTACTCGCGCTATCTCTCCGGGCGCGGACCGGGCGAGCCGCCGCCGACCTTGTTCGACTATTTACCGGCGGATGGCTTGCTGGTGGTCGACGAATCGCACGTCACCATTCCGCAGATTGGCGGCATGTATCGTGGTGACCGCGCGCGTAAAGAGACGCTGGTGGAGTACGGTTTCCGCCTGCCGTCGGCGCTGGATAACCGTCCGATGAAGTTTGAAGAGTTTGAAGCAGCCGCTCCGCAAACCATTTACGTGTCGGCCACGCCGGGCAATTACGAGCTGGAAAAATCGGGTGGCGAAGTGATCGATCAGCTGGTGCGTCCAACCGGCCTGCTGGATCCGATTCTGGAAGTACGGCCGGTGTCGACGCAGGTTGACGATTTGCTGTCGGAAATCCGCAAGCGTGTTGAGATTAACGAGCGCGTACTGGTGACTGTGCTGACCAAGCGTATGGCGGAAGATCTCACCGAATACCTGGTGGAGCACGGCGAGAAGGTGCGCTATCTGCACTCGGATATCGATACTGTGGAACGTATGGAGATCATCCGCGATTTACGTCTTGGCGAATTTGATGTGCTGGTTGGCATCAACTTGCTGCGAGAAGGTCTGGATATGCCGGAAGTGTCGCTGGTGGCGATTCTCGATGCCGATAAAGAGGGCTTCCTGCGTTCGGAGCGTTCGCTGATACAGACCATTGGTCGCGCCGCGCGTAACATCAATGGCCGGGCGATTCTCTACGCCGATAAAATCACGCCGTCGATGGAGCGCGCGATGGGCGAAACCGAGCGTCGTCGTGAGAAGCAGCAGAAATACAACGAAGAGAATGGCATTACGCCGCAAGGGCTCAACAAGAAGATCACTGATATTCTTGAGCTCGGCAAAAACGTAGTGAAAACGCGTGGTAAAGGCAAAACCGCCTCACGCAACGCAGCAGAAGCGGAAGCCAACTATATGGCGCTTACGCCGCAGGCGATGCAGAAGAAGATTCACGAGCTGGAAGGGCAGATGCAGCAGCACGCGCAGAATCTGGAGTTTGAAGAGGCTGCCAGCGTGCGCGATCAGTTGCATCAATTGCGCGAGCTGTTTATTGCGGCTTCGTGATCGTGGTATCCAGGTCGCCATAATCGTGATGGTTGTAACCAGGTCGCCATAAATGGCGACCCTACGGGAATTCAGCGTGGTTTTCGTAGGGTGCGAATTCATGCGCACCTGGAAATTAAACGGCCTGAATCGCGTGTTCCAGCGCGATGCGCAGCAGCTGGCGGTCATGGCGATATTTGATGTCGGCGGCCTCCAGCGGCTCGCGAATGATTAAACGCTCTTCCACGCCGCGAATATCGGCGGCTGGACTCACCACCACCGCATCAATCACCCGCTTGCCAATCGCTTTCTCCATAATTGCCAACTTATCGGCCACATTCAGGCTAGCCGCCGCTGGGCTCAGTTCGCGGCCCAGATTGCCGATAAACACCATGGTGGCAGGCGTACGGCGCAGCGCGCGCGCCATCTCTTCCATCAGCAGAATCGGCATCAGGCTGGTGTAGAAGCTGCCGGGGCCAATCAGAATCAAATCCGCTTCACCAATTGCCTCGATGGCTTCACGGGTTGGCAATACATTCGGATGTAACATCAACTCTTGGGGCGGCTGCTTCATCTCATCAATTGCCGTTTCGCCGTACACCATATTGCCTTCGCCATCCTGCGCCACCAGATCGACCGGCTGTTCCGACATCGGGATCAGAAACGCATCGACCTTGAGCAGATTGCGGATGATGTTGATGGCTTCCAGCGGGCGCACGCTGAGATGATCAAGCGCCTTCAGCATCAGGTTGCCCAGATTATGCCCGGCCAGCTCGCCATTGCCGGTGAAGCGATACTCAAACATCGCGGTGGCGACGCTCGGTTCGGTGATCAACTGATTGATGCAGTTACGCATATCGCCCCACGCAATGCCGCCTTCCGAGCGGCGAATGCGGCCGGTGGATCCGCCGTTATCGGTGGTGGTGACGATGCCGGTCAGGCGCGAACCTAACGGTGCCAGCGCCGACATCACGCGGCCCAAACCGTGTCCGCCACCTAATGCCACTACGCGATCCAAATCTGCCAGGGTTCGATTCATGTTTCTCCTTTGTCACTGACGTCCTCGCGTTGAGGCGTAGTTGAACTGATGTGCATCAATATCCGTGGTGCATTTTACCGTATCCTGTCGCGAAAATGCGGTGAAAAAACGTTATGCATCAAGATATATAGCGAAAATCACTCATGGATGCTAACCGTTAATCGCGCTACCATTCGTTTTAACCGTGTTGTCCATAATGACAACAAACTCCCAAGCCTGGTTTCCTAAGTCGTTATCGATATGGAAGCCAGGCCGCAGCCTTGAGCTGCCAGGGTGCAGAAAGAAATGACTGCATCTCCCGACTTTGGAAAGGTGTTCAGGTGCCACAATTTACAGATGCCTATGCGCGCAGCTTTTACTATCTGCGCCTGTCGGTCACGGATGTGTGTAACTTCCGTTGTACCTACTGTTTGCCGAACGGCTATAAGCCGAACGGTACGCACAATAAAAGTTTTCTCTCGCTGGATGAGATTCGTCGCGTGACGCGTGCCTTTGCGGCGGCGGGCACGGAAAAAGTGCGCCTGACGGGCGGCGAACCCTCCATGCGGCGTGATTTCACCGACATCATCGCTGCAGTGCGTGAAAACGCCGCCATTCGCCAGATCGCGATGACCACCAACGGTTATCGCATGGCGCGTGACGTAGGTGCCTGGCGCGCTGCCGGTCTCACCCATATCAACGTCAGCGTCGATAGCCTCGACGCACGCCAGTTTCACGCCATTACCGGCCAGGACAAATTTGCCGAGGTGATGGCGGGAATCGACGCCGCCTTTGATGCCGGTTTCGAGAAAGTGAAAGTCAACAGCGTGCTGATGCGCGATGTGAACAGCCACAGCCTCAGCACCTTCCTTGAGTGGCTGCGCCTGCGACCGATTCAACTGCGCTTTATCGAACTGATGGAAACCGGTGAAGGCAGCGATCTGTTCCGCCGTCATCACATCTCCGGTGAAGTAATCCGCGATCAGCTGATCCTGCAAGGCTGGCAACGCCAGTCGCGCGGCCGCAGCGACGGTCCAGCGCAGGTGTTCCGTCATCCCGATTATCAGGGCGAAGTCGGCCTAATCATGCCGTACGAGAAAGATTTCTGTGCCAGCTGCAACCGCCTGCGCGTCTCGGCGCTGGGCAATCTGCATCTGTGCCTGTTTGGTGACGGCGGCGTGTCGCTGCGCGATCTGCTGGCCTCTGACGATCAGCAAGACGAGTTGCAGGCGCGCATTGCGCACAGCCTTGGACAGAAAAAGCAGACGCATTTCCTGCATCAGGGCAACACCGGCATCACGCAAAATCTCTCCTTTATTGGTGGCTAAACACAGGAGTTACGGCCATGGGTAAACCTTCCGGCGAATTTGTCGCCTTAAATGTGGCGGTGATGACCGTCTCGGATAGCCGCGATGCCAGCAATGACACATCGGGCGATTATCTGCGTGAAGCGCTGGCGGAAGCCGGGCATCAGGTGGTTGATCGCGCGATTGTGCCAGATAACCGCTATCGCATTCGCGCCACGGTATCGCGCTGGATTGCCAGCGACGATGTGCAAGTGGTGATCGTTAACGGCGGCACCGGTTTCAATAGCAAAAACAGCACGCCAGAAGCGTTGCTGCCGCTGCTGGACCGCGAAATCGAAGGCTTTGGCGAGCTGTTCCGCATGATCTCCTATGAAGAGATCGGCAGCTCGACGCTGCAGTCGCGCGCGGTGGCTGGATTAGCCAATCAGACGCTGATTTTTGCCGTGCCGGGATCAACCAACGCCTGCCGCAGCGCCTGGGAACGCATTATCGAAGATCAGCTGGATGCGCGTACGCGTCCGTGTAATTTCGTCTCACATTTGAAGAAGTTGTAAGCATGTCATCGTTAACTCATATCAATGCCGCTGGCGAAGCCCACATGGTGGATGTCTCTGGCAAAACCGAAACGGTGCGCGAAGCGCAGGCCGAAGCGCTAGTGCTGATGAGCGCCGAAACGCTGCAGATGATTATTGACGGCAGCCATCATAAAGGCGACGTGTTCGCCACCGCGCGCATCGCCGGTATTCAGGCGGCGAAACGCACCTGGGAACTGATTCCGCTCTGTCATCCGCTGATGCTGAGCAAAGTGGAAGTTAACTTGCTGGCGGAACCGCAGCACAATCGCGTGCGCGTCACCTCACTCTGTCGTCTCACCGGCAAAACCGGCGTCGAGATGGAAGCGTTAACGGCGGCGTCCGTCGCAGCGCTGACCATCTATGACATGTGCAAAGCGGTGCAAAAAGACATTGTCATCGACCAGCTGCGTTTACTGACCAAAAGCGGTGGCAAATCCGGCGCCTTCAAGGCGGTGAGCCATGATTAAGGTGCTGTTTTTTGCTCAGGTGCGGGAATTAACCGGCACCGCTTCACTGGATTTGCAGCCTGACTACGCCGATGTCGCCACGCTGCGCGCGGCGTTAGCAGAGAAGGGCGATCGCTGGGCGCTGGCGCTGGAATCCGGCAAGCTGCTGGCGGCGGTAAACCAAACGCTGGTGCCGATGAGTCATCCGCTGCGTGCGGGTGATGAAGTGGCCTTTTTCCCGCCGGTCACGGGAGGCTGATGATGGAAACGCGGATTCGTGTGGGTTCAGAGCCGTTCAACGTCGGCGAAGAGTACGAAAAACTCGCCGCCCATGACAGCGATGGTGCGGTCGTCACCTTCACCGGCAAAGTGCGCAATCACAATCTCGGTGCCAGCGTGGCGGCCCTGACGCTGGAGCACTATCCCGGCATGACGGAAAAAGCGCTGGCGGAGATCGTCGAAGACGCGCGTCAGCGCTGGGCGCTGCAGCAGGTCACGGTAATTCATCGCGTTGGCGAACTGTTTCCTGGCGATGAGATCGTGTTTGTTGGCGTCAGCAGCGCGCATCGCGGCAGCGCATTCGCCGCCACCGAATTCATCATGGATTACCTGAAAACCCGCGCGCCGTTCTGGAAGCGTGAAGCCACCGCCACAGGCGACCGCTGGGTTGATGCCCGTGATAGCGATCATCAGGCCGCTGAACGCTGGAGCTAGCGCGCAAAATCCTCCCGCTCCGATAGCGGCAGGCCACTGAAAACGTTAAGGTACGGTTTTTGTTGGCGTCAGGGAGCAGGATGAACACGAGCAAGATGATGAAAGGCGCAGCTTTGCTGGCTGCGCTGGTGCTGGCCGGTTGTAGCACGAAAAAAGAGCCGCAGGCGCCCGCGCGTCAGCCCGCCGATGTAAAAAGCCAAATCCAGCAGTTGTTGCCCAGCGACGTGAAACAGAAATCCGCCTGGGCCGACGACATCTATACCGCGTTCCGCGTGCAGCAAATCGATGCCAGCGTCAGCAACCTCTGCGCGGTGATTGCCGTTACCGATCAGGAATCCAACTTCAGCGCCGATGCGGTGGTGCCGGGCTTACCGAAAATCGCCTGGGGCGAGATTGATCGCCGCGCTGCCAAAGTGCATGTGCCGGCATTTCTGGTGCGCACCGCACTGCTGATCAAATCACCGAATGGCGAAAGCTATGCCGCGCGTCTGGATAAGGTGCGCAGCGAGAAAGAGCTGAGCGCCATTTTTGATGATTTCATCGATATGGTGCCGATGGGGCAGAAGCTGTTCGGCAACCTCAACCCAATTCATACCGGCGGGCCGATGCAGGTCAGCATTGAGTTTGCGGAAGCGCACGCCAAAGGCTATCCGTATGCGGTTGACGGCTCGATTCGTCGTGAAGTCTTCACTCGTCGCGGTGGTATCTACTTCGGCACGCTGCATCTGCTTGGCTACCCGGCCGATTACAGCCAGCCGCTGTATCGCTTCGCCGACTTCAACGCCGGTTGGTACGCCAGCCGCAACGCCGCATTTCAGGCGGCCATCGCGCGCGCCAGCGGCATCAAGCTGGCACTGGATGGCGACCTGATCGTCTATGGCAGCGATCAGGCCGGTTCCACCGAACTGGCGGTGCGCAGCCTGAGCAAGCAGCTGGATATGAGCAATCGCGAAATCCGCCGCGATCTGGAGAAGGGCGACAGCGAAGATTTTGCTAACAGCACGCTGTGGAAGCAGACCTTTATCCTCGCCGATAAGATGGCCGGAAAACGTCTGCCGCGCGAAATGCTGCCGGGCATCAAGCTGGAGAGCCCGAAAATCACCCGCAATCTCACTACCGCGTGGTTTGCTCAGCGCGTAAATGGCCGCTATCAACAGTGCTTGACGCGCCGTTGACGCAAACGGGTGTACACTCCACACTTACAGAGTTTGTTAACGTAACCGCTAATGAGGCGCTTCATGGATCGATATCCACGTAATGATTCAATCGTGCAGCAGGCATCCACCTCGCTGCAGACCTACATGGCGCAGGTGTATGGCTGGATGACCTGCGGCTTGCTGCTCACCGCGTTTGTTTCGTGGTTTGCTGCCCGCACACCTGCAGTAATGGAACTGGTGTTTGCTAACCGCATCACTTTCTTTGGCTTGATCATCGCGCAGTTAGCGCTGGTGTTTGTGTTGTCTGGCATGGTGCATCGCCTGAGCGGCGCGGTCGCCACCGCACTGTTTATGCTCTATTCGGCGCTAACCGGATTAACCATGGCGAGTATTTTCCTCGTTTACACCTACTCATCCATCGCCAGCACCTTCTTCGTGACGGCCGGGATGTTCGGTGCCATGAGCTTCTACGGTTACACCACTAAGCGCGACCTGAGCCGTTTTGGCAGCCTGCTGTTTATGGCACTGATCGGTATTTTGCTGGCGTCACTGGTGAACTTCTGGCTGAAAAGTCCGGCGCTGATGTGGGCGATTACCTATATTGGCGTGGTGGTGTTTGTTGGCTTAACCGCCTATGACACGCAGAGGCTGAAGGCGATTGGCGAGAACATCAACGTCAATGACAAAGAGAACCTGCGTCGCGCCTCAATCATGGGTGCATTAACGCTGTATCTCGACTTCATCAACCTGTTCCTGATGCTGCTGCGCATCTTCGGCAACCGCCGCTAAACCACTCACCAAACTGTCCCCTTTCCCGCCTGCGGGAGAGGGGAATACCGCACAAACTCACCGCGATACCGATTTCTCCATCTTCTGCTCATTCTTCTGCCGTAAATGCTTCGCGCGGCTCTCCAGCCACAAATAGAGCACCAGCGCCACCAACAGCGGCAGAATAAAATAGAGCACGCGATAAGCCAGCAGCGCTGCAATAATGGTGCCGTGCGAGGCGTGTTGCCCACTGAGCAGCGCCAAAAATACCGCTTCCAGCACGCCAATCCCGGCCGGGATGTGAATGATCACACCGGCGATACTGCTGATCAGCAACACGCCTAACACAATCGGATAATCCACCTGACGCGCCAGCAGCAGCCAGATAATCATGCCCATCACCATCCAGTTGGCGCAGGAGACCGCAAACTGGAACAGCGCCATGCGCAGCGAAGGCAGTTGCAGATGCTGGCCTTTAACCGTCCAGCGGCGCTTCTTCGCGAAGGCGCAAGCCCACAAATAGACCGCCACCATCACCAGCAGCACCGCGCCAATGATGCGCAGCGTGGTTTCACCAATGAACCAACCGGAGGGAATCGGCACCATGCCCGCCGCAAACACCACGCCAGCCAGCAGAATATAGCCGAGCCAGTTGGTGGCGATGCTCAGTGAGAAAATGCGCGTAATGGTGTTGCCCGGTAAACCGAGTCGTGAGTAGAGCCGATAGCGCATCGCCACGCCGCCAACCCAGGTGCTGAGCGTCAGGTTGAAGGCATAACAGATAAACGACACCAGCATCACCTGACGCTTCGCCAGCTTATGACCACAGTAGGCACGTCCAATCAGGTCGTACAAGCCATAGGTCAGATAACTCACCACCACCAGTGCAGCAGCGCTTAGCACCACATAGCGGTTATAGCCGACGATCACCGTATAGACGTCTTCCCAGTTCACCTTGCGCGCATACACCACCAGCAGCACAATCACCGCAATAAAAAACAGCCAGGTGAGGATTTTCTTCGCCAGTTGCCAGCGCGGATTCTTTTTCGACATTAGGATTTTGCTCCTGAATTATCGGCTTCAACCCGATCCTGAGTTTCCATTTCGGGTTGTACGGGGGGAGCAACTTGCGACAAGTGTGGCGTGTGCGCAGGCAACCATCCGGCAATAGCCGGGAAGTGACGTAAAAAGTGGAACACAATCACGCCTTTGGTGAGCTGCCACCAGTTGCGCGGCGGCAGCTTGTCATCCTCCACGCGCACGCAGTCCTGCTGAATCAGCAGTTCCAGATTGTCGCGCAGCGTCTGGTTGAAAGCGCGATCGTGCACCATCAAATTGGCTTCCAGATTGAGAGATAAACTCAGCGGATCGAGGTTGCTGGAGCCGACGGTGGACCATTGCTGATCCTGCACCGCAATTTTGCCGTGCAGCGGGCGGCGGCAATATTCATACACTTCCACACCGCCATCGACCAGATAGTTGTACAGCAGCTCGGCACCGACTTTGACGATCGGCATATCGGGCTCGCCCTGCACAATCAGCCTGATGCGCACGCCGCGCTGTGCCGCGCTGCGCATCTCACGCAGCAGACGATAGCCGGGAAAGAAGTAGGCGTTGGCAATAATCACATCCTTCTGGGCCTTGCGCAGCATGGCGAGATAGTGCTGTTCGATGTCGTCGCGGTGTTCGTCGTTATCGCGGTAGACAAACAACACCTGCGCTTCACCGGGCATGGCGTTGACCGCCGGGCGATGGGAACGCGCACCCCACCAGCGCCGCGTGTGCTGTTCGCTGCCCATTTGTTGCTGCACGTATTGGGCAATATCCAGCACCACCGGGCCTTTCACCTCCACGGCATAATCCTGTTTGGCCTCTGCACCGAAATCGATGTTATGTTCAGCGGAGAAGTTGATGCCGCCGACAAAGGCGATCTGTTCATCGATCACCACGATCTTGCGGTGCAGGCGACGAAACACATTGGTGCGCATGCCGAGCACCAGCGGACGCGGATCGTAATAGATAAAGCGCACGCCCGCGGCCGTCAGGCTATCCACAAATCGGTCGGAGAGATCTGGCGAGCCGTAGCCATCGACCATCACCTCGACTTTGACCCCGCGCTGCGCCGCCTTGAGCAGCTGTTCGTGCAGATCGTTGCCGACTTCGTCCTCAAACAGGATGAAGGTTTCCAGCAGCAGCGTGCGCTCGGCGCGTTGGATCGCGCCTGATACGCGCGGGAAAAACTGGTCACCATTTTCTAACAGACGGAGCTGATTACCGTCGCGCCAATTGAAACTCATAGGAAAATCTCCACCGCTAACGGCGCATGATCGGACAGGTGAGACCAGGGTTTAACCGGCAGCGCCCACGGCTTACTCACCGTAGCGTTGCGGATGTAGATACGATCTAGCCGTAACAGCGGAAAACGCGCCGGGAAGGTGCGGGCAGGGCGGCCGGTTTTGATGCTGAACACTTCCTCTAAGCCCACCGCGCGTTTGAGAAAGCGATTGGCGCTGACCTGCCAGTCATTAAAATCACCGGCCACCACCAAAGGCGCATCGGGCGGCAGCGTATCGATAAAGTCGCACATCATCTTCATCTGCGCCTGGCGATGTTTCTCCTTCAGACCGAGATGTACGCAGAACACATGCAGCGGTTCCGCCCGATCCGGCAGGCGGATTTGGCAGTGCAACATGCCGCGTTTTTCACTTCCGGCGACGGAAATATCGCGGTTTTCATATTCAACGATGGGAAAGCGTGACAATATCGCGTTCCCGTGATGTCCCTCGGGATAAACCGCGTTGCGGCCATAGGCAAAATCGTTCCACATGGTATCGGCCAGAAATTCGTAATGGGAGGTTTCCGGCCAGTTTTCAATGTGCAGCGAATGGATGGCGTGGGTACCCATTACCTCTTGCAGGAAGACGATATCCGCCGACGTGGCGCGAACAGCGTCACGCAATTCCGGCAGGATAAAGCGGCGATTAAAGCTGGTGAAACCCTTGTGGGTATTGATCGTCAGGACTTTAAATGAAAATCCTTGCGTATTTTGTGGCATACTTCGACGCGCTCCTTTTCATCATCAACAGCACAAAGTGTAGTCTTTGTCACAAATGGATGGTGTTAAGGGCAGAAAATTAGGGCGTAATCCGAAATTTGCTTTACATTGAGGACGTTCGTCTGGCCTCCAGCCAGATACACTTGGGCGACCTGTTGGGTCTGCCAGGAGAAGAGAATGAAATGGTCTAATCGTGTTCAGATTGTTACCGGACAAACTTGTTTGCACATTGCAATGCACCTGCTGGTGATTGCCGCACTGGTTTGGGGCTGGAAACATAGGGCGCTGGTTGAAGTGAGCAGTACCCTGGTGGCAGCTTATGCGGTGGTATTCATTACCATGCTGGTCATGCAGCGTAGTGCCCGTTTACGTAGAATGGGTGACTCCCTAGAAGAGGTGACCACCACTTACTACTTTGGCGCAGCGATGTTAACGCTGTTCCTGATCTCCCGCTTTATCCATAACAACCTGCTGATTGGTCTCCTCGGCGTGGTGATGTTGGTGGGACCGGCGCTGGTTTCACTGCTGGCGAAAGAGCCGGTTCAGCGCATCGAGAAGAAGCGCAGTTGATCGATTAGGGACCGCAACCCTGCGGACCTGACAAAAAGGAGCCCAATGCGGCTCCTTTTTTTATGGATGCTGTCTGTGCGGAAAGCTGCTAAACTCGCGCCCTTACGCATGGTAGTTTGTGCCCTTTTCACACGTGAGCCCCGCGCTTGCGTCATATCCCTCCTGAAAACTACATCGCCTACGGCGGTCAGGACGGTTCGGAGTAATACACCTGCATGTCATTTGACTCTCTCGGCTTAAGTGCCGATATTTTGCGTGCGGTAGCAGAACAAGGCTACCAAGAGCCGACGCCGATTCAGCGTCAGGCCATTCCTGTGGTGCTGGCTGGTCGTGACCTGCTGGCGAGCGCCCAAACCGGCACCGGTAAAACCGCCGGCTTTACGCTGCCGTTGCTGCAGCGTCTGACTGCAAAACCGTCCACGGCGCGTGGCCGCCGCCCGGTGCGTGCGTTGATCCTGACCCCGACCCGCGAACTGGCGGCTCAGGTTGGCGAGAACGTGCGTGAGTACAGCCAATATCTCGATATCCGTTCGCTGGTGGTATTCGGCGGCGTGAGCATCAACCCGCAGATGATGAAACTGCGCGGCGGCGTTGACGTGCTGGTGGCGACACCGGGCCGTCTGCTCGATCTGGCGCACCAGAACGCGGTTGATCTGTCACAGGTTGAAATCCTCGTGCTGGATGAAGCGGATCGTATGCTTGATATGGGCTTCATCCACGACATCCGTCGCGTGCTGGCGCGTCTGCCTGCTAAGCGTCAGAACCTGCTGTTCTCTGCCACTTTCTCTGACGAGATCAAAACGCTGGCGGAAAAACTGCTGACCAACCCAGAACAGGTTGAAGTTGCGCGTCGTAACACCGCCTCTGAGCAGGTTTCACAGCAAGTGCATTTCGTGGATAAGAAGCGCAAGCGGGAACTGCTGTCGCTGATGATTGGTCGTGATAACTGGCAGCAAGTGCTGGTGTTCACCCGTACCAAACACGGCGCAAACCATCTGGCTGAGCAGCTGAACAAAGACGGCATCACCGCCGCCGCGATCCACGGCAACAAGAGCCAGGGCGCGCGTACCCGTGCATTGGCTGACTTCAAATCCGGCGGCATTCGCGTGTTGGTCGCTACCGACATTGCGGCGCGTGGTCTGGATATCGAAGAGCTGCCACACGTGGTGAACTACGAGCTGCCAAACGTGGCGGAAGATTACGTGCACCGTATTGGTCGTACCGGCCGTGCGGCTGCTACCGGCGCGGCACTGTCGCTGGTGTGTGTTGATGAACACAAACTGCTGCGTGATATTGAGCGTCTGCTGAAGCGTGAAATCCCGCGCATCGAGCTGCCTGGTTTCGAAGTCGATCCAAGCATCAAAGCCGAGCCAATCCAGAACGGTCGTCAGCAGCAGGGCGGCGGTCGCGGTCAAGGTGGACGTGGTCAAGGCCAGGGTCGCGGTCAGGGCGGCAACGTCTCTCGCCCGCACAGTGGCAACGCACCACGTCCGCAGGGTGAAGCGCGTTCTGCGCGTCGTCCAGCGCAGGGCGCAAGCCAGGCCGCGCCAGCCGCCAACAGCGGTCGTCGTCGTCCGGCACCGAAGAAAACCGGGAACGCCTAACGTCATGAGGGTGTTGCTGGCGCCGATGGAGGGCGTGCTCGATTCGCTGGTGCGTGAGCTGCTCTCCGGGGTGAATGATTATGACTTATGCGTGACCGAGTTTTTGCGCGTGGTCGATCAGCTGCTGCCGGTAAAATCCTTCTATCGTTTGTGTCCTGAGCTGCATAATCACAGCCGCACGCCGTCAGGCACGCGCGTTCGCATGCAGCTGCTCGGGCAATATCCCGAGTGGCTGGCCGAGAACGCCGCGCGCGCGGTGGAACTCGGTTCCTGGGGCGTTGATCTCAACTGCGGCTGTCCGTCGAAGCTGGTCAACGGCAGCGGCGGCGGTGCCACCTTGCTGAAAGATCCTGAACTGATCTATCGCGGCGCGAAAGCGATGCGTGAAGCGGTGCCGTATCATCTGCCGGTAACGGTGAAAGTGCGATTGGGCTGGGATTCCGGCGATCATCGCTTTGAGATCGCCGATGCGGTGCAGCAAGCCGGTGCCAGCGAGTTGGTGGTGCACGGTCGTACCAAAGAAGATGGCTATCGCGCCGAAAGCATCAACTGGCAGGCGATTGGCGAAATCCGCCAGCGTCTGCGTATTCCGGTGATCGCCAACGGTGAAATCTGGAACTGGCAGGACGCGCAGGATTGCATGCGCATTACCGGCTGCGATGCGGTGATGATAGGGCGCGGTGCGCTCAACGTGCCGAATCTGGCGCGCGTGGTGAAGTACAACGAAGCACCGATGGCGTGGCCCGACGTGGTTGCCTTGTTGCTTAAGTACACTCAGCTGGAAAAGCAGGGCGATACCGGCGTGTACCATGTCGCGCGCATCAAGCAGTGGCTTGGCTACCTGCGCAAGGCGTATCACCAAGCCGACGGCTTGTTCAGCGAAATTCGCACCCTCAAAGTCTCCGCCGACATCGCCACCGCAATCGAGCGCCATGCCGCAGCAATAATCAAATCCTCGTAGGGTCGCCATTCATGGCGACCTTCTCATTCAAGTGCATATAAACTTTATAACTAAAAAACCCGCGATCTCTTAGCACGCTAAGGTTATAGTGACCGACTACTTTAATCCTGATCCCCGACGCCACTTTCCATGTCTGACGCCGCTGTACTGAGTAACGCTCAGTTAAATAAACGTATTCTCTCAGTCATTGTTTTCACCTTCTTTTGCTACCTTTCGGTGGGTTTGCCGCTCGCGGTGCTGCCGGGATTCGTGCATAACCAGCTTGGATTCAGCTCGTTCATCGCCGGATTAATCATCAGCCTGCAATATTTCGCTACGCTATTAAGCCGCCCGCACTCCGGTCGTCTGGCGGATCGCTTTGGTCCGAAGCGCGTGGTGATGATGGGATTGGTGTTCTGCGGCATGAGCGGCGTGTTATCGATTATCGCCGCGCTGTGCAGCGACATGCCGCTGCTGAGCCTGGCGCTGCTGGCGGCGGGGCGCTTGTTCCTCGGCGTAGGTGAAAGCTTCAGTAGCACCGGATCGACGCTGTGGGGCATGAACATTGTCGGTCCGCTGCAAACCGCGCGGGTAATCTCGTGGAACGGCGTAGCCACCTATTTCGCCATGGCGATTGGTGCGCCGCTCGGTGTGCTGCTGAATCAGTGGTTTGGCATCAGCGGCTTTGCTGGTTTGGTGGCGATCATGGGCGTTGCCGGATTCTGGATGGCGAGTCGCAAAGCGGGTGTCAGCGTCTCCGCCGGCGTGCGCATTCCGTTTCATCGCGTGGTCAGCCGCGTGTGGATGTTTGGTCTGGCGCTTGGCTTTGGCACCATTGGTTTCGGCGTAATTTCCACCTTTATCACGCTCTATTTCGCCAGCCGCGACTGGAGCGGTGCGGCGTTCGCGCTGACGCTGTTCAGCCTCGGCTTTGTGATTGTGCGCCTCGGTTTTGGTCGCTGCATCACGCGTTTCGGTGGCCTGAAAGTATCGCTGGTGTCATTCGTGCTGGAGTGTGCCGGACTGCTGCTGATTTGGCAGGCCGACAGCATCTGGCTGGTGGATTTGGGCGCGTTCCTCACCGGCGGCGGTTTCTCGCTGGTGTTCCCCGCGCTAGGTGTGGAAGCGGTGAAGCGCGTACAGCAGCAGGATCAGGGTTCGGCACTCGGTACCTATTCGGCGTTTCTCGATTTAGGACTGGGATTAACCGGTCCGGTGGCGGGCTTGCTGATTGGGCATTGGGGCATGCAATCGGTCTATCTGGCGGCGGCGCTGATGGTGCTGGGCGCGTTTGCCATCACGCTGCGTCTGCACCAGCAACACGGCCGGCAGACGGCCGCGCAAGCGCTGAGCGAATAACGCTTCATCGGCAAACCCCCGTGCGCCGCCGTTGTTTACCGCAGTTAAAAGTGGATAAACAGGGCGTAAAGCAACCCCGAAAGTAACACGGACACCGGCAGCGTCAGCACCCACGCCATCGCCAGATTGCGGATGGTGGCGAGTTGCAGACCTGAACGGTTGGCGGCCATCGTACCGGCGACGCCGGAAGAGAGCACATGCGTGGTAGAAACCGGCAGGCCAAACGCGTCGGCCGCGCCGATGGTCGCCATCGCTACCAGCTCAGCGCTGGCACCTTGCGCGTAGGTCAGATGGGTTTTGCCGATGCGTTCGCCCACCGTCACCACAATGCGACGCCAGCCAACCAGGGTGCCGAGACCCAGCGCTATCGCCACCACCACTTTCACCCACATCGGGATAAAGCGCGTGGCGGCATCCAGCTCTTTCTTCACCGCCGCCAGGTTGCGCGCGGTCTCTTCCGGCAGCGCTACTTTGGCGCTTTGCAGATGCTTAATGGTTTCGGAGGCCAGATACATGTCGTTTCGCGTGTTGGTCACCGCCTGCGCCGGAATATTCTCCACCGCGCCATAGCGACGAATCTGGTCGCCGATATCGCCCAGCATCATGCCGAGCGCCGGCAACACCTGTGGGCGATTCTGGCTGGTGCGCACGAATTCGGTCAGCACCTCGCGCGGGGCGGGCATGGCGGCGGGCGCCGGTTGCAGCGTCAGCAGCTGCTGTTCCGTCACCTGGGTTAAGGCGGCGACGCGTGGAATCTGTTCCGGCGGCAGCGAGCGGTTCAACGCGTAGGCAATCGGCATGGTGCCGACCAGAATCAGCATGATTAGGCCCATGCCTTTCTGCCCGTCATTCGAGCCGTGCGCGAAAGATACGCCGGTACAGGTGAGGATCAGCAAGCCGCGAATCCATACCGGCGGCGGCTGATTACCTTTTGGCGCTTCATACAGCTGGCGATTGCGGATAAAGGCTTTCATCGCCAGCAGCAGCAGCGCGGCGCAGACGAAGCCAACAATCGGCGATAACAGCAATGCGTAACCGACTTTAATCGCCTGATCCCAATCCACGCCGCTGGTACCGCTGCGGCCATGCAGCAAGGCGTTCGCCACACCAACGCCGATAATCGAACCGATCAGCGTATGCGAAGAGGAGGCCGGTAAACCAAAATACCAGGTGCCGAGGTTCCAGATAATCGCCGAGAACAGCAGCGCATAGACCATGGCAAAGCCGTGGCCGCTGCCCGCTTGCAGAATTAACTCCACCGGCAGCAGCGAGATGATGCCGAACGCCACCACGCCGCTGGAGAGCAGCACGCCCAAAAAGTTACAGAAACCGGACCACATCACCGCCACGCCCGGCGACAGCGAATGGGTGTAGATCACCGTGGCGACGGCGTTGGCGGTATCGTGGAAGCCGTTCACAAATTCAAAGCCGAGCGCAATGATCAGCGCCACGCCGAGCAGCAGGAACGGTGTGTAGCTGGTGACCGGCGCGCCGGTCTCTTCAACGTCATTAAACAGGTTGATGCCGGCATACAGCAGGCCAGCAATCAGCAACAGTACAAAGATCAGGCGTGAGGCAGGGCCGTTGCCGCGGTTAAGGTTCGGGCGTCCGCTGTGGGACGAAGAGGTCGATGCAGGTAAACTGTTTTCAGCCATAAAACACCTCAGTGTTAAATCACGATGCTCGAACGGCACCCGTTAATGGCAGTGTGATACGTGGTTTGTATGACAGAATGATGATGGCGCACGCCCGGTGTCATCTTGCTGCAACATCCCTGTCGCACGCTGTGGATCTGACCGCTCGGGAATGACCTGCTAATGCTCCAGCCCGTACTACCGCTCGCCTCGCTGCCGGACTTCAATAACGACGTCGCCGGACTGATTCATGGTTATCTGTTTACGCCCGCGTCGCTGCCACAGCGGCTCAATGCACGCGAAGCGGCACAGCTGGCGCAGCAGCAGCTGCCGGAGTCGACCTTTATCTGGCTGCACATCAACCTTAATCACGCGCGTGCTGAACGCTGGGTTCAGGACCACTTTGGCGTAGACCACGATTTTTTCGACGAGATACATTCGGCTTCGCCGCGCACCCGTTTAGCCCAGCAAAACGATGCGCTGCTGGCGGTACTCAATGACGTCACCTTCAGTAAAGAGGAGCGCAGCACGCAGAACGCCACGTTGTGGATGTGGTGCTGCCCGCGTGTGGTGGTCACCGCGCGTTTTCGCCCGGTTGGCATGATCGAACGCATGCATCAGCAGATGAATGAACTGAAGTTCGCCGAGCCGGATGCGATGCTGCTGTGGCTGCTTGGCGAGCAGGAAGCGCAGCTGGAGCAAGTGGTGCGGCGTTCCAGTCAGGCGGTGGATGCGATTGAAGAGCGCTTGCTGAGTGCGGCGATCAAAACCAATCGCCGCGAGCTGGGACAACTGCGTCGTATGCTGCTGCGCGTGCAGCGTTTGCTGGCACCGGAACCGGCGGCGCTGTTCCGCTTGCTGAATCGTCCGCCCAAATGGCTAAAGCGTGAACCCTTGGGCGAGCTGCGAATTTTCACCGAAGAGTTCAGCGTGGCGCTGAATGATTTGGCGAGTTTAATGGAGCGGATTCGTTTGCTACAGGAAGAGATTGCCGCACGATTGATGGAGCAGAGCAACCGCACGCTGTTTTTGCTGACGGTGATTACCGTGCTGGCGTTGCCGATCAATATCGTGGCGGGATTTTTTGGTATGAACGTGGGCGGGATTCCGCTGGCGAATAATCCGCATGGATTTTTGCTGCTGGTGTTGGTAGTGCTGGCGTTTACCCTGGTGGCGGGTTGGCTGGCGTTTCGACGACCGCGTGATTGATTAACGTTGCGCGATGAATCGCGCCGCTACGGTAGGTGCATGTATCTGTAGCGGCGCAATTCATCGCGCTTATTAACTCGCGATTACAGGCTGGTGGCCGGCTGCGCTGCTGGCGCTGCGCCGTTGATACCTTGCGGCGTCATTGGCTCTTCTTTCGGTAATGCGTCAGAAGACTCCTGAACCGGCACCGGTGCTGGCTGCACTTCGCCAGCTGGACCGTTGATTTTGATCGGCATACCGTTACGTGCCTGGATAGCGTTGTTGACCGCATCCTGGTTGGTGCTGGCATCGGCAATCACTTTGGTCACAGCGGAAGTCAGGTTGATCGGCACCACTTCGCGTGAATTGAACTGCTCTTCGGTGGTCGACAGCGGATTGTGTACTTCCACGTAGCGCGAACCATCTGGCTCAACGGTGGCTTTCACCGGCTGATCGATGAACTGTACGCGGGTGCCAACCGGCACGTTGTCGAACAGCCATTTGATGTCGTCAGCACGCAGACGCACACAGCCGTGGCTTACGCGCAGGCCGATACCGAAGTTGGCGTTAGTGCCGTGAATCGCATACAGGCGGCCGATATAGAGCGCGTGCAGGCCCATCGGGTTATCCGGACCCGCTGGGAACACCGCAGGAATGCTCTCGCCGCGTGCCGCATATTCTGCGTGCATCGCTTTGGTTGGTGTCCAGGTTGGGCCATCTTTCTTACGCTCAACCTTGGTCGTCCAGTTGACCGGCGTATCTTTACCCAGCTCGCCGATACCGATTGGCAGCACGACCACGGTCTTGGTGCCTTTCGGGTAGTAGTAAAGACGCATCTCAGCGCTGTTGATCACGATGCCTTCACGCGGCGCGTCAGGCAGAATCAGCTGCTGTGGGATGATCATTTTAGTGCCAGCTTTTGGCAGATAAACGTCAACGCCCGGATTGGCTTCCAGCATATTGCTGAGGCCCATCTGATACTGTGCAGCAAAGGCTTCCAGCGGAAGTTTGCTGTCATCAGGGACAGTGATTTCAATGTTTTCGCCGATCAGACGGCTGTTAGCCGGCGGCAGCGGATAGACTACTGCAAATGCCGACTGGCTGAACGCCGCCAGTGCGAGGGCGAGTGAAGCGAACGCGCGAATGCTCATTTTCATGTTTTTCAAGTCGTTATGGCCATGTTTCAGGCTTGTCAGTGTGTCGAATCCATCGTGGTCAGTATGACCCGCTGCGCATTATATGTGCATTGGCGCATTGATGGAAATCAGGATTTTTACTGGCTGCATATACTTTACGCAATTCCTTGTCTTTACCCGACAATTCCCTTCGATCCGCAGCCCAAAATGTGAATTTTCACGGCTGCCACAGCGTCACTTCATTACTCAGTTTGCGATTGAGGAAAAAAGCGGCACTGATTAACGCCAGATGCGTCAACGCCTGCGGCATGTTACCCAACGCTTCGCCGTGTGAGGTGAACTCTTCGGCGTACAAACCAAGCGGATTAGCGTAACTCAGCAGCTTTTCAAACTCAAAATGCGCCTCATGTACGCGACCCGCTCGCGCCAGACACTCCACATACCAGAATGAGCAGGCACCGAAAGATCCTTCTCCGCCGGTTAAAGCATCGGCAGGCGTCTCGTGAATGTTATAGCGTCGGACTAAACCGTCGCTCACCAGATGCGTTTTAATCGCGTCCAGCGTCGAAATCCAGTCGGGATCGGTGGAGCTGACAAAGCGCACCAGCGGCATCAGCAGCATCGAAGCATCCAGGAAATTACCGCCGCGCGTCGCGGTGAAATGGCCCAGCTCCGGGTTCCAGAAGTTCTGCCAGATATCGTCGCGGATCTCGCTGCGCACCTTATCCCAGCGGTCGTACGGCATCGGCAGCGAACGTTTCAGGCCAAGGCGCAGTGCGCGATCGAGCGCGACCCAACACATCAGACGTGAATGCAGGAAATGTTCCGGCTCGCCGCGCATCTCCCAGATTCCGGCATCGGGCTGATTCCAGTTCACGCAGACGTAATCGATCATATCGGAGACATACTTCCAGCCGCGATGCGAAATTGCCTCGCCATATTTATTGGCGAGGTAGATGGCATCCATCAACTCGCCGTAAATATCGAGCTGCGTCTGGCGCCAGGCATCATTGCCGATGCGCACCGGACGTGAATTGGCGTAGCCGGAAAGATTGAGCAACTCGGTTTCGTGCAGCTCGGTGCCGCTGTCGAGGCGATACATCACCTGCAGATGCGGCGTGTCATCGTGGCTGTGTTCAACGCAGCGGCCGACCCATTTGGTAAAGTCGCGTGCTTCTTCGGTGTAGCCGAGGCGCATCAGCGCGTACATGCTGAATGAGGCATCGCGGATCCACGAGGCGCGATAATCCCAGTTGCGCTCGCCGCCCAACTCTTCGGGTAAGCCGAAGGTGGCGGCGGCGGCGATGGAACCGTGCTGATGCGAAGTGAGTAACTTCAGCGCCAGCGCCGAACGCGTCACCATCTCCTGCCAGCGGCCGCGATAGGAACTGTGGCTGCTCCAGCGTCGCCAGTACTCCAGCGTGTCGTGGAAACAGTGCTCGGTGGTGATGGTGGCCACGTTAGGATCGTCATCGTTACCAAAGACAAACTCAGCGGTTTCCCCGGCTTTCAGAGTGAATTCCGCCACCGCGCTGTGATTCTCGCGCGTCATCACCACCGAAGCGCTGAGGCGCAACGCCGGTTGTCCCGACGCAAGGAAGGCGATACCGCCGGGCCGCAGTTCGGTGGTGGTTTCGGCGCGTGCGTAGTCGTGGCGTGGCGCGCACAGCAGATGAAAGGTGGCGGTGCCGCGTACCATCTTTACGCGGCGCACGATACGCGGCACTTTGCTCTGCTCATCGCAGATCGGCATGTAATCGGTAATCTCTGCCACGCCCGCGTCATCCAGCCAGCGGGTTTGCAGAATATTGGTATCCGGCAAATAGAGCTGCTGCTGGCGGGCATTTTTCCAGTCTGGCGCGAGGGAGAAAAGTCCGGCCTCATCGCTGTCCAGCAGCGCGGCGAAAATCGACGGGCTATCGAGCTCCGGCCAGCAGAGATAATCGATGGTGCCATCGTTAGCAATCAGTGCGCAGGTGCGTAAATCACCAATCACTCCGTGGTCGTCTATTCTGCGTTTAATCTCGCTCATCGTGCCCCCTTTGCCGTAGGTAATTGTTAACTATAGACGAAACGGCAGATTCGGCGGCCCCGAGGCACAGAAGGATAACTTCTATACTGTAAAGACACCCTCAATCAGGAGAATGTTATGAGCTCAGGAAAACAGAAAGTCGCTGTGGTTACCGGATCCAGTTCTGGCATTGGTCGCAGCTGTGCGGTGATGCTGGCCGAAGCGGGTTATACGCTGGGCATCACCTGGAGTTCGGATGAAGAGGGCGCCCAGGAAACCGCGCGCATGGTGGAAAGTCGTGGACAGCAGGCGCAGGTGCGGCAGGTTGACCTCTCCGATCCGCAAGCCGGCGCTCAGCAACTGACGCAGCTGATCAACTCGCTGGGGCGCATTGACGTATTGGTGTGTAATGCCGGCGTGATGACCAAAGCCGACTTTCTCGATGTCACCTTTGAGGATTGGCGCAAAGTGTTCAACGTGGATGTCGATGGCGCGTTTCTTTGCGGGCAGATTGCCGCGCGTCATATGGTTGATCAGGGCGACGGCGGACGCATCATCAACATTACGTCGGTGCATGAACATACGCCGCTGCCGGATGCCACCGCCTATACCGCTGCCAAACATGCGCTCGGCGGCTTGACCAAATCGATGGCGCTGAGTCTCTTACCGCACCATATTCTGGTGAACGCGGTCGCACCGGGCGCAATTGCCACGGCGATGAACGATATGAAAGATGACCAGCAAGGACGACGTATGCCGGAAATCCCGATTGGGCGTCCCGGCGATACGCGTGAAGTGGCGAGTTTAGTGGCATGGCTCTGTTCGGAGTGGGCAACTTATACCACCGGACAATCGTTTATTGTCGACGGTGGTTTTATGTTGGCCAATCCGCAGTTTAAGGGGTACCACGCGTAATCAACCGGCGCGGCGGTGATTCCAGTGGCGAATGATGTAACGCAAGACGATGCCAAAAATCACCGCCGCCGCCAGCCACAACAGCGGCTTGAGGTGCTGATCGATCTTGTGCAGCCACGGCGCGACAATCTGTCCGGCAAAGTAGCCGAGCGAGACAAAGATCAGCGCCCACAGCGCCGCACCAATCACGTTCAGAATGAAGAAACGCAGCGGCTTGAGGCGGCTGGTGCCAATAATGATCGGCCCGACAATGCGGAAGCCGTACATAAAGCGCACGCCAATCACGAACAGGCTCGGGTGTTTTTGAATTAGCCGCTTAGCCTTGCCAATTGTTTCCTGATGTTTACTGAAACGGCGCAAAATGCGCGTGCCATAACGGCGTCCCAGCCAGAACAGCAGCTGATCGCCAATAATGCCGCCGATCATCGCCGCCAGCACCACGCCGCTGAAGTGCAATAAGCCTTCATGCGCCGCCACACCGCCCAACAACGTGAACGTTTCCCCTTCGGCAATACAACCAATCAGCAGCGCCAGATAACCGTATTGGGTGATTAATCCATTGATATCGAGATGCAAATTATCCTCCCTGCAAAGTGTGAAATCGCTATTAGTGTATACCAGCGGCTTAATTTGTGTGGCGCCCCGCAAAAACGGCGACGACGATTATACTTGAGCTAACGCTGCCTCCGTTGATCAGGCCGTTGGCTGTAAGGGCAGCCCATCGCAGCAAAGGAGTAAATGTATGAATCATGTCTGGGGTTTACTGGCGCATCCAGGTCAGGAAATGCGCGATATTAAACAGGAAAATGAGAGCGTTTCGCACCATTACACCCATCATGTTCTGCTAATGGCGGCGATCCCGGTGATCTGCGCCTTTATCGGTACCACGCAGCTGGGCTGGAATCTGGGCGAAGGGCAGTTCGTACAACTCAATCTACTGACCGGTATCGGTCTCGGCATTCTGTTCTATCTGATTATCCTCGGCGGCGTGGCGGTAATGGGCCGCGTGATCCACTGGATGGCGCGTAACTATCCGCAGCGTCCCAGCTTGCAGCGCTGTACGGTGTTTGCCGGCTATGTGGCCACGCCGCTATTCCTCAGTGGGCTGGTGGCGCTCTATCCGCTGGTGTGGCTGTGCGTGCTGGTGGGCGCGATGGCGCTGGTTTACACCGGTTATCTGCTTTACGTCGGCATCCCGGTGTTCCTGAGCATCGACCGTGATGAGAGCTTGCGCTTCTCCGGATCAACATTGGCGATTGGTGTGCTGGTGTTTGAAGTGCTGCTGGCGCTGACAGTGGTTCTGTGGGGTTACGGGCCACGGTTGTTCTGAGGAAAGCCTGGTCGGCATTAATGGCGACCTTCCCGCAACACGCACTTACCTCGTAAGGTCGTCATTCATGGCGACCTTTTTAACGCCCGGAAACAATCTCAATAAGAAATTTCTCAGGTAAGTGCGTATGATACTGCTGCCAGCCCGCATCCCGTCTGGATTGTTGCGGGCGGCCTGTGTCTCAACACAGCGCAAAACTCCTGACCGGATTTTTTTGACACGATGTCTGCAAAAATGCGTATTTCCTTGCTGTCGCTGGCGCTGTTTGTCGCCGCGCCAGCCGCTATAACGCCCGCGCTCGCTGCGCCGGCGGCACTCGCAAACCTGGCGCCGATTGCCCAACCGCAAATCGCCTCCGGCAGTGCCATGATTGTCGATCTGGAAAACAACAAAGTGCTGTTTTCCAGCCATCCTAACCGCGTACGTCCGATCGCCTCACTCACCAAAGTGATGACGGCGATGGTGGTGTTGGATGCCAAACTGCCGATGGATGAAATGCTGTCGGTGGATATCAGCCATACCGCTGAGATGCGCGGCGTGTTCTCCCGCGTCAAACTGAACAGCGAAATTAGCCGCCGCAACATGCTGCTACTGGCGCTGATGTCCTCGGAAAACCGCGCTGCCGCCAGCCTGGCGCATCACTATCCGGGCGGTTACGATGCGTTTATTCGCGCCATGAACGCCAAAGCACGCTCACTTGGCATGACGCACACGCGCTATGTCGAGCCGACGGGCCTGTCGATTCAGAACGTTTCAAGTGCAGAAGATCTGGTTAAACTGTTGAAGGCCACACGACAGTACCCGCTGATTGGCGAACTGAGCACCACCAAAGAAGACACCGCCGTATTCAAACATCCGAGCTACGCGCTGCCGTTCCGTAACACCAATCATCTGGTGTACAAAAACGACTGGCGCATCCAGTTGACCAAAACCGGTTATACCGATGAAGCCGGGCACTGTCTGGTGATGCGCACGGTGATCAACAACCGTCCGGTGGCGCTGGTGGTGCTGGATGCCTTTGGTAAATATACCCATTTCGCCGATGCCAACCGCCTGCGCGACTGGCTGGAAACCGGCAAAGCCGCACCGGTTCCGGCCGCTGCGCTGGCGTATAAGAAGCAGAAGTCAGGTTTGACCGCGAATAATGAATAACCCTATTTGAAGCACGCACATACCGTAGCGGCGCAATCTATTGCTCATTGCAGATTCTGCAGGATGCGCAATAGATTGCGCCGCTACAGATTGAGCGTTGTGTTGTTACGCTCATCTGCAAAAACGCTTATCGTTAGCGCCAAAGTTTTACACCTTCATTCCTATAGTTTCAGTGTCGGCAACGTCTTAAACTAGCCGCCATTCACGATCGCACTTGCGTTTATCGGCTGTTATTACGCTGGAATCTCATTCATATGTTCAAGTTTCGTCATCTGTTTACCCCGTTTTTACTGCTGCTTGTGCTGTTAGCTCCCACGCTGAGCGTGGCTGCGGATACGCCGCCCAACGATCAGGCAGAGGACGCCGCACCCAAGGTGAATGCCTCGGTCGAACTGCCTAAGATGCAGAAAATTCTCGACAAAATTAAAGGCCAGGTCTCGGGCGATACCAATGAAAGCCAGCTCAACCAGCTTAATGAGATGGCGCTGGAGCTTTCTGGTAATGCCGAAACCCTCGGCCAGGCGTTGATCCCGCAGGGGCAGCAATTGGATGCACAATTGGCGGTTCTCGGCCCGGCACCGAAAGCCGACAGCGGCGTGAAAGAGACGCCTGAAGTGACGCGCAAACGTGCGGCGCTGGAGAGCCAGAAAGCCAAGCTGGACGATCAGATCAAACAAGCCGATGGCATCAAAAACGGTGCGCTGGTGCTGTCATCGCAGATCGTCAACCTGCGTCGTGACCAGCTGAAAAGCCAGCTGGCGCTGAACTCTGGCAGTATCCTTGGCCCGCGCTTCTGGGCGCCGCTGGTTAGCAGTCAGGATCTTGATGGCGAGAAGATCAGCGAGTTCATTACTGAATTGCAGGACACCGCCGCGCTGTCGTGGGAATCTGGCTGGCGTTTCGGCACCGTGGCCTGGCTGTTTGCCGCGATGCTGGTGATGACGCTGGGCCGTCGCTACAGCGAAGAGTTCTTTGCCTGGGTCAGCATTCATAAGATGCCGGAAGGGCGCTTACGTCGCAGCTTCCTCGCCGCCACCACCGCGCTCACCACGCTGGCCGCGGTGGTGATCACCTTTAACTTCATCGCGCTGGCCTTTACGCGCCGTGATGAAGTCTCGGGTGATGTGCAGGATTTTGTTGATCGGCTGGTGCAGCTCAGCGTCTATTGCGGCTTGATTGCCGGTTTAGGCCGCGCGTTCCTCTCCACACGTCGCCCAAGCTGGCGTTTGCCGGCCATCTCCAACGAAGTCGCGCAAGCCCTGAAGCCGTTCCCGCCGTTCACTGCGGCGCTGGTGTTTATTTTCCAGACGGTGGAAGCCTTCAACTACAGCGTCGGCACCAGCCTGAATACCACCATTTTTGCTAACGGCTTGACCGCGCTGCTGATCGGCAGTACCGGACTGGCGATCGGCATGCGCATCAACCGCGTACGCCGCCGCATGGTGCAGGAAGGTCAGCAGCCTGAAGCGCGTTCAACGTTGGTGGGATTGGTGCAGCTGGCGCTGATGCTGACGGCGCTCGGCATCCTGATTTCACTGATCATCGGTTACGTCACGCTGGCGCGCTTCCTTAGCTATGAAGTGATTTGGTGCGGCATTTTGTTTGGTTCGTTCTACTTCCTCAGCCATCTGGTGAATGACGGCTGCGAAAGCCTGTTCTCCACCAGCAATGCCACCGGCAAGCGCCTGCAAACCACGCTGAATATTGATGAGCGTTACCTGCAACAGGCGGCGACGCTGCTCAGCGCGCTGGGTAAAACCGTGCTGATTGCCATTCTGGCGCTGGCACTGCTGAACGGCACCTTTGCCTCATCAACGCCGATTGAGCTGATCCAGAAGGTGATTGAGTTCTGGGGCGGCAAAGGGCTGGAGTCGCTGAACATTGTGCCGGCGCACATGGTCAATGCAATTCTCTGTCTGGTGGTGGGCATTTACGTGCTGCGTTCGGTGCGTCGCTGGCTGGATAAAGATTTCCTGCCCAAAACCACCATGGACGTCGGCATGCGCGTGTCGCTGGTGACGCTGTTTAGCAATATCGGTTACGTGCTGATTATCCTGCTGACGCTGTCGATTATGGGCCTGCAGTGGAACAAACTGGCGTGGATTGTGAGCGCCTTGTCGGTCGGTATCGGTTTCGGCTTACAGGAGATTGTGAAGAACTTTATTTCCGGCCTGATTCTGTTGACCGAGCGTCCGGTGAAAGTGGGCGATCTGGTGAGCATCAGCGGCATTGAAGGGGATATCCGTCGTATTAACGTGCGCGCCACCGAAATTCAGCTCGGCGACAAATCGACGGTGATTGTGCCGAACTCGCAATTTATTTCGCAGAACGTGCGTAACGCCACCATGGGTAACGCGCAGGGCGTGGTCACCATCTTGCTGACGTTCCCGCTGGATATCGATCCGGTGCGGGTGCGTGAAATTCTGCTGGAAGTGTATCAGGAGAACGAACGTATTCTGGAGACGCCGGAGCCGTCCGTGTCGTTCAAAGATTTGACGCCAGCGGGCATCGTGTTGAGCGTTACCGGCAACGTGGCCGGTCAGCGCCAGATTTCCGGTGCCAAGAGCGATCTGCTGTTCGATATTCTGACGCGTCTGCGTAAAGAGGGCATTATGCTGTCGACGCCGCAGACCATGATCATCGAGCGCCGCGCGGTGGCCGCAGCACAAGATCAGCAAAGCGATCCGTTGCCATAAATCCGTAGGGTGGCCATTTATGGCCACCTTTTCCACTCTCGCACCGACTCAAACCTTCACCGCCCAACCCTTCTGCTTACTGGTTTTCCCAATCCCCGGATTAAAACAGTTGGTGGGATCGAGCTGCTGATAAAACGCCTGCAGCTGTGGTTTCGCCTGATACAGATGGCCCACGTTATGCTCGGCCGGATACTCGGCGCCGCGCGCGGCTAATATCGCCAGCATCTTCTCTTTCAGCGCATGCGCATCCACGCCTTTTTTCACGATGTAATCCTGATGGAACACGTGGCAGAAGAAGTGGCCGTAGTAGAGACGATGGCTCAGATCCTTGTCGAACTCAGCCGGCAGTCGTTCAAACCACGCTTCATCATTACGACGCAGCGCGATATCCAGCGCCAGAATGTCTTCCACTTCATCGGCATGCACCGCGTGATAGCGCACCGCAGCTCCGGCGGCAGCAAAGCGATGCAGGAACGCGTGCGCACCCTCTTTGGCGTCACAGGCGAAGAACGCGCCGCCGCCTTCGCGGAAATATTCGGTCAGATAGGCCTGCGCTTCGGCGACGCCGTCGCCGGACATCTTCAGCATCAGGTGATGCTCATATTTGTCGCGATACTGCTTCAGGCGTTTAGGCAGATGCGCCGGTAGCCAGCTGCTGACGCGCTGCAATAAACGATCGGTGAGATGCGGTTTCACCCAGCTCAGCTTGCTCAGCCAGGCATCCACGCGGCCTTTCAGGGTGAAAAACAGCGGCATTTTGTCGGTGCCGAGTTTATCAATCATCACGAAAGTATCTTTGCCGTACACCTCGGCGATGTCGAAAATGTCGCGGTGCATATATTCGCCCGCCACCGGCAGATGGGTAAATTCCGCCAGTATATGGCGGCGAATATCGCCCAATTCCGCCGGATTATTGGTGCCGATGTAGAACACCTGCTGCTGCGGTTCGGTGGGGAAGGTATCCAGACGCACGGCAAACACCGCCAGCTTACCGGCGCAGCCAGAGGCTTCAAACAGGCGGCGCTCATCGGCGTTGAAGCGCGCTGGCGTCTCTGCATTGATGTCGCGCACGCGGTCGGCGTATTCATGATCCGAGGCGTGACGTTCATCCCAGCGCACATCGCTCTGCTGCCAGCGATCGTCATCCAGCCGACCCAACATCTCTTCCGGCGAATGGCCGAGATCGATGCCGAGATGGTTCACCAGCTTGAGTTTGCCGCTGGCATCAATCTGCGCAAACAGCGCCATTTCGCTGTAGGCCGGACCGCGTTTGATCAGCGATCCACCCGAGTTATTGCAAATCCCGCCCATCACCGAGGCGCCAATGCAGGAAGAACCGATCACCGAATGCGGCTCGCGGCCAAGCGGTTTCAGCGCTTTTTCCAGCTGATACAGCGTGCTGCCGGGGAAGGCGAGGATCTGTTTGCCGTTGTCGATCAGCTGCAACTTATCCAGACGCAAGGTGCTGATGATCACCACTGGACGATCGTAATCGTTGCCGTTTGGCGTGGAACCTTCGGTCAGGCCGGTGTTGGCGGCCTGCATCAAAATGATCGCATCGGCGCTGACCAGCGCCTGCAACGCACGCCACAGCTCGAGCAGCGAACCAGGGAAAATCACCGCCAGCGCTTCGCCTTCGCCCGAGCGAAAACCTTTGCGGTAGCGCGCGGTCTGTTCCGCGTCGGTTAACAGGTTCGACGATCCGAGCAGACGACGCAGTTCGGCGAGCAGAGTAGGGTGCGAAGTGTTGTTTTTCATTGGCCTATCCTTGTCTTTAACATGGCGCTTTTACTGTAGCATGCGTCAGCGACAGGATCGCGGTGTGACATGGCGGCTACCTGCTATCCTCATCTTGTGGCAAACTGCCCCTGTTATTTCGATATTGCGCAGTCACTTAAGAGAACCCGACCTGATGAAATGGATTTACTCTGTTAGCCTCGCTGTCTCCTTAGCCATGCAACCCGCTTTCGCGGACGATCTGTTTGGCCCACATCCGATGACTGAACAGGCGCGCGACGCCTTTGTGAATCAGCTGCTCAGCAAAATGACCCTTGATGAAAAAATCGGGCAGATGCGTTTAATCAGCGTAGGACCGGATACGCCAAAATCGGCGGTTCGCGACATGATTCAGCACGGTCAGGTCGGGGCAATTTTTAACACCGTGACGCGTCAGGATATTCGCGCCATGCAGGATCAGGTGATGCAGCTCAGCCGCCTGAAAATTCCGCTTTTCTTCGCCTATGACGTGGTGCACGGTCAGCGCACCATTTTCCCGATTCCACTTGGCCTGGCGGCAAGCTGGGATCTGGATGCCATCGCTGAGGTGGGACGCGTCTCTGCTTATGAAGCCGCGGATGACGGCCTCAACATGACGTGGGCGCCGATGGTTGATGTGTCCCGCGAACCTCGTTGGGGACGCGGCTCGGAAGGCTTTGGTGAAGACACCTTCCTCAGCGCGCAAATGGGCAGCAGCATGGTGAAAGCCATGCAGGGCAAAAGCGCGGCGGATCGCTACTCGATCATGACCAGCGTGAAGCACTTCGCGGCCTACGGCGCAGTGGAAGGTGGACGAGATTACAACACCGTCGACATGAGCCCGCAGCGCCTGTTCCAGGATTATCTGCCGCCGTATAAAGCCTCATTGGATGCGGGCAGCGGTGGCGTAATGGTGGCGCTTAACTCATTGAATGGCACACCGGCCACGGCAGACAGTTGGCTGCTGAAAGACATCCTGCGCGGCGACTGGAAATTCAAAGGCATCACCATTAGCGATCACGGTGCGATTAAAGAACTGATTAAACACGGCGTAGCCAGCGATCCACAGGATGCGGTGCGCATTGCGATGAAATCAGGCATCGACATGAGCATGAGCGACGAGTACTACAGCAAATATCTGCCGGGCCTGGTGAAGAGCGGCGCGGTGAGCATGGCGGAAGTGGACGATGCCGCGCGCCATGTGCTGAACGTCAAATATGACATGGGCTTGTTTAACGATCCTTACAGTCATTTAGGGCCGAAAGAGAGTGATCCGCAGGACACCAATGCGGAAAGCCGTTTGCATCGCGCCGAAGCGCGTGACGTGGCGCGTAAAAGCATTGTGCTGCTGAAAAACTGGCGCGAAACGCTGCCGCTGAAGAAAGACGCCACCATTGCATTGGTGGGGCCGTTAGCGGACAGCCAGCGCGACATCATGGGCAGCTGGTCGGCCGCTGGCGTGGCAAAGCAGTCGATTCCTCTGCTGCAAGGCGTACGCAATGCGATGGCCGGCAAAGGCACCGTGCTGTATGCCAAAGGCGCTAACATCACCGACAACAAAGGCATTCAGGACTTCCTCAATCTGTATGAGCAGGCAGTCAGCGTGGACAAGCGTTCGCCGCAGGAGCTGATTGACGAAGCGGTGGCGCAGGCGAAAAAAGCCGATGTGGTGGTGGCTGCCGTGGGTGAAGCGCAGGGCATGGCGCACGAAGCCTCCAGCCGCAGCGATTTGGTGATCCCGGAAAGTCAGCAGAAGCTGCTGGCCGCACTGAAAGCCACCGGCAAACCGCTGGTGATCGTGCTGATGAACGGCCGTCCGCTGACGGTGGTGAAGGAAGATCAGCAAGCCGATGCGATGTTGGAAACCTGGTTTAGCGGTACCGAAGGCGGCAACGCGATCGCCGATGTGCTGTTCGGCGATTACAACCCGTCGGGCAAACTGCCGGTCTCCTTCCCGCGTTCAGTGGGGCAGATTCCGATTTACTACAACCACTTGCCAACCGGTCGTCCGTACAACTTCGCCAAGCCGAACAAGTACACCTCGCATTACTACGATGCCGTGAACGGCCCGCTTTATCCGTTTGGTTACGGCCTGAGCTACACCACCTTCACGGTGTCGCCGGTGAAGATGTCGTCACGCACCATGCCGCGTAACGGCTCGGTGGAGGCTTCAGTGACCGTAACCAATAGCGGTAAACGCGATGGCGCGACCGTGGTGCAGCTCTATCTCAACGATCCGGTCGCCAGCATTAGCCGTCCGGTGCAGGAGCTGCGCGGCTTCCAGCGCATCATGCTGAAAGCCGGTGAATCGCAAACCGTGAAGTTTAAGATCGATGTTGATGCGCTGAAATTCTGGAACCAGAAGATGCAGCAGGTTGCCGAGCCAGGCAAATTCAACGTGATGATTGGACTGGATTCGGTGCGCACGCAGGATGCGCAATTTGATTATCTGTAAGTAAGATTGTTGCGCTCTTTCGCTCGGTCAGCATGAATGCTGGCCCTACATGTTATGCTTCGGTGATTTGTAGGGTCGGCATTCATGCCGACCAGGCCAATGAGCGCACAAACCCATGAACATCCGCGAACGCATCCAACAGCAAGTCTTCCGCCTCAACGGCCTGTCACTCAACGAATTCGACATCTCGCAACCGCCTGGCGATCCCGGTTTATTTGGCCCGGACCACGTTATCTGGCGCGTCCATGGCGACTTCCCCTCCATGTTGTGCGGCGGCATCAGCGCCTTAATGTTGCAGATGCTGCATCCGGCGGCGCTGGCGGGCGTGTGGGATCACTCCAATTTCCGGCAGGACATGATGGGCCGCCTGCGGCGCACCAGCCAGTTTATCGCCGTCACCACCTTCGGTAACACCGCCGATGCCAACATCCTCATCGACCGCGTCAAACGGATTCACCTGCGCGTGACCGGCGTCGATAACGCAGGCAAGCCCTATGCCGCCAGCGATCCGCATCTGCTTACCTGGGTGCACGTCGCGGAAACCAGCCGTTTTCTGGCAGCGCATCTGCGCTACAAAAATCCGCAGCTCAGCCTGGCCGATCAGGATCGCTACTATCAGGAAGCGGCGTTAGTTGCCGAAGCGCTCGGCGCGCAGCGGGTGCCGAAAAGCGTGCAGGCGGTTGAGGCGTATCTACAGATGATGCGGCCCGAGTTAGTCTGCGATGCGCGCACGCTGGAGGTGATGCAACTGCTTATCAACGCGCCCGCACCCAGCTGGCAGGCAAAACCGGCAATGCGCGTGATGCTGAAAGCGGGAATGGGATTGTTGCCTGACTGGGCGCAACAGCAGATTCAGCAGCCGGTTGGGCCGCTGACGCAGTGGCGCGTGGATCGGGAAATGGCGGTGATTGCGGGTCTGCTGCGCTGGTCGATTCAGCGCGGTGCTTATACCCGCGCTATGCAGCGCATGGGCCGCTAAGCGTTACAGGTGCAGCTCATCCTCTTTCTGCGTGTAGGTGCGCGGCGTGCGCGCTTCACGTTTTAGCGCCAGCTGACGTTGCTGATAATGGTGCAGCAACATGCCAAGCCCCAGGCCAATCAGCGCCAGCG
The DNA here is from genome assembly GCF_019795935.1 of Pantoea sp. DY-15. Taxonomy (NCBI): domain Bacteria; kingdom Pseudomonadati; phylum Pseudomonadota; class Gammaproteobacteria; order Enterobacterales; family Erwiniaceae; genus Pantoea; species Pantoea sp. DY-15. The sequence continues at coordinate 435,734 of NZ_JAIMIF010000001.1, forward strand.
GCAGCAGGCTGTAATAGATATCAAGCGGTAATAACACCAGCAACGCCACGCCGCTCAGCAACAGCGTCAGCGACGCCATCACCCATGTATAGCGGATAAACAGCCACACCAACATCGCGAAAATAACCACATCACGCAGGTTCAGATCGAGGTTTTGCAGCACCATGATGGCAGCTCCAAAGAGGTGAATGCGCAAACCATATCACGCGAAATGGTAAAAGAATCGCAAATTAATCTGAAGCTTGTCAGCGTGTTAAGCGGCAATTGATAAGCCGCTCTCATCTATTCATCCCCGCACTTTGAGAGTTTTACCCTTGTGTCACATGGCACGAGTGCCGATCCTGCTCTATTCTCGGGGAAAATGGATTCCTCCAGGTAATATCGAGGCGTTATGACCCACCAACCTCTGATTGCTGAGGTGCCGAATCAGCAACACACACTAACCGCGATCGTCGAGCAGGATGCGCGTACGGCCTATTTTTATATCTGGCCGAATGACCTGTTTCGCAGCCAGTATGCGGTGCGCGGCTGCTGGCTGCGTAACCTGCTGCCTGCGCCCGCGCAGGAAGATCGTGAAGCGATGGAGCAGGGCATCGCGCCGCTGCTGAGTGCCGAGTATTGCCGCACGCTGGAAGCCGAGCCGATGCTTGATCCCGCCGGATTACAGGTGCTGTGGGAGCCCAGCGACGACGGCGCCGCGCTGTGGTATTACGGCCAGCTGCTGGCGGTGATCCCCGGCTGGAGCCTGTATCAGGATAAGCAGGTGAGTTTTTCTGCTGCCTGCATCAAAGAGAATCGCCTGACCGCGCCGCTGGGATCGGCCTCCACCAACGATTACTATGCGCGCGCAGAACAGCAGCGCCATTTCTGGCGCGACTGGCATGACGGACACTTGTGGGATGTGGTGCAGCGCGAGCTGATGCAGTGTTATCAGGCGCAGTTTGGCGAATCGGTAAAATATTACTCCATCGATCAAGGCAACTGGCCGCCAATGGCGATTTCGCAGCACTTGCACAATGGTGTTTGGTATTTCCTGACGCTTGGCATGGGGATCCGTCCGATGCCGCAGGTGGATCACCTGTTTGACGAGCTGGCGCCGCAGTATCGCCGCGTCGAGCTGGCGATGGCGGTGGACGGTGAAGTGATGACCGAAGCCAATGCGGTGCAGATGGCGAGCGCGCTGGCTGAGTTTGCCCATCTGCCGTGGGCGCGCCTGACCTGGATTGGCGAAGGGCATACGCTGGCGTCGGAAGTGGCGCCGGTTGGCTTTGAAAGCTTCCTGCTGGCCAACGATCTCGCTCCCGAAGCGGCGCAATTCCGCCTGCCGAAACGCGATGGCGACCGCGTGAATCTGCTCTGGTCCACGCCAATTACCGAAGCCGAACGCCAGTTTGCGCAGGCTGACGATCGCGGTGGGCAGCAGCTGCTGCAACGTTTGCTGGCGGACGGCAATAATCATGTGTTCCGGCCGCGCCAGGAAGTGGTTGAAACTCCCGCTCCGTAAATCAGGTCGGCATCGATGCCGACCCTACGATTTTAAATTATCACCCAAATCAACTATTTCACTGCTTTGTGATCGTGCTCACCTCAAGTTCCCCATTAACACGCCGTTAACCTCGATCAGGCAACTCGCCAACCAGGGTAAGGGCACACATAATGTTCAAAACAACACAATCCCGTTTCACCGCGACGCTGGTCGCCTTTTTTGCCGGTCTGATGCTGGTTACCGTGCTGGTAATTAATCAGTTTATCGCTCCGCAACTCTCCGAAAATGAAAGTCGTCTGGTACGTTACGAAGTGGACGGCCTGGCCGGACGCATCGTCGAGCAGATGAACCGCGTCCAGGCGCAGCAGCGCGCCATTACCGAAGCCGCAGGCGTGATGGACAGCGCAGCCATCGATACCTTGCTGCCCGCCTTAGTTAACCAATATCAGGACAGTAACGTGTTCGGCGGTGGCATCTGGCCGTTACCGAACCGTCGCGATCCGGCCAAAGAGAAAAACAGTTCGTTCTTTGCGCGCAACGCCAGTAACCAGCTGCAGGTCAACACCTACTGGAACTCGGACGCCGCCGACAAATACTGGGAGCAATCCTGGTACAAAGATGGTTTGGCTGCGCCGAAGGGCCAGTGCGCGTGGGCGAAAGCGTATCAGGATGCCGCCAGCCCGCAGCCGCGTACCAACTGTGCAATGGCGATCTATCGCGATGGCACCGTATGGGGCGTAGCGACCATTGACGTAACGCTCGGCTTCTTCAACCAACTGGCAAAACAGATGGGTGAGGCGATTCAGGGCCGCGTACTGATCGTTGAAGCCGACGGTAAAGTGGTCGGTAACGCCGCGCTGGTGGATGGTGCGCCGAAGCTGGAAAACCTCGCCGATACCCAGCTGCCGATGGCGTCCGCGTTAAAAGGTCTGTTAGCGCAGGCGGGCAGCCAGCCCGCGCAAACCACCTTCGCAGGTGAAGATGGCGAACACACGCTGTTCGTGCAGGCGATTGCCGGCAGCCCGTGGTATCTCGCCAGCGATGTGCCGTCGAGCTTGCTGGATGCACAAACCCACAGCATGTTGACGCGTCTGGGTCTGGTGCAGATTCCGCTGGCGGTGATCCTGCTGCTGGTGCTGCTGGGCTTTGTGCGCGCCATGATGAAACGTCTCGCGGTGCTGAACAGCAACATTGAAGCCTTGTCGACCGGCGGTGCCGATTTGACGCAGCGTCTGCCCGCCAGTAATAGCCCGGAATTCAACGCCGTGGCGCAGAGCTTCAACCAGTTCATCGCCTATCTGCAAGGCCTGATGCGTCAGGTGGGCGATAGCGCGCTGGCGATTACGGCGGCTTCGCGTGAAATTGCCAGCGGCAACGCCGATCTCTCGGCGCGTACCGAATCGCAGGCCAGTTCGATTGTTGAAACGGCAGCATCAATGGAAGAGCTGACCGGCACGGTACGTCAGAACGCCGATAACGCCACGCATGCTAATCAGCTGGCGGATGGCGCGTCGCAGGTTGCGGCACGCGGTACCGAAGTGGTGCGTCAGGTGGTCACCACCATGGGCGCGATTAATCACTCTTCGCGCAAAGTGGTTGATATCATCAGCGTTATCGACAGCATCGCCTTCCAGACCAACATTCTGGCGCTGAACGCCGCAGTAGAGGCGGCGCGCGCCGGTGAACAGGGGCGCGGTTTTGCCGTGGTGGCCTCGGAAGTGCGCAACCTGGCACAGCGCTCGGCTAACTCGGCGCGTGAAATTAAGAAGCTGATTGAGGAGTCGGTGGCGAATATCGATACCGGCAGCCAATTGGTGGAGCAGGCCGGGCAAACCATGGATGAGTTGATGCAGGGCGTCAGCAGTGTGACCACGCTAATGAGCGAAATCATGTCAGCGAGCCGCGAGCAGAGCATGGGCATCGATCAGGTTAACGTGGCGATTACCCAGCTGGACGGCAGCACTCAGCAGAACGCCGCGCTGGTCGAGCAGGTTTCAGCCGCCGCGCAGTCGATGCAGCAGCAAAGCGTGCAGCTGGAGCAGGTGGTACAAAGCTTTAAGCTGTAAGTTTTGTGGAGAAGGTCGCCATACATGGCGGCCTTCTCACACACCGCACACATCTTCTCTATTAACGCCATTCCCCGCTTTTTTATGCTGAATTCTCCGCAGGCTGCTACGCTTTAATGTGCCCACGTTAACGCACGGAATGTGCGCTATTTCCTCCATCAACCCTTTGGAGGTTGTGTACAATAGCTGCGAATTTTCCGAAGGAGTTGTCATGCCCGCCATTGAAGTTATTCTCGTTGACCACCTCGATCGCCCTATCGGCAAAATGGAAAAGCTGGAAGTGCATGAAAAAGGATTGCTGCATCGCGCGGTGACGGTTTACGTGTTCAATTCGCGCCATGAAGTGCTGTTGCAACGCCGTGCCAGCACCAAATATCACTGTGGTGGATTGTGGAGTAACACCTGCTGCAGTCATCCCTATCCGCAGGAATCCACGCGCGATGCCGCCGAGCGCCGTTTGCGTGAAGAGATGGGCATGAATGTTGCGTTAACGCCGGTGTTTGAGCTGAGCTACAACCTGCCGCTGAGTAACGGCTTGACCGAGCATGAATATGGCCACGTGTTCTTCGCCATCAGCGATGAGCAGCCGGTCCTCAACCCGGAGGAGGCGGATGCATGGTGCTATCGCTCGATTGCGCAGATTCAGCAGGAGATGCAGGAGAATCCGGCGCAGTTCACGCCGTGGTTTTTGCATACCTTCCCGCGCATTCCCAATACGCTGGGCGAGTTTCGCCTGACGGCATGATTGCATATTCCGCAGCGGCGCAATAGATTGCGCCGCGATGAGACAGGCGTTCGGTGAAATTACTGAAAATCTTCCGCATCCACGTCGTAACCCGACGGCTCCCAGCGAATCGCCAGTAGCGCCAGTAAGCCAATCAGCGGCGCAAGGAAAATCACCCAGAACACGCCGGTACCAAACGCCGCCACCAGCAGCGGGAAGGTGAACAGCGACACGGTGGAACTGCCGCGCATCAGCGTCTGGTTGAAGCCAACGCCCACGCCGCGCAGCGAAGCGGGATAGCTCAGCGAAGCAAACGTCATAGTATGCGAGCCGGGACCAAAGCCCTGACCAAACAGGAACAGCGCCAGCATGGCAATCGCCACCGCCGCCTGTTCGCCGCCTTCCGGACGACCAATCAACGCCAGTCCCAGCAGCGCCACGCACTGACAAGCGTAACCGGCCACCGACATCTTCCACGCGCCGAGACGCGGCACCAGCCGCACCGCCAGCAAGCCGCCGACAAAGGCAAACAGCAGATTCAGCGCCAGCGACACCAGAATGGTGGTCAGCATCGATTGCGCAAAGAAGCTGGAGATAATCACCGGCAGGCCAAACGCCACCGCGTTATAGGCAAACGACGAGGCGATGGAGGTGACGGTTGCCAGAATGGTTCGACGACGATAGACGCCCTGCAGCAGCGCGCCGTAGTTGCGCCAGCTGGCTTTACGTACCGCTTTCTGCGGCGTCAGATCGGCGTCATCCGCCACCTGCGCGTTGATGTTGTAAGAGTTGCGCAGAATCTCCGCCGCGCCTGTGAGGTTGCCCTGATTGGCTGCCCAAATCGGCGACTCACTCATGTAACGGCTGCGAATAGCGATGATCAGCAGCGCAGGCACCGCACCAAAACCCAGAATCAAACGCCACAGCCAATCGGTGTGGGTTTCGGGCAACACCGCATACAGCAGCAGGACCAGCAGGTAGGAAATACTGATCGCCGCGTACCATGTCGGACACCACATCGCCACGCTGGCGGCCTTATTGCCTTGCCCGCGCAGCTTCGAAAACTCGGCGAGAAACGCCATCGCCACCGGTAAGTCGATCCCGACGCCGAGGCCCATCACAAAGCGCGCACCGGCCAGCACATATTCGTTTGGCGCGAACGCACAGGCTAACGCTGCCACCACGAAGAAAAACATGTCGGCCATAAACACGCGATAGCGACCTATTTTGTCGGTGAGGTAGCCGCCAATCAGCGCCCCGACAATCGCACCAAAGGTAATCGCCGATGCCACCATGCCGGTGCCTGCGGGCGTCAGCTGGAACTCGCGCGTCACGTCTTTGATGCCAAACGCTAATGCGCCGAGATCATAGGCGTCGAGGAACACGCCGCCCAGCGCAATGGCGATTACGATGCGCGCGTTGCTGCGCGATTCGTTGCTGTTGTTCACCAGCCCGGAGACATCGGCCGCGCTGCGGATCCATTTGGTCTCACCGGTGGGGACATTCCCTGCCTGCGCGACGTGCGCCGTAGAAGCTAAGTCGGTCATGATGTTTTGTAATTTATTGTAATGAGTGGGACTGTGAGCATAAGCCGCCGTCTTAACATCGAAAATTCCAATTGGTTATATGTGCTGCGTTTTGGTTATAACCGATAGGCAATTGATAGCAAAAAAAGCACGAAGTAAGCCGCTTGACCGCGCCTATCCCCTTTCGCCAGGCTACGCTTGATAGTCACACAATGAAAACAAATGAGGGAAGCGGGATGATAAAGCAGGGTTTATTGGGAATGATGGCATTGGCAATGAGCATGGGTGCAGCGCAGGCGGCGGATCCGGTGAAAGTCGGTTCCAAAATTGATACCGAAGGCTCGCTACTCGGCAACATTATTCTGCAGGTGCTGGACAAACATGGGGTAAAAACCGTCAATAAAATCCAGCTCGGTACCACGCAAGTGGTGCGCGGCGCGATCACCGCTGGTGAGCTGGATATCTACCCGGAATACACCGGCAATGGCGCATTCTTCTTCAACGATGAAAAAGACACGGCGTGGAAGAACGCTCAGCAGGGCTACGAGAAGGTGAAAAAACTCGACGCCGAGAAAAATCATCTGGTGTGGCTGACGCCCGCGCCAGCTAACAATACCTGGACGATTGCGGTGCGCGGCGACGTGGCGCAGAAGAACAACCTCAACACGCTGGACGATCTCAGCGCTTACCTGAAAAAAGGCGGCACTTTCAAACTGGCTGCCTCGGCGGAATTTATTGAACGCAGCGATGCGTTACCGGCGTTTGAAAAAGCCTACAACTTCAAACTGGAGCAGGCGCAGCTGCTGTCGCTGGCCGGTGGCGACACCGCCGTGACCATCAAAGCGGCGGCGCAGCAAACCTCTGGCGTGAACGCGGCGATGGCGTACGGCACCGACGGTCCGGTAGCGGCGCTGGGCCTGCAAACGCTGAGCGATCCGAAAGGCGTGCAGCCGATTTATGCCCCTGCGCCGGTGATCCGCGAAAGCGTGCTCAAACAATATCCGGACATCGGCAACTGGCTGCAGCCGGTCTTCAGCAAGCTGGATGAGAAAACCCTGCAGCAGCTGAATGCGCAGATCGCGGTGGATGGTCAGGATGCCAGCCAGGTCGCGAAACAGTGGCTACAGACCAATAAGTTGCTGTAAGCAGTGTCGTCGTTGTTATTCCGACCGCGCCAGCAGCCGGTGCTGCTGGTGTTAATCGCGCTTATCACGCTGGCGCTGTTTGCCTTGCCGCTATTGAGCTTTGCCGCCAATCGGCTGGTCTCTGGCCAGCCGCTGACGTTATGGCAGGTGACCAACAGCATACTGCTGTTCATCCCGTTGCTGTGGCTGTGGCAGAGCTTGTGGTGGCCGCCGCGCCGCATTCACGCGATATCGGTGCTGCTGGCGGCGGAAGTGCTGCTGGCCTTACTCATCTGGCTGGCCGGACAACAGGCCACGCAACTGGCGAACAGCGGGAGCCCGCTGGCGCGCACCGCGTTTGGCAGCGGCTTGTGGTGTGCGGCGGCGCTGGCGCTGCTGCTGGCGGCGGAAGCGGTCCGGCAAATCACCCGCAGTACCCCGTGGCGCATTGTGCTCAACCTGCAAATCTGGCTGCTGCCGCTGGCGCTGTTACTCAGCGGTCATCTTGATCGTCTCTCGCTTTTGAAAGAGTACGCCAACCGCACGGCGGTGTTTGATGCGGCCTTCACGCAGCATTTGTGGCTGCTGGGCGGCACGCTGCTGCCGACGGTAATCATCGGATTGCCGCTCGGGCTGGCGATTGCGCGGCGTCCGCGCTGGCAGAATGCCGCATTTAGCGTGCTTAACCTGATTCAAACGGTGCCGTCGGTGGCGCTGTTCGGTTTACTGATTGCGCCGCTGGCGGGATTGGTGGCGCATTTTCCGCTGCTGGCCCGTTGGGGCATCAGCGGCATCGGTATTGCACCGGCCTTGATTGCGCTGGTGCTCTACGCGCTGCTGCCGCTGGTGCGCAGCGTGGTGGCCGGTTTGCAGCAGGTGCCGCAGGAAGTGCGTGAAACCGCGCGCGGCATGGGCATGAGCGCGTGGCAACAGTTCTGGCACGCCGAACTGCCGCTGGCGCTGCCGGTGTGGCTCTCCGGGCTGCGCGTGGTAGTGGTGCAAACCGTGGGCCTGGCGGTGGTCGCGGCGCTGATTGGGGCGGGCGGATTCGGCGCCATTGTTTTTCAGGGATTGCTGAGCAGCGCGCTGGATCTGGTGCTGCTGGGCGTGATTCCGGTGGTGGCGCTGGCGGTGATTTTTGATGCGCTGCTGCGTTTACTGTCGGCACTGCTGGAGAGACGTCATGATTGAATTTCACCAGGTGAGCAAAGTGTTCGCTGGCAAAGAGGCGATACGTAACCTGTCGCTGAAGATTGAGAAGGGCAGTTTTACCGTGCTGATTGGCACCTCAGGTTCGGGCAAATCGACCACGCTGAAGATGATCAACCGGCTGGTGGAGCACGACAGCGGCGAAATACGTTTTGCCGGAGAAGCCATCGAAACCATGGATGCGCGCGCGTTGCGCCGCCGCATCGGTTATGCCATTCAGTCGATTGGCCTGTTTCCGCACTGGAACGTGGCGAAGAACATCGGCACCGTGCCCTCGCTGCTCGGCTGGCCGCAGGCCAAGATTACTCAACGCGTCGAGGAGCTGCTGGCGCTGCTCAATCTCGACAGCCATCTGGCGACGCGCATGCCGCATCAGCTGTCGGGCGGACAGCAGCAGCGCGTCGGCGTGGCGCGTGCGCTGGCGGCCGATCCCGAGTTGCTGCTGATGGATGAACCTTTCGGCGCGCTCGATCCGGTTAACCGTCTGGCGCTGCAACACGAGATGCTGCGCATTCAGAAAATGTCCGGTCGCACCGTGGTGCTGGTGACGCACGACATCGACGAAGCGCTGACGCTGGCCGACCAGCTGGTGCTGATGGACGGCGGCGAAATCGTGCAGCAGGGCAGGCCAATCGATCTGCTGACGCAGCCGGTGAATGACTTTGCCCGCGAGTTCTTTGGTCGTAGCGAGCTGGGCGTGCGTTTGCTGGCGCTGGGACGCGCCGGCAGCGCGGCGCGACGCGGTGAATGGCTGGACGCCGAACCGATTGCCGAATCGCTGACGCTGCGTGAAGCGCTGTCGCAATTTATTGCGCGCCGCACCGACAAATTGCCGGTGATCGATCAGCAGCAACAGCCGCTGGGTGTGCTGCACTTCAGCGATTTGCTGCGCCAGCGGGAGGCGAGCTGATGCAGCTGTTACGCGATCCGCTCTACTGGCTGCTGGCGGCCTTTCTGCTGCTGCTGTGGGGCTTGCCGCACAGCGGTCCGCTGTTTGCCCACTGGTTTCCACAGCTGGAGCGTCCGCTCTATCAGCAGGAGAGTTTCTGGCGGCTGGCGCTGGCGCATCTGGCGTTAGTGGTCAGCGGCAGCCTGCTGGCGTTGCTGGTCGGCGTTGGCTGCGCGGTATTTGCTACGCGCCACGCCGGGCGCGCCTTTCGTCCGCTGCTGGAAACCGTGGCGGCCGCTGGGCAAACCTTTCCGCCAGTCGCAGTGCTAGCGATTGCGGTGCCGGTGATGGGATTTGGCGCGACGCCCGCGGTAATGGCGCTGTTTCTCTACGGCTTGCTACCGATTTTGCAGGGCACGCTGGCGGGTTTAGATAGCGTACCGGCCAGCAATCGCGAAATCGCGATCGGCCTCGGCATGGGGCCGTGGCGACGTTTGTGGCAGATTGAGCTGGCGCTGGCGGCACCGGTGATCATGGCGGGCGTGCGAACCTCGGTGATGATCAACATCGGCACGGCAACCATCGCCTCCACGGTGGGCGCGGAGAGTCTGGGATCGCCGGTGATCATCGGTTTGAGCGGCTTTAACACCGCCTATGTGATTCAGGGCGCGCTGCTGGTGGCGCTGCTGGCGTTGATTTGCGATCGCCTGCTAGAGCGCGTGCAGCGCAAACTTAGTGGGTATGCACAATGAGGCTGTAGCCGACCAGCATCATGCCGCCCATGCCGCCAAGCGCCATGATGGCAAACAGGGAACCGATAAGAAGTTTATTCCAGTTCATGAGGAGACCTGAGAAAAGAAATTTAGGGCGGCATGATAACGCGCACACCACGCCAGGCAAAGGCCGTGTGTGCGATTTTTACTTAAGCGGGATCGTGCAGGTGAATGGCAAAACCCTGCGCCTGCCAGTGTTCAAACTGCTCGACCTGACGACGCGTCGGCTTTTTACCGGTCCAGATAAACAGGTTTTGTCCGGGGAATAACTCAGGGCGCGGCATGTCCAGCGGCTCCGCCAACACATCCATGCGCCAGCCTTGCTGCGACAAACGCCAGGCTTCCAGCCAGATGCGGGTACGATCTTCCACCGCCCAACCCAGCATCAAGGCATCTTTACCGGCTTTTTTACGTCCACAGGCCAGACAAAACGCCACATAATCAATCAGCGCGCCATCAAGCAGACTGCACATGGTGCGCGCGGTGTTCTGATCTAAACCAAGACGCTGGCGAACCGGCACGAACACGTGATCGATCAACGCATCCACCGGATGTTCCCGGCCAATATTGGCAATTTTAACGCGCAATTTCGCCGGGCGAACGTGGCGCAGTACGCTCATCAACTCTTCCTGCAACGCCGACCAACCGTCATCCACATTGACCGTGGCGCCTTCCAGCAACGCTTTCACTTTGCCAACGGGCACGCCACTCTCTATCCAGCGTTTTATCTCTTCGATACGCTGAACATCTTCATCATCAAACTGCCGATGACCACCTTCGGTACGCTGGGGTTTTAACAGACCGTAACGTCGCTGCCAGGCGCGAAGCGTTACCGGGTTGATTCCACAGCGTTCGGCCACATCCCCGATACTGTATAAGGCCATAAAGTCCTCAAAAATTCTGACCTGCATAACAACACCTTAACCCCCACGACTGGGTTGTACAATGATTTTTTAATTGTACAACTTGACCGCTTTATTTATTTAAGGTCATATCTCATATGTGAGATTTATTTCCCGTATATGAGAGGTGAAGATGTCTGCTTCGGATACCGACGATCGACTGGCGGCGCGACTGGCTGAATTACGCGTACAACGCGGTTGGTCATTAGATGAATTGGCGATGGCGACCGGCATCAGTCGGGCGTCGTTGTCGCGCATTGAACGCGCCGAAACGAGCCCCACAGCCGCTTTGCTTAACCGCCTTTGCGTGGCCTACGGCTTGACCATGTCGCGCCTGCTGAGCGAGGTGGAAGAGGAGGCCGCGCTGCTGCTGAAAGCGGCGCAACAGCCGGTATGGCGCGATGACGCCAGCGGCTTCCAGCGCCGCAACGTATCACCGCCCGCCAGCCACTTTAAAGCGGAAGTGGTGGAAGGTGTGCTGCGTCCTGGCGCGCGCATTGATTACGATGCGCCGCCGATTCAGGGACTGGAGCAGCACATCTGGCTGCAATCAGGCGAGCTGACCATCAGCATGGACGATCAGCACTGGACGCTGCAGGCAGGCGACTGTCTGCGCTTTCATCTCACTGGCAAATCCGCGTTTGCCGCCCATGCAGAAGGCGGCGCGCGCTACATTTTGGTGGTATGCAAACCATGATTGACATCGAACCTCTCAGCGCCACCCAAGCGCAGCCGCTGCTGGCGGCATTGTGTGATGTGCTGCAGGGCTGCGTCGCCGATGGCGCCAGCGTGGGCTTTATTGATGCAGACGATCGCGTGGCCATTGAGCGCTTCTGGCAGGACAAAATTTACAGCCTGGCGAGCGGCGACAATCAGCTGCTGGTGGCGTATCAGCAGGGCGTGATTGTGGCGACGGTGATGGTGGGATTCAGCGCAATGCCGAACGGTCGCCATCGGGCGGAGATCAGTAAGCTGCTGGTGCATCCCCGCGCCAGACGTCAGGGCATTGCACGCCGCCTGATGCAGCAAGCCGAACAGCTGGCGGCACAGCAGGGCAAAACCTTGCTGGTGCTGGACACGCGCAGCGGCGACGTGGCGACGGATCTCTATTTGTCGATGGATTGGCAAATTGCCGGGTCGATTCCGTTCTATGCGGAGTCAACCGAAGGTATGCTGGATGCGACTACGGTGATGTTTAAGGTGTTGGGGTGATTGTGATTGTGATTGTGCCTGCTGTCCCCCTCCTCGGTCCTCCCCCATAAATGGGGGAGGAAGATGCTGCCACATGTCAGTGTTGAAGCTGCATTTGGCAGCATCTCCTTCCCCCGCTTGCGGGGGAAGGTCGGGATGGGGGACAGCGAGCACAAAACCCAGGCACAGCGAGCACAATCTCCAAACGCACCAACTCAGTGCGGTCCTTCCGCCTCGCCAATCCCCAGCGCCTGCATAAACAGCCGGATAATCGGGTTTATTTTGCGGCCCTTCTTCATCATCAAACAAAACGGGTTTTCACGGCGAGTCGAATCATCACCCAACTCACACAGCTGCCCACGCGCAATAAACGCGGCGGCATAATGTTCCGGTAAATAACCAATAAAATGGCCGGTTAAAATCAGCATGGCGACAGATTCAACCTGAACCGCCTGCACGCCGCTGTCCTGTAAGGGAATGATGCGACGATCGTCGCGCGGCGTCACATATAAATGATTAATAATTTTCTGCTCACGTAATATGTCCAGCGATATATTTTTATCGCACGATCCAGAATATAAAGGATGTGACATGGAGCAATATAATTTTGAATATTCCTTATAAAGCGGGAAGTAATCAAAATCACTTTTCATTTCATAAACCGGTGCAATACCACAATGAAAACGGCCTTCACTGATGCCGCGCTCAATATCATCTAATTGCGCAGTTTGCAGTCGAATTTGTACCTTTGGCGCTTTCTGGTGCAGCTGTTGCACCGCCGCGGTGACCGGTGATTGCGGGTCGGAGATGGTGTTATCCACCACGCAAATGGCAATGTCACCCAGCAGTTCATTGCGACTGTTGTGCAGCCGCTCGCGAAACAGATTCAGCGAGACGAACAGTTCCAGCGTGGCCTGGTAGACGTTGATGCCGTACTGCGTTAGCTCAAAACCTTCGCGTCCGCGGCTGCATAACGTCATGCCGAGACGAATTTCCAGATCGGAAACCTGTTTACTGATCGCCGCCAGACCAATATTCAATTCGTGGCTGGCAGCGGTTAATCCGCCCGCTTCTACCACGCATTTAAATACCCGCAGTAATTTTAAATCGATATTACTCAGTGCCAGAACCGCATTATCGCTGCGATTATTTGCATTGTTTCCGGACTGGGAAACTTTACTTTCCATTTTTGCTATTCAACTCCGGAATAATTGCGGTGAAAGTACAGTGAACCTGAAATAGGCCCTATTTACCAGTGTGGTCATAAAATAAGTTTTTATTATTTCAACTGGCTCATCCATATCTTTTTCATATCGCTGATGATTATCTGTAAGGGGAAATAGCATGTCTGATAATGCCGAACTGTTATGGGGCGCGCGTTTTAAAGCGGCACCGGCGGCGAGTTTAACCGCGCTGTCTCGTAGCCCGGATTATTACTTTGCATTGGCACCTTACGATCTGGCGGGCTGCCGGGCGCATGCCCGTGAACTGGCGCGCGGCGAGTTGCTGAGCGCCGAAGAGCTCAGCACCATGCTGGCGGCCATTGACGCGTTAGACGCCGATTATCGCGCCGGTCAGCTGCATCCGATTGCCGCCGACGAAGATGTGCACACCTTTATCGAACGCGCGCTGACCGAGCGTTTAGGTCCGCTGGGCGGCAAGCTGCGCGCCGGGCGTTCGCGTAACGATCAAACCGTTAACGATCTGCGTCTTTACCTGCGCGACAACGGCCGCAAGGTGGTGAGCGCGTTGCTGGCCTTGCAGCAGGCGCTGGTCGAGCAGGCGGCACAGCACACCGAAAGCGTCGCGCCCGGTTTCACGCATCTGCAGCAGGCGCAGCCGATTGTTTTTGGCCATCAACTGCTGGCTCACGCGCAATCCTTTGCCCGCGATATTGAACGCATGCAGGATTGGGATCGCCGCAGCGCACGCTGTCCGCTCGGTGCCGCTGCGATGGCCGGTTCCGCCATTGCGCGCCAGCCGGAGCAGGCCGCCGCCGATCTCGCCTATCTCGCGCCGTGCGAGAACTCCATCGATGCCGTTGCCAGCCGCGACTATGCCGCTGAATTCCTGTTTGTCACCAGCATGATCGGCATCAACCTGTCACGCCTGTGCGAAGAAGTGTGCATGTGGGCATCGCGCCAGTTCCGCTGGGTCGAGCTGCATGACAGCTACGCCACCGGCAGCTCCATCATGCCGCAGAAGAAAAACCCGGACATCGCCGAACTGACGCGCGGCCGCGCTGGCCGCCTGGTCGGCAATCTGATGGCGCTGCTCACCACCATGAAAGCGATGCCGCTCTCCTACAACCGCGATCTCAGCGACGACAAACGCAACGTGATTGATGCGGTGGATACGCTGCTGCTGGTGCTACCGGCGATGGCAGGCATGATGGCGACGCTGAAATTCAACACCGACGTGATGCGCGAGCAGGCACCGGACGGCTTCACGCTGGCGACCGAAGTGGCCGACTGGCTGGCGATGCGCGGCGTGCCGTTCCGCGAAGCGCATGAGATCACCGGCCAGCTGGTGCAATTGTGCGAGCGCGAAAACTGCGGTCTGTCGGATCTCAGCGATGCGCAACTGCAGGCGGTGGATGTCCGCTTAACGCCGGAGGTGCGCAGTGCGCTGACGCTGGAAGCCGCGCTGGCGGCCCGTAGCGGCTACGGCGGTACCGCACCGGCACGCGTACGTGAGCAGCTGGCACGTCTGCAAACCCTGATGCAGGACCAGCAGCGCTGGACCGACGATTACGCTGGCCCACGCGCCTGAGGAGAACTTATGTCGCAATCAACGCCGATTGAGCCGGGTTTGAACAACAGCCGCGAGCAGACGCATTACGATCTCGATCGTTACCAAGTGGTGCCGCGCCGTTACTACGGCCGTATCACCGCGTCGGCGGTGATTCTGCTGCTGCTGGCGCTGCTGGTAAACGCCTTTGCGCACGGCAATATCGAATGGTCGTTTGTCGGCCAGTTCTTTACCGCCCAGGCGATTCTCAACGGCGTGGTCAACACGCTGATCATGTCGGTGCTGGCGATGGGGCTCGGCGTACTGTTTGGCGTCATCACCGCCATCATGTACATGTCGCCGAATCCGGTGCTGCACTACATCGCCGTGGGCTACGCGTGGATTTTTCGCGGCACGCCGCTGATTCTGCAGCTGCTGCTGTGGTTTAACCTCGCGCTGGTGTTTCCCACCATCAGCATTCCCGGCGTGTTCAGCGTGCAAACCGTCACCATCATGACGCCGTTCCTCGCCGCGCTGCTCGGTTTGAGCATCAATCAGGGCGCGTACACCTCGGAAGTGGTGCGCGCGGGCCTGCTGTCGGTGGATACCGGGCAATACGAAGCGGCGAAAGCCATCGGCATGCCGCGTCTGCAGGCGCTGCAGCGCATCATTCTGCCGCAGGCGATGCGCGTGATTCTGCCGCCGGTCGGCAACGAATTTATCAGCATGATCAAAACCACCAGCCTCGCCAGCATGATTCAGTACTCGGAGCTGCTCTACAACACGCAAACCATCTACTTCGCCAACGCGCGCGTCATGGAACTGCTGTTCGTGGCAGGCATTTGGTACCTGATTGTGGTCACGGTGTTGTCGTTTGGACAGAGCCGACTGGAACGTTATTTCTCACGCGGCCATCGTCAGCGTCAGTAATCAGGAGCCCAACATGAGAAACATCGTGCGCGCCGTTAAGGTGAACAAATATTTCGACCAGTTCCACGCCCTGAAGGATGTCAGCCTCGAAGTGAACTACGGCGAGGTGATGTGCATCCTCGGCCCATCCGGTTCCGGCAAAAGCACCTTTTTGCGCTGCATTAACCAGCTGGAGAAGGTCGATAAAGGCGGAATTTGGGTCGACAACGAGCTGGCGGGCTATCGCATCGCCGGTAACAAACTGCATGCGCTAAGCGACAAGCAGATTGCGCGCCAGCGCCTGCAAACCGGCATGGTGTTCCAGCGCTTTAACCTGTTCCCACACAAAACCGCGCTGGAGAACATCATCGAAGGGCCGTGTCGCGTGCTGCTGCGCCCAAGGCGCGAAGCCAGCGAAGAGGCGATGGCGCTGCTCGATCGCGTGGGTCTGGCGCACAAAGCGCACGACTATCCGCAGTCGCTCTCCGGCGGTCAGCAGCAGCGCGTGGCGATTGCTCGTGCGCTGGCGATGAAACCCAAACTGATGCTGTTTGACGAACCCACCTCGGCGCTGGATCCGGAGATGGTGGGCGAAGTGCTGGCGGTGATGCGTCAGCTGGCAAAAGAGGGCACCACCATGCTGGTGGTCACGCACGAAATGGGCTTTGCCCGTGAGGTGGCCAATCAGGTGGTGTTTATGGACGAGGGACGGATTATCGAGCAGGGCGCACCGGAAGACATTCTGCTGAACCCGCAAAATCCACGGATGAAAAACTTTATTAACGCGATTCTTCTTTAAACATTACCGGGGTGAATATGAAAAAGCTGTTATTGAGTGCCATCAGTGCCGCGCTGCTGCTGCAATCCTCTGCCTGGGCAGACATCGCCGTACCCGCGGCGATCAAAGAGAAAGGGCTGACGGTAGCGATCATGCCGAACTATCCGCCAATGGATTTTAAAGATCCGGCGACCAACCAGCTGACCGGCGTGGACTACGACCTCGGCCAGGCGATTGGTGAAAAACTCGGCGTGAAGATCAACTGGCAGGAGATCGCCTTCGAACAGATGGTGAATGCGGTGGTGACTAAGCGCGTCGATCTGGTGATGTCCGGCATGACGGACACCAAAGAGCGTCAGCAGGTGGTGAACTTTATCGATTACTTCAAAACCGGCCCGCAGTTCTACACCCAATCCGCGCGCAGCGACATCAACAGCGCGATGGATCTGTGCGGTAAGAAAGTCGGTACCAGCCGTCGCACCACCTTCCCGCAGGAGATTGCCAACTGGTCAAAAGCGCACTGTGAAGCGGCCGGTAAGCCGGCGATCATTGTGGTAGGTGCTGAAGGCACCGCCGATGCGCGCACCCAGCTGCGTCAGAACCGTCTGGATGGCGTGGTGCAGGGCAGTGAAACGCTGCCGTACATCATGGATCTGGAAAAGGGCAAATATAAGGCGCTCGATAAAGCCTTCTCCTTCCAGTACACCGGCATGGCGATTGGTAAAGATGCGGGCGAGCTGACCACCGCGATTCAGGCGGCGATCGACGCGATGATTGCTGATGGCTCTTACCAGAAAATCCTCGGCAAATGGGGTCTGGCAGACAACGGCGTGGCGAAGGCGACCGTCAACCAGGGCTAAGGAGCGCGCAGATGCAACAACCGGGCGCAGTGCGCTGGCCGCAGGGTAAACGCGGCTGTATGGCGCTGGCGTTTGACCTCGACGGTCCCACCGGCGATGCCATGCTGAATGGCAGCCTGTGGTCAACGCCAGAGTATTTTACCTTTGGGGCTTACGGGCCGTACCGCGCGCTCGGGCGTCTGCTTGACCTGCTGCGCGCCTTCCACCTTCCCGCCACCTTCTTTGTGCCGGCGTGGGTGGTGGAGCAGTGGCCGCAGCAGTGTCAGGCGATTATCGAACAGGGCCACGAAGTGGCCTATCACGGCTATCGCCACGAATCCTTTTGGGCGATTTCACCGGATGAACAGCGCGCAGTCATGGCGAAATCCGCTGAAGTCTTTCACCAGCATCTGGGCATCACCGCCTGCGGTTTTCGTACGCCGTCGGGCGACTGGCATGCCGAAACGCCACAAATCCTGCGTGACGCGGGCGTGATCTACTCCAGCAGCATGCGCGGCGACGATCGCCCCTACAGCATTCCGGTGGCGGGCCATACGCCGCTGGTGGAGATCCCCGGTAAGTGGGAGATGGATGATTACGCCTCGCTGGCCTACACGCGCCAGCCCGACTTCCCCAAAGGCGGCGATCGCATCGCCAGCTATGCGCACACGCGTGATAACTGGCAGCGCGAGTTCGATGGCGCGATGGATGAAGGCTTGTGCCTCACCACGCTGTTTCACCCGAAAATCTCCGGCCAGCCGGGACGCTTGCTGCTGCTGGAACAGCTGTTTGCACATATGACGGCGCGCGATGACGTTTGGTTTGCGCGCTGCGACGCGGTGGCGCAGTGGTATTTGCAGGAGCAACAGCATGACTGAACCTTCACGCTGGCCGCTGGGTTTCCAGTCGGCGGCGATCCTCACCATCGATTTCAACGATATTCACGGCATTCTCACTCAGGCTCCGGCAGTGGCGGGGCGTGATAAAACGCTGTCGGTATGGCGCTACGGCACGCTGCGCGGCGTCGATCGCTTGCTGGCGCTGCTGGCAGAAAAGCAGCTCAAAGCCAGCTGGTGTATGCCCGCGATTGTCGCCGAACAGCAGCCGGAACTAGTGCAGCGCATCGTGACCGGCGGCCATGAAATCGCCTGCAGCGGCGATACCCACGAAGATTTCTCGCTGCTGACGCTGGAACAGCAGATCGCCAGCGTGACGCGCGGCTGCGACAAACTGGAGCAGATAACCGGACGCAAAATCACGGGGTTCCGTACGCCCGCCGGGCAGTGGAAACCGGGACTGGCGCAGGCGTTGATCGGACTCGGCATTCAATGGTCATCGAGCTGGCGCGGCGACGATTTGCCGTATTTCCATCCCGGTACGCGCTTGGTGGAATTGCCGATGCACTACACGCTGGAAGATGAGCCTTACTTCGCCTTTAACCTCAGCCCGGCTATTCCGCCGGGACAATCGCGCATCGCGCCGTATGGCGAAACCCTGGCGAATATGACGCAGGATTTCCACGGCTTCCACCGCTTTGGCCTGTGCTACTTGCTGCGCCTGCATCCGGAAATCATCGGCACCGCCGGACGTATTGGCCTGCTGCGGGCGCTGCTCGACATGCTGCAACAGCACAATGTGTGGATCGCCACCGCTGAGCAGGCGGCGGCGCACTGGCAGACGCAGCCGGATAACAATGTCTGCCATCCGGCGGAGGTGTTTACCCGCATCACTGGAGGTGCGCATGGCGAACTCGCTTGATCAACTGGCGGCCTTTATCGCCGGGACGCGTTTTGCACAACTGCCTGAACCGCTGGTGGAGCAGGCGAAACGCCATCTACTCGATACGCTCGGTGCTTCGCTGGCGGGTTGCGACAGCCCGATCTGGCGCGAGTGTCTGGCGCTGGTGCAGGCCGAAGGTGGCCGCGAACAGGCGCAGATTTGGGGCAGCGCGCAGCAGGCCAGTCCGCGTCAGGCGGCGTGGCTGAACGGCGTGGCGGCGCACATGTATGAACTCGACGATACCGGCGGCTGCGATCACTCCGGCGCGGTGGTGATCCCGGCGCTGCTGGCGGCTTTGCCGCTGGCGACACAGCCGGTAGGCGGGCAAGCGCTGCTGGTGGCGATGGTGATCGGCTATGACGTTGGCCGCCGCGTGTTAGAAGCCTGCGGCGGTTACTCGGCGCACAACGGCGCAGGCTGGCACTCTACCGCCAGCTGCGGCGTGTTTGGTGCGGCGGCGGCAGTGTGTTCGCTGCTGCAGCTGGATGGCGCGCAGTGTGCGTCTGCGCTGGGCATTGCCGCCAGCTTTAGCGGCGGTTTGTGGGGCTTTATTCACGACGGATCGCACACCAAAAAACTGCATGCCGCGCGCGCAGCAGAAGGCGGCGTACAGGCCGCGCTGCTGGCACAACGCGGTATCAGCGGCCCGTCGGCGGTGTTTGAACCGCGCTGGGGCGGCTTCCTGCAAACCTTAGCGGCGGAAACCCAGCAGCCGCAGGCTTTGACGGCGGATCTCGGCGAGGTGTGGAAACTGGCGCGCTGCTCAATCAAACCCTACGCTTCGTGCCGTGGCACCCACGCGGCGATTGATGCGCTGGGAATCCTGCTGCAACAGCATAACGTGCGGGTAGAGCAGATCGCGCGCATCGTGGTGGGCGTTAATCCGTTCCTGCTGGAGATGTGCGGCGGACGCGAGTTACACAGCCTGGCGGCGGCGCAGATGAGCCTGCCGTATGCGCTGGCGGCGCGCGCACTGTACGGCTCGGCGGATCTGGCCAGTTATGACGACGCCAAACGCCTGCATCCCGATGTGGAAGCGTTGCTGGCACGTATTGAGCTGGTGATCGATGAGCAGCAGAGCCGCGACGACGAGCCGTGGGTGCGGCTGGAAACCGGGCAGGGCGCGCAGTGGCAGCAGCATGTGCCGGTGCCGTCAGGCGCACCGACCAATCCGCTCACGCTGGATGCGCTGCTGGCGAAGTACCGCAGTTTGGCGGCGCGCGTGTTGCCGCTGGATCAGGTCGAACGGCTCGAGGCGGTGTGTCTGGAGATGGATGAAGTGGCGGATATGCGGGAAGTGGTGGGGTTGTTGGGGATTGGGTGATTTTTTCCTTTTTGGTCGGTGCTCGCAGTCCCGTTGGTCGGTGCTCGCTGTCCCCCATCCCGGCCTTCCCCCATAAATGGGGGAAGGAGACGCTGCCACATGCGGCTTCAGAACGAACATATGGCAGCATCTTCCTCCCCCATTTATGGGGGAGGACCGAGGAGGGGGACAGCGAGCACATTCAAACCACAGCGAGCACAAACTAAACCCTGCCCGCCAACCCTTCAACCCGCACCATCGCCGCCAGCAAGCGCGCTTCGGTCACTGCTTCGGCCATGTTCTCCATATCCGGCGCATGCACCGATTCGCGCACAATCAGCGCCAGCTCACTCTCATCCAGCGAGGCAATCTCGCTTAGCGTCAGCGGCACGCCGCAATCGCGCGCCAGGCGCATCTCATCCAGCACTTCCTCATCGGTGCGGTTCTCCAGCGCCAGCAAGCAGAGGTTGCCAAAGCCGACCAGCAAGCCGTGCCCAAACTCGCGGGTTTTATCGCAGAAGGTAAAGCCTTCATAAATCGCATGCGAAGCCGCCGCGTGTGCGCCGTTGCTCATTAGCGAGGTTAATCCTGCCCAGGTGAAGATCGCATCCAGCACCTGATCGAGCGACGCGCTGCTCTCACCACGCAGCACGGCGGCATAGGCTGCCGGTCCATGTTCACCAATCACGTCATAACAGATCTGGCTGTGCGCCAGTGACGAGAGCGCATTGCCCTCGCGTGCCGGATGACGTGCACTGACCGCGCGGAACTCGTACCACTTCGCCAGCGTATCGCCCAGCCCGGCGGCCAGCCAGCGGGCGGGCGCTTTAGCCAGCAACTCGCTGTCGATAATCACTGCCGCCGGTGCCTGCGGCAGCGGGAAGATGTCGAAGAAATTGCCGTTATCGTCATAGCGAATACTCAGCGGCGTCACCGCGGAACAGGTGGCGGCGATGGTTGGCAGCGTTACTACCGGCAAGCCGAGCTGTGCGCCAACCGCTTTCACCGTATCCAGCGATTTACCGCCGCCCACGCCAATCAGCACCTCGGCGCGCAGCTCGCTGGCCACCGCCGCCAGACGATTGATCTGATTAATCGAGGTTTCGCCGCCAAACCACTCCTGCGCCAGAAGCGTGACGTTGGCCGCCAACAGCTGCGCGCGAACCTGCGCTTCTACCGCCTGCAACGCCTGATGGCCGCCAATCAGCAGCGCACGCTGGCCCAGTCCGGCGCAGATCGCGCCTAATTGGTTGATCACGCCCGCACCGCGCAGCACGCGCGCCGGGAAAACCAGATTCTGTTGTGTCATCACTTGTTCTCTGTGTAACGGACGCCGGGCAACACGCACAGCATCTCATAAAGGATATTGGCCGCCAGCTGCGAGGTCATACCGCTGATGTCGTACGGCGGCGAGACTTCCACCAGATCGCCGCCCACCAGATTGAGTCCACGACAGCCGCGCACGATCTCCAGCCCTTGCATCGAGGTTAAACCGCCCACTTCCGGCGTGCCGGTGCCGGGTGCCCACGCGGGATCGAAACTGTCGATGTCGTAAGAGAGATACACCGGGCCGTCGCCGATACGCGCGCGCACCTCGGCCATCAGCGGCGTCATGGAGCGATACCAGCACTGTTCGGCGGGCACCAGATGGAAGCCCTGATCGACGCCCCACTGAAAATCATCGGCGGCGTAACCTTGCGCACGTTGCCCGATTTGCACCACGCGCTGGCAGTCGAGCAGGCCCTCTTCCACCGCGCGGCGGAACGTGGTGCCATGCGCGATCTTCTCGCCAAACATCTCGTCGTTGGTGTCGGTGTGGGCATCAATGTGAATCAGCCCCATCGGCCCATGCTTCTTCGCCAGCGCGCGCAAAATCGGCAGCGTCAGCGTGTGATCGCCGCCCAGCGTTAACGGGATAATCGGCCAGTTATTCAGCTCGGTATAATAGTTTTCAATGATATCGACTGATTTCAGCAGGCTGTAAGTGTTGATCGGCACATCACCGAGATCGCCGACGCGCAGCGAATCAAAGGGCGCGGCGCCGGTGGCCATGTTGTAGGGTCGGATCATGACTGAATCGGCGCGGATGGCGCGTGGGCCATAGCGCGTACCGCTGCGCTGCGAGGTGCCGATATCCAGCGGAATGCCGACGAACGCCACATCCAAATCGGCTGGTGATTCAGCGGCGGGTAAACGCATCATGGTGCCGCGTCCGGCGAAACGGGGCATTTCGTTGCCGCCTTGCGGCTGGGGGAAATCGGTCATCACGCACTCCTTCAGTCAGGTGAAACCCATCATCACCCAGCCCGCGCGCCGGAAAAATCCTTGACAGCCGATAATCACTTCAGAGATTACTTAACTTTAGTCAGCAATCTCTGAAGGAAAATCGGTGCAGACGCTTCCCAATCTTAAACTGCTGCAGGTGTTCGCCAGCGTGGTGGAAAATCAGGGCTATTCGCGCGCACAGCAGGCGCTGAACATGACCACGCCGGCCATCAGCGCCTACATGAGCGAGCTGGAGAGCCAGCTCGGTTTTATCCTCTGTCAGCGCGGGCGCGGCGGCTTTACCCTGACCAGCAAAGGCGAGCAGTTTTATCGCTACAGTCAGGAGATGCTGGCGACGCTGGCGGGTTGGCAGGAGCAGGTAGAGACGCTGAAAAGCGCGCAGGGCGGCACTTTCTCGCTTGGCGTGGTGGACGCCACCGTCACCGATAGCACGCTGGATCTGCCTGCCGCTATCGCCCGCTTTAACCAGCGCTTTCCGGCGGTGTTCTTTAATCTGAGCGTGCGAGATCCCAATGAGTTGCAGCAGCAGTTGCTGGAGGATCGGCTCGATTTGGCGATTGGGCACTTTCCGCTGCGCGCCAGCAATCTGGTGACCATTCCGCTTTACGAAGAGCAGCATTGGCTCTATTGCAGCCCGCAACATCCGCTGGCTGAGGGCCATCCGGATGTGCGCACCGTGCAGCAAACCGGCATGGTGACGCGGCGTTACTGGAATCAGCAGGAGCTGAACAAGCGCGGCTTCCGCCAGAGCAACGCTTCAGTGGAGAGCATCGAAGCGCAGCTGACGCTGATTCTCTCTGGCCGCTTCATTGGCTATTTGCCCGAACACTACGCGCGCAGCGGGGAACTGCAGGGCACGTTGCGTCGCCTGCTGCCGCACCATTTCCACTTCCGCGCGCCTTTCTCTTTTGCGTTCCGCCGTGGGCGCGCGCGTGAAACCTTAATCCGCGCGATGCGTGAAATTCTGAATCCAGCGCGAAAAAATAGCAGCGAAAGCTGACGCTGCGCCAATACTGTGTAAAAATACAGGCCAATTCAGCAAACAGTAACGAAAATGGCCCTGACAGCAGCGATAAAAAGCCAGATTGCGCAATGGTATAAGGCGCTGCAGCAGCAGGTTCCTGACTTTATCCCGCGCGCGCCGCAGCGCCAGATGATTGCCGAAGTGGCGAAAAGTCTGGCCGGTGACGAAGGTCGTCATCTGGCGATTGAAGCGCCCACCGGCGTCGGCAAAACTCTCTCTTATTTGATTCCCGGAATTGCGGTGAGCCGCGCCGAGGAGAAGCGGCTGGTGATCAGCACCGCCAACGTGGCGTTGCAGGACCAGATCTTCAGCAAGGATCTGCCGCTGCTGAAGAAAATCATCCCCGATCTCACCTTTACCGCCGCCTTTGGCCGTGGACGCTATGTTTGTCCGCGCAACCTTGCGGCGCTGGCGGCGACCGAAGATCAGCAGGGCGATTTGCTGCTCTATCTGGATGAAGAGGCGGTCACCGGCTCGAAAGAGGAGCAGAAATTCTGCGCCAAGCTGGAGAAGCAGCTCAGTAGCTACCGCTGGGATGGCTTGCGCGATCACACCGATGTCAACATTGAGGACAGCTTGTGGCAACGCCTCTCCACCGACAAAGCCAACTGCCTCGGCCATCACTGCCGCTGGTATCGCGAATGCCCGTTCTTTGTCGCGCGTCGCGAAATTGAGCAGGCGGATGTGGTGGTCGCCAACCATGCGTTGGTGATGGCGGCGATGGAGAATGAATCGGTGCTGCCACCGGCGAAAAACCTGATGCTGGTGCTGGACGAAGGCCATCATCTGCCGGAAGTGGCGCGCGATGCGCTGGAGATGAGCGCGGAGATCACGCCCGGCTGGAGCAGTTTGCAGCTCGATCTGTTTGTGCGGCTGGTGGAAACCATCATGGCGCAGTTCCGCCCAAAATCGCCGCCGCCGCTCTCCAATCCGGAGCGCCTGAAAGGTCACTGCGACGAAATGCGTGAGCTGCTGCAGATTCTTTGTGATGCCCTCAACCCGCTGCTGCCGGGCCATAATCAGCCGGGCGAGTTCCGCTTTGTACTGGGTGAATTGCCGGAAGAGCTGCTGAGCCTGTGCGCGCGGCTGTTCAAGCTGAGTGACGCGCTGCGCGGCTTAAGCGAAGGCCTGCTCAACGAGTTGGGCGAGCAAACCGGGAAAGCCGATATCATGCGGCTGCATAAAGCTATCATTCAGCTCAATCGCCACTTCGGCTGGTTCGAGTCGATTAGCAAATTGTGGCGGCTGGCGGCGATGGAGAAAGCTTCCAATGCGCCGGTGTCGAAGTGGATTACGCGTGAGATCCGTGAAGGCCAGGCGCATCTGCTGTTCCACTGCGCGGGCATACGCGTGAGCGATCAGCTGGAAAAAATCCTGTGGCGCAAAATCCCGCATGTGGTGGTGACCTCGGCCACTTTGCGCTCGCTCAACAGCTTCAACCGTTTGCAGGAAATGTCCGGCCTGAGTGAGAAAGCCGGCGACCGCTTTGTGGCACTGGATTCACCGTTTAACCATATCGACCAGGGCAAGCTGGTGATTCCGCAGATGCAGTTTGAGCCGCAGATGGCGCAGGAAGCGGAGCACATCGCCGAGATGGCGCGCTTCTTCCGCCAGCAGATCGCCGAAGAGAAGCACAAAGGGGTGCTGGTGCTGTTCGCCAGCGGCCGCGCGATGCAGCAGTTTGTCGCACATATTCCGGATCTGCGCCTGTCGATGCTGGTGCAGGGCGATCAGCCGCGTTCGCGCCTGGTGGCGCTGCATCGGGAACGCGTCGAAGCCGGTAAAGTCAGTATTCTGGTCGGGCTGCAATCGTTCGCCGAAGGGCTGGATTTGAAAGGCGATCTGCTGTCGCAGGTGCATATCCATAAAATCGCTTTTCCACCGGTGGACAGTCCGGTAATTTTGACCGAGGGCGAATGGCTGAAGAGCCTGAAACGCTATCCGTTCGAAGTGCAGAGCTTGCCGAGCGCCTCCTTTACCTTGATTCAGCAGGTAGGACGTTTGATTCGCAGCCACAGCTGCTTTGGCGAAATCGTGATTTACGATCGCCGCCTGCTCAACAAAGCCTATGGCAGCCGACTGCTGGCCGCGCTACCGGTGTTCCCGATTGAGCAACCGCCGATGCCGGAAGCCAGCAGTGACAAGACGAAAAAACGTCGCAGTAAGAAAATCTAACGATCAATTTTGGCAGCCGCACGGCGGCGCGCCCTGGAAGCGGGAATGCCTGATGGAACTGAATAAAATTATTAAAGAGATTGGGCGCGGTAAAAATCACGCGCGCGATATCGATTTCGCCACCGCGCAGGCGCTCTACAGCGCGATGCTGGCCGGTGACGTGCCGGAGCTGGAGCTCGGTGGCGTGCTGATTGCGCTGCGCATCAAGGGCGAAGGCGAAGAGGAGATGCGCGGTTTTTATCACGCGATGCAGCAGCAGATGATGCAGTTGCAGGCACCCGCTAACCGTCCGATGCCGATTGTCATTCCCAGCTACAACGGCGCGCGTCGTCAGGGCAATCTGACGCCGCTGCTGGCGCTGCTGCTGGTGAAGCTGGGCTTCCCGGTGCTGCTGCACGGCGTCAGTGACGATCCCACGCGCATCACCACCGAAGCGGTGCTGGCGGCGCTGGACATCGCGCCTGTCACCTCCGCCGCACAGGCGCAGGCGAAACTGGATAACGGCGAACTGGCGTTTATCACCATCGACCATCTGTGTGCGCCAATGGCGCAACAGCTGTCGCTGCGCTGGCGCATGGGCGTGCGTAACAGCGCGCATACGCTGGCGAAACTGGCGACGCCGTTTACCGAACGTGCTGCGCTGCGCCTGGCCAGCGTCTCGCATCCGGAATATGTGCCGCGCGTGGGGAAATTCTTCCAGGATATCGATGCACCGGCGATTCTGCTCAACGGGACCGAAGGCGAGGTGTATGCCAATCCGCAGCGCTGCCCGGCGATTAACTACATTCGTGGCGCGGGTGCAGAAGCGGAAGTATGGGTTGAGCGCCAGCCGGAAGTCAGTGTGGAACTGTCGGAAAGCAAAAGCGCACAGGACACCGCCGCGTGGATCAATCAGGTATTAGCCGGGGAACGCGCGGTGCCACAGGCGCTGCGTTTGCAGCTGGCGTGTTGTTTGATGGCGACCGGTGAATCGGCTAGCCTGGCGGATGCAGAAGTGAAGTTACAGTTGGCGGGGATGTGAAGAATAAAGCCATTGAATTAAGCGCCTCATTTACAGCGCACACAATCTGTAGCGGCGCGATTAATCGCGCTGTTCAATGGCGGCAATGTCGCCATCCAGCGATTACGCAATAAATTGCGCCGCGACGGCACGAGCAAGCATCCGCCATTCCTGGCGACCGCCCTCACGCTTTCGCCAGCACGCGCTCTACCAACTGCTGCCAGAAGGTAATACCAATCGGCAGCAGCTCATCATTAAAGTCGTAATTGGCGTTATGCAGCGGTGCGGACGGCGTTGCGCCATCGGCACCCAGCCAGAAATAGGCACCGGGGCAGGCTTGCAGCATGCAGGCAAAATCTTCCGAAGCCATTGAAGGGTTCACCTGCCAATGCACCTGCGCCTCGCCAAGCAGATCAACCGCCACCGCACGCACCTGTTCGGCTTGATTTGCATGGTTGGCGGTGACCGGATAACCGGGATACCAGTGAATCTCGCCGCTGACGCCAAACGGGCGCGGCAACGTCGTGACAAAATCCTCAATCAGACCGCGCACGCGATTGCGCACGTCGGTCTGCAAACATCGCACCGTGCCGCGCAACACAATCTGCTCAGGAATGACGTTAATCGCTTCGCCGCCGTGAATCTGCGTCACGCTCACCACCGCCGAAGCCAGTGGCGACAGACGACGCGACGGAATGGTTTGCAGCGCCAGAATCAGCTCGGCAGCAACCACCATGGGATCGGCCCCGCTTTCCGGCATCGCCGCATGGCAGCTTTTACCGTGCAGCGTAATTTCGAACGAGTCGAGTGACGCCATCATCGCATCCGGATTCACCGCCAGCGTGCCCACCGGCATGCCCGGCCAGTTGTGCATGGCGTAAACCGCATCCATCGGGAAGCGCTGGAACAGGCCTTCTTCCACCATTTTGCGCGCGCCACCGAGATTCTCTTCGGCGGGCTGGAAGATGAAATGAATAGTACCGCTGAAGTTGCGCGTAATCGCCAGCTGACAAGCCGCCGCCAGCAGAATCGAAGTGTGACCATCGTGACCGCAGGCATGCATAACGCCGGATGTTTGCGACTTCCACTGCGGCGCGCCTTTTTCGGTGATCGGCAGCGCATCCATATCGGCGCGCAGACCAATAACCGGTCCGGGACCGTTCTCTAAGGTGCCGATTACGCCGGTGCCCGCTAAGCCACGAAACACCTGTAATCCGGCCTCGGTGAGGACCTGTGCGACGAGCTCGCTGGTCTGCTGCTCCTGGTAACCCAGCTCAGGATGTTGGTGTAACTGACGACGCCAGTTGAGGGCGTTTTCCAGCAGTGCAGCAGGCAGGCTCATAAGGTAAGGCTCTCCATTAGCAGCGTGAGCTGCAAAATAATGTATTTACTGTAGTGGCAAGCGTATGGCGGCGTCTATCGCGGAACGGAATAATTTGGCTATAGGGTATAGCGGAATGGAATATGCAGATTTAAATAAAAACAGGTCGCCATGAATGGCGACCCTACAACGATAGTGCGCGGTTTTCGCGCACCTGGTTTATTTCTGCATCGGCAGGTTGAGACCGTGCTCCTGCGCGCAGCTTTGCGCTAATTCGTAACCCGCATCCGCGTGACGCATTACGCCGGTGGCCGGATCGTTCCACAGCACGCGACCCAGACGCGCATCGGCTTCTTTGCTGCCGTCACAGACAATCACCACGCCGGAGTGCTGCGAGAAGCCCATGCCGACGCCGCCGCCATGATGCAGACTCACCCAGGTTGCGCCACCTGCGGTGTTCAGCAGGGCATTCAGCAGCGGCCAATCGGAAACCGCATCCGAGCCGTCTTTCATCGCTTCGGTTTCACGGTTCGGTGACGCCACGGAACCGCAATCCAGATGGTCGCGACCGATGACGATCGGCGCTTTCAGCTCGCCGTTACGCACCATTTCGTTGAACGCCAGCGCCGCTTTGTGGCGCTCGCCGAGACCCAGCCAGCAGATACGCGCCGGTAAGCCCTGGAAGGCGATACGCTCCTGCGCCATGTCGAGCCAGCGATGCAGATTCTGGTGATCCGGGAACAGCTCTTTCAGCTTGGCATCGGTTTTGTAGATATCTTCCGCATCACCTGACAGCGCCACCCAGCGGAACGGGCCTTTACCTTCGCAGAACAGCGGACGAATATAGGCCGGCACAAAACCCGGGAAATCGAAGGCATTTTTCACGCCCTCATCCAGCGCCACCTGACGGATGTTATTGCCGTAATCCACGGTCGGCACGCCCATGTGATGGAAATCCAGCATCGCCTGCACATGTACCGCCATTGAGGCGCGCGCGGCTTTCTCCACCGCTTTCGGGTTGCTGACACGCTCGGCTTCCCAGCGCGCCAGATCCCAGCCGACCGGCAGATAACCGTTAATCGGATCGTGTGCTGAGGTCTGATCGGTGACGATGTCCGGCTTCATGCCGCCCGCTTTGGCACGTTTCACCAGCTCCGGCACGATTTCAGCGGCGTTGCCCAGCAGACCAACAGAAATGGCACGCTTCTCTTTGTTGGCCTGATCAATCAGCGCCAGTGCTTCGTCCAGCGTATAGGCTTTGTGGTCGACGTAGCGGGTGCGGATACGGAAATCGATACGTGATTCCTGGCACTCAATCGCCAGCACGCTGGCACCGGCTAACACACCCGCCAGCGGTTGTGCGCCGCCCATGCCTCCCAAACCGGCGGTGAGGATCCAGCGGCCGCTGAGATCGCTGTCGTAATGCTGACGACCCGCTTCAGCGAAGGTTTCGAAGGTACCTTGCACGATGCCCTGCGCACCGATGTAGATCCACGAACCGGCGGTCATCTGGCCGTACATCATCAGGCCTTTTTGATCCAGCTCGTGGAAGTGATCCCAGTTGGCCCAATGCGGCACCAGATTCGAGTTAGCCAGCAGCACGCGCGGCGCATCGGCATGCGTACGGAACACGCCCACCGGTTTACCGGACTGGATGAGCAGCGTCTCTTCCGGCTGCAGGGCGCGCAGCGAACGCAGGATCTGCTCAAAGCACTCCCAGTTACGCGCGGCTTTGCCGATACCGCCGTACACCACCAGATCTTCCGGGCGCTCTGCCACGTCAGGATCGAGGTTGTTCTGGATCATGCGGTAAGCCGCTTCAATCAACCAGTTGGCGCAGTGCAATTCATTACCGCGCGGCGCACGGATTTCACGGGCTACAGCCTGAGTCAAAGTTTCGCTCATCATCGATTCCTTAATTAACAGTCTTACGCTGGCTTGGCAGCAGCGCGGTAAGGGATTCAGGCCATGCAGGTGCGCTGGCCCACAGACGCATGGATTCGATATCCGGCGCCAGTAAACGGTCGTGATCGAGGAAGGCCACGTTCTCGCGGATGCGGCTCATCTCCTGTTCCAGCGTCGGCGAGCTCTGCAGCGGACGATGGAAATCAATGCCTTGTGCGGCGGCCATCGCTTCGATGCCAACCACGGCGGCGGTGTTGAAGCACATGCTGCCGAGGCGGCGGGCCGCGTAGGTTGCCATCGAGACGTGATCTTCCTGGTTAGCGGAGGTTGGCAGGCTGTCAACGCTGCCCGGATGCGCCAGCGATTTGTTCTCAGACGCCAGCGCTGCAGCAGTGACCTGCGCAATCATAAAGCCGGAGTTAACGCCGCCATCATTGACGAGAAACGGCGGTAAACCGGAAAGGCCGGTATCGAGCAGCAGCGCCAGGCGACGCTCGGAGATCGCGCCGATTTCGGCAATCGCCAGCGCCAGAATATCGGCGGCGAAGGCCACCGGCTCGGCGTGGAAGTTACCGCCGGAAATCACATCGCCGCTGTCACTGAACACCAGCGGATTATCGGAGGCGGCGTTGGCTTCAATCTGCAACACGCGCGCGGCGTGCGTCAGGTTATCAAGGCAGGCGCCCATCACCTGTGGCACGCAGCGAATCGAGTATGGATCCTGCACGCGACCGCAGTTGGTGTGCGAGCCGAGGATTTCACTGCCGGATAATAAAGAGGAGACGGCGGCAGCAACGTTGATCTGTCCCACCTGGCCGCGTGCTTCGTGAATACGCGCATCGTAAGGTTTCACCGAGCCTTTGATGGCTTCCAGCGACAGCGCACCGGCCATCAGGCCCGCTGCGAACAGGTTTTCCGCTTCGAACAGCCCGCGCAGCGCCAGCGCATTCGAAACCTGCGTGCCGTTGAGCAGCGCCAGACCTTCTTTAGGACCCAACACAATCGGCTGCAGGCCAACGCGCGCTAAGCCTGCGGTCGCGGGGATTAATTCGCCATCAACGCGTACCTGACCTTCGCCCAGCAGCATCAGGGAAAGATGCGCCAGCGGTGCCAGATCGCCTGACGCGCCCACCGAACCTTTCTCCGGGATGCACGGCATTACATCGGCGTTGAACAGCGCCAGCAGCGCTTCAATCAGTTCGATACGCACGCCAGAGTGACCGCGCGCCAGGCTGATAATTTTGGTAGCGACCACCAGACGCGCCACGTTGTCCGGCAGCAAATCGCCCAGGCCTACGCTGTGCGACAGTACCAGATTACGCTGCAGCTCGGCCAGCCGCGCCGAAGGGATCTGCGTCTGCGCCAGCTTGCCGAAACCGGTGTTGATGCCGTACACCACTTTGCCGGATGCGACGATGGCATCGACGGTTTCATGGGCACGCGCAATCGCTGCGCGCGCTTCATCGGCCAACGTGAGCGTTACCTTGCTTTGATAGATGGTGCGCAAGGTAGCGAGGTCCACTTCACCGGGAACGAGGCGAATTTCCTGAACCGAACCTGACATAGTCTACTCCTGTCTATACAAGTGTTCTGGCATTAATGGGACGCCGATATTTTGCGATGTGGCTGTCCGATTTGCCGTGGATTGCGATGAGTGAAGCATAAGTGTCTAATCTTGTCTATACAAGTAGCAAGCGCTATGCCAGATTGTTCTTGTTCTGTGAAATACGACGCAATGCGCGTTATGCGGTGTAAACGCAGCGTGATTGCACCGGAGTAGGGCGAAAGCTGCACCAATGCTGGGCGGATTGCACAATTAGATGTATATACATTTACAAGCTGAGACAGTAAACTTTGGGCATTACTCTTTAAAGGAACAGGAAATGGCGGAGCAAACAGCAGTAGCACAGCTGGCTGCGGCGATGGGCGATGAGCCTGCGCCGATTTACCAGCGGGTGAAGCAGGCGATCGTCAGCCAAATCCGCGAAGGTCACTGGAAAGCCAACCAGCGCGTGCCGTCTGAGAGTGAACTGGTGAACGAGCTGGGCGTCAGTCGTATGACCATTAACCGCGCGCTGCGTGAACTCACCAGCGAAGGTTTTCTGGTGCGCATGCAGGGCGTGGGCACCTTTGTCGCGGAGATGAAGGGCTACACCGCGATGCTGGAAGTGCACAACATCGCCGATGAGATCGCGCAACGCGGCCATCGTCACAGCTGCAAGATTTTGTCGATTGGGCAGATGAAGGCCGATCCGGAACAGGCGGCGGTGCTGGGATTATCCACCGGGCAAACGCTGTTCCATTCGCTGATTGTGCATTACGAAAACGATCTGCCGGTACAGCTGGAAGATCGCTTGGTCAATCCGCTGGTGGCGCCGGATTATCTCAGCCAGGATTATCATCAGTTGACGCCGTACACCTATTTGATGCGCGTTGCGCCGCTGACCGCTGGTGAGCATATTGTGGAAGCGGTGCTGCCGGATCTGCGCCAGCGTAAGCATCTGGCGCTGGATGAACATGAGCCGTGCTTGCTGATTCGTCGTCAGACGTGGAGCGACAACAAGATTGTGACCTACGCGCGCCTGCTTTATCCGGGATCGCGCTATAAGTTGCTGGGGCGCTTTAGAGGACACGGCTAAGCGTGACAAATAACAGTCTGGCATCCGGCGTTTGCGGTGCCAGCTCAAGCTTTTCATCCAGCCACCAGATCCCCTGATCCACTTCTAGCGTCTCTCCGGCCGTAGTTTGCCATATTCCCGCCACCACCCACGCCACGCCGTTTTCACTGCTGACCGTTTCTTGCGCGATGCTCACCGCCGATCGCCAGCTGTCGCGCCGCGTCATGATATTGAAATCCTGACAGCTACCCGAAATGGTGGCTTCAATCGCCCATTCACCGGGAAACGCCCACGGCTGCAGCGGGGTTAAGCGCTGCTGAGCCTGTTCACTCTGCAGTAAAACGCTGTCGCCGTGCAGCAGGGTAATCACGCGATCGATGCCGGGAAAAGGTGAAAACGGCCCGTCGGCGGAGATGGTAGCGATGCTGGCGCGCCAGGCAAACTGCGCGTCGCCCGGTGGATAGCTGACGATTTCCCGCGTTTCACCGCCGCCGTTGCGCCAGCGGCTTACCGGAAGCTGGTCGTAGGCAAAACGGGTGCTCATTGTAACGCCCTCATCGCCTCGGCAAAGTGCGCTGCGGCGTGCTCTTCTGCCGCATGATGGCCTTCGCTGATCACCTGCTTGCCCGCCACGAACACGTCGCGGATCTGTTCACGCTGGCCGCCAAACAGCCAGCGGTTCAACAGCGAAGCGCTGCTAACGCTGCTGAGGAACGCGTCTTCTGCCAGCACCAGCCAGTCACCACGTTTGCCAATTGCCAGTTCACCTGCCGGCAAACCACACGCCTGCGCGCCGCCTTGCGCCGCTTGTTGCCACAGCAGATCGCCCACCGAAGGCTGATTGGGCAAGGTGATGCGGTTGCGACGACGATCGCGCAGTCGCTGGCCGTACTCCAGCCAGCGCAGCTCTTCCAATGCGCTAAGCGACACGTGGCTGTCGGAGCCAATGCCCCAGCGGCCACCGCGCGCGATGTACTCGACTGCCGGGAAAATGCCGTCGCCGAGGTTGGCTTCCGTGGTCGGACACAATCCCGCCACCGCGCCGCTTGCCGCCATGCGCTGAATTTCGTCGTCATCAAGATGAGTGGCGTGAATCAAGCACCAGCGCTGATCGACCGCGAAGCGATTGAGCAGCCACGCCACCGGACGCTCACCGCTCCACGCCAGGCTGTCGTTAACCTCTTTCTCCTGCTCGGCGACGTGAATGTGCACCGGCACATCCTGCGGGCAGGCGGCTAATACTTCGTGCATCTGCGCTTCATTTACCGCGCGCAGCGAATGGAAGCAGATGCCATGATTAAGCAGCGGCTTATCCGCGCTCCAGCTCGCCACGCGCTGCTGCTGTTGCAGATAGGCGTCGGTTTGCTGAATGAAACGGCGCTGGCCATCGCTGGCCGGCTGCGAACCAAAACCGCTGTAGCTGTAGAGCACCGGCAGCAAGGTTTGACCGATGCCGGCGGTCTCCGCCGCCGCCATCAGTGCCAGCTGCATGGCATCATCGGCGTAGGGTTTGCCGTGCGCGTCGTGGTGCAAATAGTGGAATTCCGCCACCTGGCTGTAGCCGCCTTTCAGCATGTCGATGTAGAGATGCGTGGCGATAGCGCCAACCTGCTCGGGCGACAGGCGCTGCACCATGCGATACATCAAATCGCGCCATGTCCAGAAGCTGTCCTGCGGATCGCCCGCCACTTCAGCCAATCCCGCCATCGCGCGCTGGAAGGCGTGTGAATGCAGATTCGCTATCGCCGGAATCACCGGTCCGGCAAGACGCGTGGCATCGCCGGGCTCGCTGTTGGGCGCGAGTTGGGTGATCTGTCCGACTGCGTTGGTAGTAATCAGCACGCGCTCATGCCAGCCGTCGGCCAGCAGTGCGCGTGGGGCAAAATAGGTTGTCATGGTTGATCCTGCATGGCGGAAAGTTGTATATACATATACATACTTTGAAGCGCAGTGTAAATCGCCGAACGCGAAGGGGAGTGGGATGGCAGAAACAGAGCAGATCGACAGCCTGTGGCTGGGGGCCGACATCGTTACGATGCGTGACGGGCACTACAATCTGATTGCCGACGGCGTGCTGGCGGTCAATCAGGGAAAACTGATTTGGGTGGGGCCACGCAGTGAATGCCCGGCTTTTGCCGCGCGCGAACAGCACCAATTTTCCGGCGGCATCATCACGCCCGGTCTGGTGGATTGCCATACGCATCTGGTGTTTGGCGGCGATCGCAGCCAGGAGTTTGAGCAGCGTCTTAATGGTGTGAGCTATGCAGAAATCGCTGCGCAGGGCGGCGGCATTCTTTCCACGGTGCGCGCCACCCGCGCGGCCTCGCAGCAAGAGCTGGTGGCAAGTGCGCGCTGGCGGCTGGATCGCCTGCTGGCGGAAGGCGTCACCACGGTAGAGATCAAATCCGGTTACGGCCTCGATGAGGCCAGCGAACTGACCATGCTGCGCGCCATTCGTGAGTTGGCGGAAACGGTGCCTGCCGATGTGCAGGCCACTTGCTTAGCCGCGCACGGTTTCCCGCCGGAGTTTAAAGACAATCCGCAAGGCTGGATCGATATCATCTGCCAGCGCCTGTTACCGCAGGTGAAAGCAGAAGGGTTGGCGGATGCGGTGGATGCGTTTTGCGAGCATTTGGCCTTTTCTCCTGAGCAAGTTCGCACGGTCTTTGATGCCGCCAAAGCATTGGGCATGCCGGTGAAACTGCACGCCGAGCAGCTTTCGGCGCTGGGCGGCGCGGCGCTGGCGGCCAGTTACGGTGCGCTCTCCGCCGATCATCTGGAGTACGCCACCGCAGCGGATGCGCAAGCGATGGCGCAGCACGGCACCGTGGCGGTGTTGCTGCCGGGCGCGTTTTATCTGTTGCGTGAAACCCAGCGTCCGCCGGTAGCACTGTTCCGTGAACACGGCGTAGCGATGGCGCTGGCCAGCGATGCCAATCCGGGCACCTCACCGGCGCTTTCGCTGCGACTGATGTTGAACATGGGCTGCACGCTGTTTGGTTTGACGCCGGAAGAGGCGTTAGCGGGCGTGACCTTGTGGGGCGCCAAAGCGCTGGGATTACAGCACTCGCACGGTTCGCTGGAAGCGGGCAAGGTCGCGAATTTTGTTCACTGGCCGCTGGCGCGTCCGGCTGAGCTGGTTTACTGGCTGGGCGGCGAGTTGCCGTGCCAGGTTATTTATCGTGGAGAAGCGCAATGACACCTTTTCATTTCACCGCCGGTAAGATTCCGCTGCTGGTCAGCATTCCTCACGCCGGCACGCAGTTAACGCCGGAAGTGGACGCCGGCCTGAGCGACGCAGCGCGCGGCCTGCCGGATACTGATTGGCACTTGCCGCTGCTGTACGATTTTGTGCGCGATCTCGGCGCCAGCGTGTTAATTGGTCACTATTCACGTTTTGTTATTGACCTTAATCGCCCGGCGGATAATCAGCCGCTCTACACCACGGCGACCACCGGCTTGTATCCGGAAACCTTGTTCGACGGCAGGCCCACCTTTGCACCGGGTAAAACGCCGAGCGCCGAGGTGCGCCAGGGTTATCTGGACACGATTTGGCAGCCTTATCATCAGCAGCTGCAGCAGGAGCTGGCACGCCTGAAAGCTGAACATGGTTACGCGCTGCTGTTTGATGCGCACTCGATCGCCTCGGTGATCCCGCGGCTGTTTGAGGGGCGTTTACCGGATCTCAACATCGGTACCAATGATGGCGCCAGCTGTTCAACGGCGGTGATCAACGCGATCAAACAAGTGTGTCATGCGCAAAACGATTACAGTTGGATCGCGAACGGACGCTTTAAAGGCGGCTATATTACCCGCGCCTACGGCCAGCCGGAGCAAGGCGTGCAGGCGGTGCAGCTGGAGCTGGCGCAGCTCAATTATATGGATGAAACCCCGCCGTTTGCCTGGCAGCAGGATCGCGCAGCGCAGCTGCAGAAGGTACTGAAACCGCTGATGCAGGCGTTTCTAGACGCCGGTAAATCGAACTAAATCCCCGCACCTATTCGTAGCGGCGCAATTTATTGCACGTTATTCAGATTGGCAATGTGGTCGCCATTCATACGCGCGATTAATCGCGCCGCTACGATTCGTGATCCTGCACCACCACAATGCACACCTTGCCTCCTCGCGGTGCAATATTACGTCCATCGCGTGACCATCTCCCTGAATTTGCGGCTTTGCCGATTTGGCATAGTGCTTGCTAGGTTGTATGTACAAGTAAAGACCGCGCAGCGATTATGAATTTTTATACTGGCTGGCTCACAAAAAGCTTATGCCGACAATGATCTGCCGCACGCTAACTTGTATATACATGAAAGGTCATCTGCAAATATTGCATAAGCAGAGACTGCCAAATTCGATTAATAGCCAGGAGAAGCCGCATGACGCACCGCGCCCCGATTCGCCGTTTTTGCCTCACGACCCTGTTTGCCAGCCTGATGATCAGCGGCATTGCCGTCCAGGCGAAAGAGTGGAAATCGATCACCATCGCTACCGAAGGCAGCTACGAACCCTGGAACCTGACGCTGCCGGGCGGCAAGTTGGGCGGCTTTGAACCGGAACTGATGGAAGACCTGTGCAAGCGCATGGGCATTCAGTGCAAGCTGGTGGTGCAGAACTGGGACGGCATGATCGCCGGCCTCAACGCCGGAAAATATGACGTGATCATGGATGCGATTGTCATCACGCCAGAGCGCAAAAAAGTGGTTAACTTCACCACGCCATACGCTTCAACGCCCGCCACCTTTATTACCACTAAAGACAATCCGCTGCTGCCGGCCGATCACAACATCATCAAGCTGCATGATGACGAGAAAGCGATCAACGCGGCAATTGCCCCACTGAAAGCGGCGCTGAAGGGCAAAACCATTGGTATCGCTTCCGGCACGGTTTACACGCCCTTTATCGACAAGTACTTCAAAGGCGATACCGAGGTACGCGAATACACTTCTTCGGCGGACGCGATGCTCGATCTGCAATCCGGTCGTATCGATGCGGTGTTCGATGACGTGACCTTTGCGCAATCGATGCTGGCGCGCAAAGAAAACAACAATCTGGTCTTCAGCGGCCCACAGCTCGGCGGTCCAATTTGGGGCGAGGGCGAAGCAATGGGCGTACGCATGGCGGATAACGATCTGAAAGCCAGGCTGGATGAGGCGATCCATGCCGCGCTGGCTGACGGCACGGTGAAAAAGCTCAGTGAGAAGTGGTTTAAAACTGACGTAACTCCGTAAGTGAGGTGAAAGATGATGAGCCTGCTGAGTTTTGGTGCTGATGGTTGGGGCCGCCTGATCCTGAGCGCCGCCTGCACCACGCTGCTGCTGTCGCTGGTGGCGCTGATGATTGGTGCGGTGGTCGGTTCCGGTGTGGCGGCCGCCAAATTATCGCCTCAGCGCTGGCTGCGCTGGTTGGGTGAAGGCTATTCGGTGGTGTTTCGCGGCATCCCGGAACTGCTGGTGATCTACCTGTTCTATTTTGGTGGATCCGGCCTGATTACGCTGGTTGGGCAGATGTTCGGCGCAGATGGCTTTATCGAAGCGCCGCCGTTCCTGATTGGGGCGCTGGCCATTGGGCTCATCTCGGGTTCGTATCAGGGTGAAGTGTATCGCGCGGCACGTCTGGCGCTGGCCAAAGGCGAAGTGGAAGCGGCGGTGGCGATTGGCATGCCGCGCTGGCGCATTGCGCAACGCATTCTGCTGCCGCAGGTGGTGCGTTACGCGCTGCCGGGCATGTCGAACGTGTGGCAGATGAGCCTGAAAGACTCGGCGCTGGTGTCGGTCACCGGCATCGTCGAGCTGATGCGCGCCAGCCAGGTTGCGGCGGGATCCACGCGCGATTACTTCACGTTTTATCTGGTTGGCGCTGCCTGTTATCTGGTGCTGACGCTGGTGTCTAATCATGCGTTTCGTCGGGCAGAGTCGCGCCTTGGTCGCGCGTGGCAAAGTCGCACTGCGGCGCAGCATTAAGGAGCAGCAGCATGATCGACTTCGCTTTTCTCTCGGATACCTTCCTCAAGCTGAGCGCCGCGCTGCCGGTGACGCTTGGCCTGTTTATCAGCGCCTTTCTCTGCGGCGGCATATTGGCGATTGGCATTTTGTCACTGCGCATGAGCCGCTGGCGGGTGCTGAGCGGCTTCGCACGCGGCTACATTCTGGTGTTTCGCGGCTCGCCGCTAATGATTCAGCTGTTTCTCATCTATTACGGTCTTGGCCAGTTTGGCGTTATCCGCCACAGCTTCGTCTGGCCGTTCCTGCGCGAGCCCTTTATTTGCGCGGTACTGGCGCTGTCACTCTGTACGGCAGCTTACACCGCTGAGATTTTGCGTGGAGCGCTGCTCGCCGTGCCGGCTGGACAAGTGGAAGCCGGTCTCGCCTGCGGCATGTCACGCTGGCTGCTGCTGCGCCGCATTATCGCGCCGATCATGCTGCGCTATGCGTTGCCGGCGTACTCCACCGAAGCGATTTTGCTGGTGAAATCCACCGCGCTCGCCAGCCTCGTCACCGTGTGGGACGTGACTGGCGTGGCGCAGCAGATCATTCAGCGTACCTATCGCACCATGGAAGTGTTTGTCTGTGCGGCGGCGATCTACCTGATTCTCAACTTTATTATCGTCCAGCTGTACGCGCTGTTAGAGCGCCGTCTGACCCCGGCGCATCGTGTCGCAAAAAAGCCGATGCCCGCCGTTAAACCGCTTGCCGGAGAGTAATATGCATTCCACATCACCCGTTACCTTATCCGCCACTGATATCCATAAATCCTTTGGCGCGATGGAAGTTCTGAAAGGCATTTCGCTACAGGCGCATCAAGGCGATGTCATCTCGATTCTTGGCGCCAGCGGCTCGGGCAAAAGTACCTTGCTGCGCTGCATCAACCTGCTGGAAACGCCGGATGCTGGCGTGGTGAGTGTCGGCGGCGAAACCATTGAGATGAAACGCCATGCGCGCGGCCATCAGCTGGCGGCCAATCCGAAACAGATTGAGCGTTTGCGTTCACGCCTTGGCATGGTGTTCCAGAGCTTTAATCTTTGGTCGCACATGACGGTGCTGCAAAACGTCATTGAAGGGCCGCACTATGTGCTGAAGCGCGACAAGAAAAGCTGCATCGCCCAGGCGGAGCAACTGCTGGATCGCGTTGGCTTACTCAATCGCAAGGATTTCTACCCGGCGCAGCTCTCGGGCGGCCAGCAGCAGCGCGTGGCGATTGCCCGTGCGCTGGCGATGGATCCGGAAGTGATGCTGTTTGATGAACCGACTTCGGCGCTCGATCCGGAACTGGTGGGCGAAGTGCTGAAAGTGATGCGCAGCCTGGCGGAAGAGGGGCGCACCATGCTGGTGGTGACGCACGAAATGGGCTTTGCGCGCAACGTCTCCAACCGCGTGGTGTTTATGCATCAGGGCACCATTGATTGTCAGGGCGCGCCGGAAGAGATGTTTGGCGCCCAGGGATCGCAGCGCTTTAAGCAGTTTATCTCCAGCCATCACGGCGCGGAGCAGCCAGCATGACCATCGTATGGGGCGACAGCTCATTAACCTGGCAAGAGCTGGTGCAGGTGGCGCGGCACAACGCGGAACTCAGTTTGAGCGTCAGCGCCTGGCAGCGCATTGCGCAGGGGCGCGCGATTGTCGATGAGATTGTCGCCAGCGGCCAGATCGCTTACGGCATCAATACCGGCCTCGGCGCGCTGTGCAACATCACGCTGCCGGAAGATCAGCTCAGCCAGCTGTCGCGCAATACGCTGCTGAGTCACGCCTGTGGCGTGGGGCCGCTACTGACGCGTGAGCAGGCGCGCGCCATTCTGTGCGCGGCGATTGCCAATTACAGCCACGGCAAATCGGGCGTGTCGGTGGCGCTGGTGCAGCATCTGCTGGCGCTGCTCAATCAGCAGATTACGCCGCAGGTGCCGTCGCAGGGTTCGGTCGGCTACCTCAGCCATATGGCGCATATCGGTCTGGCGCTGATTGGTGTCGGCGACGTGGAGTATCAAAACCAGATCATGCCCGCGGCGCAGGCGTTAACGCTGGCGGGATTACAGCCTTATCGTCCGGGGGCCAAAGAGGGTTTGAGCCTGGTCAACGGCACGCCGTGCATGACCGGCTTGTCCTGCCTGGCGCTGGATGATGCGGCGCGTTTGCTGGATTGGGCCGATGTCACCGGTGCGATGAGTTTTGAGGCGCTGCGTGGACAGCGGGTGGCCTTTGATGCCGAAGTGATCGCGCTGAAAGCCAGTCCGGGCATGCAGGTAAGCGGTCAGCGCTTACGCGCACTGCTGAGTGATAGCCCGCTGCTGGCGGCCAGCGTCGGCATTCGCACTCAGGATGCGCTCAGCCTGCGATCCATGCCGCAGGTACATGGCGCCAGCCGCGATCAGTTCGATCACGCGGCGCGCCAGATTGAAACCGAACTCAATGCCTGCACCGATAATCCGCTGGTGCTCGGCACGGCGGATAACTGGCGCGTGGTGTCGCAGGCTAACCCGCACGGCGAATCGGTGGCGATGGCGGCGGATCTGCTGGCGATTGCCATGGCGGAAGTTGGCAGCATCGCCGAGCGGCGGCTCGATCGGTTAGTCAATCCGCTGGTGAGCGGCTTGCCGGCGTTTCTGGTGGCGCAGCCGGGCGTTAACTCCGGCATGATGATTGCGCAGTATGTGGCGGCGTCACTCTGTGCGGAAAATCGCCAGCTGGCGCAGCCGGCGGTGCTGGATAACTATGTGACGTCGGGTTTGCAGGAGGATCATCTCAGCCTCGGCACCGGCGCGGCGCTGAAGCTGCTGAAGCTGGTGGGCAACGTGTGGCAGATTCTGGCGATCGAGTATCTGCTGGCGGCGCAGGCGCTGGATTTCCACGGCGAAGATCAGCTGGCGCAGGGAACGGCGCAGGCATTGCGTCGCCTGCGCGCGGTGGTTGCCAACTGGCAGGAAGACCGCTGGCTGGCACCGGAGATTGCGCGGGCGGTAGAGGTGTTGAAGAGCGGTTTGTAAGGCGTGGTGTTTCAGACGGTCGCCATAAATGGCGCCCCTACAAAATCCGATGCCATTTATGGCGACCGTATAAATCCGGTCGTAGGGTCGCCATTTATGGCGACCTGGCCGACAATCAGCGGCGGGCATCCGGCCGCACCAAATCGAAACGCAGTTCTTCGCTGATGCCGTAATAGGCCGACGGGCCTCCGGCACGCAGGATCGGCTGCGCTTTGGCCGTTTGATAAATACCCTCTTCCAGCAGGGCTTCATCAATATGAATGGCGACCGCTTCGCCCAGCACCAGCCAGCTATCAATCGGCTGGCCCTGGGCATCCTGCAACTGAATCAACTGCGTCAACTTGCACTCAAAATTCACCGGGCTTTCCGCCACCATGCTGACATTGACGTGTGACGCTGCAAGCGGCGTTAATCCCGCCAGCGCAAACTCATCCTGTTCGGACGGCACCGATGCGGAGCTCTCATTCATCGCCTCGGCTAGCGGACGCGTGGCCAGATTCCAGACAAACTCTTTGGTCTCTGAGATATTTTGTACGCTGTCTTTCCAGCCGCTGCTGGCAAAACCAATAATCGGCGGATGATAGTTAAAGCAGTTAAAGAAGCTGTAGGGCGCTAAATTGCGAACCCCGCTGGCGCTTTGCGAGCTGACCCAGCCGATTGGTCTAGGGCCGACGATGGCGTTCAACGGATCGTGCGGCAAACCGTGTCCCGCGCGGGGCTGATAAGAGTAACGCTGACGAGTCATAACCATCCTTATAAGAGAACCTGAGTGTGGTGCACTAATCTCATCTAATACGGTGAATTCGATTAAGCGCATTGTGCGATGCCGCTAGCCAGAGTATCTTACGCCCGCGCTATTTTCCGGAGAAACTATGAACAAGCCAGCCGCCACGTCACCTTTCCATCCGCGTAACCGCCACCAGGGCCGTTATGATTTTGCTGCTCTGACCGCAGCCCATCCGCCGC
The DNA here is from genome assembly GCF_019795935.1 of Pantoea sp. DY-15. NCBI lineage: Bacteria > Pseudomonadati > Pseudomonadota > Gammaproteobacteria > Enterobacterales > Erwiniaceae > Pantoea > Pantoea sp. DY-15. The sequence continues at coordinate 478,234 of NZ_JAIMIF010000001.1, forward strand.
TGGCGGTGAAAGTGCGTCCCAACGGCTACGGCGAGTTGTCGGTGGATTTCGCCGATCCTGAAGCGGTGATGCTGCTGAATCAGGCGCTGCTGAAGCTGTTCTACAACCTCAATTGGCAGCTACCTACAGGTTATCTGACGCCGCCGGTGCCGGGCCGTGCCGATTACGTGCATGCGCTGGCCGATCTGCTGGCGAGCGACAACGGCGGCGTGGTTCCACGCGATCTGGATGTAATGGACATCGGCTGCGGCGCGAACTGCATCTATCCGCTGATTGGCAACGCCGAATATGGCTGGCGCTTCACCGGCACCGATATCACCGCCGAAGCGATTACCGTGGCCGGGCAGATTGTGGCGAGTAATCCGGGCTTGCAGCGCGGCGTGCGTCTGCGTCGGCAAAAAGAGGCCTCGGCGATTTTCGCCGGCGTGGTGCATAAGAATGAACGCTATCATGCGGTGCTGTGCAATCCGCCTTTCCATTCATCTGCGGAAGAGGCGGCCAGCGTGGGTCAGCGCAAAACGCGCAACCTTGGCTTAGGCAAAAATGCGCCGCTTAATTTTGGTGGCCATCACAACGAATTGTGGTGTGACGGCGGAGAGCGCAAGTTCGTTGGTCAAATGATCGCTGAAAGCGTGACGCACTCAGACGCCATTATTTGGTTCACCTCGCTGGTCTCGCGCAAAGAGAATTTACCGGCGCTGCGCGACCAGCTGCGCGATCTTGATGCTTATGAAGTGCGCATCATCGAAATGGCGCAAGGTCAGAAGCAGAGCCGCTTTATCGCCTGGACGTTCCAGCCGCCGGCGACGCGCGCCAAACGGCTGAAACGCTAACCTCATTGCGTCGGCGGCAACGCCGGTAAGCTGGCAGCGGTGGTAATATCGCTGCCGGTTTGCATCACTGCTACCGTTTGATGCGGCGCTTTAATGCCGGCCGCATCAAAATGCTTCTTCACCTTATCATCCAGCGCAAAACGTACCGTCCACTGCTTCAGCGGCTGGGTGGTGAATGACACGCGCACGGTAAAGGATTGGTTGGTTAATCCCACTAATCCGGCAAAGCTCGGCTCGCCAATTACCATGCCGCGAATTTCCGGGTTCTCCAGCAGCTCTTTCACCGCGCCCTGCAGCGTTTGGTTAACGCGTTCGGTATCTTCACTGCGATCCACATCGTAGTTCGCCACGAACGAGCCGATGCCGCGCACAAAGTTGGCGAAGGTGGTGATCGATGACCACGGAATAATGTGATACGCGCCGGTATCCTGACGCACGCCCACCGAGCGAATCGACATGCGCTCCACCGTGCCAGTGATTGGGCCAATGGTGACTAAATCACCGGTGTTCATGCCGTTCTCAAACTGGATAAAGATGCCGGTGATGATGTCCTTCACCAGCGTTTGCGAACCGAATGATACCGCCAGACCGAGCGCACCGGCACCGGCTAGCAGCGGCGCAATATTCACGCCTACTTCCGACAGTAAAATCATAATGGTGATGGTGCTTATTACGACCGCCAGCGCGTTACGAAACAGCGTCAGCAGCGTGCGGGTGCGTGCGCTCGGCATGGGGCGGCCGTGCGAATCCGAGGCGAGGCGACTTTCGATCAGGCTTGCCAGCAGCGTCCAGCCGACTGCCGACAGCAGCACAATGATCACGATACGAATCAGCACATCCACCATTTTTTGGCCGGCGCCAAGTGTGAGCCAGTGCCAGAGATCAAACAGATTCCATGCGTTGAGTAGCAGCAACAGCGTGGCAAACACCGTGACCACGCGCGCCAGTTTCAGCAGCGCTTTCACCCAATCGTTCACGCGCTTTTGCAGCTCGGGATAGTTGCGGCGCATGTCGGGCGACAACGTGACGGTTTTGCCAATCCAGCGCGTCAGCATGCCGGAAATCAGCGCGGCGATAACCACGATCGCCAGGCTGCGCACCGTGGCGGACATCATAAACTTCAGGCTGTCGCCGGGATTGAAGATCGAGAACAGGAACAGCGCGATAAAGTAGGCGCTGGCCAGCCAGTGCCACACCATGCCAAAGGCGCGGATGAACAGCGCAAAGAAGCTCAAGCTGCGATCGGCAAGACGCGACAGTTCATGATGGATGTTGCTTTTGTTGCGGAAAATCAGCCACAGCGCCCAGCCGGTCATGATCCCCATAATCAGCATGTTGACCAGCGCCGCCACCTGAATATTCACCTGATTGGAGACAATCGGCACCACCACCAGTAAACCGTAACCGATGATGCCGCTTAGCCAGCTCAAACGTGTGTTCCAGTAGCTGGCGCGCGCATCGGTTAAGTGGAAGAAGCGCAGCGTAGGGAAACGCGGGCAGAATATCAGCCGCAGCACCGCTTTAAAGAACTCAATCAGCGCGAAGGCGTTAAGGAAAAGGCCTTGCTGATAGGCGATGGTGCGGTTGTTGTTGTGATAGTTGTCGCTGATGATCTGACCGACAAACAGCGTCAGCGCTAGCAGCACAATATCGAGCACAAAGGCCATCAAGATAGTGGCGGGCAAGTGCAGCCACTTGGTGCGCTCAAGGTTTTGATCGCGTCCCCAGCGGCCCATGCGGCGCCACACCGGCCACATCAGGCGGCGTGTCAGCCAGTAAAATGCAAACACCGCGGCGGAGAGCGCAGCAAAGTATTTCAGCGCGTTGAAAAAGGTTTGCTGGTTAAAGGATTTGTGTGGCGCATTGGTGATGTTGTCATGCAGTTGCACAAACTGTGCGGCCACCGCGCCGCCGTATTCACGCGTTACGCTGGTGACGCTCTCCAGTACCGTGAGATCGTCCTGATTGGCCTGCGGCGGCGCCAGCACCGGTTGGTCGCTGGTGGATTGGCTGTTGGCAGCCTGACGTAACTGATCGATCAGTTCCTGACGCGAGGCGTTGTTATCCAGAATATTCGCCAGCGCGGCATAGGCGGCTTTTTTCTCGTCCAGGCTGGGTTCGCCTTCGGCTTTGTTATCTGCTGATGGAGTTTGCGACTGCTGTGCTGCGACGGCCGCCTGCGGCAGATTAACGGCCTGCGCCGGGGGAATGAGAAACAGAGTGAACAAACTGAAGAGTAACCACACGGCTAAACGCCATGGTGGGCTGGCAGACGACATCGCTTTTCTCCTTTAGCTTCGCGCAGCGGCACAAGAGAGAAGTATAGTCAGTGATGGAAGGTTAAGATTCTGAAAGGAAAATTGTGTTGGATGCGGATAAGAAGAAGGTCGCCATGAATGGCGACCCTACGGATTAGGAAACGTGCTGCAGGAACTCGCGCAGACGATCGCTTGGCGGGTTGGTGATCAGATCGTCCGGGTTGCCATCTTCTGCAATGGTGCCTTTGTCGATAAAGATCAGGCGCGAAGCCACTTTCTGGGCGAAACCGACTTCATGCGTGACGATGACCATCGTCATGCCTTCTTCCGCCAAATCCTGCATCACTTTCAGTACTTCGTGACGCAGCTCGGGATCCAGCGCTGAGGTTGGCTCATCAAACAGCATCATCTTCGGCTTCACCGCCAGCGCACGGGCAATCGCCACACGCTGTTGCTGACCACCGGAAAGCTCAGACGGGAAGTGGTGCGCGCGCTCGGCGAGGCCAACTTTACCCAGCAGCTCACGCGCCAGCTTATGCGCTTCCTCTTTCTTCGTGCCACGGACGCGAATCGGGCCAAAGGCGACGTTATCCAGCGCGCTCATCTGTGGGAACAGATGGAACTGCTGGAACACCATGCCCGCTTCCTGACGAATCAGACGCTCGTCCACTTTCGGATCATTCACCTTCATGCCATCGACAACCAGCTCGCCGGTGGTGATCTCTTCCAGCTTGTTGATGCAGCGCAGCAGCGTGGATTTACCGGAACCGGAAGGCCCGATAATCACCACGACTTCACCTTGATTAATCTTCAGGTTGATGTTGTGCAGAACCTGAGTCTGGCCGAAATTCTTCGAGACGTTTTTAAATTCAATCACAGAATTTTCATCCTTTTCTCAATACGGCGCAGCACAAAGCTCAACACCAACGTAATAACCAAATAGATAATGGCAACGGCGCTCCAGATCTCCAGCGCGCGGAAGTTACCGGCAATGATCTCCTGACCCTGACGCGTCAGTTCGGCCACGCCAATCACGATAAACAGCGACGTATCTTTGATGCTGACAATCCACTGATTACCCAGCGGTGGCAGCATACGGCGCAGGGCCAGCGGCATGATCACATAACGCAGGGTCTCGCGGCGCGACAGACCCAGCGCCAGACCCGCTTCACGGAAGCCTTTATTAATCGACAGTACCGCACCGCGCGTGATTTCCGCGATATAAGCGCCGGAGTTGATCATGATGGTGACCACCGCCGCGCTGAACGGATCGATACGCAGATCCGGGAAAGCCATCGGCAGGGCGAAGTAGATAAACATCACCTGAACCACGATTGGCGTACCGCGAATCAGTTCGATGAAGACTAAGGCGATGTTGTTGGTGATCCAGCCGCCGTAGGCGCGGGCAAAACCGGCAACTAAACCGATAATTAAACCGCCGACCAGGCCGAGGACCGAGATCAGCAGGGTCATTTTGGCGCCTTCGATTAAAATCGGCAGGGCAGGCCAAATGACGCTCCAGTCAAACTCCATGGTGTGACTCCAAAATCTGTTGCGTGGAAATGTAAAAAGCAGGGAGTGTCAGGCTCCCTGCTGGAAAAATCGGCTCAGGCCGCAATTATTTTGGTTCAGTACCGAACCATTTTTTATAGATGGTGTTGTAAGTGCCGTTATCGCGCAGAGTTTTCAGGGCGCCGTTCACTTTTTCACGCAGGTCGTCGCTGCCTTTCGGGAACGCGATGCCATACTGCTGCGCTTCAATTGACTCGCCTACCGCTTTGAAGCGGCCTTTACCGGCGGTGTTGATAAAGTACAGGATGTTCGGCGTATCGTGCAGTACGGCGTCAGCACGGTTAGTGCCTAACTCCATGTACGCGTTGTCGATGTTAGGGAACTGGCGCAGGTCTTTCGATTTGATGTGCGCTTTGGCGTAATCCACCGAACCGGTGCCGCTCTTCACCGCCACCACTTTGCCGTTCAGATCGTCAATGCTCTTAACGTCTTTTTCATTCTCGCGCACCATCACCAGCAGGCCGCTTTTGTAGTAGCCGTCAGAGAACTCGATGGCTTTTTTACGTTCTTCGGTGATGGTGATACCCGCCAGCGCCAGGTCAATGTTTTTGGTTTGCAGCGCAGGAATAATGCCGCTGAAATCCATTGGCTTGAAGGCGTAATCGAGTTTCAGTTCTTTCGCGATGGCATCCCACAGATCGATGTCAAAACCGACGTATTTATCGCCTTGTTTGAACTCAAAGGGAACGAATGCGGTGTCGGTTGCGACGATCAGTTTTTTGTCTGCTGCGGTGGAGGAAAGCGAGAAGGCCAGCGCCAGCGCGGCCACGGAGACTTTAATCAATGACTTCATCATTTTTTTCCTTATTACCCCTCAGGCCTGGTGGCCCGATGTACGGCCTATCATATGAAAAAATTATGCCAACTTTTCATTTTGCTCGAAATCAGTAGTTTTAAGCACTTGCTGACACGATTTTGCGCAGAGGAAAAGTTTTGCACCGTATTGGTGCTTCATTTAGGTGCGTGGTGCTGTTGTGGTGCAGGCACAGTTTGCACCAAGGGCGGGGAGAGCGAAAGAAGGGATTAAGGAAATGTTAACAACGTCAAAAAAAGCACCACAATGTTACAGACGTAAAAAAAGGCGGGATAACCCGCCTTCGTTATAACACTGAAATTTATTCAATATTCGATTCGATAAACCATAGGAATTTATCCAGATCGCGCGATGCCGCAGTGAAGATGTCAGCGGTATCTTCATCGCTGACTTCAGTGATAGCTTTACGCGTGTCATTCGCCACAATCGCATAGCGATCGGCCAGCGCTTTCAGGTGATCCTGCACGCTATGAATGTTCAACGGATAGCTTTTCAGTGGTGTTTTATCGTTGACGATCTGAGTGGTACCCAGCGCCACGCCGCCTAACTGAACTACACGTTCAGCGATAGTGTCCTGATGATCGGTAATGGCGGTACGGAAACCATCCAGCATCTCATGTACGCCAATAAAGTTGGCGCCACGCATGTTCCAGTGCGCCTGCTTGGTGATCAGCGACAGGTCAATAAACTCCACTACCAGACGGTTGAGCACCTCGATGGTCGCTTTTTTATCGCTGTCAGCGACGTCATTACGGGTGTAAATCAGATCAGACGATTTAGTTTTAACCAGTTTTGCGGTACTCATCATTAATGTCCTCTTATTGATGGTTGTCCTAATCAAGCACGGAAATAAGTATAGCAGCAGTTTTTTAACTTGCAGGGTTGATTAAATCAATGACAGGAATAGATAAACCTTAATATTGCTCAGGGATTGTGCATCTTGATGATTATTTCATTTAAAACATATGCTTGTGAGGCATGTTAATTATTTATTAAACGTGTTGCAAAATAATAACGGAAAAATCTTAATACCGCGTTAAAAATGATAATGAGAATGCTTCTATATTTAGCCTGCCGCGCAGCAGGCTGAATTATTGAATATTTATTGCGGATGCGTAATGTCGACTTCGCTTATTTTTGCGCTTTTTTGTTTCATGGTGAGCGTTGAACCGGCCGAGGCGATGATGATCGCCAGCAGCGCAATCCACTGCTTCAGCGTCAATAGCTCGCCCAGGAATAACATGCCTGATAACGCCGCCATCGCCGGTTCCAGACTCATTAAGGTACCAAAAATGCGTGCCGGCAGTCGTGTCAGCGCCATCATCTCTAAAGAATAGGGAATGGCGCTGGAGAGCAGGGCGATCAGCAGCGCCAGCGGCAACACTTCCCAATGCCAGATGCCCGGCGCGGCAAAGGTCAGGCCGAGCGGCACAAAAATCACCGAGGCAATTAGCGAACCCATCGCCACCGTCGCCGGACCATGCTCCGCGCCGGCACGCTGTCCTGCAAGGATGTACACCGCCCAGCAGGCACCCGCGCCTACCGCCAGCAACGCACCGAGCGGATCGATATGACTCATCCCTTCACCGATGGGCAACAGGAACCACAAACCCGCCACCGCCAGCAACACCCAAAGAAAATCAAGCGGACGACGCGCGCCGATCAACGCCAAAGTCAGCGGACCCAAAAACTCCAATCCGACGGCAACGCCCAGCGGCACGGTGCGAATCGCTAAATAGAAGAGATAGTTCATGCAGCCCAGCGCTAAACCGTACATCAGCAGCGGTTTGCGCTGCTCGCGCGTGAAGCGCAAACGCCAGGGTTTAAAGATAATGCAGAGAATCAGGGTGCCAAGACCAAGACGCAGCGCGGTAATGCCGGTGGCGCCAACGGTGGAAAACATCGATTTTGCCAGTGAAGCGCCGCCCTGTAGTGAGAGCATGGCAATCAGCAGCACAGCAATAGGGAACAACACCGGGGCCATATTTTTGGTCGTCAGAGGGGCAGACATCCTGTAATCCATTCCTTTTATTTATTAACAGTAGAGCAACAAGCGCCCAGTGTAATGGAATCTCAGGCAAATAAGGAGACGCGAATCGGGGAAATAAAACGCGCTGACAGGTCAGAATTTGGCCATTTTTAGTGCCATTTCCGTAAAGAAACGTCAGGTTAGTTTAGGAATTTACTTAAAGGCATTTTTTGTGATCGAAATTTATGCTGCAGGAATATGATGCTTTTTATAAGTAAAATGAATGACATAGGAAACTTCATTAACTTTCTGTTACACCAAACAATCTGTTAGACAACAAAATGCGGGCAGAGTTTCTTGCTGTTTTTTGTTATATTTATAGCGTTGTCAGGAGAGAAGTATATTCACATTTGAGGTGGTTATGAAAAAAATTGCATGTCTTTCAGCATTGGCTTGTGTACTTGCAGTTTCTGCAGGTTCTGCCATGGCACAAAGCACCGTTACCGGTGGTTACGCTCAGAGCGATTATCAAGGCGTTGCTAACAAAGCAAACGGCTTCAACCTGAAATATCGTTACGAAGACGGTTCTAACCCACTGGGTTGGATCGGTTCTTTCACCTATACCGAGAAAGATCGTACTGATGCTGGCGTTTATAACAAAGGCCAGTACTACGGCATCACCGGTGGTCCAGCTTACCGTCTGAACGACTGGGCAAGCATCTACGGTGTTGTTGGTGTGGGCTACGGCAAATATCAGCAGAACGAAACCGCAGTACGTTCTAAATCTGATTCAAGCGACTACGGTTTCTCTTACGGTGCGGGTATGCAGTTCAACCCAATCGAGAACATCGCAGTTGACGTAGGCTACGAGCAGAGCCGTATCCGCAACGTCGACGTTGGCACCTGGATTGCTGGCGTAGGTTACAGCTTCTAAGTTCTTGCTTAGACCAGTTGCACAACAAACGGTCCTTCGGGGCCGTTTTTTATGGGCGCGATTAACGATTTACCTGCCGCCAGAAACACAAAGCCCGCTTCGTGAGCGGGCTTTATTGGAATTTGTATGCTTCGAAAATGTTAGCCGCGCCAGATAAGTTTTGGGCACGGACGTTCAACCAGTTGTTTGCCGGTGAGCTTTTCAATCAGCATCAAGCGCAGCGCAAAAGGCGAGCGGGTCAACAGGCACAGCAGCGATTTCAGCTCAAAAGCCGGTTTGCTCTGTTCAGCCTGGAAACATTTGCCACAGTCGAGGCAGTTTTTCATGGTAGTCATGTTCACCTCCCGAGTGAATGACGACATTTCTTTGTAGCCTTTATAAGCTATTCGCTTACATTATCAACAAAGATAGCACTGGCTATACTCTTTAGCCAACACTATTTAGGAAAAATTTGTGCTTATTTGTGCCTGGTTTACAATGGGCGCAGCCAGCCCGCACCGCAGGTAAAGTGCGGCAGATAATAAAGAGGAAGTTAGATGAGTCGTCGTGCAAAAATCGCCACCAACATGCCCCAGGGCCCGCTAAAAGAGATAGAGGAGCATGTCGAAGGATTTCGTCAGGTGCGCGAGGCGCATCGTCGTGAGCTGATCGATGACTACGTTGAATTAATCTCTGATTTGATTCGTGAATTTGGCGAAGCGCGTCAGGTGGATATGGCTGCACGTTTGGGGGTTTCCCAGCCGACAGTGGCGAAAATGTTAAAGCGTCTTGGCACCACCGGTTTGGTTGAGCAAGTGCCGTATCGCGGTGTATTCCTCACCGCCGAAGGCGAGAAGCTGGCTGAAGCGAGCCGCGTCCGCCATCATATTGTTGAAACTTTCCTGTTGGCGCTGGGCGTTAGCCCGGAAACCGCGCGCCGTGATTCAGAAGGCCTGGAGCATCACGTTAGTGATGAAACGCTGGCCGTGTTCCAGAAATTCTACGAGAATCGCTAACTACAAGGCCTTCCGCCATCATGCCCAATCTGCTTCGTTCCTTTATGCGCGATCGTATTTTGCATTTGTTGTTGCTGTTGGGTGTGATCATGTTGCCGCTGGCGAATTTCCGCTGGTCGCAACTGCCTTCCGCTGTGGACTGGCACACCATCATGACGCTCACCGGCTTACTGATGCTGACCAAAGGGCTGGAAAACAGCGGCTATTTTGATGTGCTCGGCGCACGTCTGATTCAGCGTTTCCAGCATGAACGCGCATTGGCGTTATTCATGGTGTGCGCCGCCGCGTTGCTCTCAACTTTTCTCACCAACGATGTTGCGCTGTTTATTCTGGTGCCGCTCACGCTGACGCTGCGTAAATTCTCGCGGCTGCCCATTTCGCGCCTGATCATTTTCGAAGCGTTGGCAGTGAACGCGGGTTCCTTACTGACGCCGGTTGGTAACCCGCAAAACATTCTGCTGTGGAGTCACGGCACGCTTAGCGTGCCCGGTTTCATTGCGCAGATGGCGCCGCTGGCGGCATTTTTACTGCTTTCGCTGATGGCGTTAACCTGGTGGAGTTTCCCGGCGCGCGCGATCCAAAAGCATGAGCAGAGTGAAACTCAGGCGTGGCGCAAACCGTTGTTCACGATTAGCGTGCTGCTGTATATCGTATTTATCGTCGCGCTCGAGCTAAAAATGACCGGCTGGGCGCTGCTGCTGGTGGCGGCCTGTTTCCTGATCATGGCGCGCAGCGTGTTGATCAGCATCGACTGGAGTTTGCTGCTGGTGTTCGTGGCGATGTTTATCGATGTCTTCCTGTTGATGCATTTGTCCTGGCTGCAGCCTCACTTTGCCGCTATCGGTCAGCTAGGCGAGGGCGGAATCTATTTGCTGGCGATTGGCTTGTCGCAATTCATTAGTAACGTTCCCGCCACCATTCTGCTTTTGCAGAAAGTGCCACCGTCGGAGGTGCTGGCGTGGGCGGTGAATATCGGCGGATTTGGCTTATTGCCGGGTTCGCTCGCCAACCTGATTGCCTTGCGGATGGCGCAGGACGCGCGCGTTTGGTGGCGTTTCCACTTGTTTTCCATCCCGATGCTGGCCTGGTCGATGTTAGGCGGATGGCTGCTGTTACACCTCATGCGTTAGCACCGTGCCAATGTCGGCTTGTGTAAAGTTGCATTGGCATTTGTCAATTTCCCATCTAAGGTTATGTTGACCGTTTTTGCCCGGGAATCGGGACAACTGCCTACGATGAAAAATTATGGAAAACCAGAATCAACCGTCTGAACGCGATCAGCAGGATCCGCAAAAAACCGCCAATACCCATCAAGATAACAACGAACCAGAACGTAAACGTCCCGGAAAGAAACCTCTGATTTTTCTCGCCATTGTGGTGGTGATTATGATCGTGGTGGGATTATGGTTTTGGCTCACCACGCGCAATATCGAAAGCACGGATGATGCCTTTACCGAAGGCAATGCGGTGACCATCGCGCCGAAAGCGGCCGGATATGTGGTCAAGCTGCTGGTACGCGATAACCAGCGCGTGAAGCAGGGCGATTTGCTGGTGGAGATCGATGCGCGCGACAGTGAAGCGCAGCGCGATCAGGCCAAAGCCCAGCTTGGTCTGGCCCAGGCGCAGCTGCATCAGGCGCAGGCGCAGTTAGCCTTGTCCCGCGTGCAGTATCCGGCACAGCGCGATCAAGCTCTCGCCGATCAGGCCAAAGCGCAGGCCAATTTGCTTAACGCCCAGGCCGATTATCGTCGCCAGCGCGGCGTTGATCCGCGTGCCACCTCACAGCGCAATATTGATACCGCCGCCGCGCAGCTGCGTTCGGCTGAAGCGCAACTGCAAAGCGCTAAGGCGCAGGTTGAAGTGGCTTCTCAGGTGAAGCTGCAAATCCGCCAGCAGGAAACCAATGTGGAAGCGCGTGAGCAGCAGGTCGAGCAGGCGCAGGCGCAGCTCAACACCGCCGAATTGAATCTCTCTTATACCCAGGTTCGTGCGCCTTACGATGGCTTCGTCACCAAGCGTAACGTGCAACTCGGCACGCTGGTGCAGGCTGGCAGCGCGCTGTTTTCGCTGGTTTCACCTGAAATCTGGATTAACGCCAACTTCAAAGAATCGCAGCTGGCGCGCATGAAGCCGGGTAATAAAGTGGAAATCAGCGTCGATGCCTGGCCGGATATGAAGCTGGAAGGGCATGTTGATAGCGTGCAGATGGGATCCGGTTCCCGCTTCTCCACCTTCCCGGCGGAAAACGCCACCGGCAACTACGTGAAAATCGTGCAGCGCGTGCCGGTGAAAATCGTCATCGATAAAGGATTGGATCCCAATCATCCGCTGCCGCTGGGCTTGTCGGTTGAGCCGAAGGTCACAGTGGAATGAGTGCGAGCGAAAGCTGGCGTCCGGCCAGCAATCCGTGGCTGGTCGCCATTACGGTGACGCTGGCGGTGTTTATGGAGATCCTCGACACCACCATCGTCAACGTCGCGCTGCCGCACATTGCCGGTTCGCTCTCCTCCAGCTACGACGAATCGACCTGGGTTTTAACCTCTTATCTGGTGGCGAATGGCATCGTGTTGCCCATTTCGGCGTTCTTCAGCCGCCTTTTTGGCCGCAAGCAGTTCTTCCTGATTTGCATCGTGATGTTCACCATCTGCTCCTTCCTGTGCGGCATCGCAACGGAGCTGTGGCAGATCATTCTGTTCCGCATCCTGCAGGGCTTTTTTGGCGGCGGATTGCAGCCGGTACAGCAATCGGTGCTGCTCGATTACTTCAAAGCGGAAGATCGCGGCAAAGCCTTTGGTCTATCGTCGATTGCGATTATCGTCGCGCCGGTGATTGGTCCGACGCTCGGCGGCTGGATCACCGACAACTACAGCTGGCGCTGGGTGTTCTTCATTAATATTCCAGTCGGTATTTTGACGGTAATGGCAATTTACCAGCTGCTGGAAGATCCGCCGTGGGAGCGCAAGTGGGATAAAGGCCGCCTGAAGATCGACTACATTGGCATCAGCCTGATCACGCTGGGACTTGGCTGTTTGCAGGTGTTCCTCGATCGTGGCGAAGATGAAGATTGGTTTGCCTCCCACTTCATTCGCCTGTTCGCCATGTTGGCGGTGATCGGCATTATCGGCGCCATTTATTGGCTGCTGTATGCACGCAAACCGGTGGTCGATCTTAGCGTTATGAAGGATCGTAACTTCTGGGTGGCGGGCTTACTGATGGCGGGCATGGCGATGATTTTGTACGGCAGTTCGGTGGTACTTCCCCAACTGGCACAACAGGATCTCGGTTACACCGCAACCTGGTCGGGGCTGGTGCTGTCGCCCGGCGCGATATTGATTGTGCTGACGATACCCATCGTGCTGAAGCTGATGCCGATTGTGCAAACGCGCTATATCATCGCGTTCGGCTTCACCTGCCTTGCCAGCGCCTTCTTCTATTCCACTCGGCTTACGCCCAACGTTGATTTCACCACGCTGGTGTTAATGCGCAGCGCGCAGTCGATCGGCCTTGGCTTCCTGTTTGTGCCGCTGACCACCATTGCGTTCATCACCGTGCCGCAGCGATTAAACGCCGATGCGTCGGCGCTGTTCACCATGTTCCGTAACGTCGCGGGTTCGATCGGAATTTCGCTGTCGACGGCGGGCATTACCGAACGCATGCAGACGCGATCGGCCAACATGGTGCACAACATGTCGCCGCTCAATGAGCCTTACAATCTCACGCTGCAGCATTGGGCTGATTCGATCCGTAATTTCACCACCGCAGTGGGCGATCCGCTGGTGCTGGCGAGCGGGCAGCTCTACCAGGAGATGATCGCGCAGGCCCGTATTCTGGCGTACATCGACGTATTTACGGGCCTGAGTATCGTGGCGTTGCTATTGATTCCATTTTGTTGGTTGCTTTCGCCGATCAAGAGCGAAGGCAGTGCAGGAGCACATTAAAATGAGTAAGTTTTCGCGCTCTACGCCGTCACTGACGTTGCTGGCGCTGTCACTGTTGCTGGCCGGATGCGCCGTAGGACCTGATTATCAGCCGCCGCAGGCGCACACGCCGGGCGGTTACCATGATTTGCCTTCACAGCAAGCGTCTAAGCCGCTGGCGGCAGCGACCAATCCGCTGTGGTGGAAAAGCTTTAACGATCCGCAGCTTGATAGCCTGATTGAGCGCGCTATTGCCGGCAACTTAACGCTGCAACAATCGGTGCTGCGTATTGCCGGGGCGCGTGAGCAGCTGGCGCAGGCGCGCGGTGGGTTATTCCCTTCGCTTAACGGCTCGGCAAAAGTGACCCGTCAGCAGCTCGGTTTAAAAGGCTTGCTGAAATCCAACGGCGTTTATGACCAGGTTGATAGCGATGTCGCCAGCCAGCTCAACGGTTTAGACCATTCCGTCACCCTGTATCAGGGCAGCTTTGACGCCAGCTGGGAGCTGGATCTATGGGGCAAAGTACGCCGCCAGATGGAAGCCGCGGATGCTCAGCAGCAGGCGGCCATTGAGCAACGCAACGATGCGCTGGTCTCGCTGGAAGCCGAAGTGGCGCGCGCCTATCTGCAACTGCGCGGTTCGCAGGCGGTGTTGGCCACCTTGCAGCAGCAAATTGAGGTCGCGCAGCAAACCTGGGAACTGACAAAGAGCCAGCAGCAAAACGGCTTAGCGCCGACCACGGATGTGGAAAATGCCCGCGCGCAATTAGCCTCGCTGAATGCGCAGCTGCCGCAATATCAGGCGCAGCAGTTGCAGGCAATGAACGGTTTGGCGGTGCTACTGGGTAAAACACCGGGCGCGCTGGATAACGAACTGATGAACAAAAAACCGCTGCCTGATTTGCCGAAATTGGTGCCGGTGGGCATTCCGTCGACGCTGGCGCGGCGACGTCCAGATATTCGTCAGGCTGAAGCCACGCTGCATGCGCAGACCGCGAATATTGGCGTATCCGTTGCCGAGCTGTTCCCCAGCTTGTCGCTCACCGGGCAACTGGGTGTGCGAAATACCGATGCCAGCTATCTGGATGACTGGAGCAGCCACTTCTTTAGCGTTGGTCCGTCGCTGTCGATTCCAATTTTTCAGGGCGGCCGTTTAGTCTCCAGCGTAAAATTGGCGCGCGCGCAGCAAGCCAGCGCGGCGCTTGATTATCGGCAAACGGTATTAACTGCGCTGCAGGATGTGGAGAACGCGTTGGTAAGCTATCGCGCCGATCAGCAGCAGGTTATAGCGCTGGATGAAACCACCGGCGCACTGCAACGCGCATTTGATTTGGCCAGCGACAGTTATCGTCAGGGTATTTCCACCTTCCTCGATGTATTAGATGCGCAGCGACAACTGGCGCAAGCTAAAGCGCAATCGACGCAGGCGCGCATGCAAAGTGCACTTGATTTAGTGGCGTTATATAAAGCGCTGGGCGGTGGCTGGGAACCTTATCAAAACGTCACTTTGCCAGACTATTCTGTGTTTGGTCCCGCAACGGAAGTGCATTAATTTCCCTTAGCAGCCGGTTAAACACCGGCTTTTTTTATCGGCATGATATGAAAAAATGAGATTCTTCTCTCATCCCGGGCAATATAATAATCCGTGATGAAAACAGGTTTTACGTTACACCATTAATCCTTGCTTACCATTATGCTCACTAATGCTGCAGCGCGTAATAGCCGCTAAATGATTGTTTATTACCTGGGAATATTGCTTTGAAATCGATTCCAGTTGCTACATATGGAACACATTACGGTTGTTAATTCAGGGTTAATTAAAGCGGTTATCCGCGTTTTAAACCCTAACGTAAGAAATATGTAAGCAACTTCAGATTAATCCGGGCAATAAAATTAATTTATTTTTTTATTTGAATTAGGTAATCTTGCCACTACAGTTTATTTAACCCCCTTAAGCAAGGACATTGTGATGAGTGACGCATTTAAAGTTCTGAACAACATTCGCACATTACGTGCACAGGCTCGTGAACTGCCATTGAGCGATCTGGAAGAAATTCTGGAAAAATTAACGGTTGTCGTGACTGAACGTCGTGACGAAGTAAACGCTGAAGAAGCGCAGAACCGCGAAAAAGAAGAGAAGCTGTCTAAATATCGCGAAATGCTGCTGGCTGATGGTATTGACCCGAACGAATTACTGGGCGCTCTGGAAGTTGGTAAAAAACGCGCTAAGCGTGCACCACGCCCGGCAAAATATTCCTACACCGACGAAAACGGTGAAGTAAAATCATGGACCGGTCAGGGCCGTACACCAGCAGCGATTAAAAAAGCGCTGGATTCAGGTAAAAGCCTCGACACTTTCCTGATCAAATAATCCGCACAATCCTTGTAAGTGGGAGCCGGGGGCAAATGCCCCCGGCTTTTTTGTTGTTTTTATTTCTTTATGAGCAACAACACCTTTAGCCCAACGTAACGTCTGCCTCTGGCGCAGAGGTGGCGTCCGGGTGCCCGCTTCTGGCATAATGCCCGCTGTTTTTTCCTCCACTGCGTAACAAAGGTCAATGCCGTGTTAGTTTCCAGCAATATCACCATGCAGTTCGGCAGTAAGCCGCTGTTCGAAAATATCTCCGTTAAATTTGGCGGCGGTAATCGTTACGGTTTAATCGGTGCGAACGGCAGCGGTAAATCTACCTTTATGAAAATACTGGGCGGCGATTTGGCGCCAACGGGTGGAAATGTTTCCCTCGACCCAAATGAGCGTATCGGTAAGTTACGTCAGGACCAATTTGCCTTCGAGCAATATAGTGTGCTGGACACCGTGATCATGGGCCACAATGAATTGTGGGCAGTGAAGCAAGAGCGTGACCGTATATATGCATTGCCAGAAATGAGCGAAGAGGAAGGCTATAAAGTGGCCGACCTTGAAGTCGAATACGGCGAGATGGACGGTTACAGTTCAGAATCACGTGCCGGTGAATTATTACTGGGCGTTGGCATTCCTGTGGAGCAGCATTACGGCCCGATGAGCGAAATTGCGCCGGGTTGGAAATTGCGTGTCCTTTTAGCGCAGGCATTATTTGCCAATCCTGATATTTTGTTGCTCGATGAACCGACCAACAACCTGGATATCGATACCATTCGTTGGTTGGAGCAAGTGCTCAACGAACGTAACAGCACCATGATCATCATTTCGCATGACCGTCACTTCCTGAATATGGTGTGCACGCACATGGCGGATCTGGATTACGGTGAACTGCGCGTTTATCCGGGTAATTATGACGAATATATGACCGCGGCTACCCAGTCACGCGAACGTTTATTATCGGATAACGCCAAGAAGAAAGCGCAAATTGCCGATCTGCAATCGTTTGTTAGCCGTTTTAGCGCCAACGCCTCTAAATCGCGTCAGGCGACTTCGCGTGCCAAACAGATTGATAAAATTAAGCTGGAAGAAGTTAAAGCCTCCAGCCGTCAAAACCCGTTTATCCGTTTTGATCAGGATAAGAAGCTGTTCCGTAATGCGCTGGAAGTTGAAGCGCTGACCAAAGGTTTTGATAACGGTCCGCTGTTTAATAAACTCAACCTGATGTTAGAAGTCGGCGAGAAATTGGCGATTCTCGGTGCCAACGGTATCGGTAAAACTACGTTGCTGAAAACGCTGGTCGGTGAACATACGCCGGATAGCGGCACAGTGAAATGGTCTGAGAATGCGCGCATTGGTTATTACGGCCAGGATCACGCGGAAGACTTCGCTGACGATCTGACGGTATTCGACTGGATGAGCCAGTGGAAGCAGGAAGGCGATGACGAACAGGCGGTGCGCAGTATTCTTGGTCGTCTGCTGTTTGGTCACGACGAGATCAACAAGCCCGCTAAGGTGCTGTCCGGTGGTGAGAAGGGTCGCATGCTGTTTGGCAAGCTGATGATGCAAAAGCCAAACATCCTGATCATGGATGAACCGACTAACCACCTGGATATGGAATCGATCGAGTCGCTCAACATGGCGCTGGAGATGTACGAAGGCACCCTGATTTTCGTCTCGCACGACCGTGAGTTTGTGAGCTCGCTGGCTACCCGCGTGATGGAGATGAAAGCCGATCGTATTATCGACTTCACGGGTAATTATGAAGATTACCTGCGCAGTCAGGGCATTGTTTAAGGTTTGTGAGGTTTCGGCGCCGATCAGGCGAAAATGCCGGGTCGCTGCGTAACGACGGTGTAAATACTTCCCCGTAACCTCGTCCGCCGCATCCCTGCGGCGGAGGCTTTACTCCGGACCCGGCATTCACGTCTTTATTCACGTCAGCTGCCAGCGTTATACCTCGCGTAAGGTCGTCATTCATGGCGACCTTATTAACCACACACTTCACAATGCGCATCCTGCGCCACCTTCATGCTGCGGAACTCCGCGCTCATCGCGTCGTACATCAATAAGCGTGCGCTAGCGGGTTGACCGAACGCCGTCAGCACTTTTAAGGTTTCCATCGCCTGAATTGCACCGACCACACCCACCAACGGCGCCATCACGCCGGCTTCCACGCAACTTAATACCTGATCGCCAAACAAGCGGCTGATGCAGCGATAACACGGCTCGCCGGGCTGCCAGGTAAACACGCTGAGCTGGCCTTCCATGCGAATCGCTGCGCCGGAAATCAGCGGCACCTTGTGCTGAAAACAGAGGCGGTTGATCTGCTCGCGGGTATCGACGTTATCGGTGCAATCCACCACCGCATCATGGCGCGCAATTAACGTGCTGAGCTGCGCGTCATCCAGCTGCGCATCAATCGGCTCCAGCTGGCAATGCGGATTAATTGCCGCCAACTGCTGCTGCGCCGAGGCGACTTTCGCTACGCCAATTTTCGCATCACTGTGCAGGATCTGACGCTGGAGATTACTGAGGCTAACGCTGTCGAAATCGAGCAACGTGAGATGTCCCACACCCGCCGATGCCAGATAGGGCGCCGCCGCACAGCCGAGTCCGCCGAGGCCGATCACCAACACCTGTGCCGCCTTTAACTTCTCCTGGCCATCAAAATCAAAACCGCGCAGGACAATCTGACGGTTATAGCGCAGCATCTCTTCATCGCTCAACTCAACGCTCATTAGCCCTCCAGCAGGCTATTAAAGGCTTCGATCTCCACCCATTCGCCCGGTTCCACATCGCCGCGCTCGCGCTCCAGTACCACAAAGCAGTTGGCCAGCGCGAACGAGCTGAACACATGCGAACCTTGCGCACCGGTGCTGCGCACTTCCAGCACGCCATCGTCACCGCGGCTAAGAATCGCACGTTGGAAGTCGAGACGACCCGGCGATTTCTTCAAACGCTGGGTGGCGCGCGCACGTTGGCGTAACGGCATGATGCGCGTGGTTTGGCCGGTTAAGGTGGCCAGCAGCGGCTGAACTAATTGATAGAAGGTTACCGCCGCAGAAACCGGATTGCCCGGTAAACCGCAGAACCAGCTGTTGGCCAGGCGACCAAAAGCAAAGGGTTTGCCCGGTTTGATCGCCAGTTTCCAGAAGGTGATAGCGCCGAGCTCTTCCAGTATCGCACGGGTGAAATCGGCTTCGCCAACCGACACGCCGCCGGTGCTGATCACCACATCGGCCTGGCGATCGGCTTCGGTAAAGGCGGTACGCAGCGCCGCCTGATCGTCGGCAATCACGCCGAGATCGATCACTTCGCAGCCCAGCTTGTTAAGCATTAACGCCACGGTAAAGCGGTTGGTATCGTAAATCTGACCTTCCGCCAGCGGCTGGCCGACTGCCTGCAGTTCATCGCCGGTGGAGAAGATTGCCACGCGCAGTTTGCGCAGCACGCTGACTTCAGCAATCCCCAGCGACGCCAGCAGCGGCAGTTCGGCCGCACCAAGGCGCACTCCGGCGTCCAGCACCAATTTGCCCACCTGAATGTCTTCACCGATGCGACGAATATTTTGTGCAGCCTGCACCGGCGCGGTAATCACAATGCCGCCGTCGCGTTGCTCCGTTTGCTCCTGCATCACCACGGCATCACAACCGGCGGGAATTGGCGCGCCGGTCATGATGCGGATCACGCTGCCCGCAGGCCACGCACCGTTAAACGGCGCACCGGCGAAGGCTTTACCGGCCACCGGGAACACGCGATCGGGTGCGATGTCGGCCAGACGCAGCGCGTAACCATCCATCGCCGAGTTATCAAACGAGGGCACATCGAGCGGCGAACTAATCGGCCTGGCGGTGATGCGTCCGGCGGCCTCAAACAGCGAGACGTTGATCGAATCGCTAATCGGCGTCAGTTGTTGCAGCATCTTTTGCTGCGCGTCTTCGAGGGAGATTAATCCTGCGGTAAAAGGTTCCATGTCCATCTCTGCCTGGTTAATTTCAGATGCGGTCTATTATGGGTAATGCGTGGCCGTTAAGCGAGAGTGCACTTTACTCAATCACTGCACATTTCGTGGCGGCGCAATTTATCGCGCGATAAATCGCGCCGCCACGAAAAGTACGAACGGTAAAAATGGTTTTCCTGTTTTACAGGTGCGCATCCGCTAAGCACATCACAACCAAAAAAGCATAATCCACAATAAAAGGTTATGACCGCGCAGGCAGTTTCTGCTTTACAAGATGAGGGTGCCTTTCTATAGTCGAAAATTGCCAAAAAAAGATGAAAACCATTCTAAATCAGTGTTTTTGGTTCTGATTCCTTAACAGGGTACCGGTTATGGCTAAAGCAGTTATCGCAATTCACGGCGGTGCAGGCGCGATTATGCGTGCGGCAATGAGCGCCGAAAAAGAGCAGCACTATCGTCAGCAACTCACCGCAATCGTTACCGCAGGCCAGCAAATTCTTGCGGCGGGCGGCAGCGCGTTAGATGCCGTTACCGAAGCCGTACGCCTGCTGGAAGAGTGTCCGCTGTTTAACGCGGGCAAGGGCGCGGTGTTCACCCATCAAGGCACGCATGAACTCGATGCCAGCATTATGGATGGTCGCACGCTGGACGTCGGCGCGGTCGCGGGCGTCAGCCACATCCGCAATCCGATTCTGGCGGCGCGTAAGGTGCTGGAGAACAGCCCGCACGTACTGTTTATCGGTGCGGGCGCAGAAGCTTTCGCCGCTGAGCAAGGTTTAGCGCCGGTCGACGCCGATTTCTTCTCCACGCCGGAGCGCTGGGAGCAGTTGCAGCGCGCGCTGCACAGCCAGCAGATGGTGCTGGATCACGATGGCGAAGCAAACAGTCACAGCGACGATCCGCTGGACCCGGATCGCAAATTCGGCACCGTCGGTGCGGTCGCGCTCGATCTTCAGGGTAATCTGGCGGCCGCCACCTCAACCGGCGGCATGACCAACAAACAGGCCGGTCGTGTGGGCGATTCGCCTTTAGTCGGCGCAGGCTGCTACGCCAGCAACGACACCGTAGCGGTCTCCTGTACCGGTACCGGCGAAGTGTTTATCCGTACGCTCGCCGCTTACGACGTGGCGGCGCAGATGCATTACGCCGGACGCTCGCTGCAACAGGCCACCGCCAACGTCATTCATGACAAAGTGCAAGAGCTGGAAGGCAGCGGCGGGCTGATTGCCATTGATGCCGCAGGCAATGTGGCGCTGCCGTTTAACAGCGAAGGCATGTATCGCGGATTCGCCTATGTGAATGGCGATGTTGAGGTAGCGATTTACCGCGACAGCTAAGGAGCAGGCATGACGGACCAACAGCTGCAGTTTGCGCCGGAGCAGGTTCTGGCGGTGCGCGATCTTAACGTGCGCTTTGAGCATGAAGGTCGCATTACCGAAGCGGTACGCAACCTGTCGCTCGACCTGCATCGCGGTGAAACCCTGGCGCTGGTGGGCGAATCGGGCTCGGGCAAATCCGTCACCTCGCTGGCGCTGATGCGCTTGATTCAGCAGGCCGGCGGCGACGTGAGCGGAGATATCCAGCTGCGGCGTCGCAATGGCGAGGTGCTGGATGTGATGCGCGCGTCGAACGGTCAGATGCGCAAAGTGCGCGGCGCCGATATGGCGATGATCTTTCAGGAGCCGATGACCTCGCTCAACCCGGTGTTCACCGTCGGCGAGCAGATTGCGGAATCCATCCGTCTGCATCAGGGCAAAAGTCACCAACAGGCGCTGGCGGAAGCGCGGCGCATGCTCGATCTGGTGCGCATTCCCGAAGCGCAAAATGTGTTATCACGCTATCCGCATCAACTTTCAGGCGGCATGCGCCAGCGCGTAATGATTGCCATGGCGCTGTCGTGCAAACCGGCGCTGCTGATTGCCGACGAACCCACCACCGCACTCGACGTCACTATTCAGGCGCAAATTCTGCAGTTGATCCGCGTGCTGCAAAAAGAGATGCAGATGGGGGTGATTTTCATCACCCATGATATGGGCGTGGTGGCGGAGATGGCCGATCGCGTGCAGGTGATGTATCGCGGCGATGTGGTAGAGCGCGCGTCGGTGCAGCAGCTGTTTGCCGACCCGCAGCAGCCCTATACCCGCGCGTTGCTGGCGGCGGTGCCCAAACTGGGGGCGATGCACGGCCAGCCGCTACCGGCTAAATTTCCCTTATTGCATAGCAACGGACGTGAAGAACTGGCCGCACCGCAGGACACGGTGCGTCACGATCGACCGCCGATTTTGCAGGTGCGCGATTTAGTCACGCGCTTTGATATTCGCGGCGGTTTGCTCAATCGCGTTAAACGCCGCGTGCACGCGGTCGAGAAAGTCAGTTTCGATCTCCATGCCGGTGAAACGCTGGCGCTGGTGGGGGAATCCGGCTGCGGAAAATCCACTACCGGGCGTTCGCTGCTGCGGCTGGTAGCCAGCCAGGGCGGTACCATTACTTTTGACGGCCAACGCATCGATGCGCTGCAGGGCAATGCGCTGGCGTCGCTGCGTCGCGATATCCAGTTTATCTTCCAGGATCCTTACGCCTCGCTCGATCCGCGTTTGACCGTGGGTTTTTCGATCATGGAACCGCTGCTGGTGCACAAAACGCTGGATCGCCGTCAGGCGGAGAAGCGCGTTGCCTGGCTGCTGGAGCGCGTCGGCCTGCTGCCGGAACATGCGCAGCGTTATCCGCACGAATTTTCTGGCGGCCAGCGCCAGCGCATCTGCATTGCGCGCGCGCTGGCGCTCAATCCCAAAGTGGTGATCGCCGATGAATCGGTGTCGGCGCTGGATGTGTCGATTCAGGCGCAAATCATCAACCTGATGCTCGATTTGCAGCGTGAATTTGGTATCGCTTTCTTATTTATCTCGCACGATATGGCGGTGGTGGAACGCATCAGCCATCGCGTGGCGGTGATGTATCTCGGACAAATTGTGGAGATGGGGCCGCGTCAGGCGGTATTTGAGCAGCCGCGCCATCCCTACACCAAAAAACTGATGGCCGCGGTGCCGGTGGCCGATCCGGCCCATCGGCATCGTGAGCGGGCGCTGATGGTGGATGAGATCCCCAGCCCGATTCGCCCGCTGGGCGATGAGCCAGAAGTGGCGCCTTTACTGGAAGTGGCACCGGGCCATTTTGTCGCCCGGCACGCAATTAGCGGCGCCTGAGCAGCAAACAACCGCACATCTTTGGATGTCGCGCATGACAGGGATTACAGGAGAACGATAACGATGCACCATATTATGCGAAAAGGGGTTATCACTGCCGGTTTGTTGAGTTCGGCGCTGGCGCTGCCCGCGTGGGCGGCGAAAGATGCGGTGATTGCGGTGGCCTCGACCTTTACCACGCTCGATCCGTATGACGCTAACGATACGCTGTCGCAGGCGGTGGCGAAGTCCTTCTATCAGGGCTTGTTCGGCTTCGATAAAGACATGAAGCTGACCAACGTGCTGGCGGAAAGTTATCAGGCGAGCAGCGACGGCCTGACCTACACCATCAAGCTGCGCGCCGGCGTGAAATTCCAGGATGGCACTGACTTTAATGCCGAAGCGGTGAAGGTGAACCTCGATCGCGCCAGCAATCCGGATAACCATCTCAAACGCTATAACCTGTTCAAATATATCGCCACCACCGAAGTGGTCGATCCGAGCACAGTGAAAATCACCCTGAAGCAGCCGTTCTCGGCCTTCATTAATAATCTCGCGCATCCGGCGGCGGTGATGATTTCCCCGACCGCGCTGAAGAAATATGGCAAAGATATCGGCTTCCATCCGGTAGGAACCGGCCCGTTTGCCTTTGATACCTGGAACCAGACCGACTTCGTGAAAGTGAAGAAGTGGGACGGCTACTGGAAAAAAGGCTATCCGAAGCTGGATAGCATTACCTGGCGTCCGGTGGTGGATAACAACACCCGCGCGGCGATGCTGCAAACTGGCGAAGCGAGCTTTGCTTTCCCGGTGCCGTTCGAGCAGGCCAAACTGCTGGAAGGCAACAGCAAGCTCGATGTGGTCACCACGCCGTCGATCATGCAGCGCTACATCAGCCTCAACGTGACGCAAAAGCCGTTTGATAATCCGAAAGTGCGTGAAGCGCTGGAGTACGCCATCAACCGTCAGGCACTGGCAAAAGTCGCCTTTGCCGGTTACGCCACGCCAGCCACCGGCATCGTGCCGCCGAGCATCGACTTTGCGCAGAGCTATCCGGCAATCAAATATGATCCGGTCAAAGCGCGCGAACTGCTGAAAGAAGCGGGCTTCCCGAACGGTTTCGAAACCACGTTGTGGTCTTCGCACAACCACAGCACCGCGCAGAAAGTGCTGCAGTTCACCCAGCAGCAGCTGGCACAGGTGGGCGTGAAGGTGAAAGTGACGGCGATGGATGCCGGTCAGCGTGCCGCTGAAGTAGAGAGCAAAGGGCAGAAAGAGAGCGGTGTACGCATGTTCTACACCGGCTGGTCCGCCTCGACCGGTGAAGCCGACTGGGCGCTGACGCCGCTGTTCGCCACCACTTCATGGCCGCCAGCAATCTTCAACACCGCCTTCTACAGCAATCCGCAGGTGGATAAAGATCTCGCCGATGCGCTGAAAACCACCGATCGCGATCAGAAAGCTAAGCTGTACAAAGACGCGCAGGATCGCATCTGGAACGACCATCCGTGGATCCCGCTGGTGGTGGAACAACTGCTGTCAGCCAACAATAAAAACCTCAGTGGTTTTTATGTCATGCCCGATACCTCATTCAATTTTGATGAGGCCGATCTGAAGTAACAGACGCGGCCAGCCTTAGCGGGCTGGCCGATGCTGCGCAGGACTTCGCATGCTCAACTATTTTCTCAAACGATTACTGGGACTGATTCCCACGCTGCTGATTGTGGCGGTGCTGGTGTTCCTCTTCGTCCATTTGCTGCCAGGCGATCCGGCGCGCCTGATTGCCGGCCCGGAAGCGGATGCCTCGGTGGTGGCGCTGGTGCGTCAGGATCTCGGCCTGGATCAGCCGCTGATCAAGCAGTTCTGGCACTTTATGATTAATGCGGTGCAGGGCGATTTCGGCCATTCGCTGGTCTCGAAACGTCCGGTGATTGATGAAATTGCCGCGCGCTTTTTCCCGACGCTGTGGCTGACACTCAGCAGCATGGTGTGGGCGGTGATTTTCGGTATGGCGATTGGCATCACCTCAGCGGTGTGGCGCAATCGCTGGCCGGATCGCATCGGCATGACGCTGGCGGTGTCGGGCATCTCGTTCCCGGCGTTTGCGCTTGGCATGTTGCTGATGCAGGTGTTTTCTGTCGAGCTCGGCTGGTTGCCGACCGTTGGCGCGGATAGCTGGAAACACTACATTTTGCCATCGATCACCTTGGGTGCGGCGGTGGCGGCGGTGATGGCGCGCTTCACCCGCGCGTCGTTCGTGGAGGTGATGCAGGAAGATTACATGCGCACCGCGCGCGCCAAAGGGGTGCGCGAATCGCTGGTGGTGGTGAAACACGGTCTGCGTAACGCGATGATCCCGGTGGTCACCATGATGGGATTGCAGTTTGGTTTCCTGCTCGGCGGCTCGATTGTGGTGGAAGTGGTGTTCAACTGGCCAGGCTTAGGCCGCTTGCTGGTGGATTCGGTGGAGATGCGCGATTACCCGGTGATTCAGGCCGAAGTGCTGCTGTTCTCGCTGGAATTCATCCTGATTAACCTGATTGTTGATGTGCTGTACGCGGCAATCAACCCGGCAATTCGCTACAAGTAAGGAGTTGCAATTGAAGAACTGGCGACGAGCCACGGCATTGAAAACCCTGCCGACTATCACGGAAAACCGGGTACGCACGCCGTGGCGCGAATTCTGGCGGCGCTTTCGCCGTCAGCATGTGGCGCTGCTGGCCGGACTGTTTGTGCTGCTGCTGATTGTGGTGGCGTTTATCGCGCCGCTGATTGCGCCATTTGATGCGGAAAACTATTTCGATTACGACCGGCTAAACGAAGGGCCGTCGCTGATGCACTGGTTTGGCGTTGACTCGCTGGGGCGCGATATCTTCAGCCGTGTGCTGGTGGGCACGCGCATCTCGCTGATTGCGGGTTTCTTCTCGGTGGCGATTGGCGCACTGATCGGCACGGTTTTAGGTCTGCTCGCGGGCTATTACGAAGGCTGGTGGGATCGCATCACCATGCGTATCTGCGATGTGCTGTTCGCGTTCCCCGGCATTCTGCTGGCGATTGCGGTGGTGGCGATCATGGGCAGCGGTATGAGCAACGTGATTGTCGCGGTGGCGATCTTTAGCATTCCAGCGTTTGCCCGTTTGGTGCGTGGCAATACGCTGGTGCTGAAACATCAAACCTATATTGAGTCGGCACGCAGTATTGGCGCGTCGGACTGGACCATAATTATGCGTCACATCCTGCCCGGCACGGTGTCGTCGATTGTGGTCTATTTCACCATGCGTATCGGTACCTCGATTATCACGGCGGCGAGTTTGTCCTTTCTTGGCCTGGGCGCGCAGCCGCCCACGCCGGAGTGGGGCGCGATGCTCAATGAAGCGCGCGCCGATATGGTAATTGCGCCGCATGTCGCCATCTTCCCTAGCCTGGCGATTTTCCTCACCGTGCTGGCGTTTAACCTGCTGGGTGATGGTTTGCGTGATGCGCTTGATCCGAAATTGAAGACCTGATGCTGGTCCGGTCGCCATAAATGGCGACCCTACAAAAACGCGCTCTCGATCATTCGTAGGGTCGCCATTCATGGCGACCTTTCCAATAACCGCACCATCCCGCCCTTAAAACGTTTCCCAATTGTCATTACTGTGCGCGGCGGCAGGCTGCGCGCGGGTTGGCCTCATCACCGGTTTCACCACTTTCGCCACCGGCGCAGCGGCCTGGCGCGTGCCGGTTTTGAAGCGGGCTACCGCAGAAGAGAGGCTGCTGGCCTGCTGCTCCAGCGACGCTGAGGCGTTAGCCGATTCCTGCACCAGCGTGGCGTTCTGCTGCGTGACGCGATCCATCTCGTTCACCGCCTGACCAATCTGGTCGATGCCGCGGCTCTGCTCATCGGACGCTGAAGCAATCTCGCCCATGATATCGGTGACGCGGGTAACAGCGCTGACGATTTCCTGCATGGTTTCACCGGCGCTGCTCACCTGCTGCGAACCGGTGTTGACACGCTGCACGGAATTCTCAATCAGCAGTTTGATCTCTTTCGCCGCCTGAGCGCTGCGCTGTGCCAGATTGCGCACTTCACCCGCTACCACGGCAAAACCGCGTCCTTGTTCACCGGCGCGCGCCGCTTCAACTGCCGCGTTGAGCGCGAGGATGTTGGTCTGGAAGGCGATGCCATCAATCACGCTGGTGATATCGGCGATTTTCTTCGAGCTGTCGGCGATATCGCGCATGGTTTTCACCACACCATCCACCACATTGCCGCCTTTATCAGCGGTTTCCGAAGCGGTTTTCGCCAGCTGCGTGGCCTGACGCGCGTTATCGGCGTTCTGTTTCACCGTGGCGGTCAGCTGTTCCATGCTGGCGGCGGTCTCTTCCAGCGATGCCGCTTGCTGCTCGGTGCGTGAAGAGAGATCGTTATTGCCGGTGGCAATCTCGCTGGCGCTGCCAAAAATCGCATCCGCGCTATCACGCACATTGTTAATGGTGCTGAGCAGTGACTGCTGCATATGGTTGAGGCTGGCGGCAATCGATGCCATTTCACTGCGGCCTTCCACATGCAGGCTAATTGAGAGATCGCCATCAGCAAGGCGTTCCATTTGATGTTGTACTTGCTTCATCGGCTCCAGCAGAATGCGACGCACCAGAATCCACACCGCAACCAGCAACAGCACCACAACTATCGCCATCACGGCGACCAACACCAGCATGTGCTGATAGTTATTATCATATTCCGCATTGCGCTCGGCCAGCAGCTGCACGTTGTGCTCGCGCCATTGCTTGTACGCGACTTCCAGATCGTCCTGAGCCTGCTGGGCGTCAAGGTTGCCATAGGCGGCGTAATCATTGGCTTTCAGGAACGCTGCCGACTGTTTCAGTAATTCTGCGAAGGCAGCAAATTTAGCGTCGACTACACTGGCTGAATCAGCGCTTTGTCCGGCAATGCGCGGCATGCTCTGGTAGAGGTCATAATGTTGCTTTGCTTCATCCAGTGACGCACCCGCGCTGATCAGCAGTTTGTTGATGGCGGCGACGGACGCTTCATCCGTTTGTTTTTTCAGGATACGAATGGCGACGCGGTTAATGATTACGCGCGTTTTCACCAGCGTTTGCCAACCGTCGGCCAGCTCACGCTGCTGATGTGAAAGCTGATTACTGGTGGTGAAATTATGCTGTCCGGTAATCAGTGATGATAAAAACAGCGAGCCGGAAATCGCCTGCATCGCGGTGAAAACCACCAATATCATCATGATGGCTGTCACAATTTTCATTCGTTTAAACATAGGTGCGTCTCTGAGGAAGTAGGCTGATATCCAGGTTATCGGTATAAAAGCAAATCGCTTAAGTGCCAGCAGGAAATAATTACGTCACGGGACGATGAGAGGCGGGAAAAACAGATGAAAGCGTTTAACTACGAGCAGGATTTCAAGCACATCAATTTTCGCCAGCAGCCTGAGCTGTATCAGGTGGGGCGCGGCGAGCAGGGCGTGCTGATGGTCGAGCCCTATAAAAGTGAGATTCTGCCGCACTGGCGTTTTCGCACCGTCGAGCTGGCAAAAGAATCTTCACAGCAGATTATGCAGCTGTTTGAGGCATATCGCGCGCAGGACGATTTTGTCGGTATGGATATGGCGCGCAAATATATTCAGATGGGTTATACGCGTGCACGCCGCTACAGTAATCATCAGGGCGGGCGTAAATATGACGAGGCGGGCAACGAACTGCCGCGTACCACAGAAAAAGAAAAGGCCGCTGCGGCGGCCGTTTTCAAAGCGTGCTGGGATAAACTGCGCGCGGATACTGACTATCTGGCGCGCAAGCGTGCGCACCAGCAGAAGTATGGTTAAACGCGCGTGCCCCACAGATCATATTCATCGGCGTGTTCCACTTTAACGCGGACCACGTCGCCGACTTTCACCTGACGATCGCCGTTCAGATAAACCGCGCCATCGATTTCCGGGGCGTCAGCCATGCTGCGTCCCACCGCGCCTTCTTCGTCCACTTCATCAATCAGCACCAGCACTTCGCGGCCGATTTTCTCCTGCAGCCGTTCGCTGGAGATCTTCTGCTGCAGCTGCATGAAGCGATCAAAACGATCCTGCTTCACGTCGTCCGGTACCTGATCCGGCAGTTGGTTAGCAGTTGCGCCATCTACCGGGCTGTACTGGAAGCAGCCAACGCGATCGAGGCGCGCTTCCTGCAGGAAGTCGAGCAGCATCTGGAAATCTTCTTCGGTTTCACCCGGGAAGCCGACGATAAAGGTTGAACGCAGCGTCAGCTCCGGACAGATTTCACGCCAGCGTTTAATGCGCTCCAGCGTACGCTCTACCGCGCCGGGACGCATCATCAACTTGAGGATGCGCGGGCTGGCGTGCTGCAGCGGAATATCGAGGTACGGCAGAATCTTGCCTTCGGCCATCAGCGGGATCACATCATCCACATGCGGATAAGGATAAACATAGTGCAGACGCACCCACACGCCGAGTTTGGCTAACTGCTCGCACAGGCTCACCATGCTGGTTTTCACCGGCGATCCGTTCCAGAAACCGGTGCGATGTTTAACATCCACGCCGTAAGCGGAGGTGTCTTGTGAGATTACCAGCAGCTCTTTCACGCCCGCTTCGACCAGACGTTTAGCTTCGTCGAGCACCGAACCGATTGGGCGGCTATCAAGATCGCCACGCATCGATGGAATGATGCAGAAGGTGCAGCGATGGTTGCAGCCTTCGGAAATTTTCAGGTAAGCGTAATGGCGCGGCGTCAGTTTGACGCCTTGCTCTGGCACTAAACTCAGGAACGGATTGTGTTCTGGCTTAGGCACATAAGTGTGCACGTGCGACAGCACCTGCTCGTAGCTGTGCGGGCCAGTGATCTCCAGCACTTTCGGATGCACTTCGCGGATCTGATCCACTTTGGCACCGAGGCAACCGGTGACGATCACTTTGCCGTTTTCATTCAGCGCTTCACCAATCGCTTCCAGAGATTCCTGTACGGCGCTGTCAATAAATCCACAGGTGTTAACGATGACGATCTCCGCATCATCGTAGCGTGGCACCACGTCATAGCCTTCAGTACGCAGCTCCGTCAGGATGCGTTCAGAGTCGACGAGGTTTTTCGGACAGCCGAGGGAGACGAACCCCACGCGCGGTGGATTTTTGACATGGCTCATAAGGATAAAAATTCATCATAATTAGTGTGGATAGGGGGGCGATTGTACAGAGGTTGCCGGGGAAAATGTATAGGCTGTGTAAGAATCTCCTTATGGGGTAACTAATGCATGATGATTGTGCTTAACTCTGTTGGCGGTGCGGCTCACTCGCTGGCGCAATGGCCCTCTGTGGCGATCCGAGTTGTGTAAGCTGGCGCCTTTTGCTTAAATGTTGGGTCGGTGAAGGTAAGTTGTTATCTTCGCTGAAAATTTCAAATCGCACTGATAGTGAATCCTCACTGCCAGGGCAGAAGTGGATAATGTGAGAGCAGACATATGCAAGAGATCGTCAAAGGTTTTCTGAATTTTCAACAGAATGTGTTCCCTGAAAGGAAGGATCTTTTCAAAAGTTTGGCATCCAACCAAAATCCCAAAGCCCTGTTTATCTCCTGCTCAGACAGCCGTCTGGTGCCAGAGCTGGTGACGCAGTCGGAGCCGGGTCAGCTGTTCGTGATCCGAAACGCCGGTAATATCGTGCCACCGTTTGGTCCAGAGCCGGGCGGCGTGTCCGCAACCATTGAGTACGCGGTTGTCGCTTTGGGCGTGACCGAAATTATTATTTGTGGTCACTCTAACTGCGGTGCCATGAACGCCATTGCTTCCAATGCCGATCTCGAAACCATGCCCGCGGTCGATCACTGGTTGCACTACGCCAACGCGGCGAAAGCGGTGGTGGAAGAGCGTAACTACGATTCCGTTGAGAAGCGTCTCAACGAAATGGTGAAAGAGAACGTGATTGCGCAGCTGAACAATATCAAAACACACCCTTCCGTAGCGGTAGCGCTGCGTAAAGGCAAAATTCGCCTGCATGGATGGGTTTATGATATTGAGAGTGGCGGAATCATTGCCCTGACCAAAGGCGGTGAATCCTTTATTTCGCTGTCGGAAAACCCGGAAACCTGCTTTGAGTAATTCCGCCTAACCACCTGCATTGCAGGTGGTTTTTCCTCGCATTTCACGAATATTTCTCTCCGCGCTGATAACCAACTTCTACACTTGAGAAGCAATTACCTCTGATAAGGGCTCTCTCATGCGATTTCCCCTTTGTGTTCCCGTGTTAACGCTGGCGCTGCTGGCCGCGGGTTGTACCTCTCATGTGGCCGACAAAAAACAATATTCCGGTTTTCTCGGTGATTACAGCCAGCTGCAATCGGCCCAATCACCCAGCGGCAAACCAACGCTGCGCTGGATTTCTCCTGACTATCATGATGCCGATTATCGAAGCGTGGTTTACACGCCGCTGGTCTACTATCCGGCAGCGCATCCAACCGCGCGTATTACGCAACAAACGCTGGATGAGGTGCGCAGCTACACCGATAGCCAGCTGAAGCGGGCAATATCTGAACGCAAACCGCTGGTGACCACCAAAGGCCCGCATACGCTGCTGGTGAAGGCGGCGATTACCGCGGTCTCCGCAGAAAACGAAGGCGTGCAGTTCTACGAAGTGGTGCCAATTGCCGCCGTCGTCGCCAGCACCATGGCGGCGACCGGACATCGTACGCAAGAGAGCGCGCTGTTCCTCGAAGTGGAAGCGGTGGATGCGCAAACCGGCAAGCCGCTGATCAAAGTGGTGCGCAAAGCCTTTGGTAAAACCTTACCGAACAACAGCACGCCAATTACCCTCACCGATCTGCGCCCAGGGATTGATGAGATGGTGCGCGATGCGGTGGCGTTCTCCGCGCCGTGAACCTGTGCCCGGCCGCGTGTCGGGCTTAATGTTTTGTAAATCCTGCACATCCTTTGTCACGCGCTGACTACGCTTTACGGCAGACCGCGATAAAGGAGAATGCCATGCGTTTACTGCCCGCCGCGCTGCTGTTTGGCGCTTTAAGCACGTCCTTACCGTTATTCGCTGCCGATGTGCAGGTTCAGGTGCTTCAGGACAAGCTCGACCATCCGTGGTCCGTGGCTTTTCTACCCGATAAGCAAACGCTGTTAATCACTGAACGATCCGGCCAGCTGCGCAGTTGGCAGCCGGGTAAAGGCTTGTCGCCACCGATCGGCGGGGTGCCGAAGGTGTGGGCGAATCGTCAGGGTGGCTTGCTGGATGTGGTGCTGGCACCGGACTTCGCCGAAAGCCGCCGCGTGTGGCTCAGCTACACCACCGCCGATGCCAGCGGTCGGGCGGGTGGCGTGGTGGGTTATGGTCGCCTGAGCAATGACAACCGTCAGCTGAGTGACTTTAAAGTGGTGCTGGAGCAAACGCCGAAGCTGTCGGGCGGCGCCAATATCGGCACGCGACTGGCATTTGATCGTCAGGGCTTTCTCTATATCGCCTTCGGTGACAACTTCGCCAGCAGCAGCGCGCAACAGCTGGATAAACTCTCCGGAAAAATCGTGCGTCTGACCAAAGACGGTGAAATTCCACCGGACAATCCGTTTGTCGATCGTCAAGGCGCGCGCGCGGAAATCTGGTCCTACGGCATGCGCAATCCACAAGGGCTGGCGCTCAATCCGTGGACGCAGCAAATGTGGGAAAGCGAACACGGCCCGCGCGGCGGTGATGAGGTCAACATCCCCGAGAAGGGCAAAAATTACGGCTGGCCGCTGGCGACGCACGGCATTGATTACAGCGGGCAGAAAGTGCCGGAAGCGAAGGGCAGTGAAGTCGAAGGCACCGAGCAACCGCTGCATTTCTGGAAAGTCTCGCCGGCCATCAGCGGCATGGCGTTCTATAACAGCGCGCGTTTCCCGCAGTGGAAAAATTCACTGTTTATTGGTGCGCTGAAAGAGAAGAGTTTGATTCGCTTGCAGGTTAACGGCGAGAAAGTGGTGGAGGAGCAGAGATTGCTGGAAAATCGTGGTGAGCGTATTCGAGATGTGCGGCAAGGCCCGGATGGTTATCTGTACGTGCTAACCGATGAATCCAACGGCAAGCTGCTGAAAGTGGGGCTGCCAGACACAGCCAGCGCCCCACGCGGTTAAATTAGCGTGCCCAGTTACACACTTCCCATCCGCGCTGTTGTGCTTCCTGCAGCAGCAGCGGATTGGGATTGACCACCCACGCATGATCGGCATGTGCCAGCAGCGGTAAATCATTCATCGAATCGCTGTAAGCCCAGGTGCGTTCAAAGCGTTGATCTTGCTGTAACGCTTTCCAGTCACTGAGGCGTGTCACTTTACCTTCGCGATAAGTCATGGTGCCGTAGGTTTGTCCGCTGTAGCGTTCATCCACCACTTCCACGCCTATCGCCAGCGCGCCGTGTACACCAAGGCGTTCGGCGATGGGCACCGCAAGATGATCGCCGCTGGCGGTGATGATCATTACCGTGTCGCCGCGCTGCTGGTGCCACTCAATACGCTCGCGGGCGGCAGGGAACACGCGCGGCATGATGTCGCGATGGATAAAGCGGCGTACCCAGCCTTCAACGGTCATCGTAGCCATGCCGGCGAGTGGCGCCAGCGTGGTGTTCATATACTCTTCAATGGATAACGTACCGGTGTGATATTGCTCCATCAGGATTTTCTCCTGCTGGATGATCTCTTCGGGGGCAAAGCCCTGTGAAACCAACCAGTGCAGCCACAGGCTGGTGCTGTCTTCACAAATCAGGGTTTCGTCCAAATCGAAAATGGCTAAGTCCATCGCGGCTCTCCTCAGGCTGACTGAGTTCAGGTTAGCGGAAATTTGTGACTGGCTTAACCGTTCTGCGAAAAATCGGAATTACACGCAAATTTTTTCGGGAGTCAGATGGGCAAAAGTGGCGGCGCTGCACGCTTGGTGCCAGGGTTACTCTAATAAACTCTATAAAACTTTACGATTGGACGGTTTTTTTCGCTGGCCTGAACCGTTAGCGTGAGGCAAGACATGTCTTGCCTGCAAGAAAACCGAGATTTAACAAGGACAATCTGGTCACGCTCATGAGAAAAAACACCTTCGCTTCTGTCTGGCGGCCGTTGGCTGCGTCTTCACTTCTTTTACTCTTTATCCCCGCAGCTACCCTGGCTGAACAGGCACCTGCGGCACCGCAAATTGACGCCAAAGCCTGGATTTTAATGGACTACAACAGCGGCAAAGTGTTGGCGGAATCCAATGCCGATCAACGCCTCGATCCCGCCAGTTTGACCAAAATGATGACCAGCTATGTGGTCGGCCAGGCGCTGAAATCGGGCAAGATTCACAACGATGACATGGTTACCATTGGCCAGGATGCGTGGGCAACCGGCAATCCCAAGCTGCGCGGCTCATCGCTGATGTTCCTTAAACCCGGCGATCGCATTCCGGTCTCTGAGCTGAATAAAGGTGTGGTGATTCAATCCGGCAACGATGCCTGTATCGCGCTGGCTGATTATGTCGCGGGCAGCCAGGATTCGTTTATCGGGTTGATGAACAACTACGTCAAAGCCTTTGGCCTGCAAAACACCCACTTTATGACGGTACACGGCCTGGACGCCGAAGGGCAGTACAGCACCGCGCGTGATATGGCGATTATCGGCCAGCGCCTGATTAGCGATGTGCCGGAAGAGTATGCGATCAACAGTGAAAAAGAGTTCACCTTCAATAAGATTAAGCAGATGAACCGCAACCGTCTGCTGTGGAGCACCAATCTCAAGGTGGATGGCATTAAAACCGGTCATACCTCCGGCGCGGGTAACAATCTGGTGGCGTCGGCAACCGAAGGCGATATGCGGCTGATTTCCGTGGTGCTCGGTGCGGCGACCGATGCCACGCGTTTCCGCGAAAGTGAGAAGTTGCTGACGTGGGGCTTCCGCTTCTATGAAACCGTGACGCCGATTAAGGCCGATAAACCGTTTGCGCAGCAGCGCGTTTGGTTTGGCGATCGCAGCCAGGTCAATCTTGGCGTCGCAAAAGACGCTGCGATCACCGTGCCAAAAGGGCAGATGAAAAACCTCAAGGCCAGCTTTACCCTGAATTCACCGCAGCTGGAAGCGCCGCTGGAGAAGAATCAGGTGGTGGGCACTATCGATTTCCAGCTGGATGGCAAAACCATTGAGCAACGTCCGCTGGTGACGATGGAAGCGGTGCCGGAAGGTGGCTTTGTTGGCCGCATTTGGGATTTCATCATGATGAAATTCCACGGCTGGTTCGGGAAGTGGTTTAGTTGAGACAAAAACGGTGCGCTTGATGCGCACCGTTTTTTACAGGCTCGTCATTAATGGCGACCCCATCGCTTACTCACGAATCCACCCTTTCTTAATCGGCATGGCGAACAGCGCGCGATACACCTGATGCGTAAACGCCAGCATGCGTTCGCCATACAGCTGCCACGCCATGTGCGACGCCAGACAACCCAGCAAGCCGACCAGGAATCCGCCCAGCATATCCAGCGGCCAGTGCACGCCAAGATAGACGCGTGACCAGGCGATGGCGCTGCCTATCACCAGCAACACCACACCTGACCAAAGGCGATGCCAGAAGATAAATGCCAGCGCAAAGGTGAAAATGGTGGTGCCGTGATCGCTCGGATAGGAATCATCAGGTCGGTGTGACAGTAACTGATGGCCAAAACCAATAGCGAACGGACGCGGATGCGGCAGCAGCTGCCCGACGCACCACGAAATGCTCAGCGCATACAACAGCGCCATGCCGGTTTTTAGCACCAGCTCGCGTTGAGACTGCACCTGATCGCGCGGTCCCCACAGCCACAGCGCCACAATCAGCAACGGTACGATGGCTATCACATCTTTGGCGATAAAGGTCGCCAGAGTGATCAGCCACTGCGGTGAATCCTCTGTGGCGTTGATCCATAAAAAGAGCGTGTGGTTCAATGCTTCCATCACGATTCCTTGTCCTCGTCTTGTTTACCCGAAAAACAGCAGAGCAAAATTGCCTGCAAAATAAAGCTGATAGCCTAGAAGCGTCCGAACCAGGAATAAATAGTCGCGCTCTTAATCTTATCGCGGGTTGTTGGAGTGTTTAACTTTGATGAAAGTTGCATGAAGATTTAAAAAATCGACGTCAGAGTGGCAGGATGGAATTTTTGTCTGAGAAGAACCTTAAGCGGCAGAATGGCAGCCATAAAAAAACCCGCAAGTCAGTGACCGGCGGGCTCCACAATTTGGGGATTTCAAAGAAAAGCAGTGGCACTTATTCAGACTGCGACCCCAGAAGAAAGTTCTGGACAGCGCAAAAATATTTTTATAAAGGCAAAAGCGGCCAGATTATCACGATCAGGGTACCGGCCAGCGTCAGCAAAACATTCGCGATCGCATACGTTCCTGCATAGCCCAAGGCTGGGATGCTGCTGCGCGCGGTATCGCTGATGATCTCCATCGCTGGCGCACAGGTGCGCGCGCCCATGATGGCACCAAACAGCAGCGCGCGGTTCATACGCAGCACGTAAGCGCC
Organism: Pantoea sp. DY-15; assembly: GCF_019795935.1. Taxonomy (NCBI): domain Bacteria; kingdom Pseudomonadati; phylum Pseudomonadota; class Gammaproteobacteria; order Enterobacterales; family Erwiniaceae; genus Pantoea; species Pantoea sp. DY-15. Next base: position 514,536 of record NZ_JAIMIF010000001.1, read on the forward strand.
GAACAGATAGCAAATCACCACCGGCAGCAAACTGACCAGCAAGCCACTCAGCAGCATCAACGCGCCTGCGCTGCCGAAACCGTGCTGCAAGCCGCTGCCCGCGCTCAGACCTACGCCCGCCATAAACACCATCAGGCCAAACTCTTTCACCATCGTTAGCGCACCCTGCGGGATATAGCCAAACGTAGGATGGTTAGCGCGCATAAAGCCCAGCATGATGCCTGCGAACAACAGACCAGCGGCGTTACCGATGCCGAAGCTGAAATTGCTGAACTGGAAGGTGATCATCCCGACCATCAAGCCGACGATAAAGAAGGCGCAGAAGGCCAGCAGATCGGTGATTTGGCTGTGAATGGCGATAAAGCCAATGCGATCGGCCAGGCTTTTCACGCGACGCGCTTCGCCGCTTACCTGCAGGACATCGCCTTTGTTTAGCATAATGCTGTCATCGATCGGCATTTCGATTTGGCTGCGAATCACCCGATTGAGGAAGCAGCCGTGATCGGTCAGTTTGAGATGACTTAGGCGCTTGTTCACCGCGTTGTGATTTTTCACCACGATCTCTTCGGTGACGATGCGCATATCCAGCAAATCACGGTCGAACACCTCTTTGCCGTTACGGAAACTGGGATCAAGACGCGCGTGCGCATCGGGATAGCCCACCAGCGAGATATCGTCGCCCAGCTGCAGCATCGCGTCACCGTCCGGGCTGGCGAGAATACCGTTGCGGCGCAAACGCTCGATGTAGCAGCCGGTCTGGCGATGAATGCCCAGCTCACGCAGGTTTTTACCGCCGCTCCACTCCACCAGTTCCGGACCCACGCGATATGCGCGGATCACCGGCAGAAACACTTTGCGCTGGCTATCGGCGTCGAGGCCGCGCTCGCGCGCGATTTGCTGCGCGCAAGTCGGCAGATCCTGGTGCTGCAGGCGCGGCAGATAGCGGGCGCCAAAAATCAGGCTGACTAAACCCACCAGATAAGTGAGGGCATAACCGAGGCTGAGGTTATCCTGCATCAAAGTGAGCTGATGGCTGTCGCTGATGCTTTGCCGCAACGTATCGCCAGCACCCACCAGCACCGGCGTTGAGGTCATTGAACCGGCCAACATGCCCGCGGTTAAACCAATATCCCAGCCGAATACTTTGCCGAGCGTCAGGGCGATTAACAGCGCGCTGACAACCATGACAATCGCCAGAAAGAAGTAGTTTTTACCGTCGCGGAAAAATATCGAGAAAAAGTTAGGCCCGGCTTCCACGCCAACACAAAAAATAAACAACATAAAGCCAAGACTTAATGCGTCAGTATTAATGGCGAAATGCTGTTGACCTAAAATCAACGAAACAACCAGGACTCCAATGGAATTACCGAGTTGGACCGAGCCGAGGCGTAATTTACCTAAGCAGAGTCCGAGGGCTAAAACGACAAATAATAACAGAACGTCATTTCCGCTTAACAATTCTGCGACGTTAATGTTCACGGTTTAACTTCTTCTTAACCTGTAACCAGTTGATGAGAGGGGCTTTTTTCGCTATCTTGTGCCGAACGTTAAGGTTCTTGCAACAAAAGCGTTCAAGCCGAAATCTAAAGCGGCGTCATTCTAATCATAATTAACACCCTCAGCTATCGGCAGTTTTCATTCCTTTCGCCTCCAGCTGTTTCTTTTTATTTCCAGTCGTGCGCATCAGGGCAGTAAAAGTTTCATAATTGTTAACGTCAAAGTTGAGGATAATTATGTTGCAGCGCAATAATCGCTGGCCAGCATCCATTCTGGGCGTGATGCTTTATACGCTGGTGTTTATTTATGCACATCATTTCTGGTCCGCCGCCAGTGAACAAGCCGTTCGCGGACAGCCAGAATTACTGCTGTTTTTACTGCCGGGATGTTTGATGGCGCTACTGCAGCCGGAAAGTCCGCTTATCAGCACCTTGTGGGTCGCGCTAGGCGGTACGCTGCTGGGTATGATGTGGTTGATGCTGGCGGTGCCAATGACGCACAGCGGCTTGTTGATTGTGGCCTGGAGTTTGAGTGCGCTGTTTTGGGCGGGCTGTGGTGCGCTGCTGGTGCGCTTGCTGCGGATTATGCTGGCGATGCGAGCCGAATAGTACCTGCAAAAACGGGCCCGCAGGCCCGTTCTCTTAGGCTTCGATACCCAGGTTTTCTTTGGTCCAGGCAGCGAATTCGGTGTAACCACCGATGTGCTGATCGTCGAGGAAAATCTGCGGCACGGTTGTCACCGGCTTGCCGGCACGGGCTTCCAGATCGGCTTTAGTAATGCCGGTGGCCTGAATATCCACGTACTGATAGTTAAAATCGTCGCGCTCGCTGGTCAGCTTAGCCGCCAACTCTTTCGCACGTACGCAGTAAGGGCAGCCAGAACGGCCAAAAATCACTGCAATCATTGCTTCTCTCCTTCCGCTGCTGTTTTGTGACTAGAATCACATCACAGCGTGAATAATGCGTCACATCATGCCCGCCCATCCTGCTTAAAGGAAGAAGAATATACCTGTTACTCTAATACTTACCGCCTATACATTGGGTAAAATGCGGCTAACGCTGAAAGAACAATCAAGGAACCATCGCATGCGTAATCTCGCCACATTACCCAAACCCGTGTTGCTACTCGAAGTGCTCGGCGTGCTTGCCGTGATTGGCGCCTTGTTGCTTACCAACGATTGGGTGAGCGCACCTGATTTCATCGCCAAAAAGCCGCTGGCGACGCTGCTGTTTTTTCTTGGTATCGCGCTGATGCTGCCTGCCGCATGGATGATGATGTGGCGCACGGCGAAGGCGATGGCCCCGCAATTGTTCAATCATTCCAACAAAAAGAAGTAACCACCGGAGAGAATTTATGACGCCGACTATCGATTTACTGTGCAGCCACCGTTCCATTCGCGCTTTTACCGAACAGGGCATTGATGAGGCGCAACGCAGCGCCATCATTGCAGCGGCACAAGCGGCTTCGACCTCCAGCTTTTTACAGTGCTCCTCAATTATTCGTATCACCGATCCCGCTAAGCGCGAGCAACTGGTCCAGCTGACCGGCGGCCAGCCTTGGGTTAGCGCAGCGGCGGAGTTTTGGGTGTTCTGCGCGGATTTCAATCGTCATCAACAGATCTGCCCGGATGCGCAACTCGGGCGTGCTGAACAGCTGCTGCTCGGCTGCGTTGATACCGCGCTGATGGCGCAAAATGCCATGGTGGCGGCGGAATCGCTGGGCCTTGGCGGCGTATTTATTGGCGGGATTCGCAACAGCATCGCTGAAGTGACCGAGCTGCTTGAACTGCCGAAGTTTGTGCTGCCGCTGTTCGGCTTCTGCATCGGTCATCCGGCTGATACACCCGATGTTAAACCCCGCATGCCGCACGCGATGCTGGTACATGAAAACCGCTATCATGCAGTCGATAAAAATCTGTTGGCGCAATACGATGAGCAAATTACCGCTTATTATCAGCAGCGTGATAGCAACCAGCGTTCCGAAACCTGGAGTCAGCTGATTCAGCGTCTGATTATTAAAGAAACGCGTCCCTTCATACTGGATTACCTGCATCAGCAGGGGTGGGCGACGCGCTAAGCACAAGGAACTCTGTAATGAAAATGGCCATTCTCACTCGCGATGGATCGATCTATTCGTGTAAGCGTCTGCGCGACGCCGCGGAGGAGCGTGGCCATCAAGTGCAGATGATCGATCCGCTCTCCTGCTACATGAACATCAATTCCGATTCGCCCGCAGTGCACTACCGCGGCGAGGCGCTGGGGCATTTTGATGCGGTGATCCCGCGCATCGGCACCGCCACCACCTTTTACGGCACCGCGGTGCTGCGCCAGTTTGAGGTGCGCGGCAGCTATCCCCTCAATGAATCGGTGGCGATTACCCGCGCGCGCGACAAACTGCGTTCGCTGCAGCTGCTGGCGCGTGAGGGCATTGATATGCCGATCACCGGTTTTGCTTCTTCGCCGGATGATACTGATGATTTGATCGCGATGGTGGGCGGTGCGCCGCTGGTGGTGAAACTGGTGGAGGGCACACAGGGCATCGGTGTGGTGCTGGCGGAAACGCGGCAGGCAGCGGAGAGCGTGATTGACGCCTTTCGTGGCCTCAATGCCCATATTCTGGTGCAGGAGTTCATCAAGGAAGCGCAAGGACGCGATATTCGCTGCCTGGTGATTGGCAATGAAGTGGTGGCAGCGATTGAGCGCGAGGCGAAAGAGGGCGATTTTCGCTCCAATCTGCATCGCGGCGGCAAAGCGCGTGCGGTGGAGATCACTGAACAGGAGCGCAAAATCGCGGTGAAAGCCGCCTGCACGCTGGGGCTGGAAGTGGCCGGAGTGGATATCCTGCGCGCCCAGCGTGGACCGCTGGTTATGGAGGTGAACGCCTCGCCCGGACTGGAAGGAATTGAGGGCATTACCGGTTTAGATATCGCTACCATGATGATCAAGTGGATTGAGCAGCACGCCTGCCCCGGCTATCGTCCTAAAACCGGCGGCTAAGCCGCGCTTTTCAGCGGTTTTCGTGGCATCCAGATCGGTTTTTCCGTAAGCTAAGGCGCTCATTTCTTCACCCCACAGGATATTACGATGGATTCACTGGTCGTTCCGGACATTGACGTGCTGCGTCGCTGGCTGGATCAACAAAATATCACCTGGTTCGAATGCGATGCCTGTCAGGCACTGCACCTGCCGCACATGCAGAATTTTGACGGGGTGTTTGATGCAAAAATTGACCTGGTGGATAACGTTATCCTCTTCTCCGCGCTGGCAGAAGTAAAACCTACGGCGCTGATTCCGCTGGTGGGCGATCTCTCGCAGATCAATGCCAGTTCGCTAACGATTAAAGCCTTTGTTGATATTCAGGACGACAATCTGCCGAAGCTGATTGTCTGCCAGTCGATCAGTACCAGCGCCGGATTAACCTTCGGGCAGTTCTCCCACTTTATGAAGCAGAGTGAAGAGGGCGTTTCTATGGTAATCATGGAAGCCTTTGCTAACCACCTGCTGGTGGTTGAAGAAGAAGAGGAGCGACAGCCGAGCTCCAGCAGCCACGCGATGCTGCACTGAGTTCCCCGCCTCGCTAACTGCCGCTTTTTGCGGCAGTTTTCATTTTTGCCCCACCACTTTTTATTCTGCACTTTGCCCTTTATTGCCAGATATTAGTCGTGCTTTATGCCACTAGTGCCAAACCCCATAGCAGAAACATGCATAACTCATCGCAAAAAGGCGTTTTTTAAGCTGAGATCTGGTGAAGGTGGTGCGGGGGGGCTATTCTTGCGGGGCTGCTTGAGACGTGCAACCTCAGCGCAGGTATAGGTTTTTGCTATTAAACTCCCGCTGAATATTGATTCATTGTGTGCCTGTGATTTAACAGAAAACGCAACGTCCGGATCGCCGTGTATGCAGCGTTGTGATGACCCGCTCAGGAGGAAGTAAAACATGTTCAACCAACGTAAAACATGGTTGTCAGGTGTGGTTGCTGGTGCATTGATGGCTGCGGCCGGCGGTGTGCAGGCCGAAGGCAGTACGGTACATGTGTATAACTGGTCCGATTATATCGCGGCGGATACCGTGCCCAACTTCGAAAAGCAGACCGGCGATAAAGTGGTGTATGACGTCTTTGATTCCAACGAAGTGTTGGAAGGCAAACTGATGGCCGGTAGCACCGGTTATGACGTGGTGGTGCCGTCGTCCAGCTTCCTCGCGCGTCAGCTGCAATCCGGCGTATTCCAGGAGCTGGATAAGAGCAAGCTGCCGAACTACAAAAACCTTGATCCCGAACTGATGAAGAAACTGGAGCAGCACGATCCGGGTAACAAATTTGCGATTCCTTATCTGTGGGGCACCACCGGCATCGGCTATAACGTCGATAAAGTGAAAGCCGCACTGGGCAAAGATGTGCCGCTGGATAGCTGGGATCTGGTGCTGAAACCGGAAAACCTGGAAAAACTGAAAGGCTGCGGGGTTTCCTTCCTTGATGCGCCGGAAGAGATTTTCGCTACTGTGCTGAACTACCTTGGCAAAGATCCGAACAGCTCTGACGCGAAAGATTACTCTGGCGCAGCCACTGATTTGCTGCTGAAACTGCGCCCGAACATCCGTTACTTCCATTCGTCGCAGTACATTAACGACCTGGCGAACGGCAACATCTGCGTGGCGATTGGCTGGTCGGGCGATATCCTGCAGGCAAAAGATCGTGCGGACAAAGCCAACAACGGCGTGCATCTTGGCTATATCGTGCCGAAGCAGGGCGCACTGGCATTCTTCGACATGTTTGCGATTCCAAAAGACGCGAAAAATGTGGAAGGCGCCTACCAATTCCTTAACTACATGATGGATCCAAAAGTCATCGCTGATGTTTCCAACAACATGAACTATGCCAACGGTAACAAAGCCTCGCTGCCGCTGATCAATGCGGACGTGCGTAACAATCCGGGCATCTTCCCAACGCCGGATGCCATGGCCAAACTGTTTGTGCTCAAGGTCCAGGATCCGAAACTGGATCGTGTGCGTACCCGTGCATGGACTAAAGTAAAAAGTGGTAAGTAATTCGTTCTGAACGATTATTGCCTGAAGACGACAGCAGAGGCGCAGTAATGGCCTCTGTTGTGCCATTTTTAGCGGCTGGCTGTGCCGCGCGATTTTAGCGCCGGAGAAATGTTAGTGAACGACGCGATTCCCCGCCCCCCAAATAAAACGGCTAAGGCGATGACGCCGCTGCTGGAAATTCGCAACCTGACTAAATCTTTTGACGGCCAGCACGCCGTGGATGATGTCAGTCTGACCATTTACAAAGGTGAGATTTTTGCGCTGCTGGGCGCATCCGGCTGTGGTAAATCGACCTTGCTGCGCATGCTGGCGGGATTCGAACCGCCCACCAGCGGCCAGATTGTGCTGGATGGTCAGGATCTCTCCCACGTTCCGCCGTATCAGCGCCCAATCAACATGATGTTCCAGTCCTACGCACTGTTCCCGCACATGACGGTGGAGCAGAACATTGCCTTTGGCCTGAAACAGGACAAACTGCCGAAAGGCGAAATCAGCAGCCGCGTCGAAGAGATGCTGTCGCTGGTGCACATGCAGGAGTTCGCGAAGCGTAAGCCGCATCAGCTCTCTGGCGGTCAGCGTCAGCGTGTGGCGCTGGCGCGTAGCCTGGCGAAGCGTCCCAAACTGCTGCTGCTCGACGAGCCGATGGGCGCGCTGGATAAAAAACTGCGTGACCGCATGCAGCACGAAGTGGTCGATATTCTTGAACGTGTCGGCGCCACCTGCGTAATGGTGACGCACGATCAGGAAGAAGCGATGACCATGGCGGGCCGCATCGCCATCATGAACCGCGGTAAATTTGTGCAGATTGGTGAGCCGGAAGAGATCTACGAGCATCCCACCAGCCGCTACAGCGCCGAGTTCATCGGTTCGGTAAACGTGTTCGAAGGCTTACTGCGCGAACGCGGTGAAGACGCGCTGATCATCGATGCGCCGGGCCTGGTGCATCCGCTGAAAGTGCAGACCGATGTTTCCGTGGTCGATAACGTGCCGGTCCATGTGGCGCTGCGTCCGGAAAAAGTGATGCTGTGCGAAGAGGTGCCTGCCGATGGCTGTAACTTTGCCGTAGGTGAAGTGGTGCATATCGCCTATCTAGGCGACCTGTCGATTTATCACGTGCGCCTGCGCAGCGGCCAGATGATCAGCGCACAGTTGCAAAACGCCCATCGCTACCGCAAAGGCGCGCCAACGTGGGGCGATGAAGTGCGTCTCTGCTGGGACGCCGACAGCTGTGTGGTTCTGACGGTTTAAGGGGGCGATATGAGCCAGATTTCTCAACGCAGCGAGCCCGAAGTGGTGGGCACGCCGCTGCAGCGCTGGGCGACGCGCATCAAGATGCAGCACGGCCGCAAGCTGGTGATTGCCATGCCGTATCTGTGGCTGATCCTGCTGTTCCTGCTGCCGTTCCTGATCGTGCTGAAGATCAGCTTTGCCGATATTGCGCGCGCTATTCCGCCGTACACCGATTTGGTCACCTGGGCCGATGGTCAGCTCAATCTGGTACTCAATCTCGGTAATTACTTCACGCTGACCGACGATCCGCTGTATGCCGATGCGTACCTGACATCGCTGAAAGTGGCGGGCATCTCCACCATTATCTGCCTGATGATCGGATATCCGCTGGCGTGGGCGGTGGCGCACAGCAAGCCGTCAATGCGCACTATTTTGCTGCTGCTGGTGATCCTGCCATCGTGGACCTCGTTCCTGGTGCGCGTTTACGCGTGGATGGGCCTGCTCAACAACAACGGCATTCTCAACCGCTTCCTGATGTGGCTCGGCGTCATCGATCATCCGCTGGTGATCCTCTACACCAACACGGCGGTGTATATCGGTATCGTTTACTGCTATCTGCCGTTTATGGTGCTGCCAATTTATACCGCGCTGACGCGTATTGATTATTCGCTGGTGGAGGCTTCGCTGGATCTCGGTGCACGTCCGCTGAAGACCTTCTTCAGCGTGATTGTGCCGCTGACCAAAGGAGGGATTATTGCCGGCTCAATGCTGGTGTTTATTCCGGCGGTCGGCGAGTACGTGATCCCGGAACTGCTCGGCGGTCCGGACAGCATCATGATTGGGCGTATTTTATGGCAGGAGTTCTTTAACAACCGTGACTGGCCGGTAGCGTCCGCGCTGGCGGTGATCATTCTGCTGATTCTGATATTGCCGATTATCTGGTTCCACAAGCATCAGAACCGTGAAGTGGGAGAGAAAGAATGAGCCAGTTACCGACTATTCGCTCTTCGTGGCGCACTGTAATTCTGCTGCTGTGCTTTATGTTCCTCTATGCGCCGATGCTGCTGCTGGTGGTTTACTCCTTCAACAGTTCGCCGCTGGTCACGGTATGGGAGAGCTTCTCGTTCCACTGGTACAAAGTGCTGTTCCAGGATCAGGCGATGCTGGATGCGGTGGGGCTCAGCCTGACCATCGCCGCGCTCTCAGCCACCATGGCGGTGGTGCTTGGCACCATGGCGGCGGTGGTGATTGTGCGCTTTGGCCGCTTCCGGGGACATAACGGCTTCGCCTTTATGCTGACAGCGCCGCTGGTAATGCCTGATGTGATCACCGGTTTATCCTTGCTGCTGCTGTTCGTGGCGATGGGTAACACCTTTGGCTGGCCGAGCGATCGCGGCATGCTGACCATCTGGCTGGCGCACGTGACCTTCTGTACTGCTTACGTGGCGGTGGTGATCAATTCGCGTCTGCGTGAACTGGACCGCTCGATTGAAGAGGCGGCGATGGATCTCGGCGCAACGCCGGTGAAAGTGTTCTTTGTGATCACCGTACCGATGATCGCGCCGGCGATCGTTACCGGCTGGCTGCTGGCGTTTACCTTGTCGCTGGATGATTTGGTGATTGCCAGCTTCGTGACCGGCCCAGGCGCAACCACCTTGCCGATGGCGATTTTCGCCACCGTGCGTCGTGGCGTCAACCCGGAGATCAACGCCTTAGCCTCACTGATTCTGTTTGTCGTCGGTTTAGTGGGTTTTATCGCCTGGCGCTTTATGGCGCACGAAGAAAAGCAGCGTTTACGCGATATTCAGAAAGCAAAACGTGGCTGAAAGCCGTAACATTTGTCACTATAAGAACGGGCTGATTTTATCGGCCCGTTTTATTATGGTTACGGAGCTACACCATGTCGGAAACCCTGAAACACGGTTCAATGATTAACGCTACACCGGTGCCCGTGATGGTGGCGGGCAGCGCTATTATTATTACGCGTTGCCTCAGCGTGTTGATGCTGGCCAACGAACTGGGTTACGACGAACTCGCCAACTTCGTGCATCGCAGCGCGCAAGCCTGGGATTCCACCCTGATCTTTATCGCCAGCCAGCTGATTTTCCTGTTTGAACTGCGCTGCGCTTTTGTTCTGATGCGCGGCAACAATCGTGGGCGCTGGGGCTATGTGGCGACGCAAATCATTGTGCTGATCTACATGTTGATGGCATCGGTGGGCTGGATCTACCCGGAAATTTTTAGCATTCCCGGTGAGAGTAATGCGCAAATCATTCATCACACGCTGCTGCAAAAGCTCCCGGATGTGTTGGTATTAGGGCTGCTGTTTGTGCCCGCCAGCAGTCGCGCTTTTTTCCGGCGCCGGTGATACAATCGCCCCCCATTTTTTCTCCCGATTCTGAATACAGGCATTTGCATGCATTGCGCGCTTTATGATGCCGGTCGCTGTCGTTCGTGTCAGTGGCTGGAAAAACCCTATCCGCAACAGCTCAACGACAAGCAGTCGCTGCTGGAACAACTGCTGGCTGAGAAGCCGGTGGGCGAATGGCTGCCGCCGGTGCAATCCGCGCAGCAAGGGTTTCGCAATAAGGCCAAAATGGTAGTCAGCGGGAGCGTGGAGCGGCCGATTTTGGGCATGGTGGCGCGCGACGGTGAACCGGTCGATCTCTGCGCTTGCCCGCTCTATCCCGACAGCTTCAGTGCAGTGTTCGCGCTACTCAAACCCTTCATCGCCCGCGCCGGTTTAACGCCTTACAACGTGGCGCGCAAACGCGGTGAGCTGAAGTTTCTGCTGCTGACGGAGAGTACGCTGGGCGGCATGATGCTGCGTTTTGTGCTGCGTTCCACCAGCAAGCTGCAGCAGCTGCGCGATGCCTTGCCGTGGCTGCAACAGCAGCTGCCGCAGCTGAAGGTGATCTCCGCCAACATCCAGCCGGTGCATATGGCGATTCTTGAAGGCGACGAAGAGATTGCGCTGACGCCGGATCAGGCGCTGGCGGAGCGCTTTAATCAGGTGCCGCTCTATATCCGCCCGCAAAGCTTCTTCCAGACCAACCCACAGGTTGCGGCCGATCTCTACGCCACCGCGCGCGATTGGGTCGCGCAGTTGCCGGTTAGCAGCATGTGGGATCTGTTTTGTGGCGTCGGGGGATTTGGCTTGCACTGCGCAACGCCCGAGATGCAGCTGACCGGCATCGAAATCAATGCTGAAGCCATCACCTGTGCGCAGCAGTCGGCGCAGCAGCTGGGGTTAGACAAAGTGAGTTTTGCCGCGCTGGATTCCACGCAGTTCGCCACTTCACGGGAAGCGGTGCCGCAGTTGGTGTTGGTGAATCCGCCACGTCGCGGTATTGGCGCAGAGTTGTGTGCTTATCTCAGTGAGATGGCGCCGGATTACCTTCTCTATTCCAGCTGCAATCCCAGCAGCATGGCGCAGGATATCGCGCGTCTGGCTGATTATGACGTGAGCCGCGTGCAGCTGTTCGACATGTTCCCGCATACCGCGCATTTTGAAGTGCTGTGCTTGCTGAGCAAGAAGGGTGGGACGGCGTAACGTTCACCTGCACGGAGGACGTGCAGAACCTGGCAGGCAGCACGCTCCGCCATCCCATAATGCTTATTCCGGGAACCACTTCTGGTTGATTTGCTGCCAGGTGCCGTTGGCTTTCAATGCCACTAACGCGCTGTTCAGCTCGTTCAGCAGCGGCGCATTGCCTTTGCGTACCGCGATACCTAAACCGGTGCCGAAGAAGTCGGTATCGGTGATGTGCTCGCCTACTGCGCTAAGATCGTCATTGGCCTTGAGCCACTGATTCACCACCGCCGTATCACCAAACACGCCGTTCAGGCGACCGTTTTTCAGGTCGAGAATCGCGTTCTGATAGCTGTCATACGCCACCGCAATCACCTCCGGATGTTTCTCCAGCAGGTATTTCTGATGTGTGGTGCCGTTCTCAACGCCAACACGTTTGCCTGTCAGCTGGCTGAAGTCGGTGAACTGGCCTTTATGCGCAATCACAATCGCCGAGTTAGCGTAGTAAGGTTGGGTGAAATCGACCTGCTTGCTGCGATCGGCGGTGATATCCATGCCGGAAATCACTGCGTCATAGCGACGGAATTTCAGCGACGGAATCAGGCTATCGAAGGCGTTGTTGGTAAAGGTGCAATCCGCTTTCATCTGTTGACACAGTGCTTTTGCCAAATCGATATCGAAGCCCACGATTTGGTTGTCGTGATCAAGGGATTCGAACGGGGGATAAGTGGCGGAAGAGGCGAAGCGGATTTTTTCCGCCGCATAAGCATTCATTGCCAGAGTTGCCAGGGCAGCAGCAACGATCCATTTTTTCATTATGTAACTCCTGTAAACCATGCCAGAGACGGAACGGGTTACACGATGCCAGTTAATGAATTTATATGCAATATTTTTGCTTATTAATTTAAATGAACAGCGGGCGCTTTTCGGGCGCCCGCTGGGGTGACATCAGTTACGGCGCTCAAATGCCAGCGCCCGCTTCTCAACCAAACGCATCATCAGCGTCAGCAAGCCATTAACCACCAGATAGATCAGGCCAGCGGCGGCGTACACCGAGATATCGTAAGTGCGGCCATACAGCAGCTGTCCGTGCCCCATCACTTCCATCAACGTAATGGTGTAAGCCAGCGAGGTACTTTTGAAGACAAGCACCACTTCGTTGGAGTAGGACGACAGGGCGCGCTTGAAGGCGTACGGCAGCAGAATGCGCAGCGTATCTTTGCGGTTCATGCCGAGCGCCGCGCAGGATTGCCATTGACCGGACGGAATGGCGCGCACCGCACCGTAAAACAGCTGCGTGGTGTAAGCCGCACTGTTGAGCGACAGCGCCAGCAGCGCACACAGCCACGGCTGCGACAGCAGATGCCACAGCCACGGAATGTTCTGGATGCTGGGGAACTGGCCGGGACCGTAATAGATTAGGAAGATTTGCACCAGCAGCGGCGTGCCGGTGAACAGCGTGATATAACCTTTCACCAGCCAATTCAGCACCGGCACTTTGAGCGCCAGCACGATGGTGCAAAGTACAGAGAGCACCAATGCCGCAATCAGCGATGCCACGGTCAGCGTCAGGCTGGTGTGAAGCCCTTTCAGCAGCTCGGGTAAGTAATCCAGCATGCTTAAGCCCCTCGCTCGAAACGCGTGGTGCGCAATTCAATGCGGCGCAGCACGAACTGACTGAACAGCGTGATAATCAGATAGATCGCCGCCGCCACCAGATACCAGGTAAACGGCTCTTGCGTGCGCGTAGCGATACTTTTGGTTTGCAGCATCAGGTCATTCACGCTGATCAACGATACCAGCGCAGTATCCTTCAGCAGCACCAGCCATTGGTTACCCAAACCGGGCAGCGCGTGACGCCACATCTGCGGCATGATCAGGCGTAGGAAAATCGCCGACTTCTTCATGCCCAGCGCCTGGCCCGATTCCCATTGACCCACCGGCACCGCTTTCAGCGCGCCGCGCAGGGTTTGTGACGCATAGGCGGAATAGAGCATCGCCAGCGCAATCACACCACACAGGAAGGGACTGACGTCGAAGTTTTCAATCTGCACCTGCACCAGAATAGATAACAGGCCGAGATTGATGTGGAAGCCATCGGAGAGCGTCAGCAGCAGCTGTGAGGCGCCGAAATAGATAAACAGCACCACCAGAATTTCCGGCAGGCCGCGAATCAGCGTGACCAGCGCGGTACCGAGCCACGCCAGCGGTCTCCAGCGCAGCGATTCCCAGCCAGCAAAAATCATCGCCAGCACAAGGCCGGCGATCAGTGCACAAACGGCAAGGCCGACGGTCATACCGGCGGCGCTTGCGAGTGGAATCATTTCATTCATCAGAAATTACTGCTGGAACCATTTGCTGTAGATGGTTTTGTAGGTGCCGTCAGCTTTGATCTTCTCCAGCGCCGCATTGAACTTGCCCTGCAGCTCGCTGTTGCCCTGACGCACAGCAATACCCAAACCGGTACCGAAGTAATCTTTGTCCGTCACTTTCTCACCCAGCGGTGCGAGGTTGGCGTTCTGCTTCAGCCACTCGTTCACTACCGCGGTGTCACCGAATACCGCATCGATACGACCATTTTTCAGATCCAGCACCGCGTTCTGGTAGCTGTCGTAAGGCACAACGGTGATGTCGCTGTGTTTGTCAGAGAGGTATTTCTGGTGTGTGGTGCCGTTCTGCACGCCTACACGTTTGCCTTTCAGCGCGGCCACGTCAGCCATTTTGCCTTTCTGCGCGATGAAGATGGCAGAGTTGTCGTAGTACGGCTTGGAGAACAGCACTTGCTTCTCACGATCTGGCGTGATGTCCATGCCTGCCATAACCGCGTCAAAACGACGGAACTTCAGACTGGGGATCAGGCTATCGAACGCCTGATTAGTGAAGGTGCAGGTCGCATCCATCTCTTTACACAGCGCGTTAGCCAGATCGACATCAAAGCCCTGAATTTTGTTATCAGAGTCGACGAATTCAAACGGAGGATAAGAAGCCTCGGTAGCAAAACGCAATGTCTGTGCCGCTGAAGCGCTCAGGCTCAGGCCAGCAAGGAGGGCAGCAATTACAACTTTTTTCATTAGAAGCATCCTGACTTAATGCGAAAGATAATTAGCAAACGCGTCGGTTTGCGGCTGTGTAAAGTGGCTGGCATCGCCTTGCTCAACAATGTGACCGTTTTCCATATACACCACGCGGCTGGCGGTTTTACGCGCCACTTCCACTTCATGCGTCACGATCACTTGTGTGATGTTGGTCTGTGCCAGCTCACGAATAATGCTGACGATCTGGGCGGTGATTTCGGGATCGAGCGCGGCGGTCGGTTCATCAAACAGCAGCACCTGCGGCTCCATCATCAGCGCACGGGCAATCGCTACGCGCTGCTGCTGGCCGCCGGAAAGATGCAGCGGGAAGCGATCGGCGTAAGGCGTCAGGCGCAGACGGTCCAGCAGCTTTTCAGCACGCGCACGCGCGGCGTCCTTGCTGAGGCCGAGCACGCGGCACGGCGCTTCAATCAGGTTTTGCAGCACGCTCAGGTGCGGCCACAGATTGTATTGCTGGAATATCATGCCCACGTTCTGCCGCAGCTCGCGAATCGCGCTGTCGGAAGGGGCTTTGGTGAAATCAAACTGGTTGCCGGCAATCTGCAGGCTGCCGGAGCGCGGTTGCTCCAGCAAGTTGAGGACGCGCAGGAGCGAACTTTTACCCGCGCCACTCGGGCCGAGCAACACCAGCGTTTCACCCTGCGGACAAGTCAGGTTGATATCGAACAGGGCCTGATGGGTACCGTAAAAACAGTTTATGGCGTTTAGTTGAATACTCATGCGCAAAAAATGAATAGTAATTAGTGTCGCGGATTTTAACGTCACCAGAATAGTTATGCAATTGTGGTGGGTTAATATTTATTAAAGAGCAGTGAAACCTCCAAAGCGTAGCACAAAATCGCGCAACTCAAGGTGGATGAGGGCTGGCGA
Organism: Pantoea sp. DY-15; assembly: GCF_019795935.1. NCBI lineage: Bacteria > Pseudomonadati > Pseudomonadota > Gammaproteobacteria > Enterobacterales > Erwiniaceae > Pantoea > Pantoea sp. DY-15. Next base: position 529,806 of record NZ_JAIMIF010000001.1, read on the forward strand.
GCCCTATTTTGTTCACAAAATATCAACAAAAAGCGCCGCAAGGATGCGGCGCGCTAAACAATGGTATTAACGGCGGTAAAAGTGAACGGTTACTTTTTCGCTTCCAGCAGCTGCGTCAGCGAACCGCCGCCAGCGTGGGGCACCTGGCCGACATAACGCACATCATCAACCACCCAGCAGGTGCCTTCGTGGATCATCAGCACTTCATCTTGCCAGGCTTTGCTGTCGCGGCTCAGCTCAACCCGCAGCGGAATATTGCGCGCGTCGCGGTTAGGAATGGTGGATGCGCTGGCCACGTCCGCTGAAGTTGGGCCTTGCGCCAGGCTGGAAAAGAGATCGCCGCTGGTCCACGCCGCTGGTTTCGGATTCTGGCTGCTGGCACTCAGCAGCTTTTGATACAGGCGATCGCTCAGGTAAGGGCGATATTTCGCCAGCGTGTTGCTGTCTGGCAAACCTTGCGTCGGCTGGCTGACGCGTAAATCGTAGAACTGTTGCGCCACGCTGTCCGGACCCCCGTCAACGCAGGCAGCGGTGCGTGGGCCATTATCCTTAATCACTGGCTCAACGGTGGTACAAGCACTTAGCAGCAACGCTGCGGGAATAAGCAGCGCAAAGGCATTGTTTCTCATCTCGATTTCCTTATTGTTCACTGGCAAAGCGCCATTTTTAGCATAGAGTATAGCCTTGCTTTTAAGCGCTACGAGCTGATTCAGAAAAGGAGAACACCATGAAATTTTCTACAACGCCCACGCTGGAAGGACACAGCATCAGTGAATATTGCGGCGTGGTCGCCGGTGAAGCGATTCTCGGCGCCAATATTTTCCGCGATTTCTTCGCCGGTATCCGCGATATCGTCGGTGGCCGCTCTGGCGCCTACGAAAAAGAGTTACGCAAAGCGCGCCAGATCGCCTTCAAAGAGCTGGAAGAGCAGGCGAAAGCGCTCGGCGCCAACGCGGTGGTGGGCATCGATATCGACTACGAAACTGTCGGTAAAGAGGGCAGCATGTTGATGGTGAGCGTCACCGGCACCGCCGTGATTATTCGCTAATGCGCGTGGTTGTCCTGCTGGCGATGGCGCTGTTACTTAGCGCTTGTCAGTCATCAATTGAAGCGCGCCACGGTTACTGGGTGGATACCGCACATCCGGCGCAGGGCGCGCGACCGCGCATTAAGGTGGTGGTGATTCACTACACCACCGAGGATTTTTCCAGTTCGCTGGCGACACTGACCGATCGGGAAGTTAGCGCGCACTACCTGATTCCGCAGCATCCGCCGCAGAAAAACGGCAAGGGCGTGGTGTGGCAATTGGTGCCGGAAAGCCAGCTCGCGTGGCACGCGGGCCCGAGTTTCTGGCGCGGCGCAACGCGCATCAATGACACTTCGATTGGTATTGAAATCGTTAACAGCGGCTATCGTCGAACCTTAACGGGTTTGCAGTGGCAGCCCTTTACGCCGCAGCAGATCAGCGCGCTGATGGCGCTGGTCGAAGATATCACTCAGCGCTACGGCATCGCGCCGGAAAATGTGGTCGGACACAGCGATATCGCACCGCAGCGTAAGCAGGATCCCGGTCCGCTGTTTCCCTGGCAGCAGCTGGCAGAGCACGGTTTAGGCGCGTGGCCCGAGCAGGCAACGGTGCAGCGCTATCTTAACGGACGCGCGGCGGATGAAGGCGTGGATCAGGCAGAACTGCTGGATGCGCTGCAGCGCTATGGCTACGACGTGGCGGCGGCAACCACGCCGCAGATGCAGCGCAAGCTGATTGCGGCGTTTCAAATGCATTTCCGCCCGCGTGATTATCGCGGCATCGCCGATGCGGAAACCCTGGCGATTGCCCGCGCGTTATCAGCGAAATACGGTGCGGCGCAGTGATGCTTGTTATTAATAAAGCATCATGTACTTGACCTCTTTTGAACAACACGCACTGAAGTTTCGACGCAGGCCGGGGGCGCTTTTGGGCAGGCTATCCGCAACGCTGAACGAAGCGAGGAAGCCAGGAGAGCCCGCAGGACTCGGGCGAAAGGCGAAGCCGGGACAGGGAAGTCCCGTCTTTGCCGGTCCGTAAGGCAGACGAGCGCAGTGAAGGTACCGCGCAAGCGGCGCGAGGACTGCCGGACCAAAAGTGACTTCGGCCAGCGCACTCATCGTTGGCTTGACGGACTAGCAGTGGTCACCATAAATGGCGACCCTACAAAGTATGAATGCGCACCAGGATTTACTGCTGCAGGAATGCCTGCCAGTGCGCCACCAGCCGTTGCAGATCCTGACGGCTGACATCCAGATGCGTGACAATACGCGTTACGGGCCCAACGCTAATTAGCACATCGCCCGACTGCATCCAGCTTTTCAGCGCGTCAACTTTCTCTGTTGGCACCTTCACAAATAGCATGTTGGTGTGCTGATTAAGCACTTCAACACCGATGGCGCTGAGCTGCTCGCCTAACCATGCCGCATTATCGTGGTCGTCTTTGAGACGCGCGACATTGTGCTTCAACGCATACAGTCCTGCCGCGGCCAGAATGCCCGACTGACGCATGCCGCCGCCGGTCATTTTGCGCCAGCGACGCGCTTGCTCAATGTAGGCTTCATCGCCACACAGCAGTGAACCAATCGGCGTACCGAGGCCTTTTGACAGGCAGATGGTTAAGGTGTCGCAGTAACGCGCAATCGCTTCCAGCTCCATATTCTGTGCCACCACGGCGTTAAAAATACGTGCGCCATCAATGTGCAGCGCCAGCTTATGCTCGCGGGTGAATATCCACGCTTGCTCCAGATAGCTCAGCGGCAGCACTTTACCGTGATGGGTGTTTTCCAGGCTCAACAGACGAGTGCGGGCGAAGTGGAAATCGTCGGGTTTGATGGCGGCGGCCACCTCCGCCAGCGGCAGGGAACCATCTTCCGCATGCAGAATTGGCTGTGGCTGAATGCTGCCGAGCACCGCTGCGCCGCCGGCTTCATATTTGTAGTTGTGCGCCTGCTGACCCACGATATATTCATCGCCGCGCTGGCAGTGACACAGCAGCGCTACCAGATTAGCTTGCGTGCCGGTGGGGAAGAACAGGGCGGCGGCTTTGCCGCTCAAGCGTGCGGCTTCGACTTCCAGTGCGTGTACGGTGGGGTCATCGCGGTAGACATCATCGCCGGTTTCGGCTGCCATCATGGCATCGAGCATGGCAGCACTCGGGCGGGTTACGGTATCACTGCGTAGATCGATCACGTCGCTCTCCTGAAATAAAAAAGCGGGCGAAGCGCCCGCGTTATCATCATGTTTGGCCTGAATTGTTTTACCTCAGCCAGTTGGTTTTCGCTAGCTCCACGATCTCATCACCGCGTCCATTCAGAATGGCGCGCATCATGTAGAGGCTGAAACCTTTGGCCTGCTCGGCTTTAATCTGCGGCGGCATCGACAACTCTTCTTTGGCGGTAATCACGTCAAGCAACACCGGGCCATCATGCGCAAAGGCTTCCTGCAGCGCGCCGTTAAGATCGGAGGCTTTCTCAACGCGAATACCTTTGATGCCACAGGCGGCGGCGATGGCGGCGAAATCCGGGTTTTCGAGGTCGGTGCCGTCGGTCAGATAGCCACCGGCTTTCATCTCCATCGCCACAAAGCCCAGCACGCTGTTATTGAAGATCACCAGTTTTACCGGCAGTTTGAGCTGCGCCACCGAAATGAAATCGCCCATCAACATGCTAAAACCGCCGTCGCCACACAGCGCCACCACCTGACGCTGCTTGTCCAGCGACTGCGCGCCCAACGCCTGCGGCATGGCGTTGGCCATCGAACCGTGATTGAACGAGCCGATCAAACGACGTTTGCCGTTCATCTTCAGATAGCGCGCTGCCCACACGGTTGGCGTGCCGACGTCGCAGGTAAAGATGGCGTCGTCATCGGCGTATTCGCTGATTTGCTGGGCCAGATATTGCGGGTGAATCGCCAGCTTATCGTTAGCGGTGGCCAGTTCGTCCAGCCCTTTACGCGCATCGACATAATGCTCCAGCGCTTTATCCAGATGCTGACGATCGGTTTTGCTGGTGAGCTGCGGCTGCAGCGCATGCAAGGTAGTTTTGATGTCACCCACCAGCGCCATATCCACATGGCTGTGTGAGCCAAGGCTGCCCGGATTGATGTCGATCTGAATGATTTTGGCATCGGCCGGATAGAAGGCGCGATAGGGGAATTGCGTCCCCAGCAGCACTAAGGTATCGGCATTCATCATGGCGTGGAAACCAGAGGAGAAACCAATCAATCCGGTCATGCCGACATCGTAAGGATTATCGTATTCGATGTGCTCTTTACCGCGCATCGCGTGCACAATCGGCGCTTTCAGCGTTTCTGCCAGCTTCACCACTTCGGCGTGCGCGCCAGCGCAACCACTGCCGCACAGCAGAGTGATATTTTTCGCTCCATTCAGCGTTTCGGCTAACGCAGCCACTTCGCGGGCGTTAGGCACCACATGCGGCAGCTGCGGCGGATACCATTCGCTGCGTGCGCTTTCCGGGGCCGGCTGCAACGCCACGTCGCCGGGGATCACAATCACTGATACGCCACGATTGAGAATCGCTTTACGCATCGCAATGCCCAGCACCTGCGGCAGCTGCTCCGGATTGGAAACCAGCTCGCAATAGTGGCTGCACTCGCGGAACAATTCTTGCGGGTGGGTTTCCTGAAAATAGCCGCTGCCAATTTCGCTGGAAGGGATGTGGGCGGCGATGGCCAAAACCGGAACGTGATTGCGGTGGCAATCAAACAAGCCGTTGATGAGATGCAGGTTGCCCGGTCCACAGGAACCGGCGCATACCGCCAATTCGCCGCTGATTTGTGCTTCAGCGCCGGCCGCGAAGGCCGCCACTTCTTCATGGCGCGTCGGCATCCATTCGATGGTGCCCATGCGATTCAGGCTGTCGCTCAGCCCGTTAAGTGAGTCACCGGTGACGCCCCAAATGCGTTTTACGCCGGCGTTTTCCAAAGTTTTTGCCAGCATTGCCGCCACAGTTTGCTTCATCGTTATGCTCCTTTCTGGTGTTGAGCCATCCATGCCGATGGCGAAAACGTGTCAGTCAGAAAGCGTAGACGATGAAGCTGGCGTGCAGGCGTGAAAAAATGCGTTATGCCGAGAACAGGGCGATAAGGATTGGCGCCAGCAAACTCATAATAAAACCGTGCACAATCGCAGCGGGCACGATCTCCATGCCGCCGGTGCGTTGCAGGATTGGCAGCGTGAAATCCATCGAGGTCGCGCCGCTCAAGCCCAGCGTCATGCTGCGTTGACGGGTGATCAGCAGCGGGATCAGCATAATGGTGATCAGCTCACGCAGCAGGTCGTTGAAGAAGGCGGCGCTGCCTATCACCGGGCCGAACGATTCGCTCATCAGAATGCCGGAAAGTGAATACCAGCCGAAACCGCTGGCTAACGCCAGGCCGGTTTTGATTGGCAGATCCAATAGCAGCGCGGCAATAACGCCGCCCACCAGCGCACTGCACAGCGATACCAGCGCCACCAGCATGCCGCGCCGGTTGATGGTGATTTGACGTAGCGTCATGCCGCTGCTGCGCAGCTGAATACCGACCAGCAATAGCATCAACATCAAGGCGTATTCACTGATGGTCGAGGCGTGACGCAGTGGCGCCCATTGACTCAAACCGAGCAGAAAGCCCGCCAGCACAGAACCGCACAGCTTGAGCGACTCCAGCGCCATATGCAGACGCGACGGCAGCGCTTGTGGCTTGTGCTGATGACGCCACGGCCAGCGTCGCTCCAGCAGCCACAGCGCCAGCAGCGAGCAGGCAAGAATGCTCAGCATGCTCACCAGCGCGATGTGGAAAATGGCCAGCAGATTGCTGCTCAGGTTATCGAGAAACGCCAGGCTGGTGCCCATAAAGAACAGAATGATGTAGACCAGCGCGCTCAGCGCGCGGGCAACCGCCTGCAACAGCGTGGTGCGGCGCAGCGGCAGCAGATAGCCGAGAATCAGCGGCAAAAGGATGATAATCAATCCGTACATGTGAGGTTTCTATCCATGATTTGCGGGCTGCCACGCTAGCGAAAAATGGTTGAAGTGTAAACCTTTTCCCCCGGCGCTGACTTGACCAACGAAGCGTGGCGGACCATGCTCAGGCAAAGCAGCGGATGGAATGTATGATGATTTTGGAACATATCGATATTCACGGTTTTCGCGGCATTAATCGGCTGTCATTGCCGTTGACCAGCACCAATGTGCTGATTGGGGAAAATGCCTGGGGTAAATCGAGCCTGCTCGATGCATTGACGCTGTTGCTGGCGCCCGCCGCCGAGCCCTATCAATTTACTGAACACGACTTTCACTTCCCGCCCGGCGATATTGATGCCCGCATGCGCCAGTTGCAGCTGGTATTTCGTTTTCGCGCCCAGCGCGATGATGAGAGTGCGTTGTTTCAGCCCTTCTGGCAGCACGATGAGCATGGCCGCTATATCCGTTTCAGCACCCGCGCTAAACGTCAGGATCAGGGTGTAAAAACCAGCTGGCGTTTCATCGATCAGCATAACGATGTGTTGCCGATGGCAGGCACCGACGCGGCGCTGGCTCATCTGCGTGCTTATCATCCGGTATTGCGTTTACGCGATGCGCGTTTTGGCCGTCGTAATCGCCATGCTGACAGCGATGCGGAGCGCCGCGCGACGACGCTGACGGCATTGGCGCAGGAAGTGGAAAAGCTGACGCGCGATTTGGTGGTGCGCCCGCAAACGCTGAGTGACGATCTGCTGCGTCAGGGATTGCATACTATGCAGCAGCTGCTCGAACACTATTTTCTGGTGCAGCAGTCAGGCAGCAGCGCGCCGCGCGTGGCACCGGAAGTTCGAGATGGCAGCGAAGGCTGGCGATCGCTGGATAAACTTAATCACCTGATTGCTGGCACCGAATCACGCAGTCGTCAGGTGATTCTGCTGCGCATGTTCTCGCTGTTGATTCAGGCGCACGGCAACGAACCGTTGCCGGCGGGGGCGCATCCGCTGCTGCTGGTGGAAGATCCGGAGACGCGGCTGCATCCGATTATGCTGTCGGTGGCGTGGAATTTACTGGAACTGATGCCGCTGCAAAAAATCGCCACCAGCAACTCGGGCGAATTGTTATCGCAAGTGCCGCTGGAAAATATGTGTCGGCTGGTGCGTGAATCCACGCGGGTGGCGGCATGGCGCATTGGGCCTGAAGGTTTAAGTGCTGAAGAGAGTCGCCGTATCGGTTTCCACATCCGCGTGAATCGTCCTTCGGCGCTGTTTGCCCGCTGCTGGCTGCTGGTGGAAGGCGAGACCGAAGTGTGGATTATCAATGAACTGGCGCGGCAGCGTGGCTATCACTTCGCGGCGGAAGGAGTGAAAGTCATTGAGTTTGCGCAATCGGGCTTGAAACCGCTGCTGAAGTTCGCCCAACGCATGGGCATCGCCTGGCATGTGCTGACCGACGGCGACCAGGCGGGAAGCAAATATGCGGCGACTGCCCGCAGCCAGCTACCGTCGGCGTCACGGGAAAGCGATCATCTCACGCAGTTTCCGGCACCGGATATTGAACATTTTCTCTATAAGCAGGGTTTCAGCGATGTTTATTACCAGACGGCGCACCTGCCGTTAAACGCGCCGATGAACACGCGGCGTATTATTAGTAAAGCCATTCAGCACAGCTCGAAACCTGAGCTGGCGATTGCCGTCGCGATGGCTGCGGCTGAACGCGGGCCACAGGCGATTCCGCCGTTGCTGGATCAGCTGTTTGCGCGCGTGATGTGGTTGGCTCGCGGCCGGGCGGATTGAGGAAAGGGTGAGATGCGCCAAATAAAAATGCCAGCGTCTGCGGCTGGCATTTTTTTTCGGGAGTGGTCAGAATACGTGAAACAGCATGCGCGTTAAGCGACCGCGGCTTGCGTGGCTTCACAGGGCACGATCAGGCTGGCATGATTGCCTTTTGGTCCTTCATGGACATCAAACTGAACCTGCTGGCCAGCTTTCAGCGTTCTGTATCCCTCCATCTGAATCGTGGAGTAGTGTGCGAAGATATCGTCGCCGCCGCTAATCGGACAGATAAACCCGAAGCCTTTGGCGTTATTGAACCATTTTACTGTACCCGTCTCCATGCTTTTACTTCCCTCGCAAGACATTTTGATAAGTAGGTGAGGTCATCGAAGCTGTGAGTCGAGTTTGTTTAAAACTCAATCAGCTTGTGTTAGTAGAATGTAGAGAAACGGACCTTACCGTCAAGCAAACGGCCCTGGCGGACGGGGATAAATTCATCAAAATTTGAGGCAGTTAACGCTATTGCAAATTTTGTGATACAGGTCGCGCATGTGCTTTTAGGGCCAGTTTTTATCAACTGAAAACCGGCTTGACAGGCATGTTAAACTTTAGGAATGGGCGCAGAGATGTGCACAACCGTAACGCAGAATTTCGACGGAACATTATGGCAAACACAAACGACTGGCTTAATTTTGAACATCTAGCCGAAGATAAAGTACGCGAAGGGTTAAAGCCGCCTTCAATGTATAAAGTCATTCTGAATAATGACGATTATACACCTATGGAATTTGTTATTGACGTTCTGCAAAAGTTCTTTTCTTATGATATTGAACGTGCAACGCAGCTGATGTTGAAAGTTCACTACCATGGAAAAGCAATCTGTGGTGTATTCACTGCAGAAGTGGCGGAGACCAAAGTAGCCCAGGTGAACAATTACGCACGAGATAATGAACATCCGTTGCTGTGTACGCTAGAAAAAGCCTGAAGCCATCTCCATATAGGAGATAGGTTGTCAGAGCGATAATTGGGGGAGGTGCCAAATGCTCAATCAAGAACTGGAACTCAGTTTAAACATGGCTTTCGCCAGAGCGCGCGAGCACCGTCATGAGTTTATGACCGTCGAGCATCTGTTGCTGGCATTGCTCAGTAACCCGTCGGCCAGAGAGGCACTGGAAGCCTGTTCGGTGGATATCGTGGCTCTGCGTCAGGAACTCGAAGCCTTCATCGAACAAACCACGCCGGTGCTGCCTGCCAGTGAAGAGGAGCGCGATACCCAACCTACGCTCAGCTTCCAGCGTGTGCTGCAGCGCGCGGTATTCCACGTCCAGTCCTCCGGTCGCAGTGAAGTCGCAGGCGCGAACGTGCTGGTTGCGATTTTTAGCGAGCAGGAGTCGCAAGCGGCTTATCTGCTGCGCAAACACGAAGTGAGCCGTCTCGATGTGGTGAACTTCATCTCCCATGGTACGCGTAAAGACGAACCCGGCCAGCCGCAGAACAATGCGGAGAATCCGGTTAACGAAGAGCAAGCAGGCGGGGAGGATCGTATGGAAAACTTCACCACCAATCTTAATCAGCTTGCTCGTGTCGGCGGAATCGATCCGCTGATCGGCCGCGATAAAGAGCTGGAACGTACTGTTCAGGTGTTATGCCGTCGTCGTAAGAATAACCCGCTGCTGGTGGGGGAATCGGGCGTGGGTAAAACCGCGATTGCCGAAGGGCTTGCCTGGCGCATTGTGCAGGGCGACGTACCGGAAGTGATGAAAGAGTGCACCATCTATTCACTCGACATCGGTTCGCTGCTGGCGGGTACCAAATACCGTGGTGATTTTGAAAAACGCTTCAAAGCGCTGCTGAAACAGCTGGAGCAGGACAGTAACAGCATCCTGTTTATTGATGAAATTCATACCATTATCGGTGCCGGTGCGGCATCGGGTGGCCAGGTGGATGCGGCGAACTTGATCAAACCGTTGCTCTCCAGCGGCAAAATTCGCGTGATGGGTTCAACGACCTATCAGGAATTCAGCAACATTTTTGAGAAAGATCGTGCGTTGGCGCGTCGTTTCCAGAAGATCGATATCACCGAGCCTTCTGTGGAAGAGACCGTGCAAATTCTTAACGGCTTGAAACCGAAGTACGAAGCGCACCATGACGTGCGTTATACCGCCAAAGCGGTGCGTGCGGCGGTGGAGCTGGCGGTGAAGTACATCAACGATCGTCATCTGCCGGATAAAGCGATTGACGTGATTGACGAAGCCGGTGCGCGTGCGCGTCTGGTGCCCGTCAGTAAGCGTAAGAAAACCGTTAACGTTTCGGATATTGAAACGGTGGTGGCACGTATTGCGCGTATTCCTGAGCAGAGCGTGTCACAAACCGATCGTGATACGCTGAAAAATCTCGGCGATCGTCTGAAGATGCTGGTGTTTGGTCAGGATAATGCGATTGAAGCACTGACTGAAGCGATCAAAATGAGCCGTGCAGGTTTGGGCCAGGATCGTAAACCGGTCGGTTCCTTCCTGTTTGCGGGCCCAACCGGTGTCGGTAAAACAGAGGTTACCGTCCAGCTGGCAAAAGCGCTGGGTATCGAGCTGCTGCGTTTTGATATGTCCGAGTATATGGAACGTCACACCGTCAGCCGTTTGATTGGTGCGCCTCCGGGCTACGTTGGCTTCGATCAGGGTGGTTTGCTGACTGATGCGGTGATTAAACATCCACACGCTGTGGTACTGCTGGATGAGATCGAGAAAGCGCACCCGGATGTCTTCAATCTGCTGCTGCAGGTAATGGACAACGGTATGCTGACCGATAACAACGGCCGTAAAGCAGATTTCCGCAATGTGGTGCTGGTGATGACCACCAACGCCGGTGTGCGTGAGACTGAACGTAAGTCGATTGGCCTGATTCATCAGGACAACAGTACTGACGCGATGGAAGAGATCAAAAAGATCTTTACCCCAGAGTTCCGTAACCGTCTCGACAACATTATCTGGTTCCGTCACCTGTCTCAGGAAGTGATTCATCAGGTAGTGGATAAGTTTATCGTCGAGTTGCAGGCTCAGCTGGATGCGAAGGGCGTATCGCTGGAAGTGAGCGATGATGCGCGTGATTGGCTGGCTGATAAAGGCTACGACAAAGCGATGGGTGCGCGTCCGATGGCACGTGCCGTACAGGAAAATCTGAAGAAACCGTTGGCGAATGAACTGCTGTTTGGTTCGCTGGTTGATGGTGGATCGGTATCAGTAGCGCTGGATAAAGATAAAAACCAGCTGACTTACCACTTCCTGAGTGCGGAAAAACGTAAAACCGAAGGTACAGTACACTAAGCGTTTTGCAGATATGAAAAAGGCCGGATGCGAATCCGGCCTTTTTTTTGCGCTGAGTTTGTGCCATCAGCGCGAGATAGAAATATCTACTTAGCGACTACGGAAGACAATGCGGCCTTTGCTCAGGTCGTACGGGGTCAACTCGACAGTCACTTTGTCGCCCGTCAGGATGCGGATATAGTTTTTGCGCATTTTACCGGAGATATGAGCGGTAACCACGTGCCCGTTTTCAAGCTCTACGCGGAACATGGTGTTCGGTAACGTATCCAGTACGGTACCTTGCATTTCAATATTGTCTTCTTTGGCCATCGAATCCTCTGGGTGTACTACCAAACTGTTGAACCGGCAAGATAATGCCGAATTCCATGATTTATGTAAAGAACCGTTGATGATTTTGCCAACGCTTCGCCGTGCGTCGCGCCGTTGCGCGTGCAGTACGGATAAATTAGGGTGTTTTTTGACGTCTGCGGGGGATTAGCGGGCTAAGAATCTGTAGCAATCGGCATCAGTTGCACAATCAAAACAGCTTCGGGAAATGTGTGAGATTCCCAACCTGGCAATTCCGGCTCGCCACAGCGAAGCGCGGACGACATACCAAACTCGCTTATTGTATCACTTTTGTCGGGAATTGTGTGCAAAACATCGGTGACCGATGTCAAAAAAGGGTTTGAGTGTGCCAGCAACTCTCGGAAACCGGTTGCCACGCCAGCGTTTGCACGTACTGCAGATAATCAACGCGAGGAATTTCCACCGCACCGAGGGACGCGGTATGCGGATTCAGCACCTGACAATCAATCAGCCGGCCCTGATGCGCCTGAAAATGTTGTGCGAATACCCAGAGCGCGGTTTTCGAGGCATTTTCCTGACGGCTGAACATCGATTCACCGCAAAAAATTTGCCCCAGCGCCAGGCCATACATCCCGCCGACCAGTTGCTGTTCGCACCAGACTTCAATCGAATGTGCATGGCCCAGTTCGTACAACCGCAACCACGCACGTTTCACTTCGAAAGTGATCCATGTCCCTTCCTGACGGCCGCTGGCGCAGCCTTCCAGCACCTGCGGAAACGCATGATTCATGGTGACGCGATACGGTGAGCGCTTATGGAAGCGCGCCATACTGCGGCTGAGATGGAAAGATTCTGGCAGCATGACCGCGCGGGGATCCGGCGACCACCAGAGAATCGGATCGCCAGGAGAAAACCACGGAAAAATGCCACGCTGATAAGCATTCATCAGGCGGGCAGGGGAGAGATCACCGCCCATCGCCAATAATCCATTGGGCTCGCGCAGCGCCATTTCCGGTGGTGGGAAATTTAATGAATCTCGTGAAAGCTGTATCAGTCTCATTGCATCAATCACACTCAGGGCTGTTGGCTAAGACTATAGCGTAAAGCGCTGATGGAAACGCCAGTAGCGGCCTGCTTTTGAGATTAATTCGGCGTGCGAACCGGATTCGATAATTTGTCCCTGATCCATAACGCAAATGCGGTCCATGGCGTCTAAACCACTTAAGCGATGCGTCACCATAATCAGCGTTTTGCCGCGGGTGACGTGTTGCAATAACGCCAGAATTTGCTGTTCGGTGCTGGCATCCAAACCTTCGGTAGGTTCATCCAGCAGCCACAAATCGCCATCGTGCAGCAGGGCGCGCGCTATTGCCAGACGACGCAGTTCGCCGCCGGACAACGGTCGACCGCCGTCGCCCATCCACGCATTCAATCCTTCGTTGTGTTCGGCGAGATGGGCCAGACCCACCTTGTTCAACGCATCAACCAGTTGCTCATCGCTGGCATCGGGTTTTGCCAGCAGCAGATTGTCGCGCAGCGTTTGGCTGAACAGATGCACGCGCTGTGTTACCACGCTAATGCGGCGACGCAATGAAGCTTCATCCCAGGTGGTGAGATCGCTATCGTTGAGGCTAATTGAACCTTGCTGCGCTTCCCAACCGCGGGTAATCAGCGCCAGCAGACTGGATTTGCCGCAGCCGGTTGGACCGAGCAGCGCCAGATGCTCACCTGCATTTAACGATAGGGAAAAATGCTGCAACACCGGTTCGGGGCGCTGCGGATAGCTGAAGCGGATGTTTTCCATTTTCAGGCTGATACCTGATGGGCTACTGATTTTTGCGCTGGGAAAACGGATCGCGGCGGGCTGTTCAATGATTTCCTGTACCCGCTTAGCGGCGCTGGTCACCTGCGACAGCGGCAGAAACGCTCCGGCAACCGGGGCCAGCGCTTCAAACGCCGCCAGTCCGCAGAACACAAACAGCGCGATCAATGCGCCCGGCGAACTGTTTCCACCCACGCCATTCGCGGAAATCCATAGCAACAGCGTAACCGTCGCGCCGCTGATGACCAGCAACAGACTTTGCGCCAGTGCCTGCAGGCAATGTTGTCTGCGTTGCGCCTGTTGCCACTTCTGTTCATCGCTATCAAGTTGGTCGCGCCACTGTTGTGCTGCACCATAAATTTTCAGCTCAGACAGGCCAGTAATCCAGTGCGTCAACTGCATGCGCCAGCTGGCCTGATGCAGGGCGATTTGGTGTCCGGCTGAGGTGCCAAGCCGCCAGAACAGCGGCGGCATGAGCAACAGCGTCAAAAGCATCATACCGCCGAGCAGCAACGCTAACGGTACATCCAGCAGCGCCAAGCCGCAGGTGACCACCACAATCACCACCGCTGCACCGATTAACGGCGAGATCACACGCAGGTAAAGGTGATCGAGTGTATCCACGTCGCTGACAAAACGGTTGAGCAATTCGCCATGACGAAAACGAGCCAGCTGTTCCGGCGATAGGGCGATAAGTTTGCTAAAGGTGAACACGCGCAAATGTTGCAGCACGCGGAAGGTGGCATCGTGGCTCACCAGGCGCTCAAAATAACGTGCAGCCGTGCGCGTGATCGCCGCGCCGCGCACGCCGGCAGCGGGCAACATGTAATTGAACGTATAAAGTCCCGCTACGCCCGCCAGCGAAGAGGCGGCAAGGAACCAGCCGGATAAAGTCAGCAATCCAATACTGGCAAGCAAGGTGACGATGGCGAGAATGATGCCAAGTCCCAAACGCCATGGATGACGGCTAAACAGACGCAGGAAAGGCAATAAATTATTCATTATGCGATCTCCTTCTGACGATGCTGCGCCATTTCACGCAAAGGTCCATCTTGTTCAACCAGCTGCTGCCAGGGACCTTGTTGCACCAGTTGCCCGGCCTGCATCACCCATACTTCATCCCAGCTAGCGAGCTCGTTGAGTTGATGCGTGATCATTAGCGTGGTTTGCTGGGTGGCCGCCTGCTGCAGTGCGCGGATAACATGTTGCTCACTTTGGCTATCCAGCCCAGAACCAGGCTCATCAAGCAGTAGCAGTTGTGCCGGTTTGAGCAGGGCTCGCGCCACGGCAATACGCTGCGCCTGACCGACGGAAAGCCCCACGCCGCCATCGCCTAAAAGAGTATCTAATCCGTTTGGCAGACGATCTAAAAACTCGTCAACGCCTGCGCGCTGCAGAACCGACATGAGCGTAGCGTCATCAATGGGGCTATTAAGCAGCAGGTTTTCGCGTAGCGTTTGCGCGGGTAAATGCGGATTTTGGCCAACCCAGGCAATATATTTTTGCCAGCTATCGCGGTTGATATCACGCAATTCCTGCCCGTTAACCTGCAGTGAACCCTGATAAGGCAGAAAACCCAGCAAGACGTTCATCAGCGCGGTTTTGCCTGCACCGCTTTGTCCTACCAGCGCCACACGTTTACCCGTATCGAGAGTGAAATTGAGCGATTGAGAGAGCGCTTCACCGCCAGCAGTCATGACCACCAAATTCTGAGCCTGAATATGCAGCGGTGTAGTGAGAGAAAGCTCGCGAGAAGCGTGCTCTTCATGTGGAGCGGGACTTTCGCGTAGAAACTGGTCCAGCGCATCAGCTCCGCCAATCGCTTGCGCTTTGGCGTGATAAAAGGTGCCTAAGTCGCGCAACGGCTGGAAAAATTCAGGCGCCAGAATAAGTGCCAGGAAACCAGCAAACAGCGTTACGCCGGTGCTGTAATGACCAAAATTCAGTTCGCCGAGATAAGAGAAACCGAAATAGACCGCGACGACAGCAATCGCCAGTGAGGCAAAAAATTCCAGCACGGCAGATGAGAGAAACGCCAGGCGTAATACTTCCATGGTGCGTTGCCGAAAATCGGTGGTGCTGGCGGCAATTGCTTCTTGCTCTGCCGCAGCGCGATAGAACAGGCGCAGCGTTTCACGTCCACGCAGACGATCGTAAAAATCACCACTTAGCCGGGCGAGAGCAACAAAGTTGCGGCGATTAGCATCTGCAGCGCCCATGCCAACCATCGCCATAAATAGGGGAATCAGTGGCGCGGTGACCAGCAGAATCAATCCCGCCGCCCAGTTAATTGGAAAAATGGCGATCAATATGGCTAACGGAATAAAGAGTGCCAGCGACATCTGAGGCAGATACCGCGCGTAGTATTCCTGCATCTCTTCGATTTGTTCGAGCAGCAGCGTAGCCCAACTGCCTGCTGGCTTTCCCTGAATCCAGGCGGGACCGAGCACATTGAGTCGATCCAGAACCTGCTGACGCAGCGCACGGCGAATGGCAACGCCGGCGCGATGTCCTGCCATTTCGCGGGCGTAATGCAATCCGGCGCGCAAAACAAAGCACAGCAGCAGCAACAGAAAATCGGTGAGCAGCGATGCGCGCGGTTGCTGTGCGACAAGCAGATTTTGCAGCAGCGAAGCCAGTAACCAGGCTTGGGCGATAATGACCAATGCGCCAGCAAAACCCAGCAGCGAAGCCGCACGTAAGTTGCGCGCACCGTGATGACGTTGCTGACGGAGCCAGCGGAGAAGTTCTTGTTGCCGTGATTTGTTCATGCGATGCCGTTTGGTAACTCAAAAGAGATGTAAATCCCGGATGAAAACCCAGCAATATCGGGCGCGTGAACTGTAGCACGCAGGTAACAAAAAAGGCGACCAAAACTGGCCGCCTTTTAGCGATTATGATCAGGTTATTAACAACTTACTTATCGTTTTTAACCAGTCCATCGAGGAAGCGTTCCGCATCCAACGCCGCCATACAGCCGGTACCGGCAGAGGTAATTGCCTGGCGATAAATATGATCCATCACATCGCCGGCAGCGAACACGCCTGGGATGCTGGTTTGCGTGGCGTTGCCGTGCAGACCAGACTGCACTTTGATGTAGCCATTTTCCAAATCCAGCTGACCATCAAAAATTGCGGTATTTGGACTGTGGCCGATGGCGACAAACAAACCAGCGACGTCCAGTGATTCAGCCGCTTCACCTTTGGTAGACAGCAGTTTCAAGCCCGTCACGCCCATTTGATCGCCAACCACTTCATCCAGCGTGCGGTCGGTGTGCAGCACGATGTTGCCATTGCGCACTTTTTCCATCAGACGGTCAATAAGGATTTTCTCAGCGCGGAAACTGTCGCGACGGTGAATCAGATGCACTTCTGCAGCAATATTAGCCAGATAAAGCGCTTCTTCAACGGCAGTGTTACCGCCACCAATGACGGCAACTTTCTGATTGCGGTAGAAGAAGCCGTCGCAGGTCGCACAAGCAGAGACGCCTTTGCCTTTGAACGCTTCTTCTGATGGCAATCCGAGATAACGTGCCGATGCGCCAGTGGCGATGATCAACGCATCAGCAGTGTATTCACCGCTGTCGCCGACCAGACGGAACGGACGGTTCTGCAAATCGACGGTATGAATGTGGTCAAAAATGATCTCGGTGTTGAATTTCTCGGCATGCTCCTGCATGCGCTCCATCAACGCTGGACCGGTCAGATCGTTTGCATCGCCTGGCCAGTTCTCCACTTCGGTGGTGGTGGTGAGCTGACCTCCTTTCTCCAGTCCGGTAATTAACACCGGATTCAGGTTAGCGCGCGCTGCATATACTGCTGCAGTGTAACCGGCAGGGCCGGAGCCCAGAATGAGCAGCTTACTGTGTTTGGCCGTACTCATGCGTTCCTCAATTTTTTCTCTGACAACATAGTTTTTGATTGTAGGGAAATTAACGCTGCAAAAAAAGGCTCCAGCAATTTTGTTAACAATCACTGCGAGCGGCGTAGACGATGAGTGCAACTTTTGCACGCGCGTTGCGCCAAAAGGGGGCAATGCTCGGCAATTAGTGGTGCAGCAGCATAAAAATTCTCATTTAAAAACAGCAACCCAGAACTCTATCTGGCATCTTGTACTGAATTTGGATGTTTTACTTTGACAATCGCCTGCGCTTTTGCGAAAACATTGGGAGAAGCAGAGAATATTTAGCGATTCAAAACAGAATTTCATTTCTGTTTTGGGCTGTTTAGCCGAATAAACTCAGCCTGACATTGGTAGTGACGCATGATGTGGACAGACAACATGCGTCATACGGATGGACGCGTTACTGCACAGGCTTATGGTCTTCACTTCAGTAAGGCCCTGAACAATGAGCGTTTTCAGGGTGTGGCAGGTAAAGGGAAGGAATTAAGAGAGACAATAATAATGGTAGACAATAAGAAACGCCCCGGAAAAGATTTAGATCGTATCGACAGAAATATTCTGAATGAACTGCAGAAAGACGGTCGAATTTCTAATGTCGAGCTTTCCAAACGTGTTGGATTATCGCCAACTCCATGTCTTGAGCGCGTGCGCCGCCTCGAGCGTCAAGGCTTCATTCTGGGCTACACCGCGCAGCTCAACCCGCATTATCTGGATGCTTCACTGCTGGTTTTCGTTGAGATTACTCTGAATCGTGGTGCGCCAGATGTGTTTGAACAATTTAACGCCGCCGTGCAAAAACTTGAGGAAACTCAAGAATGTCACCTCGTTTCCGGTGATTTTGACTACCTGCTGAAAACCCGCGTACCGGATATGTCCGCTTATCGTAAACTACTGGGTGAGACCTTGCTGCGTCTGCCGGGCGTAAACGACACCCGTACTTACGTGGTGATGGAAGAGGTCAAACAGAGCAATCGTCTGGTGATCAAAACCCGGTAGTGCAGGGCAGGTGCAAAGCTTGCAGGATTTCGGTACACTCCTGTGAATTCATACAGGACCAGCGTCGGGCATGCCCGACGTTGTTGCCTTCTTAATTTACAGGCACCTGGAGAGTTCTCTTGAGCCAGGAATATACAGAAGATAAAGATGTTTCGTTACAACCGCTGAGCAGTGGACGTCGTCTGCTGGAAGCGTTGCTCATTCTTGTGGCCTTGTTCGCCATCTATTTGATGGTGTCGCTGGTTAGTTTTAACCCGTCAGATCCAAGCTGGTCACAAACCGCATGGCACGAACCTATCCATAATCTGGGTGGTAGCGTCGGCGCATGGCTGGCCGATACGCTATTGTTCATCTTTGGCGTGATGGCCTACGCCATTCCTCCCGTCATTATTGGTCTGTGTTGCATCACCTTCCGCCAACGTGATCGTCAGGATTACATCGACTACTTTGCCGTTGGTTTACGCCTGATTGGTGTGCTGGCCTTGGTGGTAACGACCTGTGGTCTGGCGGCGCTCAACGTAGATGACATCTGGTATTTTGCTTCCGGCGGCGTAATCGGCAGCCTGGTCAGCAATGCGATGGCACCGTGGTTCAGTTCGGCTGGCGGCACCTTGACGCTGCTGTGCGTCTGGGCTGCCGGCATCACGCTTTACACCGGATGGTCATGGCTGACGATTGCCGAGAAGATCGGCGGCGTGGTGATGGGTATTCTGACCTTTGCCAGCAACCGTTCACGACATGACGAACCCTGGCAGGAAGAAGAATACGACGACGAAGAGTTTGCTGATGAGGTGTCGCCTCCGATGCATGCTGCACACTCCGTTAATGAAGACGATGATGTGTTGTTAGCTAAACCGCGCAAGGTGAGCGAACCGGTTGCTGCGGAGTTGAGCGACGATCCGCTGCTGGCGAAGGCGAGTGCGGCAACTGCCGCTGCGATTGCGGTTACTACGCAAGCCGCACAGCAAACTCCAGCTGCTATGCAGCCTGCTCCAGCCGCATCTGCCGAACCCGACGCAATGCCACGCGTTGCCGAAACCACGGCTCAGTCGATTCCGGCTCCTCAGCCTGTTGCTGCAGCGCAACAACCAATCGCGCAGCCTTCTGCTCCGCTCTATCGTTTCGAGATGCCAGGTCAAGCAGCACCTTCACCGTTTTCGCCGGCTGATGATGATGAGGGCCCGAGCATGGGCAACTGGCAGGATGCCGCTTCATCTTCTGCACCTTTAAACAGTCTCGCCGCCGCTTCACTTGCCGCTGGAGCAGTCAAAGCAGCGACATCACCTGCTGCTTATTCACCTGCCTTCGATATCGTACCCGAGCGTGATTACAACCCGCAGGTGAAGCAGGGCATTGGTCCAGAGTTGCCGCGTCCAAACAAAGTTAAGTTGCCAACACGACGTGAGTTAGCTTCGTACGGCATTAAGTTGCCTTCGCAGCGTATGGCGGAAGAGCAGGCTAAAGATGCTGAGCAGCAACAGCCAGAAGTCACTGCGTCTTACAGCGTTCCTCCACAGGAACAGGATGTTGAGCTGCAAGAGGCGCAGTTGCGTGAAGCCTTCGCGTCGCAGCAGCAGAATCGTTACGGTGAAAGCTGGCAGGAAGCGTCTGAGCCTGATGACGAGGATGCATTGCAGCAGGCTCAACTTGCACGCCAGTTCGCCGATCAGCAGCAGCAACGCTATACCGAACCTGAAGTGAAGGAAGCACCGGTATTTAATCTGGATACGTCGTCTGCTTTTGATTTTTCACCAATGAAAGATTTGGTCGACGATAGCCCGAGCGAGCCACTGTTCACTATTTCTGCATCGCCAGAGCCGGAAGAGCCCGCGCCGTGGCAACAACCTGCTGCGCCGGAGTCAGCGGCAATGCCGTCGTTGAGTGCTGAATCCAGCCCATGGTCGTCGCCGGAACAGGAAGCTTATTCTGCGCCGCCTGCACCAGTTAAACCTGCTGCGCCTGTGCAGGACAGCTTGTTCCATCCGTTCCTGGTTCGCCATGAACAGCCGCTGGAAAAACCTTCTACGCCGCTGCCCACGCTGGATCTGCTCACGTCACCACCGGCAGAAGAAGAGCCGGTGGATATGTTTGCGCTGGAGCAAACCGCGCGGCTGGTTGAAGCACGCCTGGCTGATTATCGAGTGAAGGCGGAGGTTGTAGGTATTTCACCTGGTCCGGTCATTACCCGCTTCGAGCTCGATTTAGCGCCAGGCGTTAAAGCTTCCCGTATTTCTAACTTGTCGCGTGACCTGGCGCGTTCTCTGTCTGCGGTTGCCGTGCGCGTGGTGGAAGTGATTCCAGGCAAGCCTTACGTCGGGCTTGAACTGCCAAATAAACATCGTCAAACCGTATATCTGCGCGAAGTACTGGATTGCCCTAAATTTCGTGAAAACCCGTCACCGCTTGCAGTGGTGTTGGGTAAAGACATTGCTGGCCAGCCGGTGGTGGCTGATTTGGCGAAAATGCCGCACTTGCTGGTTGCCGGTACCACCGGTTCCGGTAAATCAGTGGGCGTTAACACCATGATCATTAGCATGCTGTATAAAGCCACGCCGGAAGAAGTGCGCTTTATCATGATCGACCCGAAAATGCTCGAGCTGTCAGTCTACGAAGGCATCCCTCACTTGCTGACCGAAGTGGTTACAGACATGAAAGATGCGGCCAATGCGCTGCGCTGGAGTGTTGGTGAAATGGAGCGTCGCTATAAACTGATGTCTGCGCTGGGCGTGCGTAATCTGGCCGGCTATAACGAGAAGATTGAGCAGGCTGCGGCGATGGGCCGACCAATTCCCGATCCGTTCTGGAAGCCGGGCGACAGCATGGACATCACACCGCCGGTGCTGGAAAAACTGCCTTATATCGTGGTGCTGGTCGATGAATTTGCCGATCTGATGATGGCGGTCGGTAAGAAAGTCGAAGAGTTGATTGCTCGTCTGGCTCAGAAAGCGCGAGCGGCGGGTATTCACCTGGTGCTGGCGACACAGCGCCCGTCGGTTGATGTGATTACCGGTCTGATCAAAGCCAACATCCCGACGCGTATCGCCTTCACCGTTTCCAGCAAGATCGACTCACGTACCATCCTCGATCAGGGCGGTGCAGAATCGCTGCTGGGGATGGGTGACATGCTGTACATGCCGCCAAACTCCTCAATGCCGGTACGTGTACACGGTGCATTCGTGCGCGATCAGGAAGTGCATGCGGTGGTTCAGGACTGGAAAGCACGCGGTCGCCCGCAATACATCGAAAGCATTACTGCTGGTGAAGAGAGCGAGAGCGCAGCTGGCGGAATGATGGGCGATGAAGAGCTGGATCCGCTGTTTGATCAGGCGGTTTCTTTCGTGGTGGAAAAACGTCGTGCCTCCATTTCTGGGGTTCAACGCCAGTTCCGTATCGGATATAACCGTGCCGCACGTATCATCGAGCAGATGGAAGCGCAGGGCATCGTTTCTGAACCGGGACATAACGGCAACCGCGAAGTGCTTTCGCCGCCGCCACACGAGATGTAATTTATCGCGTGCAGTTGTCTGCTTATGGGCCAGTTAACACTGGCCCATTGTTTATCTGTTGGTCGATCCCCATATCTTCGGGAGCTTTCGGCTTTTTCTCCTGTCGAAGAGACAGGATGGCAACTACGTTTAATGCTGTAAGTGTCGGGAAACAATGAATAAGGAATCGAATCAGATGAAATTACGCGTTATTGCCTGTGGCCTGTTGGCCAGTTTTGTTTCCGCATCAGTATTGGCGGATGCGTCCAGCGATCTGCAGCAGCGTCTCAATAAAGTGAACAGCTTCCACGCCAGCTTCAGTCAGAAAGTGACCGATGGCAGCGGCGCCAACGTGCAGGATGGTGAAGGCGAGCTGTGGGTGAAGCGCCCAAGCTTGTTCAACTGGCACATGACCGCGCCGGACGAAAGCGTGATTATTTCTGATGGCAAAAATCTGTGGTTCTACAATCCCTTCGTTGAACAAGCCAGCGTTAGCCTGCTGCAAAATGCTGCCAGCAACACACCGTTTATGCTGATTGCGCGTAACCAGCCAAGTGACTGGAAACAGTACAACATCAAGCAGCAGGGCGATAATTTCGAGCTAACGCCGAAGAGCAGTGACGGCAACCTCAAGCAGTTCACCATCAATGTGACATCGTCTGGCACCATCAATAAGTTCAGCGCGATTGAGCAAGATGGCCAGCACAGCGATTATCAGCTGAAGAGCCAAAACAACGGCGCTATTAGCCCAGACAAATTCACCTTTACGCCGCCAAAAGGGGTAACGGTGGACGATCAACGTCAGTGAGGTCACGGTGAGTAACCTGTCTCTGGATTTCGCTCCATCGAATGAGTTTCAGCCGCTGGCCGCGCGTATGCGGCCGGCGACGCTGCAACACTACATTGGGCAACAGCATTTGCTGGCGCCCGGTAAACCGCTGCCGCGCGCCATTGAGGCCGGGCATCTGCATTCGATGATTTTATGGGGACCGCCTGGGACAGGGAAAACGACATTAGCCGAGATTATCGCCCATTACGGTAAAGCTGATGTTGAGCGCATTTCTGCTGTCACTTCTGGCGTGAAAGAGATTCGTGAAGCGATCGAGCGTGCCCGACAAAATCGTCAGGTGGGTCGACGCACCATCCTGTTTGTCGACGAAGTCCATCGCTTTAACAAAAGTCAGCAGGATGCTTTCCTGCCGCATATTGAAGATGGCACCATTACGTTTATTGGTGCCACCACAGAAAATCCCTCGTTTGAACTCAACTCGGCGCTGCTATCCCGTGCCCGCGTATATTTACTCAAGTCTCTTACCACTGCAGATATTGAACAGGTTCTGTTGCAGGCGATGCAGGATGACGAACGCGGTTATGGTAAAAGCGATATTGTGCTGCCGGATAATACGCGCCGTATGATAGCGGAACTGGTGAACGGTGATGCACGTCGGGCATTGAATACGCTGGAAATGATGGCGGATATGGCTGAAAGCAATGCCGAAGACCAGCGTGAATTAACGCCACAATTACTCAACGAAGTTTCCGGTGAAAGGGCGGCGCGTTTTGATAATAAAGGCGATCGTTTCTACGATCTGATCTCCGCTCTGCACAAGTCTATTCGCGGTTCAGCACCCGATGCGGCACTTTACTGGTATGCAAGAATCATCACCGCCGGCGGCGATCCGCTGTATGTCGCCCGCCGTTTGCTGGCTATCGCCTCGGAAGATGTGGGTAACGCCGATCCGCGCGGCATGCAGGTTGCGCTAGCGGCCTGGGATTGCTTTACGCGCGTCGGTCCAGCCGAAGGCGAAAGGGCGATTGCGCAGGCGATTGTTTACCTTGCCAGTGCACCCAAAAGTAATGCCGTTTACACCGCTTTCAAAGCCGCGATGCGCGATGCGCGCGAATTTCCTGACTACGATGTGCCGGAACATTTACGCAACGCCCCAACCAAATTGATGAAAGAGATGGGGCTGGGCAAAGAGTATCGTTATGCGCACGACGAGACTAACGCCTATGCCGCTGGCGAAGTCTATTTCCCGCCTGAAATGGCGCAGACGCGCTACTATCAACCGACTAATCGCGGGCTCGAAGGGAAAATTGGCGAAAAACTGGCCTGGCTGGCTGAGCAGGATCAAAATAGCCCGATAAAACGCTACCGCTGATAAACACCTTACGGTAAGGTGAGCAAGGATTTCATTGCATTCCATAGGGATGCAAGTCCCGCCATTCGTTCAATCAACCTTTTATTACACAGGATTAGCATGCTCGATCCCAACCTGCTGCGTAACGAGCCAGACGCAGTCGCAGAAAAACTGGCACGCCGAGGATTTAAACTGGATGTGGAAACCTTACGTTTGCTTGAAGAGCGTCGTAAAGTCTTGCAGGTAGAAACTGAAAATCTGCAGGCTGAGCGTAATTCCCGATCCAAATCCATCGGTCAGGCCAAAGCACGTGGGGAAGACATCGAGCCGCTGCGTCAGGAAGTGAACGCGCTGGGCGAACGCCTGGATGCGGCTAAAGCAGAACTGGATGCCCTGCAGAACGAAATTCGTGACTTTGCCCTCGCATTGCCAAACCTCCCGGTTGACGAAGTCCCGTTGGGTAAAGATGACAGCGAGAATCAGGAAGTCAGCCGCTGGGGCCAGCCGCGCCAGTTCGATTTCTCGGTGAAAGATCATGTTGAGCTGGGTGAAGCCGCCAAAGGTCTGGACTTTGCCGCCGCGGTGAAATTGACGGGTTCACGTTTCATTGTGATGCAGGGCCAGATTGCGCGTCTGCACCGTGCGCTTAGCCAGTTTATGCTTGATCTGCATACGCAGCAGCACGGTTATCTTGAAACCTATGTTCCGTATCTGGTGAATCAGGAAACGTTGTATGGCACCGGACAGCTGCCGAAGTTTGGTGAAGATTTGTTCCATACCAAGCCGCTGGGCGAAGAAGCGGGTAGCAGCAACTATGCGCTGATCCCTACCGCTGAAGTGCCGCTGACCAATCTGGTGCGTGATGAGATCGTTGAAGAAGAATCTTTGCCGCTCAAACTTGCTGCGCACACGCCATGCTTCCGTTCTGAAGCCGGTTCGTACGGGCGCGATACGCGTGGTTTAATCCGTATGCACCAGTTCGATAAAGTGGAAATGGTGCAGATTGTGGCGCCTGAAACCTCCATGGATGCACTGGAAGAGTTGGTGGGCCATGCTGAGAAAGTGCTTCAGTTGCTCAATCTGCCATACCGTAAAGTGCTGCTTTGTACCGGCGATATGGGCTTTGGCTCTTCCAAGACCTACGACCTGGAAGTTTGGCTGCCAGCACAGGACACCTATCGTGAAATCTCCTCTTGCTCCAACATGGGTGATTTCCAGGCTCGTCGTATGCAGGCGCGCTGCCGTAGCAAAACCGACAAGAAACCGCGTTTGGTGCACACGCTGAACGGTTCTGGTCTGGCAGTGGGGCGTACTCTGGTGGCTGTGCTTGAAAACTATCAGCAAGCAGATGGCCGCATTGAAGTGCCAGAAGTACTACGTCCTTATATGGGCGGACTGGAATTCGTTGGCTAATCAACGCGCAATTATATAAGCCCGGCAATGCCGGGTTTTTTGTTTTTTAAGCTGCAAAATAATTATTTTTTAGTCGGAATTAATAAGAAATAAACGTTATCGACAATAAATGGCTATTAACCATTAAAAATCGTAAATTCAAATAGATAGATGCCAGACTTGTATCCCTCCTTATGCCTCTAACTCTCTGAAGATAAAAAAAATAAATTGTTCCGCAGCAAATCGTGCGGCGACGAATTTTTGCACATTGACTTTAAGATAGCGGATGGCAAACTGCGCGCAATTATCTTCATTTCTTTTGGTTTTATTCCCTATGTCAACCTGGTCGCGCCCCGTCGTTTTGCTGCTTTGCGGCTTAATGCTCATGACGGTGTCTATCGCTGTGCTTAATACGCTGGTACCGCTCTGGCTTACCCATGATCAATTGCCAACCTGGCAAGTGGGAATGGCTAGCTCATCGTATTACACCGGTAACTTGCTGGGCACCTTGCTCGCGGGCTGGTTGATTACTCGTTATGGTTTTAATCGCTGTTTTTACCTCGCCAGCGTGCTTTTTGCCGTAGCGACTATGGGCATGGTGATACTGGATGGTTTCTATAGCTGGACATTACTGCGCTTTACCGCAGGTGTCGGTTGTGCACTGATATGGGTGGTGGTTGAGAGTGCCTTGTTATGCAGCGGTACCGTGCGTAATCGCGGTCAGTTGCTGGCGGCTTATATGATCATCTATTACCTCGGCACTGTTGCAGGCCAGTTGCTGGTGAGCCGCGTGTCAACCGAACTGCTCCACGTGATTCCATGGGTGACTGCACTGATTATCTGTGCGGTATTGCCGGTAGTATTTGTGCATGTCAATACCAGCGCTGCGACAGAAGAAGCTTCAACGGGGCGCCTTTGGGTTATGTTGCGTCGTCGTAGTTCTCGTCTCGGCATCAATGGCTGCATTATTTCCGGTATCGTTCTCGGCTCACTTTATGGCTTGATGCCGTTGTATCTGTCACATCAGGGCATGAGTGATGCAAACGTCGGTTACTGGATGGCGTTACTGGTCAGCTCCGGCATTGTCGGTCAGTGGCCGGTAGGACGTTTAGCCGATCGCTTTGGTCGCCTGATGGTGCTGCGTGTGCAAGTGTTTGTGGTTATCCTGGGTGCGATTGCTATGTTAGGTGATACTGCGATGGCGCCAGCGCTGTTTGTGCTGGGTCTTGCGGGTTTTACACTTTATCCGGTGGCGATGTCCTGGGCGTGCGAAACCGTCGCGCATCATGAGTTAGTGGCAATGAATCAGGCGTTACTGTTTAGCTATACCGTGGGCAGTTTGGTGGGGCCGGGAATGACGTCAATGCTGATGCAGAATTACTCTGACCGCCTGCTGTTTGTGATGATTGCTGCAGTTGCACTGGTTTATCTGGTGATGTTACTGCGCAAAGCCGATCATCAGGCTACTCCTGTCGCACATGCTTAACGCATTCCTATGAAATAGTAAAAAGGGGAGCCGGTGGTTCCCCTTTTGTTTGCGGTTAATACATCACTTCATGGCCGTAGCTGGCGAGGATATTCTTCACTCGCTCCATGGTTTCCTTGCTCGGCGGCTTAACACCATCCAGCTTGTACTCTTCGCCCATGGCGATCCATTTGTGTTTGCCTAACTCGTGGTAAGGCAGCAATTCGATCTTCTCTATGTTATCCATATCTTTGGTAAACTCACCCAAGCGATGAACGGAGTCATCATCATCGGAGTAACCAGGCACCACTACAAAGCGGATCCAGGTGCGTTTGCCTCTCTTCTGCAGATAGCGCGCAAAGTCCAGCGTACGATGATTGGAAACGCCCACCAGAATCTGATGCACATCATCGTTAATCTGTTTTAAATCGAGCATTACCAAATCAGTGGCATCAAGCAATTCATCGATCACCGGATCGTAGCGACGAACAAAGCCGTTAGTGTCGAGACAGGTATGAATGCCTTCTGCCTGGCAAGCGCGGAACCAGTCACGCACGAACTCCGCTTGTAAGATCGCTTCGCCACCCGACGCCGTCACGCCACCGCCAGATGCATTCATGAAGTGACGATATGAGAGCGCATCCTTCATCAACTCTTCAACGGTAACTTCTTTACCGCCATGCGTGTCCCATGTATCGCGGTTATGGCAATACAAGCAGCGCATGAGGCAGCCCTGAAAAAAGGTAATGAAGCGGATGCCTGGGCCGTCAACGGTGCCGCAGGATTCAAAGGAGTGGATACGACCGATGGTTGACATTGCGATGAGTTCTCCAGGTGGGCCTGAATATCAGGCAGCACAATCTATGTTGTGCTCTAAAAGTGAAAGTCGATTTTGCCAGGTCGCCAGCACCAGCAAACTGGCAAAACGGACTTGTGGAGAAAAGGCTCCCGCAGGAGCCTTTCAATCTCAGTGAACTACGATTACAGCGACTGAGTGAACGTACGGGTAATTACATCTTTCTGCTGCTCTTTGGTGAGCGAGTTGAAGCGCACAGCATAACCGGATACGCGAATGGTCAGCTGCGGATACTTCTCAGGATGTTCCATCGCATCCAGCAACATCTCACGGTTCATCACGTTAACGTTCAGATGCTGACCGCCCTCAATATTGGCTTCATGGTGGAAATATCCATCCATCAGGCCAGCAAGATTGGTTTTACGCACGTTATCATCTTTACCCAGCGCATTTGGCACGATGGAGAAAGTATAAGAGATGCCGTCTTTCGCGTAAGCAAAGGGCAGTTTCGCGACGGAGGTCAGTGAAGCCACCGCACCTTTCTGATCACGGCCGTGCATTGGGTTAGCACCCGGACCGAATGGCGCACCCGCACGACGTCCGTCTGGCGTATTACCGGTTTTCTTACCGTAAACCACGTTAGAAGTGATGGTCAGCACTGACTGAGTTGGCACCGCGTTACGGTAGGTTTGCAGTTTCTGAATTTTCTTCATGAAACGTTCAACCAAATCGCACGCCATGTCATCAACGCGAGAGTCGTTATTACCAAATTGCGGATATTCGCCTTCAATTTCAAAGTCTACCGCTAGACCATCTTCATCACGGATGGTTTTCACTTTGGCGTATTTGATGGCAGAAAGTGAGTCAGCCGCAACAGACAGACCCGCGATACCACAGGCCATGGTGCGATAAACATCACGATCGTGCAGCGCCATCAGTGAAGCTTCGTAGCTGTACTTATCGTGCATGTAGTGAATGATATTCAGGGAGGTGACGTACTGCTTAGCCAGCCAATCCATGAAGTGATCCAGGCGCTCCATCACGATGTCGTAATCAAGAATCTCGTCAGTGATTGGTGCTTCTTTCGGACCCACCTGCATTTTCAGTTTTTCATCAACGCCACCGTTGATTGCGTACAGCAGGGTTTTTGCCAGGTTGGCACGCGCACCGAAGAACTGCATCTGCTTACCGACAATCATTGGGCTAACGCAGCAGGCGATAGCATAGTCATCGTTGTCGAAGTCAGGACGCATCAGGTCATCATTCTCATACTGCAATGAGGATGTATCGATAGACACTTTTGCGGCGTATTTCTTAAAGTTAACCGGCAGTTTTTCTGACCACAGGATGGTCATATTTGGCTCCGGAGATGGCCCCATGGTGTAAAGCGTATTCAGGAAACGGAAGGTGCTTTTAGTCACCAGAGTACGACCATCGACGCCCATACCCGCCAGTGATTCTGTTGCCCAGATTGGGTCACCGGAGAACAGCTCATCGTATTCAGGCGTACGCAGGAAGCGCACCATACGCAGTTTCATCACCAGATGGTCAATCAGTTCCTGTGCTTCTTCTTCAGTCAGTTTTCCGGCCTGAATATCGCGCTCGATATACACATCAAGGAAGGTGGATACGCGACCAAAGGACATTGCCGCACCGTTCTGAGATTTCACCGCCGCGAGATAGCCATAGTAAGTCCACTGAACGGCTTCTTGAGCATTGGTAGCGGGCAGCGAGATATCTGAACCATACTTCGCAGCCATCTCTTTGATCTGACCCAGTGCGCGGTGCTGTTCAGAGATCTCTTCACGCAGGCGAATGGTGGCTTCGAGGTCAACGCCATTCTCCATATCGCTCTGCAGAGAATTGAACTGCGCAACTTTGTCTTTCATCAGAAAATCGATGCCGTACAGCGCAACGCGGCGATAGTCACCGATGATACGACCGCGGCCATAGGCATCCGGTAAACCCGTCAACACGCCTGATTTACGGCAGCGCATGATGTCAGGGGTGTAAACATCGAACACGCCCTGGTTATGGGTTTTGCGGTAATCAGTGAAGACTTTTTTCAGCGCGGGATCAAGTTCGCGGCCATAAACCTTGCAAGAACCCTCAACCATTTTGATGCCGCCAAACGGGATGATGGCACGTTTCAAAGGTGCTTCAGTTTGCAGGCCAACGATTTTTTCCAGCGATTTGCTGATGTAGCCGGCATCATGAGAGGTGATGGTTGAAGCCAGATCGGTGTCAAAATCTACCGGCGCGTGGGTGCGGTTCTCGATTTTGATGCCTTCAAGTACACTGTCCCACAGCTTAGTTGTGGCCGGCGTCGCGCCAGTGAGGAAGGATTCGTCGCCTTCATACGGTGTGTAGTTTTTCTGGATAAAGTCACGGACGTTGACGCTGTTCTGCCATTCGCCGGCGCTAAATCCTTCCCAGGCTGACGCCATTTTTTCATTCAGTTCGGACATGATATACCTGCCTTATTTAGGGAGACTTTGACGTATGGCGCGCTGACTCAGCACGCCCGTACCAATTCATTAATGCACCTGCTCATCGCCACGCAGATAGATTACCCAGTAGGTCAAACCGACTAATAATCCGCCGCCAATAATGTTGCCGATGGTCACGGGAATCAGGTTGTTAACAATAAAGTCACTAACGCTTAGTGATGGGAACTGTGCTGCGCTTGCACCAGCCATTTGCCAGAATTCCGGGCTGGAAAAATCACGGATAACGATGGCCATCGGGATAAGGAACATGTTGGCAATACTATGTTCAAAACCGCAGGCAACAAACATCGCCACCGGTAGGATCATCGCAAACATTTTGTCCATCAGACTGCGGCCGGAATAACTCATCCATACCGCCAGGCAAACCATCAGGTTGGCGAGCGTGCCGAGACTCACTGCTTCAATAAAGGTGTGATGCATTTTATGGTCAGCGGTTTGCAGGACATTCAAACCCCAGGCACCATTCGCCACCATGTGTTCACCGGCTAACCAGATCAGCGCGACAAAGAACAGCGCACCAAACAGGTTACCGATATAGACCGTCAACCAGTGTCGACCGAGTTGCAGCCAGGTGATACGGCCGCTGGCTTTTGCCACCACGATCAAAACAGTTGAGGTGAACAGGTCAGCACCGCACACCACGACTAACATTAAACCGAGCGAGAAACAGATACCGCCGATCAGTTTTGCTATGCCGTAGGGCATTGCTCCACTTCCGGTGGTCGCAGTGATATAGAAGACAAATGCGATTGAGATAAATACGCCAGCAGTGATGGCAAGGAAGAAGGTGGTTAAAGGACGTTTAGTAGCTTTATATATGCCGGCTTCTTCTGCAACTTTCGCCATTGCCGCCGGTAATAATGAATTAAAAGGGTTGTCAGCTTTCACACTAACGCTCTCCAAAAATTGCCTGTAAAGATATTAACAAAGGAGTATAGGTCAGAAATTGATGTGGATCATATTTGACCGGAAGGTCGCTGATAAGCGAAGCGTAAATGCGTCTGAGTGCTGCTTAAATTATTGAATTTATTGTAATAAATAATTTTTAATTTATGCAAAATAAGTTGAAGGTGGCTGCGGGCAAGACTAGATTTTGTTAAATATCATTAACGATTAAAGCTGAATTGTTATTTAATAATGCACTTAAATCTCTTTATATGATCAATATAAAAAAATGGCACTGATTTTTTCAGTGCCATTGACCAATACCCTAATTTCTATAAATGGAAATTTAAGCGTTAAGGCTATTTTTGTGACCAATAACGACGTTTAGCTGTCTGCAGCTTTTCATAGGCAGCGAGTAATGATTGATGCGCAGGGAAAGCTTTCAGATCCAGATCGACCGCTTGCAATCCATAGAAGGGCGCTTCGCCACTGATTGCCGCTGAAGCAGCCTCAACAGCAGCCTGGCCGTACATACGAATAAAGGCGCGATGATATTGTAGCGGATCGCGTTCCTCTTCCATTGCCAGCAGCAGCAAGGTTTGCAGACAGCGGTAGTAGTTTGCGCGCTCTTCACTAAAGATGGACTGATTAAACTCCATCGTCCATTCAGTCCAGATCAGAGCCTGATCCAGGTCGCCGCCGGCCAGCGCCAGCATGGCTTTCAGCTCGCCAATACGTAGCGTGTACCAGCCATTATCTTTGCCTGATGCCAGACCCAGCAGCTCGCGCACGCGAGTAAAGTCATCATGACCTTCCTCATCCAGTTGCACAATCAGCTCGAGATAGGCTTCGGGTTCCCATTGGCTGTCTGGCAGCGCCAGCAGGGTTTTGCGCAGTGGTGCGCCCATGCTGTTATTTGCCAGCAGCAGATCTTCTGCTGGATAAATATCAGACATGCCCGGCACGATAATGCGGCAAGCGTAAACACTCAGATGTTCATAGTCAGCGATATAGACTTCTTTATCTTCCGCACGGAAGATCGCCATTAGCGTATCAAACTCTTCGTGAGTGGTACCCGCAAAGCTCCAGTCGACGAAAGGATAATCGGCATCGTCTTTAAACATATCCCATGAAATCAGACCGCTTGAATCGATGAAATGCGTTTCCAGGTTAGCGTGTTCCGCTACCTCTTCATCATCGAACGTCGGCGGTGTGAACACGTCGAGATCTTTCAGACCACGGCCCTGCAGCAGTTCAGTAACGGTTCGCTCAAGTGCGACGCCAAAGTCCGGATGTGCGCCAAACGAAGCGAAGCAGGTACCATTTGCTGGATTGAACAGCACAACGCAGATAACCGGGTATTTGCCGCCGAGTGACGCATCGTATGAGAAGATTGGGAAACCTTCTGCTTCCAGACGTTCAATTGCTTCAATTACGCCAGGATAACGCTGCATCACCTCTGCTGGAATTTCTGGCAGGCTGATGGATTCGGCGATGATGCGATTCTTAATATGACGCTCAAACACTTCAGAAAGACCCTGTACACGCGCTTCGTTCGCGGTGTTACCGGCAGACATACCATTCGAAACGTACAGATTACCGATGATGTTCATCGGGATATACACTGTTTGCTGGTCAGATTGACGGATAAATGGCAGGCCACAAATTCCACGCTCGTCATTGCCGGATTGCAGATCAATCAGCTCAGAAGCACCCAGGCTCTCATCAGGATCATAGAACTTGCGCAGGCGCGCATCCAAAATGCCTTCTGGCAGGCTGTCGTCCTCAGTGAGCGGGAACCATTTTTCATTCGGATAGTGAACAAAATCACCATTAGCGATGGATTCACCCAACCAGAAATCGGCGAAGAAATAGTTAGTAGAGAGGCGCTCAAAATATTCGCCCAGCGCTGAAGCCAGAGCGGCTTTTTTGCTAGCACCTTTGCCATTTGTAAAGCACAGCGGGCAGTCGCGATCGCGAATGTGTACTGACCAGACGTGTGGCACCGGATTCAGCCAGGAAGCTTCTTCAATGTTGAAACCAAGGTCTTGCAGTTTCTGCTGAAAGCGAGCAATGGAATCTTCCAGTGCGGCGTCTTTTCCGGGGATAAACGTTTGCGTCATGGTGGCGCTCTCTTAAGTCAATGGGGTGGGCGTAAAGCGCGCAATAATACGGGTTTTATGCGTGCTTCGCTATTCAGTCAGCCAAATTTGTCTCAGACTGGTTAAGGTTGTTACGCCATTCCGCTTGCCGATTTTTCTTTCTGGAACAACCTCACAAAATTCCATGGCTTAATGCATTTATGACATAAGCTGCGGTGAAGCTGGCTCTGGAAATGTGATCGCTGCCGGATTAATGATTGCAGCCATCTGGAGGCAATGATAAAACCGGTTGGGTATTCATAACCGTTCGATATGACAGTGGTGAGGGGAAATGACTCAGGTTTATAATTTTAGCTCTGGCCCGGCTATGCTGCCGGTAGAAGTGCTCCGTCGCGCAGAACAAGAACTGACAAACTGGCACGGATTAGGCACCTCGGTGATGGAGATCAGTCACCGCAGTAAAGAGTTTATTGCTGTTGCAGAAGCGGCAGAACAAGATTTTCGCGATCTGCTGAAAATCCCAGCCAACTACAAAGTTTTATTCTGCCATGGCGGTGCGCGTGCGCAGTTCGCGGCCATTCCCGGTAACTTGCTGGGTGATGCAAAAACCGCGGATTATATTGACGGCGGTTACTGGGCTCACAGCGCAATTAAAGAAGCTGAGAAATTCTGCTCGCCAAATACCATTGATATCAAAACTACGCGTGATGGTAAGCGTGCTTTATTACCAATGCGTGAATGGCAGTTAAATGATGATGCGGCTTATGTCCATTTCTGCCCGAACGAAACGATTGATGGTATTGCTATCGATGAAGAGCCGGATTTTGGCGATAAAGTCGTAGTTGCCGATCTCTCTTCTACTATTCTGTCTCGTCCAATCGATGTGAGTCGCTATGGCGTGATCTACGCTGGCGCGCAAAAAAATATTGGCCCGGCGGGCTTAACCTTAGTGGTTGTGCGCGAAGATCTGCTAGGCAAAGCACAACGTTATGTGCCTTCTATCCTTGATTACAAGGTGCTGGCCGAAAACGAATCGATGTTTAACACCCCGCCGACTTTCGCATGGTATCTCTCTGGCCTGGTATTCAAATGGCTGAAAGAGAAGGGCGGCGTGGCTGAGATGGACAAGCTGAATCAGGCAAAAGCCGACTTATTGTATGGCGTGATTGATAACAGTGCGTTTTATCGCAACGATGTCGCAAGCGAAAACCGTTCACGTATGAACGTGCCATTCCAGTTAGCCGATTCTTCATTGGACAAAGTGTTCCTGGAAGAGTCACTCAAGGCTGGGCTGCACGCATTGAAAGGCCATCGCGTGGTTGGCGGTATGCGTGCATCGATCTACAATGCGATGCCGCTGGAAGGGGTTAGAACGCTCACTGAGTTCATGGTCGACTTCGAACGTCGCCACGGCTAATTGCTTTTTTCATGCCAGCTTGTCTGGTATCAGACCCCGTCACACGATGGGGTCTCGTATTTTCTGGAGATTTGGTTTCACATGCAGGACTCCCTGACTCTACAACCGATTGCTCGCGTTGACGGCACGGTAAACTTACCGGGTTCAAAAAGCGTCTCGAACCGCGCACTCTTGCTGGCCGCGCTGGCAAAGGGCACCACCCGCCTGACTAACTTGCTTGATAGCGATGACGTTAAGCACATGCTGAATGCCCTCAAAGCGCTGGGTGTCAGCTATACGCTCTCAGACGATCGCACCGTATGCGAAGTAGTAGGTAACGCGGGCCCTTTACATGCTGAAAAACCGCTTGAGCTGTTTCTCGGTAACGCAGGTACAGCGATGCGACCTTTGGCTGCCGCGCTGTGTTTGGGCGAGCAGTCAATCGTTCTGACTGGCGAGCCACGCATGAAAGAGCGTCCGATTGGTCATCTGGTTGATGCACTGCGTCAGGGCGGAGCAAAGATTGACTATCTCGAACAGACCGATTACCCGCCAGTGCGTCTTAATGGCGGTTTTGTTGGTGGGGAAGTCAGCGTCGATGGCAGTGTATCCAGCCAGTTCCTCACGGCATTGCTAATGACCGCGCCACTGGCGCAGCAAGACACCATCATCACCATAAAAGGCGATCTGGTTTCTAAGCCTTACATTGATATCACCTTGCACCTGATGCGCTGCTTTGGTGTGGATGTTGATAATCAGGACTATCAGCGTTTTGTGGTTAAAGGGCAGCAACAGTACCAGTCTCCGGGCGATTATCTGGTGGAAGGTGATGCGTCTTCTGCATCATACTTCCTCGCTGCCGCTGCCATTAAAGGGGGTACCGTACGTGTAACCGGTATTGGCCGCAACAGCGTACAGGGCGACATCCGTTTTGCTGATGTGCTGGAAAAGATGGGCGCAGTGATTGAGTGGGGAGATGACTATATCTCTTGCACACGCGGATCGCTGACGGCAATCGATATGGATATGAACCATATTCCCGATGCGGCAATGACAATTGCAACTACTGCACTTTTCGCTCAAGGCACCACGTTGATGCGCAACATCTATAACTGGCGCGTAAAAGAGACCGACCGTCTTGCTGCGATGGCGACTGAGTTACGCAAAGTGGGGGCGGAAGTAGAAGAAGGGCAAGACTTTATTCGTGTCACACCCCCGGCTCAGTTGCAACATGCGGACATCGGTACTTACAACGATCACCGTATGGCAATGTGCTTCGCACTGGTGGCTCTGTCCGATACGCCGGTAACCATCCTTGATCCAGGCTGCACTGCGAAAACCTTCCCGAGCTATTTCCAGCAGTTGGCGAAAATCAGTCATACTTCCTGAGCGTCTAATCCGGTGCACTGCGCCGGGTTTCTTTGCTCTCTGCTGGCCTTATCAGGCGGAAATTCTTCTGAATCTGTCTATATTTCTAGCGCTGTCTACGCTAAAGGGTAACTAACCCGACGCAGGCAGCGTATAATGCCGCGCAATCCAGGCAGCCTGGAAGGGCTGACAATAAGCACGCAGCAACAGGAGAGAACAATGACGGCAATCGCCCCGGTTATTACCATCGATGGGCCAAGTGGCGCGGGTAAAGGGACTTTATGTAAAGCGATGGCGGAGTCGTTGCAGTGGCACTTACTGGATTCTGGCGCTATTTATCGCGTTTTAGCATTGGCCGCACTTCACCATCAGGTGGATATTGAGTCCGAGGAAGCATTAGTACCGATGGCTGCGCATCTTGATGTGCGTTTTTTATCGGTTGACGGTGAAATGCAGGTGATTCTTGAAGGTGAAGATGTCACCGGTGAAATCCGCACGCAAGAAGTCAGCAACACCGCATCGCGCGTTGCCGCTTTCCCGCGGGTGCGTGAGGCATTGCTTCGACGCCAACGTGCATTCCGCGAAGAGCCCGGTTTAATCGCCGATGGACGCGATATGGGAACCGTGGTTTTCCCTGATGCGCCAGTGAAAATATTCCTCGACGCTAGCTCGGAAGAGCGTGCGCATCGCCGTATGCTACAGTTGCAGGAGAAAGGCTTTAATGTTAACTTTGATCGCCTTTTATCCGAGATAAGGGAACGCGACGACCGCGATCGTAATCGTGCCATCGCCCCTTTAGTGCCTGCCACAGATGCTCTGGTACTGGATTCAACCAGTATGTCGATTGAGCAAGTGATTGAAAAGGCGCTTGATTATGCTAAGCGTAAGTTGGGCATTTAATCTTTCGGCAACCGAATTGCTGTAACCCTGTACCAAGGACCCGGTGCAGGGCATGTGAAACAACCCCATCCGACAATGAAGTCAGGTGGACGTTAAATTGAAGAATCCTAAGATTATCAATATGACTGAATCTTTTGCTCAACTCTTTGAAGAGTCCCTGAAAGAAATCGAAACCCGTCCGGGTTCCATCGTTCGTGGCGTTGTTGTCTCTATCGACAAAGACGTAGTTCTGGTTGATGCGGGTCTGAAATCTGAATCTGCAATTCCTGCAGAGCAGTTCAAGAACGCAGCCGGCGAACTGGAAATCCAGGTAGGCGACGAAGTTGACGTTGCGCTGGACGCAGTAGAAGACGGCTTCGGTGAAACCCTGCTGTCCCGTGAGAAAGCTAAACGTCACGAAGCTTGGATCACGCTGGAAAAAGCTTACGAAGACGCTGAAACTGTTACCGGTGTTATCAACGGCAAAGTTAAAGGTGGCTTCACAGTTGAGCTGAACGGTATTCGTGCGTTCCTGCCAGGTTCACTGGTAGACGTTCGTCCGGTTCGCGATACTCTGCACCTGGAAGGCAAAGAGCTTGAATTCAAAGTAATCAAGCTTGATCAGAAACGTAACAACGTCGTGGTTTCACGCCGTGCAGTTATCGAATCTGAGAACAGCGCTGAGCGCGATCAGCTGCTGGAAAACCTGCAGGAAGGCATGGAAGTTAAAGGTATCGTTAAGAACCTCACTGACTACGGTGCATTCGTGGATCTGGGCGGCGTTGATGGCCTGCTGCACATTACCGATATGGCTTGGAAACGCGTTAAGCATCCGAGCGAAATCGTCAACGTGGGCGACGAAATCACTGTTAAAGTGCTGAAGTTCGACCGCGAGCGTACCCGTGTATCTCTGGGCCTGAAACAGCTGGGCGAAGATCCTTGGGTTGCTATCGCTAAGCGCTATCCAGAAGGCACTCGCCTGACTGGTCGTGTAACCAACCTGACTGATTACGGCTGCTTCGTAGAAATCGAAGAAGGCGTTGAAGGTCTGGTACACGTTTCAGAAATGGACTGGACCAACAAAAACATCCATCCGTCTAAAGTTGTAAACGTAGGCGATGTGGTTGAAGTAATGGTTCTGGACATCGATGAAGAGCGTCGTCGTATCTCCCTGGGTCTGAAGCAGTGCAAATCTAACCCATGGCAGCTGTTCGCTGAGACCCACAACAAAGGCGATCGCGTTGAAGGTAAAATCAAGTCAATCACTGACTTTGGTATCTTCATCGGCCTGGACGGTGGCATCGACGGTCTGGTTCACCTGTCTGACATCTCCTGGAACGCGACTGGCGAAGAAGCCGTTCGTGAGTACAAAAAAGGCGACGAAATCGCTGCCGTTGTACTGCAGGTTGATGCAGAGCGCGAGCGCATCTCTCTGGGCGTGAAGCAGTTGGCTGAAGATCCATTCAACAACTACATCACCCTGAACAAGAAAGGCGCTATCGTGACTGGTAAAGTCACTGCAGTTGACGCGAAAGGTGCTACAGTAGAATTAGCTGACGGCGTAGAGGGTTACCTGCGCGCTTCTGAAGCTTCTCTGGACCGCATCGAAGACGCAACTCTGGTTCTGAGTGTTGGTGACGACGTTGAAGCTAAATTCACCGGCGTTGACCGTAAGAACCGCGTTGTGAGCCTGTCTGTTCGTGCTAAAGACCAGGCTGATGAGAAAGAAGCTATCAACACTGTTAACACCAAACAGGATGAAGGCAGCAACTTCTCTAGCGCGATGGCTGAAGCGTTCAAAGCGGCTAAAGGCGAGTAATCGACCTAAGGCACCGGACGATGAAAATCGTCCGGTTTCGGTAAAAGCTGTCATACCTTTCCAAATAAGGATTAACCGGAGGTTACATGACCAAGTCAGAACTAATTGAGAGACTTGCTGGCCAGCATACTCATATTCCGGCGAAAGTCGTTGAGGATGCGGTCAAAGAGATGCTTGAGCACATGGCCACTACGTTGGCCCAGGGCGAGCGCATTGAAATCCGGGGATTCGGCAGCTTTTCTTTGCATTACCGTGCACCGCGTACGGGTCGTAACCCGAAAACGGGCGACAAAGTGGATCTGGAAGGTAAATACGTTCCCCACTTTAAGCCGGGCAAAGAATTGCGTGACCGTGCGAACATCTACGGCTAAGCCGTTACCGAACGATAAAAACGACACTTTAGGGTGTCGTTTTTTTTTGTTTAAAGTATGCGGAATTGAGACCTGCTCTCCAAAATGAAGTCTCATCAATGTAATCTCTGCAAAAGTCTCGGAATCCATCGCGACACACTCTCTTTTCAATGAAGTAAATCCCTGCTTTTCTCGGCACACTCTTCCGCCAATGAGGGAGAGTAATGATGCATATGAACTGGATTGTTCTGGCCAGATTGATGATTGCCTCGGCATTGCCGTTGGGCATATTGCCGCACATACCCGCAGCCAACGGAATAGTCATCATGGTTGTATTCGCTGTGGCGCTTGGGTTGATGCCAATCACGTTGCTACGGCTTGCAGGGATTGCTCTCTTAATGTTGGCCTGGACATTGACTGAAGCCCGCCAGATGGTCAATGCCATCGGGGATCTGACTGCCGCCACAATTGAAGCCATTGTACGGGTGACTGAAGTTCGTGAACAGAAGCAGCAATTAACCGTGCAAATCTTGCGTGTCGGTCAGCGTTATCAGTTTCCACCTCTCTTTGTCACGCTCAATAATGCTTCGATGGAGCAACCGTACTGTGCCGGTCAGCGCTGGCAGATGAAACTGCGACTGCGTGCCGTCCACGGCAGATTAAATCAAGGCGAGTTCGATCTGCAGCGCTTTGCCTTGTCTAATCACACGCCGCTGCAAGGGCGCATCATCAGTCAGCAGGTGGAATCGCTTACTTGCAACTGGCGGACGCGTTTAATCAATCATCATCTACCCGCATTCGATACGCTCAAACAACCGGCAATTATGCAGGCTTTAGCGTTTGGTATACGTATCAACATGACTGAAGAGCAGCGACAGTTGCTGCGGGAAACAGGTACTGCCCACTTGATGGCAATCTCGGGAATGCATATTGCATTAGCTGCCAGCGTTGGATGGCTGTTGGCGCGTGCTATCCAGGTAATTTTGCCGGGTCATTTGATTGGTCATTTATTTCCGCTGCTGGTTAGTGTTATGACCGCAGCGACTTACACGTGGGTTTCTGGCAGTCATGCACCGGCCCAGCGCGCGATGATCGCGCTCATATTATGGATAGGGATGCGCAGCGCCGGTTGGCAGCTCAGTGGCTGGCAAGTCTGGACGTTATGTATCGGCGCTTTGCTGGTACTGGATCCATTAACTGTGCTGTCAGAAAGCTTTTGGTTGTCGGCACTGGCGGTCGCGATGCTGATTGCCTGGTATCAATGGTTTCCATTACCACATCGCTTTCGCGCAAAGCGTCGATGGCTGTTATTGCAATTGCTACATCTGCAGTTAGGAATGATGATCCTCATGGCTCCACTACAAATCTTCCTGTTTCAGGGAATAAGCCTGAGTGCGTTATTAGCAAATCTGATCGCGGTGCCGGTTGTGTCTTTTGTCACGGTGCCACTGATATTGCTGGCAATGCTATTGCCAGTGCCGCTGATTTCAACGGGATTATGGTCTCTGGCGGATCTTTCCATAAGCCAGGTCATGCTCCTGCTGCAGTGGTTACCCGCTGGCTGGTGGGCATGGAGCGATACGTTACCTGCTATCGTGCTGCTGTGGGTAGGATTAGTTCTCTGGCGCAGCAAGCTGATTTATCGCAGTGTGATGCCGTGCTTTAGCCTGATACTCGCAATCATCCTTTGGCGCAGCGCTTCACAGCGTGATGACTGGCAAATCGACATGATTGATGTGGGGCATGGCCTGGCGATTGCCATTACACAGGGCAATGAAGTGGTGATGTATGACGTTGGACCGGGTTGGAAACAGGATGATGCCGGTTCGCGCGTCATTCTGCCATGGTTGCAGTATCACGGCAGAAGCCTCCATTCTTTGATATTAAGCCACAAGCATCTTGATCACCGTGGTGGGCTACACTCATTGCTCAAAGTTAATCCAGCGGTAGCAATTCGTAGTGCCCTGGCGGAAGACGGACACCTGCCATGCTTCCGTGGTCAGCGATGGCTGTGGGGCAAATTGCAATTTACCGCTTTGTGGCCGCCGGAGAATCAGACCCAGGGACAAAATAACGATTCCTGTGTGGTGCGAGTCGATGACGGGCTCTTTAGCGTGTTACTCACCGGGGATATTGAGTTAGAAGCCGAGAGAAAAATTGTCGCGCTGGAAAAAGAGGCTCTGAACACGACAATTTTGCAGGTTCCGCACCATGGTAGTCGGACTTCATCAGGCGCATTACTGTTACGTAATGTTGCTGGGAAAGCAGCATTTGCTTCGGTGGCGCGGTATAACGCCTGGCGTATGCCTGCGCCAGCCGTGGTGCAACGCTATCGTCAGCAAGGCTATATGTGGTACGACACGGCACAATCGGGTCAGATTCATGTGGGTATCAGACAAGGTCATTGGCAAATTAAGGGCTTAAGAGAGCAAATAATGCCTCGATGGTACCATCAGTGGTTTGGCGTCAAACGCGATTCCAGGTAGAATGAGCGGCTATTTCAAACAGCGTGAATAAATAATGCATCAAGATAAAGATCTCTCAACGTGGCAGACATTCCGTCGACTCTGGCCGATGATTGCGCCCCACAAGGCTGGCTTGTATGTGTCAGCGGTGGCGCTGATACTCAATGCGGCAGGCGATACCCTGATGCTCTCTCTGTTGAAACCTTTACTGGATGATGGCTTCGGTAAAGCAGACAGATCCGTAATGCTGTGGATGCCGCTGGTGGTAATTGGCCTGATGCTGGTACGTGGCGTGACCAGCTATATCTCCAGTTACTGCATCTCATGGGTGTCCGGCAACGTGGTCATGAACATGCGTCGCCGCCTGTTCGGCCATATGATGGGCATGCCGGTAACCTTCTTTGATCAGCAATCAACGGGGACGCTGCTGTCACGCATCACCTACGATTCTGAACAGGTGGCCTCTTCCTCTTCCAGTGCACTGGTTACGGTGGTGCGTGAAGGGGCCTCAATCATTGGCCTGTTCATCATGATGTTCTATTACAGCTGGCAGCTGTCTTTGATTCTCATTGTGCTGGCACCGATCGTCTCCTTTGCTATTCGTACTGTTTCCAAACGTTTCCGCAGCATCAGTAAGAACATGCAGAACACCATGGGACAGGTCACTACCAGCGCCGAACAGATGCTAAAAGGGCATAAAGAAGTGCTGATCTTTGGTGGCCAGGAAGTGGAGGCCAAGCGTTTTTCTCAGGTCAGTAACAGGATGCGCCAACAAGGCATGAAACTGGTGTCAGCATCTTCAATCTCTGATCCGGTAATCCAGTTGATTGCCTCGCTGGCACTGGCATTTGTGCTTTATGCCGCCAGTTTCCCAAGCGTGATGGAAACGCTGACAGCCGGTACCATCACCGTGGTGTTCTCATCAATGATCGCCCTGATGCGTCCGCTCAAGTCACTGACCAACGTGAATGCGCAGTTCCAGCGTGGTATGGCGGCTTGTCAGACGCTGTTCTCGATTCTTGACAGTGAGCAGGAAGTGGATAACGGCAAGCGTGAAATGGATCGTGCTAAGGGTGATGTGGAATTCCGCAACGTGACTTTTACCTATCCAGGCCGTGAAATTCCTGCGCTGCGTGATATCAACCTGTCGCTGCCTGCCGGTAAAACCGTTGCACTGGTCGGCCGTTCTGGCTCTGGTAAATCCACTATGGCCAGCTTGCTGACGCGCTTCTACGACATTGATAGCGGTGAAATTCTGCTGGATGGCCACGATCTGCGCGAATACACCCTGCGTTCACTGCGTAATCAAGTGGCATTGGTTTCCCAGAACGTTCATCTCTTCAACGACACC
Source organism: Pantoea sp. DY-15 (assembly GCF_019795935.1). NCBI lineage: Bacteria > Pseudomonadati > Pseudomonadota > Gammaproteobacteria > Enterobacterales > Erwiniaceae > Pantoea > Pantoea sp. DY-15. The sequence goes on from NZ_JAIMIF010000001.1 coordinate 572,302, forward strand.
GTCGCCAACAACATTTCTTATGCCCGTAATGGTCAATACACGCGCGAGCAAATCGAGCAGGCTGCGACCATGGCGCATGCAATGGACTTCATCCAGAAGATGGATAATGGCCTTGATACCGTGATAGGTGAGAATGGCGTGCTGCTTTCCGGTGGTCAGCGTCAGCGTATTGCGATTGCGCGTGCGTTACTACGCGACTGCCCGATTTTGATTCTCGATGAAGCCACATCAGCGCTCGATACCGAATCTGAGCGGGCGATTCAGGCCGCACTTGATGAGCTGCAGAAAAATCGCACCTCACTGGTGATTGCGCACCGTCTGTCGACCATTGAGAAAGCCGATGAGATCGTCGTAGTTGAAGATGGTCGCATTGTCGAACGCGGTACTCACAGCGTGCTGCTTGAACAGAAGGGCGCCTATGCGCAGCTTCACAAACTGCAGTTCGGTCAATGATCGAACGCATCTGGAGCGGGCGCTCGCCGTTATGGCTGCTGCTATGGCCACTGAGTCTGCTTTATGGGGCGATCACCCTATTGATTCGCCTCAGCTTCCAGCGCGGTTGGCGAAAAAGTTGGCGCGCGCCTTGCCCTGTGATTGTGGTGGGGAACCTCACCGCAGGTGGGAATGGTAAAACGCCCGTAGTGATTTGGTTGGTGCAGGCGCTGCAACAACGTGGAGTACGTGCTGGCGTGGTGTCGCGGGGTTACGGCGGAAAAGCTGAACGTTATCCGCTGCTGGTTACCGCTGAAACGCCCACGGCGCAGGCTGGCGATGAGCCTGTGCTGATCGCTCAACGCACGCAGGTGCCGGTCGCCGTTGCGCCACAGCGGCGTCTGGCGGTAGAAGGCTTGCTCGCTGCGCACGATCTGGATGTGATTATCACCGATGATGGCCTGCAGCATTACGCGCTGCAGCGCGATCGCGAAATCGTGGTGGTGGATGGAATGCGTCGTTTTGGCAATGGCTGGTGGTTACCGGCTGGGCCGATGCGTGAACGCGCCTCACGACTTAGCACCGTAAATGGGGTGATCGTTAACGGCGGCGATGCGCAGGCGGGCGAAATTGCGATGTCATTGCAGCCCGGTCTGGCGGTCAACCTGATCAACGGTGCAAGCGTGGCGTTAGCGCAATTGCCGGAAATTGTCGCGATGGCCGGCATTGGTCATCCACCGCGCTTCTTCAACACGCTTAAACAGCAAGGCATTAAGCCAGTGGCTGAAATTGCCTTCGCCGATCACCACGCTTACAGCGAAGACGAATTGCGTCGTCTAACTCAGGCAGATCAGTGCTTGCTGATGACGGAAAAAGATGCTGTGAAATGTCGTAGCTTCGCTCGCCCAAACTGGTGGTATCTGCCGGTTGATGCGCATCTGCAAGGCGCAGCGGTGGCAACCTTGTTAGACGATATCACCCATCTCTGCACTACCGCGCGCGACGCCCGTTCGCGCTAACCACCGAAAAGGGAATGGAGCCATGAACCTCGTCGCTTCCCTCTCGTTGCAAACTGCTCGTCATCTGCATCTGGCTGCTCAGGGACTGTTACGTCCTTTGGGCCGCCGGGCGCGCTTTGCCGATATTCACGCGACTGTGCGTCAGATGTCTTTGCTGCAAATCGATACCATTAATGTGGTGGCACGCAGTCCTTATCTGGTGCTGTTTAGCCGCCTTGGTGCATATCAGGCCAATTGGCTGGAAGAGGCGTTGGCCTCGGGCGCGTTATTTGAATATTGGGCACATGAAGCCTGTTTTATTCCCTTCGAAGATTACCCGTTGCTGCGCCATCGCATGCTGGAACCGCAGCGACTTGGTTGGAAATACAACCAACAGTGGGTCGAGGAACATCAACAGGAAATCACTGACCTGCTGCAACACATCTCCGCCAATGGTCCGGTGCGAGCCGCTGATTTCAGTAATGATAAACAGACCAAACCGGGCTGGTGGGCGTGGAAACCGCATAAGCGTCATCTAGAGAATTTGTTCAGCGCCGGTCAGTTGATGGTGGTGGAGCGGCGTAACTTCCAGCGGGTTTACGATCTGCACAGCCGTGTAATGCCAGAATGGATTGATGAACAGCATGCGCTGAGTGAAGACGAAGCGGTGATACAGATGTTGAGTCACAGCGCGCGCAGCCTCGGCATTTTCCGTGGCAGTTGGTTAGCCGATTATTACCGGCTCAAACGCGCACCGCTCAAGTCATGGCTTGAGGATGCGGCTGCGCGCGGAGAAATTGTGCGTGTTGAGGTCGAGCAACTGGGCGAAATGTGGTTACACCACGCATTATTGCCGCTGCTGGAAAAGCCACTCTCGGCCACGCATACCGTGCTGTTGTCACCCTTTGATCCGGTGGTATGGGATCGTCGTCGCGCGCTGGAGCTGTTTAATTTTGATTATCGTATTGAGTGCTACACGCCAGCGGAGAAGCGCAAATATGGTTACTTTGTCCTGCCTGTCCTACATCGCGGCTTATTGAAAGCGCGCATCGACGCCAAAATGGAGCGTCAGGCGCAGCAATTAGTGATTCGTGCATTCTGGCTGGAAGAAAGCACACGCGTCAGTAACGCTTTCCTTAGTGACGTTCAAAAAGCCATTAATCGCTTTGCTGCGTGGCAAGGTGCCAATGAAGTGATTATCGAAAATGCGCCGGCAGAACTGCTGGCTGCCTGGTCAAATCGCTGGTCGATTGGTGAATAAAGCCGCCATTTTTCTGGCTTGAGTGCGCCATTCACGCGCACGCTATTATGATATGCTAACCGCCTGAAGCGGTCCTGAATGGAGAAGATTATGGATCACCGTTTACTCGAAATCGTTGCCTGCCCGGTATGCAACGGAAAACTCTATTTCAACAAAGAGCAGCAAGAGCTGATCTGTAAACCGGATGGCCTGGCTTACCCGGTACGTGACGGTATTCCAGTGCTGCTGGAAGTGGAAGCGCGTACGCTGTCTGTTGAAGAGATCCATCCATGAGTTTTGTTGCCATTATTCCTGCACGTTATGCTTCAACCCGTCTGCCCGGCAAACCGCTGGTGGATATTCAGGGTAAACCGATGGTGCTGCACGTTATGGAACGCGCCCGTGAATCGGGTGCCGATCGCGTAATTGTCGCCACCGATCATCCGGATGTGGCTGCGGCGGTAACGGCGGCTGGCGGCGAAGTGTGCATGACGCGGGTCGATCATCAGTCCGGTACTGAGCGTTTGGCCGAAGTGATCGAAAAGTATCAGTTTGCCGACGACACCATCATCGTTAACGTGCAGGGCGACGAGCCGATGATCCCGGCGGAGATTGTACGTCAGGTGGCAGGTAATCTGGCGCAATCTGAAGCCGGGATGGCGACGCTGGCGGTGCCGATCACCGATGCAGAAGAAGCCTTTAACCCGAACGCGGTGAAAGTGGTGATGGACGCCAAAGGTTATGCGCTCTACTTCTCACGCGCCACCATTCCCTGGGATCGCGAGCGTTATGCGCGTTCGCGCGAGCAGATTGGCGACACGCTGCTCCGCCACATTGGTATCTACGCCTATCGCGCCGGTTTCATCCGTCGCTACATTGCGTGGGAACCTTGCCCGCTGGAGCACATTGAGTTGCTCGAACAGCTGCGCGTGCTGTGGTACGGTGAAAAGATTCACGTCGCGGTGGCAAAAACTATCCCAAGTGTTGGGGTGGATACGCCGGAAGACCTTGAGCGGGTTCGTCTCGCTATGCAGGGTTAATCTCCGACCGGCCAGCGGCTCTCGCTGGCCTTAAAGTTTGATCTGGCGCTAAGCTTTGCGCCGCCATCACCTCCAGCATATTCCAGCCCTTTGACTTCGGAGGATATTGCATGGAACAGCTCCGTTCAGAACTCGCGTTGGTGCTTGGTGAAAGCATCAGTCGTCTCGAAACCATTAGCGAGCAGGCGCACACGCGGCTGTATGCGCTTTACGATAACGCCGGTAAACCGATGCCGCTGGTGGCGAAATATTTTCGCCATCAGGGACGCGCTGCGCTGGAAGCCAAAAAACTTACCATGCTCGGTCATGATGGCTTGATCGCCGTGCCCGCCGTGTTTGGTCTGGTGCTTAGCCAGCAAAAGCCGGTACATGAAATGTTGCTGATGGCACGCTTTAACGGTGTTTCTGCGGAAGCTCCGGCCCGCAGCGCAGCACGCTGGGAACAGCTGTGCGAACAGATCGTCGAAGGCGTGCTAGCGTGGCATCGTATCGACAGCCATGGCTTAGTCGGCAGCGTGGACAGCGTGCAGGAAAATAACTGGCCCGCATGGTATCGCCAGCGAGTGGATGTGTTGTGGTCAACGCTGGGTTATTTGTCACCGCCGTTTTTTACACTGGAAGATCGTCAGATTCTGTTTCGCAGCCGTCAGCTATTACCGCGTCTGTTCAACGGATTTGAAGATCCCTGCGTATTGATGCACGGCAACCTGCGCTTAGCCAGTATGTTAAAAGATGCGCACAGCGATCAGCTTATTGCCATGATGCAGCCGGGTAACATTCTCTGGGCTCCGCGCGAATACGATCTGATGCGCCTGGCGGATAGCGGCGCAGAAGCTTCACTGCTGCAGCACTATCTACAGCGCGCGCCCGTGGCGGAAGGTTTCCTCTGGCGGCGCTGGTTGTATCAGCTGTGGGATTGCGTCGACACGTTGGTCAGCAGCGGACAGTTTGACCGTCCGCGCTTCGATCACGCCCGCGCGCAATTACTCCCCTGGCTGGGTTGAGGTGAGATCGTCACCGCGCAGCTTCTGCCAGGTTTGTCCCAGCGTTTCATAGATCGCGCGCTCACTGTGTGCCAGCCACAGCGGTGACGGAATAGCGCGTTCCCACCAGTTTAGCGGCGAGGTCACCGCCAACTGATTCGCCGGTGCGGCCAGCGGATTCATGCCGGCACTTTGAAAGAAATGCATGGCCCGCGGCAGATGGTTGGCGGAAGTCACCAGTAAAAACGGATGTTCGCCAATCGTCTGTTTCACCGCGCGAGCTTCGCCAATCGTATCCCTTGGTTGATCCAACTGAATAATCGCTGCTGATGGCACGCCCAGACTTTCCGCCACTTCGGCCGCCACGCTGGCGCTGCTGCGTGGGTTTTCGCCGGCTGCTGCGCCAGTAAAGATCATTTTGGCCTGCGGATAGCGCCGCCACTGACGCACACCTTCGGCCACGCGCGGCAGACTGTTATTAATCAAGTTTGAACTCGGTGCCCAATTCGGATTGAAGGTATAGCCGCCGCCGAGCACCACGATATAATCGACCGGCTCGTTACCGCTCCAGGTGGGATAATGATTTTCCAGCGGTGACAGCAGGCGATCGGCAACCGGCTGCAGGCTCAAAATCAGCAGCAGCAGCCAGCTGCAAGAGATGAGGATTTTGCCGCTTTTTTGCCAGCGGCTGAACCAGAGCAGCAAAAGTCCTGCCGCCATCAGTAATAACAGCAGCGGCAAGGGAAGCAACATCCCGCCAATGACTTTTTTAAATGCGAAAAACATCGAATATGGCCTCTTTTGTCCAAAAAAACAGCTGCCAGACGGTTACTGCGGCATGAAAGGTTCATTCTTGTTGAGCCTGTGACAAAATAGCACAAGTTGAATGCAGCAAAGCGGAGCCATCATCATGCAGGATCGTAACTTTGACGATCTGGCGGACAAATTCTCACAGAACATTTATGGCACGCGCAAAGGGCAAGTGCGCCAGGCAATTGTCTGGGACGAACTGGAAGCTCTGTTACCGACATTGCCTGCCGGATCCTTGAAGGTGCTGGATGCCGGCGGCGGCGTGGGACAAGTCTCAAGCGGCCTGGCGGCGCGCGGTCATCAGGTTGTGCTGTGCGATCTCTCTACTGAGATGCTGAAGCTGGCGGAAGCCCATGCGCTTGCCGCGGGTGTGAGCCACAACATGCAATTCAAACAAATTAGCGCCCAGCAGGTGGGCGAACATTTGGATACGCAGGTTGATCTGGTATTGTTTCACGCGGTGTTGGAATGGGTCGCGCATCCGGAAGAGGTGCTGCAAGCGCTGTGGCACACGCTCAAGCCCGGCGGCGTGCTGTCGTTGATGTTTTACAACGCGCACGGCTTAACCTTCCGCACCCTGACGCTTGGCAACTTCGGCTATATGCGCGCCAATATGAGCAAACGTAAAAAGCGCACGCTGTCGCCCGATTTCCCGCGTGATCCGGATGATGTGACGCGTTGGCTGACAAACTGCGGATTTGAAATTGAACGGCGTGCGGGTATTCGCGTCTTCTGTGATTACATGAAGCCGCAACCCGGCGCAGGGAAGAGCGTTGAGGAAATCATTGAGATGGAACGGCGTTTCTGTCGCCAGGAGCCCTTTTTAAGCTTAGGGCGCTATATCCACGTGACCGCGCGCAAACCCAGCCAGAAGGATCAACTATGAGCGAATTTTCCCAGACGGTCCCCGAATTGGTGGCATGGGCGCGCAAGAACGATTTTTCGCTTGCGCTGCCGGTAGAACGTCTGGCCTTTTTGCTGGCCATCGCCACCTTAAACGGTGAGCGCATGGACGGCGAGATGAGTGAAGGCGAGCTGATTGACGCGTTTCGTCACGTTAGCAAAGCATTCGAACAAACCCACGAAACCGTGCAGGTCCGTGCCAATAACGCCATTAATGACATGGTGCGTCAGCGCTTGCTGAACCGCTTTACCAGCGAGCTGACGGAAGGGCACGCCATCTATCGCCTGACGCCACTCGCCATCGGCATTACCGACTATTACATCCGCCAGCGCGAGTTCTCCACGCTGCGCCTGTCGATGCAGCTGTCGATTGTGGCGCAGGAGTTGAAACGTGCCGCAGATGCCGCCGAAGAAGACGGTGACGAATTCCACTGGCATCGCAACGTGTTTGCGCCACTGAAATATTCGGTAGCGGAAATCTTCGATAGCATCGACATGACGCAGCGTCTGATGGATGAGCAGCAGCAAGCGGTGAAAACCGATATTGCCGATCTGCTTAACAAAGACTGGCGCGCGGCGATCTCCAGCTGTGAAATGTTGCTGTCGGAAACGTCCGGTACGCTGCGTGAACTGCAGGATACGCTGGAGGCGGCCGGCGATAAGCTGCAGGCCAACCTGCTGCGCATCCAGGATGCGACGCTGAGCAGCCCGGATCTGGGCTTTGTCGATAAGCTGGTGTTTGACCTGCAAAACAAGCTCGATCGCATCATCAGCTGGGGCCAGCAGGCTATCGATCTGTGGATCGGCTACGACCGCCACGTACACAAGTTTATTCGTACCGCCATCGACATGGATAAGAACCGCGTGTTTGCGCAGCGTTTACGCCTGTCGGTGCAAAACTATTTCGATCAGCCGTGGGCGCTGACCTACGCCAATGCCGATCGTCTTTACGATATGCGCGATGAAGAGATGACGCTGCGTAATGACGAGGTGATGGGCGAGCTGCCGCCGGAAATGGAATACGAAGAGTTTAATGAGATTCGCGAGCAGCTGGCCGCGATGATCGAAGAGGCGCTGCAGATTTATAAGCAGGAGCAGAAGCCGCTCCATCTGGCCACGGTGATGCGCGAATATCTGTCGCAGTATCCGCGCGCGCGCCACTTTGATCTGGCGCGTATCGTCATCGATCAAGCGGTGCGACTCGGCGTGGCCGAAGCTGATTTAGCCGGTCTGCCTGCGCAATGGCAGGCCATTAATGATTACGGAGCCAAGGTGCAGGCACATGTCATCGACAAATATTGAACAAGTGATGCCAGTCAAACTGGCATTGGCTCTGGCAAACCCGATTTTCCCGGCGCTCGATAGCCAGTTACGCGCGGGTCGCCACGTTGGCATTGAAGAGCTGGATAATCACGCCTTCCTGATGGATTACCAGGAATATCTCGAAGAGTTTTACGCGCGCTACAACGTTGAGCTGATCCGCGCGCCGGAAGGCTTCTTCTATCTGCGTCCGCGTTCAACCACTTTGATTCCGCGCTCGGTGTTGTCCGAGCTGGATATGATGGTGGGCAAAATTCTTTGCTATCTCTATCTCAGCCCGGAACGTCTGGCGAATGAAGGGATTTTTACCCAGCAAGAGCTGTACGACGAACTGCTGTCGCTGGCCGATGAGAGCAAGCTGCTCAAGCTGGTCAATCAGCGTTCCACCGGTTCCGATCTTGATCGCGCCAAGCTGCAGGAAAAAATGCGTGCGTCGCTGAGCCGCCTGCGCCGTCTCGGCATGGTGTGGTTTATGGGCAACGACAGCAGCAAATTCCGCATCACCGAATCAGTGTTCCGCTTTGGCGCCGACGTGCGCAGCGGTGACGATGCGCGTGAAGCGCAGCTGCGCCTGATACGTGACGGTGAAGCGATGACGCTGGAAAGTGCGCCGGCTGCGACTGAGAACGATGAAGCAGATAACGATATTGACGCTGAAAGCGACGCGAGTGATAACGCGGAGGATGAACAAGCATGATTGAACGCGGTAAATTTCGTTCGCTAACGCTGATCAACTGGAACGGCTTCTTTGCCCGTACTTTTGATCTTGATGAACTGGTCACCACGCTTTCGGGCGGTAACGGTGCGGGTAAATCCACCACCATGGCCGCCTTCGTGACGGCGATGATCCCTGACTTAACCTTGCTGCACTTCCGTAACACCACCGAAGCCGGTGCAACTTCCGGTTCGCGTGATAAAGGTTTGCACGGCAAGCTACGCGCCGGCGTCTGTTATTCGGTGCTGGATGTGGTCAACTCACGCCATCAGCGCGTGATCGTTGGTGTACGTCTGCAGCAGGTGGCGGGACGCGATAAAAAGGTCGATATCAAACCATTCAGTATTCACGGCTTGCCGAGCGATTCACAGGCGACCGATATGCTGACCGAAATCCTTAATAACCGTCAGGCGCGCGTGTTGCCGCTGACGGAAGTGAAGGAGCGTGTGGAAGCGCAGGAAGGCGTGCAATTCAAACAGTACAACTCGGTCACCGATTACCATGCGGTGCTGTTCGAGCTCGGCGTGGTGCCGCGTCGTCTGCGTAACGCCAGCGATCGCAGTAAGTTTTATCGCCTGATTGAAGCTTCGCTGTACGGCGGTATCTCTAGCGCTATCACCCGTTCACTGCGCGATTACCTGCTGCCAGAAAACGGCGGTGTGCGTAAAGCCTTCCAGGATATGGAAGCCGCGCTGCGGGAAAACCGCATGACGCTGGAAGCGATTCGCGTCACCCAATCCGATCGCGACCTGTTTAAGCATCTGATCTCGGAAGCTACCAACTACGTTTCCGCTGACTACATGCGCCACGCCAACGAGCGTCGTATTCACCTCGACGGCGCGCTGCAGCTGCGTAATGAGCTGTTTACCAGCCGCAACCAACTGATTTCCGAACAGTATCGCCACATTGAAATGGCGCGCGAGTTGTCCGAGCACAGCGGTGCTGAGAGCGATCTGGAAAGCGATTATCAGGGCGCCAGCGACCATCTGAATCTGGTGCAAACCGCCATGCGCCAGCAGGAAAAAATCGAGCGTTACGATGCCGATCTGGAAGAGCTGACCTATCGCCTCGAAGAGCAGAACGAAGTGGTTGCCGAAGCGCGCGAAGTGCAGGAAGAGAATGAAGCACGTGCCGAAGCAGCTGAGGTGGAAGTCGATGAGCTGAAAAGCCAACTCGCCGATTTCCAGCAGGCGCTCGACGTGCAACAGACGCGGGCAATCCAGTATCAGCAAGCCTTGCAGGCGTTGGAAAAGGCGCGTACGCAGTGTCAGCTGCCTGATTTAACTATCGATAACGCGGCCGAATGGCAGGAAACCTTCCAGGCGCGTGAAGAGGAAGCCACCGAGCGCCTGCTGCGTCTGGAACAGAAACTGAGCGTCGCCGAAGCGGCACACAGCCAGTTTGAGCAAGCGTTAGCGTTAGTTACCAGCATCGCCGGTGACGTCAGTCGTCAGGATGCGTGGCAAGTGGGGCGCGAATTACTGCGCGACGCTGGCAATCAGCGCCACCAGGCCGAACAGCTTTCCTCGCTGCGTCTGCGCCTCAATGAATTAGAAACCCGTCTGCGTGAGCAGCATGATGCTGAGCGTTTGCTGGCGGATTTCTGCAAACGTCAGGGCCAGCAATACGATGCGGATGCGCTGGACGGCTTGCAGCGAGAACTCGAAGCGCAGATTGAGCAACTGAATAGCAGCGTTGCCGATGCCGGTGAACGCCGCATGTTGATGCGTCAGGAGCTGGAGCAGCTGCGTGAACGCATTACTGCGCTGACCGCGCGTGCGCCACACTGGCTGGCGGCGCAGGAAATCCTGACGCAGCTGAGCGAGCAAACTGGTCAGGCGCTGACCAGCAGCCAGCAAATCACCGAATTTATGCAGCAACTGCTGGAGCGCGAGCGTGAAACCACCGTTGAGCGCGACGAGCTGGCCGCGCGTAAACGCGAAGTTGAGCAGCAGATTGAACGTCTGAGCCAACCGGGCGGCGCGGAAGATGCGCGCCTGACGCAGCTGGCGGAACGTTTTGGCGGCGTGCTGCTGTCGGAAATTTATGATGACGTTACGCTGGATGACGCGCCGTACTTCTCAGCGTTATACGGTCCATCGCGTCACGCCATCGTGGTGCCGGATCTGTCGCTGGTGCGCGACCTGCTCGACGGTTTAGACGAGTGCCCGGAAGATCTCTATCTGATTGAAGGCGATCCGCAAGCCTTTGACGACAGCGTATTTAGCGTTGAAGAGCTGGAAAAAGCGGTGGTGGTGAAAGTGGCTGAGCGTCAGTGGCGCTACTCCCGCTTCCCAAAAGTGCCGCTGTTTGGTCGCGCGGCGCGTGAAAACCAGCTTGAGTTGCTGAACAACGAACGTGAACAGCTGGCTGAACGTTATGCCACGCTGTCGTTTGATGTGCAGAAAACTCAGCGTCTGCATCAATCCTTTAGCCGCTTCATCGGCAGCCATTTAGCGGTGGCGTTTGATGAAGATCCAGAAGCGCAGATTCGTCAGCTTAATAGCCGTCGTGGCGAGCTTGAGCGGGAGCTGGCGCAGCATGAGAATGACAATCAGCAGCAGCGCGCGCAGTTTGAGCAGGCAAAAGAGGGCGTCAGCCAGCTGAACCGCCTGTTGCCACGCGTTAATCTGCTGCTCGACGACACGCTCGGCGATCGCTGTGAAGAGATCCGCGAGCGCGTTGAAGAAGCACAGGAAGCCGCGCGTTTCCTGCATCAGCACGGCAGCAAACTCAGCAAGCTGGAACCGCTGATTGCGGTACTGCAAAGCGATCCGCAGCAGCACGATCAGCTGCAGCGCGACTATCAGCAGGCACAGCAGCAGCAGCGTGATGCGCGTCAGCAAGCCTTTGCACTGACCGAAGTGGTGCAGCGCCGCGCGCACTTCAACTATGAAAGTTCGGCTGGCATGTTGGGTGGCAACAGCGATCTCAATGAGCAGTTGCGTCAGCGTCTGGAGCAGGCGGAAGGCGAGCGCAGCCGCGCGCGCGAACGTCTTCGTGGACATCAGGCGCAGCTGACGCAGTATTCGCAGGTGTTGGCTTCGCTGAAAAGTTCTTACGATGCCAAACGCGACATGCTGAAAGAGTTGCAGCAAGAGATGCAGGATATCGGCGTGCATGCCGATGCCAGCGCAGAAGAGCGCGCGCGCATTCGTCGTGACGAGCTGTATAGCGCGCTAAGCCACAACCGTGCGCGTCGCAACCAGCTGGAAAAACAGATCACCTTCTGTGAAGCCGAAATGGACAGCCTGCAGAAGAAACTGCGCAAGCTGGAGCGCGATTATCATCAGATTCGTGAGCAGGTGGTCAGCGCGAAAGCGGGCTGGTGCACGGTGTTGCGCCTGGTTAGAGAGAATGGCGTCGAGCGTCGTCTGCATCGTCGCGAGCTGGCCTATCTCAGCGGCGATGAGCTGCGTTCCATGTCGGATAAGGCGCTGGGTGCGCTGCGTCTGGCGGTAGCGGATAACGAGCATCTGCGCGATGTGCTGCGTATGTCCGAAGATCCGAAACGTCCGGAACGTAAGATTCAGTTCTTTATCGCGGTGTATCAGCATCTGCGCGAACGTATCCGCCAGGACATCATTCGTACCGACGATCCGGTTGAAGCCATCGAACAGATGGAGATTGAGCTGAATCGTCTGACCGAAGAGCTGACGGCGCGTGAACAGACGCTGGCAATCAGCTCGCGCAGTGCGGCGAACATCATTCGCAAAACCATCCAGCGCGAGCAGAACCGTATTCGCCAGCTGAACCAGGGTTTGCAGGCGGTGAGCTTTGGTCAGGTGCGCAGCGTGCGCCTTAACGTGAACGTGCGTGAAGCGCACTCAACGCTGCTGGATACGCTGTCGGAAGAGCATGAACAGCATCAGGATCTGTTTACCAGCAACCGCTTAACCTTCTCGGAAGCGCTGGCGAAACTCTATCAGCGCCTGAATCCGCAGATCGATATGGGCCAGCGCACGCCGCAAACCATCGGTGAAGAGCTGCTCGACTACCGCAACTATCTTGAGATGGAAGTGGAAGTGAACCGTGGTACTGACGGCTGGCTGCGTGCGGAGAGTGGCGCGCTTTCGACGGGTGAAGCGATCGGTACCGGGATGTCGATTCTGGTGATGGTGGTACAGAGCTGGGAAGAGGAATCACGTCGTCTGCGCGGCAAAGATATTTCGCCGTGTCGTCTGCTGTTCCTTGATGAAGCGGCACGTCTTGATGCGCGTTCGATCGCCACACTGTTTGAGCTGTGCGAACGTCTGGAGATGCAGCTGATCATCGCGGCGCCAGAGAACATCAGCCCGGAAAAAGGCACCACCTACAAACTGGTGCGTAAAATGTTCAATAACACCGAACATGTGCATGTGGTTGGGCTGCGCGGCTTCTCGGCAGATCCTGCACCGAGCAAGGATCAAAGTCCTAAGGTCGGTCTTGAATATGAGAATTCATAGCGCTTAATCTGGTTAAAAAACAGCACTACGTTTAATCTGTATGCGGCATCTGCACTGAGAGGCAGATGCCGTTTTTTATTCGTATACTCAACATTATGAGTATGGCTGTACATGGCGATCACAGGGCGCTATGTCATTGGTGAGAAGGGGGCAGGGATGTTGCTAAACAATAAGAGCAAAATGAGTCGTGCTGCAGTAGCACTCGGTTTGTCACTGGTACTATCGCCGCTGGCTGTGAGCCATGCGGCCATCACCTCCACGCTACCCAATTCAACGCACCACAGTTCGATGTCGGTTGCTGCCAGCCAGCAGCAGATTCAGCAGGCGTTCAGCGCCACTGAACAACCTTTCTATTTGCCCGGTTTAGCCGGTATTTATGCGTCGCGCGATATGGCTCCGCTATGGCAAGACCCGCAAGCGGTGCAGGCTTTCCAGCAGCAATTGGCGGAAGTGGCGCTCTCTGGCGTGCAGCCGCAATTCACCCGCTGGGTTGAGCGTCTGACCAATCCGAACATCAAAGGCCTGGCGCGCGACATCGTGCTCAGTGATGCGATGCTTGGCTATCTGCAGTTTGTTGCCAATGTGCCGACACAGGGCGAAACCTGGCTCTACAGCAATGTGCCTTACAAGCTGACCATGCCATCTCTCACGGCCATCAATCAGTGGCAAAATGCGGTGAACGGCGGCGGCAGCCGGACTTTTGTGGTCTCGTTGCAACCGCAGCATCCGCAATATGCGCCAATGCATAATGCGCTGAAAACGCTACTCACCGACGATCGCCCGTGGCCACAGCTGCGTGATACCGTTACGCTACGCCCAGGGCAGATCAGTAATGATGTGCCTGCGCTGCGTGAGATTCTGCAACGCACCGGCATGTTGACCGCCAGCCATAGTACTACGCCAACGCCGGCGGAAGACGCGGTGCCAACTGCGCCGGTTCCGGTGAGCCAAAGCAATCAGCCGGTGGCGGTGAGCCCGTCTGCGGCAAACTTTGATGATATTGATGCGGCTCCGGCACTCGCTGCGACGCCTGAAGTGGCCAATAATGTGGCTGCTAATCCGACGGCAACCGGACCCAACGTGTATGACGCTGCGCTGGTGGAGGGCGTTAAACGCTTCCAGCACTGGCAGGGACTGGCCGATGACGGCGCAATTGGTCCGCGTACCCGTGAATGGCTGAATGTGCCACCGCAGATGCGTGCTTCGCTGCTGGCGCTCAACATACAGCGCCTGCGTCTGCTACCGGATGATATGCATAACGGCATCATGGTGAACATTCCCAACTATTCGCTGACTTACTACAACAACGGCGCAACCATTTTGTCATCACGCGTGATTGTGGGTCGTCCTGACCGCAAAACGCCGCTGATGCGTAGCGCGCTGAATAATGTGGTGCTCAATCCACCGTGGAACGTGCCAACCACGCTGGTGCGCCAGGATATTGTGCCGAAGGTGAAACAGGATCCGACTTATCTGTATAAGCACGGTTATACGCTGTTGTCGGGCTGGAGTGCGGATGCGGAAGTGATCGATCCTTCGATGATTGACTGGCGTATGGTGTCGGCCGCGAGCTTCCCGTATCGCATTCGACAGGCGCCGGGCGCAACCAACTCACTGGGTCGCTACAAATTCAACATGCCGAGTTCGGATGCGATTTATCTGCACGATACGCCGAACCATAACCTGTTCCAGCGCGATATTCGTGCGCTCAGTTCGGGCTGTGTGCGCGTGAATAAAGCCTCAGAACTGGCCGATCTGCTGTTGCAGGATGTGGGCTGGAACGACGGCCGTATCTCAGACACCTTGAAAGAGGGAAATACCCGTTACGTGCCGATTCGCCATCGTATTCCTGTGAACCTTTACTATTTAACCGCATGGGTCGCAGATGACGGCCAGCCGCAATATCGTACAGATATTTACAATTATGATAATCCCGCCCGTTCCGGTAGTCAGGTACTGCATAAAGCCGGTCAGTTGTTACTCTAGTAATTGATTTGGCTGTTTTCTCTTCACATGAATTTAACCAAGACCAGTCTCGAAAATTTGATTTTGAGCTGGTTTTGGTCTTCTGCAACATATTCTGGGTTGACTGAGTCTTAGGCGGACGTTAATGTTCGGCCTTGTGTACTTTTCGCACATATTTTATCCGCTTTAGATTAGGTAACCTCGCTTCATGGCTAATATTGATTCTCAACGTCGTCGATTACTCTTGATTGGAGGCGCAGCAGCAGGATTATCACTGCTTCCTGGCTCCGCTCTGGCTTCGCTTTCCACCGCCCGCCCACGAGTATTGACGCTTAGTAACCTTCACACCGGTGAAACCCTTAAAACAGAGTTTTTTAACGGTAAGCGTTATGACAAGGATGAGTTAGCCCGCTTAAATCACTTCTTCCGTGATTACCGCGCCAATCAGGTGAAGACCATCGATCCCCATCTTTTTGACCAGCTTTACCGCCTGCAAACATTGCTGGATACGCGTAAGCCGGTGCAGTTGATCTCGGGTTACCGCACCTTAGCCACCAACACCATGCTGCGTGAATCGGGCCCGGGCGTGGCGAAAAAAAGCTATCACACTAAAGGACAAGCGATGGATTTCCACATTGAGGGAATTTCGTTGAGCAATGTTCGCAAAGCGGCGTTATCTATGCGCGCCGGTGGTGTAGGATATTACCCGCGCAGCAACTTCGTACACATAGATACCGGGCCCGCAAGGCACTGGTCCTGATACCGGCAGCGCTGCGTGTGTCGGTCATGGAGCGCTATGAACTACCAAATTATTCCGGTTACGGCTTTTTCCCAAAACTGTTCAGTTATATGGGATGACGAAACCCAACAAGCCGCATTGGTCGATCCTGGCGGCGATGCGGAAACCATCAAAGCCGTACTGGCAGAGCGTGGTCTAACGCCGTCGCAGATCCTGCTCACGCATGGACATCTTGATCACGTTGGTGCCGCTGCGGAACTTGCGTCACATTATCAGGTGCCCATTGTCGGTCCGCATCCGCTCGATGCTTTCTGGTTAGATAATCTGCCCACACAAAGCCGTATGTTCGGTTTGCCCGAGTGTGCGCCGCTCACGCCCGATCGCTGGCTGGAAGAGGGTGAAACTGTGCAGGTTGGCAATGTCACGCTGGAAGTGCTGCTTTGTCCGGGCCATACGCCGGGACATATCGTGTTCTTTGATCGGGCTGGGCGTCTTCTGATTTCGGGAGATGTGATTTTCAACGGTGGCGTTGGACGCACCGATTTCCCGCAGGGCAGCCACAGCGACCTGATCGATGCGATTAAAACCAAGCTGTTGCCGCTAGGCGGTGATGTGACTTTCGTGCCGGGTCACGGTCCTATCTCTACGCTAGGCCGCGAACGCATCAGCAATCCGTTCCTGCAAGAATAAAAAAATGGGCCCTTTTGGCCCATTTGTCGTTATTTGCCGCCTGATTTATAAAACTGCGACAATCGCCTCACACAGCGCCGACATATTATCTGGCGTCATGCCTGCCACATTAACGCGACCCGAGTTCACCGCATATACGCCAAACTCCTCACGCAGACGCACTACCTGATCTTTGGTCAGGCCGCTGAATGAGAACATGCCGTTCTGCTTGATGATGAAGCTAAAGTCTTGATTAGCGCCTTTCTCCGCCAGTGTGTTCACAAACAGCTGACGCATGCGCTGGATGCGCTGACGCATATCGGCCAGCTCCTGAATCCAGATGGTGCGCAGCGCGTCATTGCTGAGGATGGTGGCGACGACCGCCGCGCCGTGTGACGGCGGGTTAGAGTAGTTGGCGCGAATGGTGTATTTCACCTGGCTAAACGCAGTTTTGGCCACGTCGCTGCTCGCTGCAACCAGCGTTAATGCACCTACACGCTCATTATACAAACCAAAGTTCTTCGAGTAAGAGCTGGCAACAATCAGTTCCTGATGTGAAGCGGCAAAAATACGCAGCCCTTGCGCATCTTCATCCAGACCGCGAGCAAAGCCTTGATAAGCGAAATCAAACAGCGGCAGCCATCCTTTCTCTAGCGACAGTTGCGCCAGCTGTTGCCATTGCTCTGCAGACGGATCAACGCCAGTTGGGTTGTGGCAGCAGCCGTGGAACAGCACTACATCGCCTGCTTTGGCTTCCTGCAGCGATGCCACCATGGCGTCGAAATCCAGGCTGTGGCTTGCGGCATCGTAATAATCGTAATCACACACTTCAAGGCCAGCAGCGTTGAAGACATTGTTATGGTTCGGCCAGCTTGGGTTGCTCACCCAAACGCGCTTGACGCTGGTCTGGTTTGCCAGAAAATCTGCTGCTACGCGCAGGGCGCCGGTGCCGCCTGGCGTTTGTGCGGTGCATGCGCGACCCGCAGAAATCAGCGCGCTCTCTTTGCCGAACAGCAACTCCTGCGTGCATCGTGCGAAATCCGCCAGACCATCAATGCTCAGGTAGTTCTTGGTGGTTTCATTTTCCAGCAAATACTGCTCAGCTTTTTTAACACTGGTGAGGACCGGCGTTTTACCGGTTTCATCTTTATAAACACCAATGCCAAGATTGATTTTATTCGGCCGGTCATCGGCACGAAAAAGGTCAGCCAGTCCCAGAATAGGATCGGCGGGTGCGGCAGAGATCGATTCAAACATGAGTCAGTTCCGTTTAGGTGAACTTTAGCGAAATGAGCTATCAGGTTAACGTCACTCGGCACGCTTGCCAACCGCTGATATAAAAAAGAAATATGTCGGTGAGATAAAGTAGAAAAGCTAATTGCGAAGCCGATCACTGAAATGCAAAACGGAGCCCGAGGGCTCCGTTTTTAGGTATTACGCAAATCTAATCGGGTGATTAGAACTGGTAAACCAGACCAACGCCAACGGTGTCATCAGTAGAGATGCCAGCCGCGCGGGTGAAGTCGTTTTCGTCCATCAGGTTGATTTGATAATCAACATAGGTAGACATGTTTTTGTTGAAATAGTAGTACGCACCAACAGAAACATATTTGTAGATGTCTTGATCACCCCAGGTCTCGATGTCCTTACCTTTAGACTGGACGTATGCCAGGGATGGACGCAGACCGAAGTCGAACTGGTACTGAGCAACTGCTTCAAACTTCTGCTCTTTGTTGATTGCGCCGCCTCGGGCTGGAGCAATATCGGTAGCATCAGTTGAAATCCAGGTTGAATTACGGGTTTCACCGTACATTGCTGCCAGGTACAGGTTGTTCGCATCATATTTCAGAGCGGTTGACCATGCGTCAGCTTTTTTGCTGCCGTTGCCATAGAAGGACGCTTCCTGGCCATTGGTACGGTCTGAAGAGGTGTATGCAGCAGAAACGCCAACACCGATGTCAGAGGTATAGGTCAGAGAAGAACCCCAACCGTCGCCATTGGCGCGACTCAGGCTGCGGCTGTTAGCGTTAGTGCCTTCTTCATTTTTACCCTGATACTGAACAGCAAACGCCAGTCCATCAACCAGACCGAAGAAATCGTTGTTACGATAAGTCGCCAGACCATTCGAACGACCAACCATGAAGTTATCAGAGTAACCAGAGTCACCACCGAATACTGGCAGAACGTCGGTCCATGCCAGCGGATCGTAACCTACACCGTAGTTACGGCCGTAGTCGAACGAACCGACATTGGCAATTTTCAGACCGGCAAAGCCCAGACGGGTTTTGTTGCCATTTTGAGCATCGCTAGCGCCTTCAGAGTTGTTAGCCTGAATGTTGTATTCCCACTGGCCGTAACCGGTCAGTTGGTCATTAATCTGAGTTTCACCCTTGAAGCCGAAACGCACATAAGTCTGGTCGCCGTCTGAACCTGAGTTATCAGAGAACTGATGACGCGCATCGACTTTACCGTACAGGTCCAGCTTGTTGCCGTCTTTATTATAAATTTCTGCTGCGTTTGCTGCACCAGCAGCCAACAGAGCTGGGATAACCACTGCAAGAATGTTGCGCTTCATCATTTTTTATTACCCTCATTGGAGTTATTTGGACATCTGCCACTGCTGCCAAGAAATCTTTACAGAACCTTGAAAGAAGTTTGATGTCTCCTGTGTCTGCACGCATCTTTCCATCACAGGGTTGCTAATTCTAGCCCGAAGATGATTCAAATCTCGCAATTAAGTATCAAAAGGAAAAATTGTATGACAATTTGTAAAAATTCGGGAACTTTGTGAGAGAACTCTAAATTTACAAAAATAAAAAAAGGCCGGCTAGGCCGACCTCTTTATATATATGAATTACTTATAATTAATCGCTAAATTTAGAAATTCGCGTTGCGAGGGGTACGTGGGAAGGGGATAACATCCCTTACATTTTGTACGCCGGTGACATAGGCGATTAATCGTTCGAAACCTAATCCAAAGCCGGCATGTGGCACGGTGCCGTAACGACGCAGGTCACGATACCACCAATAATCTTCTTTATTGAGGCCCATTTCTGCCAGACGTGCATCCAGCACATCCAGACGCTCTTCACGCTGTGACCCCCCGATGATTTCGCCGATGCCCGGCGCGAGAACATCCATCGCCGCTACGGTTTTGCCATCTTCGTTCATGCGCATATAGAAGGCTTTAATGTCTTTCGGGTAGTTTTTCACTACCACCGGCGCCTTGAAGTGCTGCTCTGCGAGATAACGCTCGTGTTCGGATGAGAGATCCACGCCCCAGGAAACCGGGTTCTCGAAGCTCTGGCCGCTTTTCAGCAGAATATCAACCGCATCGGTGTAATCCACCTGAGCAAAGTCGGTAGTCACGAAACGCTCGAGACGCGCAATCGCATCTTTATCCACGCGCTCAGCAAAGAAGGCCATGTCATCAGCACGCTCGTTGAGAACGGCCTGGAACACGTATTTCAGCATAGATTCTGCCAAAGCGGCCGCATCATCCAGCGTCGCGAACGCCACTTCCGGCTCCAGCATCCAGAATTCCGCCAGGTGACGGCTGGTGTTGGAATTTTCGGCGCGGAAAGTGGGACCAAAGGTGTATACCTTTGACAGCGCACAAGCGTAAGTCTCGGCGTTGAGCTGGCCGGATACGGTCAGGAAGGCTTCTTTACCGAAGAAGTCTTTATCGAAATCGATTTTGCCCTGCGGATCGCGCGGCAGGTTTTCCAGGTCCAGCGTCGAAACGCGGAACATCTCGCCGGCACCTTCAGTATCCGAAGCGGTGATCAGCGGAGTAGAGACCCAGAAATAGCCGTTTTCGTGGAAGAAGCGATGCAGCGCTTGCGCCAGCGTATGACGCACACGCGCCACGGCGCCTACAAGGTTGGTACGCGGACGCAGATGCGCCACTTCTCGCAAATATTCGATGCTGTGACGTTTCGCCGCCATCGGATAGGTATCCGGATCGTCAACCCAACCGGTAACTTCAACGTTAGTCGCCTGCAGCTCGAAAGCCTGGCCTTCGCCCGGCGATTCGACCACTTTACCGGTAATGATTACCGAGCAACCGGTGGTCAGACGCAGCACTTCATCCTGATAATTATTCAGAGAGTTATTGACGACGGCCTGAACGGGATTAAAGCAGGAACCGTCGTAAACGGCGATAAAGGAAAGACCAGCTTTGGAATCTCTTCGGGTACGCACCCAACCACGTACGGTGACTTCACTGTCAACCGCGACACGGCCGTGCAGTACATCCGCTACAGGCACAACGCTCATAAAGTTCTCTCTATATATAAAAGAAGGTGGATAAAAGCCCTTATTCAGGGTTTTGCTATGTTACTTGCGAGCCCACAGGAAACAAGCAAAATTGCCGGGTTAATCGGAGATTTGTTGCGTGAAAGCAGGGTGCAAGCACCCTGCAATAAGAATCAGCTGGCTCTTTTGACCAGCGGCAGATCGAAGGCTTTGCGTAAGGCGCGCACGAAGGCTTTATCCTGGCAAATGGTTTTGCCGGGACTGTCGGAAAGTTTTGCCACCGGTTTGCCATTGCAGCTCACCAGTTTGATCACGATATTCAGCGGCGTAACGCCCGGAATATCACAGGACAAGCGCGTTCCGATACCGAACACCACGTTGGCACGTTGGCCAAAGTGACGATAGAGCGCCAGCGCTTTGTCCAGATTGAGGTTATCCGAGAAAACCAGCGTTTTGCTTTTCGGATCGATATCCAGCCGCTGATAGTGCGCAATGGCTTTTTCACCCCATTCCAGCGGATCGCCGGAGTCATGACGCAGGCCTTGGTAACGATGCGCAAAGCCCGGACCAAAGTCGCGCAGGAAAGCATCCATGGTAATGCAGTCGGTTAAAGCAATACCTAACTGATTGTCATACTCGTCCAGCCAGGATTGCAGCGCCGCACGTTGGCTGTTCGCCAACACCGGGCTGATTTGCTGGTGCGCCTGGAACCATTCATGCGCTTGTGTACCCACCGGATTAAGCTGCAGGCGACGCGCCAAATCGTAGTTGCTGGTGCCCACCAGCCACGGAAACTCCGCTTTAAGCGTAGCGACAATTGCTTCCTGTACCGCTTTGGAGTAGCGGCGACGCGTGCCGAAATCCATTAGCTGGAAGCGCGACATATCCCAATCGCCGACCTGCTGACGGAAATTCGTAAGCTTGTGCTGCAAGTGCGCAACCGCCTGAGCCACCCCCATCTGCGGCGTGCGATGGCGATGCACCACTTCACTGATCAGCGCCAGCAACGGCACTTCCCACAAAATCACTTCACGCCACGGCCCGCTGATCTGAATGGTCAGATGGCCGTTGTTGTTACGCACGTTGACTTGTGAGGGATCGAGGCGGAACTGGCGCAGCCAGTCAAGGTAATCGCGTTGGAAGAAAGGCAGCCCGCTGAGGTAGTGATACTCATCGTCGCTCAGGGCGAGCGTTTGCAGGGTTTCAATTTGTGCGCGGATCTCGTCCGCATAAATACCGAGCAGTTCGTCGCCACGGCAGCGAAATTCCGCCGTAACCGGGACATCATAATAGCGATGATAGACGGCCTGCTGCATGTGAAGCTTATACGCATCGGTATCAAGCAGCGTGGTCAAAATCGGGGAAGCATGTCCAGTCATGGTGCGTTTCAGCATCCTCTTCCGCGGAGCAGAGCCCGGTGTTCAACAAAGTCATAAAGACGCAGGAGTATAAAACAGTAATGACCGCGATCACACCATAATTGCGGGTGGCAGGTCGAGGGTCATTTGTGCCATTGTTAATGAATTGTAGCCTTTTCAACGAACGCACGCATTGACCGTGGCAACAGAGGCGCAACCCGCTTAGACTTTGACGGGTCAACATATTAACGATTTAACGATGCGAGAAGGACTCATGACGCAACAGCCGCAAATTAAATATCGCCACGATTACCGTGCGCCGGACTACACCATTACCGATATCGACCTGACTTTTGATCTGGATGCGGCTTCGACGCGCGTCACGGCGGTCAGTCAGGTGAAGCGTCTGGGCGCTACCGATGCGGAACTGCGTTTAGATGGCGAAGATCTCACGCTGGTATCGCTGGCGGTGGATGGCAATCCGTGGTCGCATTACCGAGAAGAAGAGGGCGCGTTGTTCATCAGCCAGTTACCGGACAACTTCACTCTGACCATCATTAATGACATTCACCCGGATAAAAACACCGCGCTGGAAGGGTTATACCAATCCGGCGATGCGCTTTGTACCCAATGTGAAGCCGAAGGTTTCCGCCACATAACGTGGTATCTCGATCGCCCGGACGTGCTGGCGCGCTTCACCACCACCATTATTGCCGATGCCGCGCGTTATCCTTATTTACTCTCCAACGGTAACAAGCTGGAGAGCGGTCGCCACGAAGATGGTCGCCATTGGGTGAAGTGGCAAGATCCGTTCCCGAAACCCTGCTACCTGTTTGCGTTGGTGGCCGGTGATTTCGACGTATTACGTGATAGTTTTACCACGCGTTCTGGCCGCGATGTAGCGCTGGAAATCTTTGTCGATCGCGGCAACCTCGATCGTGCTGATTGGGCGATGACCTCGCTGAAAGCCAGCATGAAGTGGGATGAAGAGCGCTTTAACCTTGAGTACGACCTCGACATCTTTATGATCGTCGCGGTGGATTTCTTCAATATGGGCGCGATGGAGAACAAAGGCCTCAACGTCTTCAACTCCAAATATGTGCTGGCAAAAGCCGAAACCGCCACCGACAAAGATTACCTCGGCATTGAAGCGGTTATCGGTCACGAATATTTCCACAACTGGACCGGCAACCGCGTCACCTGCCGCGACTGGTTCCAGCTCAGCCTGAAAGAGGGTCTGACGGTGTTCCGCGATCAGGAGTTCAGCTCCGATCTCGGTTCGCGCGCGGTGAACCGTATCGATAACGTACGCGTGATGCGCGGCGCGCAGTTCGCGGAAGACGCCAGCCCAATGGCGCACCCGATCCGTCCGGATCAGGTGATCGAAATGAACAACTTCTACACCTTAACGGTGTATGAGAAAGGTTCAGAAGTGATCCGCATGATGCACACTTTGCTGGGCGAAGAGAATTTCCAGAAAGGCATGCAACTCTACTTCGAACGTCACGATGGCAGCGCCGCCACCTGCGATGATTTCGTGCAGGCGATGGAAGATGCCTCGAACGTCGATCTGTCGCAGTTCCGCCGCTGGTACAGCCAGGCGGGCACGCCGATCCTGACGGTGCGCGATGATTATAATCCAGAGCTGGAACAGTACACGCTGCACGTCACTCAGCGCACGCCGGCCACCGCCGAGCAGAAAGAGAAGCTGCCGCTGCACATTCCGCTGGATATCGAACTGTACGATAACGAAGGCAAGGTGATCCGGCTGCAGCATAACGGTCATCCGGTGCATCACGTGCTGAACGTCACCGAAGAGTTCCAGACCTTTATTTTCGATAACGTTTACTTCCAGCCGGTGCCATCGCTGCTGCGTGAATTCTCTGCGCCCGTGAAGCTCGACTACAAATGGAGCGATGCGCAACTCACCTTCCTGATGCGTCACGCACGTAATGACTTCGCGCGCTGGGATGCGGCACAAAGCCTGCTGGCAACCTACATTCGCCTCAACGTCGCACGTCATCAGCAGGGCCAGCCGCTGTCGCTGCCGCTGCATGTGGCTGATGCCTTCCGCGCAGTATTGCTGGATGAGCAGGGCGATCCGGCGCTGAAAGCGTTGATTCTCTCGCTGCCGTCTGAGAATGAAATCGCCGAACTGTTTGATGTTATCGATCCGCTGGCGATCTCAGCGGTGCGCGATGCGCTGGTACGTACGCTGGCTAAAGAGCTGAGTGATGAATTCTTCGCGCTCTATCTGGCCAACCAAAGCAGCGAATACAAAATTGAGCACGTGGAGATTGGCAAGCGCACGCTCAAAAACGTCTGCCTCGGTTATCTGGCCTTCGCCGATGCGGCACAGGCGGACAAGCTGGTGCAGGCGCAATATCAGCAGGCAAACAACATGACCGATGCGTTAGCGGCGCTGTCTGCAGCGGTGGCGGCGAACCTGCCATGTCGCGATACGCTGCTGGCGGCCTATGATGAGCGCTGGCATCAGGATGGTCTGGTGATGGATAAATGGTTTGTGCTGCAAGCCACCAGTCCAGCGGCGGACGTGCTGAGCAACGTGCGTAAGCTGCTGAATCACCGTTCGTTCACCATGGGCAACCCGAACCGTATCCGTTCACTGATTGGAGCGTTTGCCTCAGGCAATCCCGCGGCGTTCCACGCCAAAGATGGCAGCGGTTATCAGTTCCTGGTGGAGATGTTGACCGATCTCAACACGCGCAACCCGCAAGTGGCTGCACGCATCATCGAGCCGCTGATTCGCCTGAAACGTTACGATGCCGATCGTCAGGCGCTGATGCGTAAAGCGCTGGAATCGTTGAAAGGGCTGGATAAGCTGTCGGGCGATCTGTACGAGAAGATCACCAAGGCGTTGAACGCGTAAGAAAACCATGCGCAATAAATTGCGCCGCTACGAATAAATGTATGCATTCGTAGCGGCGCGATTTATCGCGCGTCTTTAATTAACTCTGCTGCGCAAACTTCAACGGCTGTTCTGACGAGCCGCGCTTCATCACCCGATCCAGCACTTCCGCTTCCAGCTCTGCCAGACGTGCCGATCCGCGACGGCGTGGGCGCGGTAAGTCGACGATCAAATCCAGGCCAATCTGGCCTTCCTCAATCAACAATACGCGATCGGCAATAGCCACCGCTTCGCTGACATCGTGCGTCACCAGCAGCACGGTGAAGTTATGCTGCTGCCACAGCGACTCAATCAATCCCTGCATTTCGATACGCGTCAACGCATCCAGCGCCCCGAGCGGCTCATCGAGCAGCAGCAAACCTGGGCGGTGAATCAGCGCACGCGCCAGCGCCACGCGCTGTTTCTGCCCGCCAGACAATGCGGCAGGCCACTCGTTGGCGCGATCTGCCAATCCCACCGCTTCGAGTGCTTCCAGCGCGGCGGCGCGCCATTCGCGGCCTTTCAGTCCCAGCCCGACGTTATCAATCACCTTTTTCCACGGCAGTAAGCGTGAATCCTGGAACATCAAACGCGTATCTTCGCGTGCCTCGGATAACGGCGCATTGCCTGCCAGCAACGCCCCGCGCGTGGTGGATTCCAGACCCGCCAGCAGACGCAGCAAGGTACTTTTCCCGCAACCGCTACGGCCGACCACGGCGACGAACTGCCCGGAAGGAATATGCAGATCGATATTATTCAGGATGGTGCGATCGCCATATTGCTTGCTGACGCCATTCACGCCAACCGGCGTACCGCGATTTAAGCGCGCCGGATTTAGGGTTGCGTTGCTCATGCGTTCTCCTTCAATTGGTAGGCCGGATGCCAGCGCAGCCAGACGCGCTCCAGCAGTTGTGCCGCGACGTCGGCGAGTTTGCCGAGCAGGGCATAGAGAATGATGGCCACCACTACCACGTCGGTTTGCAGGAATTCACGGGCGTTCATCGCCAGATAACCAATGCCAGAGTTAGCGGAAATGGTTTCGGCGACAATCAGCGTCAGCCACATCAGCCCAAGGGCAAAACGTACGCCAACCATAATCGAAGGCAGCGCACCCGGCAGAATCACCTGAATGAACAGGCTCCAGCCAGACAAGCCGTAGCTGCGCGCCATCTCGACTAAACCCCGATCAATGTTACGAATGCCGTGATAAGTATTCAGGTAAATCGGGAACAAGGTGCCCAGCGCCACGAGGAAAATCTTGGCGGATTCGTCGATGCCGAACCACAAAATCACCAGCGGAATCAGCGCCAGATGCGGCACGTTACGCAGCATCTGCACCGAGGTATCCAGCAAGCGTTCGCCGACGCGCGAGGTGCCGGTAATCAAACCCAGAATCAAACCAATCGAGCCACCAATAGAGAAACCGATGGCGGCACGCCAGCTGCTGATCGCCAGGTTTTGCCACAGTTCTCCGCTCACCGTCAGCTTCCAGAAGGTGATGAGGATGTTTTCCGGCGACGGCAAAATGCGCGTCGACAGCCAACCCACTTGCGATGCCAGTTGCCACAGCGCAATCAGCACCACCGGTAAAACCCACGGCAGTACAGCATTCGTTAGCTGTTTTTTAACGTTCGCCATCATCTGCTCCTTTAGCTCTGCGACACTTTTTGCGGCGTGAAATCGTTGGCCACCGCTT
Source organism: Pantoea sp. DY-15 (assembly GCF_019795935.1). Classification (NCBI taxonomy): domain Bacteria; kingdom Pseudomonadati; phylum Pseudomonadota; class Gammaproteobacteria; order Enterobacterales; family Erwiniaceae; genus Pantoea; species Pantoea sp. DY-15. The sequence goes on from NZ_JAIMIF010000001.1 coordinate 598,780, forward strand.
CACCGTGCGCTTGCACCACGCGCGGCTTCGGCACTTCCGGAATCGCCAAATCGAGGTGCGGGAACAGCAACTCACCTACGCGATAAGCCTCTTCCAGATGCGGATAGCCGGAGAGAATAAAGGTCTCGATGCCGAGATCCTGATACTCCTGCATACGTGCCGCCACGGTTGGGCCATCGCCCACTAACGCGGTGCCTGCACCGCCGCGAACCAGACCGACACCGGCCCACAGATTCGGGCTGATCTCCAGCTTGTCGCGACGTCCTCCGTGCAGTGCGGCCATACGCTGCTGGCCCACCGAATCGGTGCGCGCAAACGCGGCCTGCGCTTTGGCAATGGTGGCATCGTCGAGATGGGCAATCAGGCGATCCGCCGCTTGCCACGCTTCTTCATTGGTTTCGCGCACAATCACATGCAGACGAATCCCGAAGCGCACGGTGCGGCCTTGTGCCGCCGCTTTGGCGCGCACTTGCTCAATCTTCTCTTTAACTAACGCCGGCGGTTCGCCCCAGGTGAGATAGACATCGACCTGTTCAGCGGCCAGATCCTGCGCGGCATCTGATGATCCGCCAAACCACAGCGGCGGACGCGGTTCCTGCACCGCTTTAAACATCAGACGCGCACCGCGCACCTTCACATGCTTGCCTTCGTAATCGACGGTTTCGCCTTCGCTTACCCGCCGCCAGACGCGGGTAAACTCAGCGGACTCTTCATAGCGTTCACGGTGATCGAGGAACACGCCATCGCCAGCTAACTCTTCCGGATCGCCGCCGGTGACCAGATTAAACAGCGCACGACCATTCGACAGACGGTCCAGCGTGGCGGCCTGACGCGCCGCCTGCGTAGGCGAAATCACGCCCGGACGCAGTGCGACGAGGAAACGCAGACGCTGCGTAACCGGAATCAATGACGCCGCCACCAGCCAGGCATCTTCACAGGAGCGGCCGGTGGGGATCAGCACGCCGCCGAAGCCAAGGCGATCCGCTGCCTGTGCAATCTGTTGCAGGTAACCATGATCAACCGGGCGCGAACCTTCCGCCGTGCCGAGATAGTGACCATCGCCGTGCGTCGGGAGAAACCAAAATACGGATACGCTCATGATTAATTTCCTTTTGGCTGGGCGGATTGTGGATGCCAGATGCGGTCAGCGATATTCACTTTTACCGGCATCAGATGATTGGCATAAAACAGATCGGCCGTTTGCTGTTGGGCCTGCGCAGTATGGGCGCTGACCGGCGTAATGGTGGTCGGTGGACGATGGTCGAGATAGCTGGCAATCACCGGTTTCGGTAAGCCCATCGCGTTCGCCAGCAGATCGATACTCTGGTCACGCTGGCTGCGCGTTAACGCATCAGCGTCGCTGAAGGTGTTCAGTACCTGCTGCACAAATGCGCCGTTAGCCTCGGTGTATTTGCGCGTGGCTAAATAGAAGGAGCCGGTTTGATTGAGTTTGCTGCCGTCGGCCAGCACGCGCACGTTGCCTTGCAGCAGGGCGGCAGAGTAGTAAGGATCCCAAATCGCCCAGGCATCAACGTCACCTTGCTGGAACGCGGCGCGCGCATCGGCGGGCGTCAGATAGGTTGGCTGAATGTCTTTAAAACTCAGCCCGGCCTGTTCCAGCGCACGCAACAGCAAGTTGTGCGAGCTGGAGCCTTTCTGGAACGCCACTTTATGGCCTTTCAGTTCGGCCACGCTGTGAATCGGGCTGTCTTTCGGCACCAGAATCACTTCGGCTTGCGGCTTGGGTGGCTCCGAGCCGACATACAGCAGATCGGCCCCCGCGGCCTGCGCAAACAGCGGCGGGATGTCGCCGGTGCTGCCTAAATCGATGCTATCGACGTTAAGCGCTTCGAGCATCTGCGGGCCCGCCGGGAATTCCACCCACTTTATGTTGGTATGCGGGAAGCGCTGCTCCAGCAGCTTGTGGGTTTTCGCCAATACCATGCTCACCGAACCTTTCTGGTAACCGATACGCAACTGTTCTGGTGCGTCGGCGGCCTGCGCGCTCACGCTCAAGGTGAGCAGCGCCGCGACGGCTGGCATGAGTAAACCCGTCAATATCCTTTTCATCTCTCTTCCTTTATACCGCTTGAGCGTAAGGTGGGTGGCGACGATGCAGCGCGTGCCAGAAGGTATCCAGCGCTTCATCAATGCGTTGCGACAGCAGCGGATCGAGCAGCGGCTGGCGATCGTAATCCGTAATCTGGCCGTCAGTGGCGAACACGCCGTGCAACACTTCCTGCGCCTTCAGCGCGTTAAGTACCGGCTTCAACGCGTAATCCACCGCCAATAGATGTGAAGCGCTGCCGCCGCTGGCCAGTGGCAGCACCACTTTGTGTTCCAGCGCGCGCTCGGGCAGCAGATCGAGCAGGGTTTTCAGTGCGCCGGAAAACGAAGCCTTATAAATAGGTGTGGCGACAATCACGCCATCCGCCAGCGCCAAATCGGCTTTCAACGCGGCTAACGCGGGAGAATCGAAGCGTGCATAGAGCAAATCTTCAGGCTGGAAGTTGTGAATATTCCACGGAATCACTTCGACACCGCGTGCTTCCAGCGCGTGCTGGCACAGGCTCAGCAGCGCAGTAGAGCGTGAAGGGAAGCGAGGGCTGCCCGCCAGCGTAATAACCCGCATGGTCACTCCTTATAACTGAAAGTTATTGATTATCTGATATTCAGAACTGATGTGTTCAATACTGTCAGAGCAGGCAGCGAGGCTTAAATGATTTATCTGGTAATCCTAAGTCGCAAAATGGGATAGCCAGTGACATATAAAGGAAGGATGAGAAGGCAGGCTTTAGAAGCTTAGGCATAATCTGAAAAGCGCTGCTGCAAGGGTGCGGTTATATAAATCCTGAGGCCCATTTGAGTGGGGTTAATGATTAAAGCGCATTATGCATGGGTAAAACAGAGTGGTAACTAAAGAAATATATTTATACAGAGCGCGCCGTTACCGATTACATACCGTGCTTGGTATTGAAAATTATGGGGAAAAGATAAACCATTCCCCTCTATTCATTTCTCCATGAATCGGATTAAACTTAGCAAGTAGCGACTATTTCCTAATATAGCGTGGTTTTTATTTCACAAAATTCATGTCTAAACGCGAATAAAGGTTAATAAAATACGCGCTATTCATCTCGCTTGTTACAACTCATGCAAATTTTCGCTGATCAACTTCACACTTCATGCAGCCGCGCTGAACAATCAATCTCTTAAGTTACGTGGTAATGCTAATCGTGGTTGGAATTAGAATTCCAGGCCTGTTTATAATTGGTTGAGCTAATTTCCGCTAGAACACGATAACGATATTTCACTTATTTATTTACGCCCGCGTTTTGTGGCGTGAACTGCCGTTGCGGCAAGCCAATTTATTCTTAGGGAGATATATATGGGTAGTTCTTCATTTGCTCAGGATTTAACTGAGCAGCAGGTCGCGCCTGCCACCTTCAATCGCATCTCACCCTCGCCGAAAGCTGAAGAAGAGCTGGTCTGTTATTGGCTGCAACCCGATGCCGCGGGAGCGCATCTCACCTCATCATTGCTGCCGACCTTTCCGCACAGCACGCCGGCTGAAGATGATTTCCTGCTGTTCAGCGCCGAACGCAGCGCCTTGCCGGCCAGCCTGCTGCAGGACGTGGCGAAGCTCAGTGACCAGCGTCCCGAGCTGAACTGTTTTGTGGTCTCACTGGCGAAGCGCGAGCTGGCGAACGGTTTACACTCTTCTCTGCAGCTGTTTCAGCAACTGCATGCGCAGCGCTGGTGGCAGCAGGGCGGCTTTGCAGTGATCTTGCGGGCTGGCCTGGCCCGCGCGGGTGGGCCGCTGACGCGTATTCAGGATGTGATGCTGGCCGGATTACTGCATACACAAACGGCGTGGGTGCTCGATTACGCCAGTGAAGCGTCGCTGACCACTCGGGTAGAAGCCTCGCCGCGCTTAACCTATCAGCAATTTATTACCGATTATGAAAAACTCACGCGATTGTCACACTATATTCCGGAGCGAAACCGCTATCGGGAAAGTTATTTACGCAGCGGCTTATTACAATTAGTCCAGCACGAGTTAAGTGGTGCCGATAAATTCTCAGATAATACCCGCCATGCATTAACCTACTTTGCGGAAAACTTCCCGGCCAAAGGTGCAATGGAAAAACTTATGTTGAAACAACCTGACATCTATTTCTCCATGATGAAAATGAGAAAAAAGCTGGGCGCTTAGCACCAACGTTAATTTTAAGAATAACTCCGGTGTGCGCGTGAATACTTTTATGTCACGCTTAAGGCCACTGAGATAATCCCCAGATGCCAAAACACCTATGTCTATAAAACGTAACGCGATTGCCAACTATGTTGGTCAAATCTATCTGACGCTGTCAGGTATTTTGGTTGTACCACTTTATATTCAACACTTAGGTATGGAAGCCTACGGTTTAGTGGGCTTCTTTTCGATCTTATTAACCTGGCTGCAATTACTCGATGCCGGTGTTTCGACCACCTTGATGCGGGAAGCGGCGCGCTATCGTGCTAATCAGGCGGAATTTGTCTGGTTCCCGGCGCTGTTTGCCACGCTGACCAAATTCTTCTTGTTCTCCACGATTGTGCTGGTGGTGTTGGGTTGGCTGGCGACGCCGTGGATTGCCACGCACTGGCTGGATGCGCGTCATCTTCCGGCGGGCGATGTGGTGATTGCCGTGGCGATTATGGTGATCACTGCGGCGATACGCTGGCGCACCAGTCCGTATCGCAGCGTGATTGTGGGCTTCGAACATCAGGTGTGGCTGAACGGCGTCAACCTGATTATCACCACCTTGCGCACCTTTGGCGCGGTGCTGGTGATTCAATTCTTCTCTAATGCGGTATTGGCGTTCTTTGTCTGGCAGTTGCTGGTGTCGATTGCCGAAGCGGCCTGCTGTATCTACAAATCCTGTCAGCTGATCCCCAAAGCGGCGCGCAAAGAGAAGCGCGGCGATCTGAAAGAGGTGCTGAAACCCTTTATTCGTTTTGCGCTCAGCGCGGCATTTTCCAGTGCGGTGTGGACCTTTATTTCGCAAATTGACCGACTGGTGCTCTCCAAGACGCTGCCGCTGAGCGAATACGGTTCGTTTACCGTGGTGGCAACCGCCGCGACCGGCATTCTGCTGCTCAGCAGCCCAATCATGCAGGCGATTGTGCCACGTATGACCGGCATGAAAACCCGTAAAGAGGGCGATGCAGAGTCGCTGAAACTTTACCGCTACACCACGCAGGCGGTGGCGATCTTTATGGCGCCGCTCAGTATTACCATCGCCTGTTACGCCGGCCCGCTGCTGTGGGCGTGGACGCAGAAGAGCCAAATCGTTGATGAGATGTCATTTGTCCTCAGCCTGTATGCGTTGGGCAGCGGCATTCAGGCCATCTGCGGTTTGCTCTATCACCTGCAATACATCAACGGCAACCTCAAGCTGCACATGAAAGGCTTCACCTGTTTTGCCGTGCTGCTGGTGCCGCTCAACATCTGGTGTGCCATTCACTACGGCGCACTGGGCACCGGTTGGCTATGGCTGGGGCAGAACATCTTCTATCTGGTGGGCTGGGCGTGGCTGGTGCATCGCCGCTTTGCGCCGGGCATTCATTTCACCTGGTTAACCCGCGACGTGATGCTGATTTGGGCGGTTTCTGCGGCTGTCGCCTGGCTGAGCACCTTGCTGCCGATCGAGTGGAACCAAAATCGCTGGCTCAACCTGCTGTGGCTTGGCTTGATTGGCGCGTTCAATCTCGGCGTCTGCTGTCTGCTGCACAGTGTGGTGTTGAAGCGTCTCAGAATTCCGTTGTTTAACGTTGAGGAAAGAGGATGAGCATGATGTCATCTCACCGTATCCCTACGGTTTCGGTCATCATACCGAACTGGAATTGCGCGCCCTGGCTGCCAGAAGCGATGGGTTCATTGCTGCGTCAGTCATCGCCGCCGGAACAGATCATTGTTATCGACGATGGTTCCAGTGACAGCAGCGTAGCCTGGCTCACGGCGTTTGCGGCTCAGCATCCGCAGGTAATCCTGCTAAGCGGTGAGCGCGGCGGCGTCAGCGCCGCGCGTATGAAAGGGCTCTCTGTCGCAACCGGTGATTTTGTTTACTTCATGGATGCGGATGATTTTGTCTCCACCGATTTGTTCGCCGACTTCCGTCGCGTGCAGGCGCGCCATGAAGATATCGATCTGTTCTGCTTTGGCGCGAAAATGTTTTTTGATGTGCCTGCCGCGCAGCGCCACTATCAAACCATTCACCAGCGTCATGTCAGTGGATTGCTGCCCGGCGGCAGCACCAGTTTACGTACGCTGATGCAGCATCAGTCGGCGCATCGCGTCGTGTGGAGCAGCATCATTTCGCGTCGCTTGATTGATCAACTGGCGCTGCAGTTTCTGCCGATTCAAAACCATGAAGATGCGCCTTACATGTTTGCGCTCTATCTGCAGGCGCGTAACATTTATTGCACCAGCCAAAGCTACTACTACAAACGCTTTATGCTGACGTCGCTGTCGCAAAGCACGCGCGATTTTTCCTATGTGAAAAATTACTTTATTGCGCGTGAAAGCAGCGAACAGTTCCTGCGCGATCGGCAACTGCCAGTGGATGCGGCGTTGCTGGATAGCTATTACCAAACGGTGATGCACAGCTGCCTGGCGCAGATGCGCAAAAATCACATGGTGATCCCAACGGATTGGCAGCCGCAGGTGAATCAGCTGGTGCGCAATGTGTTGCAGCATAGCGCGCGTCTGAAGCTAATGTGGTATTGCCCGACGATTTACAGTGGCTTGCAGGCGTGTCGCGAACAGCTTGGCCGCTATTCTGCACGACGCTGATAACGATCAAATTGTGATGCAGTAGAACAATTTACTTTTGCGCCAGCGCACCTTACCATTCTGGCGCACATTTTCCCGTGCACCCCGACTTCCCTGGTTTCCGTCATTGAGGAGAGTGCATGTTATATCCTATCGTCCGGCCAGCGCTGTTTAAGCTTGATCCTGAGCGTGCGCACGAACTCACCTTTCAACAACTGCGTTTTATTAGCGGCACCCCGCTGGAAGGGCTGATTCGCCAGTCGCTGCCATCACGTCCGGTAACCTGCATGGGATTAACCTTCCCTAATGCGCTCGGCTTAGCGGCCGGTCTCGATAAGAATGCCGAGTGCATTGATGCCTTCGGCGCGATGGGCTTTGGTTTTGTCGAAGTGGGAACGGTAACGCCGCTGGCGCAACCGGGAAATGATAAACCGCGTATGTTCCGCTTAGTGCCTGCCGAAGGGATTATTAACCGCATGGGGTTTAATAATCTCGGCGTTGATCATCTGATTGCCAACGTTAAAAAGTCGCGCTTTAAGGGCATTCTCGGCATCAATATTGGCAAAAATAAAGATACGCCGGTCGAGAAAGGCAAAGACGATTATCTGATCTGCATGGAAAAGGTATATGCCCACGCCGGTTATATCGCCATCAATATTTCGTCACCCAACACGCCAGGATTACGCACGTTGCAATATGGCGAAGCGCTGGACGATCTTCTTTCTGCCATCAAATTAAAACAGCAAGAACTCCAGGCAAGGCACCTTAAATATGTGCCGGTGGCGGTAAAGATCGCGCCGGATCTGACTGAAGAAGAATTGATCCAGGTTGCCGACAGTTTGGTGCGTCACAATATTGATGGTGTGATTGCCACCAATACCACGCTTGATCGTTCGCTGGTGACCGGCCTTAAATATGCCGAAGAAATGGGCGGATTAAGTGGTCGTCCGGTGCAGTCACGCAGCACCGAAGTGATTCGCCGCCTGGCGCAAGAGCTGCAGGGCCGCTTACCTATTATCGGCGTCGGTGGTATTGATTCGCTGGTTTCTGCGCGTGAGAAAATTACCGCGGGCGCAACATTAGTGCAGATATACTCTGGATTTATTTATAAAGGCCCGGGCTTAATTAAAGATATCGTGACCCACCTCTAAGACATTTCCCACTTTACTGCGCCGAGGGGTTTATTTATCCCTTCGGCTCGTTTATATTTTGTCCTGCTGATGCATTTTTCAGCTTTTTCTCAGATTTATTTTTTTAATTAAGCGCCGTTTAGCGCAGCGATAAACCACAGGGCAGATCATGAAAATCAAACCTGATGACAACTGGCGTTGGTATTTCGACGCTGATCATGACCGCATGATGCTGGATTTAGCCGACGGCATGTTATTTCGCTCGCGCTTCTCGCGCAAAATGCTGACGCCTGATGCCTTTAATGTCAGCGGTTTTTGCGTTGATGACGCCGCGCTCTATTTTAGCTTTGAAGAACGTTGCCGTCAGAGTGGATTAAAAGGCGATCAGCGTGCGGAGTTAGTGTTAAACGCGCTGGTGGCCAGTCGTTTTCTCAAACCCCTGATGCCAAAAAGCTGGCACTTCACCAATCACGCGCACAGCTGGCAGCCCGCTGCGGGCGATATGGTGGCGGTGACGCTGGCTGATAGCGGCGAACAGGCGCAACTGTTTGTGGTTGAAAGCGGTGAAAATGCCGCGCTGTGCTTATTAGCGCAAAACGCGCTAACCGTGGCGGGTAAAGGTATGCAGTTGGGTGATGCGATTAAGATCATGAACGATCGTCTGCGTCCGCAGCAGCAGGAACAAACCGCCCACTTTGCGCGGGCGGTGTAATCGGCTTACGCCAGTTCGATATCGCCTGCCGGAATACAGCTGCAGCTTAAGATGGTACCATCGGCGCGCACCGCGCTTTTCTTCAGTGCTTTCACTTCACCCGCCACCAACGTCACTTTGCAGCTGCCACAAATCCCGGCACGGCACGAGTAGGGAATGCGGAAACCCTGCATTTCCAACTGTTCCAGCAGCACTTGCTGATTGTCGCCGCTAAAGCTCGTCCCCTGATAATCGATGCTCACCGCGCTGTGGCTGCTAGCGGCTGGCGCCAGCGTTTCGACCACGGCGCCCGCACCGTAAGCGCGTGGGGTTTGCTTCTCGAGAATGGTCACCGCATCGCCGACGCGAATAATGCCGCTATTAAGGGCGATCAAATTCAGGCCGAAATCGATATCGCCGCTGCCATCCTGCGCGCTGCGAAAACCCTGCAAGGTCGAGAGCGGTTCGCCATCAGGATGCTTACGGCCGCTTTCGGTACCGACGGTGGTAAACACGCAGCGGCTGCACGGTTTCGGCATCTCAAAGGTGATCTCGCCAATTTGCAGGCGTTTCCAGCTATCTTCTTCCCAGGCGGCCGCGCCGCTCACCACCAAATTGGGACGGAACTGCTCAACGCGCACGCTGGCTGGACAGCGCTGTTGCAGATCCTGCAACGAGGCCATATTCACCAGCAGGTAAGGAAAACCGTCGGCGAAACTCAGTGGCACATGATCAAAACGCTTCACGCGGCGCGTCGGTTGCAAGCCGGTCCAGCGCAGCTGCACCGGACGTGGGAAGAAGGTGCTTAACCAGCTGTTGATCGCGTCAGGTGCAACGCACGCGGTGAAATGGTTGCCCCAGACTTCGGTGGGTGACTGCTCAGCGGTGAAATCAGCGAAGCGGATCAGCGCCTGCGAACCATCCGGTGCCTGCAGAAACAGCCCGTCCGGCAGCAGCGCCGGGGTAAAGCGCACCATTTCCGGAAACTGGCGGGCGGTCACGAACGTGCCGTCCCGTTCGGTCACCATAAAGATGCGATCAAAGCCCAGACCGCTTTCCAGCACCTGCGCATGTGACAGTTGCAGACCGCGCATAGATTTAACGGGATGGATGTAAAGGCGTGAAAGCGTAATCATCACCACTCCAAAAAAGGGGTCATAAGTTTTAAAGAAGCTAACTTTATGACATAGCACGCTGATTCGCTATAATGCGCAGCAATTTAAGCAAGAGTAAAAAGTGACGATATGAATTCTCTGTTTGCCAGTACGGCGCGTGGGCTCGAAGAGCTGTTGAAAAGTGAGCTAGACGCGCTGGGTGCGCAGGATTTGCAGGTGGTGCAGGGCGGCGTCCACTTCCAGGCCGACGACCATGTAATGTACCAAAGCCTGCTGTGGAGCCGTCTGGCTTCGCGCATTTTGCTGCCGCTGGGAGAATTTGGCGTCTGGAGCGATCTCGATCTTTACGTGGGTGCGCAAAGTATCCCGTGGACCGAGATGTTCGACAGCAACACCAGTTTTGCCATCCATTTTAGCGGCACCAACGAGGTGATCCGCAACAGCCAGTTCGGTGCGCTGCGCATTAAAGATGCCATCGTCGATAGTTTTACCCGCCAGAATCTGGAGCGCCCGAACGTTGATCGTGAACAACCGGGCATCCGCATCAATGCGTGGCTCAACAAAGATCGCGTTAGCATCGCGCTGGATCTAAGCGGTGATTCACTGCATCAGCGCGGCTATCGCCAGCAAACCGGCGCAGCACCGCTAAAAGAAACCTTAGCGGCAGCCATCGTGATGCGTTCCGGTTGGCAGAGCAGTACGCCGCTGGTCGATCCGATGTGTGGTTCCGGTACGCTGCTGCTGGAAGCGGCGTTGATCGCCTGCGATCGCGCGCCTGGCCTGCTGCGTACCCATTGGGGCTTCAATCGCTGGAAGAAACACAATCAGGCTGCGTGGCAGGAAGTTTATGCTGCCGCGAAAGAGCGCGCGCGCGTGGGTACCGCCGCTGCGACCGCCCGTTTCTTTGGCTACGATAATGACAGCCGCGTGCTGGAATCAGCGCGCGCCAACGCCCGTCGTGCAGGCGTGTTCGAGCTGTTCACTTTTGCCCAGCAGGATGTGATTAAGCTGAAGAATCCGCTGGCGGGCAAAGAGATTACCGGCACGGTATTGAGCAATCCGCCGTACGGTGAGCGTCTGGAAAGCGAACCGGCGCTGATTGCGCTGCACAGCCAGCTGGGCCGCATCATGAAGCAGAACTTTGGCGGCTGGAATCTGTCGCTGTTCAGCGCCTCGCCAGAGCTGCTGAGCTGCTTGCAACTGCGTGCCGATCGCCAGTTCAAAGCTAAAAATGGTCCGCTGGAGTGCGTGCAGAAAAACTATCAGCTGGCTGCGACCAGCGCAGAAGGCGGCGCGCAGATCGCCGAAGATTTTGCTAACCGCCTGCGCAAGAATCTGAAGAAGCTGGAGAAATGGGCGCGTCAGTCGAATATCGATTGCTATCGTCTGTATGACGCCGATCTGCCTGAATACAACGTAGCGGTCGATCGTTACGCTGATTGGGTGGTGATTCAGGAGTATGCGCCGCCGAAAACCGTGGACGCTAACAAAGCGCGTCAGCGTCTGTTCGATGTGATCAGCGCTACGCTGAGCGTGCTGGAGATCCCGGCCAATCGTCTGGTAATGAAGACCCGCGAGCGCCAAAAAGGCAAAAGCCAGTATCAAAAGCTGGGCGAGAAGGGCGATTTCTTCGAAGTGCAGGAATTTGATGCGCGCCTGCTGGTGAATCTCACCGATTATCTGGATACTGGTTTGTTCCTCGATCACCGTATCGCGCGCCAGATGCTGGGCAAAATGAGCGCAGGCAAAGATTTCCTCAATCTGTTTGCGTATACCGGCACCGCCAGCGTACACGCCGGTTTGGGTGGCGCGAAAACTACCACCACGGTGGATATGTCGCGTACTTATCTGGAGTGGGCCGAGCGCAACCTGCGCCTTAACGGTTTAACCGGCCGTAATCATCGCCTGATGCACGCCGATTGCCTGAGCTGGTTGCGTGAGAGTGACGAACAGTTTGATTTGATCTTTATCGATCCGCCGACGTTCTCTAACTCTAAGCGCATGGAAGACGATTTCGACGTGCAGCGCGATCACATGATGCTGATGCAGAACCTGAAACGTTTGCTGCGTCGCGGTGGCACCATTATGTTCTCCAACAACAAGCGCGGCTTCAAAATGGATCTCGACGGCTTAGAACGTCTGGGTCTGCAGGCGCAGGAAATTACCCAAAAAACGCTGTCGCAGGATTTCGCGCGCAACCGTCAAATTCACAACTGCTGGCTGGTTAGCCACGCCGGTAAGGAATAAGTTTTATGTCACTGATTAGTATCCATGGCGCTTACCTCTCGTTCAGCGATGCGCCGCTGTTGGATAACACCGAACTGCATATCGAAGAGGGCGAACGCGTCTGTCTGGTTGGCCGTAACGGCGCCGGTAAATCGACGCTGATGAAAATCATCAACGGCGAACAGCCGCTGGATGACGGCCGCATCATTTATGAGCAGGATTTGGTGGTGGCGCGTCTGCAACAGGATCCGCCACGCAACATTACCGGTTCTGTTTATGACTTCGTTGCCGAAGGCGTGGCCGAGCAGGCGGAGCATCTCAAGGCTTATCACGCGATTTCCCATCTGGTGATGGAAGATCCGAGCGAGAAGAACCTGAACGAGATGGGTCGTTTGCAAACCATCCTTGACCATCAGAATCTGTGGCAGCTGGATAGCCGCATCAACGACGTGCTGCAGCAGATTGGTCTGGATGCGGATACCGAGTTGTCTTCGCTGTCTGGCGGCTGGCTGCGTAAAGCGGCGTTGGGCCGCGCGCTGGTGAGCAACCCGCGCGTACTGATGCTCGACGAACCGACCAACCACCTTGATATCGAAACCATTGATTGGCTGGAAACGTTCCTCAAGACATTCACCGGCAGCATCATCTTCATTTCGCATGACCGTTCGTTTATTCGCAACATGGCGACGCGCATTGTCGATCTTGATCGCGGCAAGCTGGTTTCCTGGCCGGGCAACTACGATTTGTTCCTGACCGGCAAAGAAGAAGCGCTGCGTGTCGAAGAGATGCAGAACGCCGAGTTTGACCGCAAGCTGGCGCAGGAAGAAGTGTGGATCCGTCAGGGCATCAAAGCGCGCCGCACGCGTAACGAAGGCCGTGTACGTGCCTTGAAAGCGCTGCGTAACGAGCGCTCTGCACGTCGTGAAGTGATGGGCAAAGCCAATATGCAAGTCGGCGAAGCGGCACGTTCAGGCAAAATCGTGTTTGAGATGGAAGATGTCAATTACAGCGTGGGTGGCAAAACCCTGGTGAAAGACTTCTCCACTCAGGTGCAGCGCGGCGACAAAATCGCCCTGATTGGCCCAAACGGTTGTGGTAAAACCACCTTGCTGCGTCTGATGCTGGATCAGCTAAAAGCCGACAGCGGCCGCGTGCATTGCGGTACCAAGCTGGAAATCGCTTACTTCGATCAGCACCGCGCTGAGCTGGATCCGGATCGTACCGTGATGGATAACCTCGCTGAAGGTAAACAGGAAGTGATGGTTAACGGCAAACCGCGCCACGTGCTCGGTTATCTGCAGGACTTCCTGTTCCATCCGAAACGCGCCATGACGCCGGTGCGCGCCTTGTCCGGCGGTGAGCGTAACCGCCTGCTGCTGGCGCGTCTGTTCCTCAAGCCAAGCAACCTGCTGATTCTCGATGAACCGACCAACGACCTCGACGTTGAAACGCTGGAATTGCTGGAAGAGCTGGTGGATGGTTATCAGGGCACTGTGATGCTGGTGAGCCACGACCGTCAATTCGTCGACAACACCGTGACCGAGTGCTGGATCTTTGAAGGCAACGGCGAAATCGGCACCTTTGTCGGTGGCTATCACGATGCTCAGCAGCAGCGCGCAGCCTATAAGCAGGGCAAAGCCTCGCAGGCTAAACCGGCTACACCAGTGAAAACCGCTGAGAAAAGTGACGCCGCCAAACGTCCGGCCAACAAGCTAAGCTATAACCTGGCACGTGAGCTGGAACTGCTGCCACAAAAACTGGAGCAGCTGGAAACCCGCATCGGTGAGTTGCAGGCTAAAATGAGTCATCCAGATTTCTTCAGCCAGCCACACGATAAAACCCAGCCGGTTCTGGATGCGTTAGCGCAAACCGAGCAGGAGCTGGAAGTGGCGTTCGAACGCTGGGAAGAGCTGGAAGCACTGAAAAACGGCGCGTAATCGGAAGGAGTCAGCATGTGTGCAGCGGATCAAGCGCATCAGTGGAGTCTTTGTCCACAGTGTGATTTAACAGTAAAGCTGCCCGCTGTACCGGTTGGCAGCCGTGCGCGTTGCCCGCGTTGTCACACCACGCTGCAAGCCAACTGGCAGGAGCCGCGTCGACGTCCGACCGGCTACGCCTTTTCGGCCCTGTTCATGCTGGTGCTGGCCAATCTGTTTCCTTTCATCAATATGCACGTCGCGGGATTGAGCAGCCAGATATCGCTGCTCGAAATCCCCCAGGTGATGGATCGCGAAGATTACCGCAGCCTGGCAACGCTGTTTCTGCTGTTTGTGCAGGGCATTCCTGCCTTCTGCATGATCACCATTATTCTGCTGGTCAATAACGTCCGCATGCCGCACAGCCTGCGGCTTGGGTTGGCGCGCGTGCTGTTTCAGCTGCGTAGCTGGGGCATGGCGGAAATTTTTATGGCTGGCGTGCTGGTCAGTTTCGTTAAGCTGATGGCGTATGGTGAGATTGGCCTCGGCAGCAGTTTCTGGCCGTGGTGTCTGTTCTGCGTGTTGCAATTGCGCGCATTTCAGTGTGTTGATCGCCGTTGGGTGTGGCACCGCATCAATCCGTTACCGCCGCTGCCGAAAACGCCGCTGGCCGGTGTTAGCGGCCTGAAGCAAGGTTTGCGTAGCTGTCCGTGTTGTACCGCGATTCTGCCCGCTGACCAACTGGCGTGCCCGCGTTGTGGTGTGAAGGCGCATGCGCGCCGCAAGCACAGTTTGCAATGGACGCTGGCGCTGCTGATCACCTCGGTGATGCTCTACATTCCCTCAAATATCATGCCGATCATGGTGACCGAAACGCTCGGTTCGCAATATCCTTCGAACATTATGGCCGGAGTAATTTTGCTATGGAGCGACGGTTCGTGGCCGGTGGCGCTGGTGATCTTCATCGCCAGTATCATGGTGCCTTCGCTGAAAATGCTGGCGATTGCCTGGCTGTGCTGGCACGGCAGCGGACGCGGTGGGCGCGATGATGAAAAGATGCACGTGGTTTATGAGGTGGTTGAATTTGTTGGCCGTTGGTCAATGATTGATGTGTTTGTAATCGCCGTTCTCTCTGCGCTGGTGCGGATGGGGCGGCTGATGAGTGTGTATCCTGCGCCGGGCGCGCTGCTGTTTGCCATGGTGGTCATCCTCACCATGTTTGCCGCAATGACCTTTGATCCGCGCCTGCTGTGGGATCGACAACGAGAAACTGAACGTAAGGAGCCGCGTCTTGACGGACAACCATCACGGGACTGCTAAGGTCGACCAGATTAAACGCTGGTCGCCGGTCTGGATTGTACCTATCGTCACGCTGTTAATCGGCGGATGGATTCTTTTTTATCACTTCAGCCATCAGGGCCCGGAAGTGACGCTGATTACCGAAAATGCGGAAGGCATCGAAGCCGGTAAAACCACCATTAAGAGCCGCAGCGTCAACGTCGGTGTGGTGGAAAGCGCGGTTCTGACCGACGATTTGCACCATGTAGAAATTAAAGCGCGTCTTAATTCGGGCATGGAAAAGTTGCTACAGGGCGACAGCGCATTTTGGGTGGTGAAACCGCAAATTGGTCGCGAAGGCATTACCGGATTGGGCACGCTGCTTTCCGGTGCCTATATCGAGCTGCAGCCGGGCGCGAAGGGCGATAAGCCGGAACGTTATCAACTGCTGGATGCACCGCCGCTGGCGCCGCCGGATGCCAAAGGCATTCGCATAACGCTCGACAGCAAAAAAGCCGGTCAGCTTAATGCGGGCGATCCGGTGCTGTTCCGCGGTTATCGCGTAGGTTCAGTGGAAACCAGCAACTTTGATACCGATAAACGCATGATGACTTATCAGCTGTTTATCTCGGCGCCTTACGATCGCCTGATCACCACCAACGTGCGTTTCTGGAAAGACAGCGGTATTGCTGTCGATATGTCTGCATCAGGCATGCGCGTAGAGATGGGATCGCTCACTACGCTCTTCAGCGGCGGCGTCAGCTTTGATGTGCCGGACGGCGCTGAGCTGGGCCGGGCGGCGGAGAACAAGGCGGAATACCATCTGTACGACGATCAGCGCAGCATCCAGGATTCGCTCTACAGTGCTCATACTGATTTCCTGCTGTTCTTCACCGATTCGATTCGCGGCTTGCAGGTTGGCGCACCGGTTGAGTTCCGCGGCATTCGTTTGGGTACGGTGTCACAAGTGCCTTATATGATTCCGGGCGTGAATCAGGCGCTGAATACGGATTATCGTGTGCCGGTGCTGATTCGCATTGAGCCGGATCGGTTTGTTAATCGCCTGGGCGGAGATTTCAATCTTGAGCAGCATCTGCAGGATGGCAAAAAACGCGGTCTGCGTGCGACGCTGAAAACCGGCAACCTGCTGTCTGGCGCGCTATTTATCGACCTCGATTTCTACGATAACGCACCGGCGTATCAAGGCCCGAATCAGGTGGCTGGCCTGGAAGTGATTCCAACCGTCAGCGGCGGCCTGGCGCAGATTCAGCAGAAACTGATGGCGGCGCTGGATAAGATCAACGGCTTGCCACTTAATCCAGTGCTGAATGAAGCCACAGGTACCTTGAAAGAGAGCCAGCGCACCCTGCAGCGGCTGCAGAAAACGCTGGATAACCTTAATCAGGTCACGGCGAATCCGGCGATGAAAAGCCTGCCTTCAGACATGCAGCAAACCCTGCGCGAACTGAACCGCAGCATGAAAGGGCTGCAGCCAGGTTCACCGGCTTACAGCAAGCTGGTGGGCGATATGCAGCGGCTTGATCAGGTATTGCGAGAACTGCAGCCAGTGCTGAAAACGCTGAATAGCAAAAGTAATGCGCTGGTGTTTGAGGCCAAGCCGGGCCAGGATCCACAGCCAAAGAGGGCGAAACAGTGAAAAAAGGGCTAATTATCGGGGCGCTGTTGCTGCTGGCAGGCTGCAGCAGCACCATTGAAAATACCTATTATCAGCTGCCTGCGGGCAGCAATGTGGCGCGCGTTGAAAGTGCCGCGGGCACTGGCCAACCGATGATTTGGGTTGAGCAAGTGACGGTACCGGATTACATGGCGGGCAACGGCCTGGTCTATCAGACCAGCGATGTGAAGTACGTGATTGCAGCTAATAACCTGTGGGCCAGTCCGCTCGATCAACAGTTGCAGCAAACGTTGATCAGTAATCTCAGTAAAGCGCTACCTGGCCGCCTGGTTGCCGGTGCGCCGCTGGGCGACACGCACGATACGCTGTCGGTAAACGTTACCGGTTTCCAGGGACGCTACGATGGACAAGTGGTGGTGAGTGGCGAATGGTTACTGCAGCATCAAGGACGCCTAATCAAACATGGCTTTAATCTGACGCTGCCGCAAACCGAAGATGGCTATGATGCGCTGGTACGTACTCTGGCTCTCGGTTGGCAGCAAACCGCACAACAAATCGCAAATAGTGTGGTTTCGCTAAATTAAGATTTGTTCGATGCTTATGCTAAGTCCTTGATTTACTGTAGTGTGATCGCAGTCAAATCAGGGGCTTTTTTTATTGCCTAATCAGCCAGATAGACAATCAACTGACAATTCTACATGGCACTTTAACGTCAAAAACATGACATTGGCGTGAATTTTGCGCATTGACCTTTCTTCTGCATCGGGTTAGAACATTACTGTGGTTGAACATTATATCGCCACTCTTTCTTTCCACCCAGATTCCACCAGACCTGAAATGAGGGAAACGAGGCATGAAGAGACAGAAGAGAGACCGCCTGGAACGAGCACATTCACGAGGCTACCAAGCCGGTATTACGGGCCGCTCGAAAGAGATATGCCCTTATCAATTGATCGATGCACGGTCTCACTGGTTGGGAGGTTGGCGTCAAGCCATGGAGGACAGGTCAGCGGTGGCCTAGCACTGCTGGATGTCTAACATTATGGAAGAAACCTCCGCTGCGTGCGGAGGTTTTCATTTGGAAGGATTAGAAAGCTGAGGTGTCTTTGAACAGACCCACTTTCAAATCGGTCGCAGAGTAAATCAGGTTCCCGTCAACGAAGACTTCGCCATCTGCCACGCCCATCACCAGTTTACGGTTAATCACACGTTTGAAGTGAATTTTATAGGTCACTTTTTTGGCGGTAGGCAGGACTTGTCCAGTGAACTTCACTTCACCCACGCCCAACGCGCGGCCTTTACCTTCTGCGCCCAGCCAGCCGAGGTAGAAACCTACCAGCTGCCACATCGCATCGAGGCCGAGGCAACCCGGCATTACCGGATCGCCAATGAAGTGGCAGTCAAAGAACCACAGGTCAGGGCGGATATCCAGTTCGGCTTCGACGAAACCTTTATCGAATTTACCGCCGTCTTCGGTCATTTTGACCACGCGGTCCATCATCAACATGTTGTTGGATGGAAGCGGCGGTCCATTTTCGCCAAACAGTTCGCCGCGACCCGAGGCAATCAGGTCTTCTTTACTATAGGATTCGCGTTTATCTACCATGTTCTCAATATGCCTTCTTTTAGTGAAGCCCGAATATTAGCGAACAGTTGTACGCTGAGCAATGTTATCAGCTGTGGTTGAACCAGTTGAGCCAACGTAGTGGCCACGGACGCAGGCGAGCTTCCTGCTGGTTCAGCTGGGTAATACGTTCCTGAATGGTGCTAAGCAGAGATTCGCCGCTTTCACTCTGCCAGGCAATGCCGGTCAGCAGCGGCAACGCTTCATCTACGCTCTCAATGGCCCAAAGATGGAATTGTCCGGCCTTAACCGCTTCCACAACATCCTGATTCAGACTGAGATGACGCGCGTTACTGGCAGGGAAAATGACACCTTGCTTGCCGGTCAATTCACGTGAATGACAGATTTGGAAGAAGCCTTCAATTTTTTCGTTCAGGCCGCCGACGGGCTGCACGTTACCAAACTGATCAACTGAGCCGGTCACCGCAATCTGCTGGTTAACCGGCTGATTAGCCAGCGCACTGATTAACGCACAGAGCTCGGCCAGCGAGGCGCTGTCGCCATCCACTTCGGAATAGGATTGTTCAAACACCAGTGAAGCGGAGAAGGGCAGCTGTTGCTCTAGCTCCAGCTCGGCAATCAGGTACGCTTGCATAATCATCATGCCTTTCGCATGGATGTTGCCACCTAATTCGGCTTTGCGCTCCACATCGGTGAACTCGCCATCGCCCGGATGTACCACACAGGTAATGCGCGAAGGTTCTCCCCACGGACGCGGATGGCCTGGGAACTCAACCACCGAAAGGCCGTTGATTTGCCCAACCACTTCGCCTTCGGTTTCAATCATGATCTGATTAAGCAGGATTTCATCACGCATGCGATCGGCGAGGAAGCCTTCACGCCATTGGCGCGCTTCCAGCGCTTCTTTCAACGCTTCGCCATTGATGCTGTCGCCATGCAGCGCCGCTTCTTGCAGCTGGCGACGAAGCCAGCGCGGGCAAAGCGGCAACGTGTCTTGATCACCGGTCATGCGTGCTGCTTCGGTGATCAACAATGGCCAGAAATCGGCTTCAGGCTGCGCTAATCCGGCTTGTTCGGCTTGCGTTAGCGTCCACTGGCACCATGACGTCATGTCATCTTCGTCGAGAATTTGTAAGCTCTCTTCGAATTCGCTATACAGCGCCATCTCATGAACTTCGACGTCCATTTCCTGGAAAGCGGCCAGTGCATCACGGTCGCCACACAGTACCAGACGCAGTTGCAGCGGTAGCGGGGGAATGGCGACAGGCAATGGTTGACGCTCATCCTGTGAATACCAATCGAAGCGACCTTGCTCAATACACTTACGCAAACGCAGCCACAGCAGCGGCTGTGCCAGTAAAGTGTTGACCGCAAGAATTAACGTACCGCCATTGGCGCGATGCAGTAAGCCCGGTTCAGGCTGCACACGGTCTTTATATTGACGTACGCAACCGAACAACTGTTCAGCTTCAATCCAGTCGGCGAAATGCACGCCGCCCTGGCTGGTGAAGGGGCGATTGATATCGGTTGGCGGTAGAAGACTGACGGTATCGCCCATCACATGATAGTCGCCACCGTAAAGAGAAATCTCATCCGGCTGGAAACGTTGCGCCGCATCGGCGATGCAGGCCAGGTAATCGCTGTTTTCCTGACTGCGTAACAGCAGCAGCGGAAAACCCAGGGTTTGATGATGCAAATGCGCCAGCGCATTCAGCAGACGCGGCTGAACCGCGGCAAGACTATCGCAATCTTCCAGTGAGACGTTCGAGAAAATGGATTGGTAGCGGTCGCTATCCGGCTGCAGGGCTTGCCACGTAATTTGAGTGCTGGTCAAAATATTCGCATTAGTCTGATTTAGGAAAAGCGCGATTATACAGGAATCAACCTGGTTAATCACGGCGGAGTTCCGGCCCGGATTGTGACGGCTGCAACATGTTTTTCCTTGCTGCATCCAGGAAAAAAGCTGTTATTCTTAGTTTGTTACGTGATCACGATGAGATTCCGATGAAATACCAGCAACTCGAAAATCTTGAAAGTGGATGGAAGTGGAAATACCTGGTGAAAAAGCATCGGGAGGGTGAACTGATCACCCGTCATCTTGAGCTTAGTGCGGCGCAAGCTGCGGTCGATACATTGTTGTCGATGGAAAACAGCCCGGTTGAGGTTAACGAGTGGATCGCCCAGCACATTCATCCCGATTTGGAGAATCGTCTCAAGCAGACGATACGTGCACGTCGTAAACGTCACTTTAATGCTGAGCATCAGCACACGCGTAAGAAATCGATCGATCTGGAATATCTGGTGTGGCAGCGTCTGGCAGGATTGGCGCAGCGTCGCAGTAATACGCTGTCAGAAACCATAGTTCAGTTAATTGAAGATGCTGAACGCAAAGAGAAGTACGCCAGCCAGATGTCTACGCTGAAGCAAGATCTGCAGGCGATCCTCGGAAATGGTGGCTCGGAAAAAGAGTAGAATCCTTTTCGTTCTCATTACATTCAGCCATAAAAAAACCCCGCCTTAGCGGGGTTTTTTACTGCGTGATAACTTAAGCCTGTGGCTGAGTTACAACGTCTTTGATACCTTTCACGTCGATTTCAACGCGACGGTCTGGCGCCAGGCAGTCGATCAGGGCATTGCGGCCTTTCACGCTGTCACAGGTGTTGCCAGTAACTGGGTTGGATTCGCCCATACCGCGTGCAGAGATCTTGTTAGAAGGGATACCTTTAGATACCAGGTAATCAACTACAGATTGCGCGCGCTTCTCAGACAGTTTCTGGTTGTACTGCTCTGAACCGATGCGATCGGTGAAGCCCAGTACTACAACAGAGCCGTCTTTCGGATCCATTGAGCTCAGCTGGCTGTACAGCTGATCAAGAGCCTGCTGACCTTCTGGCTTCAGAGTAGATTTGTTGAAGGTGAACAGAACGTCAGACTTCAGAGTGAAACGCTTGGTTTCAACAACTGGAGCTGGGGCCGGAGCCGGAGCTACAACTGGCGCTGCATCTTCATCCTGACCGAAACGGTAAGACAGGCCTACGCTCAGCATGCTGTTGTCTGGACGTGCACCAACGGTACCTGCGTCACCGATGTTGTTAACCCACTGGTAGTCCAGGCGAGTTGCCCAGTTTTTGGTCAGTGCGTATTCAACACCAACAGCAGCCAGCGGAGAAACGCCGGTGTCGTGGTCGCTGATGCGATTGCCAGTGTTGCTGTTAAACTGGGTAGAATCAGCACGCCATACCATACCACCCAGACGGGTGTAGACGTCGAAGTCTTCGGTAATTGGGTAGCTCAGTTTAGCAGCCAGCTGAACGCCTTGTGCTTTGAACGCGCCGTTTACTTCGTTGCCTTTGTTAGGCATACGGCCCAACCAGTCGTAGCCCAGCTCAAAGCCCAGATACGGGTTAGCCTGATAACCCAGGAAAGCACCAGCACCCAGCTGAGATTCGTGAGTTGGACCGTCGTTATTCACGTAGTCGTTACCGTAGTAACCAGTATCATGATACTGAGACCAGCCCAGTTTAGCACCGGTGTACCAGGTGTTATCTTTTGGTGCGGCCTGCGCTACGGTAGCGAAGCCAGCCAGTGCCACTGCAATTGCGATAGCTGTCTTTTTCATTTTTGCGCCTCGTTATCATCCAAATAGGCAATGAGCAAAAAGGTTGCTCTTTGTGTTAATCCTTCGCCGGGTCTAAACGCTCGCTTTTGACTCTACCGAAAAAACGGAGGTTATTGAGCACCCTGGCGAGCTAAAGTCTACAACGAGATTGGAAACTTACAAGTATGATGTGACGCCGGGCAGCAAAAAAACAGCGATTTATACACACATTTTAACAAATCATATGGCTAAATCTTCGGTATTAGAAAACAAAAAAGCGTCTAAGCCATTGTCATAGCTGGCGGGAAAAGAATCAGTAGCTTAGATGCAACTTTTGCAAAAAAAATGCTGAGAAAATTCCTGGATTTACTTAATGAAACAAATCTGAGGGAATTTTTGTCGCATTGGGTTGTCTGGAATGAGCATATTGACGTCCCTGCGGACGCAAAATCAGACCGAGCGCTTCACCTTCCGCCGCTGCTTGTTCTAATTCTAAACGCTCTTCATCGCTCAATTCGTACGGAATCCAGGCAAGAACGACGCTGTAATTACCTGTACGTAATGCCTTCACCATACTTTCAACGGTGTTAAAACGCTCAGATTCGGTGATATGCATACTCTTTTCTAACGGTAATCCCGACTGCTGCATCCAGCTACGATTGAGCTTATGAGCCGGAGTGAGCCACAGCTGCCAGCGCGATTGCTCGCTCAGCTGTTTTAGTACCGGGAGCAGCATAAGTTGCATCATTTCGGGTTGTTCGCTGGAGCGCAGTTCTGTGATTCCACCCAGCGAAGGTTGCGCTAAGCCAGGTGAAGCGAAACGATGTGAACGATCAGCAGGGCCAGAGAAATGAGTACGCATAATTTAATCACTCAGTAATGAACTGTATGGATGTACAGTAATGGCTTCCTGGATAAAGATCAACCTCAATTTCTGAAAACGCCTCGCAATTTCTGCACAAGATCCCGCACTCCTGCTTTTATTCATTGAACAGCTAAATCGTTTTTTTTATCTTCTAACCAGATGAATCTGCGAGCTTTTATAGGAAATTTCCCGCGCATGGAATCCATTGGAGGGGGCGTTATGAAGAGATATAACCCGGTAGTTGAGCAATCGAAAGCGCAGTTGGCGGCATTAGGTAAAATTGAATCACGCACGCAATTTGGGGGGTATGCGCTTACTATTGAGAAGGTGATTTTTGCTTATATCAATGAAGATGCGCTTTATCTCCGAGCCAGCGAGGCGCTTCACATCTATAACGCACAGCGTTCACTGGAACCGCTGATTTACCGCAAGCGTGGTGTGCCGGTGACCTTAAGCTACTTCAAAGTAGATACACAGTTATGGCAAAACCCTGATCAATTATTGCAGTTATCAGCCAGCTCATTGCGCGCCGCACAGGACGAAGCGGCTACCAGACTTGTCTCGCTGCGTTTGAAAGATCTGCCGAATTTAAGCCTGCGATTGGAGCTGATGCTGCATAAGGTGGGGATCAGTTCTGTGCGGCTGCTGTGTGAAACAGGATCGCGCCAAAGCTGGCTGAAACTGCGCGCGGTGAATAAGCACATTGGGTTAAAAACGCTGTTGGCGCTGGAAGGTGCAATAACAGGGCATCATGAAGCGGCGTTACCTAGCGCCATCAGGCAAGAGCTCTATGCCTGGTATCTAAAAATGCTCCGCCAGCATGCGGCGGCGGAGCATCAGCAGCCTTAATCGTTGACGAGGATGCGGCGTAGACGGGCAATTTCGGGCAGCAGCGCGACCAACAATCCCAATTGCTGAATCACTAATGGTGCGCGTGTATCCGGGCTGTTTTTCATCTCGCTCATGCGCTGCATTAGCGCCTGCTGCATCTCTGTGGCTTGCGTATCCGTAACCTGATCGATCTGCAGCACATCTTCTATGAAGCAGACCGCGTCATCCAGTAAGGTCAGCAAGGTACTATCTGCCAGCTGTTCGCGATGCGCTCCCAGCGCCGAGATATAGCTGAGGAAAGAGTGGTTCAGGCACAGTAGTCGAAACGCATTCTCACGCAGCGGTTGTTGTAGCTTGAGTTCGCCACTGATGTTGGACACCACCGACGCCAGCTCTGCATCGGCGTTGTGCGCATCGCGACGTGCCACGCGATAAGCTAGACGATTGTCCTTGCCTTGGTGGTATTGCTCCATAATCGCATCCAGATAGCGGCAGTTGGCATCCAGTGTTCGATCGGCAACAGCGGTGATTTTGCGAAAACGCCAGTCGGGCCAGACAAAAGCCACGGCTAGCCATGCCAGGCCACAGCCAAGCAAGGTATCCACCACGCGCGGTAGCGCCACTTCAAAGCCTTCGCCAAGCAAATTGAAGCACAGCAGAACCAGCAAGGTGATAAACAACGTGGCTTGCGCATATTGAATCTGGCGGAATGCGAAGAACAGCACGCCGCTCAGCACAATCAGCACCAGCTGACCTTCAATCGAGGGCACCAGCCACAAGACCGGCAGGCCGATGGCGATGCCGGCTAAGGTACCGCCGATACGCAAGGCGAGGCGGCGTCGAGTGGCGTTGTAATTGGGCTGGCAGACGAACAGGCTGGTCAGCAAGATCCAGTAACCGCGATCGACGCCGGTGATTTGAATAAAGGCGTAGCCAACGCACAGCACCAACGACATACGCACTGCATGGCGGAACAGGGCCGATTGTGGACTGAGATGGCGACTCAGGCGTAAGCGGATATCCGCCCAGCCGCTGAGCCCTTCGCGTGACAGATGGTGATCGCTCTGCGGGGACGGTTCGGCCAGCATCTGCTCTGACTCAATCGATGCCAGTTGCGCATCAATGGCACGCAGATTACGCAGCAGCCAAAACAGTGCATGAATGTGTGGATCCTGCGGCTCGTTCTGCTGAAGGCGTTGCAGCGCGGTTTCCAGCCGTTCAAAGGTACGTTCAAAATGGCTGTCGTGATGCCACGGCTGACGCAGCAAAATGGTCTCCGCCAGTTGCCGACACGCGCGCGCTTGCATGTTCATCAGACGCTGGAAACGGAACAGCACTTCGTTGTAACGCCAGTTATCACGCAGCAAATGGTATTGCAGATGCGAGGAGCTGGCGCGTTCATGGATATCCTGCGCGACAAAATAGTAGTGCAGGCTGCGACGCGTGCTGCGTGAACCGCGGTCGCCACGCAAACGACTTTGAATGGTGCTTTTAGTGAGATTGAGCTGGGCCACCAACTGGCTGTTGACCATCGCCGTGGCAACCAGCGTAGCGTCATCCTGATCGTCGCCATCGGGATCAAACAGGTTTGCTTTGGCTTCAAGATAGCGCGCCAGCTGGGAAAAACTGCCTGCCAGCTGTTCCTGCACCGGGCGCACCGGAAACATCAAATGACCAACAAAGGTCAGCAAGTTGTACCAAAGGGCACCGATCAACAGCAGCGCTGGCTGCATCCACCACTGTGGGAACAAGCCGATGCCCAGCATGGTGTAAACCGCAATCAGCAGCGCACCAAAGGCGATGGTAGCATAACGCTGTCCCAGCGCACCGAGCAAAATAAAGCCCCAGCTGGAAAGCGCCAGGCCCAAACCAAATCCCCACGGATGGGGGAACAACAGTTCAACCGACACCGACGCGATACAGAAACATACCAGCGTGATCAACAGGTTGCGCACGCGCCCAATCCAGCGATCGTCGAGATCCGCCAGCGCCGCGGCGACCACGCCAAGCGTCAGCGGAATGGTCCACTCGATTTGGTGCAGCCACCACGGCACCGCCGCGCATCCGGTTAAGGCAAAGAAGATGCGCAGCAAATAGCGTAGGCTGCTGTTAAACAGATAACGTCGCCAGCCTGGCAAGGCGTCATGAATCATTGAACGGCCTCAGTAGCGGCGACGCGTATTGGCTTCACGCGCGGCCTGCGCTTCTTCAACGGAGACCACGCGACGGCCGACCGGCCACAGCGCAATCGCGGCAATTTTGAAGTTGGCGATGCCAACAGGAATGCCGATGATGGTCAGACACTGCACGATACCGGCCGAGATATGCGCCAGACACAGCCACCAGCCGAACAGTATCAGCCAGAAGATGTTGAGGAAGGTGCCGCCGGTATTCATCACATGGCTTTTACTGTCGGGGCGCAGCACATCGACATGCACCGCTTCGTTGCCAAAGGGCAGCAGAGACAGTTTGGTGATTTCCCAGCAGGAGCGCGTTAACGGCAGCGTAAAAATCAGCACGATGCTCACCAGCGTGGCAAACAGCCAGCTGAGGGTGGTGAAAAATCCGCCGAGAATGAAATTCAGAATATTAAGTACGGTACGCATAAACGTGTTTTTCCTTTTGCAATCCGCAATATGTGGCGCCAAGTTTAGCTCTTTTTAAGGCTGGAGCGCCAAGAGTCTGACAGGTAAACTGCGCGATATCGAATTCCACATGACGGTGCGGACATGGAACTGAAAGCAACATCAATGGGTAAACGTCTGGCACAGCATCCCTATAATCGGGTGCGCTTGCTGGCCGCCGGCGTGGAAGTCAGTGGCGATCGCCATGAATATCTGATTCCGTTTAACCAGTTGCTCAACATTGCCTGTAAACGCGGCATGGTATGGGGCGAACTGGAGTTTCTGCTGCCAGACGAGAAAGTTGTGCGCTTGCATGGCACCGAATGGCAGGAAACGCAGCGCTTTTTCCACTATTTGCAGCACGCCTGGCAGCAGTGGAGCCAGGAGATGAGCGAGGTAAGCGCCGAGGTGCTGGTCGCGCTGGAGCAGGAAATCCTCGCCTTCACCCAGCAGGATCGCTGGTTGAAACGCAGTGAGCTGAGTGCGGTAAAAGAGAGTATTACACGCCAGTTTTCAGCCTTGCCGTTACCTCTCGCGCGTATTGCCGAGTTTGAAAACTGTCGTGAGCGCTGGGAATTCTGCCTGCAATGGCTGGAACAGGGCGAAGCGGCCATCCGCCAACGTAATCGCCAATGGACCAGCAAGATCCTTAGCGATTATCACGAATTCTTCTCCACGATTGAAACCACGCCGCTCAATCCATCGCAATGCGAAGCCGTAGTGAATGGCGAAGATGCGCTGCTGGTGCTGGCGGGTGCGGGTAGCGGCAAAACCTCGGTGCTGGTGGCGCGCGCGGGTTGGCTGCTGAAACGCAAGCTGGCGCAAGCGGATCAAATTCTGCTGCTGGCGTTTGGTCGTCAGGCGGCAGAAGAGATGAATGACCGCATTCAAACGCGTCTTGGCGAGAGCGCGATTCAGGCTCGTACCTTTCATGCGCTGGCGCTGCATATCATCCGCGAAGGCAGTAACAAACAGCCGGTGATCAGCAAACTGGAAAGCGACAGCAAGTCGCGGCGGCAGTTGCTGATTGAGACCTGGCGTGAGCAGTGCAATAGCAAGAAAGCGCAGGCCAGCGGCTGGCGTCAATGGTTGCAGGATGAGCTTGAGTGGGAGATTCCCGAAGGTCCGTTTTGGCAGGATGACAAATTGGCGCAGCGTATCGCATCGCGCATGGAGCGCTGGCTGGGTTTGATGCGCATGCACGGCGGCGCGCAGGCGGCAATGATCGCGGATGTGGCAGAAGCGCAGCGCGATAATTTCAGCAAGCGTGTCAAACTGATGGCGCCACTGTTAAAGGCATGGAAAAGCGCGCTGAAAGAGGAGGGCGCGGTCGATTTCTCCGGGCTGATTCATCAGGCGATTGCCATTCTGGAGAAAGGGCGTTTTATCAGCCCGTGGAAGCATATTCTGGTCGATGAGTTTCAGGACATATCACCGCAGCGAGCCGCACTGCTGACGGCGCTGCGTCAGCAAAACAAGCGAACCAGCCTGTACGCGGTGGGCGATGACTGGCAGGCAATTTATCGCTTCAGCGGTGCCGAAATGAGTTTGACCACCGCGTTCCATCACTATTTCGGCGATGGCGATCGATGCGTGCTGGATACCACCTATCGTTTTAACGATCGCATCGGTGAGATTGCCAATCGCTTTGTGCAGCAAAACCCGCATCAGCTGCGCAAGCCCTTGAACAGCTTGAGTAAAGGCAATAAAAAATCGGTGACTTTGCTGCCGCAGGATCAATTGGAAGCGTTGTTCGATAAACTGAGCGGCTATGCCAAACCCGATGAGCGCGTGCTGCTGCTGGCGCGTTACCACCATTTGCGGCCAGCAATCCTCGATAAAGCTAAAACGCGCTGGCCCAAGTTAAAGCTGGATTTCATGACGATTCATGCCAGTAAAGGACAGCAGGCGGATTTCGTGATTGTGTTGGGACTGCATCAGGGACGCGACGGTTTCCCGGCAGAAGCGCGGGAATCTATCATGGAAGAGGGTTTGCTGCCGCAGCCGGAAGATTTCCCGGATGCGGAGGAGCGACGGTTGGCATATGTGGCGATGACGCGCGCGCGCCAGCAGGTGTGGCTGATGTTCGATAAAGATCGGCCTTCGGTATTTGTCGAACACCTGCGCGAATTGGGTGTGCCGCAAAGCCGTAAGGCCTGATGATTAAGGTTTCAGGCGATCGGCGAGATAACGCTGATAATCTGGAATCTGAATCTCAATCTGCTGGGCAAACTTCGGTGACTGGATAATAAAATCTGCGGTGGTGCGGTTATTAGCCACCGGGATATTCCACACCGTGGCGAGGCGCAGCAGCGCTTTGACATCCGGATCGTGTGGCACCGCATTCAGCGGATCCCAGAAGAAAATCAGCACATCAATTTTACCTTCCGAAATCAACGCGCCCACTTGCTGATCGCCGCCCATCGGGCCGCTCAGCATGGCGTTAACATCCAATCCGGTATGACGATTAATGAGATTGCCGGTGGTGCCGGTAGCATACAGCACATGTTGTTGCAGCGTGCTTTGGTTGATTTGCACCCACTCCAGCAGCGAGGCTTTACAGTGGTCGTGTGCAACGAGGGCGATATGTTTCTGAACCTGAAGGGTACGAACGGTCTGCTCCATAGGGCTTCCTGTTTCTTCTCATGCATTATGTGTTAATGCAGGAGTTTACCCTTGGCGTTTCATCACTATCAACTTGTGCGTAAGGTTTTCATCCAGCTAATAAAACGCAGACGTGTGGCGGCATCAAAACGCTTGAACCAGCCTTGCAAAGAGGGGAGATCGCTAACATCCTGCCAGGCGTAATCCAGATTCAACTGCGCCTCGCTGGCGCTCAGCGAATGTAAGGCAAAGCGCGGAACCGAAGCGGCGTGGGCATCACGATTATAAGTCACCATCGCCTTTTCGAAATCGTTATCACCTGGCTTTGGCAAATGGTCGCGCAGACTGGTGATTTCGATTCCGCGCTCATCAATCAGTTGAAAGTTGAGGGTTTTGTCAAAGGTGGTACGTTCGCGACGATTAGTGAGCGCGGGCAAGCGAATCGCCACCGAATGAGCATTGGCGCTAAAAGTGACAATCATCGGCACCGATTGAAAGTGCGCGGCGTCAGCGCCCGGTTTTTCCACACGAAACAGAAATTGATGCTGCCCACGATCCAACTCAAGGCTGCCAGCGCCTTTCAGCAGTGAGCCAGAGATTTTACGCCCGTCCAGCACCAGCAGTTCGATCTCGGGATCGAGCTTGAGAGTGATGGCCTGGCATGAGGCTGATACGAGCAAAAGCAGTAAACCCGTAGCAGTTAAAGACAGCTTCATTTCAACTCCCGGTAGAAGGGGGTAAATCGATTATGTGTAGCAAAGTATTACATTATGGCAGTAAATTTACATTTTTACATATTTATTCGTGCTGCTGCGCAAAGTTCTGGTGCCCGGTAGTTGCAGCCTAATGCGCAATGCCATCTACACTTAAGCGAATGAACCAGGAGAAAAAAGATGAATGATCAAACGATTCGCGATGTGCTGACTAAAACCAAACGTATCGCGTTAGTGGGCGCCAGCGATCGTCCCGATCGCCCGAGCTATGGCGTAATGAAATACTTGCTCGATCAGGGATACGAGGTGATTCCGGTGAGTCCTAAATTGGCGGGACAGCAACTTCTTGGCCAAACCGCCTATGCCACGCTGGCGGATGTACCCGGAAAAGTGGATATGGTGGATGTGTTTCGCAACGCCGAAGCGGCGTGGGGCGTAGCGCAGGAAGCGATCGCCATTGGTGCGGATACGTTGTGGTTACAGCTGGGCGTGATTAATGAGCAGGCGGCGGTGCTGGCACAAGATGCGGGTATGACCGTGATAATGGATCGCTGTCCAAAAATTGAAATTCCTCGGCTGGGGATTAGGCACTAAAACAGAAACGGCGACCTGAGTCGCCGTTTGATTAATGTCTCAGGCTGGGTGCCTGCAGCTGTTGCCGAATTGACGCGGCCAGCTCATCCATTGAAGGTTGTTCGGGGTGTTCGAAGGAGGTTTCCCCCGCCAGCTGAACTTCAGCGACATAGGTATGTACCTGATCGCCTTCTTCATCTTCCATCACCACATGATACCAGGGCGCGGCGCGCAGCGTTTCGCTGGCAGCGACATCATCAACTTCTGGCTCATCAAGCGAAAACTCCGGATCGACATCCACGATAACGCCGAGCACCCCGGAGAGACGATGTCGGACCTGCTGTCCAATTCCAAATTTAGTCGTAATCATTGTGACCTCCCAAAAGACTGCCCTGCATCCAATATGGAGGCAGGGACAGCGTTTTCAAGTCACAGCACGCGGCAGGCAAAACCTTTCAGATAAAGCCCTTCAGGATAGCTGGCGATCACTGGATGGTCGGCTGCCTGACGGAACTGCTCTATAAATTGTACATCACGACCGGCATCCACGGCGGCATCAGCGATGATTTTCTGGAACAAATCGGTTGGCATCAGGCCAGAACAGGAGAAGGTCAGCAACACGCCGCCCGGATTCAACAGCTGAATGGCCAGCATATTGATATCTTTATAGCCGCGACACGCGCCCATCAACTGGTTCTTGTTCTCAACGAACTTCGGCGGATCCATGACGATCAGGTCGAACTTTTCGCCGCTGTCGCGATAACGACGCAGCAGTTTGAACACATCATCACGCACGAACTGGGCGCGCGACACATCAAGACCATTAAGCTCAACGTTCTGTTTCGCCACGTCGAGTGCGTCCTGCGAAGTATCAACGCTGATCACTTCACGGCAGCCGCCCATCAAGGCAGAAACCGCAAAACCACCAGTGTAAGAGAAGCAGTTCAGCACGCGTGCATTTTCTGAGTAGCCACGCGTGGCAAAACGGCTGTCACGCTGATCAAGGTAATAACCGGTTTTATGACCGCCCTGAATATCCACCAGCAGCTTCATGCCGTGTTCAGTAATCGGCAGCAACGGTGGCGGCAGTTCACCCGAAACCGGGCCTTGCGCCAGCTCCAGTCCCTCTTTTTTACGTACCGCCACGTCTGAGCGATCGTAAATAGCACAATCCGGGAAACACTGCTGTAAGGCGGAGACGATGGCCGGACGCTGATATTCGGCACCGGCAGACAAAAGCTGCATCACCAGGAAGTTGCCGAAGCGATCGATGGTGACGCCCGGCATGCCATCGGACTCGCCAGCAATCAGGCGATAGCTGTCCAGCCCATCACGTTTTGCCAGCCAGTCACGCCACACCTGGGCTTGCTCAAAGCGGCGCACGAAGAAGGTGATGTCGATTGACTCATCATGTTGCCAGCTCCAGACGCGTGCGCGAATTTGTGATTGCGGAGAATACGCGGCGCGAGCCAGCCATTTGCCATTGCTGTCACAGACATCAATGGTTTCACCAGACTGGGCTTTACCTTCCATACGTGCAACGGCACCAGAGAACACCCACGGATGGCGGCGGAGCAGGGATTTTTCACGTCCCTTTGCGAGAATCAATCGAACGGTCATAGTTTGCTATGCTTACCTGAAAAAATGAGGCGCCATTTTCCGGCGGATGGCGGCAAATTGCAACGCAAGGTGATGGGAGAACGCAATGGCTACCACATGCTGCAAAATTTGGGTGCACGGCATCGTGCAGGGCGTGGGGTTTCGCTACCACACCCAAGCGCAGGCCAGAGAGTTGAATCTTAACGGTTATGCGCACAATCTGGCGGACGGCAGCGTTGAAGTGCTGGCGTCCGGTGAGGCGCAGCAGGTCGATGCATTGATCAGTTGGCTCAAAGCGGGTGGGCCGCGTAGCGCGCGGGTGGATAAAGTGCTAGTGGAGCCGCATCGGCCCACGCAAATGCCGACCCGATTCACTACCGGCTGATTACAAGCATTTCGCCGGTTTTGGCAATCCGGCAATTTTGGTCGCTTGCTTTGCCGGGCCTTCCGGGAACAGACGGAACAGATAGCGGCTGTTGCCTTTCTCCTCGCCATACTTTTGCGCCATGGCTTTCACCAGCATGCGCACCGCCGGCGACGTATTAAATTCCTGGTAAAAGTTGCGCACAAAGTGCACTACTTCCCAATGCGCGTCACTCATCACGATCGCTTCTTGCTCCGCGATGGCGGCGGCCAGCGGCTCGCTCCAGTCCGCGCTATTTTTCAGATAGCCTTCCGCATCGGTGGCAATCTCTTTACCAGCAAAATTCACAGTCATTCCTCATTGCGTTAATCGACACATTGTAAATTCGCCCGGCCATAAAAAGCAAAAACCCCGCCGAAGCGGGGTTTAATCACTATTGCAGCAGCTTAATCGCGGTTAGCGAAGCCCAGCAGGCTCAGCAGGCTAACAAAGATGTTATACAGCGAAACATACAGGCTCACGGTGGCGCGAATGTAGTTGGTTTCGCCGCCGTGAATGATGTTGCTGGTTTCCCACAGAATGGCACCGGCAGAGAACAGAATGAACAGGGCGCTAATCGCCAGATGCAGCGCAGGCAGTTGCAGGAAGATGTTGGCAACTACCGCCACCAGCAGCACCACAAAGCCGGCCATCATCATGCCACTCAGGAATGACATATCGCGGCGCGTGGTTAGCACATAGGCCGAGCAACCGAAGAACACCAGCGCGGTGCCGCCCAGCGCCATAGCGATCACATCACCCATGCCTGCAGTGAGGAACGAGCTCAGGATTGGACCAAGGCAGTAACCGAGGAAGCCGGTGAAAGCGAAGGCCGCCAGAATACCTGCCGGGCTGTTAGCCAGTTTATGCGTCAGGAACATCAAGCCATAAAAGCCGACCAGCATCAGAATCAGGCCCGGTGAAGGCAAGGCAAACACGGTGCTGAGTGTGGCGGTGACGGCCGAGAAGGCCAGCGTAAAGCCAAGTAACAGATAAGTATTGCGCAGCACCTTGTGGGTGCTGACTAACGATTGCTGCGACGAGCTAAAAATTCTTTCCATCATGCGCTCCTTAAAGAGAGAAACACCAAATATGGCACGAGGATACGCAGCGCCTGAAAGACAGAAAAGGCGTTTTACCCATCTTTACGCGATAAATTGCTGTTTCGCTGAGCAGAATGGCGAAATTGACGCCGAAAAAATAGAATTTGGATGTTTTTCAGCCGAACGATTCATTGCAGGCTTTACATCGTTATGGGGGATGTTTATAGTGCGCCTCATTGCGGAGGGGTGGCCGAGTGGCTTAAGGCAACGGTCTTGAAAACCGTCGATGGGAAACCATCCGAGAGTTCGAATCTCTCCTCCTCCGCCATTCACTCTTGCAGAGTGACGCAACAAAAAAATCCCCGGAGGGATGGCCGAGTGGCTTAAGGCAACGGTCTTGAAAACCGTCGATGGGAAACCATCCCAGAGTTCGAATCTCTGTTCCTCCGCCATATTAAAGAAGCCCGCAGAAATGCGGGCTTTTTGCTTTTCTGCGTTCATAAATTCCGAAAAACATCGCGTTGCTTTTCCATCTGCTGCCGTTCCCCGACGCCACGCGCGTTAACTGCTATATTCCATGCACGGTTTTTTGCAAACATCTGGCGATTTTCCGATGCAAGCTGAGTTACACTGTGCGGTAATTCGCTCTTTGGCGGGCTAATCGTTTGAAAGCCAGAGTGTTTCACTGATGAATTATGGAATAGGCACAATGATCAAGAAACTGAGTCTTTGCGCGTTGTCAGTCATCGCTGCGCTCCCGATGGGCATGTCCGCCTATGCTGCGGATGGAGATATGCAACTCCAGCAGGTGCTGATGTTAAGCCGTCATAACCTGCGTGCGCCGCTCGCCAACAACGGCAGCGTACTGGAACAATCCACCAAAAAGAGCTGGCCGCAGTGGGATGTCGCGGGCGGTGAGCTCACCACCAAAGGTGGCGTGCTGGAAGTCTACATGGGGAATTATACCCGTCAGTGGCTGGCACAGCAGGGCTTAGTCCAGAACGGGACTTGCCCGGACAGCAGCAACATCTTTGTCTACGCCAACAGCCTTCAGCGCACCGTGGCGACCGCGCAGTACTTTATCACTGGCGCCTTCCCTGGCTGTGATATCGCGGTCACGCATCAGGATGCGATGGGCACCATGGATCCGATCTTCAATCCGGTCGTCACCGACGGCAGCGATGAATTCAACAAGAAAGCCTTGGCTGCTATGACCGCCGCCAATGAAAAGCTGGCACTGAAGCCTGCCTTCCAGCATCTGGAAAAAATCGTCGATTACAAATCTGCCCCGGCCTGTAACGGCAAAAAGCAGTGTGATTTGAGCAGCGGCGATAACACTTTCAGCGCGGATAACGGTAAAGAGCCGAACGTAAGCGGTCCGCTGAAAATCGGCAACTCCCTGGTGGATGCGTTTACGCTGCAATATTACGAAGGTTTCCCGGCCGATCAGGTTGCCTGGGGCCAGATCAAAACGCCTGAACAGTGGAAAGAGCTGGCGTCGATCAAAAACGGTTATCAGGATGCGCTGTTCGCCTCTCCTGAAGTGGCGCGCGAAGTGGCCGCACCGCTGGTGGATTACATCCGCAGCCAGTTAGTCGATCAGGATAAAGCCAACGCGCCAAAAGTGACGCTGATGGTTGGTCATGATTCCAACATCGCCTCCTTACTCAGCGCGCTGCAGGTTAAGCCTTATGAACTGCCGGGCAACGATGAGAAAACGCCGATTGGCGGCCAGGTAGTATTCGAACGCTGGCACGATGTGAAGAACAACAAAGATCTGCTGAAAATTGAGTACGTCTATCAAACGGCCGATCAGCTGCGCGATGCCGATGTGCTGAGCCTGAAAAATCCACCGAAGCGCGTCACGCTGCAACTGGCGGGCTGTGAAACGGATGCCAACGGCTACTGCAGTTGGGATCAATTCACCGGCGCATTGAACGGTGCTCTGCAAGGTACGCCACTGCAGCCTGCTGCGGCACCGGCTGCGGCAGAACAGCCAGCACCTGCGGCCGCAGCACCAGCCGCAGATGACGCTAAGCAGAAAGCCGATCAGACTGCTGCGGATAAAGCAGCCGCAGACAAAGCAGCAGCGGATAAAGCCGCAGCACAGAAGGCTGCAGACGCGAAAGCGGCTGAAGAGAAAGTGAAGGCGGATAAAGCGGCCGCGCAGAAAGCGGCAGACGAGAAAGCCAAAGCGGAGAAAGCCACTGCCCAGAAAGCAGCGGATGACAAAGCCAAGGCTGATGCGGCAGCGGCACAGAAAGCGCAAGCCGATGCAACGCCGGCCAAATCAGAAGAGCCAGCCAAAGCAGCGACCAGTAACTGAGTTTGCTGCTCAAAGAAAACCCCGCCGCGGCGGGGTTTTTTGTGCCTGTTAACCGGCGACGACCACTAATTTTTGGTTGGCGAACTCTTTAATCCCCAGATCCGATAACTCACGTCCGTATCCGGAACGCTTCACGCCACCAAACGGCAGTTCTGCGGAGGTATCGCTCTGCGAATTGATAAACACCATGCCGGTTTCAATCTGCGATGCCATCTTACGGCCGCGCGCAATGTCTTTGGTCCAGACTGAACCGCCCAGGCCGTAATTTGAATCATTCGCCAGTGCCACAGCGGCACGATCGTCCGCCACCACATACACCTGTGCTACCGGGCCAAAGAACTCCTGATAGTAAGCAGGATTGTCTGGCGTCAGACCAGTGAGCACCGTTGGCTGGTAATAGCAGCCGACGCCATCAATGGCGCGTCCACCAAACTCCACGCGCGCGCCATTTTGCACCGCTTCCTCAACCTGCTTCACTAAACGATCGCGCGCATCTTTTGAAGAGAGCGGGCCAAGCGTGGTTTTCTCATCAAGCGGATCGCCCGGCGTGGCAGATTGCAGAGCCGCGCTGAATTTGGCAATAAATGTATCGGCAATTTTCTCATGCAAAATAAAGCGCTTGGCGGCGGTACAGACCTGGCCGCAGTTACTGAGACGAGCTTGCGCACCCTGACGTACCGCTTCATCGATATCGGCATCGTCCAGCACCACAAACACATCGTTACCGCCCAGCTCCAGCGTCGATTTCTTCAAGTGTTTACCGGCCTGTTCCGCCACGGCGCTACCGGCGCGTTCGGAACCCGTCAGCGCCACGCCTTGCACGCGCGGATCGGCAATCAAATCCGCGACTTGATCGGTGGAGATAAACAGGTTGGTCCATGCGCCTTTTGGCGCACCGGCTTCTTCTACCAGCTTTTCAAACACATCGGCGCAGTGCGGCACGATATTGGCGTGTTTCGCCAGCACCGGATTGCCGAGCGCCAGGTTTGGCGCCAGCACACGCATCAGCTGATAGTAAGGGAAGTTCCACGGCTCGACCGCGACGATCACGCCAATCGGATGGTACTCAAGCCAGGCATCGCCCACATCGCTGGCGTAGGGTTGCGGCTGTAAAAATGTCGCAGCATGTTCAGCGTAGTAGCGGGCGATCTGCGAACAGATTTTCACTTCACCACGGCTCTGGCCAATCAGTTTGCCCATTTCTTTACTGGCGATGGTCGCCAGCTCTTCTGCCCGTTGGTCAATCAAATCGGCTAAACGGTGCAGCACCTGCAGACGCGGTTGAATATCGCCTTTACTCCACGCGGAATGATAAAGCGCATCTGCGGTTTCCAGCGCCTGTTGTGCATAGGCATCATCGTGCTCGTTCCACGCTTTTAGCAGTTGGTTATTGGCTGGATTGATACTTTGATAGGCTGACATACAAGGCTCCTTGGTGATGTAAAGGTAACAAAGGCGGGACAATGCCCGCCTGCAATTCAAACGTTTTTGCGCTCGACCGTTTTATCGTCCCAGGTTAGAACATCCTGGTCGGTCTTTTTGAAGGCGCGAATCAGCACTTCATCGCTGCCTTGCTGGCTCCAGATCTGCTCGGCTAAACGTTCGTCGTAATTGGCTACCTCAAAAATGGCTTCAGCGATTTCGCGTGAAGTGTGGCGCAGTGATGCCCATTCGCCTACGTGATGCTCTTTCGACTGTTCTGTTGTCATGAAGGTCTCCTGTTGTGGATTTTATCCCTGTAGCTTTACCGCCAGTCCGGCGACGTGTTGGCCCTGAAAACGGGCAATATCCAGTTCTTCCGCCGAAGGTTGACGTGATCCATCTCCGCCCGCCAGCGTGGTGGCGCCGTAGGGCGTTCCGCCGCGTACGTGGGAGATGTCGAAGAGTTCTTTAGTGCCATAACCGATGGGAACAATCACCATGCCGTGATGGGCGAGGGTGGTCCAGACGGAAGTGATGGTTTGCTCCTGGCCGCCGCCGGTACCGGTGGAAGCAAAGACGCTGGCGATTTTGCCGTACAGCGCGCCCGAAGCCCACAGGCCGCCAGTGCGATCCCAGAAGTTACGCATCTGCCCCGCCATGTTGCCGAAGCGCGTGGGCGTGCCAACGATGATGGCATCGTACTGCGGCAAATCTTCCGGTTTCGCTTCAGGCGCGGCTTGGTTCACTTTGCCGCCAACCTGGGCGAAACGCTCGGCATCCATGCTTTCCGGCACGCGCAATATCGTAACTTCCGCGCCGCTCACGCTCTTTGCACCGTCGGCCACGGCTTGCGCCATGGTTTCAATATGTCCGTACATCGAATAATAGAGCACCAAAATCTTTGCCATGATTTTCATCCTGCTGGGGTGGTGAGTAATCAAAAGTATAGAAGAGCCTGCGCAGGCTGCTGTACAGAGGTTAAGCAGGTGCCAATAAGTGTCGGCTAACTGCTTGTAACGCGGCGGTAAATTTGCTTTTTCGCAGTGAAATGAGTGAATTATCTGTTTCAAATTGTGAATATCAGGCCGAAATCACCGCTACGGTGTCTATTATTTAATCAGGTGTGCGGAATATCCGCCGCCAGGCTTTTCACGGCAGCATCGTGATAAGCCCCTAATCTGGATGCTCAATCCGTGGAGGAAATGATGGCCGAACATCGTGGAGGATCAGGCAATTTCGCAGAGGACCGTGAAAGGGCCGCAGAAGCGGGTCGCAAAGGCGGCAAAAACAGCGGGGGTAATTTTAGAAACGACCCACAGCGCGCGTCTGTAGCCGGTGAAAAAGGGGGACGCAGCCGCGGCAAGAAATAGCGCGACTGACCGTTAATCCCCGGCCGCCGGGTTCGCCCGGCGGTGACAGGCATTGCAATTTCCCCGCTCTCTGAGCAAACTGACCGCCAACTGATTATTCTGGTGCGTTATGTCCGCTTCTTCTTCTCGTCTCAGCCTGCGTATTTCGCGTCAGGAGTTGGTGCTCATATTTATTACCATGGTTTGGGGTGGCACTTTTTTGGTGGTACACCGGGCGATGGCCCATTCCGGTCCGTTCTTTTTTGTGGGATTACGTTTTGCTACGGCATCGCTGCTGCTGGCCTTTTTCTTCCGTCGTTATCTCAAGCAAGTGACCTGGATGGAAATCAAAGCCGGGGCGCTGATTGGCCTGTCGATTGCCGGCGGCTACGGTCTGCAAACCTGGGGCATGCAAACCATTTCCAGCAGTCAGTCGGCGTTTATCACCGCGCTCTACGTGCCGGTGGTGCCGCTGCTGCAATGGTTATTCCTGCGCCGTCCGCCGGGATTGATGGCGTGGCTGGGCATTTTGCTGGCGTTTACCGGTTTAGTGCTGGTGGCGGGTCCGCAGGATGGCAGTTTGACGCTGAATGCCGGTGAAATCGCTACCTTACTGAGCACGCTGGCAATCGCGGCGGAGATCATCCTGATCAGCCGTTATGCCGGAAAGGTCGATGTGCGCCGCGTCACGCTGATTCAGCTGATGGTGGCATCGGCCTGCGCCTTTGTTCTGATGATTCCGAATGGCGAATCGGTTCCTGCCATGTCAACGCCGTTGCTGCTGAGCGCGTTGGGTCTGGGCGCGGCCAGCGCCTTGATTCAGGTGACGATGAACTGGGCGCAACGCAGCGTTTCACCGACGCGTGCCACGGTGATTTACGCCGGTGAACCGGTGTGGGCGGGCGTGGTAGGGCGTTTGGCGGGCGAGCGTCTACCTGCTGCTGCGCTGCTGGGCGCGGCCTTGATTGTTTGTGGGGTGATCGTCAGCGAGTTGCGTATTCGTCGCAAGAAAGCGGTGCCCGATCAGGCACCGCTCGAGCCTTAAGGATGTTGCCGTGCCGCCTGGTTCGCCAGCGCGGCGCCGCGACGTTGTAAAATCGCGTTAAGGATGATGGCGCCAAAGGTGGCGGTGCCGATGCCGCCAAGGGTGAAGCTGCCAATCTTCAGGGCAAAATCACCGGCGCCCAGCACCAGCGTGGTCGCCACCATGATCAAATTGCCATTCTGATTAAAATCCACATGGTTCTGCACCCAAATGCGTGCGCCTGCCACCGCAATCAAACCAAATACTACAATCGATGCGCCACCAATCACCGGACCGGGAATGGTGTGGATCAGCGCGCCAAATTTCGGTGAGAAGCCAAGCACCAAAGCGATCGCCGCGGCGGCCACGAAGGCCAGCGTTGAGTAGACTTTGGTTACCGCCATCACACCGATATTTTCCGCGTAGGTGGTGACACCGCTGCCGCCGATTGAGCCCGACAGCATGGTTGCCAGACCGTCACCGACAAAGGCGCGGCCCATCCAGGGATCGAGATTGCGCCCGGTCATGCCCGCCACGGCTTTAATGTGCCCGAGGTTTTCCGCCACCAGAATGATCGCCACAGGCGCGATCATTACGATGGCCTGCATATCAAAGATGGGTGCGGTGGTGTGCGGCAGGCCAAACCACGGTGCGTTGGCAAGGCCGCTGAAATCCACGGGTTTGCCGAAGCCCATCACGTTGGTTAG
This sequence comes from Pantoea sp. DY-15, assembly GCF_019795935.1. NCBI lineage: Bacteria > Pseudomonadati > Pseudomonadota > Gammaproteobacteria > Enterobacterales > Erwiniaceae > Pantoea > Pantoea sp. DY-15. The sequence continues at coordinate 638,852 of NZ_JAIMIF010000001.1, forward strand.
CAGTGCATAGATGGCCCACGCAACAATCAGACCGACCAGAATCAGCAGGCGTTGGATCATCCCGCGCGTGAATACCGCCACCAGACCAATGCACAGCACCGTCATCACTGCCATCCAGCTGTCAAACATCGAGCCGGATACACCGTGCACCGCAATTGGCGCCAGGTTCAGACCAATCGCCATCACCACCGCGCCCGTGACCACCGGCGGCATCAGACGCTCGATCCAGCCGGTGCCGACCTTCATCACGATCAGGCCAATCAGCGTATAGAGCGCGCCGCAGGCAATCACGCCGCCCAGCGCCAGCGCCAGGTTGGGGTTGAGTCCCTGACCGTTAAAGCCGGTTACCGCGATGATTACGCCGACAAACGCCGCGCTGGATCCGAGATAACTGGGTACGCGCCCGCCGGTGACCAGGAAGAACAGCAGCGTACCGATGCCCGAAACCAGAATCGCCAGATTGGGGTCCAGTCCCATCAGCAACGGCATCAGCACCGTTGCGCCAAACATTGCTACAGCATGCTGCAGGCCAAGCACGACCGTCTGCGCAAACGGCAGCGTTTCGTCCGGCGCAATCAGCCCATCATCGGTCATGGCTGACTTTTTCTGCCAGCGGGGGAACCAGGAACTCGCCATCGTCATCTCCAGGGTGTCAGTGAAAGCGGGCCGCACAAGGCGGCGTTAGCGGGCGTCCTGCCGTAAAAGGTGATGATAGCCACGGTCAAACCATGCCAGACCGTGCGTTTCATCATTGCGTTCCAGCGCCTGCACTTCGCAAAACAGAATGTCGTGCGTGCCCACGCTGACCACTTGTGCCACTTTGCAGTCAAACGACACCAGCGCGCCGTCTAACAGCGGTGAACCGCTGGCCAGCGTGTGCCAGTCAGCGGCGGCAAAGCGTTCTGCCATCGGCGTTTTGCCGCCAAATAGCGTCGAGAGATCTTCATGCCCGGCGGCCAGGGTGTTAACGCACAGATAACCGTTGTCGCGAAAAATCGGCCACACCGACGCTGAGCGATTAAGACAAACCAGCAGCGTGGGCGGCGCATCAGTAACGCTGCACACCGCCGAGGCGGTAAATCCGGCGCGTCCAGCGGGACCGTCGGTGGTGATGATATTCACCGCCGCGCCTAAGCACGCCATCGCGTTACGAAACGCATCGCGTTCTACACCGGGCAAAATTGGCAGTTCATGCACGCTCATTGGCGGCTCCTGTGATTAGCTGGCCGCTCGCTGGGCAGGCGCAGCCGTATCGGCCAGCCAGCGCAGCAGCAGCGCATTAAAGTTGTCGGCATCGGTGACGCTCATCGCGTGTCCGCCCCAGGCCATCTCAATCAGGCTGCCGTTGGGCAGCGCCTGCGCCAGCTGCGGTGAGCAGCTCCACGGCACCAGCAGATCGTCCTGGCTGCAGATCGCTAACACCGGCTGGGAGATGCGCCCCACATGTGCGCGGAAATCCGCGCTTTTCAATGCATGCAAGCGACGCAGCAGGTTTTCCATGCCCTGAAAATGGGCGACATGGTGCGCATCTTCAGCGTTAATGCGCTCCTGATTGCGCGCCAGCCATTCCGCGGGATAGAGGAACAGCGGCTGCGCACGCACAAAGGCTTCGACGCCGACGTTCATCAGCAGATCCTGACGCACCTGGAAGCAGCGCTGCGTGTGCGCATCCAGCGAAAGCCAGCCGTTGATCACCACTACGCGTCCCACGCGCTGCGGGAAGTCCAGCGCCAGTTGCAGGCCGATTAAGCCGCCCAGCGCATGGCCGATAATGTCGTAATGCTGAATGCCGTGCTGTTGCAGCGTTTCTGCCAGTTCCGCCGCCATCATCGTCATGCTGTAGCCTTCCGGCAGCGTATCTGCGCTGCGGCCGGTGCCACGCTGATCGTACGTCACCACGCGATAATGCGGCGTCAGCGCCGCCAGCTGCGGTTGCCAGAAACCGGCTACGCCGCCTAAACCGGAAGCGAGCACCAGCGTCGGCGCATCTTCAGCGGTTAAACCCTGGATCTCCAGATGCATCAGGCCTCCTGTTTGCCGATATGCGCCACGGTGGCGATTTCGATCAGCGCATCCGGTTTCACTAAGCCGCACTGAATGCAGAAGCGCGCCGGTTTATCACCGGGGAAGTATTCGGCGTAGATCTGATTAATCGCTGCGTAGTTGCTCCAGTCGGTGAGAAAAATCGAGTTGAAGGTCACGTCGTCCATGGTGCCGCCGGCGGTTTCGATCACCTTTTTAATGGTCTCCAGCACGTGACGCGTTTGCGCGGCGGCATCACCGACGTGCACCACGTTGTTGTTGGCATCGAACGGCAAGGTGCCGGAGACGTAGACAACGCCGTCAGCTAAGGTGCCGGGCACGAATGGCGCAATGGGCGTACCGGTGCCGGGCGGAATGATCACACTTTTAGGCATGGCGAAATCCTCTTCTTATCGGTTTGCAGGTGAATCGAGGCGTTAGCTTTTCAGCGTTTCGCAGAACGTGTCGGTATCGCTGACCCAGCCAAAAAACGTTTCGATATTGAAAATGGCCGCCTGCTGGGCAAACGCCGGGCCCGCCTGATAGGTCGCGTCTTCCAGCACCACGCCGAAATATTCCAGGAAGAAGCCGTCACGCAGCGTCGATTCCACGCAGACGTTGGTGGCGATGCCGGTAAACACCAGATGGCGGATGCCACGGCTGCGCAGCATGCTGTCGAGCGAGGTGTTGAAGAAGCCGCTGTAGCGCGGTTTCGGCAATACGATATCGCCGGCCTGCGGCACCAGTTCATCGACCAGCGCATAATCCCAACCGCCTTTCGACAGCAGCGTGCCCTGTAACTCCGGGCGCTTGCGCATGGTTTTCAGCGCATTAGATTTGTGGAAGTTGGGGGATCCCGCATCACCGGCTTCAACGTATTGGTCGTCCCAACCGTTCTGGAACCAGATGATCTGCATCCCGGCGGCCCGCGCTGCGGTGACCGCCTGATGGATTTTGGCAATCACCGGCTTGGTAGCGGAGACATCAAAGCCCGCCAGATCGAGATAGCCGCCTTGCGTGGCGTAGGCGTTCTGCATATCCACCACAATTAGCGCACTTTGCGCGGGCGGCAGCGCGATGGCTTCCGGGCGCGCCGGCAAGGTGACGTTCGGTAAACTTGAGGTGTGGGCGCAAACAACGGTACTCATCAGGCAACCTCCTGCTGGGATGCGATTAAATCGTGGCGACACTGCATTAAGGGCTGGATACGTTCACCGAAATCTTCGATGCCCTGCAGGAAGTCATCGAAGGTGAGCAACACGCCTTGCGTGCCATCGACTAAAGCAACCTCATCCAACATTCGTGCCACATTGGCGTAAGAACCCACTAACGTGCCCATGTTGATGTTGACGGCGGAGGTCGGATCGGCCATCTGGCGCACGTTGGTGTCGCTGCCGGATTTGGTGTCCTGCTGACTTTGCGTGGTGAGCCAGGCGAGCGCCTCTTCATCGGCACCGGCTTTGTAGTGTTCCCATTTGGCGCGTGCGGCTTCGTCGCTCTCGGCGGCGATGATCATAAACAGCACATAGGAACCGACGTCGCGTCCCGCTTTATCGGCAGCTTGCTTCATACGCGCGGCAGTTGGCGCGAAGGCAGTTGGCGTGTTGACGCCTTTGCCAAAGCAGAAGTTGTAATCGGCGTGCTGCGCCGAGAACGCCATGCCCGCATCGCTCTGACCGGCGCAAATCACTTTCATCGGTTTCTGCGGCTGCGGGCTGACGCGGCAATCGTTCATGGTAAAGAACTCGCCCTTGAAGTCGCTCTGGCCGGTGCCCCACAAATCGCGCAGCACGGTGACGTATTCGGTCAGATATTGGTAGCGGCTGGAGAAGTAAGCATCGCCCGGCCACAAGCCCATCTGCTCGTACTCGGGTTTCTGCCAGCCGGTAACGAGGTTGACGCCGAAGCGGCCATTCGAGATGGAATCAATGGTGGAGGCCATACGCGCCACAATCGCGGGCGGCAAGGTCAGCGTGGCGGCGGTGGCGTAGATTTCGATGCGTGAGGTCACCGCCGCGAGTCCCGCCATCAGCGTGAAGGATTCGAGGTTGTGATCCCAAAACTCGGTTTTGCCGCCAAAGCCGCGCAGTTTGATCATCGAAAGGGCAAAGTCGAAATGATAATGCTCTGCTTTCAGCACGATCTCTTTGTTCAGTTCAAAAGTCGGTTTGTACTGCGGCGCATGGGTGGAGATCAGCCAGCCGTTATTACCAATCGGGATAAAGACGCCAATTTTCATGTGAAACCTCTCTGCATTAGACGGGGACTGCTTCACGCGCTGCGCTGCTTCCTGCACGCATCCTGCGGGCGGCGCTCCATCACAAAATTGCAAAGGCTGTGCCACATTTTTAAAAGAGATAAATAACAATGCGTTAAAAGTATCGCCTGTTCTAAACTGGAGTAATTGGTCCATTTCAGACCGTTTGGTCAAAACGTTTTGCACGTTTTTCATGCGCCGCATGGTCAAAAAAGGTGCAGGCGGGCGATTAGGCAGGAAAGAAGGCCTTTGTTATGATGCGTTGACGCAGGACGGAAGAGGTAACAGTGTGAAAAGCGATGAAAAAAAACCGGGACGCCGTTCGCGAGCGGTCGCCGCAAAGCGGGCAGCCATTCTGGAAGCGGCGTTAACCTTCTTCTCGCAATACGGTATTCACGGCACCAGCCTGGATAAAGTGGCGGAGCGCGCCGACGTCTCCAAAACCAATTTGCTGTATTACTATCCGTCGAAAGAAGTGCTGTATGTGGCAGTTTTAAAAGAGATTCTTGATGTGTGGCTGGCGCCGCTGCGCGCGCTGCAGCACGATCACGATCCGCTGACCGCGATACGTCAATACATTCGCCTTAAGCTGGAAGTCTCGCGCGATCATCCGCAAGCTTCACGGTTGTTCTGCCTTGAGATGTTACAGGGCGCGCCGCTGCTGAAAGGTGAACTGGCCGGTGATTTAAAAGCGCTGGTGGATGAGAAAGCGGCGATTATCGAACAGTGGATCGCAGAAGGGCGGCTGGCGGGCGTGCAGCCGCAGCACCTGTTTTTCCTGCTATGGGCGACTACGCAGCACTATGCGGATTTCGCCTCACAGGTGGAAGCGATTACCGGCCAGACGTTGAACGATGCGGCGTTTTTTGAACAGACGCTGGAAAACGTGCAGCGCATGATAATTGAAGGGATTCGCGTGCGCTGATCCCGCGTTTTCAAGGAGAGTGCATGGATTCGTTATCACAACTGACGTTAGGCGCGGCGGTCACCGTTGCGGTGATGGGCAAGCGCGTCCCGCTGTGGCAAGCGGCGCTGGTGGGCGCGGTGGCGGGCACCTTGCCGGATCTCGACGTGTTTATCGATCACGGTGATGCCATCCGCAATATGACGCTGCATCGTACCGAAAGTCATGCGCTGATAATCCTCACCTTAATTGCACCGCTGCTCGGCTGGCTGGTGGCCGGTGCGACACACAGTCGCGCGCACTGGCGCGGCTGGACGCTGGCAATGTGGCTGGCGCTGGTGACGCATCCGCTGCTGGATCTCACCACCGTTTACGGTACGCAACTGGGCCTGCCGCTCACCGATTTCCCTTATGCCATTGGCAGCATGTATATCATCGATCCGCTGTATACCTTGCCATTGCTAATTGCGCTGCTCATCGCCCTGTGGCGACGTGACGCTGTAGGCTTGCGCTGGAATCAGGCGGGATTATTGGTGAGTACGCTCTATCTCGGCTGGAGCATGGTGGCACAAAGCATGGCGACGCAGCACATTGAGCAAGCGCTGGCGCAGCAATCAGTGCAGCCGGAGCAACTGCTGGTGACGCCGACCGCGTTTAATACGCTGGTATGGCGCACGGTGATCATGACGCCAGAGCGTTACGGCGAAGCTTATTGGTCGCTGTTATCACCGGGGCGTCCGCTGCAGATAAGCTGGCACGATCGTCAACCCGCGCTGTTTGCGCCGTTCAAAGGGCAATGGCATGCCGAGCGTGTGGCGTGGTTTAGTCATGGGTTTTACGCAATGAAGCAGCAGGGCGATCGCACGTTGATCAGCGATTTAAGGATGGGGGAAGAGCCGAGTTACACCTTTACCTTTAATCTGGGATCACCGCAGTCGCCGGAGCTAGCACCACAGCGAGAGCCTTCGGTGCGTCCTGCATTGGGTGAGGCGTGGAGTAAGCTGCGGGAGAGATTGTGACTTCGTGGTGAAGCGAATTTGCTAATGAGGTGCGCTTTCTGTCAAAAAAGAAAAAGGCTGCACTTTCTTTCAAAAGGCAGCCTTAACGTAGCCGTAATAAATCAGGCTTTACGACGACGTAACAACCAGCCCATGGTCAGCATCACAAACCACAGCGGCGTGACCATCAGCGCCTGACGGGTATCTTCCTGCAGCGTCAGCAGCACCAGCACAAAGGCGAAGAACGCCATGCATACCCAGCACATAAACTTGCCCAGCGGCATTTTGAACTTCGATTCAGCATGACGCTGTGGATGCTGCTTACGATACGCCAGATAGCTGCACAGGATGATGGTCCAGACAAACATAAACAGAATCGCCGACACCGTAGTGACCATGGTGAACACCGTCATCACATCCGGAATCAGGTAGATCAGCGCCACGCCCGCCAGCAGACACAGGCAGGAGAAGAACAGGCCAGTGGTTGGCACCGCGCGTGCCGAGAGGCGACCAAAGGCTTTATGCGCTACGCCTTGTTCCGCCAGGCCGAACAACATGCGGCTGGTGGAGAAGATACCGCTATTGGCGGACGAGGCGGCGGAGGTCAGCACCACGAAGTTGACGATGCTGGCGGCGGCAGGCAAGCCGATCAGCACAAACATCTCAACGAATGGGCTGCGATTCGCCAGCACCTGATTCCAAGGCGTCACCGCCATGATCACCATCAGCGCCAGCACGTAAAACATAATAATGCGCAGCGGAATGGCATTGATCGCACGCGGCAGAACTTTGTGCGGATCTTTGGTTTCTGCCGCCGCGGTGCCGACCAGCTCAATGCCGACAAAGGCGAAAACCGCAATCTGGAAGCCAGCAAAGAAGCCGCTCAAGCCTTTCGGGAACATGCCGCCGTGATCCCAGATGTTGCTCAGGGACGCGGTGCCACCGTTCGGCGATGGATAATGCATGCTCACCAACACAATGCCGGTGATGATCAGCGCCACAATGGCGACGATTTTGATAATCGCGAACCAAAACTCCATCTCACCAAACAGCTTCACCGTAGCGATGTTCAAAGCCAGGAAGACAAAGACGCACAGCAGGGCGCTCATCCAGATGGAGAAGTCCGGGAACCACAGCTGGAAATAGGCGCTGATGGCCACCACGTCGGCAATGCCGGTCACCACCCAACAGAACCAGTACGTCCAGCCGGTAAAATAGCCCGCCCACGGACCGAGTAAATCGGCAGCGAAATCGCTAAAGGATTTGTATTCGAGGTTGGATAACAGCAGTTCGCCCATGGCGCGCATGACGAAGAACAGCATAAAGCCAATGATCATGTAGACGAAAATGATCGACGGGCCCGCGAGGCTGATGGTTTTACCCGAGCCCATAAACAACCCCGTGCCGATGGCGCCACCGATAGCAATTAACTGAATGTGACGATTATGCAGGTTACGCTGGAGTTTATCCGGCTGTTCGGCCGTAGCGAGCGCCTCTTTTGATTGATCAACCATAAATTTTTCTTTCCTGTCGAGATGTTGTGTCAGCTCTATTGGCTGTTTTGCCCGTCATACTTTGAGCCGCAGATGCGTTGGCTACGCGTGTTCACTCCAGGAACTGACTAAATTAAGCTCCCCATGATTCACACTCTTGCCGCCTTCCTGCGGCTCACATTATTTAGGGCATTCGTTATGAGCCTTTGTCCAGGCAAGTGGCATAAGATAGTGGAAAGCCAACCCGTTTCGGTAATGGTTTTTCCCCCTTTGTGACCTTTTACGTGCTTTGCTCTGTCAGTAATTATTTACAGAGTTTAAAGCGCAGTCATTTTGCGTAAATCTTCAACAATTAAGCGATTTACGTCACTTTCCGCGCACATGACTTCTACACTTGTTAGTTCATTTCATCAGGAAAAGTGAGGCATTGTGCGCGCTCTGTTCGCCGTCGCGTTGTTGGCTGTATGCGGCTGGTTTAGTTTGCCGTGGTTGAAAACGCATCTGCCGCCTCAGTGGAACCCCTTTACACCGCTCAACGTTACCGATCCGCCCGGTTGGATGACGCGTTACAAGCTAAAAAAGCTGAGTGGCGATCCGGCTGCCTGCCTGGCGGTGATGCGGCAAGCCAGTGAACAGCGGCTGGTGCAGTTTCGTGCCGTGCCGCCAATTCAAGGGAATTGCCCGATTGAGCAACCGCTACGCATCAGCGGCTACGGTGACGTCACGCTGAGCAGCAGTTTTCTCGCCAGCTGTCCGATGGCGGTGGCCAGCACCATGTTTGTGATTAACAGCGACAGCGCATTACGTCAGGCCGGTTTCAACAGTCCGCTGAAACGCATTGCCCATGTTGGCAGCTACGCCTGTCGCAATATTTATCATCGTCAGGAAGGGCGTTTGAGTGAGCACGCCAGCGCCGATGCCTGGGATATTACCGGATTTCAGCTGGCAAATGGGCGTTGGTTGCAGGTAGGAAAAAACTGGCAACAGCCTGAGGATGCGGCGTCAGGACTGCATGCGCTGTGGCGTAACGGCTGTGCGACGTTCGGTAACGCGCTGGGGCCCGATTATAACGCCGCGCATGCCAGCCATTTTCATCTTGGCATGCGCGGTTCGGGTTACTGCCGTTAGCTATACCGCAGGATTAAGCCCACGTTTTATCAGGAAATGATTAGCCGGCCAGGAGAAAATAAAGCCAATCATTATGGCCAGTTGCAGCATAAACCAGAATGCCGCCAGCAGCGGATTGACCTGCTCGTTCAGCACAAACTTTAGGGCCAACGCCATAAAGATAAAAATACCTAATTGAAAAATCAGCAGGGGGAAAATTTCGGTTTTCAGCGCCAAATATAATGCGCTGCCAAATGAATGTTTTTCACGTTGGCGAATCGCCAGAAATTGAAAAAGTAATCCCATAAACAATGAAGCGATAACGCAAATAAGCGCCTGCATCCCTATCGTCGGATTAATGGCAAAGTGTTTTAGTAAAGTGACTATCGGGATTGTCATTATATCGCCAAATATACAAGCCGCTGCGGATAATGACGTGGAAATAAATATAGTTTGCCAGCTGGCGTTACTGCGTATTTTTTGTGGAACCAACAGCGCAAGTTTTTGCTGTTGTGATGGTTTACGGCCTAAGTACCACCAGACGATCCAGCCAATAAAAGGCATATACAAACCGGTTAATGGCCAAATGATATTCATCACCGCCACCGGATGTGGATGGCGAAAAAGATCTTTTAAAATCATCAGGGCAGTGCAGACGCCCAGAAAAAGGAAAGGTAATGCAAACTGGTTCAACATAGTCAGTTCCGCTAAGTTTCCCACCAACATGCGACAATGCGCCTGAGCCTTACTGCAGCACTGTCTTCCAATGCATCTTTTCACTCCGCTAGCATTAAGCGTAGCCGTTAATCAGCGTGAGAGAAATCACATCATTACTTAATGTATTATCTTAACCGCAGAAATAGGTGGGATTAACATTAAGTCAAAACTCATTCACCGTACAAACCCCTTTCACAGCAAAACAATCTGCTTTTTGCATCAATAATTTTAGTTAATGACGATGCTAAAAATTTATCAATCTAACGATCATTTTCAATCAACTGGATGATTGAAACTACTTCAGAAAAATCCTATTCTAATCTGCTGAGGAATTAAAGTTGTGAACCTGTTAACAATTAACGTGAACTTACACATTTCCATTACGTTAACGCATTGACAGTAGAAGAGTTATGCTAGCTGCTGGCAAGTTTGCTCCTTTTTCAATCAATATTTTTTGTCTGGCTAATTTATTTTTTGCGTTAACACGAACTAATTTCAGAATGTAAAAGCGTGAAACAGCGCTAAGGCAATAATGACGACCGATAATTATTTCGTCTGGCGAGGCGAAATGGAAAATGAATTTCTGGCGCTAACGCAAGTGACGCAATTGAAATCCCTGTTGCAACAGCAGATTGAAAAGCTGGGTTTCGATTACTTCGCTTTTTTGGTTCAGCATCCGGTGCCCTTTACCCGGCCGCGCTTGTTTTTGTTCAGTACATACCCGGAAGGCTGGGTGAAACGCTACGAAAGCGAGAACTATTATAAGGTCGATCCGGTGCTATTACTCTGTCAGCGGCCGGGACGGGGTGTTGAATGGACGCGCGATTTATTTACCGGTGCGGGTAATTTGTGGGCAGAAGCCAACGCTGCGGGATTAATGAGCGGCTTTTCCTGCTCAGCAATGGCACCAAATCGTACCATTGGTATATTATCTATTGCATCGACACTTCACAGTAAGACCCAACACTTGCGCATAGAGCTTGAGGTGAAACTGCATCTTCTGGCGGAACTGAGTTTGCGCGTGTTGGAGCGTTTGAATGACGATTCTATGGTCGTTTTATCTAACGATTTTAGTCAGCGTGAATTAGAAATCCTGAAATGGACGGCGGAAGGAAAAACGTCGGCGGAAATTTCACTTATTTTAGCCATATCTGAACATACGGTGAATTTTCACCAAAAGAATATGCAAAAGCGTTTTAATGTTTCCAATAAAACGCAGATTGCCTGTTATGCCGCTGCGGTTGGCCTGATATAGCGAAAAAGCAACTACTAATTTTAGTAGTTCCTTCTCCCGTGTCAGTTGTCTACCCTGCGCGCAACGTTGCCAGGCTGGCTCAAAGAAATCATTGCATACATGGGGATGTCAGAGGCGCATGATGAAAGTAATTCAAACACAGCTTAAGGATATGCCGTCCTCACTGTTGGCAGAACTGGGAACGTATCGCTATAGCGTGTTTGCGCGCGGCGAAGGGTGGTCGATTCCACCGCGATTGAGTACGCCAGGGCAAGAGTACGATCGTTTTGATCGTTCGGATGTCACCTGGTTGATTGCCTGGAACGCTCGTCAGGGTATTTGCGGCTGCGCACGTCTGTTGCCGTGGCATGAACCTGAGGTGCCGGAAGGTTTTATTCTGCCTTTCGATCAGGAAAAGGTATGGGAAATGTCGCGCTTCTCGGCGCGCCTTGAGGTGGACGCGGAGCTGCCGCTGAGTATTTTGTGGCACTCGGTGCAATTAGCAGAACTGAGCGGCATGGAGTATTTGATCAGTTCGGCGACGCCAATGCTTGAGAAGATGTTCGAACAGCATCAGGTAGTCTACGAGCCGCTCTCACCGGGCTTGATCCAATCTGAAGACAATCTGTTTGCTATTCGCATTCCGGTTGATCAACCGGCGCTGGCGGAGAAATATCGGGGTACACGACGCTTTAGCCCGGAAGAGGTACTGCCGTCGCTGGGTGTTTCAGTAAACTGGCAATCACACAGCTAGATACCCCGCGCATTTCGCGCGGGGCATATCGCTTATTGACGGTAAGCGGTTTTGATCTGACGAATTGTATTATTAAACACTTCCGCCTGCGGCTTATCGCCTAACGAAGCTTGCACATAACGCTCCATGTTGATGATCACCTTACCGGCATCGGCTTGACCCATTCCTTTCAGAATCAGCGTCACCATCATTTTCAGACAGGCGACTTCGTCGGCCAGCGCCTGCGTGTCTCGTGAAGTTGCGAAATCTTCATCACTCATAATTGACTCCTTGGGGGTGTTACTCAATGTTGACACATTCTTCCTGTGCGTAAGAAAGAGAGTATATCATAGGGTTTTCAGATGAATTTTAATGAAGCGAAGCGGTAAAAGTCAGACCGCTTTTTAATTGCGCATTGCGCTATTTATCAGCAACCAGAATTAGCGTTTAGCTGTTATTTACCAGGCGATCGGAATGCGACAATAAAATCGAGCTATAAATTATAACTTAATGATATTAATAACAATTTAACTTATCTCATTTTGCATCTTATTGCCCTGTGCAGTAAAAACTGCATCAAAGAAATGTTATTGATTTGCATCAGTTCATTTGAGATTTATCTGTGACTGTAGATGTTTTTTCCACCTGAAAACCGGTAAGATGACCGTTCTGAAATATATTTCCCTTTCTTAACCTGCGGAGTACGTCCCGTTGATCAGCCTGCTTCTTGTTGATGACCATGAACTGGTACGCGCCGGTATTCGCCGCATTCTGGAAGATATGAAAGGACTCGTTATTGCGGGTGAAGCGGCGTGCGGTGAAGACGCCGTGAAATGGTGCCGCAGCAATCCGGTTGACGTAGTGCTGATGGATATGAACATGCCAGGTATTGGCGGCCTGGAAGCGACACGCAAAATTGTGCGCTTTAACCCGGATATCCGCATCATCATGCTCACCATTCATACCGAAAATCCACTGCCGGCGAAGGTGATGCAGGCGGGCGCAGCGGGTTATCTCAGTAAAGGCGCCGCGCCGCAGGAAGTGGTGAGTGCGATTCGCTCGGTGCATTCAGGGCAACGCTATATCGCTTCGGATATTGCTCAGCAAATGGCACTTAGCCAGATCGAACCGCAAAAAGCCGAATCCCCCTTCAGCTGTTTGTCGGAAAGGGAATTGCAGATTATGCTGATGATCACACGCGGGCAGAAAGTGACGGAAATTTCCGAACAACTCAGTCTCAGCCCGAAAACCGTTAACAGTTACCGCTATCGCATGTTCAGCAAGTTGAATATCAGTGGCGACGTCGAGTTAACGCATTTGGCCATTCGACATGGCCTGTTCAATGCGGAGCCATTAATCAGTAGTGAGTGACGTTTTCGATTCCAAAGCCTTTCTCAGCACCGTGACCAGCCAACCCGGCGTCTACCGTATGTACGATGCGGCCGGTACGGTGATCTATGTTGGTAAAGCCAAAGACCTTAAAAAGCGCCTGACCAGCTACTTCCGTACGCAGGTGGGCAGTCGCAAAACTGAAGTGCTGGTCAGCAACATCCAGAACATCGACGTCACCGTGACGCACACCGAAACGGAAGCGCTGCTGCTGGAGCATAACTACATCAAGCTCTACCAGCCGCGCTATAACGTGCTGCTGCGCGATGACAAATCCTATCCTTACATTTTCCTCAGTGGCGATAGCCATCCGCGTCTGGCGATGCACCGTGGCGCGAAGCACGCCAAAGGCGAATACTTTGGCCCGTTTCCGAACGGCTATGCGGTACGTGAAACCCTCGCGCTGCTGCAAAAGGTATTCCCGATTCGCCAGTGTGAAAACAGCGTGTATCGCAACCGCTCGCGCCCGTGTTTGCAGTATCAAATTGGCCGCTGCCTTGGACCCTGCGTTTCCGGCTTGGTTAGCGAAGAGGAGTATGCGCAGCAAACCGATTACGTGCGTTTGTTCCTCGCGGGGAAAGATGATCAGGTGATCAATCAGCTGGTCAAGCGCATGGAAAATGCCAGTGAGGAACTGCGTTTTGAAGAGGCCGGGATTTTACGCGACCAGATTCAAGCGGTAAGGCGCGTAACCGAGCGGCAGTTTGTCTCCAATCAAGGTGAAGACCTGGATGTGATGGGCGTGGCCTTTGATGCTGGCATGGCTTGCTTGCACGTGCTGTTTATCCGTCAGGGCAAAGTGCTCGGCAGCCGCAGCTACTTCCCGAAAGTACCTGCCGATACCGAACTGACCGAAGTGGTACAAACCTTTGTCGGGCAGTTCTATCTGCAAGGCAGTGAAGCGCGCACTTTGCCGGCGGAAATTCTGCTGGACTTTACTCTACCGGAACGTGAGCTGCTGGCGGAATCGCTGAGCGCGCTGGCGGGACGTAAAGTGAATATTCAAAGTAAGCCGCGTGGTGACCGTGCACGCTACCTGAAACTGGCGCGCACCAATGCGGCAACGGCACTGACTACCAAGCTGTCGCAGCATTCGACCATTCAGCAGCGTCTGGCGGCGCTGGCGACGTTCCTTGAGCTCGACACCATTCATCGCATGGAGTGCTTTGACATCAGCCACACCATGGGCGAGCAGACCATTGCGTCGTGCGTGGTGTTCAACCGTGATGGTCCGCTGCGTTCGGATTACCGTCGCTACAACATTGAGGGCATCACGCCGGGCGATGATTACGCGGCGATGAATCAGGTGCTGCGCCGTCGTTACGGCAAAGCGCTGGAAGAGGACAAAATCCCCGACGTGATCATCATCGACGGCGGTAAAGGTCAGTTAGCGCAGGCGAAACAGGTTTTCGCCGAGTTGAATGTACCCTGGGATAAAGATCGTCCGATTTTACTCGGCGTGGCGAAGGGTAGCGATCGTAAAGCCGGGCTGGAAACGCTGTTCTTTGAAGCGGAAGGTGAGGGCGTTTCCTTACCACCGGACTCGCCTGCGCTGCATGTGATTCAGCATATTCGTGATGACTCTCACAATCATGCGATTTCAGGTCACCGGAAAAAACGCGCCAAAGTGAAGAACACCAGCGCATTGGAAAGTATTGAAGGCGTGGGGCCCAAACGGCGCCAGCAGCTGCTCAAGTATATGGGGGGCCTGCAACCGCTGATGAATGCCAGCGTCGACGAGATTGCTAAAGTGCCGGGAATTTCCACCGCGCTGGCGGAAAAAATCTACTACTCACTGAAACACTAACGTTGAAAGAGGGGGGGCAATGTAGCAACATACATGAAACCCTACTCACACCAGACAGTTACTGGCATATGCAATTTAACATTCCGACGTGTCTTACCCTGTTTCGAGTCGTACTTATTCCCTTTTTTGTCCTGGCGTTTTATCTGCCATTTCAATGGGCTCCCTTTGCTACTGCACTGATCTTTGTGATTGCTGCGGTCACTGACTGGTTTGATGGTTTTTTAGCGCGTCGCTGGAAGCAGACCACGCGTTTTGGCGCGTTCCTCGATCCGGTTGCGGATAAAGTGCTGGTGGCGATTGCGCTGGTGCTGGTGGCGGAGCATTTCCACGCGTGGTGGATTACGCTGCCTGCGGCAACGATGATCGCCCGTGAAATCATTATCTCTGCGCTGCGTGAGTGGATGGCGGAGATTGGCAAACGCAGCAGTGTGGCGGTGTCGTGGATCGGCAAGGTGAAAACCACCGCGCAGATGTTCTCGCTGTTTGCCCTGCTGTGGCGTCCAGAAGCCACGGTGGTTGGCGTGGGTGTGGTCGCACTGTACATCGCAGCCGTGCTGACGTTCTGGTCAATGTTCCAGTATTTAAGCGCAGCGCGCGGTGATTTGCTCGATAGCTGATCGATGCGATTTAAAAAGCAGCAAACGGACGCAGTGTGTGGATAATTCTATTGACTCACTGCGTCAGATAAGTAGAATGCATCGCATCGAACGGCAGCGAGTCTGCAAGAAGCTGAATAAAATCAGCAAGTTCGATGAAGAAATTCAGAATCGAGTATTTCAATTTGTAGCAAGGCAGCAACTGAACGAATCACAGAGAGCTTACTTCAGTAAGTGACCTGTGTGAGTGAAGGAAGCTAACGCAGCAACAAATTGAAAGACGAAGATTATGCGGGAATAGCTCAGTTGGTAGAGCACGACCTTGCCAAGGTCGGGGTCGCGAGTTCGAGTCTCGTTTCCCGCTCCAAATTTAGTGGTTCGTATTCAACGAATTACATATCAGATTAAAGGCGCGTTGGCAGAGTGGCCATGCAACGGATTGCAAATCCGTCTACCTCGGTTCGACTCCGGGACGCGCCTCCAATTTACACCCTGCCCGGGTGGTGAAATCGGTAGACACAAGGGATTTAAAATCCCTCGGCTTATGGCTGTGCGGGTTCAAGTCCCGCCCCGGGCACCATATTTGCAGTCGATAAAACGAATAAAATAAAGCAATAAGCAGTAATGTCGTAACCGCCTAAGGGCGGTTTTTTTGTTTTTGTCCTTACCTCATCGCCAATAAAAACCCGGCAAAGCCGGGCAAGTCATTACGATTGCGGTTGTCCCACCGGACCTGCTCCTTCGCTGGCGCCTGGCACCGGTTGGTTACTTGGCGCATGTGGGCGCCCATCGTTGCCGACCGCATCACTCTTGTGCATACAACCCGACAGCGATACCAAGGTTAACGTCACCAATGCTGCTTTTGTTAAAACGTTCATCTGCTGCTCCTTATAATTAAGTGATTGAGTAACCAATCCCAAAGAGATCAAAGGATTGACCATGAGCTAAGCAAAGTCAGTGACAGCAAATTTCGCAAGCGAAGCGCGGCAGTAACCATAAAAAACGCCGGATTTCCGGCGTTTTTCGTCTCAATCCTAATATTTCTATCCCAGATTGCCACTCAGCCGCTCGCGGAAATCGCTGCTGCGGTTATCCAGCCCGATAAAGGTGACGTTCGCTCCATGGCGCTGATAGCGATATTCGATAGCATCAAGGGCCGCCACGCTGGAAGCGTCCCAAATCTGCGCATGCGTCAAATCGATGGTGACAGTTTTTGGATCGTGGCCGTAATTGAAGTGTTCAAACAAATCATTGCTGCTACCAAAGAACAGCGGGCCGCGCACGGTGTAATTGACCTGTTGGCCATCCTCGCTCAGCTGGCGTTCAGCGTGAATGACGTGAGCGATGCGGCGTGCGAACAGCATCATCGCCAGAATCACACCAACCAGCACGCCAATCGCCAGGTTGCCGGTCCACACGGTGACAGCAACCGTCAGCACCATCACAAAGGTTTCCGACCACGGCATGCGTTTCAGCGTAGCCGGATGCAGGCTGTGCCAGTTCACGGTTTTCACCGCTACCACCATCATAATGCCCGCCAGTACTACCATCGGGATCTGTGCCATAATCTGGCTCAGTCCGGTCACTAATAACAGCAGCACGATACCCGCCGCGACCGTCGAAACACGCGTACGTGCTTTGCCCAGCTCGACGTTAACGATGGTTTGGCCAATCATCGCGCAACCGGCGATGCCGCCATAGAAGCCCGCAAGAATATTGCCGACGCCCAGCGCCCAGGATTCGCGGCGTTTAGCGGAAGGCGTATCGGTAATGTCATCCACCAGTTTGGCGGTCAGCAGCGACTCCATCAAACCCACAAAGGCGATGCTCAAGGCGGTGGGCCAGATGATTTGCAGCGTGTGCAGATTGATTGGCACCAGCAACGTCGTGAAGCCTGGCAGACCGGCGGTCATTGGCCCTTCATCGCCCACGTTCGGTACGCGATAGCCAAGCACCAACGCCACCGCCGTCACTACCACAATCGCCACCAGCGGTGAAGGGACGCTTTTAAACACTTTCGGTAGCAGCAGCACGATGGCCAGCGTAACGGCGAACAGCACCCACACCAACGCGGATTGTCCCCAAACGTGCGGGACCTGCGCAAAGAAGATCAGGATGCCGAGGGCGTTAACGAAGCCGATCATCACCGAACGCGGGATATAGCGCATCATGCACGACAACCCAGCGAGCCCAAAGATAATCTGGATAATGCCGCCCATAACCACCGCCGGCAGAATGTATTCAACGCCGTGCGCATGCACCATTGGGCCGATCACCAGCGCCACCGAACCGGCCGCTGCAGTGACCATTGCCGGACGACCGCCCAGAATCGACAGCGTCAGGCACAGCACCACCGAGGCCACAAGGCTGACTTTAGGATCGACACCGGCAATCACGGAGAAGGAGATAACTTCCGGGATCAGCGCCAGCGCGGTAATAATGCCGGCCAGACACTCGCGGGTTAGCAGGGCAGGCGAACGTAAAACGCGCCCCACGGTGATATCGCTCTCCACCGCAGTGGTGCGCTCAGTTGGTTGACTCATAGATTGTGCAGGCTCTTTTATTATTGTGCGCATACCGTCGCGGTACGGCAGTAACCAGTTAGGATTTTCCGAGAAGGGATGTTACCGGGCAATAAGGTGAGACGCTAGCGCGTTGGGGCAGGTGAGGGTGATTCCATCCCTGGAATCCGGCTTTAGACCGCGAGATCGTCAGGTGTTTTATTCACAACTAATTCAAGCAGATGGCGATAAATATCCAGCTGAATCACATCGCTTTCCATCTCAAGACGGTTAATCAGCGAAGCAATAATCGCTTTATTAGAAACCGGCATACCGGCTTGCAGGATTTCGGCGATGATCTGCCCGAAAACTTCCATTTCACTGCTGTCGCTATTACCGGCCAGTTTGAAATAGTCAGCGATGGCAGCGCTACTGTTTGCGGCGTTTTGCATATGTGAAGCCCTTAAGATCGGCCTGATGGCAATGTGCCTTCAGCTCCATGATGAAAAAATTTGCACGCGGACAGGCGCGCAACACCCAACTCATCAACCAACGCAAAAAGACACCTCTGAAGGTGGAAATCCACAACACCTTCAGAGGCGACGCAAAGTGCATCATTCGTTACGGAGCCGTCAGCTGGCTCACGGGACGTAAACTTATACAATCCGGCACAACTTGTACAAGCTTGATTTTAAGCAATTTGTGCTAGTCCTTATTTAACAGTGAGTTATGATTTGTAATGTTTTCTAAAAGCTATACAAGAATGGGCGAAAACCGCCAAATTTTCGGTGAGTTGTACAACTGATAAGGAAAGCTGGAGATTTTTTGTCCTGCCAACTACGTTTGCAGGTGTAAGCAAAATTTTCATTGGCGAGCGGCTTACCTTATAATAACGCTCCCGTTTAGTTAGATACCTAACCATTAGGCCACTACGTTTTGAGCGACTATCCCCAACCCTTTTCTCGTTTGCTGCATCTCACCGCGCACGCATGGCGTTTGGCTGTTGATCGTCGCCTCAAAGAGAGCGGATTGAGCATGAGCAGCTGGATGGCGATTGCCAGCGTTGCCACCGCCGCCGAGCCGCCAACGCAAAAAGCGCTGGCGCAGTTGCTTGGTCTGGAAGAGGCCAGCGTCGTGCCGCTGGTGGATCGTCTGGTGAAGCAGCAGCTATTAGCGCGCGTGCAGCCGCCGGAAGATCGTCGCAAACGCCTGCTGATTCTGACTGAGCAGGGCAGCGTGGCCTTTGCCGAAGTGAAAACGCAGGCCGATGCGCTACGTGCACAGTTGTTGGCGGATATCGATCCTGCATCGTTGGCGATAACGGAACAGGTGCTGCAACAGCTGCTCGCGCGTCTGGGAAGCGTTTAACCGTGGCAAAACGTAATCCTTATGCCCCGCGCGAATGGCTGCCGCATGAAAAGCCGATGCTGCCGGGTTCGCCCTCAACGCCGCTGCATTCGCCTTCGAAGCGCATCGCATTTGGCATCATTGGCTTATTGATCTCGATTACCGGCGCGCTGAGTAACGCGCTGGTCTCTGCCAACCTCACCAATCTGCAAGGCACCTTCGGCGCTTACAGCAATGAGATCGCCTGGTTGCCCTCGGTATATGTGATGGGCAACATCTCCATCAACCTGCTGCTGGTGAAGTTCCGCCAGCAGTTTGGTCTGCGGCTGTTCACCGAAGCGTTTCTGGTGCTGTATGTGATCGTGGCGTTTTTCCACCTGCTGGCTAACGATCTCAGCTCGGCGATCATTGTCCGCACCGCGCATGGCATGGTCGGCGCGGCGCTCAGTTCGCTCGGCATCTATTACCAGATTCAGGCCTGGCCGGCGAAGCATCGGCTTAAAGCCCTGGTGATTGGCATCACCGCGTCGCAGCTGGCGATTCCGCTGGCACGATTGTTCTCCACCGAACTGCTGCAGCTGCAAGAGTGGCGCGGTTTATACCTGTTTGAACTCGGTCTGGCGATGATCTCGCTGGGCTGCGTGCTGGTGGTGAAACTGCCGCCCGGCGACCGCATCAAAGCCTTTGAAAAGATGGATTTCCTCACCTTCATGTTGATGGCGCCGGGCATGGCGCTGCTGTGCGCGGTGCTGTCGCTGGGCCGCATCGAATGGTGGTTCAGCACGCCGTGGCTCGGTGTGGCATTGGCGCTGGCGTTGGTGTTGATCGTGGCGGCGATTGTCGTCGAGCACAATCGTAAGAATCCGTTGCTGAATACCCGCTGGCTCAGCAACGGCACGATTGTGCGGCTGGGCATTGTGATGATCATGATGCGTATTCTGCTGGCCGAGCAAAACACCGGCGCGGTCGGTTTCCTGCAGCAACTCGGCTTACTCAACGATCAGATGCGCGGTCTGGCGTTAGCGATCATTGCCGGGGTGATTTGCGGCATGATCGCCAGCGCATTAACCATCAAACCTACGCATCTGAGCTGGCCAATTGTCGTGTCGCTGGTGGTGATGATCGTCGCCTCGCTGATGGATGCGCAATCCAACCCGCTGACGCGTGCCCACAATCTCTACTTTAGCCAGTTTCTGCTCGGTTTCGGCAGCGCCTTCTTCCTCGGGCCTGCCATGCTGCTGGGGATTGGCGGCGTGGTGACGCAACCGAAAAACCTGGTCAGCTTCTCGGTGCTGTTCGGCATGAGCCAGAACTTAGGCGGCCTTATTGGCGCGGCCATTCTCGGCACGTTCCAGACGTGGCGCGAAAAATACCACTCCAGCCTGCTGGGCGATCAGCTGTCGCAGCTGGATCCCAACGTGACCGAACGCCTTAGCCAGTACAGCTCGCTGTTTAGCAGCCAGTTGCCGGATAGCGTGCTGCTCAGCGCGCAAAGCAGCAGCCAGCTGCAAACGGTGGCGACGCTGCAAGCCAACGTGCTGGCCTATAACGATACTTATCTTCTTACCGCCGCGCTGGCTTTCATCACCTTAATCTGGGTGCTGTATCGCCTGACGCGCTTACGCTATATCAACTGGCGTCAGACTAAAATGAATGCGGCACAACCAGTAACCCCGACGGAGAATTCATGAGCCAACAGGACGACATTCAGGCGGCGGAGCGCGAGCGCACCAACCGCCGACGCATTCTTTCTATCGCCGCTGGCAGCGGCATTGTCATCGTCGGCGTGCTGGTGATCCTCTATGCCTGGCAGCTGTGGCCGTTCACCAGCACCGTTCAGTCCACGGAAAACGCCTACGTGCGCGGCCAGGTAACCTTTATCAGCCCGCAGGTGAATGGCTATCTGACTGAAGTGAACGTGGTGGATTTGCAGCCAGTGACCAAAGGCCAGCTGCTGATGACCATCGACGATCGTATCTATCGTCAGCGCGTGCATCAGGCGCAGGCGCAGCTGGATATGAAAATCGCCGCGCAGAACAACAACCAGCAGCAGCGTAAAAGTGCCGAAGCCAACATTCTCAGCAACAAAGCGGCGCTGGAAAATGCTAAAGCGCAGGCGCTGAAAAGCAGCCTCGATCTCAAGCGCGTCGAGAATCTGGCGGCTGATGGCTCGCTGTCGGTGCGTGAGCGCGACGCCGCACGCGCGGCGAATGCCCAGGCGCAGGCGCAGTTGCGACAGGCGGATGCGCAGGTGGCCGTTTCACAACAGAATCTGCAAACCGTGGTGGTGAATCGCGCGTCACTGCAAGGCGATGTTGCCAGTGCGCAGGCGGCGCTGGAGTTGGCAAATATCGACCTGGCGAATACACGCATCATCGCGCCAGACAGCGGCCAGCTCGGTCAGCTGTCGGTGCGCAAAGGCAGCTATGTGACCGCCGGCACGCGTTTGACCTCGGTGGTGCCAGAAAACAAATGGATCATCGCGAATTTCAAGGAAACTCAACTGGCGCGCGTGCGTCCCGGCTTGCCGGTGAACATCCGCGTCGATGCGCTGGACGGTAAGCATTACGATGGCCGCGTCGAGTTTATTTCGCCTGCCGCCGGATCCGAATTCAGTGCTATCTCGCCGGATAACGCCACCGGCAACTTTGTGAAAATTGCCCAGCGCATTCCGGTGCGCATCAAAATTTTGAATGACGATCTGCAAGCACTTCGTCCGGGCATGTCAGTGGAAGTAAGCATTGATACCGCCGCAGAGCCGCACAAGGATACGCCATGAGGCGCTTATTGTTAGCCACCTGTGTGGCATTGATGGTGAGCAGCTGTGCAACGCAAGTGGAAAAAGCGCCCTCATCGTTGCCGATTCCTGAGAGCTGGCGTCAGCAGGTGGGCCCGCATGCGCTGCCGGAGGCGCAATGGTGGCAGAATTTCGGCGATGCCAATCTTAATCGCCTCGTCACGCAGGCGCTGCAGCACAACAGCGATGTCCTCACCGCGCGTTCGCGCGTGGATCAATACCGTGCCGAGTTGCGTGCCGCGCAGGGCGATAATTTTCCAACGCTGTCGGCGGGCGTGGCGGCTACGCATCAGCGTGCGCTGTCGGCGGCCACCGGTCAGCCGTATGAAAACGCGGTGTTTCAGGGATTGCTGCAGGCCAACTACGAGGTGGATTTATGGGGCAGCCGCAGCAACAGCATTCGCGCCGCAGAAGCTTCGCTGGATGCGCAGCGTGCTGC
Organism: Pantoea sp. DY-15; assembly: GCF_019795935.1. Lineage (NCBI taxonomy): Bacteria > Pseudomonadati > Pseudomonadota > Gammaproteobacteria > Enterobacterales > Erwiniaceae > Pantoea > Pantoea sp. DY-15. Next base: position 661,193 of record NZ_JAIMIF010000001.1, read on the forward strand.
CGCTTCTGCCGCTGAGCTCACCGTCGCCAGTTCGGTGGCATCGGGCTACCTCAGCTTGTGTGCGCTGGATGAACAGCTGCGCGTAACCCAGGCAACGCTGGCGACGCGCAAAAACTCGCTCAACCTGGCGCAGCGCCAGTTTGAAACCGGCTACACCTCGCGCCTTGAATGGATGCAGGCCGCCTCGGAATATCAAACCGCCAAAGCGCAGATCCCGCAGTTGCAGCATCAGATCGAGCAGCAGGAGAACGCGCTTAGCGTGCTGGTGGGCATGAACCCGCGCCAAATTGCGCGCAGCAGCCAGTTCGACCACATCAAGCCGCAAACCCTGCCATCGCTGCTGCCTTCACAACTGCTGAATCGTCGTCCCGATATTGTGCAGGCGCAGCGCCAGCTGCTGGCCGCCGACGCGTCACTGGCTTCAACCCAGGCCAAACTGTTGCCGTCGCTCAATCTCACCGCCAGCGGCACCTTGCAAAGCAGCGAACTGCATCAGCTGCTGGATAATCCGTTCCGTCTGTGGAGCATTGGAGGCAGCATTCTGGCTCCGCTGCTGAATCGCGAAGCGCTAACTGCTCAGGTGGATGTGGCGATGGCGACGCGTAATCAGGCGCTGTACGGTTATGAAAAAGTGGTGCGTAACGCCTTCTCCGACGTGGATAACGCGCTGGATGCCATTCGCCGTGGCGAGGAGCAGCTGGCGGAGTTGCAGAAACAGGAGAGTTATGTGGCGGAAGCGTATCGCATTGCCCACAACCGTTACCAAAATGGTTACGCCTCTTATCTGGATGAGCTGGACGCCCAGCGCACGCTGTTCAGCACTCAGCTGAATATCGTGTCAGTAAAAAATACGCTGCTGTTAGCGCAAATCGATCTATATCGTTCGCTCGGCGGCGGCTGGCAGGGTTAAACATCATGTCGCAAGGCCATTTTTCGGTAGAAATTCCGCCGTAAAACGGCCTGCGTCTGGTTTTAAATCGGCAGTAAACGATTCTAAAGTCATTCATGCTTCTTTTTACTTGTCTTTACAAATAATGTTATTATCCGCCCGCTTTACACAGTCTGAACGGAACAGTGTTGGTAAGTTTACCAGCGCGGTCGCTCATCCAGGCGGCTTGCAAAGACAGGGGAAGAAAAGGAAATGATGAATAAAAAAATCGGTTTTGCGTTGTTAGTTACTGCGGTCCTGTTAACCGGCTGTGCGCCGCGTACTGCGCCGATCCAGAATGTGAGCCAGACCGTGGGTCAGAGCTACTCGGATGAGCAAATGAAACAAGCTATCGTCCAGGCGGGTGCCGCTAACCATTGGGTGATGACGCCAGCCGGTCCGGGCGTGATGAATGGTCACCTGGCCGAGCGCGGACATACCGCAGATATTCGCGTGAACTACACCGCGAACAGCTATCAAATCCAGTATGTCAGCAGCCAGAATCTTAAAGCAGGCAGCGGTCAGATTCACCGCAACTATAACCGCTGGATTCAGAACCTGAGCCAGGGCATCCAGACGCGTCTGGCGGTCGAAGCCGCTAAATAAGCGCGAAGCGTGATTGCTGACATAATGTTGTAAAGTTAGCCGTAACGCTGCCGAAATAGAAACAGGCGGGCCATGTGCCCGCCTTGTTAATCGGCGACATCCGCATGGGATGACGGGTATAGAGAGCAAGGAAGGGATGCCGCGCAGCGAAAACCGGACCATCCCTGAGGCTGAAGAAAGAATACAGGTATGAAACTCGCTTACTCCCTTGTTGACTGGCACGCCATCGCGCCGGGCAACAGCACCGCAGAAGAGTGGCAACGCTGGGCGCAACAGGCACCGGTGTTAGAGGCCACGCAACCTATCGCGAAACCCCAATTTTTGCCGATGATGACCGCGCGTCGTCTCAGCGCCGGCAGCCGTGCTGCGGTTGAATGCGGGCTGGCGTTATTGGCGCGGCAAAGCGTGGACGCCATCGTCTTCACCAGTCGCCACGGCGAACTGGAGCGTAATCTGCGCATTCTCACCGCGCTGGCGGAACAGCAAGCGCTGTCGCCCACCGATTTCGCCATGTCGGTTCACAACTCAGCGGTGGGCAGTTTGACCATCGCCGCGCGTCAGCCGCTGGTTTCATCCTCGGTTTCGGCCGGTATTGATAGCTTCCAGCAAGGATTGATAGAAGTGGCGGCGCTGCATCAGGCGGGTAATGCGCAGGTGCTGCTGGTGGATTTTGACGGCGTGGTGCCGGATTACTACCGTCCGTGGCTACCGGAAATCGATCGCTTTAATGCGCCGTACGCGGTAGCGCTGCTGCTACGCGCAGGCGAGGCGTGGCGTTGCGAAGCGCAGGCCGGCAAACCCGCTGAGCTGCACAACCCTCTGCCGCAAAGTCTGCAATTTCTGGCGGCGATGCTGCACAACACGCCACGTTTTAGCGTGGCCGGCGAGCGCCATCAGTGGCACTGGGAGCGTCTGCATGGTGGATAATTCGCTGACCGAGGCGCGTCCCGGTTTCAACTATTACTGGCGGCTGGTGATGACCGCCGTCAGCTTTACGCTGTTCAGCGTGGGCGGCCTGCTACTGTCGCTGATTTGGTTCAATCTGCTGTTACTGGTGCAGCGTGATGGCCTGCGCCGTCGCCATATCGCCCGCAGCAGCATCGCCTGGAGCTTCCGCTGCTTCCTGCGTTTCTGCCGCTTTGTCGGGGTTTACGATTACCAGATCATCGGCGCAGAACAGCTGTGTCAGGATCGCGGCTGCCTGATCGTCGCCAACCATCCGTCACTGATCGATTACGTGATGATTGCGTCGGTGCTGCCGGAGATGGATTGCCTGGTGAAAGCCGAGCTGCAGCACAACATTTTCTTCCGTGGCGTGATTCGCGCCGCTGATTACCTGATTAACAGCGAAGCCGATACGCTGCTGCCAGACAGCCAGCAGCGGCTGGCGCGCGGCGATACCATTCTGATTTTCCCGGAAGGCACGCGCACACGTTATGGCGAGCCGCTGAAGCTGCAGCGCGGTGCCGCCAACATTGCGGTGCGCGCGGGCTGCGATCTGCGTGTGGTGCACATCAGCTGCACCGAGCGCATGCTCGATAAGCAAAGCCGCTGGTATCAGATTCCGCTGGTTAAACCGATTTTTACTGTACGCGTACAATCGCGTATTGCCAGCCACGCCTTTTGTGAAGCCGAAGAGGATGCGCAGCCGCTGGCCGCACGTCGTCTGACGCGTCATCTGCAACAGGCGCTGGTGCCTGACGAGACCAACTAAGTTATGCAAGTACTGATTAACGACATCAAACAGATGATTATCGACACGCTGAATCTGGAAGATATCAGCCCTGACGACATCGAAACCGACGCACCGCTGTTTGGCGAGGGGCTGGGCCTCGATTCAATCGATGCGCTGGAGCTGGGACTGGCGGTGAAAAATCGCTTCGGCGTACAGCTCTCCGCCGAGAGCGAAACGCTGCGCGCGCACTTTTTTTCCGTGGCTACACTGGCCGCGTTTGTTGAACAACAGCAAGCCTGAGAACAGTCAACATGATCAACAAAAACGAAATTTACCAGGAAGTGGCTTCGCTGCTCACCTCGCTGTTTGAAATTGAGCCGGATGATATTCGTCCGGACGCCCGCCTGTATGAAGACCTCGAGCTGGATAGCATCGATGCGGTCGATATGGTGGTGCATCTGCAAAAGCGTACTGGCCGTAAGATCAAACCGGAAACCTTCCGCGCGGTGCGTACCGTGCAGGATGTGGTGGATGCCGTCGATCAACTGATGCGCGACGAAGCCTGATCGCATGCTGCTGCGGCTGCTAAACGGAGCGGCGCTGCTGGCGTGGCCGTTTCTGGTGTGGTTAACCCTCACCCAGCCACAGTGGCGCGGCGTGACGGGCCTGCTGGCGCTGCTGTTTGTGCTGCGCGTCTGGACGCTGCGCCGCGCCGCCGGGCCGATGGCGCGCGTGATGCTACTGCTGGCGCTGGTGGGCAGCGCGTTATGCCTCGCCAGCCTGCTGCTGCGATCGCAACATCTGCTGCTGTGGTATCCGCTGGTGGTCAATGCATCGATGCTGCTGCTGTTTGGCGCGTCGCTGTGGAGCCCCATGCCGCTGGTAGAGCGGCTGGCACGGCTGCGTGAACCGGATCTGCCACCGCGCGCGGTGCGTTATACCCGCCGCGTGACGCAAGTGTGGTGCGGCTTTTTCATCTTCAACGGCAGCGTGGCGTTGCTCACCTGCCTGCTCAATGATGTCACGCTTTGGACACTCTGGAATGGGTGCATCAGCTATCTGCTGATGGGCACGCTGATGGGCGGCGAATGGCTGCTGCGTCAGCGCATAAGGAAACAGGCATGAACCTACATAGCCTCCGCGACTGGCTCAGCGCGCCGGATCGCATTGTGGCCTGGCACGGCCAACAGCAACATACGCTGCACACCTTGCGTCAGCAGGTACGGGCGCTGGCCGATCGGCTGCAAAACCAGCCCGGCCAATATTGGGCGCTGTGCTTTGATAACAGCTATGCGTTTACCGCCGCGCTGCTGGCGCTGTGGCACGCCGGTAAAACGCCGGTGATCCCCGGACACTGTCGCGCGGCCCAGCTGGAAGAGATGGCCGACAGCCTGGATGGCGTGATCAGCGATATGCCGCTGGCATTCGCGCTGCCGCAGCTGCGCTGGGACGACGCACTGGCGAGCGGCGCGTTACCGCCAATCGCCGCCGACGCCACGCTGGTGTTGTTCACCTCTGGTTCGACCGGCACGCCGCGTCGCGTAGTGAAATCGCTGCGCGCGCTGGATCTTGAAGCCCGCTGGCTCTCCAGCTTGTGGGGCCCACGCTTACGTGATTGCCATGTGATTGCCTCCGTCAGCCATCAACATCTGTATGGCCTGAGTTTTCGCATCGTGCTACCGATGGCGTTGGGTTTACCCTTTGCCGCGCAGCAAATTTTCTACAGTGAACAGCTGGCCGATCAATCACCCGATCGTCGCTACGCGTTTATCAGCAGTCCGGCGTTTCTGCGGCGTCTCGATCCTGCGTTGGCCGGGCCGCGCTGCGAGCTGATCGTGTCCGCCGGTGGCGCGTTGCCGTGGACGGCGGCGCAGCATGCGCAAAAGGCGCTGAGCTGCACGGTTGATGAAATCTATGGCAGCACCGAAACCGGCGTGATTGGCTGGCGCTGCGCACGCGAGGAGAACGCGCTGTGGCACTGTTTCCCGCAGATTACCCTGCGTGAGCAGGACGCCGGACGCTGGCGGGTGTTTTCCGCTTTGCTGGAAACCGATGCCGGTTGCGCGCTCGACGATCGTATTGTGCAGCAGCCGTCCGGCCAGTTTCAGCTGGCAGGGCGTCAGGATCGCGTGGTGAAGATTGAAGACAAGCGCGTCTCGCTGAGTGAAATTGAACGCCGCCTGCTGGCGTTGCCCGGCGTGGATGATGCCGCCGCGCTGGCGATTCAGCGTCACGGTCGTCATGCGATTGGCGTGGTACTGGCGCTGCCTGAGATGCTGGATGCGGCGACGCTGCATCAGCTAAAAATTGAGTGGAAACGCGCGCTGCAACCCTGGCTGGAGCCGGTGGCGATTCCGCGCTATTGGCGCGTGGTGACATCGATTCCTGTCACCGCACAAAGTAAACGCGCCTGGCCACAAATTGAGGAGTTATTTGATGCTGCCGGTTGAACTGCATGCCGAACAGCAGGGCGATGCACTGACATTGCGCCTGCACGTTGTTGCCGATCTGTTTTGGTTTCGCGGCCATTTCCCGACGCTGCCAATCCTGCCCGGCGTGGCGCAGCTCGACTGGGCGCTGCATTACGGCCTGACGCGTTTAGCCATCGGTAAATCTTTCGCTGCGATTGACAATATCAAGTTCCAGCAGCCGGTGCCGCCGGATGCCGAGCTGGCCTTACAGCTGCAGTGGCAGGCAGAAAAATCGCTGCTCAGTTTCAGCTACAGCCTGATCAACGGCGACGTGGCGACGGTGGCCAGCAGCGGGAAGATCCGCCTGTGTTGAGTTCTCACTTCACGCCTTGTGTGCTGATTCCCTGCTATAACCACGGCGCGATGCTGGCGTCGGTGCTGGCGCGGCTGGCACCGTTCAACTTGCCGGTGATTCTGGTGGATGACGGCAGCGATGCCACCACCAAACAGCAGATTGCGGCGCTGGAGGCACCGCAGTTGCGGGTACTGACGCTACCCCACAATCAGGGCAAAGGCGCGGCGGTGATTGCCGGGATGCGCGCGGCGGCGGCGGCGGGTTACAGCCACGCGCTGCAACTCGATGCCGATGGCCAGCATCAGGTGGAAGACACGCCGCGTATGCTGGCCGAAGCGCAGCGTTATCCGCACTGTCTGATCTCCGGTCAGCCGCTTTACGACGCCTCGATTCCCAAATCGCGCCTCTATGGCCGCTACATCACCCATTTCTGGGTGTGGGTGGAAACGCTGTCGTTCTCGCTGAAAGACAGCATGTGCGGCTTCCGCGTCTATCCGCTCGCGCCATCGCTGGCGTTGTGCGATCGCCATCCAATTGGTCAGCGCATGGATTTCGACACCGAAATCATGGTGCGCCTCTATTGGCAGGGCACGCCGAGCCGTTTTATCACCACGCGCGTGACCTATCCGGCCAGCGGCGTATCGCACTTTGATGCGCTGCGGGACAACCTGCGCATCTCATGGATGCACACGCGGCTGTTCTTCGGCATGTTGCCACGCATCCCGCAGTTGCTGCGTCAGCGTAGTGATGCGCAACACTGGTCTGCAAAGCCGGAACGACGCGGGCAGAGCGGTTTGCGCTTTATGCTGTGGCTCTATCGCCGCGCCGGACGCTTGCCTTTTATCTTGCTGCTGTGGCCGGTGGTGGCGGTTTACTGGCTAACCGGACGCACCGCGCGCGCCGCCTCGCAGCAGTGGCTGACGCGAGTGCGGGCGATGGCGCAGCGGCAGAACATCGCGCTGCCTGCGCCGCTCAGCAGCTATCGTCACTTTTTGCGTTTCGGCTACAGCATGCTGGATAAAGTCGCTAGCTGGCGCGGCGATCTGCAATGGGGACGCGACATTGATTTCGCGCCGGGTGCGGAAGCCACCATTCGCGCCGCCGAGGGCAAAGGCCATCTGATTCTGGCCTCGCATCTCGGTGATATCGAAGCCTGCCGCGCGATGGCCAAACAGGTCAGCGGATTGGTGATTAATGCGCTGGTGTTTACTGACAATGCGCAACGCTTCCGCGAGGTGCTGGAGAGCATTGCACCGCAGGCGGGCGTCAATCTGCTGCCGGTCACCGATATCGGTCCGGACACCGCCATTCTGCTGCAGCAAAAACTCGATGCCGGTGAATGGGTGGCGATTGTTGGCGATCGTACCGCCGTGCATCGCCAGCGCGGCGGCGAGCGTCGCGTGGTGTGGAGTGAATTTATGGGCCATCCTGCACCGTTTCCCCAGGGACCTTTTGTGCTGGCGGCGGCGTTGCGCTGTCCGGTGCTGCTGATGTTTGCCCTGCGCGAACAGGGGCGATTGCGGGTGCACTGCGAAGCCTTTGCCGATCCGCTCTCGCTGCCGCGCGCCCAGCGCCAGCAGGCGTTACAGGCCACCGTCGATCGCTACGCCGAACGGTTACAACAGCACGCGCTGATGGCGCCGCTGGATTGGTTTAACTTTTACGATTTCTGGACGTTGCCCGAGGAGAAAAGCCGCGATGAGTGAAAGCAACTACCGCGCTGAGGTGGACATAACCGTGTCGTTTCACGACTGCGACCCGATGGGCGTGGTATGGCACGGCAACTATTTCCGCTTTTTTGAAGTGGCGCGCGAAGCCTTGCTGCGCAGCGTCAATTACAGCTACGGCGAAATGGCCGCCAGCGGCTACGTCTGGCCGGTGGTCGATACCCATGTGAAATACCGCCAGCCGCTGCGCTGCGAAGAGGTGGTGCGCGTCATCGCCAGTATCAGCGAATACGAAAACCGTTTACGCATTGATTATGTGATCCGCAACGCGGCGGGTCAGGTGACCACCAAAGCACACACGCTGCAGGTGGCGGTCAATGCAGCGACCCAAGAGATGTGTTTTGTCTCGCCCGATATTCTGTTTGAACGCCTGGGAGTGAAACCGTGATCAGAACCCTTTGTCTGCTGCTGCTGGTGATCTGCGCCAACGCCAGCGCGGTTACGCTCGAGCAGTTGCAACAGCGCTTCGCCAGCCAACCGGTGATCCGCGCCAATTTTGTTCAGGTGCGCACCATTGCTGGCATGGCGCAGCCGCTGGTGTCACGCGGTCAGCTATTGATCGCCCAGCAGCAGGGTTTGTGGTGGCAGCAAGCCACGCCGTTCCCGCTGATGTTGATCCTTGATGACAAGCGCATGGTGCAGAGCATGAGCGGCCAGCCGCCGCAGGTGATCACCGCCGACAGCAATCCGCAGATGTTCCAGTTCAACCATCTGTTGCGCGCGCTGTTCCAGGCAGATGAAAAGGTGCTGCGTGAGAATTTTGCGCTCGATTTCCACGATCTGGGCAACAACCGCTGGCAACTTGGTTTGACGCCGAAAGCCGCGCCGCTGAATAAGATCTTTAACCGTATCGATCTGCAAGGCGAGGCGTTTCTTAATCGCATCACGCTGGATGATAAGCAGGGCGATAAAACCGAGATCACCCTTAGCGCTACCCGCACCGAACCGAAACAGTTAACCGATGAAGAGCGAGCCCGTTTTGCCCCAGCGCAGTGAAAAAACCGTTGCGCTGCTGTGGCTGGCGGTGTGCCTGACGTTAGCGCTGGCGCTGGCGGTTTTGCTGCCGCGCAGCCAGCTGAACAGCAGCGTGCTGGCGTTATTGCCGCAGCAAAACCTCGGCCAGGCACCAGCGGAGATCCAGCACGGCTTTATGCAGCGCCTCGATCGTCAGCTGGTGTGGCTGGTAAGTGCCAACGATCACCACGGCGATGCGGTTGCGGCCTGGTGGCAAGCGCAGCTGCAAGCCTTGCCGATGCTGACACAGGTAAGCGGCGCGCTGGATGACGATCAGATGCAGCGCTGGGGCGCCTATGCGTTTCAACATCGCAACGGCTTGATCGATCCGGCCACGCGCGCGCGCTTGCAGAACGGCGGTGACGCGCAGGCCGACTGGATTCTGGCGCAGCTGTTCTCGGCTTTCGCGGGCGTCGGCAGCAAAGAGATCGGCCACGATCCGCTGCTTCTGGTGCGCGGCGCACAGCTGGCGATGCAGCAGAACGCCAATAAAATGCTGCTGCATAACGGCTGGCTGACGGTCAAGGATGCGCAGCAGCGCCGCTGGTATTTCCTGCACGGCGAGCTGGCGAGCAATGCTTTCAGTATCAAAGAGAGCCATCAGCTGGTGACCGCGCTTAATCAGCTGGAGCAACAGCTGAAAACCCGCTGGCCGGATGCGCAACTGCTGACGCGTGGCACGGTGCTGTTTAGCGACGATGCCAGTCAGCGCGCGCAGCATGATGTCGAAACCCTCGGCAGCGCAACGTTAGCGGGATTGCTGCTGCTGGTGTGGCTGGTGTTCCGTTCATTACGGCCGCTGGCGCTCTGTGCATTGTCGGTGGCGATAGGTGCGATGGCGGGCACGGTGCTGACGTTGCTCTGTTTTGGTGAGCTGCATCTCACCACCTTAGTGATGAGCCTCAGCATTGTCGGTATTTCGGCCGATTATACGCTCTACTATCTGACGGAACGCATGGTGCACGGCGAGCAAGCCACGCCGTGGCAAAGTTTGCATAAGGTGCGCGGCACGCTGCTGCTGGCGCTCGGCACCACGGCGATTGCCTGGCTGTTGATGCTGCTGGCACCGTTCCCCGGCTTGCGCCAGCTGGCGGTATTTGCCGCCAGCGGATTAAGCGCATCCTGCCTGACGGTGATCTGTTTTTATCCGTGGCTGGTACGCGGTTTACCGGTGCGGCCGATTCCGGCGATGGTATGGCTGGCGCGCTGGCTGGCCGCGTGGCGACGCAATAACGGGCTGAAGCGCGGCTTACCGGCGCTGGTGGCGATCTATGCGCTAAGCGGCATGCTGCAACTCAAGGTCGATGATGATATTGCCCATCTGCAAAGTGCGCCGGCGCAACTGTTAGCGCAGGATCGTCAGCTGGCGCAGCTCACCGGTCAGCAGGCCGATCAAACCTGGTTTGTGGTGTGGGGCGATGATGAACAGCAAGCACTGCAACGGCTGAGCGCGCTAACACCGAAGCTGCAGCAGGCGCAGCAGCAAGGCTGGTTCAAAAGTTATCGCGTGCTGCCGCTCAGTTCGCTGGCGCAGCAGCAGCAGGATGTAGCGCTCCTACAGCAGGCTGCACCAACCATTCTGGATCGATTGAAGCAGGCGGGCATTACTGTAGCGGATGCTAATCTCAGCGCCATGCCGGTGACCGCCGCCGACTGGCTGGCGAGCCCGCTGAGTGAAGGCTGGCGGCTGCTGTGGCTGTCGCTGCCGGACGGACGCAGCAGCGTGCTGGTGCCGATCGGCGGCGTTAAGAACAGCGCCGCGTTGCAGCAGCTGGCATCCCAGCAGGCGGGTGTCAGTTGGGTTGATCGCAAGGCCAGCTATGATGAACTGTTCCGCTTCTGGCGCACGCTGCTGAGCGGATTGCTGGCGCTGGCATTATTGCTGATTACCGGCAGCTACATGCTACGGTTGGGCGTGAAAGCCGGGATGCGCAGCGCGCTGCCGTCGTGGCTGTCGCTGGCGGCGGCGCTGGCGACGCTGGGCTGGATCGGCGCGAGCCTCAATCTGTTTGCCTTACTGGCGCTGATTCTGGTGCTGGGCATCGGCATCAACTACACGCTGTTCTTCAGCAATCCGCGCGGCACGCCGTTAACCTCCATGCTGGCGGTGACGCTGGCGATGATGACCACGCTGTTAACGCTCGGCATGCTGGTGTTCAGCAGCACCGCCGCCATCAGCGGTTTTGGCACCGTGCTGTGCAGCGGGATTTTTTGTGCATTCTTGCTGGCGCCGCTGGCGCTGGCCCCGGGAAAAAGGAAGCGACGATGAAAATGGGCATTTTGCTGCTGTTGAGCCTGCTGGTAAGCGGCTGCGCGCAGCATCAGAGGGACCTCAATCGGCCAACCGCCTGGTTGAAGCCGGGCGTGCGCGTCATGCTGCCGGCGCCGGGCATCTCGCCGGCGTTTCAGCAGCAGCAGTTGCTGACCGGCCACGCCAAAGGCAAAACCCAGTCGCTGCTGGTGCTGCTGAGCGCGGATTCACAGCAGCTGAGCCTCGCCGGTTTGTCATCGCTTGGCATTCGCCTGTTCCGCGTCACCTATGATAAGAACGGCATTCACACGCAGCAGATGATGGCGCTGCCGGAAATGCCGCCCGCCAGCCAGGTGTTGGCGGATGTGATGCTGAGCCACTGGCCAATCAGCGCATGGCAGCCGCAGCTGCCGCGCGGCTGGACGCTGACCGACATCGACGATCGCCGCGAGCTGCGCGATGCGTCTGGCAAAGTAGTGACACTGATTCGTTATCTGCAGCGTGGCGAGTTGCGTGAGCCGATCAGCATCGATCAACGCGCTTTTGGCTATCAGATTCAAATCCAACATCTGGATGCCTCATCATGATTTACATCTCCGCCTTTGGCATGGTGAATGCGCTGGGCAACAACCTGGCGCAAATTGCCGCGCAGTTGCAAGCGGGCCACGCGCCCGGCATGCAACCGCGCGACGGCTGGCTGCAAGACGGCAAACGCTGCTGGCTGGGTGAAGTGCAGGGCGCGTTGCCGCTGATTCCTGCCGCGCTGGCGGCGCATAACACCCGCAACAATCAGCTGCTGCTGGCCGCGCTGGCGCAGATACGCCCGGTAGTGGATGCGGCGATCGCGCAATATGGGCGCGATCGCGTGGCGATTGTGCTTGGCACCAGCACCTCCGGCGTTGATGAAGGCGATCGTCAGGTGGATGACGCCTTGTCGGGCTACGATTACCGCATGCAGGAGCTTGGCGATCCATCACGCTTCCTGGCGCATTTTTTAGCGCTGGACGGTCCGGCTTACACCATTTCGACTGCCTGCTCATCCAGTGCGCGCGCCATAATTAGCGGCCAACGTTTGATTGATGCTGGTTTAGCGGACGTGGCGCTGGTGGGCGGCGCGGATTCGCTGAGTCGCATGCCGATTAACGGCTTCGCCAGCCTGGATTCGCTTTCTGAACGTCACTGCGCGCCGTTTAGCGCCGATCGCGACGGCATTTCGATTGGTGAAGCTGCCGCGCTGCTGCTGCTGACGCGCGAAAAGCAGCCGCTGGCGCTGCTCGGCTGCGGTGAATCGTCGGACGCGTGGCACATGTCGGCACCGCATCCTGAAGGCGTCGGCGCTGAGCGCGCTATGCTGATGGCGCTGCAACAGGCGGGTTTACAGCCGCAGGATGTCGGTTACATCAACCTGCACGGTACCGCCACGCCGCTGAACGATCAGGTGGAATCTGCGGTGATTCATCGCCTGTTTGGCGAACGCGTGCCGTGCAGCTCAACCAAACACCTGACCGGCCACACGCTGGGCGCGGCGGGCGCGACCGAAGCGGCTTTAGCCGCACTGATTCTGCAGCAGCAGCTGCCGCTGCCGCCGCAGGATTTCTCGCTGGCGGCACACGATACTTCGCTGCCGGCGTGCGGTTTGATCACCACGCCGCAGCCTTTGGCGCGCCCGGTGATTGCCTCAAATTCGTTTGCTTTTGGCGGGAACAATACCTGCCTGATTGTAGGAAAGCCTCATGAGTGATTTTCTGCCGGTAGATGCTTATCTGCCGCATCGTGCACCGATGCTGCTGCTGGATCGCGTCATCCAGGTTAGCGACGACAGCGTGATCTGCGAAGTCAGTATCAACGCGACAGGCGTGCTGGCCCCTTTTCTCACCGCACAGGGCGATTTACCGGCGTGGTACGGTGTGGAAATCATGGCGCAGACCGTTGGCGTCTGGTCGGGCTTTCATGCGCGTCAGCGCGGCGACAGTGAGATTCGTCCCGGCATGCTGCTTGGCGGACGCGGTTATCGTGCCAGCCGCGCCGCTTTCGCCGCCAACAGCACGCTGCGCGTTGAGATGCGCCTGCTGATGCGTGACGACCGATTGGGCAGCTTCGAAGGGGAGATCCGCTGCGGCGAGGCGATCATCGCCAGCGGGCGGCTGAATACCTATCAGCCCAATGAACACGAGTTAATTCAATTGCAACAGGGAGTTCAGCCATGACACGCAGCGTTTTAGTGACCGGCGCAAGTAAAGGTATTGGCCGCGCCATCGCACTGCGTCTGGCGCAGGATGGCTTTGAGATAGTGGTGCATTATCACCGCGACAGCGCCGGTGCCGCGCAGACGCTGGCTGAGATTGAGGCGGCGGGCGGATGTGGGCGCACCTTGCAGTATGACGTGGCGCAGCGCGATGCCACACGCAGCGCACTGGAACAGGATATCGCCGCGCATGGCGCCTATTACGGCGTGGTGAGCAATGCGGGCATCACGCGCGATGCGGCGTTTCCGGCGCTGACCGATGATGAGTGGGACAGCGTGATCCACACCAATCTCGACAGCTTCTACAACGTGATTCATCCGTGCGTGATGCCGATGATTGGCCTGCGCAAGGGCGGACGCATTATTACGCTCTCCTCGGTCTCGGGGATCATGGGCAATCGTGGCCAGGTCAACTACAGCGCGGCCAAAGCCGGCATTATCGGTGCCACCAAAGCGCTGGCGATTGAGCTGGCGAAACGCAAAATTACCGTGAACTGCATCGCACCTGGCTTGATTGATACCGGCATGACCGATCTTGAGCCGCTGGTGATTGACGAGGCAATGAAGCTGATCCCAATGAAGCGCATGGGCGCGGCGGATGAAGTCGCCGGACTGGCCAGCTACTTAATGTCGGACATCGCGGGCTACGTCACGCGTCAGGTGATTTCAATCAATGGAGGTATGCTGTGATTCAGCGCGTAGTGGTAACCGGCATGGGCGGCGTGACCGCTTTTGGTGAGCGCTGGAGCGCGGTGGCTGAGCGGATCAAACAGGGCAAAAATGCGGTGCGCCATATGCCGGAATGGCAGGTGTACGACGGCTTGCACACGCTGCTCGGCGCGCCAGTGGACAACTTTACGCCGCCAGCGCATTACACGCGCAAACGCATTCGTTCGATGGGGCGCGTCTCACTGATGGCGACGCGCGCCACCGAACTCGCGTTAGAGCAGGCCGGTTTGATCGATCATCCGGTGCTAACCAGCGGTGAAACCGGCATTGCTTATGGCTCCTCAACCGGCAGCACCGGACCGGTGAGTGAATTCGCCACCATGCTGACGGAAAAGCACACCAACAACATCACCGGCACCACTTACGTGCAGATGATGCCGCACACCACCGCCGTCAATGCGGGCCTGTTCTTTGGCCTGCGCGGCCGGGTGATCCCGACGTCCAGCGCCTGTACGTCGGGCAGCCAGGCGATCGGTTATGCGTGGGAAGCGATTCGTCACGGTTATCAAACCGTGATGGTGGCGGGTGGCGCGGAAGAGTTGTGCCCGTCTGAAGCGGCGGTGTTTGACACGCTGTTCGCCACCAGCCAGCGCAACGACGCGCCGCACACGTCGCCCGCGCCGTTCGACCAGCAGCGCGACGGTTTAGTGATTGGCGAAGGTGCAGGCACCTTGATCCTCGAATCGCTGGAACATGCGCAGGCGCGCGGAGCCACCATTTATGCCGAGCTGGTGGGTTTCCATACCAACTGCGATGCCGCGCATATCACCCAGCCGCAGCGTGAAACCATGCAGATTTGTATCGAGCGCGCGCTGAAAACCGCCGGCGTCACGGCGGAGCAGATTGGCTATATCAATGCCCACGGCACCGCCACCGATCGCGGCGATATCGCCGAGAGTCAGGCCACCGCAGCGATCTATGGCAACAGCACGCCAATCTCTTCGCTGAAAAGCTACTTTGGCCATACGCTGGGCGCGTGCGGGGCGCTGGAAGCCTGGATGAGCATTGAGATGATGCGTGAAGGCTGGTTTGCGCCGACGTTGAATTTGTCGCAACCGGCCGCTGAATGCGGTGAACTTGATTACATCATCGGTGAAGCGCGCCAGATTGAGACAGATTACATCCAATCCAATAACTTTGCCTTTGGCGGGATTAACACTTCGCTGGTGTTTAAACGCTGGCGCGAAGGCTGATAGCAGGTCGCCATGAATGGCGCTTGTTAGTTAAGTCCGCGACGAACGCATGCCGGATGCGCTTTTGGTCCGGCGGTCCTCGCGCCGCTTACGCGGTACCTTCACTTAGCTCGTTTGCCTGACGGACCGGCGGAGACGGGACTTCCTTGTCCCGGCTCCGCCTTTCGCCCGCGTCCTGCGGGCTCTCCTGGCTTCCTCGCTTCGTTCAGCGCTGCGGATTGCCTGACCAAAAGCGCACCCGGCCTGCTCGTAAGCTTCGGTACATGTTGTTGAAAAGGGCACAGTTGCCAGAGGCACCGCGCTAGCGGCGCGAGGACGGCCCGTGACGCAGCAGATGTGTCAGAGCCCGCTACCTAGTCAAAGCAAAACCCTTTCTTCAGTGATAAGCATTGGTCGCCATGAATGGTGACCCTACAAGACCGGGCAGGGTACCTATTGCACCACTCCTCCATGATATGAACGCAAAAAGTGGGATTTTTCTTGCTTTCGGGCAACGACTGCGCATAATCGCAAACCGCAATAATAATGATTATCAATTCGTTTGCATTAGGGGATCCCATGCGCGCTATGCCTTTCAATCCCGGACTGAAACCGACGCTGTTGGCCGTAATGGTCAGCGCCGGTTGTTTGCCAGTGATGGCTGCTACCACCAACACCACAACCTCCACTGACGCGAAAAACGAGCAGCAGACGCTGACCGTGACCGCGACACCGCAAACCGATTTCAAACCAGGCGGCAACGATCTGGTACCGGCTTTCCTCGATGGCCAGGTTGCACACGGCGGCCGCCTTGGCATGCTGGGTGAGCAAAACGCCATGGACGTGCCGTTTAACGTCATTGGTTTTACCTCGAAAATGATTCAGGATCAGCAGGCGCAAACCATCGGTGACGTGGTGCGCAACGATGCTGGCGTGCAGAATCTGAAAGGCTACGGCAACTTTGCCGAGAGCTATCGCATTCGTGGCTTCAAGCTGGACGGCGATGCCATGACCTACGGCGGCCTGGCGGGTATCGTGCCGCGTCAGGTGATGGATGCCTCGCTGATTGATCGCGTGGAGATCTTTAAAGGGGCTAACGCCTTGCTGAACGGTTCGGCGGAGAGCGGCGTCGGCGGCATGATTAACCTCGAGCCGAAGCACGCTGATGATACGCCGCTGACGCGCATCGGGGTGGATTACACGTCCGGTTCCCAGGTGGGCGGCACCGCCGATATTGGTCGTCGTTTTGGCGACGATAATCAGTTTGGCGTGCGTCTGAATGCGGTTAACCGCGAAGGCGGCACCGAGGTAGATGGCGAGAAAAAACGCACCACCGCTGCGTCACTCGGCCTGGATTATCGTGGCGATCGTCTGCGTACGTCGCTCGACGTTGGCTACCAGAAAAAGACCTTCCACGATGCGCGTAACGGCGTCAACATCAGCGGCATCGATTTCATTCCTGATGTGCCGTCCAACGCGAAAAACTACAGCCAGAAGTGGGTGTTCAGCGATATCGAGTCGGAGTTTGGTCTGGCGAAAGCCGAATACGATCTGACCAATCAGTGGACCGCCTATGCGGGCCTCGGCGCGCAGCACACACATGAAGTGGGCAACTACGGCATTCCGAAGATCCTCGACAGCGCCGGCAACGCCACCATTGGTCGCTTCCGCACCAATCGCGTGCAGGACAACATGAGCGGCATGGTTGGCCTGCGTGGTGATTTCACCACCGGTCCGGTGACGCATAAAGTGAATTTCGGTTATTCGGCGATGACCACGAATGCGAAAAACAGCTATCGCATGTCGTCGGGCAACGATGCCAACGTAAATATTTATCACCCGCAGGATGTGGCTGAACCGGATAGCGTGTTCGCCGGTGGCGCTAAGTTCAGCGATCCGCTGACCACTTACCGTTCACGTTCGCAAGGCTACCTGCTGAGCGATACGCTGGGCTTCTTTGATGACACCTTGCTGGCAACCGTCGGCGCGCGTCATCAAAAAGTGGTGGTGCGTAACTACGGTTATGACGGCGTTGAAGATACCGCGACACGTTTCGACAGCAGCCGTTGGTTGCCGGCGTACGGTTTGCTGTATAAAGCCACGCAAAATATCTCGCTGTATGCCAACCATACTGAATCGCTGACGCCGGGCACCGCCGCGCCGTTTACCGCCACCAACTACGGTAGCGTGACCGGCATCGTACATGCTAAGCAAAACGAAGTGGGTGTCAAAGCGGACTTTGGTCGCGTCGGCGGATCGCTGGCGCTGTTTGAAATCAAACAGCCGGTTGGCGTGCTGAACAATTCGGTCTACCAGCTGAATGGCGAGCAGCGCAACCGTGGCGTGGAGTTGAACGTATTCGGTGAGCCGGTGCTGGGCCTGCGTCTTAACAGCAGCGCCACCTGGATCGATCCGGATATGACCAAAACCGGTGACAGCGATCAGGATGGCAAAAACGCCATCGGCGTACCGCGCTTCACTGCGGCGCTGGGTGCGGAGTATGACATCAAGCCGGTGGACGGTTTGACCGCCACAGCATTGCTGAACTACACCGGTTCACAATATGCCGACCTGGCAAACAACATGAAGCTGGATGATTACACCACGCTGGATTTGGGACTGCGTTACCGCATGAAGGTTAACCAGAACGATATGGTGTGGCGCGTGGGCGTGGATAACGTCACCAATGAGAAATATTGGGCCAATGTTGATGACAGCGGCACCTATTTGTCGCAGGGTGAACCACGCACGGTGAAGGTTTCACTCAGCTACGATTTCTAATCTGCTCTCCAATGGGGCGCGCCTGCGCCCCATTATTTCTCCGCCAGAAATTTTCCTGTAACTTAGGGCGCATTGCATTACACTCTGTGCGGCAATCCTGCGCGAAAACTCGCCTTTATTTTTGAGTCATCATGAGTTCACCTGCACCACCAGACGACCACGACGAACCTTATCGGCAGCCGCTCGACGACGCGCTCTTCGCCATTGTGGTGCTTGCAGTCACTTCGGTTACGCTTATAATCTTCGTCCTGATGATTACGCTGTGGATGAGTTAAGGTCAGCACCGGGAAAAGGAAGCCTGTAAGGAGATGTCGATGGAATCCAGCGATGACAAACTGATCGCCATAATTGGCCTGCTCTCCGCCTGTTTAATTGGCGTGGTGTTTCTCTTCACCATGACCTGGCTCACCGACGTGCGCCACCCCGCGGATCCTTCACTCGATGTGCAAACCTGCCCGCAAAAACCCGCCACTACGCAACAGTCTTAGCTTTTTGTCTGCCAGTTCTGCCACTTAATCTGTTGACTGCGCAACTCCAGCGCCAGCGCCTCATGCAGGGTGCGATTGCCATTGGGATCGCCGAGGCCAAACAGCGCACCCGGTGAACGCCGATCGTCGGCCCACGCCGGATACTCCACCACCGGATAGAGCGAAATTCCTTCCAGCGCCACGCCGTGATCCAGCGCCAGACGCGCTTCTTCACTGATCTGCCGTAGCCAGGGCGCACGCGCATCACCTTCGGCACCGGTTTCGGCCAGAATCATCGGGCGCTGATAACGTTGCCAGCACTGCATTAACAAACGGTGCAGCGGTAGCCGCGTCGGATGGTCGAACGGAATGGTTTCGCCTGAGAAAAACCAGTGATTGTCGGGATAGTAATTGAGCCCCAGAATATCGAGGAAATCCGCGCGGCCACCCAGTTCCGGTGCATCGCGTCCGCCAATCCAATCCCAGGCTTCAAACTGCGCCTGATGCTGCGCGTCGGCGTAGGGTTTGCTGTCAGGATTATCGGGATGCGTCGCCACCTGCACCAGCGGATCGGTCAGCACAAAGCGGGCATCGGGATAAACCTCGCGAATGGCGTGCATCGCCGCCAGCGAGGCGCGTACCAGCTGGCGCTTCAGCTCGCGACCACGATCGCTGGCGTAGGGATCGAGCCAGGAAACGTCCGCGCCGGCCCACGACCAGAATGAGATCTGATTGATCGGCGTGAAAAAGGGCTTTTCGATACCTTCATCGCGCATCAGTTGTGCCATTGCGCGGGCGAAGCGTTCAAAGTGATCGACAAAGCTGGCTTTCCAGATATCTAAGTGATCGGGATAGCCAAAGTGCGCCAGCTCCCAGATAATCTGCATATCGTGACGCGCCGCGGCGTGCACCATCGGCAGAAAGGTGCGCCAGTCATATTCATTGGGCACGGCTTCAATCAGATGCCAGCGAGCGCCATCGCGCGCGGTGTGCAAACCTTCCTGCGCCAGTGCGGCATAATCTTTCTCCAGCAGCATGTCGTGGCCGCTACTGATCACCATATCGAGCCGACGTCCGCCTGCGCGACGGGCGGTTGAACAGGGAAAACTGCCCTGAAAGAAACTGCGGAACAGCTGAGGGTGATGGCGCAGGGATTGCTGAGTCATAATCCTCTCCTCACGGTGAACGCCGGATGCAGAATGCAGAACGCCTGGCTAAGTCTAGACTAAATTGACGGTGCGCCATCGGGCAGAAAAGGAAGCCTCCGATTGCTTCTTAGCGCATTGATACCAACAATAATAGGTCCACAGCTTTCAGGGATTCACTATGAGTGAAGCAGCAACCTCTTTGCCGCCTGAGGAACATTCGGGCAACCGGCTGAAACCGAGTGTTGAGGCGCGTTGCGCGCGACATCCGGGCATGAGCGGCATCCATCCGCTTAACGATGGATTGGACGCTTTTGCTGCGCGCTATCAGTTGATGAGCATGGCGCAGCACACCATTGATGTGCAGTACTACATTTGGCACAACGACATGTCCGGCCGCTTGCTGTTCAGCGCGCTGCTGGACGCCGCCGAGCGCGGGGTGAAAGTGCGATTGCTGCTGGATGACAATAACACGCCGGGTTTGGATGAGACGCTGGCGGAACTCGATCGCCACGCTAATATCGCGGTGCGCCTGTTTAATCCGTTCTCGTTCCGCACGCTGCGCGCGCTCGGTTATCTCACCGATTTTTCCCGCCTCAATCGACGTATGCACAATAAGAGTCTGACAGTGGATGGCGCGGCGACGCTGGTGGGCGGGCGCAATATCGGCGACGAATATTTTGGCACCGGCGATGAACCACTGTTTACCGATCTCGATGTCCTGGCGATTGGTCCGGTGGTCGACGAAGTGACGCAGGATTTCGAACGCTACTGGCGCAGTAAAGCGGTATCGCCGCTGCGCAAAGTGGTTGATGTGAGCGGCGATGCGCATCAGGCAGTGCGCTTGCCACAAGAGTGGCAGCAGAGTGAAGCGGTGGAGCGCTATCTGGCACGGTTGGAGCACTCGTCGTTTATCAGCCAGATGGAGCAGGGCGAGTTGGAGATGACGTGGGCGGAATCGCGCCTGCTGAGTGATGATCCGCGTAAAGGGCTCGGCAAAGCAAAACGCCGCAGTTTGCTGCCGCAGCGCATGCTGGAGGTCATCGGCACGCCGCAGCAGCAGTTCGATATTATCTCGGCCTATTTTGTCCCGACGCGATCTGGCGTGGCGCAGCTGCTGGCGTTGAAGCGGCGCGGGGTGAAGATTGCCATCCTTACCAATTCGCTGGCGGCCAATGACGTCACGGTGGTGCACGCCGGTTATGCGCGCTGGCGCAAAAAACTTCTGCGCCACGGCATCGCGCTGTATGAACTGAAGCCGCAGGACAATCCGCATACCGCGCCACACGATCGCGGTATCACCGGTAATTCAGGCTCCAGTTTGCATGCCAAAACCTTCACCGTGGACAATCGCAAAGTATTTATCGGCTCGTTCAATTTCGATCCGCGTTCCGCCATGCTGAACACCGAAATGGGGTTGGTGATTGAGAGTGAAACCCTGGCGCAGCAAACGCATCAGCGCTTTATTGCCGGGATGCGCGATCGCGCCTGGACGCTGCGTCTGGATAAGTGGGGACGCGTCAATTGGGTCGAGTTTGCTAACGAGCAGGGCGAAGTGGTGCACAAACACGAACCGCAATGCACGCTGCTGCAGCGCTTGCTGGTGCGGCTGGTGTGGCGCTTGCCGGTTGAGTGGTTGCTTTAGATAAAAAGGGCCAGCGTAGCGGGCCCTTTTTTTTCATTTGCGTTGCGGCTTACCGGAGAACAGGAAGCGCAGCAGCGGAATGCGCAGATGGATTTCATACAGCGTAAACGCCACGCCAAATACCATCAGTAAGCCGACGAAGAAGCCGAGCGTGTTATTGCCGATGTGCGGCGTGATGTAGATGCCGTACAAAATGGTCAGCGGATGGTGTACCAGATAGATAAACAGCGAGGCATTCACCAGATACATGATGCGCGGCGAATGGCTGTTCAGCAGCTTATGGCCGAAGCTAAAACAGACGTTTAGCATGCACAAACCCATCAGTGTCGAAATAATCATATCGATCTCGTACAGCCAACCTTCACCGCTGCTGTAACGCTGATTCAGGCTATAGGCGATGAATACTGCGATAGCGCCAAAGCACATCACCGGATTAAAGCGCACAAACAACGCTTTCAGCGCCTGATGCTTCCAGCTCAACGCACCCAGCATAAAGAACGGCAGGAACATCAGCGTTTGCATCACGGCAATGCTGAACAGGCCATCGGCAAACACGGCCGGAACGAAATAAAACAGCACGCGGCGGAACGCACACCAAATTATGGCATAAGTCAGTAGCGCCAGCGTCAATTTACCCCAGCCAATTTGCTGATAATCGATGCTGCGCTGCTGCTTATTCAGCCAGCGAAACGCCACCATACCGAACGTCGTCAGAATCACCAGTACCAATAAAAACCACAGATGAGATATCAGCTCCCACGCCAGCGTGTTGTACTTGTCGTACAGCGAGAAACTGTTCCAGTCGCCGATTTTATCGGTGAGATTTTTGGTGATGAAAAACTGCGGCAAGGTAATCAGCGGCACGGCAGTCAACATCGGGATGCCGACACGCTCCAGACGCACTTTCAACCAGTGCTGCGGCTGGTAGCGTAAGTAGAGCATGTAGGAAAAATAGCCTGAGATAACAAAGAAAACCTGCATGCGGAAGGCGTGAATAAAGTCGTTCAGCACCGTCAACCACATTGAGGCGTCATGACTGTTCACGGCCCATTTCTGCGTGGAGTAAATCAGAGAGACGTGAAAAGGTACGCCCAATAACATTAAATACGCGCGAATCGAATCGAGGAAATATTCACGTTCGGGTTTAGCTGAACTCATAATCTTCCAATAGTCAGTTTACTTGCCGGTTTCGCCCTGAAACCGGATTATGCCGAAGGAAAATTCTACCGGCTGTAAACAGGGTATACTATCAGGTGAATCTGTATGTGATTTTGCGGGGTTTAATTATCCTAAAAGCACATTTTCAGCTTACAAATCAGCGGAACAATCTATTACATACGCTGTCGGAAAACCGAATAATCCTTTAAGATAATCGGGTTTGATCTAAGCACACGAAAGGGGGGGATGTGCTGAATAATGTGAATAATAAAGTGGGACTGGTAAAGATGCGCTGGGTAGGCGCGGCAGTTCTGCTGGCTATGTATGCCAACAATAGTTGGGCGTTTAACATTGATGATGTTGCAAAACAAGCCAAGGCGTTGGCAGGGAAAAGTTTCGAAGCGCCAAAAAGCAATTTACCCTCTCAGTTTCGTGAAATGAAGTTTGCTGACTATCAGCAGATCCAGTTTAACCACGACAAAGCTTATTGGGGCAAACTGCGCACGCCATTTAAGCTTGAGTTCTATCATCAGGGCATGTATTTCGATACGCCGGTGAAAATCAACGAAGTGACGGCGTCTTCAGTACGTGAAATTAAATATAACCCTGACTACTTCAATTTCGGCAACGTAAAACACGATGCTGATGCAGTCAAAAACCTCGGCTTTGCTGGGTTTAAGGTGTTGTATCCTTTAAATAAAAATGGCAAAGACGACGAGATCACCAGCTTCCTCGGCGCCAGCTATTTCCGTGTGATTGGCGAAGGCCAGGTGTACGGTCTTTCGGCACGTGGACTGGCGATTGATACCGCCTTGCCGTCGGGCGAAGAGTTCCCGCGCTTTAAAGAGTTCTGGATTGAGCGTCCAAAACCGCAGGACAAACAGCTGGTGATCTATGCGCTGCTGGATTCGCCACGCGCGTCCGGTGCCTATCGTTTCATCATCAAACCGGGCAAAGAATCGACGGTTGATGTGCAATCCAAAGTTTATCTGCGTGATAACGTCGGCAAACTGGGCGTTGCGCCGCTGACCAGTATGTTCCTGTTTGGTGCTAACCAGCCTTCGCCGGTGACCAACTTCCGTTCAGAGCTGCACGATTCGAATGGTCTTTCGATTCATGCCGGTAACGGTGAGTGGATTTGGCGTCCGCTGAATAACCCGAAACATCTGGCGGTTAGCACTTTTACCGTTGAGAACCCGAAAGGTTTTGGTCTGCTGCAGCGCACGCGTGATTTCAGCCGTTTCCAGGATCTCGACGATCGCTACGACCTGCGCCCAAGTGGTTGGGTTGAGCCGCAGGGTGATTGGGGTAAAGGCCGCGTTGAACTGGTAGAGATTCCAACTGCCGATGAAACCAACGACAACATCGTTGCGTTCTGGACGCCGGAAAAACTGCCAGAGCCGGGCAAAGAGATGAACTTCCAGTATCGTCTGCACTTCACCCGTGACGAGAATCAGCTGCACTCAGACGACATCGCCTGGGTAAAAGACACGCTGCGCTCTGCCGGTGATGTGAAACAGTCGAATCTGGTGCGTCAGCCGGATGGTTCTATCGCCTTCACCGTGGATTTCGTTGGCAAAGCGATGAGCAAGCTGCCGGAAGATACGCAAGTGGCGCCGCAGGTGAGCGTGGGTAACAACGCTGACGTGGTTGAGCAGAGTGTGCGCTACAACCCGGTGACCAAAGGCTGGCGTCTGGTGTTGCGTCTGCGAGTGAAAGATAACAAGCAGCCGACTGAGATGCGTGCGGCGCTGGTGAGCGGCGACAAGACATTGACGGAAACCTGGAGCTATCAGCTACCTGCCAATGAATAAATCGATATTTCTACCTCAATCTTACGTGGAGGCTCTGCCGCTTGATGCGGCAGGGCGCGCCCGTCTCAGCGATTCGCTGCAGAATGCGCAGGCGTTCCACGCTATTCATACGTCGCTGGGGCAAGATAACGCCGCCAGCGAGCGCCCGGATGATGCACCGCTGAAATCGGTGTCATCCCGTGTGCAAATGGCCTGGCCGGACTCACTGGCGGATGGTCAGCAGCTCAGCAAGGATTATCTCGATCGCACCACACTGAAGGCGATGCCGAAAGTGAAGCGTTCGCTGATGTTCCCGGAGATCTGGCGCACCAACCCAATTGCGCGCGCCTGGGATTCCCTGCGCGGCCAGAAATCCACTCCACGCTATGCCACCGTTGAAGAGCAGAAAAACGAGGACAAGTGGCGCCACGTTGGCTCCATGCGTCGTTACGTACTGCTGATTCTGACGATTCTGCAGACCGTGGTGGCAACCTGGTACATGAAAACCATTCTGCCGTATCAGGGCTGGACGCTGATTGATCCGATCGAAATGTTCAACCAGAACTGGCTGCAGTCGGTTGAGCTGATCCTGCCGTACATCCTGCAGACCGGGATTCTGTTCCTGTTCGCCATTCTGTTCTGCTGGGTTTCTGCCGGTTTCTGGACTGCGCTAATGGGCTTCCTGCAGCTGCTGATCGGTCGCGATAAATACAGCATTTCGTATTCGACTACCGGCGATGAGCCGCTGAATCCGGAACACCGTACTGCGCTGATCATGCCGATCTGTAATGAAGATGTAGAACGCGTGTTTGCTGGCCTGCGTGCGACCTGGGAATCGGTCAAACGTACTGGCAATGCCGAACACTTCGACGTCTACATTCTGAGCGACAGCTATGATGCCGATATTGCCATCGCCGAGCAGAAAGCCTGGATGGAGCTGGTGCGTGATGTCGGTGGCGCCGGCAAGATTTTCTATCGTCGTCGTCGTCGTCGTGTGAAGCGTAAAAGCGGCAACATCGATGACTTCTGCCGTCGCTGGGGCAGCAACTACAGCTACATGGTGGTGCTGGACGCCGACAGCGTAATGAGCGGTGAGTGTCTTACCGGTTTAGTGCGCATGATGGATGCTAACCCGAACGCCGGTATTATCCAGTCTTCGCCGAAAGCGTCAGGCATGGATACGCTGTATGCGCGTTGCCAGCAGTTTGCTACCCGTGTGTACGGTCCGCTGTTCACCGCTGGTTTGCACTTCTGGCAGTTGGGTGAATCACACTATTGGGGCCATAACGCCATCATTCGTGTGCAACCGTTTATCGAGCATTGTGCGCTGGCACCGCTGCCGGGTGAAGGTTCCTTCGCGGGTTCGATCCTGTCGCATGACTTCGTTGAAGCCGCGCTGATGCGTCGTGCCGGTTGGGGGGTGTGGATCGCCTACGATCTGCCAGGCTCCTATGAAGAACTGCCGCCGAACCTGCTGGATGAGCTGAAGCGTGACCGTCGCTGGTGCCACGGTAACCTGATGAACTTCCGTTTGTTCCTGGTAAAAGGGATGCACCCGGTTCACCGTGCGGTATTCCTGACGGGCGTGATGTCTTATCTCTCGGCGCCGTTGTGGTTCATGTTCCTCGCGCTTTCTACTGCCTTGCAGGTGGTGCACACGCTGATGGAACCGACCTACTTCCTGCAACCACGCCAGCTGTTCCCGGTGTGGCCGCAGTGGCGTCCCGACTTGGCGATAGCCTTGTTCTCAACTACGCTGGTGCTGCTGTTCCTGCCGAAACTGTTGAGCGTGGTGCTGATTTGGTTCAAGGGAGCGAAACCTTATGGTGGCGCCATCCGCTTGTTCTTCTCGCTGATTCTGGAGATGCTGTTCTCAGTGCTGCTGGCGCCGGTGCGCATGCTGTTCCACACCGTGTTTGTGGTCAGCGCGTTCCTTGGCTGGGAAGTGGTGTGGAACTCGCCGCAGCGTGATGATGATGCGACGCCGTGGAGCGAAGCTTTCCGTCGTCATGGTTCACAGATGCTGTTGGGTCTGGTGTGGGCGGGCGGTATGGGCTTCCTCGATCTGAACTTCCTGTGGTGGCTGTCGCCGATCGTCGTCTCACTGATCCTGTCGCCGTTTGTGTCGGTGATGTCGAGCCGTGCAACGGTAGGGCAGAAGAGTAAGAACGCCAAACTGTTCCTGATTCCGGAAGAGTATGAGCCACCTAAAGAGCTGGTTGATACCGATCACTATCTGCAGATCAATCGTCAACGCGCGCTGAAAAATGGCTTTATGCATGCACTGTTTAACCCGGCGTTTAACGCGCTGGCGACGGCAATGGCAACATCGCGTCACAAGCAGAGCGATTTACTGGATCATGCGCGTGACCGTCGTGTCGATCAGGCACTGAGCGATGCGCCAGAGAAACTGAATCGCGAGCAGCGTTTGCAGCTGATTAGCGATCCGGTGGTGCTGGCTCGTGTGCACTCACGCCTGTGGGAAAGCGCAGACAAATATCATCAGTGGGTGGAAAGCTATCAGAAGCTGAAGCTCAATCCAGAGGCGCTGCCACAGCGCTGAGGATGAGAAAGTAGAAAGCGGCAGAAATGCCGCTTTTTTTTCGCCAGAAATATGACGCAATCTTTACGTGTTAAGGAGTGGTCATCGTCCCTGCGAGATGGTTAAACTAACGCCAGTTCATTGTGAGTAAATGTTGTGAATTATTTCCTGAAAATAACCGCGCTTAGCGCCGCCATTCTTCTGCTCACCGGTTGTGGCAGTATCATCAGCCGCACCTTTCCCGGACAAGGTCACGGCAACCAATATTATCCCGGCGTGCAGTGGGACGTTCGTGACGGACCGTGGCGCGTGCTAACCATTATCGATTTGCCGCTGTCGCTGGTGATGGACACGCTGTTACTGCCCGTCGATGCCAGTCACGGTCCGTACGAATAAACGTTATTACAGATTGTCAGAAGGGCTGTTATCGTCTTCCCACTCTTGTGCCGCCGCTTCGCCCTCTTCAAGGTCACGAGGTGGTTCCAGCTGGAACTCGCCGTCATCCCATTCGTGCAGCGTATTTTCCGCCTGCCACTCCTGACGCAGTTCGACTTCATCAAAATCGCCATCAAAGATGGCTTGTGCGGCGTCTCCGCTGGAGATCGGCAGGCATTCACCCTGACCGTCCTCTTCCGCGAAAAATTCGGCCTGCCACATAATGTCGCCATCCTGCATCACGTACTTCTGCAGGGCGAACTGGCTCACGCTGGCATCTTCTTCAGCGATCTCTGGTTGGCTGGCGAGGAACTCTTCACGAGCGGCTTCAATGGCTTCTTCAAGGGTGGTAAACAGGCTCATCATCAACTCCATGTCTGTAAAAAAGGGATTTCACAGAAGGATAGACGAAAAATCGTGAAGTGCAGGGCGGAGAGGAAATATCAGTTGGGCGGTTGCGTGAAATTCAACCGCCCAACCGGTCAGGCTATTTTCTGCGGGAAATGCAACACCGGGCGTACTGATTCGTGAATAATTGGAGCAGAGTAACGAATACAACATTTAATACAGGGCTTAACCTTTTTAAAATTAATACGCGCGGTTGATAATGCCTGATTTAAATTATATAGAGTGCCAATAAATACCATGTCCTCCTTTACGGGTAAGCGTTTGCACTCTTTCCGATGCAGAAGATGATAACCTTCCTGATCGGTACTGATCGTCACGTAGTAGTAGATACCTTTATTCATATTATATTGTCCTGAGATATATTTGCTGTGTGTAATCTTTTTATATTTTTTAAAAGTGAACGGGTGAAGCTAAGTGCTGTAATCGAAATTAACTGGATTCGATTTTACGAACCAATTCCATAAAGTTATAAGCGAAGCGATTATTTTAACTAAAAGGAATATGGGGTTTTTTAATCAGACAATACCTTGTTTAGTAAGTTAATTTTACTACATTGATAAGTGATGCCGAAGGATTTAGCAATATTAAATAGGAATAGCCCTGGAAGTCGTAGAAATCAGGTCCGAAACGCTAAACTTTGGTGAATAAATATTAATGAGTGACAATTCCGCGAATCCTGCATCAACGCAGAATTTGGCTGCTGCGGCGCGAGGAAAGGTTAATTTTACGTCAACATTGCGTGCTGAAGAAAAGTGATGTCTGATTAAATGCGGCGCTAAGCCAACTATCAGCCTAAGTTCAGGCTGGCACGGCTCACTAATAAATTACCGCATGTGATCGCGCCAAAAGGCAAATTAGTGCATATAAACAGCGGAGCACACAGGGTGCCCCGACCAATATTAATAAACCGATGGTTCGCCTTGCGGACGCGTTTTAAAGCGGCGATGCAGCCACATGTATTGCTCTGGAGCCAGCAGCACCGTCTCTTCCACCACTTTATTCATCACCACAGCCGTATCAAGTTCAGATTCCAGCGTAAATTTGTCGCGGATATCTGGCATCATTTTCAGCTCATAGCCGCGCGCGTTCGGCAGACGTCGCGCCAGGAACGGCACTACGCTTGGGTTTGCCAGTCGAATCAGCATATGAGTGCCGGTGGTGGTCGCCGCATCCTGAACCGCGAAGAATGGCGCAAACACGCTGCTGCGCGGGCCATAATCATGATCCGGTGCATACCAGATAATGTCGTTGTTCTTCATGGCGCGAATCATGCCTTTCAGATCTTTGCGGTCCAGCATGCTTTTATTGGAGCGCATCCGGCCCCAGGTTTGTAGCCAGTCGATCAACTTGTTGTCGTTGGGACGATACACGCCAATGCCTGGGTTGTGCATACCAAATACCCGCGCTCCCAACTCCAGAGTCAGAAAGTGCATACCAATTAATAATATGCCGCGCTTCTCTGCCAGCGCGTTAGTCACGTGCTCCAGCCCGCTGGTGGTGACCCATTTACGAATACGCCAGTCCGGCCAGAACCACGCCATCCCGGTTTCAATCAGCCCCATGCCAACCGATTCGAAGTTGTGCTTTACCATCGCGTCACGTTCATTGGTCGGCATAGTGGGGAAGCACACTTCAAGATTACGCTGCGCCACTTCAACGCGCCGCTTCATAAAGCGCATGGCAACGCGACCCAATCCGCAGCCAATTGCATGCAGTACCGGATAGGGCAACAGCACCAGCAGATAAAGAAAGCCAATGCCGAGCCAGGTCAGCCAATAGCGTGGATAGAAGAGTTCACGGGTGAGTTGGGGAAGTTGAGTCATGGAAATGTCAGTATCCTGCGTCTTATGCCAGAGAGTCCGGTTTCTGTAATTTTTTGTCATTATGCCATTTTTTCATTCTGGCTGAAATCAAGCATAGACCGAGGACGGCTTTCCGACAGCAGGTATGCGCACGAAAACGCAATTGTGGCGCATAAATGCGTATGTAATTTCAGCCGGCAGGCTTATCAAACCAACATTTTTGTATCAGGCAGAATTCGGGTATCATACGCGCGCTAAATTTCTCTGATTGCTAACAGGACGAACACCATGCCAGTGTTACATAACCTTGTTTCCAATAAAGAGCTGAAGGAACGTATGTTGGCGGAAACCGAACCACGTACCACAGTCTCTTTTTATAAATACTTCCAGATTGCCGATCCTAAAGCCTTCCGTGATGCCCTCTACGTTGAGTTAACCAAACTCAAGGTGTTTGGTCGCGTCTATGTTGCGCATGAAGGCATCAACGCACAAATCAGTGTGCCCGCCAGCCGCTACGAAAAGATGAAGGCCGCTTTGTATGCCTTTGATGCGGCGCTAGATAACTTGCGCATGAACATTGCGCTGGATGATGACGGTAAGTCTTTTTGGGTGCTGCGCCTGAAAGTGCGTGAACGAATTGTAGCGGATGGGATTGAAGACAACAGCTTTGATGCCAGCGATGTGGGTGCTTACCTGAAAGCCGCGGACGTTAATGCAATGCTCGACGATCCGGATGCGCTGTTTGTGGATATGCGTAACCACTACGAATATGAAGTGGGGCGCTTCGATAACGCCATGGAAGTGCCGGCCGATACCTTCCGCGATCAACTGCCGATGGCCGTTGATATGCTGCAGGATCAGAAAGACAAAAAGATTGTCATGTACTGTACCGGTGGCATTCGTTGTGAAAAGGCCAGCGCCTGGATGAAGCACAACGGCTTCAAAGATGTTTATCACATCGAAGGCGGGATTATTGAATACACCCGTCGGGCGCGTGAACAGGGCTTACCGGTGCGTTTCAAGGGCAAAAACTTTGTCTTTGACGAACGCATGGGCGAGCGTATTTCCGACGATATTCTTTCCAGCTGTCATCAGTGCGGCACGCCTTGCGATAGCCACACCAACTGCATCAATGATGGCTGTCATTTGCTGTTTATTCAGTGCCCAAGCTGCGCTGAAAAGTACAACAACTGCTGCAGCCCAATCTGCATGGAAGAGTCAACGTTGTCGCCAGAGGAGCAGCGCGCACGCCGTGCGGGCCGTGAAAATGGCAACAAAGTGTTCAACAAATCACGTGGTTTGCTGAACATGACGATGGCGATTCCGGCGCCAGATAAAAAATAAGCGCAAAACAGCCTGAGGTCAGCGGACTTCAGGCTGTATTTTGTTTACTTACGCACACCTTCCACCGAAATAATCAGTTCAGCTTTCTGCGATGCCGGGCCAAGATCTTTGCTGATGTTGAACTCTTTCAGCACGATCTCACCGCTGGCTTCAAATCCTGCACGGTAGCCGCCCCACGGATCTTTGCCTTCACCGATCAATTTTGCATCTAGCGTGACGGGCTTGGTCACGCCATTCAGCGTCAGGTCACCGGTGATCTTGTAATTTTTACCCTCTTTCTTCACGGCGGTAGAAGCAAAGGTTGCCTGCGGGAACTTACCGGTGTTGAGGAAATCCGCGCTGCGCAGGTGTTTATCACGCTCAGCATGGTTGGTATCGAGGCTGTTAGTGTTGATGGTCACGTTAACTTTATCTGCCGCAGGATTGGCTTCATCAAAAGTGAAGCTGCCATCAAAGTCTTTAAAGGTGCCGTACAACCAGCTGTAGCCCAGATGCTGAATGCGGAACTGCACAAATGCGTGCTGGCCTTCCTTATCAAATTTGTAATCAGCCGCGCTGGCCGTCAGGCTGGCGCTCAATAATCCGGCCGCTGCTACTGCCAATAATGTCTTCTTTAGCATGTTACTTTTCCTTTTCAGAGGTTAACGGGATGCGGTAACCCAACATCCTTTTCAGTGTCACATCATGGTCGATAAAATGGTGCTTCAGGGCTGCCAGCGCGTGCAGTGCTGAGATCAGCACCAAACCCCACGCCAGCCAAAGATGAATGTCACCCGCCAGATCCGCTTGTTGCGCGGCGCCGCTGAACAGGGCGGGAACCGCGAACCAGCCAAATACGAAGATCGGTTTGCCATCGGCGGTGGAGATGAGATAACCGGTGAACAGCAGCACCAACAGTAAGCCGTATAACAGCCAGTGCGCGGCGGTAGCGCTGCGTCGTACGGCGGGCGAATAACTCGCCAACGGTTTGGGCGGCGGTGAAATAAAACGCCAGCCGAGGCGCAGCAGCAGCGCAGCGAACAGCAGAATGCCGATGCCTTTATGAATTTCGGGCGCATCGTGATACCAGCCATCGTAATAGCCCAATCCGACCATCCACAAACCCAGCGCGAACATGCCGTAAATAACCAGCGCCATAAGCCAATGCAATAAAATCGAGACAGCGCCGAAATGCTGTGTGGAATTACGCCACATTAAAATCACCTGGAATGAAATAAGTGGTAATGAGCATCTACATTTTGCAATGAAAGATCAATTAACCTTACTTTTCTATAAAGTTGAAAATCATCTTCGGAATAAATGAGGATTTAATTAAAACTCAGTCAGAATAATTGAAGGGATAGCTTAAAAGGCGGGGCTTATTGCGAAGTATTGCATATTCACTACACCAAATGCGGCATAGCGCGGCGCTGAATGTTGATATAGGTAATTAACTGTCAGTTTGTGTCAATTTCGCCGGCACAGGATTAGTACCGGCAAGTATGGTTTAGTTAAATCGCGCGAGCGAGAAAGGCGCAATATCGAAAGAGAACGGTTTGTTCTGCGCAAATTCACTGGCAAGTTCACCCAGCACGCTGGCGAATTTGAAACCGTGTCCGCTTAAGCCGGTGATGATCAGACGATTAGGTTCGCCCGGTAGCGTATCGATAATGAAATCTTCGTCCGGCGTATTGTCGTAGCTGCAGGCTTCGCCATGCAAACAGACGCCCACGCCCGGCAGGAATTTACGCAGGAAGCTAAAAGATTCGTTGCCGTCTACCGCGATGCTGCCAAAGGGTTTGCGATCGGCCGGCGTTTGCATCAGCTGGCCGCCATCGTGACGTCCCACTTTCAGTGCGTTGTTATCCGCCGGGAAGCCATAGAAGTGGCTGCCATCGCTCATCTCCACGGTAAAGCCGGGGAATTTGTTGTTCTCGCTGTAGCGACCATCTGCCTGATACCAGGCAAAAACTTTACGCACGGGCGCAACCGGCAGATCGGCGACCAACTGGCTCACCCAGGTTCCGGCGCTGACCAGCAGTTTACGCGCGCGGAAAATGCCATCGCTGGTAGTGACCTGCTGCAGATCGCCGTCGCGACCGATCTCCGTCACCGGACAGTTAAACAGCTGCGCGCAACCGGCCTGTTCCGCCAGCTGCACCCAGCTGCGCACCGCTTGCTCGCATTTGAGGAAGCCGGAGTTGGGTTCGTACACGCCGATGTAGCCATCCGGCACCGTGAACTGCGGCCAGCGTGCGCGCACTTCATCGGCTTGCAGGATTTTCACATTCAGCTGCCACGCTCTCGCGCTATCGATAACATTTTGAATAAAGGAGGAGGTGATGGGCGCTAAGTTGAGGATGCCGCTGCGATGCATGATGCGCTCGCCGCTCTGGCGTTCCAGCTCATCCCAGAGTGTCTGTGCGCGTAGCACCAGCGGCACGTAGCGTTCACCTTCACCATACGCATGGCGAATCAGCCGGGTTTCCCCATGATGTGTGCCCTGGCTGTGCGGCGGATGGGCGCTATCAATCATCAGCACCGATAAGCCAGCCTGCGTGGCGTAAAACCCGGCTGCTGCGCCGACCGAACCGCTTCCCACCACAATCAGATCATAAACCATAACGACATCACTCCAGCAAAACAGCGAAATTTTTCAACAGCATATCAAAAGAGAGCGCCCATGAAAAAGGCACCCTGTTGGGTGCCCTTTCACGCGATAGTAGAAATTAATGCTTTTGATTGTCGCGTAGGTACTGCTCGGTAGACTCTATTTTTGCAATGCCAGCTTCGAGTAGAGAGATGAACTGTCTGGCTACGTCGGTAGTCAGCCAGTAGGTCGGACCCACGTCAGCTTCTTCTTCTTTCTGCCCCTGCGAGGAGAGCGAGTGCAGGCGAATCATCATGGCGTCATAACTGTCTACGGTGCTGATGTCCCATCCTACCAACGGATGAGTCTGGATGACGTCTTTATTTCTGTCCATTATAACCTCCGTATTACTCGTTAAACGAAGTGCTTCTTGAGGTTCAATGCGGCTGTATCGTGCACTAGCGAAACAATTATAACATGAAATAGCGGGTACAATAGTTAAAAGGTATGACGAACCTAAACAGAGTAAAAATAAACGCGGTTAACATTGCCGTTTAATCGAATAATAAAATGCCCGCAGCGTCAGGCATTTTATTGGAATTATTACTGGCAACACTGACGAAGTTATCGGCTTTTATAAGGGAAAACTTTAGGCCGAAAAAGGGGGCACGTTTATGAGTGTGGCTCGACCGGCAGCAGGCCGTGACGTTTCTGAATCTCTTCCGCCAGCCGGGTAAAATGCTGCTGTAACTGCTCGTCATGGTTCTGGTTTTGCGCTTCCAGCGTCAGGTTGTGGACCAGCAACTGATTGGCGCGATCGTCGAGACAGAAGGTCAAGGTGGCAAACGCATTTTCTAATACGGTTAAGCGGCGCTGTTGCTCAGCAATAAATGCCAGCAATTCTCCGAAGGTCATCGCCTCTTCTGGTTTTTCAGTAGTCATGTAAAACACCTCCTGTAAGCATGACGAGGCAAGAATAGGGGATCGTTTAACATGAGTCTAGATGCAGGAAGTTTTTCTGGCGAGAGGGAAATAAAAACAAAAAAGCCGGATAGCGATACCCGGCAAAAACGGCACAGTGGCAGTTAATCGTTATTGAACCAGTCGTCAGCGCTTTCCCAGGTTTCTTGTAACAGTTCGCTGATGCGTTCGCGAGACTCTTTACAGCCACCAAACACGCTGAGTTGGTTGCCGCCGGCATAACGCACTTTGACGTGATGATCGTCGTCGGGGAAATCCTGCGTAATGCGACGAACCAGTTCGACGCTGAGTGCATCCAGTGCACCCGCAGGAAGGGGCGAAGTTTTTGCTACGGTAATTTCAACACGCATAGAAGCCTCCGGGATAATATACTGTTTATTTATACAGTATAAATTTCCCGAAGGCAAGCAGCAGATCATTATTCTTTGATGCGCCAGTTCAGCGTTTCACCGGCAAGGAAAGGCACCAGCGTGTCATCCGCCAGCGCAATGCTCTCTTCAACCTGCCAGGATTCTCGCACCAGCGTCAGCGTGCCTTCATTCAGCGGCAGACCGTAGAAGTTCGCGCCGTTCTCCGAGCAGAAGGCTTCGAAATGTTCCAGCGCATTCAGCTCCTCAAACACGGTGGCGTACGCCGGCAATGAGGTCGGCGCATTAAACACGCCGGCGCAGCCACAGCTGGCTTCCTTGAGGTGACGCAGATGTGGCGCGGTATCGGTACCGAGGAATACGCGACGATTCCCGCTGGCAACCAGCTTACGCAGCGCTTCCTGATGGATATTGCGCTTCAGAATCGGCAGGCAGTAAAGATGCGGACGCACGCCGCCCACCAGCATGTGGTTACGGTTGAACATCAGGTGCTGTGGCGTAATGGTGGCGCCCAGCAGATCGTTACCGGCTGCCAGATACTCCGCCGCTTCTTTCGTGGTGATGTGCTCCATCACCACTTTCAGCGCCGGGAACTGTTTACGCAGCGGTTCCAGCACGGTTTCAATAAAGCGAGCTTCGCGATCAAAAATATCGATGTGAGAATCGGTCACTTCGCCGTGCACCAGCATTGGCATGCCGATCTGCTGCATGCGATCCAGCACATTAGCGATGGCGGCAATATTGGTCACGCCGTGACTGGAGTTGGTGGTGGCGTGCGCAGGATAGAGTTTGGCGGCGGTAAACGTGCCGTCACGGAAGCCGCGCTCGATCTCATCGGGATCAAGTGAATCGGTGAGATAGCAGGTCATCAGCGGAGTAAAAGCATGCTCAGCAGGTAACGCAGCCATGATGCGCTCGCGATACGCCACGGCAGCGGCCACGCTGATAACCGGTGGAACCAGGTTTGGCATGACAATCGCGCGACCATTTACTGCGCTGGTATAAGGCAGTACGGCGTTGAGCATCGCGCCATCGCGCAGATGGATGTGCCAGTCGTCAGGGCGGCGGATGGTAATGTGCTGAGGTTGGGCTGTCATTCAAAAAGACTCCGGCTGAGAAGAAAACGAGAGGCACGTTTAGGCCGGGGAGTAATCATAAGGATGTGGGCAACCGTTTGCACGGGATTTTATTGTGACAAACAAAAACCGCACCCGAAGGTGCGGTTGCGCGGATTAATCAGTAAACGGAATCACCAATTGTCCCGGTTTCACTTCAATTCCTTTAGCAAGTTTCTTCGCCAGCGCTTCGCCTTTGCTGCGGTCTGCACTCAGCACATAAGCAGGTCTCTCATTGAAGTAGCGCTTCAGCGACTCATTGAGATACGGCGTGAGGGTTTTCATGATCGACGCCATTTTCTCCGGCTGCACCTGCGCATCGACAATCTCCATGTCATGCAGATAAATCGCGCCTTCCTGCGCGTTATAAACCGGCTGCGCTTTCATCTTCAGCAGCATTTCGGCCTGCTGCGGACCAAACAGCGAGCTGACATTGATATTGGCTTTACCTGAGAGCGTAATTTTGCCAGGTTCTTCACGGCCAATCTGGCTGCTGAGATCGCTCAGCACAATGTGCGCATTCACCAGCCCGGAAACGCCGATGTCTTTTTCGAAGTTATTGCGCTTTTGCAGCGCCTGATTCACTTCCTGTTCGCTGATGGTGTATTGCGTCAATTGGTTACAGCCGCTGAGTAGCACGGCAAAAAGCAGGGCGAAAAGCCCGGTAAACGCCTTTTTCATATTGTCCTCATCCTGATCGAAACGGCAAAACAGCGATAGCCTGCCTGAATCAGCGGCATGTGTCACCAGGAGAGAGATGAGAAGCGCCGCAGCGCCTCTCAGGGACGAGGATTATGCGGCGATAGAGGAGAGCAGATTAACCTGGGTTTGTTTCGCCATGTTGTCGCGATAATCGGCAACGCGGCTTGGC
Organism: Pantoea sp. DY-15; assembly: GCF_019795935.1. Lineage (NCBI taxonomy): Bacteria > Pseudomonadati > Pseudomonadota > Gammaproteobacteria > Enterobacterales > Erwiniaceae > Pantoea > Pantoea sp. DY-15. Next base: position 697,730 of record NZ_JAIMIF010000001.1, read on the forward strand.
CATTCGATGCCGTTGACCAGCGTCAAGGAGCGCAGCAGCGGGAACAGATGAATATCATCTTCCGACAGTTCGCCATTAACCGCGTTGGGTTTGACGATCAGCTTGTCGAGCTGACGCAGATCATCGCTGATGTTTTTGATCAAACCCGGCGCGTGTTTACGCAACTCGCTGAAATCGCCCACGCTGGCCTGCTTCTTCTCGCTGAAGTAGCTGCGCGCTTCCGGCGTGGCGAATTCGGCGAAGGAGGCATCGGCGATGCGCGGCAGCAGCAGCTTATTGACGTAGCCATTCACGTGGCGCAGCCAGTCGCTGATCGCAGGATTGCTTTTGCCATTGAGCAGCGGTTGGTGATCGTGTTTATCTACCAGCCGCACAATATCCATACTTTCCGGTACAGCGCTGCCATCGGCCTTTTGCAGAATCGGCGCCATTTTCTGGCCGATCAATTTTTTCGGCGTTTGCTCGTCGTCATTTAGCATAACGATGAGTTCTAATGGCAGATTTTTTAAGCCGAAAATCATGCGTGCTTTGACGCAGAAAGGGCAGTGATCGTAGATGTAGAGTTTCATCCCGTTTCTCCTGTGGTTCTAAGGGTGACGGAGGTCACCCTTTTTTCGGACGTGCGGGAAGTATGGAAGAGATCTTTGGCGGGGGCAAATTAGCTGCTGAAAATCGCTGGCGCCACCGAACGCGGCTGGAACTGCCACCAAAGCGCCAAAAGGGTAATCATGCCAACGCTGCTCAGCAGCATCCACGGCAGTTCCGGCAGCGCCCATTGCTGGCCCATATCGAACATCCAGCCGCCGCCGGAGTAGCCGATCAAACCGCCAATCGCGAGGCCGAGTCGGCTGAAGCCCATATAGCTGCCGCGCGCACGCGAACTGGCCAGCGAAGCGCTGAGCGTTTCTCGCGCCGGTTCCGCGATGATTGAGCCCAGATAAAAGAGGGCGATCAGCATAAACAGCGACGGCAGCGAATCGGTCATGCCAACCGGCAGCAGGCTGAACGTCATCAGGAACAAGCCGGCCATCAAACGCGTTTCGAGGCGGAAGCGTTTTTCGCTCCAGCGCGCCAGCGGATAGAGCAGGCTTAATGACAGCAGCGCTTCAATCGCGTACATCCATTTCACCGCAGCAGGTGCCCCGGCTACCTGATTCACCATCACCGGCAGCATCAACATCACCTGCACGGCGAGAATGTAGTAGCCGGTCAATGTCAGCACGTACAGGCGAAAACGCTTGTCCTGCCAGACGCGTTGCATCCCTTCACGCATCGCAATGCGTTCGGTCGAGATGCGCCACGCCGGTAACCAAACGGCGTTAAACAGCGCAGCAGTGACAAACACCGCCGCGCCAACCCAGCACACCAGACGGAAATCCCACGCCAGCAGCCAGCTACCAATCAGTGCGCCCAGCACCGCACCGGCGCTGTCTTGCATCATCAGCAGGGAGAAGAAGCGGCCGCGATCGCGTGCGCGTACCAGTTTCATCACCAGCGCGCTGCGTGGCGGGTCAAACAGCGTGCCGCCAAGACCGGAAAGCAAACAGGCAAACCACAGCAGCCAGGGTTCATGCGCCAGCGCCATGCAGGCAAAACCCGCCGCGCGCATCAGCATGCCGGTGACGATCAGCGGACGCGCGCCAAAACGGTCGGCAATCGCACCGCCGAAGATGCCGAATCCCTGCTGGACGAACTGGCGCAAGCCAAGCGCAATACCGACCATCAACGCGGCCCAGCCCAGCTGTTCGACAAAATGGATGGAAATGAGGGGAAACACCACGAAAAAGCCCATCACAACCAGCATGTTATCCACTAAAAGAAATGTTTTACCGAGGCGTCGTGCCTGCGCAACCCGAGACATGCCAATTCCTGAGCAAATGAGAGGAGATAAGAGACCAATTGGTCTATCTTCCGCCTGCTCAGCGGCGAAAAACAGCTTTCTCAGGATGATATTTTTTCATCGATTCCGCAGAAATATTAATCCTAAATCAGGATGAATCCTGAGGAACGCGTTCAAGGGTTTTACCGCAAGCGGGGTGACGGTTATAGTGAGAAGTATCGCCGCTGGCGTACATCTTTCTTAAGTTATGGATTTCAGGAGTCATGATGTTTGGCTATCGTTCTGCTGGCCCACGCGTACGCCTCACTACCGATCGCTTAGTGGTGCGTTTAGTACACGAACGCGATGCCTGGCGATTAGCGGATTATTACGCTGAAAATCGTGCGTTTCTTAAGCCGTGGGAACCGGTGCGCGACGAGAGCCATTGTTATCCTTCGGGCTGGCAAGCACGCCTCGGACTGATCGCCGACATGCATAAACAGGGCTCAGCCTACTATTTTGTGCTGATGGACCCGGAAGAGACCGAAGTGCGTGGTGTGGCGAATTACAGCAACGTGCTGCGCGGATCGTTTCACGCCTGCTATCTCGGCTATTCGCTGGGCGAGAAGTGGCAAGGTCAGGGACTGATGTTTGAAGCGCTCACTACCACCCTTCGCTATATGCAACGCCAGCAACGTATTCACCGCATTATGGCTAATTATATGCCGCACAATCAGCGCAGTGGCGATCTGCTGGCGCGCCTTGGATTTGAAAAAGAGGGTTACGCCAAAGATTACTTATTGATCGATGGGCGCTGGCAGGATCATGTACTCACCGCGTTGACCTGCCGGGAGTGGACCCCGGATCGTCGTGGACAATAATAAAGGATCACCTCAATGAAAATGGCCTTATCCGCGCAGGCATTGCGCGTGATTGGATGCCTGCTGGAGAAGCAGGTCACCACGCCGGATCAATATCCGCTCTCCCTTAATAGCGTTGTTACCGCCTGTAATCAGAAATCCAACCGCGAACCGGTGCTCAATCTCAGCGAGATGGAGGTGCAAGCGCAGCTTGATGAGCTGGTGAAAAAGCATCTGGTGACGGCCAATAACGGCTTCGGTCAACGCGTCAGCAAGTATGAACAGCGCTTCTGCAATTCCGCTTTCGGCAATCTGCAACTGAGCAGCGCTGAAGTCGCAGTGCTGACGCTGCTGTTCCTGCGCGGTGCACAGACGCCGGGCGAACTGCGCACCCGCAGCGGTCGTCTGCATGAATTCAGCGATATGAATGAAGTCGAGCAGACGCTTAATGGTTTAAGCACGCGCGAGGATGGCCCAATGGTGGTGCGACTGGCGCGCGAACCGGGCAAACGTGAAAGCCGCTATATGCATCTTTTTGGTGGCGAAGTAGAGGAAGACGCGGCCAGCGCAGAAAGCGTCAGTGACAACGGCGATTTAACCGCGCGTGTCGCGCAACTTGAAGAAACGGTTGCTGAGTTGCAGTCGCAACTGCAACAGCTGCTGCAAAAGGAGCACTAATATGACGCTGCGTATTGGCATTGTAGGATTGGGCGGTATCGCGCAGAAAGCGTGGCTGCCGGTGTTATCGCAAGCCAGCGGCTGGCAATTAGCGGGTGCGTTTTCGCCCAATCAGGCAAAGGCGCAACCGATCTGCGATAGCTATCGCATACCTTATTTTGGTCAACTGGATGCGCTGGCCGCCGCCAGTGATGCGGTGTTTGTTCACAGCAGCACCGCCAGCCATTACGAAGTGGTTAAAGCGCTGCTGCTGGCGGGCAAAGATGTGTGCGTCGATAAACCGTTAGCCGAAACGTTGCAACAGGCCGAAGCGCTGGTGGCGCTGGCGGACAAGCAGAAGCGCAAGCTGATGGTGGCATTTAACCGCCGCTTTGCGCCGCGTTATCAACAGCTGAAAAGTGACATGCCACGCGCCGCCTCGCTGCGCATTGAAAAGCACCGCGCGGATAGCGTGGGTCCACAGGATTTGCGTTTTACCCTGCTGGACGATTATCTGCACGTGGTGGACACCGCGCTGTGGCTGGCGGGCGGCAGCCTGACGCGCGAGTTAGGGCATATCGAGACCAATGATGATGGCGCGATGCTGTACGCCGAACACCATTTCTCCGCCGGATCGCTGCAAATCACCACCAGCATGCATCGTCGCGCCGGGACGCAACGCGAAGTCGTCAGCGCCATCTGCGACGGTGATTACATCGAAATTAACGAGATGCGCGACTGGCAGCAGGAAAACCGCGGCGGCATGGTGCGTGATGTGCCGCCCGCGTGGCAAAGCCACCTTACTCAGCGCGGTTTCAGCGGCGCAGCGCACCATTTCATCCAGTGTGTTGAAAATCAGACGATGCCTGAAACCAGTGGCGAACAGGCGCTGGCGGCGCAGCGTCTGGTGGAAAAATTGTGGCGCGATGCCGAACGTGAATAATTCCTTGTAACACTCAATGCTGGTCATTTCCCGCCGTGGCAGTAGACTATCGCCGGACATCACGGGATGTCCGCGCTAAGTCGCTCATTTCTCCGACACTTTTCAGGATGCGCCACTCAATATGAATTTGTTGAAATCGCTGGCTGCGGTCAGTTCGATGACCTTGTTTTCCCGCGTACTGGGCTTTGCCCGCGATGCCATTGTGGCGCGCGTTTTCGGCGCCGGAATGGCAACCGATGCCTTCTTTGTTGCCTTCAAACTGCCGAACCTGCTGCGCCGTATCTTCGCTGAAGGCGCGTTTTCTCAGGCGTTCGTGCCGATCCTCGCGGAATATAAAAGCAAGCAGGGTGAAGATGCCACGCGCGTGTTTGTCGCTTACGTCTCCGGATTACTGACGCTGGTGCTGGCGGTGGTGACCGTGTTAGGGATGATCGCTGCGCCCTGGGTGATTGTGGTGACGGCGCCAGGCTTTGCCGATACCGCCGATAAATTTGCCTTAACCAGCGCACTGCTGCGCGTCACCTTTCCCTATATTCTGCTGATCTCGCTGGCCTCGCTGGCGGGCGCGATCCTCAATACCTGGAACCGGTTTTCCGTGCCGGCGTTTGCGCCGACGCTGCTGAACATCAGCATGATTGGTTTTGCTGTCTTCGCTGCGCCGCATTTTAATCCGCCGGTGATGGCGCTGGCGTGGGCCGTGGTGGTCGGCGGCGTGTTGCAGCTGTTTTATCAGCTGCCGCATCTGAAAAAGATTGGCATGCTGGTTTTGCCGCGCCTGAATCTGCGCGATGCGGGCGTATGGCGCGTAATGCGTCAAATGGGGCCGGCGATCCTCGGCGTTTCGGTGAGCCAGATTTCACTGATCATCAACACCATATTCGCCTCCTTTCTGGTCTCAGGTTCGGTTTCGTGGATGTATTACGCCGATCGCCTGATGGAGTTTCCTTCCGGCGTGCTGGGCGTGGCGCTGGGCACCATTTTGCTGCCCTCGCTGGCGAAGAGTTTTGCCAGCGGCAATCAGGAAGAGTATTCACGGTTGATGGATTGGGGCCTGCGCCTCTGTTTCCTGCTGGCGCTGCCGAGCGCGGTGGCGTTGGGCATTTTGTCCGGGCCGCTGACGGTCGCGCTGTTCCAGTACGGAAAATTCACCGCGTTTGATGCCCTGATGACGCAGCGCGCGCTGATTGCCTATTCAGTGGGTTTGATGGGACTGATCGTGGTGAAAGTGCTGGCACCCGGCTTCTATTCTCGTCAGGACATCAAAACTCCGGTGAAAATTGCCATCGTGACGCTGATTGTGACGCAGCTGATGAACCTGGCGTTTATCGGCCCGCTCAAACATGCCGGTTTGTCGCTGTCGATCGGTCTGGCCGCTTGCCTGAATGCTGCGCTGCTGTACTGGCAACTGCGTAAGCAGGATATCTTCCAGCCGCAGCCTGGCTGGTTCAGTTTCCTGACCCGTTTGCTGATTGCCGTAGTGGTAATGGCCGCAGCGCTGTTTGGCATTCTGCAGGTGATGCCGGCATGGGAAGAGGGGCAGATGTGGTGGCGCCTGATTCGTCTGGCGGCGGTCTGCGCCATTGGCGGCGGCGCATACTTTGTGATGCTTGGTCTGCTCGGCTTCCGCCCGCGCGACTTCGCGCGCCGCACGCTGGTATAAAATTATGCTCCCACGCAGACGGAAGTTTGTTTTGGTCCGGCGGTCCTCGCGCCGCTTCGCGGTACCTTCACTGCGTACGTCAGCCTGACGGACCGGCTCAGACGGGACTTCCTTGTCCCGGCTGAGCCTTTCGCCCGCGTCCTGCGGGCAAATCCTGGCTTCCTTTCTCCGTTCAGCGCTGCGGATGCCTGCCCAAAACAAACTTCCGTCTGCTGCTTATCACTGGTGCGCTGTGCTTAAAAGCACAACAAAAAGGCCGCCATCCCAAAAGATAGCAGCCTCTTCAAACCCACATTTTCTACCCTTTACGACTTAGCGTCGCCTGACCTTTACCCAAACCATCCGGGCCATAAAACGCCTGGGTTTGGTGGGGTCGCAACACCGCCAATGCTTCATTGGTGTAGCCAATTTGATGCTGCAACAAAATCCCGTTATGCGTATTGGCATCGCGCAAGCGGCGCGTGTGCTGCTGAATACGCATCCAGCGGCTTTCGCGAACGCTGTGATCACCATAGGGCGCCTGCGTGCCGAGCGTTTTCTCGGTGGTGCGGCGCATCTCGTCCAGATAATTCAACGTCGTCAGCAGCGCGCTTTTATCTTCAGAAATACGCTGCAGCAGGTTGCCATTGATCTGGCCGGCAGAAAGTTGCTGTTGTTCTTCATCCATTACCACCGCAAGGGATGTCAGCACGTCCTGCATTTTGTCTAAGGTGATCAGCAGATGGTCCATTGGGATTAGTTACCCTCTAAATACGCCTTGGTATCGGCGATCAGCGCGTCGGCGATCTTACCGGTATCCATTTTCAATTCGCCATTACGAATGGCCGTCTTCAGCTGCTCAACGCGCGCTGTATTAATATCTTTGCTGCCAGGCTGCATCAGTTGCGCCTGCGCGGTACTCAACTTCACTTCCGCACCGCTTTCGCTGGTGGTGCTGGCTGCTGGCGTCGCGCTCTGACGCACTTTGCTGCTGTTATCGTTATTGTCGCGTGTTTGAACAGTGCTAACCGGATTCGTAGGCTGCGTTCTGTCGATGCTCATGGTAAGGCTCCTGTAAGGTCAGTTGGGGGTCAGCCAACTGAGTCAGCATAGGGTAATGTCTTTGTTGATATCTCTATCGGCAGAACAACAGGGTTCTTTAACGCTTTATAGCGATATCAGAATATTCCCATCCGCGTCGACGCGACCACTGACAACCTGACCATTTCCCATCCTCACGCGCACCATTTGTGCCGCGCTGGCGTTGTTCAGCGCACGTCCTTCGCTGCTGGCATTAAACCCGTTTCCACTGGCGACTACCATCACATTTTGACCGGCTTTCACGCGCCACGGCTGACGCACCATGGTGGCGGTGACTGGCTGTCCTGGCGGGATATCGCGTAGCGCGACCGCATCGACGACGCCGCTGCTGTCCATCAATGCGCGTGCTGGCAGTTCATCGAGGCGTCCGGTTGCCAGACGCACGTCCGTCGGGCTGAGATTGCTGCCGCGCGCCACCTGACGGCTCGCCACCAGATATTGCCCGGTGACCTGTACCTGGACCTGCAGAAAACGACGATTTTGATCGCAGTTAGCAGCGATGCTGATGTTGCCCCACTGACGGCTATTGCCCGGTAGCTGCAGTTCAGGGGTTCCGCAGTTTGGCCACTGCGCCTGTGGCGTACGCACCACCACCGTCATGCCCGCGGCATGTTGTGGGTCGCGCGCTTTAAAAAATTGGGTCAACTGCGCGGTAAGGTCCGCAGCAGAACTGGGTAGCGCCAGTGCCAGCAAAAGTGTGGCTAGCAAGGTGGAATATCTGCGCATAACGCCTCCTGACGAGAAGATGGCACTGAGTCTACGCCTCGCGCAAAAAAATCAATGTCAAAAATAGCCGTCATTTTTGCTGCTATTCAGACGATCACCCTTGCATTTGTCCACTTAAGCTGTCAGCTCGAAATTCTCATTCGCGGAGGAAGCATGCTCGACAAACTCGATGCCGCGCTGCGATTTGGCACTGAAGCGTTAAACCTACGTGCTCAGCGTCAGGAAATCCTGGCGTCAAACATTGCCAACGCCGATACCCCGGGCTACCAGGCGCGGGATATCGACTTTGCCAGCCAGCTGAGCAAGGTGATACAAAACGGTCGCGCCGAAGGCAGCAGTCTGGCGCTGAATGTGACGTCCTCACGCCACATTGAAGCGCAAACCAACTCTCAGCCGTCACTGGATCTGCTGTACCGCATTCCCGATCAACCCGCCGCGGATGGCAACACCGTGGATATGGATCGCGAACGTACGCAGTTTGCTGATAACAGCCTGAAATACCAAACCGATCTCACCCTCATCAGTAGCCAGATCAAAGGCATGATGAGCGTTCTGCAGGGGCAATAAGCATGGCATTGCTGAATATCTTTGATATCGCCGGTTCTGCGATGACAGCGCAATCACAGCGCCTCAACGTCAGCGCCAGTAACCTGGCCAACGCCGACAGCGTAACCGGCCCAGATGGCCAGCCTTACGTGGCGAAGCAGGTGATTTTCCAGACCGACGCCGCACAAGGTGCAGCCACCGGCGGCGTGAAGGTCGCTGGCGTGGTGAACGATCCTACCCCGGCAAAACTGGTGTATGACCCAGGCAATCCGCTCGCGGATCAGAAGGGCTACGTCAAGATGCCAAACGTTGATGTGGTGTCCGAAACCGTCAACACCATGTCCGCGTCGCGCAGCTACCAGGCCAACGTTGAAGTGCTGAACACGGTGAAGTCAATGATGATGAAAACTCTCACTATCGGTCAGTAACGGAGAACGAATATGAGCGTAGCAGTAGGAATTAAAGACAGTCTGGACCCAACGGTCCTGACTTCCAGTAGCGCTTCGAGCGGTAACTCTTCCGCCGACCTGCAGAATCAGTTCCTGAACATGCTGGTGGCGCAGCTGAAAAACCAGGATCCCACTAATCCTATGGATAACAGCCAGCTCACCACGCAGTTGGCACAGATCAACACCCTGAGCGGTATTGAAAAGCTGAATACCACGCTGGGATCCATCTCCGGCCAGATCACTACCAGCCAGTCGCTGCAGAGTTCAACGCTGATTGGTCACGGTGTGATGGTCAATGGTTCGCAGGTATTGGTGGGCAGCGGTACGACTACGCCGTTTGGCATTGAGCTGGCGACAGCGTCCACGGCCACCAGTGTCACGATTAAAGACAGTAACGGCGCCACGGTCCGCACCATTGACCTCGGCAAACTGAGCTCTGGCGTCCACACCTTCTCGTGGGACGGCAAGCTGGATGACGGTTCTACCGCCGCGGATGGCAAATATTCTGTTTCGCTGGCCGCCAGCAATGGCAGCACGCAACTGGTGGCGCAGCCGCTGAACTATGCCTACGTCAATGGCGTCAGCACCACTGATGGCACCACAAAACTGGATCTCGGCACCATGGGCTCCGCAACCCTCGATGAAATTCGTCAGATTCTCTGATTAACCTTTTAGCAGGAGAGATTACATGTCTTTTTCACAAGCGGTGAGCGGCCTCAATGCTGCCTCCAGCAATCTGGATGTGATTGGTAACAACATCGCCAACTCCGCCACAGCCGGTTTTAAATCCAGCACCATTGCTTTTGCCGATATGTTTGCCGGCTCTAACGTGGGTTTGGGTACCAAAGTTGCCGCCGTCATTCAGGACTTTGGTGATGGAAGTACGACGTCAACCAGCCGTGGACTGGATGTGGCACTGAGCGGCAACGGTTTCTTCCGCATGACCGACGCCAGCGGCGGCGTGTTCTATTCCCGTAACGGCCAGTTCACGCTGGATGCCAACCGTAACCTGGTGAACACCCAGGGTCTGAATGTCACCGGCTATCCGGCCAGCGGCACACCGCCAACCATTCAGACCGGTGCCAACCCAGTGGCGCTGAGTATTCCAACCACGCAGATGGGGGCACGTGCGACGACAACTGCTACCCAGGTTGCGAACCTGAACTCCACCAGCACCACGCCGAGTGTCACCACCTTTGATAAGTCCAACGTTGATAGCTACAACGCGAAAACCACCATGACGGTGTATGACACGCAGGGTAACGATCACCAGTTAGATATGTATTACATCAAAACGGCGGATAACACCTGGACCGTGCATATGGTTGACTCCACCACAGGTGCTGAAATCGGTAACACTGCGGGTGGCGACAACCTGGGCTATCAGATGAAGTTTGATGCCAACGGTAAGCTGACCGGCGTATCAAAAATGATTGATGATCCAGCCAACCCTGGCACTGCCATTCCGGATACCGCTAACACCAGCGCCTCGCTGGCAAACCTGGTTGTGGACGGCACCAACGGGGCGAATGGCATGAACATCAGCCTGAGCATGTTGGGTAGCCTGCAGCAAAACACCGGTGCGACCACTTTTGGTAACCCAACGCAAGACGGTTATCAGCCTGGCGATCTGACCAGCTATACCATCAATGATGACGGCACCATTACTGGCACCTACTCCAACCAGAAAACCCAACTCCTGGGACAAATTGTCTTGTCGAGTTTCTCTAACCCGGAAGGTCTGAAGTCTGAAGGCGACAACGTCTGGTCTGCCACCAGCTCATCAGGTCAGGCAGCTATTGGTCTGGCAGGCACCGGTACTTACGGCAACCTGACTTCAGGTGCACTGGAAGCGTCCAACGTCGATATGAGCAAAGAGCTGGTGAACATGATCGTTGCGCAGCGTAACTATCAGGCCAACAGCCAGACCATCAAAACTCAGGACCAGATTCTTAACACCCTGGTTAACTTACGTTAATTCGCTAACGGGATTGCTTTATGGATCACGCAATATATACCGCCATGGGCGCGGCCAGTCAGACGTTGGATCAGCAGTCGGTAACGGCCAGCAACCTCGCCAACGCCTCAACGCCGGGCTTTCGTGCTCAGCTCAACGCGTTGCGCGCGGTGCCGGTCAGCGGCTGGTCGCTGCCGACGCGTACGCTGGTTGCCGCTTCCACGCCGGGCGCCGATATGTCACCGGGCTCGATGGACAACACCGGCCGCACGCTGGATGTGGGGGTCGCGCAGGATGGCTGGTTGGCGGTGCGTGCCGCTGACGGTACCGAAGCTTATACCCGCAACGGCAACATGCAGATCAGCGCGACCGGTATTTTGACTATTCAGGGCAATCCCGTAATGGGCGATGGTGGTCCGATCGCCATCCCGCAAGGCGCTGAATTGACCATCGCGGCAGACGGGACCATCACCTCGCGTAACGCCGGTGATGCACCCAATGCCACGGTGCAGATTGGTCGCCTGAAGCTGGTGCGCGCCACCGGTAAAGAGATGCAGCGCGGTGATGACGGCATGTTCCGTCCTAATCAGCAAACCCAGGCAACGCGCGGCGCTGCGCTGGCAAATGATGCCACCATGACGGTGATGCCCGGCGTGCTGGAGGGCAGTAACGTCAAGCCGGTGGAAACCATGGTCGATATGATCGCCAACGCCCGACGTTTTGAGATGCAGATGAAAGTGATCTCCAACGTCGATGAAAACGAACAAAAAGCTAACAGCTTGCTCAACATGAGCAGCTAAGGCGTAAGGAAAACACCATGATTCGTTCTTTATGGATCGCCAAAACCGGTCTTGACGCTCAGCAAACCAACATGGACGTCATCTCCAACAACCTCGCGAACGTAAGCACCAACGGCTTTAAACGTTCGCGCGCGGTATTTGAAGATTTGATGTACCAAACCCTGCGTCAGCCGGGCACCCAGTCGTCGGAGCAAACCACGCTGCCGTCTGGCTTGCAGATCGGTACCGGTGTGCGTCCTGTCACCACTGAACGTCTGCATCAGCAGGGTAACCTGTCGCAGACCAGCAACTCGAAAGACGTGGCGATTAACGGCCAGGGTTATTTCGAAGTGCAGATGCCGGACGGCACCTCGGCGTATACCCGTGATGGTTCATTCCAGGTTGACCAGAACGGTCAGCTGGTGACTAACGCCGGCTATCCGGTACAGCCAGGCATCACTATTCCGGCCAACGCCACCAGCATCACGATTTCGCGCGATGGCGTGGTGAGCGTGACGCAGCAGGGCCAGACCAACCCGGCGCAGGTCGGTCAGCTGACGCTGAGCACCTTCATGAACGATGCGGGCCTGAACAGCCAGGGTGAAAACCTCTATCAGGAGACGCAGGCATCCGGTGCGGCGACGCAGAGTACGCCAGGCCAGAACGGCGCGGGTCTGCTGTATCAGGGTTATGTCGAAACCTCGAACGTCAACGTGGCGGAAGAGCTGGTCACCATGATTCAGACGCAGCGCGCCTACGAGATCAACAGTAAAGCGATCAGCACCTCCGATCAGATGCTGGCGAAGTTAACCCAGCTGTAATGCTGGTGTCGTTGGGCCAGCTTCGCTGGCCTGATTAAGCAACATGAAGAAGGTCAAAAAGTGGCGAAGCAAGTGATTCTCAAGCCTGGTCATTGGTTGGTAGCCACGCTGCTACTCACGCTTAACGGTTGTGCGCTGGTTCCGCGCACTCCACTGGTACAGGGATCGACTACGGCAGAGCCGACGCCATCCGCACCGCCGGTGGTGAACGGTTCCATTTTTCAGGGCGTCGCACCGCTGAACTACGGCTATCAGCCGCTGTTTGAGGATCGTCGTCCACGCAACATTGGCGATACATTGACGATCACCTTGCAGGAAAACGTCAGCGCCAGCAAAAGTTCTTCGGCCAATGCCAGCCGCGATGGCAGCAACAGCTTTGGTGTGACGGGTGTACCAACCGGCCTGAGCGGTCTGGTGGGTGCCGGTGGCGAAAAAGCCACGCTGGATGCCAATGGCAAAAATGACTTCGCTGGTAAAGGTGGCGCGACGGCCAACAACACCTTTACGGGCACCATCACCGTCACCGTCAATCAGGTGTTGTCGAACGGCAACCTGCGCGTGGTGGGTGAGAAACAGATCGAAATTAACCAGGGCACCGAATTTATCCGGTTCTCGGGCGTGGTTAACCCACGCACCATCAGCGCCAGCAACGCGGTGCTGTCAACGCAGGTGGCCGATGCACGTATTGAGTACGTCGGAAATGGTTATATCAATGAAGCGCAGACGATGGGCTGGTTCCAGCGTTTCTTCCTGAACGTCTCGCCGATGTAAGAGGTAGTAACAATGAATATGACGACTCTGCTCCGCCTGAGCCTTGGCATGCTGCTCGGTTTCAGCTTACTGGCGCATGCTGACCGCATCCGCGATCTGACCTCCGTGCAGGGCGTGCGCGACAACCAGCTGATCGGTTACGGTTTGGTGGTGGGCCTTGATGGTACCGGTGACCAGACCACCCAAACGCCGTTCACCACCCAAACCGTGAGCAACATGCTCTCCCAGCTCGGCATTACTGTGCCGGCTGGCACCAATATGCAGCTGAAAAACGTGGCGGCCGTGATGGTGACCGCCAAGCTGCCAACCTTTGCGCGTCAGGGGCAAACCGTTGATGTGGTGGTTTCTTCGCTGGGTAACGCCAAGAGTTTGCGCGGCGGTACGCTGCTGATGACGCCGATGAAAGGCGTCGATAACCAGGTTTATGCGCTGGCGCAGGGTAACATTCTGGTCGGCGGTGCCGGCGCTTCAGCCGGTGGCAGCAGCGTGCAGGTTAACCAACTGAATGGAGGTCGCATTACCGGCGGTGCCACGGTAGAGCGTGAACTGCAGAGCAACTTTGGTAGCCAGAACACCATTAACCTGCAGCTGAATAATGAAGACTTCAGCATGGCGCAGCGCATTGCCGACGCCATCAACAGCCGTGGGATTGGTTCGGCGCAGCCGCTGGATGCCCGTACTGTGCAGATTCGCGTCTCGCCGAATAACAGTTCTCAGGTGCGTCTGCTGGCCGAAATTCAGAACCTTGATGTTGCGGTGCCGCTCGAAGATGCCAAGGTGATTATTAACTCACGTACCGGTTCGGTGGTGATGAACCGCGAAGTGACGCTGAACACCTGTGCGGTGGCGCAGGGCAATCTGTCGGTTACCGTCAATCAGCAGCAGAACGTCAGTCAGCCGGATACGCCGTTGGCGGGTGGGCAGACTGTGACCACCAACAACACCCAGATCGATCTGCGTCAGAGTGGCGGCGCGCTGCAACGGGTTAACGCCAGCGCCAACCTCAATAACGTGGTACGTGCACTGAATGCGCTGGGTGCGTCACCGATTGAGCTGATGTCGATTTTGCAATCGATGGAAAGCGCAGGCTGCTTGCGCGCCAAACTGGAAATTATCTGATGAACGATACGCAATCGCTGGTGAATGCGGCGTACGACAGCCGCTCGCTGAACGACCTGAAACGCGAAGCCGCCGCCGACCCGAAAGGGAAGGCGATGCAGGTGGCCAAACAGGTGGAAGGGATGTTCGTGCAGATGATGATGAAAAGCATGCGTGCAGCGCTGCCGCAGGATGGCCTGCTGAGCAACGATCAGACGCGGCTTTTCACCTCGATGTACGATCAGCAGATTGCGCAGGAGATCGGCAAACGCGGTCTCGGCATGGCCGATATCATCGTTAAGCAGATGCAGCCCGCTCAGGAGCCGGACGAGACCGCCGGTACGGTGCCGATGAAGCTGGATAACAGCTTCATCTATAGCAACCTGCCGTCGAATCAGCTGGAGCAGATGGTGCGTAAAGCGGTGCCGCGTTTGCCGGTCTCGCCCAGCAGTTTGCCGAGCGACAGCAACGACTTTATCGCGCAGCTGGCGCAGCCGGCGCAGGTCGCCAGCCAGCAGAGCGGTATTCCGCATCACCTGATTCTGGCGCAGGCCGCACTGGAATCCGGCTGGGGCCAGCGACAGATTCTGACGCGCGACGGCAAGCCGAGTTACAACGTGTTTGGCATTAAGGCGAGCGGCGACTGGAAGGGCGAAACCACCGATATCATGACCACCGAATACGAAGGCGGGGCAGCGAAGAAAGTGCGCGCGAGTTTCCGTGTGTATGGTTCCTATATGGAAGCGCTCAGCGATTACGTCAAACTGCTGTCCAATAATCCTCGTTATGCTGCCGTTGCCAACGCACCGAGTGCCGAGCAGGGCGCGCGTGCCTTGCAGGCCGCCGGTTACGCTACCGATCCAAAGTATGCGCAGAAACTGGTGGGAATGATCCAGCAATTCAAAAACATGGGCGAAAAAGTGGTGAAGGCGTACAGCAACGACATCACCGATTTGTTCTGATTTTTGCTCTCAAGTTTCACTTAAGCACGCCGATAACAATCACATGCCGCGGGCGTCTTCGTCCGCGCAATCGCACTGATGACTGCCAGCCCGGTTAACGGGAAATTAAGGAACCGAGATGTCCAGCATAATTAACTCAGCGATGAGTGGGCTGAGCGCCGCACAGGCTGCATTAAGCACCACCAGTAACAACATCAGTAATTACACGGTAGCGGGCTATTCGCGTCAGACGGCGATTTTGTCGCAGTCGAACAGCACCTTGCAGGGCAACAGCTATTACGGCAACGGTGTAACGCTCTCCGGCGTACAGCGTGAGTATGACGAGTTCATCACCGCCCAGCTGCGTGGCTCCAGCGCCAATTACAGCGCAGTGAACACGCAATACAACCAAATTTCCAACATTGACGATCTGCTGTCGACGTCGACCACCAGCTTGTCGACCTCAATCCAAAGCTTCTTCACCAACGTGCAGAACGTGGTGAGTAACGCCAACGACCCGTCGGCGCGTCAGTCAATGCTGAGCTACGCTCAAGGCCTGGTGAACCAATTCCAGACCACCGCGCAGTATCTCAACAATATGCAGAATAGCGTTAACACGGATATTGCCTCGAACGTCGATCAGATCAACACCTTCACCAGCCAGATTGCCGACCTGAACAGCCAGATCGCCAAGCTGACCACCGGCGGTGGCGCGGCGCCGAACAATTTGCTGGATCAGCGCGATCAGTTGGTGAATAGCCTGAACAATGTGGTGGGCGTGAACGTATCCCAGCAGGACGGCAGCTATATTGTCTCGATGGGCAGTGTGACGTTGGTGAATGGTAAAAACTCCACCAGCCTGGTGGCGATGCCGTCCAGCAGCGATTCAACGCGTACTACAGTCGGTTATGTTGATAAGCAGGCGGGTAACGTTGAGATCCCTGAGAAGACGTTAACTACCGGTTCACTCGGCGGTTTGCTGGCGTTCCGCACCCAGGATCTGGATACCGCGCAAAATCAGCTCGGCCAGTTAGCTGCGGCGTTCACCACCAGCTTCAATACTGTGCACAGCGAAGGTTATGACAGCAACGGTGACCAGGGTGGAAACTTCTTTAATATCGGTTCGCCAACCGTGGTGGGTAACAGCAAAAATACCTCAGCGGCTACCGTTACGGCGGCATGGTCAGACACCAGCGCGATGAAAGCCTCTAACTACACCGTAAGTTATGATGGCAGCAACTGGTCGGTGACCCGCATGTCTGACAACGTGAAGTTTAGCGTTACGCCAGACGCGACCGACGGCACCCTCAACTTTGATGGCCTGAAACTGACGGTGAGCACCTCACCCGCGCCTAACGCGAAAGACAGTTTCCTGGTCAAACCGGTCCAGAACGTCATTGCGGGCATGTCGGTCGCGATCACCGATGAGTCGCAAATTGCTGCGGCATCCAGCGCAACCAGCGGTGAAAGCGAGAACCGTAACGCGCAGAAATTGTTGGATCTGCAGGATAGCAAGCTGGTGAATGGTAATGCGACCATCGCCCAGGCTTACGCCAGCATTGTCAGCACCGTCGGTAATAAAACCAGTACATTAAAAACCGCGAGCACCACCCAGGAGAACGTGGTGACACAGCTCAGCGATCGCCAGCAGTCAGTATCGGGGGTCAACCTTGATGAAGAGTATTCGAATCTGACTAAGTATCAGCAGTTCTATATGGCGAACGCGCAAGTGCTGCAAACAGCGAGTACCATTTTCAATGCGCTGATGGGCATCCGCGGCTAAGAATAGAGGATAAAAACCATGCGTCTTAGTACCAATATGATTTTCAACCAGCAGGTGCGCGGGATTACTGATTCGCAAGCTTCCTGGTTAAAAGTAGGCGAACAGCTCTCTAGCGGACTGCGCGTCAGCAATCCTTCAGATGATCCTATCGCCGCCTCACGTGCCGTCGTGCTTTCGCAATCGCAGGCGAAAAGTACCCAATATGCCACGGCACGCAGCTTTGCCGATCAGAGCTTGTCGATGGAAGAGAACGCACTCTCCAGCGTGACCAGCAGCATCCAGGATGCGCAGACCATGATTGTGTATGGTTCTACCGGTACGCTGAGTGACGATGACCGCGCATCGATTGCCACCAAATTAGAAGGCATTCGCTCGCAATTACTTAACCAGGCCAATAGCCGTGATGGTAATGGACGATACATTTTTGCGGGCTATCAGACTGATGTCGCACCTTTCAGCGATGCCGGTGCGCCGGCCGGTGTCACTTATGTGGGTGGCGCGGATGCCATTACGCAGAAAGTCGATGATGGTCGCACGATGGCGGTGAGTAGCACAGGATCGTCAGTATTTATGTCGATAACCAGCAACGCGAAAGCCGAGCCGGACGGCAGTGCCAGCGAGACCAATCTGTTTAACATGCTCGATAGTGCAATTGCAGCGTTAAAAACGCCGCAGGATGATGCTGATGATGCAACCAAGCAGGTTTTCCAGGATGCCATGGATAAAACCAACCGTGGCTTGAGCAACTCCTTGAACAACGTGCTGGCAGTGCGTTCAGCCGTGGGCTCACAGCTGGCTGAACTCGATACGCTGGACGCGCAGGGTGATGACCGTGACACCATTATGGCATCGCAAATGACGGATCTGGTGCAGGTTGATTACACCCAAGCCATTTCAAGCTACACCATGCAACAAACGGCCTTGCAAGCTTCGTATAAGACCTTCACCGATATGTCGAAGCTGTCACTGTTCCAGCTTAATTCGTAATTGACCTGAACCTTTGAGCGTACTTTAACCGGGTGCGCTTAGTTTCTCCCACCGCCTCTCGAGGCTGTGGGATTTTTTTTGCCTGTTATTCTGGTTGCCATAAATGGCGACCGCAGGCAATAAAAAACCCCGGACTGGCCGGGGTTTGATGTTGACTGACTTGCCAGAGGTTACGCGCTTTCCGGACGGGTTGCCGGTGCGGTTGCCTGATGCGTCGCGCTGTGACCACCGGCTGAGCCGCGGCCCTCGAAGCCAAAGGCTGGACGGACCCAGTCGCTGTTGCGAACCGGTTCAGGTTCCCACGCCGGTGCCGGTGCTTTGGTCATCGGTGCGGTAGCGTGATGCTTGAAGCGCGTCTCAACCGTGGTTACTGCGGTATCACGTGCCGCAACCGGCGCATGAGGTTCAGTGACTGGCGTGACTTCGGCTTCAGCGGCGACTGGCGCAGCCAGCACGTCTTCAACCTGAGCTTCAACTGCTGGCGATACATCGATCGGCGCCTGTTCAACAACTGCAGCCACTTCGCTTACTTCAGGCTTCGCTTCTTCAGCCACGGCAGCCGGTTCCGCTTCAGCCGCTGTTTCCTGGGCAACCTGTTCGTCAGCAGCAGAGATCACTGATGGCTCTTCGTTAACGGGCGCGGCAATCGGCGTGACGTCATCCGTATTCACCACGGGCACATCGGTGTGCGCCTGCGGTTCAACCTGATGTACGGCTTCTTCAGCGGCAACCTGCTCAACGGCCGGTTCAACGGCGGCAGCGGGTTGAGTCTCGGCATCCGGTGTTTGCTGGTAACCGTAATCCGACACTTCATGCATCGCATCTTGTGTGCTGTACTCTTCCTGCGCTTGCGTAACCGGGTAAGAAATCCACACTTTGCCTGACGCCATTTCTGGTGAGGCAGCAGCAGATTCCAGCGGCATTGCAGACTGCGTTGGGTAACGCTCGTCACGATAACGACGACGACGCTGACCACTCACGCGCAGGTGACGCGGAGAACGACGTGAACGGCGCGGCATGTTGGCGCTATCACGGTTATCGCTATCATCTTGCTCGTCATTGCTGGCTTCAGGATGTTCGTTGTACTGAGCGCGCGGCGCAGTTTCAACGGCGGCTTCATGCACCACTGGTGCTGCGGCAGCAATTTCAGTGGTATCGCCCACACGCACGCGCTGTGACAGCTGACGCTGCTTACGACGCGGCATGACCTGAACGCGTTCTTCTTCGTGCTCAACGTTTTCGTCAACCGCAGGCGCCTGAACAACCGGTTCAGCGGCTTTCTGATCCTGCTGCTGAGCACGTTTTTCTTCCTGACGACGACGCTGGCGATCGGCACGCTGTTCGCGGCGCTGTTGCTGCTGCTCATCACGTTGCTCAAGCGCTTCATCGCTCAGGACTGAACGCGCTTCACGCGGCTCGTTCTGACGCTTGTTGCGACGATTGTCCTGATTGTCACGCGGTTCGCGGGCTTCACGTGGCTCACGTGCTTCACGCGGCTCGCGCGGTTCACGGCCTTCGCGCACCTGACCGTTCTCGCCATTACGCGGAGTACGTTCACGACGGTTGTTGCGACGGTTGTTATTGTTACGACGTTCGCCACGCTGCTGGGTATTTTCAGATTCAGCGGCAACAACTGCTGGGGTTTCCTGCTTAGTTTCAGCAGGCGCCGCAGCAGGCGCATCACCGGCAAACAGTTTCTTCAAGCCACTCAGAAGGCGAGCGACGAAACCAGTGTTGGTTACTGCAGGCGCAGCAACTGCTGGTTTGGTTTTCACTTCAGCTGCTGGCTGAGACTCTTTCACCACTTCAACCGGCGCAGGCGGCGCATCAGGCATCGCGAAGGCGGCCAGTGCTGGCTGCTCCGGACGACGACGCTCAGCGTGCTCTTCTTCAGAAGGCAGCGCCATTTCCGCTTCGTGCAGTTTCGGTAAGTGATAGCTCAGCGTTTGCGTCTCTTCGCCAGTACGAACACGCAGTACCGAGTAGTGTGGCGTTTCCATCTGATCGTTTGGCACGATGATGGCACGCACACCGCCCTGGCGTTTTTCGATGGCGCTAACGGCATCACGCTTTTCGTTCAGCAGGTAAGAGGCGACCTGAACCGGAACAATGGCATGCACTTCTTTAGTGTTGTCTTTCAGCGCTTCTTCTTCAATCAGACGCAGAATAGACAGCGACAGCGATTCGTTATCACGGATGGTGCCGGTTCCGCTGCAGCGTGGGCAGACGTGATGGCTGGATTCACCCAGTGACGGGCTCAGACGCTGACGCGACATCTCCAGCAAGCCGAAGCGTGAAATGTGGCTGATCTGAATACGCGCACGATCCTGACGTACCGCTTCACGCAGGCGGTTTTCCACCGCGCGCTGGTGGCGTACTGGCGTCATGTCGATGAAGTCGATAACAATCAGGCCGCCGAGATCGCGCAGACGCAATTGGCGAGCAATCTCATCCGCCGCTTCCAGGTTGGTGTTGTACGCGGTTTCTTCGATATCACCGCCGCGAGTAGCGCGTGCGGAGTTGATATCAATCGCCGTCAGGGCTTCGGTGCTATCGATAACAATCGATCCGCCTGATGGCAGACGCACTTCACGCTGGAAGGCGGATTCAATCTGCGATTCGATTTGGTAGTGGCTGAACAGCGGGATTTCACCGGTGTAGAGTTTGATTTTGCTGCTGAAGTCCGGACGACCCAGTGCAGCAATGTGCTGACGGGCCAGTTCCAGTACTTTTGGATTATCGATAAGGATTTCACCGATATCCTGACGCAGATAGTCGCGGAAGGCGCGCACGATAACGTTGCTTTCCTGATGGATCAGGAAAGGCGCTGGGCGGCTGTCTGCGGCTTTCTTAATGGCTTCCCAGTGCTTCATACGGAAGCTGAGATCCCACTGCAGTGATTCGGCAGATTTACCCACGCCCGCAGTGCGGACGATCAATCCCATGCCGTCTGGAAGTTCCAGTGCGGAAAGTGCTTCTTTTAATTCGGTACGGTCGTCGCCCTCAATGCGGCGTGAAATACCACCGGCACGTGGGTTGTTCGGCATCAATACCAGATAGCTACCGGCCAGGGAAATAAAGGTGGTGAGTGCTGCACCTTTATTACCGCGTTCCTCTTTATCAATTTGAACGATAACTTCCTGACCTTCACGCAGCACATCTTTGATATTCGGACGACCATGTGCGTTGTAATTGGCGGGGAAGTATTCGCGGGAAATTTCTTTCAGAGGGAGGAAACCGTGACGTTCTGCACCATAATCGACAAATGCAGCTTCAAGGCTGGGTTCAACGCGGGTGATTTTACCTTTGTATATGTTGGCTTTTTTCTGTTCGTGTCCAGGACTTTCAATATCCAGATCGTACAGACGTTGTCCATCAACCAGGGCAACGCGCAACTCCTCCTGCTGAGTTGCGTTAATTAACATTCTTTTCATCGTGACTTACTCGTTATTCTCACATGAGTGATCTAGCTGCGGGCATCGTTACCCTGGACGAGAATCAACCGATGGCCCCGTGTCTTAATGCACTGACGTCAACCTCACGGTTGTCGGCGGCTAAAGGGGCGCAAATCTTGTCGGTGGCCTGTTTTTCATAAGGAAATCCAGCGCCTGAAGGTGGAAATGTTACAGAGTATTCAAAAATCCACACATCCTGGTCTGTCGTCCAGGCCGCAACCCGCAGCCCGCTAAGTGCCTGATTTAACATTACGTCTTACGCCATTGCTGCGTGTCCGTTAAATCCGGCAAAATGACTTATTTCGCTCTTTTTCCTGCCTGAATCTTTCCAGGGCAGAAACCCCTGCATTATTCCATTGCTAACTCACATTAAGCAAGGCGACTTTTGCCAAGCTGAGAAGTTTATTCATCCATAACCTGTTCATTTGCAGGGCTAATCATCGCATCGCTGAAAATGTCGCCATTTTCACCGTTTCAATACGCGACAAAGAGAGAGTTAAGCACAGAAAAAGGGGTGGCGCTATCCAGGTACACTAATTAGAATCGCCGCCATGAAAACTGAGAATCCCGGCGTACAGTATGTCGCCATCACGGCCGAAAATGCCGGACAACGAATTGATAACTTTTTGCGCACCCAGCTCAAGGGCGTGCCGAAAAGCATGATTTACCGCATTTTGCGTAAAGGCGAAGTGCGGGTGAATAAAAAGCGCGTCAAACCGGAATATAAGCTAGAGGATGGCGACGAGCTGCGTATTCCACCGGTGCGGGTTGCCGAGCGCGAAGAGAATACGGTTTCACCGAAACTGGATAAAGTTGCGGCGCTCACCAATGCCATTCTGTATGAAGATGATTACCTGATGGTGCTGAATAAACCGTCGGGCACCGCGGTGCACGGTGGCAGCGGATTAAGTTTTGGCGTGATTGAAGGGCTTCGTGCGCTGCGTCCGGAAGCGCGTTTCCTTGAGTTAGTCCATCGTCTGGATCGTGATACTTCTGGCATTCTGCTGGTGGCGAAGAAGCGTTCTGCTTTGCGCTCGCTGCATGAGCAACTGCGCGAAAAGGGCATGCAGAAGGATTACCTGGCGCTGGTGCGCGGTGACTGGCCGTCGCATCTGAAAGTGGTGCAGGCTCCGCTGTTAAAGAACATTTTGCAGAGCGGTGAACGCGTGGTGCGCGTGAGTGCGGAGGGCAAACCTTCCGAGACGCGCTTTAAAGTAGAAGAGCGTTTTGGTTTCGCGACTCTGGTGAAAGCCAGCCCGGTAACGGGCCGTACCCATCAGATTCGTGTGCATACGCTGCACGGTGGCCACCCGATCGCTTTTGACGATCGTTACGGTGACCGTGACTTTGATGCACAGCTGGGTTCGACGGGCTTGTCGCGTCTGTTCCTGCATGCGGCTGCGTTGACCTTTACCCATCCCAACACCGGAGAAGTGCTGCGCATGGAAGCGCCACTGGATGGCGCACTGAAACACTGTCTTGCACAGCTGCGTCAGAAGAAAGACTGATTGTAGGGGCATCAACACAATGCGTTGATGCCCACCGCTCTTAACATTTCATTTAGCGCGATCAGCGGTAAGCCAATCAAGGTATTAGGATCGCGACCTTCTAGCCTGTCAAATAAACAAATCCCCAATCCTTCGCTTTTGAAACTGCCGGCGCATTGTAGCGGTTGTTCCTTTTCGACGTAGCCGCGAATCTCTTCGGCACTCAACTCGCGGAAATGCACGGTAAAGGGTTCGCAAATAACCGATTGTGTGTCGCTCTGCTGTTGCAGAAGCGCCAGGCCGGTATAAAAGGTGATGGCGTTACCGCTGGCGGCTGCGAGTTGCTGGCAGGCCTTCTCCACGGTATGCGGTTTACCGGTTATCTCGCCATTCAATACACAAACCTGATCGGAACCGATAATCCAGCGGTCCGGGTAACGTGCAGCCAGCGCCTGCGCTTTGGCTAATGCCAGCCGCTGCACCAGCTCGGAGGCTGATTCATGCGGCAGCGGGGATTCGTCGCAATCAGGGGCGGCGGTTATAAAAGGCAGGCCCAGTTTACTTAGCAGCGCCTGACGAAAAGGGGAGGTAGAAGCTAAAACTAAAGGTGTCGTCATTTTTTTTCAGAATAGATAGCGTAAAGATGACAGTCATTTTAAACTATGCGCCGCACTGGATGCGACTAACGGGTGAAAGATGCCGTAAACCGGCCTTTTTCTTTGACTCTATGACGTTACAAAGTTAATATGCGCGCCCTATGCAAAAGGTAAAATTACCCCTGACGCTCGATCCGGTCCGCGCCGCGCAAAAACGCCTTGATTATCATGGTGTTTATGCACCTGAATTGGTGGCGCGCTTGGCCGAAACGGTCGTGAGTGTGGACAGTGAAGTTGAATGCGATATGTCGTTTGCGGTTGATAACCAGCGCCTCGCCGTTCTGCAAGGAACAGCCGAAGTGCAGGTGACTCTGTCATGTCAACGCTGCAACCAGTCGTTTCCACGTCATGTTCACGTAAGCTATTGCTTCAGTCCTGTCTCTTCTGATGAACAGGCCGAGGCACTACCGGAAGCCTACGAGCCAGTTGATGTCAATGATTTTGGTGAGATCGACTTGCTGGCAGTGATCGAAGATGAGCTCATCCTCGCGCTGCCCGTGGTTCCGGTGCATGATTCTGAACACTGTGAAGTGTCCGACGCGGACATGGTATTTGGTCAATTGCCTCCAGAGGCAGAAAAACCAAATCCCTTTGCCGTATTAGCCAGTTTAAAGCGTAAGTAATAGGAGTAAGGTCCATGGCCGTACAACAGAATAAACCAACCCGTTCTAAGCGTGGTATGCGTCGTTCACACGATGCTCTGACCACTGCTGCTCTGTCAGTAGATAAAGTTTCTGGCGAAACTCATCTGCGTCACCATATCACTGCGGATGGTTACTACCGCGGTCGCAAGGTTATCACCAAGTAATCCTCGCGATTACACAAGGCGATACCTTGACACGTTTGACCCTGGCAGTTGATGCCATGGGCGGGGACTTCGGTCCTTGCGTGACAGTGCCTGCAGCCTTGCAGGCACTGGCCTCTCATTCGGAGCTGGTTCTTCTTCTGGTCGGCGATCCCGACATCATCTCGTCATTTCTTGCCAAAGCGGATTCCTCGTTACAGAGGCGTGTGCAGGTTATTCCTGCCGAATCGGTTATTGCAAGTGATGCCAAACCTTCTCAGGCGATTCGTAACAGCCGCGGCAGTTCCATGCGTGTGGCGTTAGAGTTGGTGAAAGAGGGGAAAGCACAAGCCTGTGTCAGTGCGGGAAATACCGGCGCACTGATGGGCCTGGCGAAAATGTTATTAAAACCGCTGGATGGCATTGAACGTCCGGCATTGATGACGGTGTTGCCGCATCAGCAGCATGGCAAAACGGTAGTGCTGGATCTCGGCGCTAACGTTGAATCCGACAGCGCCATGCTGGTGCAGTTTGCGATCATGGGCGCAGTGATGGCCGAAGAAGTGCTGGAGATCGCCCAGCCGCGTGTTGCGCTGCTGAATATTGGTCAGGAAGAGACCAAAGGATTGGAAACAATCCGCGCCGCATCTGCGGTGCTGCGAGCGTCACCGCAAATCAACTATATTGGATATCTTGAGGGGAACGATCTCCTCACCGGCAAGACGGATGTGCTGGTTTGTGATGGCTTCGTTGGTAACGTCACGTTGAAGACCATGGAAGGCGTGGTAAGAATGTTCCTCTCTCTGATTAAATCGTCAGAGGAAGGAAAAAAACGGGCCTGGTGGCTAACATTGCTGGGGCGCTGGATTCAAAAGCGTTTGGCAAAGCGTTTCGGCCATCTCAACCCCGACCAGTACAATGGCGCTTGTCTGTTAGGATTGCGCGGGACAGTGATCAAAAGCCACGGTGCGGCGAATCAACGTGCATTTGCCGTGGCGATAGAGCAGGCAGAGCAGACGGTGCGAAAGCAAGTCCCAGAGAGGATTGCGGCGCGCCTTGACACTGTATTAGCCAGGAGTGACAAAGCGTAGATGTTTACCAAAATTATCGGTACGGGCAGCTATTTGCCTGAGCAGATTCGCTCCAATGCGGATCTGGAAAAAATGGTCGAGACGACGGACGAGTGGATTGTCACCCGTACCGGCATCCGCGAGCGTCGTATTGCCGCTCCGGAAGAAACCGTTGCTACTATGGGCTTCACCGCAGCACAGCGCGCGCTGGAAATGGCGGGTGTGAATGCGAGCGACGTTGGCCTAATCATTGTGGCGACCACCTCTTCCAGCCATGCCTTCCCAAGTTCAGCGTGCATGATCCAGCAAATGCTGGAGATCAACGATTGCGCTGCCTTCGATTTGGCCGCTGCCTGTGCAGGCTTCACCTATGCACTGAGCGTTGCCGATCAATACATCAAAAATGGTGTGGTAAAACATGCGCTGGTGATCGGTGCAGACGTGCTGGCACGTACCCTCGATCCTAACGATCGCGGCACCATCATCCTGTTTGGTGATGGCGCGGGCGCGGTGGTGCTGAGCCAGAGCGAAGAGCCAGGTATCCTTTCTACCCATCTGCACGCCGACGGCCGTTACAGCAAACTGCTGACGCTGCCGTATCAGGATCGAGCCCATCAGGATGAGCCTGCTTATCTGACGATGGCGGGCAATGAAGTCTTCAAAGTGGCCGTGACTGAACTGGCGCACATTGTGGATGAAACCCTGCAAGCCAACAATCTTGATCGTGAAATGCTCGACTGGCTGGTGCCGCACCAGGCGAATTTGCGAATTATTAGCGCAACCGCCAAAAAGCTCGGCATGGGCATGGAAAAAGTTGTGGTCACGCTGGATCGTCACGGTAATACCTCTGCCGCGTCAGTGCCAAGTGCACTGGACGAAGCGGTGCGCGATGGCCGTATCAAGCCGGGACAACTGATTCTGCTGGAAGCCTTTGGTGGCGGTTTCACCTGGGGTTCTGCGCTGGTTCGCTTTTGATTGACAGGAACGAAAGATGACGCAATTTGCTTATGTTTTCCCAGGACAGGGATCGCAGACCGTCGGCATGTTAGCCGAGCTGGCCGCTGAAAACCCGCAGGTTGAAGCCACTTTCCGTGAAGCTTCAGATGCGCTGGGTTATGACTTATGGCAGCTGGTCCAGCAGGGACCGGCTGAAGAATTGAATAAAACCTGGCAGACGCAGCCTGCGCTGCTGGCGGCTTCTGTTGCTATCTATCGCGTATTGCAGAGCAAAAATGCGGTGCAGCCAACCATGATGGCCGGTCACAGCCTCGGTGAATACTCGGCGCTGGTTTGTGCCGGTGTGCTGAATTTCGCTGACGCCATTAAACTGGTTGAGCTGCGCGGCAAACTGATGCAGGAAGCAGTACCGGAAGGTACTGGCGCCATGCAGGCGATTATCGGCCTGGATGATGCATCCATCCGCAAAGCCTGCGAAGAGAGCGCTCAAGGTCAGGTGGTTTCACCGGTTAACTTCAACTCGCCAGGCCAGGTGGTTATCGCGGGCAACAAAGAAGCGGTTGAGCGTGCGGGTGCAGCCTGTAAAGCTGCCGGCGCCAAACGTGCACTGCCGCTACCAGTCAGCGTGCCATCGCACTGTGCGTTGATGAAACCTGCTGCCGATAAGCTGGCGGTGGCGCTCGAAGCGATCACCTTCAGTGCGCCTTCGGTGCCGGTGGTGAATAACGTCGACGTGAAGTGTGAAACTGAAGGTGCTGCGATTCGAAGCGCGCTGGTCCGTCAGCTGTATAGCCCCGTGCGCTGGACCGAATCGGTCGAGTTTATTGCTGCGCAGGGCGTTGAGCAGCTGCTGGAAGTCGGTCCAGGTAAAGTCCTGACCGGCCTGACCAAACGTATTGTGGACAGCCTGAGTGCCGCTGCGGTGAACGATTCTGCTTCACTGAGCGCTGCACTTTCACAGGAATAAGAGGAAAAACATGAGCTTTGAAGGTAAAGTAGCGCTGGTTACCGGTGCAAGCCGTGGAATTGGTCGTGCCATTGCGGAAACGCTGGCTGCGCGCGGTGCCAAAGTGGTGGGAACCGCCACCAGTGCAAGCGGTGCGGAAGCAATCAGTGCTTACCTCGGCGACAAGGGCAAAGGCCTGCTGCTGAACGTCACTGATGCCGCCTCAATTGAGAGCGTTCTCGAACAAGTTCGCGCCGAATTTGGCGAAGTGGACATTTTAGTCAATAATGCAGGCATTACGCGTGACAATCTGTTGATGCGCATGAAAGACGATGAGTGGGCGGATATCCTTGATACCAACCTGACATCTGTCTTCCGTCTTTCTAAGGCGGTTATGCGTGCCATGATGAAAAAACGCGTGGGCCGTATCATTACCATCGGTTCTGTAGTTGGGACCATGGGTAACGCGGGTCAGGCAAACTATGCGGCAGCAAAAGCAGGTTTGATTGGCTTTAGCAAATCACTGGCGCGAGAAATTGCGTCACGTGGCATTACTGTAAACGTCGTGGCTCCGGGCTTTATCGAGACGGACATGACGCGTGCACTGAACGAAGATCAACGTTCGGGTATTTTGGCAGAAGTTCCCGCAGGTCGTTTAGGTGACCCGCAGGAGATTGCCAATGCTGTTGCATTCTTAGCCTCTGACGAAGCAGCCTACATCACGGGTGAGACGCTTCATGTCAATGGCGGCATGTACATGGTCTGATAATCACGAAAACATTTGCTTTATCTGCGGTAAACACCGCAGAATAACGCAAAATCGTGGTTCGACCAGCCGGGATTTTGTTGCATCTTTTTCAACATTTTATACACTACGAAAACCATCGCGAAAGCGAGTTTTGATAGGAAATTAAATAGTATGAGCGATATCGAACAACGCGTTAAGAAAATCGTAGCTGAGCAGCTGGGTGTTAAAGAAGACGAAGTGATTAACACTGCTTCTTTCGTTGAAGACCTTGGTGCAGATTCTCTTGACACCGTTGAGCTGGTAATGGCTCTGGAAGAAGAGTTTGATACTGAAATTCCAGACGAAGAAGCTGAGAAAATCACTACCGTTCAGGCAGCGATCGACTACATCAATAGCCATCAAGGCTAATGAATATCTTCAGGCGGTCACCTCGACCGCCTGAGTTTTATGTTTGCCCCACATAGCGTTATTATTTCCCTCCCTGGAGGACGTGCGTGTCTAAGCGTCGTGTAGTTGTGACTGGTCTTGGCATGTTGTCTCCTGTCGGCAATACCGTAGAGTCTACCTGGAGTGCTCTCCTTGCCGGTCAGAGCGGCATTAGCCTGATCGACCATTTTGATACTAGTGCCTACGCAACGCGTTTTGCGGGCTTAGTAAGAGATTTTAATTGCGATGATTTCATCTCGCGCAAAGATCAGCGCAAGATGGATGACTTCATCCAATACGGCATCGTTGCGGGTATTCAGGCTATGGCAGACTCCGGTCTGGTCGTAACCCATGAGAATGCTGGTCGCATTGGTGCGGCAATCGGTTCTGGTATTGGCGGACTGGGTTTAATCGAAGATAACCACAGCTCGCTGGTCAACGGTGGACCGCGCAAAATCAGCCCATTCTTCGTGCCTTCTACCATCGTCAATATGGTTGCAGGTCACCTCACCATCATGTACGGCCTGAAAGGTCCAAGCATCTCTATCGCAACTGCCTGTACGTCTGGTGTGCACAACATTGGTCATGCGGCGCGTATCATTGCGTATAACGATGCCGATGTGATGTTGGCCGGTGGTGCGGAGAAAGCCAGTACGCCATTAGGTGTTGGTGGTTTCGGAGCTGCTCGTGCGCTCTCCACGCGTAATGACAATCCTCAGGCGGCAAGCCGTCCGTGGGATAAAGATCGTGACGGTTTCGTGTTGGGTGACGGTGCTGGCATTGTCGTACTGGAAGAGTACGAACACGCTAAGAAACGTGGTGCGAAGATTTATGCTGAGATCATTGGTTTTGGCATGAGCAGCGATGCTTACCACATGACGTCACCTCCGGAAGACGGTTCAGGTGCAGCTGCGGCGATGGTCAACGCGCTGCGTGACGCGCAGCTTAACGCTGAGCAGATCGGTTATGTCAACGCGCACGGCACCTCGACGCCAGCCGGTGACAAAGCGGAAGCACAGGCGGTTAAATCGGTATTTGGTGCGGCAGCTCACAGTGTGATGGTCAGCTCTACCAAGTCGATGACTGGCCACCTGTTGGGTGCAGCGGGTGCGGTAGAAGCGATTTATTCGATTCTGGCGCTGCGCGACCAGGCGATTCCACCGACCATCAACCTCGACAATCCTGACGAAGGTTGCGATCTGGACTTCGTGCCGCATACGGCGCGCCAGGTCAGCGGACTGGAGTACACCTTGTGTAACTCCTTCGGATTTGGCGGCACTAACGGCTCGCTGATCTTCCGCAAGGTTTAATCGCTCCTCAGCCATACAGAGGCCCGCAATGCGGGCCTTTTTTATATATTCTACCGGGGTAATCAAGGCGGCTAACATGTGGATAAACGGCATACCGCAAACCGAGCTTTCAGCACGCGATCGCGCAGTGCAATTTGGTGATGGCTGCTTTACCACTGCTGCAGTGATCAACGGCCATATTGTGATGCTGGATGCGCATCTGCAGCGGCTCAAAGAAGGCTGCGCGCGATTGATGATGGAGACGCCTGATTTAGCTCAACTCGCTGCAGAAATGCATCACGCCGCTGCGGGCCAGGCGCAGGCTGTGCTGAAAGTGATTTTGACACCGGGCGCAGGCGGACGCGGTTATAGCCGCGCAGGCTGCCAAACACCGACGCGCATCCTTTCGCTCTCGCTGTGGCCACAGCATTACGCCACGCTGCAACAGCAGGGCGCTGTGCTCCACAGCAGTCCAATACGCCTTGCGCGCAATCCGTTGCTGGCCGGCCTAAAGCACCTGAATCGCCTTGAACAGGTGCTGATTCGCCAGCATCTTGACCAGACGGGCGGCGACGAGGCGCTGGTGCTTGACACTAACGGGACGGTGGTGGAATGCTGTGCGGCCAATTTATTCTGGCGCAAAGGCAACCACGTCTTTACGCCGCGGCTTGAGCAGGCTGGCGTAGATGGCATTATGCGTCGTTATCTGATGGCGCAGATGGCCGCGAATGGCCAGACTTGTCAGCTGATTGATGGCAGCAGGGACGACGTGTTGAACGCCGATGAAGTGGTGATGTGTAACGCCCTGATGCCCGTTTTACCCGTGCGACAAATTGACGACGTTTCGTTTACCGCACGCTCGCTGTATCAGCAACTGCGCGCCAGTTGCCCGACGATGGAAGCATCATGACTCGAATGAAAAAAATTCTCGCAGGCGTTGTGGTAGTAGCAGGACTCGCCGCCGCCTTTAGCTATTGGCAAATTGAACGTTTAGCCGATACGCCCTTAACACTGCAGCAGGAAACCATTTACACCTTGCCCGCTGGCAGCGGTCGCGTGGTACTGGAAGCGCAACTGGAAAGTCAGCACATCATTCCGCAAAGCATCTGGTTTGGCCCGTTACTGAAGCTTGAACCGGAACTGGCGCGTTTCAAAGCCGGTACCTATCGCCTGGAAACCGGCATGACGGTGCGACAGTTGCTGCAACTGTTGGCAAGCGGTAAAGAAGCGCAGTTCCCGGTACGTTTTATTGAAGGTTCGCGTCTTACCGAGTGGTTAGCCGAGCTACGCAAAGCGCCATACCTGAAACACACGCTGAGTGACGATCAATTTGCCACCGTTGCCGCCGCGCTCAAACTCGACGTCAGCCAGCTTGAAGGCAGTTTCTATCCTGATACCTATCTCTACACCGCCAATACCAGCGATGTGGCGCTGCTGGAACGTGCCCATGCGCGCATGAACAAGCTGGTCGATGAGATTTGGCAGGGACGCATGGAGAATCTGCCTTATAAGAAAGAGCAGGACTTGGTCACCATGGCGTCGATCATTGAGAAAGAGACCGGCGTGAGCGAAGAGCGCGCGCGCGTGGCGTCGGTGTTTATTAACCGCCTGCGGACCGGAATGAAGCTGCAAACCGATCCCACGGTGATTTACGGCATGGGCGACAGCTACACCGGCACGCTAACGCGTAAAAATCTGGAAACGCCAACCGACTACAACACGTACACCATTAGCGGTTTACCGCCAGGTCCGATCGCGATGCCGGGCCGCGCTTCACTGGAAGCGGCTGCGCATCCGGAAAAAACCAATTACCTCTATTTTGTCGCGGATGGCAAAGGTGGACATACCTTTACCACCAATCTGGCCAGCCACAACAAAGCGGTGCAGGTTTACCGGCTGGCAATGAAGGAAAAAAATGAAAAGTAAGTTTATCGTCATTGAAGGCCTGGAAGGTGCAGGCAAAACCACCGCGCGCGATGCGCTGGTTGCCGTGCTGCATGAGCACGGCATTAATGATGTCGTCTTCACGCGCGAGCCGGGCGGTACGCCGCTGGCAGAACAACTGCGTGTGTTGGTCAAGCAGGGCATTGATGGCGAGCAGGTAACCGATAAAGCCGAGCTGCTGATGCTCTACGCAGCACGCGTGCAGCTGGTAGAGAACGTGATCAAACCGGCGCTGGCACGCGGTGCCTGGGTGGTTGGCGATCGCCACGATCTCTCTTCCCAAGCCTATCAGGGCGGCGGACGTGGTCTGGATGCGCAGTTGATGACCACACTGCGCGATGCGGTGCTGGGCGATTTCCGTCCCGACCTCACGCTTTATCTCGACGTAACGCCAGAAGTTGGCCTGCAACGCGCACGTGCACGCGGCGAGTTGGATCGTATCGAGCAGGAATCATTGCGATTCTTTGAGCGCACGCGTGAACGCTATCTGGCCTTAGCTGCGCAGGATCCCTCGATCCTCACCATTGATGCGACGCAAAACATTGCAGACGTAACATCGTCACTTCGAGGCGCCTTGCGTAGCTGGCTGGCAGGCCAATCCGCATGAATTGGTATCCGTGGCTGAATCAGCCTTATCGACAAATCATCGCCCGCCATCAAAGCGGCCAGGCGCATCACGCCTTGCTGGTACAAGCCATTGAAGGCATGGGTGACGATGCGCTGATCTGGGGCGTGAGCCGTTGGTTGATGTGTTTGCAGCCGGAAGGATTGAAAAGCTGCGGCCATTGCCACGGCTGCCAGTTAATGCAGGCGCACACGCATCCCGATTGGTATCACCTGGAAGCCGAAAAGGGGAAATCCTCGCTTGGTATTGATGCGGTGCGCGACGTCACTGAAAAGCTGTATCACTTTGCCCAACAGGGCGGCGCAAAAATCGTTTGGTTGCCCGATGCCGCGCAGCTGACGGAAGCCGCCGCCAACGCATTATTGAAAACGCTGGAAGAACCACCGGCCAATTGCTGGTTTTTCCTCAGCGTGCGCGAACCTTCACGCCTGCTGCCTACGTTGCGCAGTCGCTGCATGACGTGGCATCTGTCGCCGCCGGAAGAGGCGCATAGCCTGCAATGGCTGCAGAAACAGCAACCGCAGCCGGAAGAGAAGCTGCGCGCTGCCTTGCGTTTGAGTAATGGCGCACCTGCCGCCGCCTTGACGCTGTTGCAGCCCGAGCGCTGGCAGGCGCGTGAAACGTTGTGTGAAACGCTGATTAAAGCGCTCAACGGCGATGTGCTGCAGCTGTTACCCGCGCTAAACAGTGAAGATGTGGCCGTACGTCTCAGCTGGCTGATTTCACTGCTGGTGGATGCGATGAAAGTGCAGCAGCGCGCAAGTCAGTGGCTGAGCAACGGTGATCATCCGGATGTGGTGACGCAGCTGGCGCAGCGAATGAACAGCAGTGCGCTTAACAGCAGCGCGCAGCAATGGATGCAGTGTCGCGAACAGCTGTTACATGTCGCCGCACTCAATCGAGAATTAATGTTGACCGATCGTTTACTCGCCTGGGGACGTTTACTGGCTCCGGCAACGGTCGGCTAAGCGAAAAGAGAGCTCTATGTTTATTGTCGATTCCCACTGCCATCTCGATGGCCTCGATTATGAAAAGCACCATCGCGATCTGGATGATGTCATCGCCAAAGCGGCAGCGCGCGATGTGAAGTTTATGCTGGCGATTGCCACCACCTTGCCGGATTACTACAAAATCAAACAGCTGGTGGGCGATCGTGAAAACGTCGCGCTGGCTTGTGGCGTCCATCCGCTTAATCAGGAAGCGCCGTACGACGTCGAAGAGTTCCGCCGTCTGGCCGCAGAGGATCGCGTGGTCGCGCTGGGTGAAACCGGGCTGGACTATTTCTATCAGCAGGAAACCAAAGCGCAGCAGCAAGCCTCGTTTCGTGAGCACATCCGTACCGGTATCGCGCTGAATAAACCAATCATCGTGCACACGCGTGATGCGCGCGAAGACACGCTGGCGATTCTGCGCGAAGAGCAGGTAGAGAAGTGCGGCGGCGTGCTGCACTGTTTTACCGAAGATAAAGAGACCGCCGCCAAACTGCTCGATCTCGGTTTTTACATCTCATTCTCCGGTATTCTGACCTTCCGCAACGCCGAACAGATCCGCGATGCGGCGCGCTACGTGCCGCTTGATCGTATGCTGGTGGAAACCGATTCGCCGTATCTGGCGCCGGTACCGCACCGTGGTAAAGAGAATCAGCCGGCGTTTACGCGTGATGTGGCGGATTACATGGCGGTGTTAAAAGGCGTTGATATCGAAACGCTGGCCGCTGCCACCACCGAAAACTTCTCCCGCCTGTTCCACATCCCGATGAGTCGTCTCGGCGGCTAAACGCTTTATTTCAAACGCTGTAATTAATCACAAATCACTCTACTGCACTGCGTCTTACGGGACGCAGGCAGTGTTTTATTGCTGTTTATTAGTGCAAGTCAGTAAGAAATGACTGAAAGGAAAGTGGCATCCTTAGCGAAATGTGATGGCCGTCAATTTAACAATTAGCGATTTATTTTACTCTTCGTAATAAATCAAAAGACGCTCAGCGTCACCCCGGCGAAGGATCCTCCCCCTAAGCCATGCGCACTGCGCAAAAAATTGCACTCATACTCAGGAGTTTCTATGTTCAAGAACGCATTTGCGAACCTGCAGAAAGTAGGTAAATCGCTGATGTTGCCGGTATCGGTTCTGCCGATTGCCGGTATTTTGTTAGGTGTTGGTTCTGCAAACTTCAGCTGGCTGCCGGAAGTGGTTTCCCACGTCATGGCCGAAGCGGGTGGTTCGGTGTTTGCCAATATGCCGCTGATCTTTGCGATCGGTGTGGCACTCGGCTTTACCAATAACGACGGCGTTTCCGCGCTGGCGGCCGTGGTTGCCTACGGCATCATGGTGAAAACCATGGCGGTCGTCGCTCCGCTAGTGCTGCACTTACCGGCGGGCGAAATCGAGGCTAAGCATCTCGCGGATACCGGTGTGCTCGGCGGGATC
Organism: Pantoea sp. DY-15; assembly: GCF_019795935.1. Taxonomy (NCBI): domain Bacteria; kingdom Pseudomonadati; phylum Pseudomonadota; class Gammaproteobacteria; order Enterobacterales; family Erwiniaceae; genus Pantoea; species Pantoea sp. DY-15. Next base: position 732,421 of record NZ_JAIMIF010000001.1, read on the forward strand.
ATCGCCGGTTCCATCGCGGCGTATATGTTCAACCGCTTTTACCGCATCAAACTGCCTGAGTATCTCGGCTTCTTTGCTGGTAAGCGCTTTGTGCCGATCATCTCCGGTCTGGCCGCGATTTTCACCGGTGTGGTGCTGTCATTCATCTGGCCGCCAATCGGTACGGCGATTCAGGACTTCTCGCAGTGGGCAGCGTATCAAAACCCGGTGGTGGCCTTTGGACTGTACGGTCTGATTGAGCGTTCGCTGGTGCCGTTTGGTCTGCACCATATCTGGAACGTCCCTTTCCAGATGCAGATTGGTGAATTCACCAATGCCGCAGGTCAGGTATTCCACGGTGATATCCCACGTTACATGGCGGGCGACCCAACCGCAGGCAAACTGTCTGGCGGCTTCCTGTTCAAAATGTATGGTCTGCCGGCGGCAGCGATTGCGATTTGGCATACGGCTAAACCAGAAAACCGGGCCAAAGTGGGCGGTATTATGATCTCCGCCGCGCTGACCTCGTTCCTGACCGGTATCACCGAGCCAATCGAGTTTGCCTTCATGTTCGTGGCGCCGATTCTGTATGTGATCCACGCGATTCTGGCGGGTCTGGCCTTCCCAATCTGTATTCTGCTGGGTATGCGTGATGGCACCAGCTTCTCACACGGCTTGATCGACTTTATCGTGTTGAGCGGTAACAGCAGCAAAATCTGGTTGTTCCCGATTGTGGGTATCATCTACGGCCTGATTTACTACACCGTATTCCGTTTCCTGATTGTGAAACTGAATCTGAAAACCCCTGGCCGTGAGGAGACCGCGATGGAGCAGAGCAGCGCAACCGGCAGCGAAATGGCGGGTAAACTGGTTACCGCGTTTGGTGGTAAAGAGAACATCACTAACCTTGATGCCTGTATCACGCGTCTGCGTGTCAGCGTGGCGGATGTCGGCAAGGTTGATCAGGCTGAACTGAAAAGCCTCGGCGCACGTGGTGTGGTGGTAGCAGGTTCAGGCGTTCAGGCGATTTTCGGCACCAAGTCCGATAACCTGAAAACCGAAATGGATGATTATATCCGCGGTATGTAACGAGAAAGGGCGGGCAGAGCCGGTGCGATGAAGCGGCGTCAGATCGTAAAGACGCCATAAACCATCCCTGGGACTCGGCCCAAGCCATCCATGGCTTGGGACGCTTTACTCCTCTGCCGCCGCTTCAACGCACTTCATGTTCGGTGCGTAAAAATGCCCTCAAAGAGGGCATTTTTTATTTATAAATAAACCCGCAAATACTCGGTTAAACACAATAGCGCCATTGCCTGACCATACGGCATTGAGGTGAGCGGGATTTGGCGGTAATACTCCAGATCGCTGCCCATCGCTGTTCCAAACGACACCTGCTTCAATTCCCCATCCTCATCGATATTGCCGATCACGCCGCGCAACGCTTTCTCCGCCAGCGGCAAATACTCGGGCGAAAGATAATGTTTGCGCACCGCTTTAAGAATGCCATAGGCGAAACCGGCGGTGGCGGAGGCTTCCGGGTAGCTGTTGGGATCGTCGAGCAAGGTGTGCCACAAACCGCTGCTGTGCTGACAGGCGCTCAGCGCCTTCACCTGACTCTCCAGCACCTGCTGCAGGAAACGCCGCGTGGCGTGCTGTTCCGGCCAGTTCATCATCTCGAGGAAATCAGGAATGACGATAGTCAACCAGCTGTTGCCGCGCGCCCAACGTGCGTTGGCAAAATTGTGCCGCCCATCAAACGTCCAGCCGTGGAACCACAAGCCGGTTTGGCGATCCATCAAATATTGGGTATGAATCAGGAACTGATAGCTGGCTTCTTCGACAAACTCCGGACGATCCAGCAACTGGCCAATCTTCGCTAGCGCCATCACGCTCATCATTAAGGTGTCATCCCACAGCTGCTGGGTGTTTTCATTGTTGTAGACGATGTGCTGCAAGCCACCTTGCTCGGTGCGCGGCATCTCATACATCACCCATTCAGCCCAGCGCTCCAGTACCGGCCGCCACGCAGCATTGCGCGTCTCTTCATAGCGATACGCCAGCGTCAGGAACGGGCAGACGGTATTCACGTTCTTGGTTGGCGTACCTTCCGCCAGCCGCGTGCTGAACCAGTCATCGATAATCTTCAGCGTCGCTTGATCGCCGGTTTGCTGATAATAGTGCAGCATGCCGTACAGGCCGATGCCGTGCGTCCACTCCCAACCGGCCCAGCCTTTGGTATCGATCACGCGGCCATCATCGAGGCGCAGCAAAAACTCGCCGCTGTGATCGGTAATGTTCACCAGATTGTGGGTTAGCCGCTGAATCAACTGCACCAGCTCAGTACGTGGCAACAGATATTCAGGCTGGCGCAGTAACGCGCTGTGCTTTACAGGAAATACAGTCATGGTTCATTCCTATCGTTAATCAGGGTAGAGAGAGAAGGTAAAGATCGTGGCTGCGTCGGCAGCGGCGGTGCGGCAGGCTTATGACGGTTGAGATAGCCGACGTTGTTATTGCCCCACAGATTTTCATACGGCATGCCCGCCAGCATTTCGACCACTTCACGCGCCTGTGGCGAAATACGCTCTGGCACCACGCGTCCGGCTTCGCGCATTTTCAACGTCTCTTCGCGCAGCACGGTGTGGGTTTGCAGATTGAGTTTAAAGCGCAGTGAAATAATGAAGCCGCAGGCCAGCACACAGAGCGTGCCCACGCTGAGGATCGCCAGAATGGTATGGCCGACAGCCGGCACCTGCGTGGCCTGGCCGGAAGAGAAGCCCGCCAGCTGCAACACGATACCGACGAACATCACCGCACCCGCTTGCGAGGCTTTGCGCGTCAGCGTCATGATGCCGGCAAAAATGCCTTCGCGACGTTGGCCGGTAATCACTTCATCGACGTCAGCGATATAGGTGTAAGTATTCCACGGCACATAGTTGATGCCGCCGCGACCAAGACCGGCAAGACCGGAAATCAGTACCAGCAGAGCGAAGTTGTCGTTCATGCCGGTGTACCACAATCCGGCGTAGGAGAGGGCGCTAAGCCCAAACAGCACCACCACCATACGGTATGCGGGCGCAGGCCCAAGGCGGATACACAGCGGAATCATCGCCATCACCGCAATAAACTGCATCACCGCCATGGTGCCCATCAGGTTGGAGGCGATCTGCGCGCTTTGCATCAGCACAAACACCACATACCAGGTGAACACCGCGTTAAACACGTCCTGCGCGATATAGCCGCCGAGATACATGCCCAGATGCTGACGGAAAATACGAATGCGCAGCGTTGAGGCCAGCTCGGTGTAGAGGCGCTTCAGGCTCTGTAGCAAGGTCAGCTGTGATTTTTCCTGCTCGGCGCGGCGCGATTCGGCAGAGAAATCGTCGGGATCGCGTTCCCAGGTAAACAGCCACACCAACGTTAACACCAGCGCACAAATCACCGAGAACACCAGGCTGGCGTAGAAGAAGGAGATCGGATTCTCTTTGCCAAACCAGCCAATCAGTATGCCCGGCAGGAACGCTGCCAGAATGGCCGAAAGCTGCGCCAGACCAATACGCGCGCCAGAGAAGCGGGTTTTCTGTTTGAAATCATCGGTCATCTCCGGTACCAGCGTTTCGTAAGGCACCAGAATCATGGTGTAGACCATATCGAACAGCAGATAAGTCAGCAGATACCACCAAAAACTCATGTCGCCAACCCACATCAGGCTGTAGCTGAACACGCACGGAATGCCGAGCAGGATAAAAAATTTGCGGCGGCCAAAGCGCTTGCCGAGCCAGGTCGAACCGAAGTTATCGGTCAGGAAACCCATCAGCGGGCTCACCACCGCATCCAGTACGCGGGCGGCGGCGAAAATGAAGGTCGCCTGAATCGGCGAGAGCCCACAAAAGGTGGTGTAAAAGTAGAGCAGCCAGGCGGCGGTTAGCGCCGTGGTGCCTGCACCGAGGAAATCCCCGGACCCATAGGCCAGATAATGGCCCAGGCCAATCTTACGAGAGCGCATGGCAGGTTCTCCTTGAATTAGTCGGTAAACACATCCCTCATCACTCCGTACAACTTGCGCGGATTGGATTGAAAGTAGAGCGGCTTAAGCTGGCAAACCTTCGTGATTTCGCAATGACCTGCAGGTGAGTGGCAAAATCACAAAGAAAAAGGCGTGATATCTCTAATTTATAAAACAGCGTTTCATTTTTGTGGTTAATGAGAGGTTAGAAATGCGAGCTGCAGCACAATGCGTGGCGAAGTGAGAAAACGGCTTAAAGGCAGCCATTTAATGCAGGAATTGTGGTCCTGAGGTTGAAAGAAATGGAATTCCTCACGCATACTGCCTGACTGAACTCAGGCTTAAGGAAATGCACCATGGCTGAAGAAACCATTTTCAGTAAAATCATCCGTCGCGAGATTCCCGCCGACGTGGTTTATCAGGACGAACTGGTCACCGCCTTCCGTGATATCGCGCCGAAAGCGCCTACCCATATCTTGATCATCCCCAACGTATTGATTCCCACCGCCAATGATGCGCAGCCCGCACACGAGCAGGCGCTGGGCCGGATGATCACCGTAGCCGCCAAAATTGCCCGTGATGAAGGCATTGCCGAAGATGGCTATCGTCTGATCATCAACTGCAACAGCCATGGCGGTCAGGAGGTTTATCACATCCATATGCATTTGGTTGGCGGTCAGCCGCTGGGCCCGATGCTGGCCAGCTAACTCAGGCGGACAACGTGATGCGTCAATGGCTGAGTGGCTTGCTGTTGCTGACCCTTGCAGGTTGCAGCAGCGATAAGCCGATGATTAATACCTCGCAGTCGCTGGTGATGGAATCGGCGGTGTTATCCGCGGGCATTATTACCGATGATCCGAAGTTGACCGAACAAGATGGTCAGCAGCGTGCCATGAGCGTGTTGTACAACCAGCGTGAAACGCCAGTGAAAGTGCACTATCGTTTCTATTGGTACGACGACAAAGGATTGGAAATCACGCCGGAAGAGCCGGCGCAAAGCCAAATCGTTCCGGCGCACGGCAGCGTAGAAGTGGCCTCACAAATGGGCAATCCGACCGCCAGTAAGGTGCGTCTCTATCTTTATCTTTGAGGAGTAAGCTGTGATTCGCAGTGTAAAACGTTCGGGCGCGTTGTTATTTGCGCTAATGCTCACCGGTTGTGTGGTGCAACAACAGACGCCGGCACCGGTAGAACCCACGCAGCCGACCACGCCCACTCAGCCGGTTGAACCTACGCCGCAGCCAGTGCCGCCGCCGCAAACCGTGCCGCAGCCACCAAAGCTGAAAACCATTAACTGGGATGCTAGCGTCCAGCCGTTGGTCGGCAAGATGGTGCAATCTTCAGGCGTGAATCCGGGCAGCGTGCTGCTGGTGGATCGCATCAAGAACAGTACTAATGGCGCGCTGCAAACCGACAAAGCCACCGATGCGATTCAGAATGCGCTGGCCAACAACGGCAAGTTCACGCTGATCACCCCAGAACAGCTGGCGCAGGCCAAGCAAACGCTGGGCTTGTCGCCGGATGACAGCCTCAACTCGCGCAGTAAAGCGATTGGCCTGGCGCGCAACGTTAACGCGCAGTATGTGCTCTACAGCAATGCGCAGGGCGATGTGAAATCACCGACGCTGCAAATGCAGCTGATGCTGGTACAAACCGGTGAAATAATCTGGTCAGGAAACGGTGTTGCTCAACCCTGATCCACAGCTGCAAAACCTGCTTCAGCAACAATGGCCGACGGCGCAAGCTGCCGGTCATTTTTTCGCGCTGCCGGGACTGAGCGGGCAAAGCGTGCGCGTGCAGATGCCGCAGGGCGAATTGCTGGCGCGACGTGCGCCGCCGCAGCCGATCCCGTTTGTCGATCGCCAGCGCGAATACCGCATTCTGCAGCAGCTGCGGCATGCACAACTTGGTCCGCAGCCGCTGGCGTGGCGCCATCCCTGGCTGCTGCAAAGCTGGATGCCGGGCGAGGTGCTCACCTCCGCGCAGTTTAACGCGCAGCGGCAGGCGATTGTGGCGCTGCTGCAGCGTCTGCATCAACAGCCGCTCACCGGCTACCGTTTACGATTAGCGCCGCTGCTACAGCGCTATTGGCAGCTTTGCCGGCAGCGTCACTGGCGCTGGCAGCGTCGTCTGCAACGCTTATTACAGCAGGGCGAACCGCAGCCGCTGCGGCTGGCGCCGCTGCATATGGATGTCCACGCCGGCAACCTGATTGCCACGCCGGAAGGTTTACGCCTGATCGACTGGGAGTATGCCGCCGACGGTGACGTGGCGCTGGAGCTGGCGGCGGTGTGTGCGGTTGATGGCGATACGCGTTCCGCGTGGATTGCTGATTACGCCGCGCGCGCGCAACTGGATGAGCCAGCACTGGCATGCCAGATGCAGCGCTGGCAACCGTGGCTGCAGCTGTTGATGGCCAGCTGGTATCAGCTGCGTGCCGAGCAGAGCCAGGATGACACCTTACTGCAGCTGGCGCAGGCCAGCTGGCACGACCTTTAACTCAGGATTTTAATCATGACCATGAACACACCCGGACCGCTGATGCTTGACGTCGAAAGCTATGAGCTGGACGCCGAAGAACGCGAAATTCTGCAGCATCCGCTGGTGGGCGGACTGATTCTGTTTGCCCGCAACTTCCACGATGTCGAGCAGTTAGCAGAGCTGGTGCGCCAGATTCGCGCCGCTTCACGCAATCGTCTGGTGGTAGCGGTGGATCAGGAAGGCGGTCGCGTGCAGCGTTTCCGCGACGGCTTCACGCAGCTGCCGGCGATGCAATCCTTCGCCGCGCTGCACGATCTGAATCGTGCCGGTGAACTGGCGCAGCAGGCGGGCTGGCAGATGGCGTCGGAAATGATCGCCATGGACATCGACATTAGTTTCGCGCCGGTGCTCGATATTGGCCACATCAGCGCGGCGATCGGCGATCGTTCATTCCATGAAGATCCGGCCATCGCCCTACAGGTCGCACGACGTTTTATCAACGGCATGCATGAAGCCGGCATGAAAACCACCGGCAAACACTTCCCCGGTCACGGTGCGGTCAGTGCCGATTCGCATAAAGAGACGCCGCGCGACAACCGCGATGCCGCCACGTTGCGTCAGCATGACATGGCGATCTTTAAGCAGTTGATCGACGAGCAGCTTCTTGATGCGGTGATGCCGGCGCACGTTATCTATACTGAGGTGGATCCGTTGCCTGCCAGCGGTTCGCCGTATTGGCTGCAAACCGTATTGCGCCAGGAGCTCAGCTTTAACGGCGTGATTTTCTCCGACGATCTGTCGATGGAAGGTGCCGCGGTGATGGGCAGCTACGCCGAACGCGCGCAGCAGTCGCTGAATGCCGGTTGCGATATGATCCTGGTGTGCAATCAACGCGCGGGCGCGGTGAGCGTGCTGGATAACTTGACGCCGATCGGGGCAGAGCGCGTGACGCAGTTATACCATCAAGGGCGTTTTACCCGTCAAAGCCTGCTGGCAAGCGAGCGCTGGCGGCAAAATCAGCGTCAGTTAAGCGCGTTGCAAGAGCGCTGGCTGGCGCAGAAAGCCTCGGGCAGATAAGCATCGCTGCCCGGATTTCACTCCACGCTGAGGAAAATCATGATCATCTATCTGCACGGTTTTGATTCCAACAGTCCGGGCAACCATGAAAAGGTGCTGCAGCTGCAGTTTATTGACCCGGACGTCCGATTAGTCAGCTACAGCACCCGCCATCCCAAACACGACATGCAGTTTCTGCTGAAAGAGTGCGACAAGCTGCTGCAACAGGGTGACGATGCGCATCCGCTGATTTGCGGGGTTGGGCTCGGTGGTTATTGGGCCGAACGCATTGGCTTCCTGTGCGGCATGCGTCAGGTGATCTTCAATCCAAATCTGTTCCCGTTTGAGAACATGGAAGGCAAAATCGATCGCCCGGAAGAGTATCTCGATATCGCCACTAAGTGCGTCAACGATTTCCGCGAAAAGAACCGCGAAAAGTGTCTGACGATTTTGTCTCGACAAGATGAAGCGCTGGATAATCAGCGCAGCGCGACGTACCTGCAGCCGTTCTATGAAATCATCTGGGATGACGCAGCCAGCCACAAATTCAAGAACATCGCGCCGCATTTGCAGCGCATCAAAGCCTTCAAACTCCTCGCCTGACCGCCGACGCGCCGTGTGATGCGGCGCATAAAATGTGTAACATTCTGATAATGCAGCTGAAAGATTGATGTACATCAATTTTCTTATGTGATGTCTTTGACGCCGTGATATTCTGCCCTCAGCTCGCGATTTAACGTCGCCAACCCTATGTTTATTAAGGTTTTTATTAACCTTTAATTAACTATTGGTTTACAACTTTGAGGGGGTCTTTGTTGACTACATCTATGGAAAAAATCGTTATCATCGGCGGTGGTGCTGGCGGCTTAGAGCTGGCAACGCAGCTCGGTCACAAGCTGGGACGCAAGAAGAAAGCCGAGATCATCCTGGTCGATCGTAACCACAGTCATCTGTGGAAACCGCTGCTGCACGAAGTGGCAACCGGTTCGATGGACGAAGGGATTGATGCGCTGAGCTATCTGGCGCACGCGCGTAATCACGGTTTCCAGTTCCAGCTGGGATCGCTGACGCAAATCAATCGTGAAAACAAAACCCTTGAGCTGGCCGAAATCCGCGATGCGGAAGGCGCACTGTTAGTGCCGCAGCGTGAGCTGGCCTACGATCGCCTGGTCATCGCGCTTGGCAGCACCTCAAATGACTTCGGCACGCCGGGCGTAAAAGATCACTGCATCTTCCTCGACAACCCGCATCAGGCGCGTCGTTTCCACAACGAAATGCTCAACCTGTTCCTGCGTTTCTCGGCCAGCGAAGGCAGCCTGGAAAAAGTCAACATCGCCATTGTCGGCGGCGGTGCCACCGGCGTGGAACTCTCTGCGGAGCTGTATAACGCGGTGAAACAGCTGCACAGCTACGGCTACAAAGGTCTGGATAGCAGCTCGCTGAACGTCACGCTGGTGGAAGCCGGTGAACGCATTCTGCCGGCGCTGCCACCGCGTATCTCGGCGGCGGCGCATCAGGAGCTGACCAAACTTGGCGTGCGCGTGTTGACGCAAACCATGGTCACCAGCGCCACCGAAAACGGCTTGAATACTAAAGGCGGCGAATTCATCGACGCCGATCTGATGGTGTGGGCGGCCGGTATCAAAGCGCCAGACTTCCTGAAAGAGATTGGCGGACTGGAAACCAACCGCATCAATCAGCTGGTGGTGAAAGAGACGCTGCAAACCACGCTGGATGACGACATCTACGCCATTGGCGATTGCGCCTCCTGCGCGCTGCCGGGTGGCGGATTTGTGCCGCCGCGCGCGCAGTCAGCGCATCAGATGGCCTCGCGCGCGCTGGAGAACATCCTTGCACAGCGTAAAGAGAAGCCGCTGAAAGCGTATGTTTATAAAGATCACGGTTCGCTGGTGTCGCTGTCGCGCTTCAGTACGGTCGGCAGCTTGATGGGTAACCTGATGCGCGGATCGATGATGGTGGAAGGGCGCATTGCGCGTTTTGTCTACATCTCTCTATATCGTATGCACCAGATTGCGCTCCACGGATACTTCAAGACCGGTCTTATGATGCTGGTCGGGAGTCTTAACCGCGTCCTGCGTCCGCGTCTCAAGCTGCACTGATGATTTTCGGGCGGTGAATGCCGCCCTACGCCACGCCAGCTGCCGTAACCCGCTGAAAACTGCACGTTCAGCTTAAGGTTACGGCACTATTTCATCCGCTCTCGGAACTCTCCTAAAAGCTGGCCCTGATGGGTTTCCGCTGCGTTTCCTCCATTAATCTGATGTTGCAATTACGGTCCATCTGTAAAACTTATTACTAACAAACACGGCGCGGCGCGCACGCCGGTTATGCCTCGGCTACACAGGATTTGGTAGCGGCAGGAATGCGCGGTAACAACCTTCAGGAGGACATTCCTGTGAATAAATCAATGTTAGCGGGTATCGGTATCGGCGTGGCAGCAGCGTTAGGTGTTGCCGCAGTCGCCAGCATGGATGTTTTCGATCGCGGCCCGCAGTTTGCACAAGTTCTGTCGGCGACGCCGATCAAAGAGAGCATCAAACAGCCGCGACAGGAGTGTCGCAATGTGACGCTGACCCATCGTCGTGCGGTCCAGGATGAGAATCGCATTGCCGGTTCGGTGCTGGGTGCGGTAGCCGGCGGCGTGTTGGGCCATCAGTTTGGTGGCGGACGCGGACGCGATGTCGCTACGGTAGCGGGCGCGTTGGCCGGTGGTTACGGCGGTAATCAGGTGCAGGGTGCGCTGCAGGATCGCGACACTTACACCACCAACGAGCAGCGTTGCAAAACGGTATATGACAAACAGGAAAAAATGCTGGGGTATGACGTGACCTATAAAATAGGCGACCAGCAGGGCAAAATCCGCATGGAAAACGACCCTGGTACCCGCATTCCGCTCGACCGTAATGGTCAGCTGATCCTGAATTCAAATCAGGCCTAATTGGGCAAAGATGCATCACAGCAGCAGTAACGAAAAAAGCGCCGCAAGGCGCTTTTTTTTATGTGTGAGATCCTCAACGCGCACGAAATCGTAGCGGCGCGATTCCGTGCGGATATCCACTAAACCCGGTTTTTCGCCAGCTCGCTGACAAATCCCTGCACCCACTCCATACGGATTTTCCGGTCCGCCATATCGCGGGTGAACTTCAATCGCGTTGGGCCATCCAGCTTCCACTGCTGAGGATCTTTTTGCAGCAGGCCAATCAGCCAGCCTGGATCGACCTGATTCTGCGGCGCAAACTCGAAGAATCCGCCTTTGTCGCTGGCTTCAATCTTACGAATCCCCAACTCGCGCGCCACTAAACGCAGCCCGGCAACATCCAGCAGATTACGCGCGGCATCCGGCAGCTTGCCGAAGCGGTCAATCATCTCAACCTTCAGTTCCGCCAAATCCTGCTCATCGGCGGCGCTGGCCACGCGCTTGTAGAGCGACAAGCGGGTATTCACATCCGGGATAAAATCATCCGGCAGCAGGGCAGGCATACGCAGTTCGATTTCGGTTTGATTGCTGGTGAGATCTTCCAGCGACGGCTCGCGGCCCGCCTTCAGCGCATCGACCGCGTTCTCCAGTAGCTCCATATACAGCGTGAAGCCGATGGTTTCCATCTGGCCGCTCTGATCTTCGCCGAGCAGCTCACCCGCGCCGCGAATCTCCAGATCGTGGGTTGCCAGCGCAAAACCGGCGCCGAGATCTTCCAGCGACGCGATAGCTTCCAGACGTTTTTGCGCATCAGTGGTCATCGCTTTTGGATGCGGCGTCAGCAGCCACGCATAGGCCTGATGGTGCGAACGTCCCACGCGGCCACGCAGCTGATGCAGCTGCGCCAGACCAAAGTGGTCAGCGCGTTCAATGATAATGGTGTTAGCGCTGGGTACGTCGATACCGGTTTCGATGATGGTGGTACACACCAGCACGTTAAAGCGCTGATGGTGGAAATCATTCATCACCCGCTCGAGATCGCGTTCGCGCATCTGACCGTGACCAATGGCAATGCGCGCTTCCGGCACCAGATCGGCCAATCGCTGCGCCGCTTTCTCGATGTTTTCCACGTCATTATAGAGATAGTAAACCTGGCCGCCGCGCAGCACTTCACGCAGGATTGCCTCGCGCACCACCAGGCTATCGTACTCTCGCACAAAGGTTTTCACCGCCATGCGTCGTGCTGGTGGCGTGGCAATAATCGACAGATCGCGCATGCCGCTCATCGCCATATTCAGGGTACGCGGAATCGGCGTGGCGGTGAGCGTCAGGATATCGACATCGGCGCGCATCGCCTTGATCCGCTCTTTATGACGCACGCCAAAGCGGTGCTCTTCATCGACAATCAGCAGGCCGAGATCGTGCCACTTCAGGTCGTTCGACAGCAGCTTATGGGTGCCAATCAGAATATCGACTTTGCCCTCGCGCGCCTGTTCCAGCACCTGACTCTGCTCTTTGGCGGTGCGGAAGCGCGACAGCATCTCAATGCGCACCGGCCAGTTAGCGAAACGATCGCGAAAGTTGTCGTAATGCTGCTGCGCCAGCAGCGTGGTGGGCACCAGCACCGCGACCTGTTTGGCGTTCTCAACCGCCAGAAACGCAGCGCGCATCGCCACTTCGGTTTTACCAAAGCCGACGTCGCCGCACACCAGACGATCCATCGCCAGCGGCTGACACATGTCGCTCAGCACTGCGTTGATCGCCTGGCCTTGATCCGGCGTGGTTTCAAATGGGAAGCCTTCGCAGAACAGCTGATACTGATCGCGATCGTGCTTAAAGGCAAAGCCGGTTTTGGCTGCGCGCTGAGCGTAAATATCCAGCAGCTCTGCCGCCACGTCGCGCACTTTCTCAGCAGCTTTCTGCCGCGCGCGTGACCAGGCATCGCTGCCAAGTTTATGCAGCGGCGCGTTTTCATCCGCGCCACCGGCATAGCGGCTAATCAGATGCAGTGATGAAACCGGCACGTACAGCTTGGCGTCGCCCGCATAGGAGAGCATCAGATATTCAGCGACGATGCCGCCGGCTTCCAGCGTGGTCAGGCCGATATAACGTCCCACGCCGTGCTCCAGATGCACCACCGGCTGGCCAGGATGCAGCTCGGCGAGGTTGCGGATCAGCACATCAGGATTGATGGTGCGGCGATTATCCTGGCGACGACGACTGACGCGCTCGCCAAGCAGATCGCTTTCGCAGATCAACGCCAGCTGGCGTTGCGTATCGATAAAGCCGCGCTCGCTGGCGCCAATCATCAGGCTAAGCGGCTGATTGGCGGCCTGATCAAAGTGATCGATAGCCTGTGGACGCAGTTTAATGCGCGCCAACAGCTCTTGCAGGCTTTCACGGCGGCCTTCACTCTCAACCGAGAAAATCACCTGACCGCTGAATTGTTCAAGGAACTGACGCAGCAGATCGAGTGGCGCTTTGGCCTGCGCCTGCACCGTCAATTCCGGCAGCGGCTGATAACCGAGATTGGTATTCGCTGCTTTTTCCGGCAGCGTCTCGCTGCTTAACTGCATGCGCGGCCAGGCTTTCAGTTCGCTCATCAGCGTGTCGGGACGCAGCCACAGCGTGACCGGCTCCAGCAGCGGGCGCATCGGATCGATACGGCGATTCTCAAAGCGCGCGTTGGCGTCAAGCCAGAAGCGCTCGGCGCTGGCCAGCAAATCGCCGCTGTTGAGCAGCAGCGTATTGGCGGGCAGATAGCTGAACAGCGTCGGCAACGCCTGCTCAAAGAACAGCGGCTGCCAGTATTCGATACCGGCGGGCAGCGTACCTTTGCTCACCTGCTGATAGACGTGCTCCGGCTCGCGCCGTACGTCAAAGGTTTCGCGCCAGCGGCTGCGGAACAGCTCGATGGCGGCTTTATCCGTGGGGAATTCATGCGCCGGCAGCAGGTTGATAGCGTTGACCGCCTCCAGCGTGCGCTGCGTATCGACATCAAACAGGCGCAGGCTGTCGATCTCATCGTCAAAGAAGTCGATGCGATAAGGTTGGTCGCTGCCCATCGGGAACAAATCGAGCAGCGCACCGCGCGTGGCGTATTCACCGTGCTCCATCACCTGATCGACGTGGCGATAACCGGCCTGCTCCAGCTGATCGCGCAGCGCATCGCGCGACAGCTTTTGCCCTTGTTGCATCACCAGCGCATGGCCGTGCAGGAAGCTGTGCGGACACACGCGCTGCATCAGCGTGTTGACCGGCATAATCAGCATACCGCGCGTTAAGTTGGGCAGTTGATACAGCGTGGAGAGGCGAGCTGAGATGATGTCCTGATGCGGCGAGAAGCTGTCGTAGGGCAGCGTTTCCCAGTCAGCGAGATGGGTGACCGGCAGATCGGTGAACTGGCGAATCTCCTCCTGCAGACGCAGGGCAGATTGCATATCCGGGGTAATCATCAACACCGGACCGCTGTGGCGTTCGGTGATGCTGGCGCACTCAAGCGCTTGTGCGGCGCCGACGAGCTGACCGAGCTGGCGATGGTCGCCGGCTTTGACTGGCAGGGTATAACGACTCTGTTCCGACATGGGATCTCGACATTCTCTCCTTGGATTACAGGGCGTCATCATTCCATAATCCGCCCTGAGGATCATCTGTCGTGGTGCGATTTCTCACACTTTTGCCGGTTGAGCTACTTACTCGATTGCTGTGTGTAGTGCATACGTGGACGATCGACATTGGCCCATGACAGCTCTTTCTCCAAATGGTAGCTGTGATTGCCGTCGTCCCACTTCACGTAATAGCCGGTTGGCGCATCTCCCTGTTCAAAAACGTTAACGATCTCGCCTTTAATTTCACCCGATTTGTGTTTAACAATACTGCTTTTGGGGAATTTGAACATGGTGTACTCCTCGTCGCCTACGGTATTTCATCTTTAAGTCTACGCCAGCCTATGACGAATAAACGTACAAATAACATCATTAATTTGTCGCAATTTTATGCATAAGCGTTGGCTGGGACGGTTTTTGACACAACTTTGCCGCAGACTCAGAGGGTTAGAGGTTTCATAAAGAGGACGCCTCCTTTATCATCCCACTACTTATTTTCAGGCAACTGCCAAGACGGATCTCATGTATCAACCAGTCGCGTTATTCATCGGTTTGCGCTACATGCGTGGACGTGCCTCAGACCGCTTTGGTCGCTTCGTCTCCTGGCTCTCAACCATCGGCATCACGCTCGGCGTGCTGGCGCTGGTCACCGTGTTATCGGTGATGAATGGCTTTGAGCGCGAGCTGGAAGGCAATATCCTCGGCCTGATGCCACAGGCGCTGATCACCAGCGACAAAGGCAGCATCAATCCTAAGGCGTTGCCCGCCGACAACCTCAAACTGCAAGGCGTTAAGCGCATCGCACCGCTGACCACCGCCGATGTGGTGCTACAAAGCGCGCGTAACGTCTCGGTCGGCGTGATGCTCGGCATCAATCCCGACGAACAGGATCCGCTGACGCCATTCCTCGTCAACACCCAACAAAGCGTGCTGCAGCCGGGCCAGTACAACGTCATTCTCGGTGAACAGCTGGCTGCACAGCTGGGCGTGAAGCGCGGCGATCAGCTGCGTCTGATGGTGCCATCGGTCAGCCAGTTCACGCCGGTGGGGCGCTTGCCGAGCCAGCGTATTTTCACCGTGGCTGGCACCTATGCCGCCAACAGCGAAGTGGATGGCTATCAAATTCTGGTCAATCAGCAGGATGCGTCACGAGTGATGCGCTATCCGCTCGGCAACATCACCGGCTGGCGTTTGTGGCTGGATAAGCCGTTAAGCGTTGATGCGCTGAGCCAGCAGAAACTGCCGGAGGGGCTGACGTGGAAAGACTGGCGCGAACGCAAAGGCGATTTGTTCCAGGCGGTACGTATGGAAAAAAACATGATGGGGCTGCTGCTGAGCCTGATCATCGCGGTGGCGGCTTTTAATATCATTACCTCGCTGGGCCTGCTGATCATGGAGAAGCAGGGCGAAGTGGCCATTTTGCAAACGCTGGGTTTAACCCGCCGCCAGATTGTCGCGGTGTTTATGGTGCAGGGCGCCAGCGCGGGCATTATTGGCGCGCTGCTGGGCACCGTGCTTGGCGTGCTGCTTGCCAGCCAGCTGAATAATTTGATGCCGGTGATTGGTCTGTTCCTTGATGGCGCGGCGCTGCCGGTCGACATCAATGTGTTGCAGGTGATCACTATTGCGCTGGTCTCGATGGCCGTCGCGCTGCTTTCTACCCTTTATCCGTCGTGGCGCGCTGCCGCCGTCCAACCCGCTGAGGCTTTACGTTATGAGTAATACTCCTTTGTTGCAGTGTCGTGACCTGTGCAAACGCTATCAGGAAGGCAGCGTGCAGACCGATGTGCTGCGCAATGTGGCTTTCAGCCTGCAGCCGGGTGAACTGACGGCGATTGTCGGCAGCTCCGGTTCGGGTAAAAGTACCTTACTGCATCTGCTTGGCGGCCTGGATGCGCCGACATCAGGCGATGTGATTTTTGACGGTAAATCGCTGAATGCGATGTCGTCAGCCGCGAAAGCCGAGCTGCGCAACCGCGAGTTGGGCTTTATCTATCAGTTCCACCATTTGCTGCCGGACTTTAGCGCGCTGGAGAACGTGGCGATGCCGCTGCTGATTGGCAAAATCGGCAAAGCGGAAGCGGAATCACGCGCGCGTGAAATGCTGGCGGCGGTCGGGCTGGAAAAACGTGCTGCGCATCGGCCTTCTGAGCTGTCGGGCGGTGAACGTCAGCGTGTGGCGATTGCTCGCGCGCTGGTGAATCGTCCGCGGCTGGTGATGGCCGATGAACCTACCGGTAACCTCGATGCGCGCAACGCCGACGCGATTTTTGAACTGCTCGGCGAGCTGAACGTCAAACAGGGCACCGCTTTTCTGGTGGTAACGCACGATCTGCAGCTGGCGAAACGCCTGAGCCGCCAGATGGAGATGCGCGACGGTGAGCTGAGCGACCAACTGACGCTGGGAGTGATCTGATGGCTTCGTCATTATCCCTGCTGCTCGGGCTGCGTTTTAGCCGCGGTCGGCGGCGTGGTGGCATGGTCTCGTTGATCTCCATCATCTCCACTATCGGCATTGCGCTGGGCGTGGCGGTGCTGATCATCGGCCTGAGCGCCATGAACGGCTTTGAGCGTGAGCTCAACAACCGCATTCTGGCGGTCGTGCCGCACGGTGAAATCGAGCCGGTGAATCAGCCATTCCGCAACTGGCAACCGATGATCGCGCCGATTGAGCAGGTGGCTGGCATTGCCGCCGCAGCGCCCTATATCAACTTCACCGGGCTGATTGAGAGCGGTGCGAAGCTGCAGGCGCTGCAGGTGAAAGGCGTCGATCCGCAGCAGGAAGCGCGTCTTAGCGCCTTGCCGAGCTTTGTTGCCGGTGATGCCTGGTCGCAATTCGCGGCCGGTAAACAGCAAATCATTCTGGGTGGCGGCATCGCCAAATCGCTCAACGTGAAACAGGGCGACTGGATCACCATCATGATCCCGAATAATGATGGCGAGAATAAGCTGCTGCAGCCGAAACGTATTCGCCTGCAGGTCAGCGGCGTGCTGCAACTGAGCGGCATGCTCGATCACAGCCTGGCGCTGGTGCCGTTGGCCGATGCGCAGAAGTATCTGGATATGGGCGATAGCGTCAGCGGCATCGCGCTGAAGATGAACGACCCATTCCAGGCGCAGAAGCTGGTGCGTGACGCCGGTGAAGTGACGCACTCATACGTCTACATCAAGAGCTGGATTGGCACTTACGGCTACATGTACCGTGACATCCAGATGATTCGCGCCATTATGTATTTAGCCATGGTGCTGGTGATTGGCGTGGCCTGCTTCAACATCGTTTCGACGCTGGTGATGGCGGTAAAAGACAAGAGCAGTGACATCGCGGTGCTGCGTACGCTGGGCGCCAAAGATGGTTTGATTCGCGCCATCTTTATCTGGTACGGCTTGCTGGCGGGCCTGCTCGGCAGCGTCAGCGGCGTGGTGGTCGGTGTGCTGGTGGCGCTCAATCTCACGCCGGTGATGCGCGTGTTTGAGCACCTCACCGGACATCAGCTGCTGGCTGGCGATATCTACTTTATCGATTTCCTGCCGTCTGAACTGCACTGGATTGATGTGATTTCGGTGCTGGGCACCGCGATTGTCCTGAGCCTGATTGCCAGCTGGTATCCGGCACGACGCGCCAGCCGTATCGATCCGGCCCGCGTGCTGAGCGGTCAGTAAAGATAAAACGCAGCCGCCGTGTGGCTGCTATTATCGGGCAGATGAGCCCGAAAATACCCGACGCGCGGCGATAAACGCCGCAGATAAGGAGCTTTTATGCGCATACCGCGCCGCCGCCTACGACTCGCCCGCGACAAAAAAAACCGCCGCAAGGTGCATCAGCGCTTTCGCCAGCGCATCTTCGAGCGCGATCGCAAAGCTGAACTGGCCGCGCATCCGCAACCGCGCGTGGTGGTGCTGACTGGCGCGGGGATCTCCGCCGAATCCGGTATTCGCACTTTCCGTGCGGACGATGGCTTGTGGGAAGAGCACCGCGTGGAAGATGTCGCCACGCCGGAAGGTTTTCAACGCAATCCAGCGCTGGTGCAGGCGTTCTACAATGCGCGCCGCCAGCAGCTGCAACAGTCCGAAATTCAGCCCAACGCTGCGCACAAAGCGCTGGCGGAACTGGAGCAGGTGCTGGGCGATAACTTCCTGCTGGTGACGCAGAATATCGATAACCTGCACGAACGCGCCGGCAGCCAGCGCGTGCTGCATATGCACGGTGAACTGTTGAAAGTGCGCTGTGTCAGCAGTGGACAAGTGCTGGACTGGACCGAAGATTTAACCCCGGACGATCGCTGCACCTGCTGCCAGTTCCCGGCCATGCTGCGCCCGCACATCGTGTGGTTCGGCGAAATGCCACTGGGGATGGAAGAGATTTATCAGGCGATTGAGCAGGCGAATCTGTTTATCGCCATTGGCACCTCGGGCCACGTCTATCCCGCCGCCGGTTTTGTCCACGAGGCGAAACTGCAGGGCGCGCATACCGTGGAGCTGAATCTGGAACCGAGCCAGGTCGGCAATGAGTTTGCCGAGCGTCATTACGGCTTAGCAAGCGAAGTGGTGCCGGAGTTTGTGCATACGTTTTTGCGTGGGTTGTATAAGTAGCGATCGTTGTAGGGTGCGCATTAATGCGCACCTGGCATGCCAGGTCGCCATGAATGGCGACCCTACGAAAGATTAACGTCCCGCCTTCAGCTTCTGGAACAGCGTCTCATACTGCACGCTGGCTTCACCGACATCGTTCTGCCACTCGCCGTTTTTAATTACATCCTCGTCAGGATACAGCGAAGGATCGCTGGCCACTTCCTGTGGCAGTAACTTCTTCGCTGCCAGGTTTGGCGTGGGATAACCAATGGTTTCCGCCACCTGTGCCGCCACATCCGGACGCAGCAGGAAGTTAATCAGCTTCAGCGCGCCTTCACGGTTTTTTGCATTGGCCGGAATCGCCAGGTTATCCATCCAGAAAATCCCGCCTTCCTGCGGCCAGATAATCTGTAGCGGCGTGCCAGCCTGCCGCGCAACGTAGGCGGAACCGTTCCAGATCATCCCAACGTTCACTTCGCCTTCCATAAACGGGTTGCCCGGATTATCGGAGTTAAACGCCAGCACGTTCGGCATCAGCTTTTTCAGCTCTTCATAAGCGGCTTCGATCTGTTTGGGATCGCGGGTGTTGCCCGAATAACCCAGCTTACGCAGCGCCATCTGGAATACTTCACGCGCATCGTCGGTCAGCAGCAGGCTTTGCTTATACTCAGGCTTCCACAAATCGGCCCAGCGGGTAATGCTTTTGGCATCCACTTCGTCAGTGTTGATGCCAATGGCGGTGGCGCCCCAGATATAGGGGATCGAGTAATCATTGTTAGGATCAAACGGCTTGTTGAGCAGGTTAGGATCGAGGTTTTTGAAGTTGCTGAGCTGGGTTTTATCGATCTTTTGCAGCATGCCTTCATTACGCATTTTGGCGACGAAGTAGGTTGAAGGCACCACCAAATCGTAGGCGCCATCTTTCCAGGTCTTTAGCTTGGCATACATGCTTTCATTGGATTCGTAGGTGGAGTAAATCACCTTGATGCCGGTCTCTTTGGTGAACTGCTCCAGCAGTCCCGGCGGCACGTATTCGGTCCAGTTATAGAAGTAGAGCGTTTTGCCGGCGTCCGCCTGCGCGCTCTGCATGCCCAATGCCAGCGCCCCAGCCGCCAGCCAGTGAGACCACTTTTTCATCGATTATCCTCTATTTGGTTTTATCACGGAGCAACAGCTGACTGAGCGCCACCAACAGCAGCGACAGCAGCAGCAAAATTGTCGCCAGCGCGTTCACTTCCGGTGACACGCCAACTTTCACCATCGAATAGATTTTTAATGGCAAAATTTCGAAGCTCGGGCCGGTGACGAACGACGATACCACGACATCGTCCATCGACAGCGTAAAGCTCAGCAGCCAACCCGCTGCGACCGCCGGCAGCGCCAGCGGCAGCAGAATTTTGCGCAAAATGGTGACTTCGCTGGCACCAAGATCTTTGGCGGCTTCCAGCATGCGCACATCAAACCCTTTCAGGCGCGAATAGACGGTGATCACCACAAACGGCAGGCAGAAGGTGATATGCGAGAACAGCAGCGACCAGAAGCCCAGCGAAATGCCCAGCAGCATAAACAGCACCAGCAGCGAAATCGCCATCACGATATCCGGCGACATCATCACCACAAACAGCATGCCGCTGACGAACGGTTTACCACGGAAGCGATAGCGATAAAGCGCCACGGCGGTCAGCGAGCCGATAATCGTGGCGCAGCTGGCAGAGAGCACGCCCATCAGCAATGAATGCTGGGCTGCCTGAATCAGGCTGTCGTTATTCATCAGCAGGCGATACCACTGCGTGCTGAAGCCCTGCCAGTTAATACCGAAACGCGAACGGTTGAAGGAGTTGACGATCAGAATGATGATCGGGATATAAAACCAGGCATAAATCACGGCCATGAAGCCGCCACGTAACCAGCGCGCCATCATTGCAGTTCCACCTTGCTGTTCAGCATACGCGCTGCGCGCCAGTAAGCCAGCAGCATCAGCCCCATCAGCAGCGTCATCACAATGCTGGTGGCAGCACCGAACGGCCAGTCACGGATATTCAGGAACTGGCTCTTGATCACGTTGCCAATTAACAGGTTTTTCGCGCCGCCCAGCAAATCCGCTACAAAGAACAAGCCCATCGCCGGGATAAACACCAGCAGGCAACCAGCGACAATGCCCGGCATGGTGAGCGGCAGAATGATGCGTAAAAAGGTTTTTACTTTGTTCGCGCCAAGATCGCGCGCCGCTTCGAGGCAGGATTTATCCAGCTTTTCCAGGCTGGAGTAGAGCGGCAGCACCATAAACGGCAGCAGAATGTAGATCAGCCCCAGAATCACCGCTTCCGAGGTGTACATGATGCGAAACGGTTTATCGATCACCCCAAGCCACAGCAAAAATTCATTCAGCCAGCCGCGCGTGCTGAGGAAGATTTTCAGACCGTAGATACGGATCAGCGAGTTGGTCCAGAACGGCACAATCAGCAGGAACAGCATCAGCGGACGCAGGCGCGCCGGCAGTTTCGTCAGACACCAGGCAAACGGATAACCGAGCAGCAGGCAGCACAGCGTGGCGATCAACGCCATATTCAGCGAGTGCAGCAGCACATCAGCGTAGAGCGGATCGAGCAGCCGCGTGTAGTTATTGAGGGTGAAGGCCATACTGACAAAATGCGCATCATCGCGCGTCAGGAAGCTGGTGGCGAAAATCATCAGGTTAGGCAGCAGCACAAACAGCGTTAGCCAGCTGACGATCAGCGCGACAATCACTTTCTGCAGGCGGTTACGCATCAACTTCATACGGCAGCACCACCTCCCAGTTGGCAACCCAGCTGACGGCCATTTTCTGGTTCAGCGAGTGATCAAAATCGGGATCGTCCTCGTTGAAGAACTCGCTCACCGTCAGCAGCTTGCCGTTCTCCAGCTCAACGGTGGATTCCAGCGTCATGCCTTTATAGTTGCGCTCGCGCACGTAGCCGATCAGGTTGTCGCTGCGGCCGTCATGATCGATCTCTTCGACGCGCAGATCTTCCGGGCGCAGCAGCACATGCAGCTTATCGCCGGCGCTCACCGGGAAATCACACTGCAACTCGCATTCGCGGCCTTCCACGCGCGCACGGATGGTGGGCGCATGGTCACTGTTCAGCACCTCGGCATCGAACACGTTAATCTCGCCGATAAAGCGCGCCACAAACAGGTTGGCGGGCTCTTCATAAATCTCGCGCGGCGTGCCGTCCTGTTCGATGCGCCCATCGCGCATCACCACGATACGATCGGACATGGTCAGCGCCTCTTCCTGATCGTGAGTGACAAAGACAAAAGTGATGCCGAGCTTACGCTGCAGCGCTTTAAGCTCGTTTTGCATCTGGCGACGCAGCTTGTAATCCAGCGCCGACAGCGACTCGTCCAGCAGCAGCACTTTCGGGCGATTGACCACCGCGCGCGCAATCGCCACGCGCTGCTGCTGACCGCCCGAAAGCTGATGCGGACGGCGATCGGCAAAACTCTCCAGCTGCACCATCGCCAGCGCATCGTTAACGCGCGTGGTGATCTCCGCCGCCGGGGTTTTCTGCATGCGCAGGCCAAAGGCGACGTTCTCAAACACCGACATGTGCGGGAACAGCGCGTAGCTCTGAAACACAGTGTTGATATGGCGATGCTCGGCGGGCAGATCGGTGATGTCGTTATCATCAAGAATGATGTGACCGCGATCGGCCTCTTCCAATCCAGCAACCAGGCGCAAAATGGTGGTTTTTCCGCAGCCGGAAGGGCCAAGCAGCGTGATGAACTCGCCGTGACGGATGGTCAGGTCAAAGTCAGAGATGATGGTTTTGCCATCAAAAGCTTTACTGATGCCAGAAAGCGTAACCAGCGCAGGCGCGCGTGTTTGCGTCATTTTAGTCACTCAGTCTGATGGTGAATCAGGTTACAGCATAGCCGCTGGTGGCCGCTTGCTGTGATGAAGGGCGCGATGATACCGCAAAAATGTGTCAATGCCATGTTTTGCCACGGATTTACCTTGAAAACTCTGAAAAATGCCGGAGTATGCGTAACGGATAAGTCGGACAGGCGCGAGTGAGCGAATTTTCAACGCAAGTCACGTTGAGAGAGCTAACCTGAAGGATAATGATTTGACGCAACATGGTGCCATTTGGCCACCATGATAATGACGCAGGTTCTTTAGAGGGATGACAGATGGATCAATTACTTGAGCGTTTTCTCAGTTATGTTGCAGTAGAAACTCAGTCAAAACCTCAGGCACGACAGGTGCCAAGCAGCGAAGGGCAGTGGACGCTGGCGCGTCAATTACAGGAAGAACTTATCGCGCTGGGCTTTGTTGATGTCTCTCTGAGCGATCACTGCTGTGTGATGGGCACCTTACCGGCTAACGTTGATTGGGCCACGCCGGTAATCGGCTTTATTTCGCATATGGACACCTCGCCGGATTTTACCGCCAAAAACGTCAATCCGCAGATTATTGAAAACTATCGCGGTGGCGATATCGCGCTCGGTAACGGTGATGAAATTCTGTCACCGGTGATGTTCCCGGTCCTGCACAAGCTGATCGGTCATACGCTGATCACCACCGATGGCAAAACGCTGCTCGGCGCGGATGATAAAGCCGGTATCGCCGAGATCATGACCGCGATGGCGCGTCTGGCAAAAGGGGATACGCCACACGGTGCGATTCGCGTGGCCTTTACACCCGATGAAGAGATTGGTCGCGGCGCGTCGCACTTCGACGTCGAAGGCTTTGCCGCCGATTGGGCGTATACCGTTGATGGCAGCGATCTCGGCGAGTTCGAGTTCGAGAACTTCAATGCCGCTACCGCGATGGTTAAAATCACCGGCAACAACGTGCATCCAGGCAGCGCTAAAAATGTGATGGTCAATGCGCTGGATCTGGCGATGCGCTTCCACGCGGAACTGCCAGCCAAAGAGAAGCCGCAGTATACCGACGGCTATGAAGGCTTCTTCCATCTGCACACCATCAAAGGCACGGTTGAGCACGCCGAGCTGATGTATTTGATCCGCGATTTTGATGCCGACAGCTATGAACAGCGTAAACAGCTGCTGGAAGAGATTGGCCAGCGCGTCAGCAAAGGGCTGCAAAGCGAATGTTCGGTGAAAGTGGAGATCAGCGACAGCTATCGCAACATGCGCGAGAAAGTCGAACCGCATCCGCACATTATTGAGCTGGCGCTGCAGGCGATGCGCGATTGCGGCATCGAACCGAACGTCAAACCGATTCGCGGCGGCACCGACGGCTCTGCGCTGTCGTGGAAAGGATTGCCATGCCCGAACCTGTTCACCGGCGGCTACAATTATCACGGCAAGCACGAGTTCGCCTCACTCAATGTGATGGCACAGTCGGTGGATGTGATTGTGCGTTTGGCTGAGCTGGCGGGGCAGAAGAAGGGGTGATGGTGATTGCATAGTGCGGGTTGTCCCCCATGCCGGCCTTCCCCCATAAATGGGGGAAGGAGACGCTGCCCCATGCAGCTCCAAAACGAACATATGGCAGCATCATCCTCCCCCATTTATGGGGGAGGACCGAGGAGGGGGACAGCCAGCACCGACCGAGGAGGGGGACAGCCAGCACCCACCGAGCACCCACCGAGCACCCACCGAGGAGGGGGACAGCCAGCACCCACCGAGCACCCACCGAGTTTTAGAAACCCCGAGACAGATTGAAACTTACTCGCCGAAGAACCAATACCCGCTATTCACCAACGCCGCCAGCTGCGCCAGCAGTGAAGGGTCGTCCAGCGCATCGCCGAAATCTTCCAGCGTCAGCACGTGATTGTGCGCCAATGCTGCCAGCACATGCGGATGGCTGCTGGTGATCGATTCACCGTTCACAAACACCACATCGCCAATGGTCAATACGCGCAGGCCGCCGAGCCGCGTCAGCGCATCGCCTTGCTGCAATGCATCGTAGATTTCGTCCGGTTGATACGGCGGCTCTGGCGGTGCGACGTCCAGCTCATGACGCGACTGAGAAATAAACTCGCCAAACCACTGATTAAACTGCTCCGGCTGGTTAATCACATCCATCATGACTTTGCGGATGCCTTCCAATTCAGACGGCAGAATTTGCGATGGGCATTCACGCGATGGCACATCGGGATCGCTGTAGCGGTAGCTGCCCAATTCGTTGGCCAGCATGTGATCGGCAAAACCGCTGATCAGCTCGCGACCGTTCGGTGCGCGGAAGCCGACCGAATAGTTGATGGCGTTTTCCAGCGAATAGCCTTCGTGCGGGAATCCTGGCGGAATATAGAGAATATCGCCGGGCTCCATCTCTTCATCGATGATGGCGTCGAAAGGCTCAACCTGCAGCAGATCCGGATGCGGGCAGTGCTGTTTCAACGGCACTTTTTCACCCACGCGCCAGCGACGGCGGCCAGTGCCCTGAATGATAAACACATCGTACTGATCGAAATGCGGACCGACGCCGCCGCCCGGCACGGCAAACGAGATCATCAGGTCGTCAACACGCCAGTCGGGCAGAAAACGGAACGGACGCATCAGTGCGGCAGAAGGTTCATGCCAATGGTTGACCGCCTGCACCAGCAGCGACCAGTTGCTCTCACCGAGATGATCGTAGCTTTCAAACGGGCCGTGGCTGACTTGCCATTTGCCCTCGTTATGGCTGACAAGGCGGCTATCCACCTCATTTTCCATCGCCAGACCGGCCAGCTCGTCAGGAGAAATAGGATCGACGAAGTTTTTAAATCCACGTTTAAGCACCACCGGGCGTTTCTGCCAGTAGCGTTGAATAAAGTCGGGCCAGTTGATATCGAGCTGATAGTCCATATGAGGAGTCCGTTTGCTGCAAAGAATGATGGCAAGTATAACAGCCCGCGTCCCTTTCTACTCGCGGTGATGCTCGACTTCCTGGCGCTGGAAAATCACTTCCATGCGCGCGCCGCCGAGCGGGCTGGTGGTGGCGATCACCTGGCCGGCGTACTGTTCGAGGATGTCGCGCACCACGGCTAAACCTAATCCCTGGCCGGGACGCAAGGTGTCGGCACGCTGACCGCGCACGAAGATCAGATCGCGTTTGCTCTCCGGGATGCCGGGGCCGTCATCATCAATAAACAGATGCAAAGTGTTGTCGGTTTGTCGTGCGGTGACTTCAATAAATTCGAGGCAATATTTGCAGGCGTTATCCAGCACGTTGCCAAGCACTTCCATAAAGTCATTTTTATCGCCGATAAAGGTCAGCTCGGGCGAGATATCCAACGTGATCGCTACGCCCTTGCGTTGATAGACTTTATTCAGTGCCGAGCACAGGCTATCGAGCAGCGCCGAAACCGAATGCAAATCGCGCTGCAGAGGATTGTGATCGGCCTGCATGCTGGCGCGATGCAGGTAATAACCAATCTGCTGCGAGATGCGGCTGATCTGCTCCAGCATCACCGGTTCGGCCTGTTCAATGGTTAACTCTTTACCATTGCGTAACGATCGCAGCGTACTTTGCAGCACTGCCAGCGGGGTTTTCAGGCTATGGGTGACATCCGACAAGGTGGTGCGATAGCGCGTGTAGCGTTGACGTTCGTTGGTCAGCAGCAGGTTAAGATTGCGCACCAGACTGCGTAACTCTTGCGGCGGATTGTCATCAAGATTCTCGCGCTGACCGGTTTCCAGCTCGCGCACCTGCGAAGTGAGATCGCCTATCGGCCGCAAACTCCAGTGCGCCGCCAGCCACAGCAGCGGGATCACCAGCAGCAGATTGGCCGCCAGCACATAGCTAAACCACGACCACACCACATCGGAATGCTGCAACTCTTGCGGAATTGAGTCGACCACCACAATGGTCAGCGCCGGTAAGTTGGTGGTGGCATCGTAGCGATTGACCGCGACCGAGTGGGTGAAGGTGTCACTGCTGTCGCTATCCAGCGCGTGCAGCCGCTCTTTCGCCTGCGGGTTGTTGCCCATCGCCGCCATGCTGGTGCGATTGCTGGTATCGATTTCGTAGAAATCGGGCTTGAGCAGCCATTCACGATGAATCTTTTTGCGGATTTCGGGCACATCGCGCTGCTGCCACAGCAGTTTGCCGCGTTCATCGTAGATAAAGACCAGCGTGGGGAAATTGAGCGTCATGCGCTCCGGCTGGCCGATGGTGAGCTGATTGTCGTGCCACTGCGCCAGCGTAAAGAACAGATTGCTCTCGCCGCGCATCACGCGATAGGTATTTTTATCGAAACTGACGACATAGCCAACCACCGCGACCATGCCGTAGGAGAGTGACAAAAACAACACGATCGCCGCGGTCGCCAGCAGAAAACGAGCGCGGAGAGAGAAGGGGCGTAAACGCCGGAACCACGTCATAAATCAGAGATCAAAGCGATAGCCCTGGCCGCGTACGGTGTTGATCACTTCGGTTGGATAGAGTGAGAGAATTTTTTTACGCAGACGGCCCATCAACACGTCGATGGTGTGACTTTCGCGCAGTTCGGCATCCGGATAGAGCTGCAGCATCAGCGAATCTTTGCTCACCACTTTACCCGCGTTGCGAATCAGGGTTTCGACGATGGTGTATTCGAAAGCGGTCAATTTTACCGGTTCATCTTGCACCGTCAGTTCGCGGCGAGAGAGATCGACCTGGAACGGCGGCATGGAGATAATTTGCGACGCGTGTCCGCTGTTGCGACGCATCAGTGCCTGCAAGCGTGCAGCCACTTCTTCAATGTGGAACGGCTTAGTGACGTAGTCGTCGGCACCCGCTTCCAGCGCTTCCACCTTGGCCTGCCAGCCTTCGCGCGCGGTTAACACCAGAATCGGTTGACGTACCGCATCGGTGCGCCAGCGGCGAATCAGCGACATGCCATCTTCATCGGGCAAACCGAGATCGACCAGCGCGATGTCGGGGACATGTTCTTGCAGGAAATAATCCGCTTCTTTGGCATCTTCTGCGGCGTCGACCTGATGGCCCATTTCACGCAATTGCACGGCGAGGTGATGGCGTAGCAGCGCATTATCTTCCACAACCAGAACACGCATAGTATTTCCTTAGCTTCGAACGTAGTGATGATGAGGAGAGTATACGCAAAGCCAGCTAAACCAGAGAACAACCAGGCGCGCGAAACGCGCCTGGCCACCGCATTACTTCAAATCATCAACCATCTGAATCGCACGGCCGAGGTAGTTGGCTGGCGTCATCTGCTTCAGACGCACTTTTTCCTCTTCCGGCAGTTCGAGGCTATCGATAAAGGTTTGCATACCGGCAGCATCAACGCGTTTACCGCGCGTCAGCTCTTTCAGCTTCTCGTAGGGTTTTTCGATGCCGTAACGACGCATCACGGTTTGGATCGGCTCAGCCAGTACTTCCCAGTTGTGATCCAGCTCGTCCAGCAGACGATCGCGGTTCACTTCCAGTTTAGAGATGCCTTTCAGCGTGGCTTGATAAGCGATCAGCGCATAACCGATGCCCACGCCAAGGTTACGCAGCACGGTTGAGTCGGTCAGGTCGCGCTGCCAGCGTGAAACCGGCAGTTTGCTGGCCAGATGCTGCATCATCGCGTTAGCCAGACCGAGGTTGCCTTCGGAGTTTTCGAAGTCAATCGGGTTCACTTTGTGCGGCATGGTGGACGAACCGATTTCACCGGCGATGGTTTTCTGCTTGAAGTGATTGAGCGCGACGTAGCCCCAGATATCACGATCAAAGTCGATCAGAATGGTGTTGAAGCGCGCGATGCAATCAAACAGTTCAGCGATGTAATCGTGCGGCTCGATCTGCGTGGTGTAAGGGTTCCAGGTGATGCCTAGCGAGGTAACAAACTGCTCGCTCAACTGGTGCCAATCCACTTCCGGGTAGGCGGAGATGTGGGCGTTATAGTTACCGACCGCACCGTTGATTTTACCCAGCACGTCAATTTTGCTCAGCTGACGCAACTGGCGCTCGAGACGGTACGCCACGTTCGCCATCTCTTTACCCATGGTTGACGGCGTTGCCGGCTGGCCGTGGGTGCGCGACAGCAGCGGAATGTCACGATATTCGTGTGCCAGGCCTTTAACAGCATCGATCAGTTGGTTCCAGAACGGCACGATCACATCACGACGAGCGGTTTCCAGCATCAGCGCATGCGACAGGTTGTTGATATCTTCGGAGGTACAGGCGAAGTGGATGAATTCAGACACCGCATGCAGCGCGGGTACATCGGCCACTTTCTCTTTCAGGAAATACTCCACGGCTTTGACGTCGTGGTTGGTGGTGCGCTCGATGGTTTTGATGCGCGCCGCGTCTTCTTCGCTGAAATTGGCGACAATGGCATCAAGGAAAGCGTTTGCGTCGGCATCAAATGCAGGAACTTCCTTGATCTCGACAGTCGTGGCCAATTTTTGTAACCAGCGAACCTCAACCTCAACGCGGAATTTCAGCAAACCGAACTCGCTGAAAATGGCGCGCAGTGGGCTGACTTTATCGCCGTAACGACCATCGACAGGTGAAACGGCGGTCAGAGAGGATAATTCCATCAGTGCAACTCCTGAATCGTTTAACAATTATGCCGGGGCGGCGCTTAATACGCCGGGCCCAGGCGGGATAAAATGGTTTTGGCTTCGCTCAGCAAGCGCTGGCGCGAGAACATCAGCTGCAGACGGCCACCGCCAACCTGCTGCCATAACACCGCAGAGCGAATGCCGGCCAGCAGGGCGGCGCGCACTTTACTCTGCACTTGTGAATTCTGTAGCACCTGCGGTGAACCGGTCACCTGAATGCGCGGGCCCAGCGGGCTAATCACATCCACATAAATGCCGGCCATTGCGCTGATGATGGTGTCCGATTCCAGCTCGTAATGCACCAGCTGGCGGTCGAGCTGGCCGATGCGTTGTGCCAGCGTATTCATCGCGGTTTTGTTGCCGTGCAGCTTACGCTCCAGCACCATCATGCTTAAGGTGTAACGCGTCAGTTCGGCGCTGGCGCCCTGACGATTGCTGCTGTTCAGCACCGCCATCAAAGTCTCTAATCCAACCTTTAAATTGGCTTCGTCGTTGCCAAACACTGCCAGCGTCGAACCGGGATTGAGATCGATCAGGCTGCGCAGCGACACATTCAGTGCCGCGTTATTGCAATTTCCCTGCTGCGCGAGCTGTTGCACCACATGGGCGGCCTGGCATACGCCCGCCAGCGCCAGCGTAATCTCATAATAGTTCTTAGCCACGCTTAACTCCTGTCATCGCGTCGGGCAGCGCCGACCTTAGGCTTCTGCCAGAGGCAGGCGTTGTTCGATAATGCCGCCGCCGAGGCACACTTCACCGAGATAGAATACGGCGGATTGGCCTGGCGTGACGGCCGCAACCGGCTCGTCAAAACGGACTTCAATGCGGTCATCGCCGTGCGGAATAATTTCACACGGAATGTCGGTCTGGCGATAGCGGGTTTTCACCGTGCAGCGCAGCGGCGCGGTCATTGGCTGACGATCAACCCAGTGCAGCTGTTGGGCAATCAACCCCACGGACATCAGGCGCGGATGCTCGCCGCCTTGCGCCACGATCAGGCGATTGCGCGCCACATCTTTGTCGACCACATACCAGGGATCGTCGTTGCTCTCTTTACGGCCGCCGATGCCCAGACCTTTACGCTGGCCGAGCGTGTGGTACATCAAGCCCTGATGTTCACCGACGATTTCGCCGTCAACGGTTTCGATTTCGCCCGGCTGCGCAGGCAGATAACGACCAAGGAAGTCGCGGAACTTGCGCTCACCGATAAAGCAGATGCCGGTGGAATCTTTCTTCTTCGCGGTGATCAGATCCAGCTGCTCAGCGATGCGGCGCACTTCCGGCTTATCCAGTTCGCCAACCGGGAACAGGCTTTGCGCGATCTGCTGGTGGCTGAGCGTGTAAAGGAAATAGCTCTGATCTTTGTTGCCATCGAGGCCGCGCAGCAAGCGGCTTTGACCGTCAACATCCTGACGGCGCACATAGTGGCCGGTGGCGATGAAGTCTGCGCCGAGATCGTCCGCCGCGAATTCGAGGAAGGCTTTGAACTTGATCTCTTTGTTGCACAGGATGTCGGGATTCGGCGTGCGGCCGGCTTTGTACTCTTCCAGGAAGTGCTCGAACACGTTATCCCAGTACTCAGCGGCGAAGTTGATTTTGTGCAGTTTGATGCCGAGTTTGTCACACACGGCTTGTGCGTCAGCCAGATCATCGGCGGCGGTGCAATACTCCTCGCCATCGTCTTCCTCCCAGTTCTTCATGAACAGGCCTTCAACCTGGTAGCCCTGCTGCTGCAGTAACCAGGCGGAAACGGAAGAATCGACGCCGCCGGACATTCCGACGATCACTTTTTTCTGGCTGTTGTCAGACATGACGCACTCTTAAATTACGATAAAAACAGGCGGCGCATTCTATCATGCAGAAGCGGGGCGCGCACCCTCATGAAACGGCCACTGGAACGGCGCGACCAGATGCAGCGGATAACGCTCGCCTTGTTGCCACAGTCGCACGCTCTCTGCCACTAACGGCGAACGCAGGCGATTGGCCGTCAGAATCTGCTCTGGCGGCAGCCACCAGCAGCAGTCGATGTCGCGATCGTGCGGCGAGGTATCGACTTTTTCGGCCAGATCGAGGCCAAACAGGAAACGCACAAAAGGTGTATCGTCCGGCGCAATCCACTGCTGCACGCCGAGGAAATATTCAGGTTTGGCTTCAATGCCGGTCTCTTCAAACAGTTCACGCTGGGCGGCTTCGAGAAGAGTTTCATTGGCCTCAAGATGCCCGGCGGGCTGGTTCCAGGTAATACGACCGTGCACGCGCTCTTCAACCACCAGCAAATGTCCCTGTGCCTGCACGATACAGGCGACCGTTACATGAGGTTTAAACATCCTTCCTCCGAAATTGTTAACTAAAAGTTATTAAATGGCTGCACTGATATCGCGCCATTCACCCGGGGGCAAATCGCCTAACTGATGTTCGCCCATCGCAAAGCGAATCAGGCGCAATGTCGGAAAGCCGATGTGTGCCGTCATGCGGCGCACCTGGCGATTTCGTCCCTCAAACAAGGTGATTTTCAGCCAGCTGGTGGGAATCGCTTTGCGTTCACGAATCGGCGGCTGGCGCGGCCACAGCCACTCTGGCTCGCCCACCAACTCAATGCCTGCCGGCAAAGTGGGGCCATCGTTCAGCGTCACGCCGCTGCGTAACAGGGATAAATCTGATTCCTGCGGCGCACCTTCCACCTGCACAAAATAGACCTTTCCGGTGCGCTTGCCGGGCTGCGTCAGCGCGGCCTGCAGCGCGCCATCGTTGGTCAAAATCATCAATCCTTCGCTGTCGCGATCGAGTCTGCCAGCGGCGTAGACGTCGCTCACCGGCACAAAATCCTTCAGCGTGCGGCGTCCGGCTTCGTCACTGAATTGCGGTAAAACATCGAATGGTTTGTTAAAGAGTATGACGCGTCTTGGGCCTTTCGGACGGGTATCGCGGCGCACGGGCTTACGTGCCGGGGCGCTTGCGCGCTTATCCTGGTGAATTCGTTGAGAAGTTTTTCGCATGGGCTTTGCAGTCGGAAACATTCGGCGCATTATAGCGCGAAACTACGGTGATTGGCGTAGCGGAAATAATCAAGTAGTATTGACCCGCATCTTACAAATCATTAACAAAAAATCGCTCGAAGGAGAGGTTGATGGAAAGCAAAGTAGTTGTTCCGGCGGAAGGTCAAAAAATCACCCTGGATCAGGGAAAACTGAATGTTCCGAATAACCCGATTATTCCTTACATTGAAGGTGACGGTATCGGCGTTGATGTTTCCCCGGTAATGTTGAAAGTGGTTGATGCCGCTGTGAAGAAAGCCTACAACGGCGAGCGAAAAATTTCCTGGATGGAAATTTATACCGGCGAAAAATCAGTAGAACTCTACGGCCAGGACGTCTGGCTGCCGCAGGAAACCCTCGATTTAATCAAAGAATATCGCGTTGCCATCAAAGGCCCGCTGACTACTCCAGTTGGTGGCGGTATTCGTTCTCTGAACGTTGCGCTGCGTCAGGAGCTGGATCTGTACGTTTGTCTGCGTCCGGTTCGCTACTACAAAGGCACGCCAAGCCCGGTTAAGCGTCCAGAAGAGACCGACATGGTGATCTTCCGTGAAAACTCAGAAGATATCTATGCCGGTATCGAGTGGAAAGCGGGCACGCCAGAAGCGGATAAAGTGATCAAGTTCCTGCGCGAAGAGATGGGCGTGAAGAAAATTCGCTTCCCTGAGCAGTGTGGTATCGGCGTTAAGCCATGCTCGGAAGAGGGCACTAAACGTCTGGTGCGCGCAGCGGTTGAATACACCATCACCAACGACCGTGATTCTCTGACCCTGGTTCACAAAGGCAACATCATGAAGTTCACCGAAGGTTCTTTCAAAGACTGGGGTTACCAGTTAGTGAAAGAAGAGTTCGGCGGCGAGCTGATCGATGGCGGCCCGTGGATGAAGTTCAAGAACCCGAACACCGGTAAAGAGATCATCGTTAAAGACGTGATCGCCGACGCCTTCCTGCAGCAGATCCTGCTGCGTCCGGCGGAATACGACGTGATCGCCTGTATGAACCTGAACGGTGACTACATCTCTGATGCCCTGGCGGCACAGGTTGGCGGTATCGGTATTGCACCAGGCGCCAACATCGGTGACGAATGTGCCCTGTTCGAAGCGACGCACGGTACAGCACCGAAGTATGCAGGTCAGGATAAAGTGAACCCAGGTTCAGTGATCCTGTCAGCTGAAATGATGCTGCGTCATCTGGAGTGGTTCGAAGCGGCTGACTTAATCGTTAAAGGTGTTGAAGGCGCAATCGCTAACAAAACCGTGACCTACGATTTCGAACGTCTGATGGAAGGCGCTAAACTGCTGAAATGTTCAGAGTTTGGTGACGCGATCATTAGTAACATGTAATTTGCCACTCGGGCAGAAAGCATAACGGGAGCCAATGGCTCCCGTTTTTTTGTCTGATGATTAACGATGTTGTTTCCCGTTGAATTATGGAAACACAATCCTGTGGTTATAAACCAGGATTGTCATCCCTTCGAAGGTCATCACTTCATCAGCCGCTCCTAACTGTTTGCGAATGGCGTTCACGCGGCGATTGGCTTCACTATTTTCATCTGCAGTCTCGACGGCAGGTATGGCCACAAACTGGCGCTCAGGGGACTGTTGAATAAAATCGGGTTTTAGCCAGGAACGCATTGTTTGGCGACGTGGACTGTCAGACATTATCTGAAAACTGTCCTGCCAAAGGACTGAGGTTATATGAATTTCTTCTTCAGATAACCAGTTGACATTATTAGCGAGTTGCCAATAATCGCTGTAGCCAAACATCAAATTATTCTTCTTAAGAAAGTCAATATAAGCCCGGGTTTTAGCCTCCTGATCGGCAATAGGGGCACTATATTTATAGTAAGAGTAATAAGAAGAGCAGAGGAATAAGGCGAAAACGAATGCAATAAGAGGATTACTTTTGAACGAAAAACGCAGCGTTATTACCATCATCAGAAAAATAAAGGCGTTAACAAAGAAACGAGCGCTGCCTTCATAAGGCATGTCGTAACCAATTATGAATGATGAGATGATTGCTGCAACGCTCAGGAATGAGAAAATAGCAATAAACCGCGACTGGTTTCCTTTTTTCCAGCATACGATTAAAGCATGAATAAATAAGGTTGACCAAATAAGTAATGAAGCGGAATAAGCAATGTTATTATCGAAAAAAAACAAATTGAGACTGCGGCCCATTACATGAATAACCCATTCAATGTTGACAGACCATTGCGAAAATGGCACTAACTCAAATTGCTGAATAGGAATGTGCAGCCAACGCGGCACGGCATGAATCATAGTAAAAATGAATGTGATTAGATAAATTATGCTGATTTTTTTTGTGATAATTTTCTGCCATGTGAAATAGAAATGTGTCAGTAAAAGTGGAAGGAAATATGTTGCTGCAAACCACGGATCTGAAACGGCAGCAAGCAGGGATAATAAGCTGTAAAGCAGGCAGATGGCGGTCGATTGCTTTTTGAGGTTAAAAAAGCAGAGTGCAAATACAACGATGCCAAAAAAGTTAGTGGAGTAATGTGAAAAAGGATGCGCGATAAAACCGTAAATATAGCAGTAAGCGGGCAATGAGATAATGAGGATAGGGGCGAATATAAAGCTAATTTTTTTGTTAGTTACATTGACAATAACAGCAACAATGAGCGGTGTGATGAATATAAAGAACATTGTTGATAAGGTCAGCGCGAAACGCCCATCACTGGAAAGTAAGCTGAAGAAAATAAAGTTTATAGGATAAACTGTAAAGTACCAGTTATCCGGCGTTGGATACCAATCCTTAAAAACTGAAAATCCTTCAGTTAAAAAACCTCGCCATACCAGCGGGCTGTTAGCAACATCCGGCTCAAAAGGAAAGTAGCGGAAGGTTAAATACCATGAGGCTACAAAAGTGAATGCAATTAGAAGTAACCATATCATTCGCTTCATTTGTTGTGAACTTAACATTTCTTAATCCCTTTAGAGTTCTTAATTAAATATCGTGGTCTTTTCTTGGTTTCGATATATATTCTGCCGATATACTCGCCCAAAACGCCAATGCCAATTAACTGAATGCCACCCAGAAAAAGAATGGATACCAAAATTGAGGGGTAACCGGCTACGGAATTTCCCCAGATAAGCTTGTCCATAATCATCCATAAACCGTAAATAAAGGAGATGGCAGCAACGGTGAAACCGATATAGGTCCAAACTCTCAAAGGGAAGGTTGAAAAACTTGTGAAACCTTCCAGAGCTAAATTCCATAACTTCCAACCATTAAATTTGCTCTCACCGCTTTTGCGTTCGACACGTGAATACTCAACAATCGCCGTATCACCCTCAACCCAGCTCAGAAGGCCTTTCATAAATAAATTTCTTTCTTGCAGTTGTTTGATGTTTTCAACTGTCTCACGCGAGAGGAGTCTAAAATCTCCTACATTCTCCTCAATTTTAGGGTGACTGATTTTATTGTGAAGTCTGTAGAACCACTCAGCAGTTTTTCGCTTAAAATTGCTGTCACTGGTACGATCTATGCGTTTTGCCAGAACCACCTGCCATCCTTCCTGCCATTTACTGATAAGCTTTGGGATAACATCGATAGGGTCCTGAAGATCTACATCAATAGGGATTACTACATCGCCACTAGCATGTTCCAGTCCGGCGAGTAAAGCCGGCTCTTTGCCAAAATTGCGCGTAAAATTAATCGCTTTAATTGCAGGGTCATTATCGGCGAGAGCACTGATGACTTTTTCCGTTGAATCTTTACTACCATCATTGATAAAGAGAATTTCAATATCAAATTCTGTGAGTTTTTCTCTCACTTCCCGATAAAATACCGGTATTGCGTCTTCTTCATTGAAGACGGGAACGACCAGGGAAATTTTCATTTTTTCACCTTAAAAACAATAAAGTTTGAATAGATGAAGCCGAATACCAGGCTTATTATTGAAAATGAAATAAGCGTAATAATCGGATTAATATGCGTATGATCGGCGAAACTGCCAATGCCTGCGGCCATCATGCCCATAAAGGCCACGAAGATGACATAGCGAAAAGTTGTCGCTTCGGCTTTAAACGTCCAGCGTGCATTGGCAAAAAATGAAAATGTTACCGCGACAATGAAAGCCAACAGATTAGCCAGCCATTGGCGGGTATTAAGACAATACAGGGCTGCAAACACCATCCAATGAATCAGGGTGTTAATGATGCCAACTGATAAAAAACGTGAGAATAATTTCAACATAGTGAAATATTAGCCATGACGACATCATTATTTGCAAAATAGATGCGAATTTTACATGCAGGGGTACAATAAATAAAGTTGAAAAATCAGCGTCTTCACCGATATGCCATAAGCTCAGGCTATTCACTCATCATCAGAAAAAAACGGAAGCTAATCGCTTCCGTTTTTTTATGCATTAATCGACTTGCTGCTCATTGTGTTTAGCGATTTGAGCACGCTCCTGCGACAGCCGCCAGAAATCGCTGCCGCCCGGTTGCTGATACATCCGCAGCGAGAAGTGACCGACAATCGCGTAAATATACTCAAAAATGGCCGACTGCGAATCCTCGTAATCCACCCACAGCACTGACGAGGTGAAGCAATAAACCTCGACCGGCAAGCCCTCTGGCGAAGGCTTCATGGCGCGCACCACGATATACATATCTTTCTTGATATCGTCGCGCTGCGAAAGCCACGCTGTAAGGTATTTACGAAACACCGTCAGATTGGTGATGCCGTTTTCTGCAAACCAGCGTTCGCCCACCGCATTGCTGTCGCGGCCATCCATCAGCGCCGAGAGTTGCTCACTGACACCGCGGATTTGGCTCATCTGCTGCACCATCTCGTGATCGAGAAAACGTATCGACATCTGATCGAGATGGAAACTGCGCATAATACGGCGCGCGCCGGAGGAGAACATCGCCTGCCAGTTGGTGTAGGTTTCGGTGAGGAAGTTTTTGGTGGGGATGCGCGACAGCGTATTGTCCCAGTTGCGAATAGTGATGGTATGCAGCGCGATATCGATCACTTCGCCGCTGATGCCGTTATCCGGCATCTCAATCCAGTCGCCGAGTTGCAGCACATCGTTCGATGACACCTGAATATTCGCCACCAGCGACATTAGCGTGTGCTGGAACACCAACATCAATACCGCCGCTACCGCACCCAAACTGGAGATAATAATCACCGGCGATTTATTCGACATAATCGCCAGAATCATGATCGCCGAAATAATGTGCACCAGAATCTTGCCGACCTGGATATAACCCTTGATCGAATGATTTTTGCGTTTGGCTTTTTTCGAATAGGAGTTATTAACGATCTCCAGCACTTCGGTAAAGAACAGCGATAAATAGACGAAGAACAGAATGCCGCAGATGGTCTTTATCGCGATCAGCAGATGCTCCGGTAAATCCGGCATAAACTGCAGCAGATAATAGACCGTGATCACCGGGATAAAGTTAGAGAGCTTCTCCGACAGCCTGACGTCCTTATCCAGCGGCACCTGATTTTTGTGCGTGCTGAAGAACACCTTTCTGACCACCTTAACGATGAAGAATTTACAGATCAGATGGGCGATCATGCCGGCAAACATCAATAACACCAGGCTAAAAGCGGCCGACAGCACCGTGTTGCCCTCAATAAAACTTTGTATCTTGCTTAAATAATTCATTTCAACCACATGCCGGACAGTGTTGGCGGGAATTCAAACATAAACGCGCCGATGGCGATATGCGACGCGTGCGCAATATTCTACATCATCGTTGGTTTACATTCCCTTTCGCAGAATTTTGAATCAGTTAACATTTACGTATTGATGGCAGTGTGTATCAGAGACTAAACCGCTATCTTCAGCGCTTACGTTTGAGGAGGTGGTATGCAAGGTGTAATCAAGTTCGTCAAAGGCTGGCTGCTGTTTTCCCTGTTGTGGGGCATTTTTATGTGGTTTGTTTCGTGGCAGGCGCAGAGCAAAGAAATCGGCATGGTGATCGTGATGAGTTTATACGCGGGATTAATTTATCAGGCGTTGATGACCATGGTCGCGCGCTATAAGGCGCGGCGTTCGCAGGCTTGATGCTGTAAAAGAACAACCAACAACGGGGCCAACACGGCCCCGTTATGACGGATTACTTACGTCCGAGCAGAAAACCGACAATTACACCAATGCTGGCTGCAACTGCCAGGCCGGTCGCGGGATTATCGCGCACCGATTTCACCACACAATCCGCTGCATCCTGAACCGCATAGCTGGCCTGAGCCGGATAACGACGCGCCGCACCTTTGGCTTGCTGACGGCGTGAACCGGTGAATTCGCCAAATTTTTCCTGAACGGCACCTGCCGCTTCATTCAATTTTGCTTCCGCTTTGTCACTCATAATTACTCCCTGATCGTGGTGAATGTCCTGTAAAGCGTAGTCAGAGAAACTGCAGGCAGCAAATGACGCAGCGGTAAAGGTTGTAACAGCAGTTTGCAGTACGCGAAAATTCTGCGCGCAGCAGAAAGGCGGGAGCGTGTATATCTGGTCTTATGACTTACCGCGATAAGCCGGATACCAGCTGACCAAAAAGTGGCGCAGATGATCAAAACACCATTCGGCATCGTCGGCCTGCTGGCAGTAATAGCGCAAAGTCACTTTTTCGTAGCGCATGTGGCGCTGCTGCAGCGGTGACCAACCCCAATCAAGCACGGCGCGCGCGTAATTGATCAGCGTGCCGCTCTGCATGTTGTGCTGCTTCTCCTGGCGGCTGAGGTAGATTTCAAACGCCTGATCGAGGCTTTGTGTCTCTTCCGTATTGGAGCCTGCCACCGTCGGACGAAATGCCACATCGATAAATCCGCACACGCCATCGTCACGCTGCTGCCAGTCGCAGGCCAGCGTCATAAACAAGCCATCCTGCAGATTCACTTCTTCCAGCAGACGCCGCATATTTTCAGAATTTTTACCGGCGGTGATCTCATCAATGCGATCGGTTTCCAGCGTCAGGTCGAATCCACAGGGATTCACCGAGCCATCCGCATTGGTGCTGGCCGGGAAGGGGAAATCGATATAGCCGTTGTTATCCAGACTCTTTTCCATCATGCAGGTCCGCAGCGTGAGATGGGCAGACAATAAACCATCTCACGCTGCGACGCACGGCTTATGGGCACGTCCAGGTAATCATGGTGTTCTGATAAGGATTGATCAGGCGGAACTGTTTATCAGAGAGACGTTGCGCGTAGAAGCCTTCAGCGGTGATGGAGGATGGCACGTACTGAAAGCGATCGGTGGAATGCAGCGTGCCGCTTTGCACCTTCACGCCATCGCGCGATACGGCGAAGGCGCTCACCAAATCAAAGATCCGCGCCTGCGTGTTGCCCATCGATTGTCCATAAATCGTCGACACTTCGCCCGGACAGTCGACACCTTTCGGTGCGGAACTGCAGCCAGCTAACAGTAAAAGGGTGAGTACAACCGTAATTCGCCACATGAGCACCTGCTTCATTCCCTGGTTTGCAATGGCACGCCTATGCGTACTGATAAGTGGATCATAGCAGGTCTGACGCTGCTTCCCATTTGTCATTTGTATAATCGTTAAGCGGAAGGAATGTAAAGGGGTGACTTTACTAGCAGATAAACGGTATTCTTGCCAGCGTTGCGCACCAGGTAAGCAAAACAAGGGTAAATTAATGAAAGAAGAAGAAGCGAGTTTAATGATTCTTCAGCACGCGATCGACAAATTAGAAGCCGACAAAAAGAAGCAGGTAATGAACTGCGTAGCGGCCATTCAGGAAGTGATGCAGCGTTTTGAAGCCGAAGAGGCCGGGCTGGCATTGATGTTAGTCGCGGCGCAAGTGGCCGCTGAGTAGTTCCTGCTCTCGCACAATCTCGCCACGTATGATGTACCAGGCTTTGCTGCTGTTAGATAACGTTCATGGAATGCAGTAGCAAAGCCAATCACTCCACGAAATCATCATTTAACCTCAGCGGAGAACCCAATGAAGGCGATAGTTATGGCCGTTGGCATGCTGGCTTGTCAGATAGCGCCCGCCTGGAGCGAAACCGAATATCAAATCACTTGTCCCGGCCGTCCCACCATGACGGTATCGCGTGCCGAATATGGTTTGAGCACCTTAATGTGGCCGACGCGTCACTTCCAAATTGCTGCCGGGCAGCAGCGCACCAGCCTGAAAGGCGGCGACAAAGTTGCCATCACCCGTTTTCGTAATGGCGATCAGTTAATCGTGAACAAAAAGAACGATGAAACGTTCTTCGTCTACGCCAACAGCAACAAGCTCTTGCCGTGCAGCCGCACCGATAAGCGCGATGCGCAGATTCTGTCGCTGGAACGCTACGACGACAGCGCGCGTCCAAACTCGTGATTTAAATCAGTTGCCGCTGGCGCAGATCCAGCGGTGACTGCTCCGCCTCATCAATAGCTGCCAGCCAGCTCTGCAAATTCACCTTAGCCCACGAAAGATGTCCGCGCGTGGTGCTCATCAACACCACATCGGGACGTAACGAGCGATACAGCTCCAGCGACTGCTGCAGTTCAGTGGGATTGCTTTCTGGCATCAGCACGCTGATCCAGCGGTTGTAATCGCGAGTCAGCGTATCGCCAACAAAAAGATAAGTTTGGCCGAGCGGCGAGTGATAGAGATAGCTGCTGCTGCCGGGCGTATGTCCGGGCGTCGGCAGCAGGTGAAAATCGCCGAAGTGCGTCTCTTGCTGAGTGAAAGTTTCATCGGGCTCAATCACCAAACTGACCGGCCCGAGCGAACGACTGTGGCAATAGAGCGCGCTATTAAAGCGCTGCTGAATGGCGATCGCTCCCGGCGCGGCTTCGTGCCAGTGAGTTAAATAGTGGCGAATGACGCCGCCGGCATCGTTGAGGAACTCATGATCGAGCGGATGCTCCACGCGGCCAATCAATAAATTGCCGCGTGGGTGGCACAGCATAAAGCCATGCATCATTAAGTCACTCGCCGTCTCTTCGGCGGGGAATTCTGGCGTGGAGATCCACAAATCGTCGTACAGTGGCTTCATTGTCGGTCTCCTGCGGCAACACGTTAGCGCAATGTCGGGTGGCCGGTGAAGGCGAACTGTGCTTCTCCATTCTCGATCTGCAACGTGGCGCTAGCGCCCAGCGGCAGCGTCACGGTATCGGCATCGTGTCCAAAAGCCAGATCGCTAATCACGGGAATCTGAAACTCGTCACGAATGCGCTGCCATACGGTGGCAAAATCAAAACCGTTGTTATACGCCGACAGCGATGTGCTGGTAAAGCTGCCGGTAATAATCGCTTGCTGGCGCGACAAAATGCCACTCTGCTGCAGCTGAATCAGCATGCGCTCGATACGGAACGGATGTTCGTTCACATCTTCGATCACCAGAATCCCGCCTTCAATTTGCGGCATCCACGGCGTACCAATCAGCGAGCAAATCATCGCTAAATTGCCGCCCCATAAAGTGCCTTGCCAGCGGCCGTGATCCGGGCTGGTGCTGCGCCAGCTTAGATTGACTGTAGGTGATGTCAGCGTTTGCCAAAAGTGCGATTCGGTAAAATCAGATAATGCCTCGGCGCCGAAGTTACCCGCCAGCATCGGCCCGCTGAAGGTGATCAGCCCGATTTGCGCCAGTAACGCCAGCTGCAGCGCGGTGAAATCGCTGTGGCCGCACAGCGCTACTGGTTGATTGAGCAATCGACGTTGCAGGCCAACGTAATCGATCTTATCAAGCAAACGTGAAGCGCCGTAGCCGCCACGCACCG
The DNA here is from genome assembly GCF_019795935.1 of Pantoea sp. DY-15. NCBI lineage: Bacteria > Pseudomonadati > Pseudomonadota > Gammaproteobacteria > Enterobacterales > Erwiniaceae > Pantoea > Pantoea sp. DY-15. The sequence goes on from NZ_JAIMIF010000001.1 coordinate 774,307, forward strand.
CCAGCACGATATCAGGCAGCGGCTCCAGCGTGGCCAGCGCATTGATATCATTCAGCCGCTGCGCATCATCGCCGGCAAAGCGTTGAAAGCGGCGGGTGATCGCCGATAGATTGTCAAGATGATGGCCAGCAGCCTGTAAACGACTCACCGCGCGCTGGGCGGCGTCCTGATTGTGGCAATAACCGGAAGGGGCGATGAGACGTAGCGTGCGGGGAGTAACCATAACTTCCATCCTGCTGTAGAGTGGCCTGCTGATGATGACGAAATGCGTTATCGAAGTCACGGTAGCATAAGGTTTTTTACCGATTTAGGATAAACGGTAATTTTGCATCGCGCTGCGCCAGGTATGATAGCTTGCGCCAACCCTATTGCGGAACCAAAAATCAGTGAAAATTCGCCTACTTATGCTTTCTGCACTGCTGCTTGCTGGCTGTTCCAGCGAGCCGGAAAAACCGGCACTGCCCGAGAAGAATACGCCGTTAACTCAGGCACCGCCGTCGAAAGTAAATGATGCATGGTCAATGTTTACCGAAGATGCCGCCAGTCATTATGGCGTTGATGAGAAGTTAATCAGCGCCATTATTAGTGTCGAATCCGGAGGCAATCCCACCGTGGTGAGCCGTTCCAATGCGGTTGGTCTGATGCAAATTAAGGCCTCGACCGCGGGCCGCGAAGTCTATCGCACCCAGGGCCGTCATGGTCAGCCATCCTCGTCCGAGTTGCGCGATCCGGCCAAGAACATCGATATTGGCGCGGCTTACCTGAAAATTCTGCAGGATTCCGCCTTAGCCGGAATTCGCGATCCGCTGACGCTGCGTTACGCCACCATTGTCTCCTACGCCAACGGTGCCGGTGCCTTGCTGCGTACCTTCTCGCGTGACCGCGAGCGTGCAATTGCGATGATTAACGCCATGACGCCGGACGAGTTTTACCAGCACGTACAGAATAAGCATCCGGCGGCGCAGGCCCCGCGTTATTTATGGAAAGTCACCACCGCCTACCGTACCATCGGTTGATGCTGTACACCTATCTGTTGCGGCGCGATTTATGACGCAATGAATTGCGCCGCTACACCAACAATCGCGCCGTCGGATAATCCACAATCAACACCTGCACATAACCGCCGCGCAACGCCCCGCGAATCGCCTGCGCTTTCTCTTTGCCGCCCGCTAACGCCACCACCTGCGGACAGCGTTTTACCTGCGCCAACTCCATACCAATTACCGGATCTTCCTCTGCGCTCAGCACCGGTTGACCGTCGGCATCGAAATAGTGCAGGCAGATATCGCCCACCGCGCCGCGTTCAGCCAGCGTTTGCAGCATCTCACCGTCGTAATAGTTGCCGGAATTACGCAGCAGGGCGGACGGCTCGAGATCGCCGATGCCGACAATCGCCAGGTCCACCTGATCAAACTTTTCCAGTACCACCGCGACATCGGGATTAACCGATAAACGCTGGCGATCCTTTACCGAGTGTTCGATTGATTGCGACGGCAGCAGCCACGCCGGACAACCCAGCAGCGCCGCGAGATTCTGCGTCAGAATCGTGGCCTGCACATTGCCGTTGGCGCCCACGCCGCCCAGTAGCTGAATGACGCCTTGGCACGGCGCGCTGAGCGGATGCAGCGCATCGACCATGGCGCGAATGGTGCCGCTCCAGGAGGAAATGCCAATCAGCTCATCGGCACGCACCCGCGTTTCCAGATAGTGCGCGGCGGCGGAACCGATCGCCTGTTTGATCTGCAATGCGGAAGCCTGATCCGGCACATCCACCACAATCACCTGTGGCAGTTGATAGAGCTGCTCAATGGCTTTTTCCAGCTCAGGGAACACATTGGCCGGCGGCACCACGCTGATCTTCACTACACCTTCTTTCACGCTGCGATTAAGGATGCGCGACACAAAAGATTGCGACAGCTTCAACAGCTGCGCAATGTCGGACTGCTTCCTGCCTTCCACATAATAAAGCGTGGCGATCTTCACCATCAGCCGCTGTTCATCCTGTTTTGCCATGGTTTTTTCTCTCTCTTAACCTGCCTGGTATTGTTAATCAGCCTGTCATAAATAACAACGCAGAACATTTTGTGATCGTTTTCGCTTTTTGAGGATCGGGCAATGGACGTGCTCAGAAAGCCAGCGCATAGTCATTATGCATATAAAATCGCAATTGAATATATATTCAATCGGAGATAACAAATGAAAGCCTCTGTCCTCAAAGTCTCTCTACTTGCTTCAATCATGATGATCTCGGCGGCGTCGCTGGCGGCGGATAAGGGGTTGCTGGCCATCATTACGCCATCGCATGACAACCCGTTCTTTAAAGCTGAAGCCGACGGCGCACAAGAGAAAGCCAAAGCGCTCGGTTACACCACGCTGGTGGCTTCACACGATGATGACGTTAATAAGCAAAATCAGTTGATTGAAACCGCCATCGCGCGCAAAGCCAAAGCCATCATCCTTGATAACGCCGGTGCGGATGCCACGGTTGGCCCGGTGCAAAAAGCGAAAGATGCCGGCATTCCTACCTTCCTCATCGACCGCGAAATCAACAAAACCGGCATCGCCGTGGCGCAAATCGTCTCCAACAACTATCAGGGCGCACAGCTCGGTGCCGAGAAGTTTGCCAAGCTGCTGAACGGCAAAGGGGATTACGTCGAGCTGCTGGGAAAAGAGTCAGATACCAATGCGGGCGTACGTTCGCAGGGTTATCACGACGTGCTGGATGATTATCCCGATTTGAAAATGGTGGCGCAGCAAAGTGCCAACTGGAGCCAGACTGAAGCCTTCAGCCGCATGGAAACCATTCTGCAGAAGAACCCCAACATCGTCGGCGTGATCTCCGGTAACGACACCATGGCGCTGGGTGCGGAAGCGGCGCTGAAAGCGGCGGGCAAAACCAATGTGATTGTGGTCGGCTTCGACGGCAGCGATTACACCCGCGACTCCATCATCAATAAAGGCAACATCAAAGCCACCGTGCTGCAGCCGGGCTGGGATCAGGCGCAGATGGCCGTCGAGCAGGTGGATTACTATCTGAAAAACGGCAAAGCGCAGAAAGAGGAGAAGCAGCTGATGGATTGCGTGCTGATTGACGACAGCAACGCCGCGAAGCTGAAAACCTTCAAGCTGGCGCAATAAGATGGAGGTCGGCATGAAGGGGAAAGCGCTGAGCGGCATGCTGGTGGCGCTGCTGACGCTGATGTTAGCCGCCTGCACCGTGGTGGATCTCGATGCCAACGGCAAACCCATCATGCCGAAAGATCCCAACGCCAAACCGGGCTACAGCGATCAGACGCCGCAGCAGATTGCGGAGTCAAGCTGGGCCAGCCGCGTGCAGCAGCCCGCCGAGAAGCAGGCGCTGAGCTGGGCGGATATGGAAACCAAAAGCTACACCGTCAAAGCGGGCGGCAGCGAAAGCGTGTTTGTGCGCGCGGCAGGCACGGTGACGGCGTTTGACAACAGCAACGAGCGGGAACGCAGCCTCACCATGACCATCAACGGCAAGCCGGTAAAAGTGTTGATTGGTCCGGTGCTGCGCGGCAACGCCATTCGCGATGCGGCCGGTTTCCGCTTCGAAGAGTTCACCAATCAGGTGCAGTACGCGCAGCTCACCAAAGCACTCAATCGCCACGCGGTGAAACAGCTGCCCGCGGTGGATGCCAGCTGGGTGGGCAAACCGGCGCAGGCGCTGCTGGCCGTCAGCATGGGCGCGGGCACGGTGGATGAGGTGGTTGCGGTGCAGCTGCAGCAGGGGAATCCATAATGAGCGACGAGATCATTCTGCAAGCCAATCAGATGTCGATGCTGTTCCCCGGCACCTTAGCGCTGGATCGTGTGGATTACCGCGTGTGGCGCGGCAAAGTCAACGTCATCATCGGCGAAAACGGCGCAGGCAAATCGACGCTGATGAAGATTCTCGCCGGGGTGCAGCAGCCGACCAGCGGTGAGATGTTCCTGAACGGTAACAAAGTGGCGTTTCACAGCACGCGAGACGCCGCGCGTCACGGCATCGGCATGGTGCATCAGGAACTCAATCTGTTTGAGAACCTCAGCGTAGCGGAGAATATTTTCCTCGGCCGGGAAATCCAAAGCGGCATTCGGCCCATCAATGAAGCCGAGCAGAAACGCCGCACCGCCGCGCTGATGCAGCGCCTCGATCAGCCAATTTCACCGGATGAGAAGGTCGGCAGCCTGAAGGTTGGCCAGCAGCAATTGGTGGAGATCGCCAAAGCGCTGGCGGAGGACGCCGACATTCTGATCCTCGACGAACCGACCTCAGCGCTGAGCAAAACTGAAGTGGAGATCCTGTTTCGGGTGATCCGCGAACTGACGCGTCAGGGCGTCTCCATCATCTATATCTCGCATCGGCTCGAGGAGCTGATGGCGATTGGTGATGTGATCACCATTCTGCGCGACGGGCGTTTTCAGGCCGAAGCGCAGGTCAGCGATATCGACGTGCCGTGGATCGTGCGCGAAATGCTGGGCAGTGAACCGGTCGGCACGTTCCTGCCGCCGGATCGCCAGTTCGGTGCGCCGGTGCTGGAAGCCGAACACATCACCTGCGTCAGCCCAAACGGCAACACGCTGGTGGATGATGTCAGTTTTCAGGTGCGTTCCGGAGAGATCGTCGGCATTTACGGGTTGATGGGCGCGGGGCGCACCGAACTGTTTGAGTGTTTGCTTGGCACGCAGCGTAACTATCTCGGCAAGCTGTGGCTCGACAGCAAACCGCTGCCGACGCGTCTGCCGACCGCTGAACGCATTCGTATGGGCATGAGTCTGGTGCCGGAGGATCGTAAACGCTCGGGCATTTTTCCCATCTCATCGGTGGCGAGTAATCTCACCATCGCCAGCCTGTGGCGGCGTCTGTCGCATCGCACCGTGATTTCAGAGCAGGCGGAACGCGAAGTGGTGACCCGCACCGTCGGCAATCTGGCAATCAAAATCTCCTCGCCGGATGTCGCCATTAGCGCACTGAGCGGCGGCAATCAGCAAAAGGTGGTGATTGGCCGATCGCTGCTGACCAATCCGCGCTTGCTGCTGCTGGATGAACCGAGTCGCGGCATCGACGTCGGTGCCAAAGGCGAAGTGTTCCGCATGATGGTGAAGCTGTCGGAGCAGGGCATTGCGGTGGTGTTCTCCACCTCGGATTTGAAAGAGATCATGGCCGTTGCCGATCGCATCCTTGTGATGTCCGGCGGCAAATTGACTGCTGACCTGCCGCGCGCTGAAGCGGAAGAGGCGGCGCTGGTTAAAGCAAGCGCACAAGGATTCTGATATGAAAAACAACGGCGCGCTCGCGCTCGCATCGCCTGTCAAAGCGTTCAACTCACGCGAAAGCCTGATTCTGCTGCTGCTCAAACTGCGCACCTTTATTGCGCTGTTTCTGATTGTCGGCTTCTTCGCGATCACGGTGCCCGATTTCCTCGCGGTGGGCAGCATGGTGATCATGGTGAAACACATCGCCATTAACGCCTTCCTCGCGCTCGGCATCACTTTTGTCATTATCACTGCGGGCATCGATCTCTCCATCGGCGCCACGCTCGGCCTGTGCGGCATGATCGCCGGCTGGCTGATCACCAAAGGCATTGTGTTGCCGATGTTTGGCATCGCCATCTTCCCCAGCGTGTGGCTGATCGTGCCGATTGTGTTGCTGATTGGCGGGCTGATTGGCGCGGTCAATGGCTGGATCATTACCCGCTATAACGTGGCTCCGTTCATCTGCACGCTCGGCACCATGTACATCCTGCGCGGCACGGCGATGCTCACCTCGGGCGGCGAAACCTTCCCCGGTTTGCAGGGCAATGAAATGCTGGGGAATACTGGATTCGACAAGATTGGCGCCGGCTATTTCCTTGGCTTGCCGTGGGCCATCTGGATGATGGTGCTGCTGGCGCTGGTGATTGCCTACGTGGCGCGCCGCCTGCCGTTTGGCCGTCAGGTTTACGCGATTGGCGATAACGAACGCGCCGCTGAACTCTCGGGCGTGAAAGTGAAGTCGGTGAAAATCTGGGTCTATGCCATCTCCGGTTTTTGCGCGGCAATTGCTGGCATCGTGGTCTCGTCGCAGTTGGTGGCCAGCCATCCGGCGAACGGAACCTCCTTTGAAATGAACGCGATTGCCGCAGTGGTGCTGGGCGGTACCTCGCTGGCGGGTGGACGCGGCACCATTCTTGGCACGCTGATTGGTGCCTTTGTGATCGGCTTCCTCGCCGACGGTTTGATCATGATGGGTGTGAGCGAGTTCTGGCAAATGGTGATCAAAGGCATCGTGATTATCGTGGCGGTGATCATCGACCAAATGCAGAGCCGCATGCAGCAGAAAGCGGCGGTGGTGGCGCAGAAAGCGCTGATTGAGGAGGGCGGCAGCCCGGCAAAAAGTTAATCGGTTGGGTGCAGGCGCTGATTGTCTGCACCTTTTTTTCTCCATCACGAATAAATATTCATCCATGCTTTAAAATTCAGAGGTGTCTATGAATCCTTTCAAATACTCGGTAGCGGATCTGGCAGCGAAAGCGCGCGCCGTGCGCCGCCGCATCATTCAGCTTAATGCGGGCAGCCCGGCGGGCGGGCATACCGGTGCCGATCTCTCGCAGGTTGAGATCCTCACCGCGCTCTATTTCCGCATCCTTAACTGCGCGCCAGATCGCACCAACGATCCGCAGCGCGACATTTACATCCAGTCGAAAGGCCATGCGGTGGGCGGTTATTACTGCGTGCTGGCAGAAGCCGGTTATTTCCCCACCGAATGGCTGCCGACTTATCAGCATTCCGATTCGCATCTGCCGGGCCATCCGGTGCGACAAAAAACGCCGGGCGTTGAGCTGAACACCGGCGCGCTGGGCCACGGTTTACCGGTGGCGGTCGGCATTGCGCTGGCGGCGAAGAAAGATGACAGCGACCGCCGCATTTTTGTCGTCACCGGCGACGGTGAGCTGGCGGAGGGCAGCAACTGGGAAGCGGCGCTGGTGGCGGCGCATTACGGCCTCGATAACCTGGTGATCATCAATGACAAGAACAAGCTGCAGCTGGCGGGCCATACGCGCGACATCATGAACACCGATCCGCTGCCGGAAAAATGGCGCGCCTTTGGTCTGGATGTGAGCGAGTGCAACGGCAATGACATGGCGGCGGTGGTGGACGCCATCGAAAACCTGCCGCGCAACAGCGGCAAGCCGCAGGTGATTGTGGCGCATACCGAAAAAGGCTTCGGCATCTCCTTTATTCAGGGCAAACCGGAGTGGCATCACCGCGTGCCGAAAGGGGAAGAGATTGAGTTGGCACTGGAGGAGTTGAAAGATGAGTAATGCAAAACACCTGGCGACGGTAATGGTCGAGGCATTTATTGATGCGGTTAATCGCGGCGTCGATTTAGTGCCGGTGGTGGCCGATTCCACCTCAACCGCCAAAATTGCGCCCTTTATCAAAGCATTCCCCGATCGCCTGATCAACGTGGGTATCGCGGAGCAAACGCTGGTGGGCACCGCCGCCGGTCTGGCAATTGGCGGCAAAGTGGCCGTGACCTGCAACGCCGCGCCGTTCCTGGTTTCCCGCGCCAATGAGCAGGTTAAAGTCGACGTCTGCTACAACAACACCAACGTTAAACTGTTTGGCCTGAATGCCGGTGCCAGCTACGGCCCGCTGGCCAGCACCCATCACAGCATCGACGACATTGCAGTGATGCGCGGCTTCGGCAACATCGAAATCTATGCGCCATCCTGCCCGCTGGAGTGCCGCCAGATTATTGAGTATGCGCTGGCGCATGTCGGGCCGGTGTATATCCGTCTGGACGGTAAAGATCTGCCGCAGCTGCACGATGAAAACTATCAATTCCGTCCTGGCCAAATCGACGTGTTACGTGAAGGTCATGACATTGTGCTGGTGGCGATGGGCTCGACGGTTCACGAGGTGGTTCACGCCGCCGAGCAACTGCATGAGCAAGGCATTACAGCAGGTGTGATCAGCATTCCATCGATTCGACCTTGTGATACCCAACAGCTGCGCGAGCTGTTAAATCACTATCCAGCGGTCATTACCGTGGAAGAACACAACGTCAACGGCGGCGTCGGCAGCCTGGTGGCGGAAGTGCTGGCGGAAGGCGGCTGTGGCATCCCGCTGCTGCGTTTGGGCATCCCCGACGGCGAATACGCGATTGCTGGCGATCGCGCCTCCACCCGTGCCCGACATGGCATTGATGCCGCCAGCGTGGTGAAGAGTGCAGCGCGCATCTGTGCAGGAGCGTAAAGATGGCAGGTTCGTTGATACTGGCAATTGATGAAGGCACCACCAACGCGAAAGCGATTGCGGTTGATCGTGCCGGCAATGTGGTGGCGCGCGGCAGTCAGCCGCTGACGCTGGAGCATCCGCAGCCGGGTTTGGCGGAGCAGGATCCGCTGGCGATTTGGCAGGCGGTGAAACAGGCGGTGAGCGCTTGTCTGGCGCAGTGTGCGGGGGCGCACGTCGCGGCGGTGGCGATCAGCAACCAGCGCGAATCGGTACTGATCTGGCAACGACATAACGGTCAGCCACTGACGCCGCTCGTCAGCTGGCAGGATCGCCGCTCGGAGGCATTTTGCCGCGATCTGCGCGTGGCGGGTAAAGCCCCGCGCATCACCGGACTCACCGGATTAGCGGTCGATCCGATGTTTCCAGCCGGTAAACTTACCGGCATGCTTGCTGCGTTGCCGAATGGATTCGCGCGCGCCCAGGCCGGTGAACTCTGTATCGGCACCGTGGACAGCTGGCTGAGCTGGCAGCTGAGCGGCGGCGAAAGCTTCGTCACCGATCATGCCAATGCGGCGCGTACCCAGCTCTACAACCTGCACAGCGGCGACTGGGACGATGAACTGCTGACGCTGTTCCACATTCCCCGTGCGGCGCTGCCGCAGATTGTGCCCTCGGCCAGCGCGCAAGGCGTGGTGACGCGTAACGATATTGCCGGTTTAGCGCCCGGCACGCCGATTTTATCGCGCATCGGCGATTCACACGCCGCGCTGCAAGCGCAGCGCAACGGCAGCGAAGAGGTGGTCAAAGCCACTTACGGCACCGGTTCATCACTGATGATGTCGATGGCGACGCCGCTGCTGACGGAAAATGGTCTCAGCACCACGGTGGCGTGGCACGACGGCACGCTGCGCTATGCCTTTGAGGGCAACATTACCCACACCGGTTCCGGCGCGGCGTGGCTGGGCCGCATGCTGGGCATTCATGATCCGCGAGAACTCACTGCGCTGGCGCAGCGCAGCGAGCATAATCAGGGCATCTATTTTGTGCCGGCGCTCTCTGGTCTTGGTGCGCCCTGGTGGGATTTGAAAGCGCGCGGCATGGTGTGTGGCTTGACCGATGCGGCGACGCCGGAGGTGCTGGCGCGCGTGGCGCTGGAGTCGATCACCTTCCAGATCGCCGATGTGTTTTTTGCCATGGAGCAGGCCAGCGGCGTGCAACTTCCTGCGCTGTGCGTGGATGGCAGCGCCACGGAAAATAGCTGGTTGATGCAGATGCAGGCCGATGTATTGCAGCGGCCACTGAAACGCGTGCCGACGGCAGAAGTTTCCGCGTTGGGCGTCGCATTATTAGCGGGCCGCACTCTGGGCTGGTGGCAGCAGGGCAGTGAGATGCAGGCGTTACAGGGCGGTAGCGTGATTATGCCGCGTGAGGATCAGGCGAAAAGCATGCAGGAGAATTATCACGGCTGGCTGGATGCGGTGGCACGTTGCCGTTATCAGCCGCATTGATTATCGTTATATAAATCGCGCACGCTTCGTAGCGGCGCGATTTATCGCGCTTTTTAGACGTGTATCTCATGCCAAATAGCGCAATAAATTGTGCCGCTACGATGTTGTACGGTGATAAACGTCCAGCGCTACTGGAAACGGTTGGCTTTATCACGCGCCAGACGTTCCAGCGCAAAAATCACCTGCTGCAGCTGGCGTTCCTGAATCGGTTCGATGGCGGTAAAGCGGAAGCTAAGGCGCGGTGTGGCGCGAGTTTCATTCTTGCTGGTCACTACGGTGCGTTCACCAATGTGCAGCAGCTGTGCTGTCACCTCAAAATGACCATACTCAGCTAAATCCACGCGCAGGTTTTTAAAGGTATCGCCGCGATTGAGGCCTTCCGGTAGCGCTTCGTCCAGCAGCACGCCGACGCCGCCCAGTGACAGATCCTGCAGGCGGAAGCGCGCGGTACGCCCATCAGGCCACTGGCTGTGGCAATAAAAAACCGGTTCCAGCGGCGCATTGACGCGAAAGAATTCACGACGTTGAATCTGCCACACCAGTTCCGGTAGCGACGCAGCAAAAGCGGGTAAGCCTTCGAATTCAACACGCTGTAAACCGGTTAAGCCAAATTCGACTTTGGCACCGTGCGTTTCGGCGGCAATATTCACTTCGCCACCTTGCAGCGCTAAATCGTTATCCAGCGCGTTGCTGCCGAGGTCAAAGATCACCTGATCTTCATCGGCTGACAGCAAGCGACTGATAAACTGACCGCGCGAAAAATTCACCATCAACGGGGTTTGAAAACGCAACAGGTCCTTCATCACGCCCAAAACCGCTAACGTGCCTCGCTTGAGGTATTGTTCTTTATCGGCTTCTCCCACGTCCTGCTCCACTTATCCGATTGTTATTTTCACGACTGACAATGCTGTTCGTCAGTTATCGGCGTCGCTGCGCTAACCTTTAGTCAGCTAACGGCTATTTACGGCGGCAAGTTGGGATGCAGATCATAAAATCCCGTCTATACTAGAGGCGGTGAACACATTGATTAATAACGTAAGGAGCAGTACATGGGTATTCTTTCATGGATTATTTTTGGTCTGATTGCCGGGATTATCGCTAAGTGGATTATGCCGGGTAAAGATGGCGGCGGCTTTATCATCACTGTAGTTCTGGGTGTGGTGGGTGCGGTTGTCGGTGGCTGGATCAGTACCCTGTTTGGTTTCGGTAAAGTTGACGGTTTCAACTTTGGCAGCTTCGTGGTGGCAGTGATTGGTGCCATTGTGGTGCTGTGGATCTACCGTAAAGTGCGAAGTTAATCGCGCCAGTATTTGATGAAATCCGCCATCCCGCATAAGGATGGCGGATTTTTTTATACCTGATTAAAAGTCGTAGCCCACCGTAGCCATGACCGTGCGCTCGGCACCGCGATAGCAGTAACCGGTGCCGTAACAGGCGGCCAGATACTTTTTATCGGTCAGGTTGTTGGCATTCACCTGCAGCCAGGCGCCTTTCAGCTGTGAGTTCCATGCGCCCAGATCGGCGCGAACCGAGGCATCAAACAGCGTTACCGATGGCAGACGCGTAGTGTTCTCGTTATCCGCCCACTGTTTACCGATATAGCGCACACCTGCACCGGCGCTCAAGCCGTAGTCAAACTGATAATGTCCCCACAACGATGCCATGCTGTTCGGCGTCACATACGGCGTATGGCCATCGTTACCGTCCACCGAATCTTTAAAGCGCAGATGATTTAGCGTGTAGCCGGCGATGGTGCTAAAACGCGACGTCAGCTGATTACGCGCCTCAAGTTCAATGCCCTGCGAGTGCACTTTGCCCGACGGCGTGTAAGTGCCGTCCAGCACGTTACGGTTGGCGACATCGTCCTGGGTTAAATCGTACACCGCGATTGAGTACATATCGCGCGTGCCCAGCGGCTGATATTTCACGCCCGCTTCATACTGCTCTGACGTGGTCGGTTTTAGCTGATTGCCGAAAGGATCGGTTAACGAAGCCGGCGTTATTGCCTGGCTCCAGCTGACATAAGGCGAGATGCCGTTCTCGAAGGCATATAACAGCGCAGCGCGGCCGCTGATGTGATCGTCCTGACGACGGCTGGTGCCGTTTTCCGACACGATGCGATCGTAGCGTCCCGACAAATCCAGATGCCAGCGATCGAGCTGCAACTCATCCTGCAGATACAAACCGGTTTGATAGTAGCGGCGCGTCTGCGATGTCCAGTCGAAGTCCGGCATGGTGCCCACTTCTTCGCCGTTCCACGCATTCAGCGCGCTGGCGGCATCGCTGGCTTCGGTGATGTCGTTTTTATAGCGATGGTACTCTGCGCCCAGCGTCACGCGATGCTGAACCGCGCCGGTAGCGAAATCGGCCTGCAAGCGGTTGTCGTTGGCCCACGCGCTCAGCGATGAACGCTCACCGGAGTAGTAGCGGTTCAGCAGGTCTGGATTCGTTGCGTTCCAGCCAATCTGATAAACCTGATCGAGCTCGGTATTGGAGTGGCTGTAACTGCCGGTGGAGTACACCGACCACACATCGTTGAAGCGATGCGAGAAGTCATAGCTGTAAATCTGTTCGCGACGTTTGAACTGATCGAGCGCAGTGTCACCTTCATAGAAACTGTCACTCAATTTGCGGCCATTATGGCTGTAGAGCGTGCCTTCCGCCGGTACCGAGCCGTGATAGCCGCCGGACGGATCTTTCTGCAGGTAGGCGCGCAGCACTAAGTTGGTATCTTCACTTGGCTGCCACATCAGCTGTGGCGAAATCGCATATTTCTCTTCGCGAGTGTGATCGTATTGGGTATCGCTGTTGCGCGTAATGCCGGTTAAGCGAAATGCCCACTGATCGTTGATGGCGTTGGTGTAATCAAAGGCGGCGTTATTGGTGGCGTTGGTGCCGGTCGCCAGGCGGAAGTGGCCCTCTTCAGCAAACTGCGGGCGCTTGCTCACCATATTCACCAATCCGCCCGGCACCGTTTGGCCGTAGAGCGCGGAGGAGGGACCTTTAATCACATCGATGCGGTCGAGGAACCAGTTATCCACCTGCAGGATGTTGAAGCTGCCGCCGTCACTCATCACGCGCAGGCCATCGAGGAAGGTGTTATCGACATCGCCGCCGTGGAAACCACGCAGCGCGATGGTGTCATAACGCGTGGCCGCGCCGCCAAAGTTGGTGAAGACGCCCGGCGTGTAACCCAGCGCCTGATTGAGATCCTGCGCGCCCTGATCTTCCATCTGCTGACGCGTGACTACCGAGATCGACTGCGGGGTAGTGATCAGCGGCTGATCGCTTTTGCTGGCACCGCTGCTGCGCGTGGCGAGATAGCCCTGCGTCGGTGAGGTGGCGCTCTCTTGCGGTTGCGCTGTCACGACAATCGACTCTTCAGCGAAGCTTGCCGCGGGTAAAGCCAGCGCAAGCGCGCACAGTATGCGGCCACGTTTAAGGGTAAACAACGAGGTCATGAGAGGTTCCTGTTATTTTAATGGGAATAGCTATCGATATCAGATTGAGAATTATTATCTTTTGTCGCGGATGTTTCAAGATGTGAGTTTGTTGCTAGAGGGATGTGAGGAAAATGCACAGATGACCGGCAAGAGCCGTAGCGGCGCGATTTATCGCGCATGGCATTGGTTGCACCTTGCCCAGATTCTGAGCGCGCAGTAAACCGCGCCGCGACGGTAATGTGCAGTTGCCGGGCTTATTCGCCCGGCAGAATAGAGGTAATTACTTCGCGCTACTTAAAACCGGCATATTCGGGATATCGCCAGCGTTATTACAGGTTTTGTCTTTCGGGCAGTACTTATCCAGCAGCTTCAGCGTCACGCCATTGGTCCAGCCGAAGCCGTCCTGCAGCGGATATTCACCGCCGCCACCGCCGCCCAGCTGCGCGCCTTCAACCACGTATTTCTCGACCAGCTTATGTTCCTTGTCGTAGGTCGCCTGCACGTTCTGCAGGAAGCGCTGACCAATCTGTTGCGCCAACTTCGGCTGCTTGTAATGCTCCAGACCTTCTACCGCCACCCATTGCAGCGGCGCCCAGCCGTTTGGCGCATCCCATTGCTGGCCGTTATTCACCGTGGTGGTCACCAGTCCGCCGGGTTTCAGCAGCTGTTTTTCAACTGCGGAAGCGGTGCGTTCAGCTTGCTTATCGCTCGCGAGCTGCATATAGAGCGGGAACAGCGTCGCAGCGGTCAGCTGTGAATGCACCTGCTTCTTCTGGAAATCGTAATCGGCGTACCAGCCTTTTTTCTCATCCCAAAGGTAGCGATTGATCGCCGCCTGACGTTTCTCAGCATCCGCCGCGAACTGTTTGGCTCTGTCATCCTGCTTATCCAGTTTGGCGGCTTTGGACAGTGTCTGTTCGAGGTGGAAAATCAGGCTGTTAAGATCAACCGGTGCCAGCTGCGTGGTACGGATGGACGCCAGATTGTGCGCATCGGTGAACCAGCGCGAACTGAAATCCCAGCCCGAAGCCGCGCCCGCACGTAAGTCGCGATAAACCTGCTGTTTATTGCGTTCCGGCGCTTTATTCGCGGTGTTGACGTCATCCAGCCAGGATTCGGTACGCGGCGCATCGCGATCGTCCCAGTAACGGTTAAGCAGCGTGCCGTCGCTGAGTTTGATCACACGTTTGCTGGCCTGGCCGGCCGCCACTTTGTCGCTGTCCGCCATCCAGTAATCGTACTCTTTCTGCAGCTGCGGCAGGTATTGGCGATAGACGTCGTCGCCTTTGTGCGTTGCCAGCAGGTCAACCATCAAGCTGAAGAACGGCGGCTGCGAGCGGCTGAGATAGTAGCTGCGGTTACCGTTGGGAATATGGCCATATTTGTCCAGCTCGGTGGCGAAGTTATCCACCATATCCTGCACGCGATCCCAGTGACCGCTCTCCGCCAGGCCGAGCATGGTGAAGTAGCTGTCCCAGTAATACACTTCGCGGAAGCGTCCGCCAGGCACCACATAAGGTTTGGGCAGCGGCAGCAGCGAATCGTACTGACTGGCACTTTGCGCGGTACGCGTCAGCACCGGCCATAAACCGTTGATGTGCTCACGCAGGCTTTGCCCGGCGGGCGGCACATATTTGTCACCCTCTTTTGGCAGCGTGAAGTTGCTGTCGACAAAATGCTTGAGATCGAAGTTGCGCTGGTTTTTTTGCATCTGCCAGTCGGCCAGAATCGACGAGGGATTGGATTTCGGCACCGCATCGGCGAAGGTTTTCTGATCCGGATAAAATTTAGCCTGCTGTACCGCATTGAACAACGGTCCCAGGCGCACATCCGGTGGCTGCGGTTGGTTGCTGAGCATGCGGCTTTGATCGTCGGCGTGTGCGGCGCTGGCACCGGCCAGCAACGCGGCGCTAAGTAAAAAGGTCAGACGCGCGGGCGTGAATACGGCATTTTTTATCATCGGTTTTTCTCCTTGTCCGAAAAGGTGGTGTGCTAACGCATTGACCACCCGAACAACTTTAGTCGTAATCGCGCCGCTTAGCCTCGCACAGCGGTGGAAATGTGAAGCGCCCGGAATTAATCACGTGAGAAATTGCCTCAAGGCTAAGGTTTTTGCTTGCCCTGTACGGCTATTTGCCTGAGGCTGAAGCAAAAAAAGGAGAGTCGTATGGAGATAATCTGGTATCACCCGTCGCTGGCGCCGCAAGGCTGGCTGGAAGGTTTGCGTCAGCGTTTGCCGGAGGCGCGCGTGCGTGACTGGCAGCCGGGCGACAACGCGCCGGCCGATTATGCGGTAGTGCGTTCTCCGCCGGTCGAGATGCTGGCGGGGCGTCAGCTGAAAGGTGTGTTTGCCATGGGCGCGGGCGTCGACGAAATCCTCAAACAGCTGCGTAACAATCCACAGATGCTGGCCGACACCGTGCCGTTATTCCGCCTGGAAGATACCGGCATGGCGCGCCAGATGCAGGAGTACGCCAACTGGTGCGTGCTGGGCTGGTTCCGCCGTTTTGCCGACTATCGTGAACTGCAGCAGCAGGCTTGCTGGCAGGAGCTGGACGGTTTCGATCGCGAAAACTTCACCATTGGTGTGCTCGGCGCGGGCGTATTAGGCCGTAGCGTGCTGGAGAGTTTGCGTCAGTGGGGCTTCCCGTTACGCAGCTGGAGCCGTTCGCCGAAGCAGATCGACGGTGTGCAAAGCTTCCATGGCCGCGAACAGCTCAATGCTTTCCTGGCGGGCACGCAGGTGCTAATCGATCTGCTGCCGACCACGCCGGAAACCACCAACTTGATCGATAGCCAGCTGCTTAACGCATTGCCGCACGGCGCCTGCTTCCTTAACCTGGCGCGCGGTGCGCATGTGGTAGAAGCCGATCTGCTGGCGGCGCTCAACAGCGGTCAGCTGGCCGCCGCCGCGCTGGATGTGTTCCAGCGCGAGCCGCTGCCGCAGGATCATCCGTTGTGGTCTCATCCGCATGTCACAATCACGCCACATACTGCGGCGATTACCTTGCCAGGAGAGGCGATGGATTACATTGCGGATGCCATACTTGCTCTGGAGCAAGGTCAACAGCCGGGTGGTTTGGTCGATCGCCAGCGCGGTTATTAATTCCCATTGGGTCAGGAGATGAAGATGTATCCCGTTGATTTACATATGCACACCGTTGCCAGCACGCACGCTTACAGTACGCTGCATGATTATGTGGCGCAGGCGAAACAGAACGGCCTGAAGCTGTTCGCGATTACCGATCACGGCCCGGATATGGCCGATGCGCCGCACTATTGGCATTTCGTCAACATGCGCATTTGGCCGCGCGTGATTGATGGCGTTGGCGTGCTGCGCGGTATTGAAGCCAACATCAAAAATCAGCAGGGCGAGATCGATTGCAGCGGCCCGATGCTGGATGCGCTGGATCTGATCGTCGCGGGCTTCCACGAACCGGTTTATGCGCCGCGTGACAAAGCACATCACACTGAAGCGATGATTGCGGCGATGGCGGGCGGTTTGGTGCATATCATTTCGCATCCGGGCAACCCGAAGTTCCCGGTGGATATCCGCGCGATTGCCGAAGCCGCCGCGCATTACGATGTGGCGCTGGAGATCAACAACTCCTCCTTTACCCATTCGCGTCCGGGCAGCGAACCGAACTGTCGTGCCATTGCCGAAGCGGTGCGCGATGCCGGTGGACGTCTGGCGTTTGGCTCCGATTCGCATACCGCGTTTACGCTGGGTAATTTCGAACACTGCCTGCGCATCACCAGCGAAGTGGATTTTCCCAAAGATCGCGTGTTAAATGTCACGCCGCGTCGCCTGCTCGACTTTCTCGCGTTGCGCACCGGCAAAACGATTCCCGAATTTGCTGATTTTTAACTTTTTTACCTCAAGGAATTCTGTTGCATGAATGAGTTTTCCATACTCTGCCGCGTCATTGGCTCGCTGTTTAATCGCCAGCCGCAGGATCCGCTGCTGGTGCCGCTGTTCACTCTGCTGCGTGAAGGTAAACTGCAACAGCAGTGGCCGCTGGAGCAGGACGAACTGTTGACGCGCCTGCAGCAGAATAGCGATCCGCAGGCGCTGGCCGCCGACTACAATGCGCTGTTTGTCGGCAGCGAGTGCAGCGTGCCGCCGTACGCATCACAATGGCCGAACGGTGTTGCTGAAGCAGACGTGCGTGCGTTTCTCAGCGCGCGTGGCATGCCGCTGAGCGAAGCGCCTGCCGATCACTTTGGCGTGCTGCTGCTGGCGGCATCCTGGCTGGAAGATCAGTCGGCAGAGGATGAATCTGCCGCGCAGCTGGCGCTGTTTGATGAGTATCTGCTGCCGTGGTGCGGCGCGTTCCTCGGCAAAGTGGAAGCGCATGCCACCACGGCGTTTTACCGCACGCTGGCGGCGCTGAGCCGTGAGGCAATGCAAGCGATGTACGACGAACTGAACGAAGAGCAGGGCGACGAGGCGTAATCGTTACCAGCTTGCTGCGCTGCTGCCAAGCTTCACGCCTGGCGTTGCGCAGATCATTGGCGTGCCGGGCAAATACGCTGCGGCACGCAATCTCTCCGCAATTCCCCACTGATTGATCTCTATCGCGCTCAGCGCGTCATCGTGCTGCGCGTAGATACCGTTTTGCGCATTCTGCGGCGCGTCACCGAACTGCTGCAACAGCCGCGCGGTGCGTGCCAGCGATAAGCGCGCCTGCCAGCCAACGCCGTTGGTCAAGCGCTGACGCAAACCTTCCAGCACCGCCGCGGCCATCAGATAACCGGTGGCGTGATCGAGCGCCTGCACCGGCAGCGGCGTCGGTTGATTATTGCCGCTCCAGCGCATGCCTTGTTCGGCGATGCCGCAGCCCATCTGTACCAGACTGTCAAAGCCGCGCCGGTTGCGCCATGGCCCGCTCCAGCCCCACGCATTCAGACTGACATCCACTAAGCCCGGCGCGAGTTGGCGGCGCGTATCGGCATCCAGCCCGAGTTTTTCCAGCGCATCAGCACGATAACCGTGTACCAGCACATCGCTGTGCTGCAACAGCTGGCGCAGTTGCTCGCGCCCGGCGCGGGATTTGATATCAAGCCGCGCACAGCGTTTGCCGCAGGTGATCTCCTCTTCCAGCGTGGGTTCGTGCCAGTCGGGCGGATCGATGCGCAGCACCTGCGCGCCGAGGCTGGCGAGAAAACGTGTCGCCACCGGTCCGGCAATGATGCGTGTGAGATCCAGTACACGCACGCCGAGCAGCGGCCGCGCGGGCGACAGTGACCAGGCGGGCGGCGGGGCGGCGTCGGTGGCCTGTTGGGCAATCAGCGCTTCCTGCTGCACGGCGCTGCCTTGCGGATGCTGCAGCCATTGCGCTTCGCTGCGCATCTGCGCGGCGCAGCCGCCGGCATCAATCACCGCCTGTTCCAGCGTGGCGGCGGGCCAGCGGGCCACCGCATCGGCCAGCGCGGCACGATCGGCATGCTGGCCGAGCACGCGCTCCATCGCCGCACGATGATGAGCCGCGTTGGTGTGCAGGCGGATCCAGCCGTCGGCGCTGGCGTAATCACCGGCGAATTCATCCCACAGCGCAGCAGGCGGTCGATTGAGCGGGATCAGGCTGTGCTGAAACCAACGCGAGGCGAGACGGACATTAACGCTGACCGGCGCGGATTGGCCGAGCAGATCGCTTAGCGCCTGGCTGGCGAGGCCGATGCTGGTGGCCGCCAATTCGCTGACGGCAAAGGCAGAGGAAAAAGTGTCTGGCTGGAGAAAAGTCGGCGAGGGAAGCGGGTCCGCGCCTCGCAATCCCTGCCACATTTGCTGCCACAGTGCGGCAGCACGTTGAGAATCCATGTTGAGTCTCCGGAAAACGCGCGAGACTCAAGCATAGCAGAGCGGATTAACGGCGGCGCAAGCGCGGGAAACGCGCGTGCATCCGCAGGTTACGCAGGTTGATCACCGCAATCGCGGTGCCCAGCACCACCAGTGACGCACCGAGGATCTTAAAGCTGTTCATGCTGTCACCCAAGACGAAAACGCCCATCAACACCGCCAGCACCGGCGTCAGCAGCGAATAGGGCATGATCAGGTTGACGTTGTATTTCTTCAGCAGCGCGTACCACAGCGTATAGGCGACAATCGACGAGGCGAGCGCGCTATACAGAATGCCAAACCAGCCGCGCCAGCCGGCGTGGCTCAGCGCGTAAAACTGATGGGATTCGGTCAGCCACGAAGCAGCACCGACAATCGGCACCGCAAGGAAGGAGATCCAGCCGGTGAGCGTCAGCGGTTGTATCGGCGGCGATTTTTTCACAATCATATTGCTGATCGCCCAGCCAAACGCGCTGCACAACAGAATACAGAGCACCCACCAGGCCGGAATGGTCGGACTGCCCGACAGCACCGCCACGCCGCTCAGCGAAATGGCGATACCAAACAGCTGCACCAGCCGCAATTTCTCTTTGAGAATCACCATCGCCAGCAGCATGGCAATCGGCGTACCGAGCTGAACCACGATGGCGCCGGTGCCGGCATCGGTGTAGCGCATGCCGACAAACAGCAGCGAGAAGTGCATAAAGCCGAAGGTGAACGCCAGCGTCAGCAGCCACGGCAGTTGCGCGCGCGTAATGCGGCAGAATGGCACCAGCACAATCGCTACCACCACAAAGCGCATCCAGGTGAGAAACAGCGGCGGAAGTTCCAGTAATCCCCACTTCACCGCCACGTTGTTGAAAGCCCAAATGGAAACCACCATCAGAACCATTAAAAAATGCCGCACTGCCACGAGGTCTTCCTTCACGCTGTACAAAGATGATCACCGGCTAATGATGGCATGAAGGCGCGGACTTCGGGCATGTCGGGCAACATTTTTTTCGCATAAGCATTAGCTTATGCAGGAAAAAAATAAGACATGTCGCTGATTTACTGTCAAAGTGGATGTCCGAAAGGCGACCATAACGAGGACCGTATTCGGCATGACACACACCCGCGCTTTACCTCTTGCTCTGATTCAACTCGAAGTCCCGCCGCCGCAGGTTGTGGCGCAAATTGGTGAACAACCCCGCTGGTTTATCGACGCGCTGCAACTGCAGCCCGATGACTATGTGATTGTGCGTCCGCATCTGGGCGATGATTTACCGGCCTTTGACCGCGTCAGTGGCGCGATCCTCAGCGGTTCCTGGGCGATGGTCACCGATCACGCTGACTGGAGCGAACGCACCGCCGCCTGGATTCGTGGCGCGCTGGAGGCGGAGCTGCCGCTGCTGGGCGTCTGTTACGGGCATCAACTGATGGCGTATGCGCTGGGTGGCAAAGTGGGCGATAACCCGCAGGGCTGGGAGCGTGGACTGAAACCGCTGACGCGCAATGCGCAGGCGCACAACGATCCCTGGCTGGCTGATCTACCGGGCGAGTTTCAGGCGTGGTTGTCACATCGGCAATCGGTGTTAACGCCGCCGCAGCATGCGCAGGTGCTGGCGAGCTCGGCGCAGGATGGTTGTCAGATTTTGCGTTATTCGCCGCAGGCGCTGTCGGTGCAGTTCCATCCGGAATTTACCCGCGAGATTATGACCGCCTGTTTACCGGCGGGCGTCAGTGACGATGGCACTGTTCTTTCAGGCGAAGATTGGTCGCGCGAACTGTTGCGCAGCTTCTGGCTACAAACGCGGCCGCAGCCGCGCGCGCAGGCTCAGGGCGCGTAGTTGCGCGTGCAGCGATAAACCCACGCGGGTGGCATATTTTTCAGCACCCGCTGGCGTTCCCAGGTGAAGTAGCGTGACAAATTTGGCTGGGTGAACGAGGTGTATTGAAACTGCACGAATACGCCGCGTGGACCCAGCGCATCATGCACCGCACTGAGGATGTTATCGCGCATGGCGGGCGGTAATGACAGCAGCGGCAGGCCAGAAAAAATCACATCATATTCCCCGGCGAGATATTCCGCCGAACAGGCGCGTACCTGCATGCGCGCATCAGGCAATCCACGCAGGCTTTTCACCAGTTCCGGGCAGATTTCAAACACATCAAGCTGTGCTTGCGGTGACATGCGCGCCAGCACGTGGCGTGTGAGCACGCCATCACCGGCGCCCAGTTCGGCGATACGCAGGCTGTTATCCCAGTTCACCGCATCGCACATGGTGCGGCACAGCGCGGCGGAAGAGGGCGTGATGCTGCCCATTTTGCGCGGGTTGCGGATAAATTGCTGAACAAAGTTCGCTTTGGCGCGCATTAACGTCAGGGCTGAAGCCAACATCTGTTTCTCCTGGTTAGTATCCTGCTTCATATTGACCACATATTTCGCCCATGTTCCGCTTTTTGCGGCATAAGCGGGAAAACTCGGAATTATCTGTAGCGGCCTACGCTCGCCACATTTCCCTCGGTGCGGTCACAGTTTCCCCTTTTACGATCTGACAGGCTGGCGTGGATCGCCCAATGTTAATAACAGGTTTCATAGTTGTTAATCGCCACTCTGTCCCGCAAGGAGAAACACCATGCGTTACGCTGCTCCGGGAGAACAAGGTTCTCTCATTACTCTGCAATCGCGTTATGGCAACTTTATCAACGGCGAATTTGTTGCGCCGGTGAACGGTAACTACTTCGTCAACACTTCACCGATCAATGCTTCTACCATTGGCGAATTTCCCCGTTCGGACCGCGCCGATATCGATAACGCCGTGGCTGCCGCCCAAGCCGCTGCCGATGCGTGGGGCAAAACCTCGGCACAGGCACGCTCGCTGGTGCTGCTGAAAATTGCCGATCGGCTGGAAGAGAATCTGGAATATATCGCGGTCAACGAAACCTGGGATAACGGTAAGCCGGTACGCGAAACGCTGGCGGCGGATCTGCCGCTGGCGGTCGATCATTTCCGCTATTTCGCTGGCTGCGTGCGTGCGCAGGAAGGCACCGCCGCTGAAATCGATGAGTTCACCGCCGCCTATCACTTCCACGAACCGCTGGGCGTGGTCGGGCAAATCATTCCGTGGAACTTCCCGCTGCTGATGGCGGCATGGAAACTGGCACCGGCGCTTGGCGCAGGTAACTGTG
The DNA here is from genome assembly GCF_019795935.1 of Pantoea sp. DY-15. Taxonomy (NCBI): domain Bacteria; kingdom Pseudomonadati; phylum Pseudomonadota; class Gammaproteobacteria; order Enterobacterales; family Erwiniaceae; genus Pantoea; species Pantoea sp. DY-15. The sequence goes on from NZ_JAIMIF010000001.1 coordinate 796,494, forward strand.
TGGTGTTGAAACCGGCCGAGCAAACGCCGCTGTCGATTACGCTGTTTATGGACGTGATCAAAGATCTGCTGCCGCCGGGTGTGATCAACGTGGTACACGGTTACGGTAAAGAGGCAGGCGAAGCGCTGGCATCCCATCCGGGCATCGCCAAAATCGCCTTCACCGGATCCACTGCCACCGGCGGTCATATTCTGGAGCTGGCGGCGAAAAGCCTGATCCCGTCCACCGTTGAACTGGGCGGCAAGTCACCGAACATCTTCTTCGAAGACATCATGGATGCCGAAGAGAGTTTCATTGAGAAAGCGGCAGAAGGCGTGGTGCTGGGCTTCCTTAATCAGGGTGAAGTTTGTACCTGTCCGTCGCGCGCGCTGGTGCAGGAATCGATCTTTGAGCCGTTTATGGCGGCGGTGATGAAGCGCATCAAAACCATTAAACGTGGCGATCCGCTGGATACCGAAACCATGATTGGCGCGCAGGCGTCGCAGCAGCAGTTCGACAAAATCCTCTCTTATCTGGAAATTGCGCAGCAAGAGGGCGCGCAGGTGCTGCACGGCGGCGGCGTAGAGAAAGTGGGCGAAGAGTTTGCCAGCGGCTACTACATCCAGCCGACACTGCTCAAAGGGGATAACAGCATGCGCGTGTTCCAGGAGGAGATATTTGGCCCGGTGGTTGGTGTGCTGACCTTCAAAGATGAAGCGGAAGCGCTGGCAATCGCCAATGATTCGATTTACGGACTTGGCGCGGGCGTCTGGACGCGCGACATCAATCGCGCCTATCGCATGGGCCGCGCCATCAAAGCCGGTCGCGTGTGGACTAACTGTTATCACCTCTATCCGGCGCACGCGGCGTTTGGCGGCTATAAGAAATCGGGGATTGGCCGTGAAACTCACAAAATGATGCTCGACCATTATCAGCAAACTAAAAACCTGCTGGTGAGCTACAGCACGCAACCGCTCGGTTTCTTCTGATGATAAAAGGCAGCGGTATTATCCGCTGCCTTTCTATCTTGCATCGCCGTAAATGGCTTAGGCGAAATGCTCTTCCAGCTCAGGTGTGAACGCTGAAGAAATGCCAGTAATGCCATTCTGGCTCTGCACCGACAGATCCTGCTGCGTTAGCGAGAATGGCTGCGAGTAAGTCTGTGGAGCGATGTCGCTATCACTCAACAGCAACGTTTCGCTTTGGCTCAGCAACTCAGCGATGTTGATATTTGCTGGCAATGCCTCCGAACTTTGTACTGAGAAGTACATTGGATTCGATGTCACTTCCGGTTCAGAACCAAAAGTCACCGCGTGAGCGCCCAGGTCTAATTCCGGCAGAGTGAACGACCATGAACCATCCAGTTCTGATACGGTTGAACCCAGCAGCACACCGTAATCCCACGCATAAATGATCGCTTCTGGTGCCGCCGTACCAACAAAGCGTGGTGTGGTATCCGTGATCTGGTCACCGCTCATAAACGCATCGTCATAACCGAGATGGTCTTCGTAACCCTGATCAATTGTCACCGGATTGGCTTTGGTCGAGTCGATGGAGAAGGTGAAAGGCCGGGTGCTTTCTTCTGCAGATGAGCCAAAGGTTAATGCATGTTGGCCATCATCAAGCTGTGTTTCCAGAGACCATTTACCATCGCTGTCTGAAACGGTAGAGGCCACCAGCTTGCCAGCATCCCAGGCATAAATGATTGCTTCTGGCGCTGCAGTTCCGATGAAACGCGGCGTGTTATCGACAATCTCACTTCCGCCCAAAATGGCAACGTCATATCCGAGGTCATCGGTGTAGCCCTGCGAAACGACAACCGGGATGGCGGCTCCTGAATTTACAATGAAATCCAGCGGTGAGCTTGCTGCGGATGAGTCCAGACCAAAAGTTAAGGAGTGCTGGCCATCAGCAAACTGTGCCGAAAGCGACCATGAACCATCGGCTGCTGCGCGCGTTGAACCGACAACCACACCGTTATCCCATGCATAAACCACAGAATAGGGATGTGCAGAACCGATGAAACGCGGCGAACTATCAACAATTTCGCTGCCAGACATGAATGCAACATCGTAACCAAGATTATCGGTATAGGCTTGTTCAATGTATACCGGCAATGTGCCTTCGCTATTACCTGGAGGACCAATTTTAAACATTTTGAACATGTTATCTCCTTGTTTATCCATCATCACTTCACGCCATGTGAAGTGTTGGGACAGTTTGCAGAACATTACATCGCAGTAAACATGAGAATGGTCTGCAAAACCCCTTAACGAAATTCAGTCTAACTATATGAATAATATTTAATTTTAATCAATTATGGGTTTGAGTATGGTTAATGCGCTGCTTTAGGAAACATTAGACTTAATGATGTGGTTATGAAGCGCAATTTTCATCTCAACGTCATGTTGCTATGAGATGTTGCCTGCAACCCTGGTGCGATATTTCTGATAAAAAGCCATCTTTAAGCCAGGTCTTGTGTGTTTAAAGGGTGCGATTGGGCAGATTAGCCCACCTATTTTCAAGGAGATCCCATGAACACGTTGTATAACTACCTGGAACAGCATGATGAGATGCTGGACGGTGTGGAGCAAAATATTATTACCGTTAACCTGCCTGGACGTCAGGCAGTGTATGTGATTGGCCAGAACGATGCCGATCTGCTGCTGGAAGTGAAAGCGCGCGAAATCGCCACGGCGCAGCGCATGGAAACATTGCGTCAACTGGAGAGCCAATTCCGTTTTTAACTTTTCTGCTTTGCCTCATTCGATGATCAATTCGTCAGAAATATCGCAATAAAAAAAGCCGCTATCACGAGATAACGGCTTTTTTGTGGTGCGATGCGCAGATTACTTCACGCAGGCGGCACAGTTATTGTGAATCTGCTGGAAGAAGTCGTTTCCTTTGTCATCCACCAGAATGAATGCCGGGAAGTTTTCCACTTCAATCTTCCAAATCGCTTCCATACCGAGTTCGGCATACTCCACGCATTCCAGACTCTTAATACTCTGCTGCGCCAGCACCGCTGCCGGGCCGCCGATGCTTCCCAGATAGAAGCCGCCGTGTTTTTGACACGCATCGGTAACCTGCTTGCTGCGGTTGCCTTTCGCCAGCATCACCATGCTGCCGCCGTTGGCCTGCAGCAGATCAACGTAGGAATCCATACGACCTGCAGTCGTTGGGCCGAGTGAACCGGAGGCATAACCTTCTGGCGTCTTCGCTGGACCCGCGTAATAGACCGGATGATCTTTGATGTACTGCGGCAGGCCTTCACCGTTATCGATGCGTTCTTTCAGCTTAGCGTGCGCAATGTCGCGCGCCACGATGATGGTACCGTTAAGCGACAAGCGGGTGGAGACTGGATAAGCCGACAGCAGCGCCAGAATCTCGCTCATCGGCTGGTTCAGATCGACATGCACCACTTCACCTTCGCCCTGCTGACGCAGTTCTTCCGGAATATAGCGGCCTGGATTGTCTTCCATCTTCTCAATCCAGATACCTTCGCGGTTGATTTTGGCTTTGATATTACGGTCAGCGGAGCAGGAGACGCCCATACCCACCGGGCAGGATGCGCCGTGACGCGGCAGACGTACCACGCGGATATCATGCGCAAAGTATTTACCACCAAACTGCGCGCCGAGGCCCAGCTCCTGCGAGGCTTTTAGCAGCTCTTCTTCCAGCTGAATGTCGCGGAACGCCTGACCATGCTCGTTGCCCTCGGTCGGCAGCGAATCGTAATAATGGGTAGAGGCCAGCTTGACGGTTTTCAGCGTACTCTCCGCTGAAGTCCCACCAATCACGAATGCGATGTGGTACGGCGGACAGGCCGCGGTGCCCAGCGACATCATTTTATCGATCAGGTAGTTCTTCAATTTGGCTGGGGTAATCAGCGCTTTGGTTTCCTGATACAGATAGGTTTTATTGGCGGAACCACCACCTTTAGCAATGCACAGGAATTTATATTCGTCGCCATCAACGCTGTAGAGGTCGATTTGCGCCGGCAGGTTGGTGCCGGTATTCACTTCTTTATACATATCCAGCGCGGCGTTCTGTGAATAGCGCAGGTTATCTTCAATAAAGGTGTTGTAGACGCCTTGCGACAGCGCCGCTTCATCGCCGCCACCGGTCCAGACGCGCTGGCCTTTTTTGCCCATGATGATGGCGGTGCCGGTATCCTGACAGGTTGGCAGCACGCCTTTGGCGGCAATTTCAGAGTTACGCAGGAACTGCAGGGCAACGTATTTGTCGTTCTTGCTGGCTTCATCGTCGGCAAGAATGGATGCGACCTGCGCCTGATGCGAGGCGCGCAGCATGAAGGAAGCATCGTGGAATGCCTGCTTCGCCAGCAGCGTCAGCGCTTTGGGATCGACTTTCAGCACTTCTTCGCCATCGAAGTTGGCCACCGAGACGTAATCGCGGCTCAGCAGATAGTATTCGGTATCATCTTTGGCGAGAGGAAAGGGATCCTGATAATAGAAGGGTTTGTTCGACATGTTGGCTCACTTAGCTTCGTGTGGCCCGCCAGCATGACGGGCGACAAATTAGGCAGTTTGTTATTCGATTTTCTCTCGCCAGCCCTCCGTGGGGGCTGACTGGCGAGTATCATAACATTTTCACGGTAATGCGCGGCTCCGTTTTTAACATCGAAGCAACATCATCAGAACATCATCACCATCCATGGATAGGCGACAACCATCAGAAGAACCAGGAACAGCGCGCCGAAGATGGTGCCCAGGCGCCAGTAATCTTTGGTTGGCAGATAGCCGCTACCGTAATAAATCGGGCTTGGGCCGGTGCCGTACGGGGTGATAATGCCCATCACACCCAGAGAAACACACATCATCAGGCAGAACACCGGCATGTTGATGCCCGGAATGGATGCGGCGATGGTCAGCATCGCGGGCAGCAGCGCGGTGGTGTGCGCGGTGGTACTGGCGAACAGGTAGTGCAGCAGGTAGAAGGCGACCAGAAGGACGACGGCAGAAACCTGCGGGTCATAGCCTTGCAACAGTATTGCGCCTTCTTTACCCAGCCACGCGATGAAGCCAACGCGCGCTAAACCATCCGCCAGCGCGACCAGCGTGGCGAACCAGGCGAAGGTGTTCCAGGCGGCTTTATTGCTGGTGATGTCATTCCAGTTGAGTACGCCGGTCCACAGCATCAGCACGATGACTAACAGTGCGGCCATTGCGGGCTCAATCCAGGCGGTGGCGAAGATCCACATCATCAGTGCCGCAACCACGAAGCCCAGCAGCAGGATTTCGTTACGTTTCAGTTTACCGAGTTTTGCCAGCTCAGCGGTGGCCCAGCGCGGCACTTCGTCATTCACTTTTACTTCTGGCGGATAGAGCCAGTAAGCCAGCAGCGGCATGGTGAGAATCAGCAGCACGCCGAGTGGCAGGAAGGCGAGGAACCACATGCCCCATGAGATATCAAAGCCCACCACGCTTTTTACCAGCGCCAGCGCCAGCAGGTTTGGTGCCAGCGCAGAAAGGAACATTGAACTGGTGATACAAGCGGCGGTGATCGCCACCCACATCAGGTAGGAACCAATCTTACGTGCGCTAGGATCGTTCGGCTTTGAACCATAGAGCGGCGGCAGGTTAGCAATGATGGGATAGATGGTACCGCCGCTACGCGCGGTGTTGGATGGCGTAAACGGCGCCAGCAACAGGTCAGCGAAGGTAATGGCGTAACCCAGCGTCAGGCTGCGACGGCCCAGATATTTCACCAGAATCAGCGCCAGGCGGCGACCAAACTGGGTTTTATCGTAGCCAGCGGCGAACATAAAGGCACCGAAGATCAGCCAGACCGTGGAGTTGCCGAAGCCACTCACTGCCCATTTGAACGACTGCGCCGCGGTTTTGAACTTGGGATCCGCCAGTTCTGCCGGGCTAAACAGCACCCATTGACTGAACAGCGCAATCACCACCACGCCGGTTAAGCCGATCACAGCGCCCGGCAGCGGTTCGAAAATCAGTCCCACGATAACCCCGACAAAAATGGCGAAGAAGTGCCAGGCGTAAGGTTCCAATCCCGCAGGAGTCGGTACCAGCAGCAACAGCACAGCCACAATAATTGGCAGGCACAACATTATCAGGCGGTTCTTTTTTTTCCCTGGTGCCGCGGGAGGCGCGGTGAGGGATTCACTCTGGGTTGTTTGTGTGTTCATAGTTTTGTCTGCAAGTTATGGAGAATGCGGATATACGCCCCGAACCAAACTGGTTTTTTTAGTTACAAAACCCTTTTAACAGATTAGTCGTGACATTTAAAACTGAGTTTTAATAAATCGCTATTTGCAAAATTCGATGCGCGAATTATCTATTGAATGCAAGCATGATGCGATTAATTAAAATATCTATTTTGATCCAGATCAATAAAATTTATTGGTGGTTTTTTTGCTTTAATCATGCGCGCCTTAATAAACGAACCCTTAGGTGAAAATTAACCGTGTGAGACGAATAAAACGGCACAAATCAAGCAAAAAACAGAGAAAGGAGACGATTTATCTTTATGATAAGACTAGGTTTGTTTTAAATGTAAGGAAAAAGTTGATTTTTGTCAAGTCTTGGTTAAAACTTAGCGGAGCGCAGCTTTTAGCAATAAGCCTCAAATATTATTTTCATGCGTAAAACTTATATAACTAACGAATAAGGTTATGTAAGTAAATAAAATGCTATATTTACGCCATGAAATCGGACCACTCAAATAATTATAAAATTCTCCGAACCGCCAAAGAATTGAATACCAAGTTTCTTAATTCTGGAGTTGCTCATCATGAATACGCTCACCCCGATTCTTAATCCGCTTACGTTACCGAAAGGTGCGGTGCTTAAAAACCGACTGGTTATGGCACCGATGACCACATGTACCGGTTATTACGATGGCGGTGTTACCAGTGACCTTGTCGAATATTATCGCGTGCGCGCCGGCAGCATCGGTACCGTGATTGTCGAGTGCTGCTTTATTGATAACCGTGGCCCTGCGTTTCCAGGCGCGCTCGGTATCGACAGCGACAACAAAATCCCCGGTCTGGCGAAAATCGCCCACGCCATCAAGTCGCAAGGCTCCAAAGCGATTCTGCAGATTTATCATGGCGGTCGCATGGTTGAACCGGCGCTGATCGGCGGTAAAACCCCGGTCGCGCCGAGCGCCATCGCTGCACCGCGCGACGGTGCCACTCAACCTCAGGCGCTGACTGCAGAAGAAGTGGATGTGATGATCACCAAGTTTGGTGATGCGGTGAACCGCGCGATCAAAGCCGGCTTTGACGGCGTGGAGATTCACGGCGCCAACACCTATCTGATTCAGCAGTTCTACTCGCCAAACTCCAACCAGCGCGACGACAAATGGGGCGGCAGTCGCGATAATCGCGCGCGTTTCCCACTGGAAGTGCTGGAAATCACCCACAAAATGGCTGACCGCTTCGCTGCGGCAGACTTCATCATCGGCTATCGCTTCTCACCGGAAGAACTGGAAGTGCCGGGCATCCGCTGGGACGACACGCTTTATCTGCTGGAGAAACTGGCAGAACGCGGTCTCGATTACGTGCACTTCTCGGTTGGTCAACTGCTGCGTCCATCGATTGTTGATACTCAGGACCCAACGCCACTGATCACCAAATATCTGGCACAGCGCTCGCCTAACCTGGCGAAAGTGCCGGTAATTGGCGTCGGCGGCGTCGTCAATAAAGAAGATGCCGAGAATGCGCTGGAGCACGGTTTCGACTTGGTGGCGGTGGGCAAAGCCTGTATCGCCTATCCGGACTGGACCGATCGCGTCATCAAAAATCAGCACATGGAGCTGTATATCGACAGCACCAAGCGCGAAGAGTTGACTATCCCGGAACCGCTGTGGCGCTTCTCACTGGTGGATGCGATGATCCGCGACGTCAGCGATACCGGCCGTAAATACAAAGCGGGCGTTTATCAGGCGAAAGTCGAAGCCGAAGCGCTGAAGCTGAAAATCAACGTTACCCTCGACACCGACCGTATCACCGACATCTCGCTGGTGCCGGATCCGAGCCTCGACGTCGACTTCACCAGCACCTTCGAAAGTCTGCGTGAACGCATTCTGGTGGCGAACAGCCCGCACGTTGACGCCATCACTGGCGCCACCACGCAGAGTGAAGCGCTGAAAAAAGCGGTATCGCGTGCCATGACCACCTCAAGCAAAGAGTATGTGATTGAAGAGGGCGGTAACCCGAACGCACCGGTGAATTACGATGTGGTGGTAGTGGGCACCGGCGGTGCTGGTCTGGCGGCGGCGATTCAGGCGCATGACGATGGCGCACGCGTGGTGATCATCGAGAAGATGCCCACCATCGGCGGTAACACCATCAAAGCCTCGGTCGGGATGAACGCGGCGGAAACCCGTTATCAGAAGTTGAAAGGCATTGAAGACAGCAAAGAGCTGTTCTATGAAGAGACGCTGAAAGGCGGCAAATTCAAAAACAATCCGGTGCTGCTGCGCGAATTTGTTGAGCAGGCGCCCGAAGCGATTGAGTGGCTGGCCGCCAAAGACATCGAGCTGTGCGACATCACCATCACCGGCGGCATGAGCATCGATCGTACGCACCGTCCGGAAGATCGTTCGGCAGTCGGCGGCTTTTTGATTAGCGGGCTGGTAAAAAACGTTAATCTGCGCAATATCGAAGTGTTGCTGGAAACCTCAGTGGCCGAAATTTTAGTGGAAAACGGTGCGGTCACCGGCGTGAAAGTGGTGGATGAGTATAACGACAGCCGCATTATTAACGCCAAAAGCGTGATTGTGGCGACCGGCGGCTTCAGTGCCAACCGCGAAATGGTGGTGAAATATCGCCCTGAGCTGGACGGTTTCGTCACCACCAACCATAAAGGCGCCACCGGCAGCGGCATCGCCATGCTGCAACACATCGGTGCGGATACCGTGGATATGGGTGAAATCCAGATTCACCCAACGGTTGAGCAAACCACGTCGTACCTGATTTCCGAAGCAATGCGCGGCGGCGGGGCGATTCTGGTGAGCCAGGCAGGCAAGCGTTTCTACAATGAAATGGAAACCCGTGACAAAGTGTCCGCTGAGATCATCGCGCTGCCTGAGAAGAGTGCGTGGATTGTGTTTGACGAGCAGGTACGCGCCAATAACAAAGCGGCTGACGAATACATCGCTAAAGGCTTTGTCATCAGCGCGCCAACGCCACACGAGCTGGCGGTGAAACTCAACATGGATCAGGAAGCGCTGCAAACCACGCTCGGTCGTTACAACGAGTTCGTGGCGAAGCAGGATGACGAAGACTTTGGTCGTAAAACCGCGCTGCGTCACCCGCTGAATAAAGGTCCGTACTTTGCGATTCGTATCGCACCGGGCGTGCATCACACCATGGGCGGCGTGACCATCAACACCGATACCGCGGTGCTGGATGCGCAGAAAGAGGTGATTCCAGGCGCATGGGCGGCCGGTGAAGTGGTCGGCGGCATCCACGGCGCCAACCGCATCGGCGGCAATGCGGTGGCCGATATCATCATCTTCGGTATCAAAGCCGGTCACAACGCGGCTAAACTGGCGTTAGGACACTAAGCTGTAAAGATGCCCGCCTTGTGCGGGCATCGTTTTCTTTAGAGGCATGCAATGACCGCTGGCGTCTTTTCTTACTCTGCCGTTCTGATGGGTTCGCCCATTCTGCTCAAATTGTTTGATGACAATCCCACGCTTGCCCGCCACGTATTTCAACTGATTAAACAGCAGGAAAACCTGTTCACCGTTAACCGCGCTGAATCCGAAGTGATGTCGATCAACCACGCCGCAGGCCACCATCCGGTGATCGTCAGCGAAGCGGTGTTTGCGTTAATTAGCGTGGCACACGCCGTGAGTTTACTGCCGGACAGCGCCTTCAATTTCACCATTGGGCCGATTGTGAAGCGCTGGAAAATTGGTTTTCAGGGACGTGCGGTGCCCCCTGCGCCAGAAATCGCATCCCTGCTAAAGCTGACCGATCCGCATCAGGTGGTGCTCAATCCCGTCGATCGCTCAGTGTTTTTGCAACAGCCAGGCATGGAGATCGATCTCGGCGCCATCGCCAAAGGCTACATCGCCGATCGCGTGCAGGCGTTTTTACGCCAGCAGGGCGTGCAGCAGGCGCTGATCAATCTGGGCGGCAATGTGCAAACGCTGGGTTCGCCGCCGCACAAGCCGCAGGGTTGGGGCATTGGCCTGAAAAAGCCGTTTGGTCGTGATGATGAGCTGTTAGGCGTGCTGCAGGTGCAGGGCAAATCGGTGGTGACGTCGGGGATTTATGAGCGCTACTTCGAACTGGACGGCCGCTGCTGGCATCATATTTTTGATCCGCAAACCGGCTATCCGCTTGATAACGAACTGCTGAGCGTGACGGTGATTTCCGATCGCTCGATTGATGGCGATATCTACACCACGCTGCTCTTTGGCATGGGCGTGGAGCAAGGGCTGGCTTATCTCGCTGACCAGCCCGACATCGACGCGGTGTTTGTCACGCGCGATCGGCAGATCATCTGCTCCTCACCGCAGCACTTTCACTTCCAGCAGCTCGATGTCGACTGGCAGCTACGTTACTGACAGTATTGCTGCAGCAGCGAATGGTATTCCGGCTGCAGGCGGTAGCGGTACACCGGACGGCCGGTCGCGCCATAGTGAATGCTGGTGAACAGAATATTAATCTGCGCCAGCCAAATCAGGTATTTACGACACGACACGCGCGAGATGTTCACTTCAGCCGCCAGTTCGTCAGTCGAGAATTCATGCCCCGGATGCGCATCAATCCACTGACACAGCGTGCGCAGCGTTTGCGGCGTTAAGCCTTTTGGCAGGCGCTTATTGTCGTGCTGCGTCGCCGGGCTGCCGTGAATCAGCAGATCCACATCCGCTTGCTGATAATAATGCTGATTGTCCATCAGCGATTTCTTCTGCCGCCAGCCGGTCAGCGCCTCTTCAAAACGTGGGAACTGGAACGGTTTGATCAGGTAATCCACCACGCCGTAGTGCAGCGAGGTTTTGATATTCTCCGCATCGGCCGCCGACGAAATGATGATCACTTCCACCGCGCTCTGCGCCGTGCGCAGCTCCGGCAACAGATCGAGGCCATTCTCCTGCTGCATATAGATATCCAGCAGCACCAGATCGACCGCAGTATCGCTATTGAACAGGATCTCTTTCGCCTGCTTCAAGGTTGAGGCGGTGCCACAACAGTGAAAGCCCTGAATTTGGCCGATATACGCGCGATTAAGCTCGGCGACCATGGCGTCATCATCGACCACTAACACATTGATCATGCGGATTGGTTTCCTCCATCCCAGGGAAGTTGGACTAAAAATTGGGTAAACACGCCGGGTTCTGACTCCACACTCACGCTGCCACCGATATTTTCGGTTTGCTGCTGCAGCAGAAACAGCCCGACACCGCGGTTTTCACCTTTGGTGGAGAAGCCTTTTTCGAAAATGGTGCTGAGATGATCGGCTTCAATGCCCGGACCATCATCACTCACTTCACAGGTCAGCCAACCGTTTTGGTAGTGCAGCATCACGTGAATCTCGCCTTCTACCTGCTCGCTCATCGCATCCAGCGCGTTCTCAATCAGATTGCCGATCACCGTAATCAGCGCCGCCATCTGCTGCTCATTGCCGCTGTCGGGCAGGAAGCTGGCATCGCTGATGGTCAGGCGATGGCCGCAATCCGACGCGCGGTTGATTTTGCTCAGCAAGAAACCAGCAATCACCGGCGACTTAATCTTATCGAGCAGGAAACCGATCTCCGTCTGGTAATTATTGGCGGTTTTGAGAATGTAGCTTTCCACCTGCGTGTAGTTTTTCATGTGCAGCAGGCCGAGGATTACATGCAGCTTGTTCATAAACTCGTGCGAGCGCTCACGCAGCGCATCGACGTAGTTTACCATGCCCGTCAGACGCTGCATCAGTTGACTGATTTCCGTCTTGTCCCTGAAGGTGCAGACCGCGCCGATAATCTGCCCCTGCGTGCGCACCGGCACGGTATTGCTTAACAACACGCGGCCATTCACATTTAACTCTTCGTCACGCCGCGCCCGCCCACTGTGCAGCACATCCCGCAGATGATCGTCAATCACTGAGGCATCGTAGATGCGGTCGCCGCTGATGGTGCCCATCGAATCGTTCAGCAGCGATCGCGCCGCCTGATTCACCAGCGTCACCTGTGCCTGATCGTCCATCGCCACCACGCCTTCTTTTAGCGAGTTGAGAATCGCCTGACGCTGTTCAAACAGAGTAGAAATTTCGTAGGGTTCGAGGCCAAACAAAATGCGCTTCAGCACGCGCACCAGTACAAAAGTACCGATGGCGCCGGCCAGCGTGCCAATAAAGATGGTCCACAGGATGCTCCAGCGGCTCTCGTTGATCTGCACCGAAACGGCATCCAGTGAGATACCAATCGCCACCACGCCAATCTGCTGATGCTGATTGTTGTACACCGGCGTAAACACGCGCAACGCTTTCGCCAGCGAACCTTTATTCACCGAGACGTTTTCATGGCCGCGCAGCGCGGGCTCCAGATCGTCACCGATAAAGTGTTTGCCAATCAGTTCAGGATTGCGATGCGAATAGCGGATGCCGTCCATGTTGGTGACAGTAATGAACAGCAAATTATTGGTCTCTTCCACCGCTTTAGCGATCGGCTGGATGCGCGTGCCATCCGGCGGGAACGCCAATGCACGCTGGATTTCCGGTGAGTCGGCCAGCGTGCGCGCCACCGCCATGGCTTTATCTTCCAGCTGCGCGCGGGTCGCTGCGCCAATCTGGAAGAAATAGAACATATGCACGCTGAGCAGCACCAGCACAATCACTGCGCTTAGCATCAGGGTGACCAGCGTATTAAGCTTCATCGGCTGCTTGCGCGCCGCGGTTCCTTGCTGTGAAGAAGACATGATCGCTCTCGGAGGAGAAGAGGGCACATATTATGACGGATAAACAGAAGAAGGTCGCGCACCATGTAAGGCCGCCATTCGTGGCGGCCTCGACATTGGCGGTACTGAATTAACTCGATTTAACGCGATTCGCAAAGCTCTTACGCAGCTTTTGCAGTTTCGGTGGGATTACCGCCATGCAGTAGCCGTTGCGCTGACCCGCGCCTTGCCAATAATCCTGATGATAACCTTCTGCCGCATACCACTCTTTCAGCGGCTCGATGGTGGTCACTACCGGATCGCTCAGATTCTCCTGCGCGCGCGCAATCGCGGCAATCGCTTCGGCTTCCTGCTCAGCATTCGCCGGGAAAATCGCAGAGCGATATTGGGTGCCAACATCGTTGCCCTGGCGGTTGAGCGTAGTGGGATCGTGGGTGGCAAAGCTGATATCCAGCAGATCGCCGTACTTCACCTGCTCTGGATCGAAACCGATGCGAATCGCTTCTGCGTGGCCGGTCGCACCGCTGCACACCTGCTCGTAGGTTGGATTCGGGCGTGCGCCGCCGGTATATCCACTCTCGACTGACTCCACGCCAATCACATCTTTAAACACTGCTTCAGTACACCAGAAACAGCCACCTGCGATCACCGCATATTCGGTTGCCATTATATCTACTCCTGTCAGGGCGAAAGAATCAAAGTGGGGGCAAGCCCATATCAATTCAAGCAGTTAAATTAACATTTCAGGCTTAAAGTCGCCGCGCTTGTCGAGCCGCAAATTGCTCATCACGCTGAAGCGTCCTTCGCCGGTGTAGTGCAGCGTCGGCGGAAACTCCGGCGTTTCCGCTACATGCGCTTTAACGATCTCAAAGATAAAGAAGTTGTAGTTATCTACCATTGAATCGTCATACAGCTGGCACTCAAAGCTGGCAAAGCAATCGCCGATTAACGGCGCATTGACCACGCTTGCCGGTTCGGGCGTCAGATTGAAGGCATCAAATTTATCGAGACGATCGCCGTGGCTGTTACCGATCGCCACCACGCTGTCCACCAAATTGGCCGATGGCACGTTAATCACGCACTGGCCGCTCTGTCGAATCAGTTCATTGCTGTAATTGCCGCCGGCAATCATGCAGCCAACCAGCGACGGCGAGAACTCCAGAATGGTGTGCCAGCCGAGCGTCATGATGTCGCGGTGATCCTCAAACTGTGAACTCAGCAGCACCACCGGGCCCGGCTCCAGATATTTCCGCGCTTTGCTCACCGGAAAGTCGATTTTATGCATCGGGATTCTCCTGTTGTAGGTACAGACACATTAAGTGTAGATGCCAGCCTTTACCGAGCCGAAAAATCGCGGCATGTTATCGGCTACCTCTTACCAACAGGCCAATAATATGAACAACATCCTGTGTCAGACCCTTAACCTTCGCTATCCGATCATTCAGGCGCCGATGGCGGGCGTCTCGACGCCGGAACTGGCGGCGGCGGTGAGCACCAGCGGGGCGCTGGGTTCGATCAGCGTGGGCGCTTCAACGCCGCAGCAGGCGGATAGCATGATCCGCACAACGCTCGCCCTGACAGCCGCGCCCATCAACGTCAACGTCTTCTGCCACGCGCCGGTGCAGCGCAATCCTCAGCAAGAACAGGCGTGGATCGCACGTTTCAAGCCGGTGTTTGCTCGCTATGAAGCGACACCGCCCGATGCGCTGTCAGAGATTTATCAAACGTTCGTGGATAACCACGCGATGCTGGAGGTCCTGCTGGACACCGCGCCCGCCGCAGTGAGTTTCCACTTTGGCTTGCCGTCCGCCGCTGTTGTGCAGCGCTTGAAAAGTCGCGGCATTATCACGCTGGCGAGCGCCACCAGCGTTGCTGAAGCAGGTGCCATCGAAGCCGCTGACATCGATTTTATTGTGGCGCAGGGTATTGAGGCGGGCGGGCATCGCGGGATATTCGATCCAGAAAATGACGATCAGCAGCTCAGCACCTTTACGCTGGTGCAGGCGATTCGCCGGGCGTCGCGGCTGCCGGTGATTGCCGCCGGCGGCGTGATGGATGGCGCGGGCATGGCTGCCATGCTCAAGCTGGGCGCGGCGGGTGTACAGCTGGGTACCGCGTTTATTCTGTGCCCGGAATCCGCCGCCAATGCGGCATACCGTCAGGCGCTGAAAAGCGCGCAGGCCAACAGCACCGAGATGATTGCCGCCATTTCTGGCCGATCGGCAAGATGTCTCACCAACGATTTTTGCCAGCTGGCGCGCGAGTTCGCGCAGGATGCCATTCCCCCTTATCCACTCACCTACGCGCTGGGCAAAGTGCTCGCTGCCGCCGCCGCCGCTAAAGGCGCGCACGGCTTTGGCGCGCAGTGGGCCGGGCAGGGCGCCGCGCTGGCGCGGGAAATGCCGGCGGCAGAATTAATTAACACGCTGGTGGCGGAGTGGCAGGCGGCGTAACGCAGCTTTTCTGCTGCGACCATCTCTATGGTTGAGGAGGCGATGATGACAAACCCAGCCGGGATAAATCCCGGAGAACAGGTCGTTTTATACGACGGCGTATGCAAACTGTGCAACGCGTGGGTGATGTTTCTCCTGCGTCACCGCATTCCACGCCATGTACGTTTTGCGGCGGTTCAGAGTGAGCAGGGGAAAGCGCTATTACGTTTTGTCGGTCTGCCAGATGAAGATATTCGCACCATCGTTTTGATTGATGGGCAAAATCATTGGCTCCGTGCGCAGGCGATTTTCCGCATCATGCAATGTATGCCGTGGCCGTGGCGCGTTTTGTCTGTCGTGAGGTTTATGCCTGACGTTATCAGCAATTATTGTTACGACCGCATTGCGCTAAATCGCTATCGGCTTTTTGGTCGCTACAACGAGCATTACCCCATTAAATCCGATTATCACGGACGATTTTTAGACCAGTAAAAATCGTCCGTTAATCCTCGAAGCGGTACTCTTGCTGCGTAATGGTTTTAGCCATCATCGATTTAATCCATTCTGTAGGTTCCCGTTTACCGCTGCGTTTGTGTGAATAGATTTTCACGGTGAACTTTGGCGCGGGAAACGGCAGCCTGAATGAGGTCACATCGGCGGCCTGTTTAATTTTACTGGCGACGAAGGATGGGATCGCCATCAGCAATTCACTTTCCGCGATAATAAAGGGCGCACTCAGCATTGACGGCGTTCTGATGGCGATGCGGCGTTTAAGACCCATGCGCTCAAGATGGGAATCCAGTAATCCCTGTTTTTCATTCCACGGCGTAACCACCAGATGCCCGGCGGCAAGATAGTCGTCAAGATTCAGACTGCTGCGTTGCGCATTGGCAATCACCATAAATTCATCACTGAATAAATCGGTCTCTTCCAGGTCGGGATGATGCATGCCGTCCGGCTCGCTAAAACTCAGCGCCATATCGATTTCACCCGCCAGTAATTCAATCAGCGCCGGATTGTGCGGCAAATGGCAGAGTTCAAAACTCAGATTGGGTGCCGTATGAGTCAGCGCATGCATCAGCCGCGGAAAGACACAAAAAGCGGTGTAATCCGTTACCGCAATTCTAAAACAGTCATCACTGGTCAACGGATCGAAAGGCTGCAGCGGACTGAGATGCCGATTTAACCCGGTTAACGTTTCGGCAATATAGGGCGCCAGCTGGCAGGCATAAACGCTGGGACACATTTTGTGGCCTTCGCGGTAGAACAGCGGATCTTTAAAAAACTCACGTAATCGGGACAGCGCGTGGCTTAACGCGGAGGTACTCAAACTGAGTTCAATTGCCGCCAGCCTGACCGAACGATGTCTGAAAACTGCGTCGAAAACGGGGAGGAGATTCAAGTCCAGTCGACGCAGAACATGATGCATGAAATTCACCTATCATTGATTTTATTGCACTTATTTCATCGAACAATACCCATTATGCTGAGCAGCATCAATCTGATTAAGTAAGAAAATAATGCATGAAGATTACTATTCGGCCAGCTAATCCTGAAGACGCGGACGCCATCTATGGCATGATTGCTGAGTTGTCGGTTTATGAGCATGGATTGCAGCAGTCATCAACTACCGCTGAAGAGATTAGATCGACGCTATTCAATTCCGAAAGTAACAGCGAAGCGTTGATGTGCGAGATTGATGGCATAACCGCCGGGTATGCAGTGATTACCCGCAGCTACTCGGCGTGGCTGGGGCGTCGCGGGCTCTATATGGAAGATTTATACTTCTCGCCCAATTTTCGCGGCCTCGGCGCAGGCAAAGCGCTGCTGCAGTACGTCGCGCAGCACGCGGTCAATCATCAGTGCAACCGCATTGAGTGGAGTGCGTTAGATTGGGATCAGTCGGCCAGAGAGTTCTATCTCAGTATTGATGCGCTGCCGTTAAATGAGTGGGTGCGTTATCGCCTTGACGGGGCAGCACTAGAGAAATTCGCCGCCGCCACGCCGCAATCGGTGCTGGGCCTGTAACGCATTCCGTAGAGTGCGCATTCATGCGCACCAGGTCACCGTCAGTTAAGAAAACCTTTTGCTTTAAATCCGGTGCGGGCTCTGACACATCTAGTGAGCCCTTTCAACCACACGCACGGAAGTATCAAAGCAGGCCGGGGACGCTTTTGGGCAGGCAATCCGCAGCGCTGAACGAAGAGAGGAAGCCAGGAGAGCCCGCAGGACGCGGGCGAAAGGCGGAGCCGGGACAGGGAAGTCCCGTCTCCGCCGGTCCGTCAGGCAGACGAGCGAAGTGAAGGTACCGCGTAAGCGGCGCGAGGACCGCCGGCCCAAAAGTGCCCCCGGCCAGCGCACACCTCGTTGGCTTAACGGATAAGCACTGGTCACCATAAATGGCGACCCTACGGATTTAAAGCGCTTGCAGGAACGTCAGCAGATCGGCGTTAAGCTGATCGGTATGCGTCACCGCAAAGCCGTGCGGTGCGTTGTCATACACTTTCAGCTGCGCGCCAGCGATCATTTCGGCGGCGACTTTCCCGGTGGTTTCGAACGGCACGACCTGGTCGTTGCTGCCGTGAATCACCAGCGTCGGCACGTCGATTTTTGCCATATCAGGACGGAAGTCGGTTTCCGAAAACGCGGTAACACAATCAATCGTCCCTTTTAGTGACGCCAGCAGCGCAATATTCAACGTCTGCGTCAGCGCGCCTTCTGAAACCGTTTGACCGGCGTTGGTGCCGTAAAACGGTGTGGCAAAATCACTGATGAACTGCGCGCGATCTTTACGCAAGCCCTGACGAATGCCTTCAAACACCGACAAATCGACGCCTGCCGGATAATCATCGGCCTTGCCGAAGATCGGTGTCACCGCGCCCAACAGCACTAAGCTATCCACGCGCGCTGTGCCGTAATTGTTGATGTAGCGCGCCACATCGCCGCCACCCATTGAGAAGCCCACCAGCGTCACGTTTTGCAGATCCAGATGGCTAATCAGGTCGTTAATATCCGATGCAAAAGTATCGTAGTTGTAGCCTTCCCACGGTTGATCGGAACGGCCAAAGCCGCGGCGGTCAAAAGCGATAACGCGATAGCCTTTCTCCGCCAGGAAATTCAGCTGGCTGTCCCACATATCCCCGTCGAGCGGCCAGCCGTGACTGAATAGCACCGGCTTGCCGGTACCCCAATCTTTGAAATAGATCTGCGTACCATCCTGCGTCTTAAATGTGCTCATGTTTCGGCCTTATTAATGTCGATGAATGAAAGCGCCTTATTCAGGTGCCACGAGATAACGAACTTCCGGAGCTGCAGTGCCTTGATGGAATCCCAGCACGCGGTTCTGAATCTTTTGATCGTTCATGGTGTAGCGCTCGCGCTGACGCAGATGCTCCATCCATGAGCCAACCACAAAGGTCTCGACAAACATGTCGGGTTGCAGCATGTCCTCATACAGAGACCAGTTCAGCGCGCCGCCACGCCGTCTGACGCGACGCATATCCTGCATGCACACCGCAAAGGCATGCGCATCACTGCGGTTGATCTGATAATGATAGCTGACCATCACCGGCCCGCGATCGTGACGAATCTCCAGCTCGGGCAAGGGATCGCTGACCGTGCTGAGGTCGAGGTTCAGATCCGGATCCTGATTCAGCCGCCAGCGCAGCACCGTCAGGCTCGCCAGCAGCATGCCGACAGTGGCGACAGTCAGTGACAATGGAATGCTGAATGTCGATGCCAGCTGTCCCCAAATGGCGCTGCCTAACGTCATCGAGCCAAAAAACACCGTCAGATAGACCGCCAGCGCCCGGGCTTTCACCCATTTGGCGGCACTGCGCTGCGCGCCAAGATTGAGGGTGGAAAGCACGGCAATCCACGCAAAGCCGGTAAAGAACTCGAACGCATTCAGCAACCAGAGGTGACGAATAAACGCCAGCGCCAGCAGAGTGATGGCAAACATCAGGCTCGCCAGCACCATCAGCTGATCGGGATTAAAGCGTTTGCGCATACGCGGCAACAGCAGCGCGCCGCAAATCGCGCCGATGCCGATGCAACCCAGCATAATGCCGTAGCCGCCGGGCCCGAGGCCCAGTTCGCGTCGAGCCACCAGTGGTAACAACGCCCAACCGGCACTACCAAACACAAAGAAAGCGATGGTGCGCACCAGCACATTGCGCAGTACCGGCGCAGCATGCACATAGCGCACGCCGGCGCGCACCGCCGGGAAGAAGTGCTCCGGCGGTAAACGCTGCACGCTGGGCTGTGCTTGCCACAGATACAGCACCAGAAACACGCCGAGTACCGAAAGCGCATTCAGCAGAAACACCATCCACGGACCGGCAAACGACAGAATCAGGCCGCCGAGCGCCGGGCCGATAGCGCGACTGATGTTAATGCCGAGCGAGTTAAGCGCAATCGCCGGGCCGAGCTCCTCCTTACTGACCAAATCCGGCACGATGGCCTGGAAGGGCGGAGAACTCATGGCCGCGCCGGTACTCAGCAGGAACGCCGCAATCAGCAGCACCATCGGTGTGACCAGGTCTGCCCAGGAAAGGAATGTCAGGCTCGCGGCGGCAATAAACACCCAGATTTGCGAGAACAGCAGGTATTTACGCCGGTCAACGATATCCGCCATTACGCCAGACGGCAGTGCAAACAGAAACATCGGTAAGCTGCTGGCGGCCTGCACCAGCGCCACCGAGAGCGGATCGGCGCTCAGTGTCAGCATGGTCCAGTTAACGCCTACGTCGTTCATCCATGAACCGACATTGGATACCACGGTAGCGATCCACAGCATGCGGAACACGCGCTGGCGCAGCGGCTGCCATGGTGAAACCGACTGCGAAACGGGCGGCAGATCCGCCTCGGGGATGTCATGAATGTCATTAACCTGCGCCATGAACAACCTCCGAAACGCCGCCAAACACGCGCCAGCGACCGGGGCCGGTCAGCGCCAGCGTGGTGAAAATGATCAGCAGCAGCCAGCCAAACTGTCCTTCCGCTATGCTCCAATTGGGGTGGACGAACAGCATCGCCACCAGCAGCACGCCGATAATCGGCAGGCAGGCGAGGCGGGTAAACACGCCGAGCAGGATAAACAGCGGGCAGACCACTTCAGCAACGATCGCCGCCAGCAGGCTGAAATAGGCACCCAGGCCAAAGGGATCCTCGATACGCGTCAGTTCTTCACTGAAATGGAACACCTTCGGCAAGCCGTGCACGTGCAACAACAGCAGGCAGCCGGTAAGGCGCAGGAAGAACAACCCCGCATCAATGCGAGGCGGCTGTGAGAGTGAATGTTTCATGGTTTAGAAGGCGAAGCAGCTGCAGCCGAGCGCGCCCCAGAAGGCGTTCTCTTCCGAAACCGGCAGGTTGGCGCCGCGCGCAATCTCGTGGGAATGCGTATGCACGCCGCACGGGCCGCTGCAGTGATGCGCTTGCTGCATCATGCCCACGCGTGTGGTGGCGGTCGGTGGCGCACTGCGATAGTGGCCGGGAACCTTGACCACCGGCGACCACTCCGGCAGCACCGGAATGAGGGGCGGCGCTTCCGAGCTGAAAGCGCCGGCGGCATAAACGATATTTCCGTCCACCACCGTCAGCACCGACTCAATGCCTTTGATCTCCTCTTCAGGCACGCTGAAGTAGTCTTTGCTCAGCACCACCATATCGGCCAGCTGACCGACTTTAATCTGGCCTTTTTTACCTTGCTCGCTGGAGAACCAGGCGCTGCCCTGCGTCCACAACATCAGCGCCGTATCACGATCGAGGCGCGCGTTGACGTCGTACATCTGCATCCCGCCCACGGTGCGTCCCGATACCAGCCAGTAAAGCGCGGTCCACGGGTTATAACTGGCCACGCGCGTCGCATCGGTTCCTAAACCCACCGGCACGCCGGTCTCCAGCATGCGCGCCACCGGCGGCGTATGGCGAGTGGCCTCAATGCCGTAACGCTCGGCAAAGTACTCGCCCTGGAACGCCATGCGATGCTGTACGGCAATGCCGCCGCCCAGCTCTTTGATGCGGTCAAGGTTACGCTGCGTCACGGTTTCGGCGTGATCGAAGAACCAGTGCAGGCCGTTGAACGGAATGTCGCGGTTCACTCTTTCAAACACATCCAGCATGCGGCTGATCGATTCATCGTAAGTGGCGTGCAGGCGGAACGGCCAGCGATGTTCCACCAGATGACGCACCACACGCTCCAGCTCATCTTCCATGCCGGGCGCCAGATCCGGACGCGGTTCGAGGAAATCTTCAAAATCGGCGGCGGAAAACACCAGCATTTCACCGGCACCGTTGTGACGGAAATAGTCGCTGCCCTGGCCCGGCGTCAGCATGTCGGTCCACTTCTCGAAATCTTCCAGCTCGTGGCCCGGACGTTGGGTAAACAGGTTGTAGGCGATACGCAGCGTCATCTGCTTTTTCTCATGCAGCTCGGCAATGACTTCGTAATCTTCGGGATAGTTCTGGAAACCGCCGCCTGCATCAATCGCGCTGGTCAGGCCCAGACGGTTCAACTCGCGCATAAACTGGCGGGTGGAATTGACCTGCTGCTCCAGCGGCAGTTTTGGCCCTTTCGCCAGCGTGGCGTAGAGGATCATGGCATTAGGGCGCGCAATCAGCATGCCGGTCGGGTTGCCATTGCTGTCGCGCTGGATCTCGCCGCCCGGCGGATTGGGCGTGTCTTTGGTGTAGCCCACCACCTTCAACGCGGCGCGATTGAGCAGGGCGCGATCGTACAGATGCAGGATAAACACCGGCGTATCGGGCGCGGCTTCATTGATCTCATCCAGCGTCGGCATGCGACGCTCGGCAAACTGAAACTCGGTCCAGCCGCCTACCACGCGCACCCACTGGGGTGACGGCGTGCGCAGCGCCTGTTCTCTCAGCATCCGCAACGCATCGGCGATCGAGGGCACGCCTTCCCAGCGCAGTTCGAGGTTGTAATTCAGGCCCCCGCGGATCAGGTGCAGGTGAGAATCATTCAGGCCGGGAATGGCGGTATGGCCTTTGAGGTCAATCACTTTGGTGCCTTCGCAGTGATGCTGCATCACGTCGGCCAGGCTGCCCACTTCGAGAAATTTGCCATCGCGCATCGCCACGGCCTCGGCAATTGGGTTGCCGCGATCGACGGTATGAAATCGCCCATTGGTCAAAATGATGTCTGCTTTGCCTAACGTAACCATAAAAGCTCCTGAATAAGAGGTCCTGCCAATTTCGCAGGTGAAATACTGGGTGGGATTATGTTCAGGCGGTGCGGAAAGCGTCTAGTTATACAAAAGGATAGGTATACCTTCGTATAGTTATACCTATAGATAATGGTTCGTGTGCCCAAAGGTTCTTACACTGCGCCCAGACATTCACCTCAATGGGCATACAAAAATGACAACCAGTAAATTAGAAGTACTGACGCCGCACAACTGCCAGATCATCTTTATTGACCAGCAGCCGCAAATGGCATTTGGCGTGCAGTCCATCGACCGTCAGGTATTGAAAAATAACGTGGTCGCGTTGGCAAAAGCGGCGAAGGTGTTCAACATTCCTACTGTACTCACCACGGTGGAGACCGAGAGCTTCTCAGGTAACACCTTCCCGGAGCTGCTGGATGTGTTCCCCGGCCAGGACATTCTTGAGCGTACCTCGATGAACTCGTGGGATGACCAGAAAGTGCGTGATGCGCTGGCGGCCAACGGTAAGAAGAAAATTGTGGTTTCCGGTCTGTGGACCGAAGTGTGTAACAACACCTTCGCGCTGTGCGCCATGCTGGAAGGCGACTATGAGATCTACATGGTGGCTGACGCCTCCGGCGGCACCACCAAAGAAGCGCACGACTATGCCATGCAGCGCATGATTCAGGCGGGCGTGATCCCGGTGACCTGGCAGCAGGTGATGCTGGAGTGGCAGCGCGACTGGGCGCACAAAGAGACCTACAACGCGGTGATGGATATCGCGAAAGAGCACTCCGGTGCTTACGGCATCGGCGTTGATTACGCTTACACCATGGTGCACAAAGCGCCATCGCGTCAGAAGAGCGAGCATCGCACGCTGGCACCGGTTGCTGCGCCCGTTCGCTAAATCGTCACCCAGGCGAGCGCTTACGGGCTCGCCTTTCTTTTTTCAAGGAGGACCGGTGAGTCCTTTACTGATTTCTCTGGCGACGGGTGTGTTTATCGGCCTGATTTACGCCTTGCTCAACGTGCGATCGCCGGCGCCGCCCGCCGTGGCGCTGGTGGGCTTGCTGGGCATGATTGTGGGCAGTTCGCTGGGTGGAAAATTGACGCATCCCGTAGCGCCCGTCGATAAAACCTCACGCGCGATGGCCGCTGACAGGCCGCTACCTCCCGCCACGCTCACCGCAAAACAGGCGGGTTGAACATGCTGAAAACCTATGCGATATCGCTCTCCGTCGGTATTTTAGTCGGGATCATTTATGCCGTTATCGACGTCAATTCCCCAGCGCCGCCCGTGATTGCGCTGCTTGGTCTGTTTGGTATGCTGGTCGGCGAACAGATTATCCCGCTGTGCAAGCGCCTGATTAACCGTCAACCGGTCACGCTGGCCTGGTTTCGTCAAGAGTGTGTGCCTAAAATCAGCGGCACGCCGCCATCGAGTGACAAAACCTCCTGAGGACGCGCCGCAGGCAGTGAATAATAATGAAGGAACACAGCATGCAGCTGTCGCAGCGCATTGTCGTTGTTGATGATGAACGATCGGTTCGCAGTGGTTTGAGCAATCTGCTTCAGTCGGAAGGATACGCAACGCAGGCATTTGAGTCGGCTGAAGCGCTATTAGCGGACGAGACGGCCCTAAATGACGCTGCGCTGTTTATTATTGATGTTGAGCTCAAAGGCATGTCGGGCTTTGAGTTGTTCCGTGCGCTGGTACAGCGTCGCGAGAATCCACCCGGAATTATTATCTCCGGCAATGGTGATGAGAATATGCTCTGGTATGCCATCAATCTAGGCGCGATAACCTTTATGCCAAAGCCCATTGATATCGACCTGCTGTTCGAACATATTCGCCTGGCGTTTTCCTCCCAGGCAGCGCGCCAATGAGCACGCTTTTCCTGTCGTTAAATATCGCGGATGACGCGGCGCTGGTGCTGGCGGATGACATTGTTTTTACCCCTCTGGCGCAGGAAGGGCAGGTTGAATGGATCGAATGCCAACACCTGGTCTCCGGTGAGCGCTTCGTGCTGGCCACGGCGGCGGCCGAAGAGGCGGTGTTTCAGGTTACGCAACTGCTGAAAAATGAGTATGCGCTGCGCGCCTTATTAGCAGAAAGCTGGGCGCTAAAACCGCTGCGCCACACGTTATATCAAGGGCGCTACGCCCTGATTTATCCCGCTTTCCGCTACCAAACCCTGGCGGATTATCTACGCCTGCCTGCGGGTAAAATACAGAAGTTCATCAGCTGCGCCGTGCTGCTGTGTAACGCGCTCAGCAAGCTGCATCAGCAAGGCTTGGTGCACGGCGACATCAAACCAGCCAACTTCTTCTTCACCGATCAAGGCGACGTGGTGCTGGGCGGCTTTGGCCTGGCGTTTATCGAAGCGGACTCACAGCAGCCGCTGCGCGCCTCGGTGACCGGCGGAACGCTGGCCTACATGTCGCCCGAGCATACCTCGCGCACCGCGCACGCGGTCAGCCAGGTCAGCGATCTCTACAGCCTGGGCATCGTGCTTTACGAATTACTCACCGGCAAGCTTCCCTATGGCAGCGCCGAAGGTGGTGCAGCTGAATGGGTGCACCATCACATTGCCTCCGAAGCGCTGCCGCCGCACCGGCTGCGCAAAGATGTGCCGCTGGTACTCTCATCCCTCATTTTACGCCTGCTAACCAAATCGCCGGAGCAGCGTTATCAAACCGTCGAAGGCGTGCTGGCCGATCTGCGCCGCTGTGAATCCAACCTGATGCCTGACGGCGTAGTTGAATCCTTCGCGCTGGGCTTACAGGATGTGCCAACCACAACGCTGTTATCCGATGTGCTGTACAGCGACCATGCTCAGGCCAGCGAGATGCTGGCGGCGTTTGATGAGGTGTGCAGCAGCGGGAAACACTGCATGGTGGCGATTAGCGGCGCGCCCGGTGCCGGAAAATCGGCGCTGATGGCCTCGGCGCTTAAAATCCTGCGGGAAAAAAACGCGCTGCTGACGGTGACCAAAGCCGACCAGCACTCGCCCATTTTGCCCTACGCGGTATTTACCTCGGCGTTTCGATCGCTGACGCTGCATCTGCTCGGGTTGCCTGCCGAAGAGCTGGCGCGCTGGAAAACACACATCACGCGTCAACTGGGGAATTATGTTGGGCTGGCCGTCAATCTGGTGCCCGAGCTGGGCATCTTGCTCAACCACAAAGCCAGCGTGCAGGCGGATGCGCGCTCGCTGGATGCGCGCAATCGCCTGAATCTGGTGGCCTGCAGCCTGGTGAAAGCCTTTACGGTGCCGGGACGGCCGCTGATCCTGCTGATTGATGATGTGCACTGGGCCGATCAGGCGACTTTGCAGCTGCTGCAGAATCTGCTGCGTTCCAGCGACGATATTCCCTTGTTGCTGGTCATCTCTCATCGCGATCGCGCCTCGTTGTCCTGTCCGAGGGTGGTCGCCAGCCTGGATCGGATTCGTGCGGCGGCCACGCGCATTGTGGATGTCACGCCCGAGCCGCTGTCGGTAAAAAATATCGCCAGCTGGCTGGCCGGCATTTTTCACACGCGCAGCGCGGAGACCACCGAGCTGGCGCAGATCATCCATGAAAAAACCGCCGGGAATCCGCTCGCCACGCGTGAGTTTTACCGCCAGGCGGTGCGCGATCACCACATCACGCACGTCGCATCCCATAAATGGACCTACAATCCGCACGCGCTGAGAAACTGCCATTACACCGCGAATGTTGCAGCCAGCGTGCTGCAACAGCTGCAGTTGCTCGCGCTGCCGGTGCGCCAGCTGCTGGGCCGATTGGCCTGCATCGGCAGTAGCGGCGATCTGCCGGTGTTGGCCGGTATTCTCGATACGACGCTTAGCGCCCTTCACGCCACGCTGCGCCCTGCGGCTGAGGCCCGGCTGATCTCGCTGACCGATCACAGCTACGCCTTTATGCATGACAGCATGCATGAGGCCGCGCTGAAGTTGCTTTCGTCGGCAGAAAAAGATGATTTTCACGTTGCCGCCGCGCGCTATTACATGCAGGCCGCGCGCCAGGATAACGCGCATGCGCTGCTGTTCAGTGCCGCGCATCACACCATCACGCTGCAAAACCGCGCCCTTTTAACGCCTGAAGCCGCTGCGTTCGGTCTGCTGTTATTAAACGCCACCCGACGCGCAAAAATTATGGGCGATTACGCTTCCGCGCTGCGTTTCTTGCACACCGCCCGAGCGCTGAACGCAGAATCAGGCGCGGAGGAGAACGGCCTGTTTTTGTTTGAGCAAGCGGAGTGTGAGTTTTTAAACGGCAACTTATCGGGCGCGCTGGCGTTGAGTTCCGAGATTCTCGCCACGCCCGGTGCGGTCACCGATAAAGCCGAAGCGGCGACGCTGATTGCTGAAATTCATATGCGTCAGTCCGACAGCCAGCTGGCGCTGGAAACCGCGCTGGCCTGGCTGGCGGTGTTTGGCATTCATCTGCAGCGCTATCCGGATAAAGCCGAGTGCGATGTCGCCAGGCATCGATTGAAAAAGGATGTCGGCAAAAATCCTTACACGCGTTTCCGTTCCCTGCCGCGAGTGACCTGCCACAAAACTGAAGCGGTGATGAACCTGATGGCCAGCGCCAGCACTTTCGCCGCCTTTATCAGCCCACGGCTGCAGTTCATTATCCTGTGTAAACTTCTGCATCTGACCATGGAGAAGGGCATCAGCGGTGCCTCCACGCTGGCGCTTGCCTGGTACGGCGTGGTGTGTGGCGATCAGTTCGACGAATACAGCCGTGGATTCGCCAGTGCGCTGCTGGCCCGTGAGTTGGTGTATAAGCACGATTTCGTCAGCTACAAAGCGCGCACGCTGATGCCGCTGGATCAGGTGAGCGTCTGGACCATGCCACTCAGTTACGCCATTGAGTGCGCTAAAGCGACTTTTGATGTGGCGGTTGATATTGGCGATCGCACGTCGGCGTGTCTGGCGCTGCGCCATCTCACCATGAATTGCCTGGCGCGCGGTGACCATCTTGATGGCGTGCATACTTCGATCATGCGCGGCATGGTCTATGTGCGCAAAGCGCAGTATCGCGATGTGGAAGTGATTCTCGGCATGCAGCTGGATTACGTGATGTTCCTGCGTAAGCCAGCCGGTGAGACCTTGTCCGGCGATGATTTCCATGCGCCCACGCTAAACGTGGTGCGGCCCGAACACGCCATTGAACCGCTGTTTTTGATGCAGTTCTGGGCGCGGCTGTACAAAGGCATGGCGCACTTCTTTGCCGGTGAGTATGTCGCCGCCCATCGCCAGTTCAGCGACGCCGCGCCGCTCACTGACGTGATTCCCGGCCATGTGCATATGCTGGATTTCCACCTCTACAGCGCGCTTTCCCTCACCATACCGCTGCAACCGAATGAGCTTAATGCCACGCAGCGGCAGCAACTGCAGCGCCATCTTGACAGAATCATCACCTGGGCATCGGAGAACGCCGGCACCTTCGCCGACAAAGAAGCGCTGCTGCGCGCCGAACTGCTCAGGCTGGAGGATAACAGCGGCGCGGCACTGGAGCAGTTTGAAAAAGCCATTGAGTTGTCGCGCAAAGGGCAGTTCCATCCGATTAACGGCCTGGCATGCGAACTGGCCGCGCGCTGCGCCAATGCGCGCGGCATGGCGTTCGCCGCCGAGGGTTACATCAAAGGCGCGCTTGCCGCCTGGGATCGCTGGGGCGCGGGCGCCAAGGTGCGTCAGCTTGAAATGTACTATCCGCATCTGGCGGCGCACCCGCCGCAGAGCGCGTTAAACACCGTGACCTTTGAGCAGAGCGCGGTGATCAGCGACCTGCAAAGCCTGGTCACGGCGATGCGCGCATTGACCGAAGAGATCAATCTTGATCGGCTGATCCATATTTTGATGATGATGTTGGTGGAGCGCGCCGGGGCGCAGCACTGTATTTTGATCCGCCTCATCGACGGCAATGTGCCGGAAATTCAGGCGCGCGCCTCCTCCACGGTGGAAGGCGTCAGAGTCAAAATCGTTAATGAACTGCCGGTGGCGACCGATTTGCCGCTGTCGATTCTCTCGGCGGTGATCCGCACCGGACAGGAAATCCGTACCGGTCGGCCGGAAGTGTTTAGCCCGTTTAGTCAGGATAACTATCTGGTTGCCTCTGGCGCGGCAGTGATGTGTGTGCCGATGTTCCGCCAGGCGCAAATGGTGGGCGTACTCTATCTGGAAAACCGGCTGATGCCGGATGTTTTCACTGCGGAGCACTCGCGCATTGTCTCGATGTTAGGCGCGCAGGCTGCGGTTTCTCTGGAAACGGCGCGGCTGTATGCCGAGCTGGTGGAGGAGAACATCCAGCGGCGGAAAATTGAAAAACAGCTGCGTGCCAGCCAGACATCCCTGATGCTGGGTGAAAAAATCAGTAATACCGGTACCTGGCACTGGCATCTTGAGCCGGATATCCAGCTGATATCGGACGAATATAAACGCATCATGGGGCTGCCCGCCGGGCAGGTGAGCACCTCGATGGCCGAGTTTCAGCGGCGGGTGCATCCAGACGATCTTCAGTGCCTGAAAGCGCTGATTGAATCCAGCGTGGCGTATGGCGTGAGCATGCAGGCTGAATTTCGTATCATCCGTGATGACGGCGAATGCCGTTATATCAAAGGCATCGGTGAGCCGGTGGAGAACTGGCCGGATGTCGCCGAATATTTCGGCACGCTGACGGATATCACCGCGCAGCGTCAGTCCGAAGATGCCGCCAGAATTGCCCAGGCCGAGCTGGCTCGCGTGGCGCGCGCCACCACGGTAGGACAGCTGACCTCATCTATCGCCCATGAAATCAATCAGCCGCTGATGTCGATTGTGGCCAATGCTGGCGCCAGCCTGCGCTGGTTGAAACGCGATCCGGCTCAGCTGGAGAAAGCCAGTGAAAGCATTGAGGAGATCATTAACGAAGGGCGGCGCGCTGGCGAAATTATTCGCGGCCTGCAGTCACTAACGCGCAATAATGTCGCGGAGTATGCATCGGCCAGGCTGCATCTGCTGGCGCGCGATATTTTAACCTTGTCGCGTCTGGAACTTGAGCGCCGCTCGGTGGCACTTGAACTGGATATTAAAGCGCCATGGGATGAGGTGTTTTGCGAGCGCGTACAGATTCAGCAGGTGCTGCTGAATCTGGTGATTAATGCCATTGAGGCGATGGCGGATAATGGCGGAGCGCGTATTCTGCGGCTCTCATCCTGCAATCCTGACGCGAATCATATTCGTATAGCGGTGGCCGACAACGGCAGCGGATTATCGGCAGAGGTTATCGGCAAGATATTCGACTCTTTCTACACCACCAAAGCGGAAGGAATGGGAATGGGCCTGACCATCAGTAATGAAATCATCAAACGTCATGGTGGTGTGCTGAGTGCGGAAAACCGCCCACAGGGTGGCAGCGTATTTAGCTTTACCCTGCCATTAAATCTGGGGAAATAGTTTATCTGATCCACCCGCGCTATTTCGCGGGAGTAAAATCGGACCGTTATCACTTTAACGCGCGCGTTATTCATCTTGCAGTAAATGAAGTTTCTCAGCGGCTCTGACTAATTCTGATACTGAACGCACCGCCATTTTTTCCATTACGCGGCGTTTATGCACTTTTGCCGTAATTTCACTGATGCCCATTTCGGCGGCAATCTGCTTATTTAATAAACCGCGAATGACAAGCAGCATCAATTCCATTTCCCGTGGCGTTAAAGAGTGATAACGCCCGGTGAGTACAACTCTTTCCTGTGCGAGTGCTGCGCTTTTTTCGGCCAGCGCCATGGCAGCGGATACCACTTGTATCAGGTCATCCGGCATCACCGGCTTGGTGAGAAACTCAAAGGCACCGGCCTTCATCGCGCGGACCGTCAGAGGAATGGTGCCAAAGCCGGTGAGGAAAATGGTGGGAATGGTGTATCCGCGTGCGGTGAGATCCTGCGAGACATCAAAGCCGTCGCGGCCCGGCATATTCATATCGACAATTAAACAGCTCGGGGTGCGGTAATGCGGCTGATGTAAAAATTCAGCGGGGGAGGTAAAGGTCGAAATCAGGTAGCCTTCTGAGCTCAGAAGATTTTGCAGCGCGTTGATGACAGCGTGGTCATCGTCAACAATATAAATCGTTCTATCCATAAAAACTCATTCAGACTCTTACGAGTTCTATTCACTACATGCGCGCTAATATACCCGCAAAATAGTGCTGTAGGAATGGCGAAAAACGTATATGTGAATGTGATTATCTACTGCGCTGTCAGGCTTAAAAAGGGTGAGGATGAAAAGCCATGCACTCACCCGCTATTCTTAAGGTAATAAATGCGTAACCTTAAGGTTCTTCAATTCGCGATACCCTCAAGGTGGTTTGTTCGCCACGCCCATACACTTTTCCACTGACGCGAACTTTATCACTGGCTGAATAGGTTTTCTCTTTGAAGGCCGGTTTCTCAGCATTAATGATAATCGTGCCGGTATCATCGCGGAATTTGTAGCTATCACCTTTCAGCTTTTCAATAATATGGCCTTCGAGCGTGACATAGCCGCCCTGACGGAAATCACGAATACGTGAAATCGGGGTTTGTGCGGTGTCTTCCGATCCTTTATAACCGGCATCCTGATTCTTCTGCGGCGGTGCTGTTTCACCTGATTGGTATCCGCCTTCCGCTGCGCTCACGCCAACGCTGAACATCATGATTACTGAAGCTATAACAACCTGTTTCATACGCTCTCCATAGATTTTCCTGCTGACACGGTGTTAAGTCTGGCACAAATATGCGCGACTGCACGACAAACGCAGCGGTAATTGAAAAAAGCACAACTGACTTATTTATGCCAGGGTATGTAGACGCGGTTTTTATTTCTTTGGCTAAGCGCGACGTTAAATTAGCGCCGTGCTTATCTGCTCATTCGAATTAAGAGTGCTAGCCACTCAGGAAAATAAATCATGAAAGCTATCGTCTATAACGGGCCTTTTGATGTCTCGGTTAAAAATGTTCCTGATGCAAAAATTGTGCGTCCTACCGATGCGCTTATTCGTATTACCACCACCAATATTTGCGGTTCCGATTTACATATGTACGAGGGGCGCACCAGCTTTGAACAGGGGCGCATCTTTGGTCATGAAAACCTTGGCGAAGTGGTGGAGGTGGGGAGTGGCGTCGAGCGACTTAAGGTTGGCGATTACGTTTGTATGCCGTTCAACGTCGGCTGTGGTTTCTGTGAAAATTGTGAGAGAGGGTTAACCGGTTTCTGTCTGACCGCCAACCCCGGCACCGCAGGTGCGGCCTACGGCTTTGCTGAAATGGGTGAGTGGGAAGGCGGTCAGGCCGAGCTGCTGCGCGTGCCGTTTGCCGATTTTAACTGTTTGCTGCTGCCACCGGATGCGGTGGAGAAAGAGGAAGATTATGTGATGCTGTCAGACATTTTCCCCACCGGCTGGCATGCAACCGAGTTGGCAGGCCTGCGACCGGGCGATAGCGTCGCCATCTACGGTGCGGGCCCGGTAGGCTTGATGGCCGCGCATTCGGCGATCATCAAAGGCGCGTCGCAGGTGTTTGTGGTGGATACGCACCCCGATCGCCTGGCGCTGGCGGAGCAGATGGGCGCAACGGGCATCAATGCCGTGGGCGACGCAGCGGTGCAGCAAATCCTTGATCTGACGGATGGACGCGGCACGGATTGCGGTTGTGAATGCGTGGGTTATCAATGTTGTAATCAGCATGGACACGAAGATAACAGCGCCACCATGAACAGCCTGGTCGCCTCCACCAAAGCCACCGGCGGCATTGGCGTGGTGGGCGTGTTTATCCCGCAGGATCCCGGCGCGGCCAGCGAGTTAGCCAAAGTGGGTAAAATGCCGTTCGATTTCGGCAGCTTCTGGTTTAAAGGGCAGTCGATCCGTACCGGCCAGGCCAACGTCAAAGCCTATAACCGCCAGCTAGCGCGATTGATTGCCACCGACAAAGCGCATCCGGCGAGCATTATTTCTCATCGACTGTCGCTGGCCGAAGGCCCCGAAGCGTACCGCCATTTCGACGATCGTGATGCGGGCTGGACCAAGGTGATTTTGAAACCTTAACGCATTCATAGCGCCTGTTATGCCGCATGATATTTTTGGTCGCCATTAATGGCGACCCTGTGGAGGGTGCGAAAATAATTGAAATAAAGCGCAACGGTATTTATCAGGATTAATCTTATTAATAAACCATTAAAGCTACCTTTCGGTTAAAATATCCTCGCTTTACATTCTCCTCATTAATCTCTTTAAACATCATTTCTAAACCAGACGAAATATAAATGTTTTTATGCTCTACAGTTAATAGGGTCTTAACTGGAGGAGCATGTCACATGTCGAAAGATAAAAAAGAACAGAATTTAACCCATACCGCGCCGCATAAAGGGCCAGAAACCTCTGAGCCAGGATTAGGTGATTTAGCACCGCAAGGCGGTGGACATAAACCTGCCGCTGAACCGACGCCGCCGGGCAAGCAGCCTACCGCGCCCGGCAGCCTGAAAGCGCCCGCCACGCAAAACAGCAAACTTGAGCAGCTCGATGAGTACCGTAAAAATGGTGAAAACGCCGACCTGACCACCAATCAGGGCACCCGCATCGCCAACGATCAGAACTCGCTGCGTGCCGGTTCGCGCGGGCCCACGTTGCTTGAAGACTTCATCATGCGTGAAAAAATCACGCATTTTGACCACGAACGCATTCCTGAGCGTATCGTGCATGCGCGCGGTTCGGCGGCGCATGGCTATTTCCAGCCTTACCGCTCGCTGGAAAAACTGACCAAAGCAGGTTTCCTCAGCGATGCCGAAAAAATCACACCCGTCTTCGTGCGTTTCTCCACCGTGCAGGGTGGCGCAGGATCGGCTGACACCGTGCGCGATATCCGTGGATTCGCCACCAAGTTCTATACCGATGAGGGCGTTTTTGATTTAGTCGGCAACAACACGCCAGTATTTTTCATCCAGGATGCGCACAAATTCCCGGACTTCGTGCATGCGGTGAAACCCGAGCCGCACAACGAAATTCCGCAGGGGCAGAGCGCGCACGACACCTTCTGGGATTATGTGTCGCTGCAACCTGAAACGCTGCATAACGTCATCTGGGCGATGTCGGATCGCGGTATTCCGCGCAGCTATCGCACCATGGAAGGCTTTGGCATCCATACTTTCCGCCTGATTAACGCCGAGGGTAAAGCCACCTTCGTGCGTTTCCACTGGAAACCGGTGGCGGGCAAAGCCTCGCTGCTGTGGGATGAAGCACAGAAGCTGACCGGCCGCGATCCCGATTTCCACCGTCGCGATCTGTGGGAAGCGATTGAAGCTGGGGACTTCCCGGAATATGAGCTCGGCCTGCAGCTGATCCCGGAAGAGGACGAGTTCAAATTCGATTTCGACATTCTCGATGCCACCAAACTGATCCCTGAAGAGCTGGTGCCGGTCGAACTGGTCGGCAAAATGGTGCTCAACCGTAATCCGGACAACTTCTTTGCCGAGACCGAACAGGTGGCGTTCCATCCGGGCCACATTGTGCCAGGGCTGGACTTCACCAACGATCCGCTGTTGCAGGGCCGTTTGTTCTCCTACACCGATACGCAAATCAGCCGTTTGGGTGGGCCGAACTTCCATGAGATCCCGATCAACCGTCCGGTTTGCCCGTACCACAATTTCCAGCGTCAGGGCATGCATCGCACGGAAATCGATACCAATCCGGCCAACTACGAACCGAACTCCATCAACAACAACTGGCCACGTGAAGTGCCGCCAGCGGCAAAAGAGGGCGGATTCGAGAGCTATCAGGAGCGGGTGGAAGGCAGCAAGGTGCGCGAGCGTAGCCCATCGTTTGGCGAATATTACTCGCAGCCACGGCTGTTTTGGCTGAGCCAGACCGCGGAAGAGCAGCAGCATATCATCGGCGCTTATTCGTTTGAGCTCAGCAAGGTAGCGCGTCCTTACATCCGCGAACGCGTGGTCGATCATCTGCTGCAGATTGACGTCACGCTGGCGCAGGCTGTGGCCACCAATCTGGGGCTGAAGCTGAGTGATGAGCAGCTCAACACCGTTCCGCCGAAAGAGGTCAACGGCCTGAAAAAAGATGACAGCCTGAGTCTGTATGCGCAACCGAGCGGCGATATCAAAGGCCGTCAGGTGGCGTTACTGCTGAGCGACGGTGTGAAAGCCGCCGACGTGCTGGCGATACTGCAGGCGCTGAAAGCGCAGGGCGTGCATGCCAAAATTCTGGCAGCGCACATGGGACAAGTGCTGGCGGATGATGGCTCGGTGCTGCCGGTTGATGCCACCTTTACCGGTCTTCCTTCGCTGACCTTTGATGCGGTGATTGTGCCGGATGGCAATATCGATGCGTTGCTGCTGAGCGGTGATGCGCGCTACTTCCTGCTGGAAGCCTACAAGCATCTCAAAGCCATCGGTCTGAGCGGTGATGCACGCCGGTTTAAGGCGCAGTTCAACGTGCAGGACAATGAGGTCGAGGAAGGGCTGGTGGAAGATGTGAAAGCCGAGGGCACCTTTATGGCGGACTTCCTTTCTGTCATGGCATCCCATCGCGTCTGGTCGCGCAGCAAAAAAGCGCTGACCGTCGCAGCCTAATGCGCGGGGCGGAGTTGATTGCTCCGCCCCGTTTTCCCTGCATCTTAGGCAAAAAAAAGCCCGCTCGTAGCGGGCTGGTCGAGATGCATACCGAAGTGATCGTGTAAACGCGTACTGTGTGTTGCTGCCACTCAATGTGGTGGAACCAGACTACAGTAATATTTCGCAACTGGTCATAGGAGTTATCGATGGCCCGAAAAATAACCGCATTCGTCCACTGATGCGTGGTTTACCTGCTTAACTCTGTTGGTGGGGAAGACAGAGGACAACATGCAGTTAAAAAGAAAAATGGATAAGCCGATCTCTTCTGACGGCGGTTTACTGAAAAGCATTGTGCTCTCTGGACTGCTGCTATTGATCACCGTAGCCAGTATGAGTATCTGGACCTTGCGTGAAGACTGGCTGGCGACCGTGCGTCAGACCCAGGAATCCGCGATGAATCTGGCGTTATCACAATCGCGTCAGGCGGAAGACACCTTCCTGCAGACCGAGCTGTCGCTACGCCAGGTACAGCGTGATCTGCAGCTACAGCTGGCAACGCGCATTCAGGGCCGTGACCTGAGTAACACCATGCGCGAATTACAGCGCCGCTTACCGCAGCTGCATGGCTTGTTCTACTACGATCAAGATGGCAAGTGGATCGCCACCTCCGCCGAGCGCGCACCCAACAATATCAATAACTCCGATCGCGAATACTTCACTTTTCAGCGCAATAACCGCCGCAACAGCGTGCATATCGGCCCGGTGATCAACAGCCGCAGCACCGGCGATTTAGTGATCCCCGTTTCCCTGCGCGTCAGTGATGCCAACGGTGGCTTTAAGGGCGTGTTGCTGGCCACCATCAAGGTCGATTTTTTCCGTCGCTTCTACAGCTATTACGAGCTCGGTGCACGCGATGTGCTGGTGTTGATGCTGGCTGACAGCACGGTGCTGTATGCGCGTCCGATGCCTGACAGTTACATCGGCAAAAATCTCTCAGCCAGCCCGCTATTTCAGGAGATGCTGGCGAAAATGGATCGCGGCAGCGGGCAGTGGAAATCGGTGCTGGATGGCCAGGCGCGGATCTTTGGTTTTGCGCGTTCCGATCGCTATCCGATTATCGTCGCCGCCGGTTACAACAGTGACGATCTGTTCCATGTGTGGGTTAACCGTCGGGCGCAGGATATTCTGCTCAGCATTATCCTGCTGCTGACCATCTTGCTGCTCGGCGTCTTCCAGCTGCGTCAGGCGCGTAGCGTGTTGCGCTATCAGCAGGAATTGACTCAGCTGCGCGACGAACTGCACAGCGCCAACCTCGCCCTGAATCAACTCGCGCACGTTGATGGTTTAACCGGTCTGGCGAATCGAAGGGAGTTTGATCGTTTCCTGCATCAGGCGCTGGCCCACGCCGCCGCCAGCGGTAAACCGCTCACGCTGATCATGATGGATATCGATTTCTTCAAGCACTACAACGACACTTACGGCCATATTGCCGGGGATAAGTGCCTGAAAGCGATCGGTGAAGTATTAGCTGCCGTGGTTGTGCGGCGCTCCGATATCGCCGCGCGCTATGGCGGCGAGGAGTTTGCGCTGATCCTGCCTGATACCCCATTCGATGAGGGCATGACGATTGCGCATCGGGTGGTTGAGGCGGTGCGGATCAGGCAGCTTGCGCATATTTCTTCGCCCAAAGGCCAGGTGACGATCAGTGCCGGCTGCGCCACTACCGCAACGTCCGCCACCCTTAGTGCGGTAAAACTGCTGGAGTACGCCGATCACGCCTTGTACCGGGCAAAGCGTGAAGGGCGTGATGGGGCGAAAGGGGTCAATATCGATGAACCGCAAGCGTAATCGGCTTATTCCACGGCGGGTAGCTGATACTTGATATATTGACGCAGCGCCTCGTGCATCTGGCTATTCCTTTCGTCCTCTAAGCCGCGCTCTTCATATTCTTTCGCCAGCTGAATAATCACCTCGTCATATTTCCCTTTAAAGGTGATGTTATTTACCGCCACCTGCTTAATCATTAATTCGCGCAAGGCAGCGACTTCAATCTGCAGCTGGTTTACTGTTTCTTCCAGCTCGTTTACGCGTTCTTCATTCGACATAGGTTCTCCGGATGTTATTAAGCTGTCGCTGTATCAGGGGCTGAATATCGCATTCACATGCGTGTAATTCAAGCGTGAAGCGGTTACTTCGCCACCGGTAGATCCGCTCAGGGCTTGAGTCTGTGACGCGCTGCGAAAATAAAAAGCCAGACCTGTTTCCTGTTGAGAAACATATGATATGATGTTTCTCAACAGGAAACACGGAGGTGTGATGTGATTAAAAGCTGGAAGCATAAGGGATTACAAAAGTTGTTTGAGAAAGGTGATATCAGCGGCGTCCAGGCGCAGGACGCAGAACGCATTCGGCTTCGCCTTCTGGTCATTGATGAAGCGTTCTCCACGGATGAATTCAGAAACTATCCGGGGTTTCGTTTTCATCCCCTGAAAGGGGACAGGAAAAACCTGTTTTCATTAACGGTCAGGGCTAACTGGCGTATCACCTTCGAATTCACCGACGGCGATGCCTATATTCTTAACCTGGAGGACTACCACTGATGGCAATGTTCAATCCCCCGCATCCGGGCGGTCTGATCACCGAATACATCGAAGATAACAATATTGGCTTGCGCGTACTGGCGAAAGAGCTTGGTGTTTCTGCTTCAGCGCTGAGTAAAGTCGCCAGCGGTAAAGCATCGGTCAGCCCTGAAATGGCGGTGCGGCTTGAGGCGGGGCTGGGTATTGCGGCGCGCCTGTGGTTATCAATGCAGGCGGCATGCGACCTGCACAAGGCACGAGAAACCACGGACGTTTCCGGTGTCAATCTGCATCCGGGTATGAAAGCCGCTTCTGAGGCGCACAGGGCAGCGAAGTAACGCACCCACGCCAGATACCTGTACAAAACCGCGCTAGCTGGCGCGGTTTTTCTTTGGTCGGTTCAGACACCTTTAGACGAACCCGGTTCTACGGTTGTGATGACGCTGTGTCAGGGACTGAAGAGTGTATTGATATGGGTGTAATTCAAGCGTGAAGCGCTTACTTCGCTACCGGCAGATCCGCCAGCCGGGTGGTGTAGGCCGGGGACAGCATCTCGCGCTTCATCGACCAGGGTTTCTGAATGCCTTGCCCGGCAAACCATAACGCACCGCGCTGGTGGGCATTCATCTTGTCGATCAGGGCCATTAATTGGTCACTATTGTGACGCGGCTGATATTCCGCAAACAGATCAAACTGCGCCACGCCATCGCTAAAGAAATCGCCCAGCATGACGCCGCCTTTCATATAACGCTTACCGGGCACCCAGATGCGATCTAAACAGTTGAGCGTGGCCTGAATAATATCGCGGCTGTCAGCGGTGGGCGTAATCAAGGTTTGGCTGGCCGCATTGGCATAATAAGGATGATGCGGATCGTGCGGACTGGTACGAATAAACGTCCCGATATGACGGCAATATTGCCGCTCGCTGCGCAATTTCTCTGCGGCACGCGCCGCGTAATTGGCAATGGCTTCGCGCATATCCTGATATTCGGTAATGCGATCGCCAAACGAGCGCGAGCAGAGGATATTTTGCCGGTTGGGAATCACCTCCTCAAACGCCAGACAAGACTCGCCACATAATTCACGCACCGTACGCTCCAGCACCACGCCAAAGTGTTTACGGATCAGCGCGGTCGGGGTTTCAGCCAATTGCAGTGCGGTGGTAATGCCCATCAGGTTGAGCTTTTTCGATAAGCGCCGGCCCACGCCCCACACCTCTTCAACCTTGACCAGTTTCATCAACTCGCGCTGACGGTGGGGCAAAGAGAGATCCATCACGTTCTCGGCTTTGGTCCAGCGTTTGGCGGCCCAGTTGGCGAGCTTGGCGAGGGTTTTGGTCGGCGCAATGCCGACACCCACGCGCAAATGGGTGTCCTGATAAATACGGTCGCGAATGTCGCGGCCTAACTGTTCGAATGTCATGCAGGCGTTGATGCCGGTGACGTCAACGAAGGCTTCGTCGATGGAATACTCATCCACGCGCGTGGAGATCAGCGCCAGCGTCTCCATCACGCGGCGCGACATATCGCCATACAACGCATAGTTAGACGAGAACACCACCACTTTGTGGCGCATCAACTCTTCGCGATGTTTGAAGTAGGGCGCGCCCATCTTAATGCCCAGCGCCTTGGCTTCTCTGCTTAGCGAAATAATGCAGCCGTCGTTGTTCGACAGCACCACAATCGGCTTGCCGCGCAGATCCGGGCGAAACACCGTTTCACAGCTGGCGTAAAACGAATTCACATCCACTAGGGCAAACATCAGCGGCCTATGGTTTTAATCACGTGTTTAACGATGCCGAAGACTTCGAACTCATCGGCGTCAGGAATGGCGATCACCGCATGCGCGGTATTCATCGGTTTGAGATGCAGGTAAGGCTGTAACATCAGCTGTTTCACGGTGAACTCGCCGGAAAGCGAAGCCACCACAATGTCACCGTGTTTGGGTTTGAGCGAGCTGTCCACCACCAGCATGTCACCCTCATTGATACCGATGTCGATCATCGAGTCACCGCTGACTCTAATGAAATAGGTTGAACTGGGGTGATCGACTAAAAAGTCGTTGAGGTCGATACGTTGTTCAACGTAGTCCTGCGCTGGGGACGGAAAGCCGCAGGGCACGCGGCTGATGAACAAAGGTAAGGCGAGAATAGCGCGGATTTCCGCGGGCTGATAAAACTGCATGGCTGCGATCTCAAATCGTCACTGTATATGTATACAGTAATGTCGAATAGGCAGTTTGATCAAGCCAGAACCCGTAATGATTTGCAAAACAGTTGGCAACAAAGGAAATTTATTTTGTGCCAAAGGGCATACCGCTGCGCTTAAATCATCATCCCCATGATCTGCAGGGTGCTCTGCTGTGAAGCGGTGATAAACGGAATGTCTTTGATGTGCTGCATACCAAAGGCTTCGTAGAACTTACGTGCACGC
The DNA here is from genome assembly GCF_019795935.1 of Pantoea sp. DY-15. Classification (NCBI taxonomy): domain Bacteria; kingdom Pseudomonadati; phylum Pseudomonadota; class Gammaproteobacteria; order Enterobacterales; family Erwiniaceae; genus Pantoea; species Pantoea sp. DY-15. Next base: position 836,549 of record NZ_JAIMIF010000001.1, read on the forward strand.
ACGTTATCGCCTAACACTTCCAGCCACAGGTAGCCTTCACGCTTGTCGCGCGCCTCATTGATGATGCTCTCGAACATCCAGCGACCGTAGTTTTTGCCGGTTTCTTCTGGATTGAGGTAGAGCTTGTTGGGCAACGCGCCGCTCATGCCGGAATCCGGCACTGGCGTGTTCCAGGTGACTTTGGCGAAGCCAATCGGCTTGTCGGTCTCGGCGATCAGCCAGCTCTCATTGGGCGCCGCGAGGCTGCTATTCAGCTCTGCCAGACCGTATTCCTTGTCGATAAAGGCATCCAGTTCGTCTGCGGAAACCCACATATGTTTGAAATGCGCACTGTAGGTCATGCGGCCCAGCAGGTGCAGCAGCTCTGCATCCTCTGCCGTGGCTTTGCGTATGGTGAACTCCATGCCAGATTTCCTTGCTTAATGCTTGTTATTAATCACGTCGTCGGTGCGAGCAGAGGCCACCGAAGGGCAGTTACCATAACGTGTTAGTAACAAAAACCCAAGATAACCAGAGCTGTCTGTTAACAAGGTGTCAGGCCGATGATCTATAATGAAAAGTGAGAAGCAAGCGTAAGCCCATATTCTCAGGAGGTAGAAGATGTCAGATTCGCAACCTAAAATTATCGGCGAAGCGGCCTATGCATTACTGGTGCGCCGTGAGGAAGTCAGCGTTTCCTCACTGCTGGCAGAGCTCGCGCGCATGGCGAGAAAAGAGCAAAACAGTCAACAGCAGCAGCGTATTGCCCAGGCGCAGCAATGGTTGCTCACGCACCGTCAACCGGCGGGCAGCGATAATCGCGTCCATTCAGCATTGCGCGGATTGAGTCGCCAGGAAGGCAGTGTCAGAATGCCTGCGGCCGATGCCGACGACAATTGACCATCCCAACCGGCTCACGCGTCGATGACTTTCGGCGCGGAGCGCACAGATTTGGAAATAAAAGCTTTCTAATTGTCCTAATTCACACTTCTTAGCACTTTTTGCAACAAAACCTGCCTGATATCTTGAGTAAGCTCCTTGTACAGTTTTTTGCTATCTGTACAACTTTACTTAGGTCAAATGATCTAACTTTTTCATTTATTGGGGTCAATTATGCGTCAGAACGGATACACGCCGAGTTCAGTCGAGGCCATTGCCAACTATTTCAGCAAAGCGTCGCTGCCATCGCAGCAGGAAACCTTGGGTCAGATCGTGGTTGAAATCTTACGCGAAGGCCGTAACCTCAACCGCAAATCGCTATGCACCAAGCTGCTGCGCAGACTGGAACTGGCCGCCAATGCTGAAGAAGAGCATCACTATCATCAGCTGATTGGCTTGTTATTTGAACGTGAAAGCTGAGAGCCAGTCAGACGTCAAACTTGTACAAGTATTAAAATTTTACTCTGAATACGCTCCCACACTGGTTTCGCCCCGCACCGGGGCGAAGCGGCGGTCAGAGATTCGTTATGAAAATTCGTTATGAATAGAAGTGAACACCAGAAAATAATCGATGAAATTATTGGCGAAGCGGCGCTGGCGCTGTTGCAACGTACGGGCCCGGTCAATACGCAAGCGCTGTTGAATCAGCTGATGCTGATGAAGCAGCAGAGCAATGACGAAGAGCAGCGTGCAGCGATTACTGCCGCCATCACCGACGTACGCAACAGTATTTCGGCGGGAAAAAAGCTGCGCGAAGAGCAGCCGCAAAGCGACAACGTTCTTCAGCTGTTTGGTAACAACCAACAGTCTGGTAACAATCGTAAACATTGATCGATTGGCTCGCATTTAGGCACTGTAAATTCGAGCGTAGATACAATCACGGGACTGGAATCATGTCGGAAAATCACAACCTCTACGCTGCACTGCCTGACACCGAACTGGCAGAGCATTTTCGCAATGCAGACAGTACGTTAAGAAACGAAGCTGCCGTATTGGATAGGGTTATCCGCCACGTGCTGGCCACGGAAGGGCGCGTCAGTAATAAATCGATTATTCTCTGTTTGATTATGGCGCTGGAAACCGCAGAAGGTGATGCTGAAGCTGATGTGCTGCGCAAAACACTGGAAATTGTGGTGGGTTACACGCCTGACGACGCCTGATATTCCTCTCTGTCCCCCGCGCGGGGACAATGAATTAATCCTTTCTGGCGAGAGCTAATCGGCGCTTCGCTTTGCCAATATTAATTCTGTGCAACCAGGTGCGAAACTGTTTTAACTGGACGTGTGAAGCAACATCAGTTGAAAGCGTGCAAATATACAGCTGGCTTTGGGTATGATTATTAGTGCCGGTCGCGTAAATTTCGCTTTTATTATCACGCTGTTGCAGTTCAATTCCCGTGAAGTGTAAATTCCCCCACAGCTGTAAAGTGTCCTCGAACTTTTTAAAGTCCATCATGATGCCCTTATTATTTTGACTTATTATGGAATGTTGCTGGCTCCGTGCAACATAAAGCAATTGCACGATTAAGCCAGCATCTTTGAATAGTAAATTTAGGGATAGTCGCGTTTGGGCGCGGATTTTCGCATCCACTTGCGTTTATTACCGCTTTGCTTATCCATCGCTAATGCGCTGGCGCTGGCCGGATCAAACAGCGACAAACTCTCTATTTGATGCACCATAATCACTTTACGAAACTCAAGGGCACTTTTAGGTGCGGACGAGAAATCAATGTTGTGATTGTGGTACCACAGACTGTAATTATGCTCGATCGCCAGATTGAGCGTGCGTGAATCACGATAGCCGCTCAGCATCGGGATCAACACAATGTTGGCAGTGTTTGGATATTCAAAGGTCGCCGCGTGAATCATGCCGATATAGATACGGCGCGATTTCAGTGTGACCCACGCCAGCTCGCCTTCTTCCATACATTGCAATAGCAACTGTTCAATGCCGTTGGAGCGGGAAAGGCGTTGATACAACTCCTTGCGTCCACCGGCGTTGAGCCGGGCGCTGACCGCCCAGTTGGAGCGATACATACAGAACAGGATGGCAAAGGCCAGCATCAGCACCACCGGGGCCTGAATGCCTAAAAAGCTCCACGTCATGAAATCGACGTTCCAGTGCACATTCTCCGCCGAGGTCAGCGCAAACGCATTATTCACGCCCGATGCGGCCAGCAGAATCAGCCAGATGATCGCGGTGGCCAGCACGCCTTGCAGCACAAATATGCAGCCATACAGCGCAATGAGAAAATAGACATCCCAGCCAAAGGAACGCTTAATTTTTAAACGGCTCGACATGTCGCGGCTGGTATACCAATAGCCGCAAACCATCATCACCATAAATATCGCCGTGCCCATTTAAATATCCTTTAATGTGCTGACATGATGGGCAAAATCGCGCTGAACTTCAGGACTCAACGCATTAACCGAAGCGTTACCATCTTCATCAATAATAATTCTGTCGCCTTCCTCAATCGATTCCTGAATGTCCTGGCGCGTCATGACTTGCACTAATGACTCCGGGCTACCGAACAGGGAAGTTAAAAAACCAAACATCATCAAGCCATCCTTATTATTTATGCCAGCGTCAACTATGGCACATCCCTCAACAACCCAGCCGCGTAACTGAAATGAAAGGGCGTTTTCCGGATTAATCTGCCAGGTCGCCGTTTAGGGCGACCTGTGATGATTACTGATTGGTAAGCGGCGTTTTACTGCCGGGTTCCGCGCCGGTAATCGGATTGGTATCGGGCTGTGAAGCGGTGCGTGTTGCCAGCGTATCCAGATCGCTCAGCTGTTTTGACGGCAGCGTCACGCTGGCGGAGCCATCACCGCCATCCACTGCGGGCTGCGGGTCGGCGACATAGTCGAAGTTCTCATCCGAATTCCAGCTACCGCGAATATCGTCACCCTGAGACATGTTGTAGTAGGTGTGCGCATACTTCTCGATCGGCGGCAGTTTGCCCGGTGGGAAGTTGTTGTGGATGGAGTAGAGCGCTTTTTCAAACGACAGCTGATGCGCCACTTCGCGCGTCATCAGGAAGCCTAACGCATCTTTTACGCCCACGTCATCGGTGAGGTTGATCAGGCGTTCGTAGAGGATTTTGGCGCGCGCTTCGGCCGCGATGTTGGAGCGCAGATCCGCTGTCACTTCGCCAATGGTATCAATGTAAGCCGCTGTCCAGGGCACGCCCGCGGAGTTGGTTAATGCTGGGCCGCCGCCGTACAGAATCGATGTCAGATGGCTGTCATTGCCCGCGCCGGTAATGGAGCGATAAAGATCGCCTTGCTCTTCGCTGCCTTCCGCCAGTTCGCCTTTGGCACCTTTATTCAGCATGCCAACCAGCGAACCGATAATTTCCAGATGGCTCAACTCTTCAGTCGCGATATCCATCAGCATCTCGCGACGACCCGCATCTTCATCACTTAAGCCCTGCATGAAATAGCGCATCGCAGCGGCTAATTCGCCCTGCGGACCACCAAACTGCTCGAGTAATAAATTGGCCAGACCGGGATTGGGCGCATTAACGCGCACGGTATATTGCAACTGCTTTACATGTCGAAACATAGCTCACCTCAAAAAATAAAATAAACGGAGAAAGGGAATTAATTCTGATGTTTAAAAATAAATAACGATAAGAAATGGAGGAGGGAAGGAGTGAATTTAGCCTTGTACTCATCAACTGCATGCCGCCTCATTAATACTAAGCGGGCATCCCATTGCTGCAAGCGCACCGGGTTGAATTAATTTTATTTTAAGCTGCAGCGTTAATATTATTTCTGAGAGATGAATGTTGGCATGAATTAAATAAGCGCTTCGTTCTGGTGCGCATAAATGCGCACCTACAAAACACGTCGGTCGCCATTAATGGCGACCTGATTAACGCCTAATCAGAACAACTCACGATACAGCGTAGCGATCATCGCCACGCTGCACTCCCGCGGATTGCCCGGCGTACATACATCGGCGAAAGCTGCGGCGGCAAGCGCATCCACATCCTGCTCCTGCATGCCGATATCACGCAGTCTGAGCGGAATACCGATATCGTGGTTTAGGGTGATCACCGCATCAATGGCCAGCGCACGGGCATCGGCTAATGAACAGCTATAGGCACCTTCCATGCCCAGCGCATGGGCGATATCGCGGTACTTCTCGCCGGTATGCTCGGCATTGAACGCCATGATATGCGGCAGCAGAACCGCATTTGCGATGCCGTGCGGCGTGCCATAAAACGCGCCCAGCGGATGCGCCATACCGTGCACCAGACCCAAGCCAACATTCGAGAAGCCCATTCCGGCGATGTACTGACCGAGCGCCATATCCGCCACGCCCGCAGGCACGCCTTTAACCGAATCACGCAGCGAGCGGCCAATAATTTCAATCGCTTTGAGATGGAACATGTCGGTAAGTTCCCACGCGCCGCGCGTGATGTAGCCTTCAATGGCGTGCGTCAGCGCATCGACGCCGGTCGCCGCTTTCAGGCTGGCAGGCATGCTGGCCATCATGTCGGGATCGATAATGGCAATCGCCGGGATATCGTGCGGGTCGTAGCAGACGAACTTGCGCTTCTTCTCTTCATCGGTGATGACGTAATTGATGGTCACTTCCGCTGCGGTGCCGGAAGTGGTCGGCACCGCAATGATCGGTACGGAGGGATTGCGCGTGGCGGCGCCGCCTTCCAGCATGCGCACGTCACTGAACTCGGGATTGGCAATCATCATGCCAATAGCTTTACAGGTATCCTGCGGCGAGCCGCCGCCCACCGCGATCAGATAATCGGCGCCCGAACGACGAAAAGCCTCGACGCCCGCATGCACCACCTCAACGGTAGGATTGGGGATCACCTCATCATAGATGGCGAAACTGAGGTCGTACTGCGCCAGCAGATCGGTGATGCGGGTGGCGACAGAAAACTGGATCAAATCCTTGTCGGTCACCACCAACGCTTTGTTAAAACCGCGTTTGTGAATCTCATCGACAATAGAATTAATCGCGCCCGCACCGAAATAGGCGGTCTCATTGAGGATCATTCTGTTAATCATATTAATTACCTTCACGTAGATGCCAGATTTAAGATTTTTCGATTAAATTCATCAAGATAAGAAGATTTAACCGTACCCAGATTTACGTGGTAATGACGATACAGATATTGCGTTGCCTCAATAAAATCGCGGTTTCCATTGAGTCGAATAAATGGAAGGAATCATGAACCTAAACGCATCGTCTCGGCACGCTTCGCCGTGTCGTAGACATACTGCAGCATCGGTTCCAGGTCGGTGTCGGGCCCGGAGCTGATGATCTTGGCGCGCAGCCACTCAATCTCGCTGGTGATATCCGGCGGGAAAATGGTGTTGTTCTGCGCATTACGCAGCCATTTCAGCAGGAAGTTATTCTTGCCGCGCACGCCGCCAGACTTCTTCGTTTTGGCGTTGATTTTCAGGGCGACCAGAATGCAGTAATAGAAGTGAACGCGTTGGCTGTAGCTTTGCGGGATCATCTTCGCTCACCTGCCGCGACAAGTGAAAAATGTGATGTCGATCGGTTTTCCATTATCCGGATTCCTGCCTGAATGGGTCTAAGAGCCGTGATCAATGCCGATCAGGGCGCTATTTCCGCGCTGTAGCCGCACGGTAAACGCACCATATGATAATCCTCGCGGCGGATGCAAGTCGGCATAATCCGGGAATTGAGGCGGGAGAAGGGCGTTATCAACGCTAAAAAATAAGCGAAACGGCTGAAAAAGCGCTGAGGCGATTCTTTTGCGGCATAAGCCTTAAAACGGCCACTTATCCTATAGCCAGGCCGCGCGTATCTGGCAATATCGTGATCTGCGTCTACACTTAATTCTGACGATGTTTGCAGTCAGCCTGGCGAGTGAGTTTAAATGATGTTTGTTTGTGGAGAGTTATCTATCGAAATTCCGTGTTATCTGCAAAACCTCCTCGCACACACTTCTGCGGTAGCAACCGCCTCGATCACCCAGCCAGCCTCCGAACATCCTGTAATGACAAATTCCACAAGACAGGAGAAGAGTCGTGACCTCCGCGGTTAATCACAACAGCACCTTGCCGTCATTAAGTGGCGGACTCTACGCCTTCTTTTTTGATGTCGACGGCACGCTGGCAGCGATTCAGTCGCAGCCCGAGTCGGTCTCCATTCCCGCTCCGGTACGCCAGCTGCTGCAACACATTTCCAATCTTAGCCACGGCGCCTTAGCGCTGGTTTCTGGCCGTCCGATTGCGCAACTCGACGCCTTAGTCGCGCCACTTGAAGCTCCCGCTGCGGGCGTGCACGGTGCAGAACGCCGCGATGCGGCGGGCCGCGTGCATCGCCACAGCTTGCCGGGGGATATTGCGCAAACACTGCAAACTGAACTGCAGCAGACGCTGGATCAGTGGCCCGATACGCTATTAGAAGTGAAAGGCATGGCATTTGCGCTTCACTATCGCAATGCGCCGCAGTACGAAAACGCCATTATGCAGCTGGCCGAAGACGCCGTTGCACGCTTTCCCGAGCTGGCGCTTCAGCCAGGTAAATGCGTGGTGGAACTGAAGCCGCAAGGCATCGATAAAGGCGCTGCCGTACGTGAGTTCATGCAGGAAGCACCCTTTGCCGGACGCATTCCGGTATTTGTGGGAGACGACCTGACAGATGAAAAAGGATTCCTCGTGGTAAATGCCATGCAGGGGATCTCTGTCAAAGTCGGTGAAGGGGCCAGCCATGCACGCTATCGCCTCAACAGCGTTGAGGCCGTATGGCACTGGCTTGAACAACTATTATTACAACTAGAACATGACAATGTTGGTAAGGAGTTTAGGTTATGAGTCGTTTAGTCGTCGTATCTAACCGTATCGCGATCCCCGATGGTAGCAAGGCCAGCGCAGGCGGGCTTGCTGTCGGTATTTTAGATGCACTGCGAGATACCGGTGGATTATGGTTTGGCTGGAACGGAGAGATCAGCGAATTCTCGGGTGAAGAAGAAGATGAAGAACTTACGCAGATCGAAAAAGACGGCATCACCTATGCGTCACTGCCGCTTAATCAAAACGATTATGATCAATATTATCTCCAGTTCTCCAATACCGTGATTTGGCCGGCGTTCCACTATCGCCTCGATCTGGTGCAGTATCAGCGCGAAGCCTGGGATGGCTACTGCCGCGTCAATACTTTGCTAGCGCAGCGCCTTAAACCGCTGCTGAAGCCCGACGATATTCTGTGGATCCACGATTATCATCTGCTGCCGTTTGCCGCCGAGCTGCGCAAGCAGGGCATTAATAACCGCATCGGATTCTTCCTGCATATCCCGTTCCCGACGCCAGAGATCTTCAATGCTCTTCCGCCGCATCAGGAGCTGCTGGAAATGCTGTGCGACTACGATCTGCTGGGCTTCCAGACAGAATCTGACCGCGTAGCTTTCCTTGATAGCCTGAGCCAGCTGACGCAGCTGCAGAATAAAGGAGAGAAGAAGCATCGCGCCTTCGGTAACACCTTTATGACTGAGGTCTATCCGATTGGTATTGAGCCGGACACCATTAAAGAGATGGCGGAAGGACCGCTGCCACCGAAAATGGCGGCGATGAAACGCGATTTGGGCGATCTGCAGAATATCATTGCCTGTGAGCGCCTGGATTACTCTAAAGGATTGCCGGAGCGTTTCCTGGCCTTCGAAGCCCTGCTGGAGAATTTCCCGCAGCACCGCGGCAAAATTCGCTACTCGCAAATTGCGCCCACCTCGCGCGGCGATGTGCAGGCTTATCAGGACATCCGTCACCAGCTGGAAACGGAAGCGGGGCGCATCAACGGTAAATACGGCACGCTGGGCTGGACGCCGCTCTATTACCTCAATCAGCACTTTGATCGTCGTCTGTTAATGAAGATCTTCCGTCTCACCAACGTCGGCTTGATTACGCCGCTGCGTGACGGCATGAATCTGGTGGCGAAAGAGTATGTAGCAGCACAGGACCCGGATAACCCTGGCGTGTTGGTGTTGTCCCGCTTTGCTGGTGCGGCCAATGAGCTGACTTCCGCGCTGATCGTCAATCCGTACGATCGTGATGACGTGGCGGCGGCGCTCGATCGCGCGTTGACCATGCCGCGTACCGAACGTATCTCGCGTTATAACGACATGATGGCGGTGTTGCGCAAACAGGATATTTCACACTGGCGTGAAAGCTTCCTGAAAGATTTAAATACTTTGCCGGTACGCAGTGACGATCACGGTACGGTAAATAAAGTCGCCACCTTTCCAAAATTAGCGTAACGCGCACCATACCAGTAGGGTCGCCATTTATGGCGACCTTATTTTTCAAAAACTCCCGGCCATTCATGACAACCTCATCAGCCAAAATTCCCCGCTATTAGGCGACCTATCGCTACCGCACTGCACAGCGTTTTCACGCGCCACTGTAACTTCACGAAATCGATTTCATTTCTTAAAGCGCTAATGCGCTGACTCATCAGCAAAAAGCGCACGATTTGGTTAAAAAGCACACAAGCGAAAGGCAAAAAGAGCTTTTTTTCCTCGCAACCCTAAAGATCCCAGGTGGTGCGCCGATAGTCATCGTGGAGCAAACCGAAAAATGCCTATTCATTCATTTCTCTAATGTAACGCCCTGTTACATCCCCTGCCATGCGCTAAACACTCCCTACAATCCACTAACAGTTCCCTGGCGCTCTGCGCCCAGACTTCACGCTTCGCTAGCGTCTCGCTTTACGGCACATGGGCAATATTCCCTGTAAGTGATTAATTTAGAAGCGAATAGTTTCGTGCTAATTCAGAGTATTATGCTGCATATAATCCTTAATATGGCGTGTTATAGCACCCTAATTGCCATAGAACAGATAAGTGATCGCGTTGTAATGACAATCTTCCGCACAGCCTAAAATCCGCCTTACTTCAGCAAAATATTAAGGAAATAATCATAAATCGCGCAAAAAATGGACAACAGAAAAGCGATGCTGAAGGTTTAGAGAAAAAATTTGCCTTAAAAGTGTGACGTGGATCACACTTTATCTAAAATTTCGCGCCACTCACGTTGTATGTCGAAATCAGACAATATAGATTTGCCTTGTTTTCAGATTAGTCTTAAAAAACTGTAAGCAGACGTCACGGAAGATGGTTACAACTCAAGCAAAGAATGGCCTGGAGTTTTGATTACTACAGATCAGTGTCCTGACGAAAAGTGCAACAGTCAGGAGCACGTTGGCTCAAGCCTGATTATTTTTTGCCATCTTTAGATTTACCAACCAGCAGCCCGAACCATAGAACAATTTAATTCTGTGGCCGTATATGTGTCGCGTCTATCAGGATGGAAAAAAATGGGTACATCAGAATTACTAAAACATATATATGACATCAATCTGTCATATTTGCTTCTTGCTCAGCGTTTAATTAACCAGGAAAAAGCTTCAGCAATGTTTCGTTTAGGCATCGATGAATCGATGGCGGATGCATTGTCGCAATTAACTTTACCTGAGATGGTAAAATTAGCGGAAACCAACCAACTGGTTTGCCAGTTCCGATTTACCGATCACAACCATATTAATCGCCTGACTCAAGAGTCACGTGTGGATGACTTACAGCAAATCCACACCGGTATTTTATTATCCAGCCGTCTCCTGCGAAATGCGTCTAAAGATGACGTCTCTGCGAAGAAGAGGGCCGTTTAATGACCGAAAAAAGTATTGTTCAGGAAGCGCGTGATATTCAGCTGGCCATGGAGCTGATTACATTGGGCGCACGACTGCAAATGCTGGAGAGTGAAACTCAGCTGAGCCGTGGTCGCCTGATTAAACTCTATAAAGAGTTGCGTGGTGCGCCACCACCGAAAGGTATGCTGCCATTCTCTACCGATTGGTTCATGACCTGGGAACAAAATATCCACTCTTCTATGTTCTGTAACGCCTGGCAGTTCTTGCTGAAAACCGGCTTGAACAGTGGCGTTGAAGCGGTAATCAAAGCTTATCGCTTGTATCTTGAGCAGTGTCCGCAATCGGACGAGGGCCCGCTGTTGGCGCTAACGCGTGCATGGACCCTGGTGCGATTCGTTGAAAGTGGCATGCTGGAACTGTCTGACTGTAAGTGCTGTGGTGGAAGCTTTATTAACCACGCTCATCAGCCCATCGGCAGCTTTGTCTGCAGCCTGTGCCAGCCGCCATCACGTGCCGTAAAAAGACGTAAACTTTCTGCAGATTCTGCCGATACCTTTCCACAACTGCTGGATGAACAGGTTAAACGCGCCGTTTAAGTTTGTTCGCATCGTGGAAAACATCCAGCAGCGGTTAATACCGCTGCTTTTTTTTTGCCTGCGATAAACGAATAACACCTGCGGCTCTCTGGCTTAACTTCCATCAACACGTTACGGACGTAAGGATTTTTTGTGCTGATAATTCTGGGTTATATCGTGGTCGTCGGCTCCGTGTTGGGCGGCTACGCGATGGTCGGCGGACATTTAGGCGCGCTTTATCAACCGGCGGAGCTGATCATTATCGGCGGTGCCGGTATTGGTGCCTTTTTAGTCGGCAATAATGGCAAATCGATTAAGAAAACATTAAAAGCGCTGCCATTGTTAATGCGCGGCTCGAAATATAACAAAGCCGTATACATGGATTTAATGGCGCTGCTTTATCGCCTGATGGCGAAATCCCGTCAGCAAGGCATGTTGTCATTAGAACGTGACATTGAAGATCCCAGCCAGAGTGAAATTTTCGCTAACTATCCGCGTATTTTGTCCGATAAACAGTTAGTCGATTTTATTACCGATTATTTGCGTTTGATGGTCAGCGGAAATATGAACGCCTTCGAAATTGAAGCGTTGATGGATGAAGAGATTGAGACCTACGAGCACGAGTGTGAAGTCCCCGCGCAAAGTATCTCGGCGGTGGGTGATGGCTTACCGGCTTTCGGTATTGTCGCGGCGGTAATGGGCGTGGTGCACGCACTGGCGTCAGCCGACCGTCCGGCGGCCGAACTGGGTGCGTTAGTGGCCCATGCGATGGTCGGTACCTTCCTCGGAATTTTACTGGCCTACGGCTTTATCTCTCCGCTGGCGTCGGTGCTGCGTCAGAAATGTGCCGAAACCACCAAGATGATGCAGTGCGTGAAGGTGACGTTGCTCTCCAGCCTCAACGGTTACGCCCCGCAAATCGCGGTGGAATTTGGTCGTAAAACGCTTTACTCCGCTGAACGTCCGTCGTTCTCGGAGCTGGAAGAGCACGTGCGTAACGCCAAGAACCCGGCGAAACAAACTTCGGATGAGAATTCATGAAAGCAGGCAATCGCCCCATTGTGCTGGTTAAAAAGCGCAAACATAAAGGTCACCATGGGAGCCACGGTTCGTGGAAGATTGCCTATGCCGACTTTATGACGGCGATGATGGCGTTCTTTATGGTGATGTGGTTGCTCTCCATCTCCAGCCCCAAAGAGTTGGTCCAGATTGCGGAATACTTTAAAACGCCGCTGAAAGTGGCGTTGACCGGCGGTCAGCGAAGCAGCGACAGCGAAAGTCCGATCCCCGGCGGCGGCGATGATCCGACGCAGCAGAAAGGTGAAGTGAAGAAGATTGTCGATATGGATGCGCAGAAGAAGAAGCTGGAGGAGATCCGCCTGAATCGCCTGCGTGAAAAGCTCGACCAGCTGATTGAAGCCGACCCGCGTCTGAAAGCGCTGCGTCCGCATCTGATCATCAACATGGTCGAAGAGGGACTGCGCATTCAGATTATCGATAGCCAGAACCGCCCGATGTTTAAAACCGGCAGCGCGGACGTGGAGCCTTACATGCGCGATATCCTGCGCACTATCGCGCCGGTGCTGAATGATATTCCGAACAAAATCAGCCTCGCGGGTCACACCGATGATTTCCAGTATGCCAACGGCGATCGTGGCTACAGCAACTGGGAACTGTCGGCGGATCGTGCCAATGCCTCACGGCGCGAGCTGGTGATTGGTGGCCTCGACGGCGCCAAAATGCTGCGTGTGGTCGGTATGGCCGACACCATGAAGCTGAAAAACCGTGGTGCTAATGATGCAGTCAACCGCCGCATTAGCCTGCTGGTGTTGAATCACGACACCGAAGCGGCGATTGAAAAAGAGAATGCCGAGAGCGATGCCGTTCAGGTGAGCGACCCGGCGCAAATGATTCCCAACATTACCGCACCCGCTGTACCGGCTGCGTCGGCTGCCCCAACAGGTTCCACTGCAACACCGGCTGCGCCGGCTGCTGCAACGGCCCCTGCGGCAGCGGCGACGCCCACGGCGAGCGCGGTGACACCAGACCAACCCTCACAGCCGAGGTGATCCCGTGAGCATGGACATCAGCGATTTTTACCAGACGTTTTTCGATGAAGCCGATGAGCTGTTAGCGGATATGGAGCAACACCTGTTGGGACTTGATCCCCAGGAGCCCGATTCCGAGCAGTTGAATGCCATCTTCCGCGCCGCCCACTCCATCAAGGGCGGAGCCGGTACGTTTGGCTTTACGGTTTTACAGGAAACCACCCACATCCTGGAAAACATTCTGGATGGTGCGCGCCGCGGCGAGATGCAGCTCAGCACCGATATCATCAACCTGTTTTTGGAAACCAAAGATATTATGCAAGAACAGCTCGATGCCTATAAAACGGCGCAGGAGCCGAATGCAGAAAGCTTTAAATACATCTGCGAAGCGCTGCGTCAGCTGGCACTGGAAGCGAAAGGCATTGCGCCTGAAGCGCCCAAAGTCGCCGAAGTGGTTGAGATCGCAGCACCGGCGGCAGCCGCAGGTCTGCGCCTGCAACTGGTTGACCTGAAAGAGAAAGAGCCGGAGCTGATGCTGGAGGAGCTCGGCAATCTCGGTACCGTCAGCAACGTGGTGAAAGGCGCCAATTCGCTGGAAGTTACCATTGATGGCGTCGGCAAAGATGACATCGTCGCGGTGCTCTGTTTTGTGCTGGATGAAGCACAGATTCACTTCCCGACAGGCACGGCGGCCGTTGCCGACGCCCCGATTGCTGAAGTAGCTGCTGAACCGGTGCAAACCGCCACCGTCACCGATATCACGCCAGCGGTGAAGCGCGAACCTAAACGTGCCGCCGCACCGGCCAAAGGCAGCGAATCCAGCAGCATCCGTGTTGCCGTTGAGAAAGTTGACCAGCTGATTAACCTGGTTGGCGAGCTGGTGATCACCCAATCGATGCTGGCGCAGCGCTCCGGCGCGCTGGATCCGGTAGCGCACGGCGACCTGCTTAACAGCATGGGTCAGCTGGAGCGTAACGCCCGCGATCTGCAGGAATCGGTGATGTCGATTCGTATGATGCCGATGGAGTATGTCTTCAGCCGCTTCCCGCGTCTGGTACGCGATCTGGCCAGCAAGCTGGGCAAAGAAGTGGAACTGACGCTACTCGGCAGCTCAACCGAACTGGATAAGAGCCTGATTGAACGCATCATCGATCCGTTAACGCATCTGGTGCGTAACAGCCTCGATCACGGCATCGAAACCCCGGAAAAACGTCTGGCCGCGAATAAAACCGCCGTCGGCAACCTGACGCTGTCGGCGGAACATCAGGGCGGCAACATCTGCATCGAAGTGATCGATGACGGTGCCGGTCTGAACCGCGAACGTATTCTGGCTAAAGCGCTGTCGTCCGGCCTGCCGGTCAGCGACAGCATGAGCGATGAAGAAGTCGGCATGCTGATCTTCGCGCCGGGCTTCTCCACCGCTGAGCAGGTCACCGACGTGTCGGGACGTGGCGTGGGCATGGACGTGGTGAAACGGAATATTCAGGAGATGGGCGGTCACGTCGAAATCTCCTCGAAGCAGGGCAAGGGCACCACCATTCGCATCCTGCTGCCGCTGACGCTGGCGATCCTCGACGGCATGTCAGTACGCGTCGCTAACGAAGTGTTCATTCTGCCGCTCAACGCGGTAATGGAATCGCTGCAGCCAACCGCAGAAGAGCTGAAACCGCTGGCCGGTGGCGAGCGCGTGCTGGAAGTGCGTGGCGAATATCTGCCGCTGGTAGAACTGTGGAATGTGTTTGAGGTGCAGAACGCCAAAACCGACGCCACGCAAGGCATTGTGGTGATTCTGCAAAGCGCAGGCCGTCGCTATGCGCTGCTGGTCGATCAGCTGATTGGTCAGCATCAGGTGGTAGTGAAAAACCTTGAAAGCAACTATCGCAAAGTGCCGGGCATCTCTGCCGCCACCATTTTGGGCGATGGTAGCGTGGCGCTGATTGTGGATGTCTCAGCACTGCAATCGTTGAACCGTGAAAAGCGTGTGGCCGGTGCCGCAGCGTAATAGATAACGAAAGGGTAAAAAAATGACTGACATGGCAACCGTGACCAAAATCGCTGGCGAAACCGTGGGCCAGGAATTCTTAGTTTTCACACTGGGTGACGAAGAGTACGGCATCGACATTCTGAAAGTGCAGGAGATTCGCGGTTACGATCAGGTAACCCGCATCGCCAACACGCCGGAATTCATCAAAGGCGTCACCAACCTGCGTGGCGTGATCGTGCCGATCATCGACCTGCGCGTGAAGTTCTCGCAGCCGGATGTGGTGTACAACGAGAACACCGTGGTGATCGTGCTGAATCTTGAGCATCGCGTGGTGGGCATCGTCGTTGATGGCGTTTCTGACGTGCTGTCGCTGACGCAAGAGCAGATTCGTCCTTCACCGGAGTTCGCGGTCACCATGTCCACCGAGTACCTGACCGGTCTCGGCGCGCTGGGTGAACGCATGCTGATTCTGGTCGACATCGAAAAGCTGCTGAGCAGCGAAGAGATGGCGCTGGTGGACAACCTGCGTACCGCATAATTCCCGCAACGGGCCGCGCTGCTGCGGCCCGTTATCATCACCTGCGTTAATTAATTCCTTACAAATCAACAATAAAGCCGCGAAAAATCGTTGTAATATCCCTCAATCTTCTCCGCCTTTGGTCGATAACTGATCGGTACGATATTTTCTTCATTTTCCAGGGCAAACTATGTTTACGAGAATCCGCGTTGTCACCAGCTTATTGCTGGTGTTGTTGGTGTTTGGCTTTTTACAGCTGGCATCCGGCTCACTGTTTTTCAAAGCGCTGAGCGATGACAAAAACAGTTTTAACGTTTCACAACTGGCGAGCAAAAACACCGCCGCCATCAACGACGCCTATATGAGCCTCAATCAGAGCCGTGTGGTGTTAACCCGCATTCAGCTGCGCATGGCAACCAGCAAACTGACCGGTACCGAAGCGGATATCGCCGGTTTGTATGGCGACAGCAAAGCCTTCCAGAAAGAGGCCGCCGATAACTACCAGCTGTTTAAAGCTACGCCGGACACGCCGGGACAGGATGCCGCGCTCAACAAACGTCTCGATCAAACCTATACCGCCTATGCCAGCGCGCTGGGCCAGATGCAGGATGCGCTGGTGGCAAAAGATCTCGATCAGGCGGCTAAAGTGCCGGTTGCGCCGAGTCAAAATGCCTTCCTGAAAGAGTATCGCCAATGGCGTGCCGATCAGGATCGCCTGACCGCGGCGGGCGTCGAAGCCAACAGCTCAGCCTACGATCACATGATCTGGCTGTTGACGGCGGTATTGGCGATTGTGGTGGCGGTGATTGTGCTGTGCTGGTTCGGCATGCGCAAAATCCTCATCAAGCCGCTGAACGACAACATTCAGCATATTCAGCACATTGCGCAGGGCGATTTGACGCAGAGCATCGCGGTCGAGGGACGCAATGAAATGAGTCAGCTGGCGGAAAGCCTGCATGAGATGCAGCAGTCGCTGGTGCGCACGGTAAGTGATGTGCGTGACGGTTCGGACGCCATTTTTACCGGAGCGAGCGAAATCTCTGCGGGCAACAACGATCTCTCGGCACGTACCGAAGAGCAGGCGGCTTCACTGGAGCAGACCGCCGCCAGCATGGAACAGCTGACCGCCACCGTGAAGCAGAACGCCGAAAACGCGCGTCAGGCGTCGCAGCTGGCGTTGAGTGCTTCCGAAACCGCGCAGAAGGGCGGTGACGTGGTGCAAGGCGTGGTGCGCACTATGAGCGACATCGCCGGCAGTTCGAAGAAGATCGCCGACATCACCAGCGTGATCGACGGCATTGCTTTCCAGACCAATATTCTGGCACTGAATGCGGCGGTAGAAGCGGCGCGCGCCGGTGAACAGGGCCGTGGATTTGCGGTGGTCGCGGGTGAAGTCCGTAATCTGGCCCAGCGCAGTGCGCAGGCGGCGAAAGAGATTAAAGGGCTGATTGAAGATTCCGTCAGCCGCGTCAACAGCGGATCTGAACTGGTCGGCACCGCTGGCGAGACCATGAGCGATATCGTTAATGCGGTCACGCGCGTCACCGACATCATGGGCGAAATTGCCTCGGCGTCGGATGAGCAGAGCCGTGGAATTGATCAGGTTGGCCAGGCGGTGACGGAGATGGATCGCGTGACGCAGCAGAACGCCTCGCTGGTGGAAGAGTCTGCGGCGGCGGCGGCTTCACTGGAAGAGCAGGCGAGTCGCCTGAGCCAGTCGGTGGCGGTGTTCCGCGTACCGCGCGCGACACACGCGCAGCCGCAGACCAGAAGCGGCGTGCGTCATCCACAGATCGACCCACCCACGCTCGGCGCACCGCGTAAAGCGCTGACCGCTGCGGCGGGAGAGGGTAACTGGGAGACGTTTTAAGTTTCGGCGTTCGTATAAAATAGAGTTGCGGCATCTGATTTGCGGCCATCCAATATTTACTGGAAGGCCGCTACGTTTACAGGCTTACCGCATGTCGATATGTCGTTGTTGCCCCAGCCTTTCGCGTAGGGGCTACCGTCCGCCGCATTTACAGTGAATACTGCGCTTCATCTCTCCCGCTGATGGCAGATGCCTGAGATGAGGAACCGCGCGCGCGAATTCATTTAAAACGACACATCCACCACCACGCTATCAGTATAATTCCCCGCCGCGGGCGTATTCTGCGTCGTCAAAATCTGCGCCGTATAGGTAAAGTTGCGCGTCACGGTATCCACATTCAGCGATGTCGAGGTGTTGCTGCTCCAGCGATCGGTGCCGGTCGGCCCCCAGCGCGAAGTCGTGGTAGTGCCTTTGTAAATATCATACGCCAAACGGTTAGTTCCGCTCGCCATCTGCCGCGTGGTTCCGCTGTAGTAGCTGCCGTTGCTTAGTCCCACGGTGTAAGTGCTGCCTTTTGAACACACCACGTTAATCGTCTGCTGCACGGTTGAGAACGTCCCTACCAGCGGCGCACTGCCGAAACTGACGTTCGGCGCGGTGATGGTGGTGCAATCATTGGTAACCACCAGATTCACGGTCATCGGCATCGCCGTACCGGTGCTGGACTGCACCGTTCCCACACACAATCCTGCCACGTTCAACCCGGCGCACACCGTATAACTCACGGTAATGGTAATGGTGGTGGTATAGGTGCCGGCGGCGATCACCTGGCCGGGTACGGTGCGGAAGTAGAGCGGAATGTTGAAATTGAGGGTGTTTCCCAGTGCCAGCAGCGAGGCGGAACTCCAGCGATAGCTGCCGCCCTGCTGTAATTCGGTGGCGCAGGCGCTGTCGATACACAGCTGAATCGGAATGTTATCGGTGCCGCCGCTGGCGGTTTTCAACACGGCGCGCGTACCGCTGAGGTTTGAGGCGGTGCTAAAAGCGTAGGTGATGTTATCGGAGCCCAACAGCGAAAGCGTCCCCGAGCCGCAGTTGACGTTAGTGGTGCTTGAGGTGTTATTCACCGTTGAAGCGACGGAAAACGTGGTAACCGATCCGAACGTGGCGGCGGGGGCCGATAAGCTACACAACGCATAGCTGGTTCCCGGCAGTAAAAACAGCGCCAGCAGGAGCAGAAGCTTTCTCATGGTGAAATCCCTGATGGTGAATTATCCGCGCTGCTCACCGCAGAGCCTTGCGGCGGCGGTGGCAGCGGGCAGGTAAGCGGTCCGTAGGTTTCCAGTGCTTTTGGCTGGCCGTCGGCGATGTCCAGTTGCGTATCGCAGCTGCGACCATCTGGCGTCACCACATGAATCGGGTTATTAGCCCCGAGATCTTCCATCCACACAATGCCGTCCCAGCCGACATATTCGGTGGCCTGATTCGGGCGTAGCACCTGGCTGGAAATCGGCAGCGGCTGATGATTGCTGTCATGCAGTACCACGCTGGCGGCGCGCAGACGCTCCACCGGGAAGTTGAGCAGATAGCCGCTCTTACGCTTCACCGCAAAGCGTTGTTCAACCTTCGGCGCGGTGCGATCGGCGGGCAGGTCCAGCGTATTGATGTCGTATTTGGCGCCGTAATAGCTGCTGATCGATGGCACCAGCAGATAGCCTTGTTTATCGGTGCGGCCCATCGTCTGGTTCTCATAACGCACCGTGACATCCGGATAATCGGTTTTCACTACCACGAAGGCATCGTTAATGTCGTTGGCAGCGAACACGCGGTTATCCATCAATACCACCGAGCCGGTAAAATCGGCCCATTGCGTGGTGTTGTCGTTATCGCCGTAGAAACCGGCTGAGGTATCAATTTTGTTATTGCGATAACGCAGACTGGCCTGACGATAATCGCCACTGTCGCTGCCCTGATTAGCCCAGGCCGCATCCCAGGAGAAGCCACCGTCGGTTGGCATCGCGCGCGACACATACAGACGCTGGCTGTTATTGCCCTCCTGATCGCGTTCCGTGCTTACCGAGGCGCTGCTCTGTTCGCCGAAAGGGATGATCAGCGAAATGGCGCCGCTCCAGTTGCCCTGATCCTGAACGCGGCTGGCGGAGATATACAGGCTGCTGTTGCCCCACAGATTTTTACTCCACGACAGATTTAATAAACGGGTGCGGTCACCGTTGCCGCCGGAGATATCAAAATAAGCCAGGCCAAGGCTGCCGTAGTCACTTAGCGACACGCTGGCGGTGTATTGCGCGCTGCGTCGCGCCAGCGAGTAACTGGTGTTCGCGCTGTCGCCACGGCTGCCGACCAGCGCGAGATTACCGAAATCGACGCTGCGAATGATGTGCTGGGTTCCCAGGCTGAACCAACTATTGTTGTACTGATAGCCCCAGCTGTATTGCGTGCCGGGATTACCGTCCATCTGGCTCTGCGCCAGCGCGCCATTCACCACGCCAAAACTGCCGAGCTTCACCAATCCACCCGCGCCGCCCATCGCCACGCTGTCGCTGCCTTCCGCATGGCTCTCCAGCGTCAGCCAGTCGTTTAGCCCGTAGCGATAAGAGACGCTGGCCGCCGCCGCGCCGTAATCAAAATTGTTTATGCCGTAATTTTCGCGAATTGCACCGGCGGAAACTGAGTAATCGGATAACCCGGTTTTCAGCAAACTGCTGGAGACGTAAAACGGCAGCGTGGTGGTGACTTGTCGGCCCACCGCATCGGTGGTGGTGATCACCGCATCGCCTGCGCCGTTGACGAAAGGAACGTTAGTCAGCGACCACGGACCGGGTTGCACGTCGGCCTGTGTGCTGCGATAACCGTTGATGAACAGATCGACCGAAGAGGGCACTGCCGCCTGGCCGGAAAAGGCGGGCAGCGGATAGGTCACCAGATCCGGCCGTACGCTGAAGTCGCGGCCAATCTGCACGCCACCCAGCCGCACGCTGTTGCTCCAGCTCAGCGCATCAGTAACCAAATCCCCGGCGCGCCAACTGATCGCTGCGTTCTCGTTTTCATTACTGAACCACGTATCGTAGCGGATATAGCCTTCCTGCTGACCGGCAACGCCACCTTCCAGTTGCTGCACGTAAACGCCGTTGGTAGAAAACTGACCAGCCGGGCCAAACAAGCGCAGTTCGTTCCAGCTGGAGAGGCGCGAACCGGCGTTATCGGTACGGGTGGCGTAAAAGTCATAGTTGAGCAGCGCGCCATTGCTGGCGCGACCGGGAAAGCGCGGTGCATTCTGTAACTGGCCAATGGTTTGACCCGGCAGCCAGGCGGGTGGCACCGTCAATAACAGGCGCTGGCGTCGTTCGTCATACTCCACTTTCGCTCCGCTGAGTTGATTGACATCGATCTGCTGACCTTGCAGTTTCTCGGCCGGAATACCGGCGCGTTGCAGATCGCCGCGTCGCAGCCAGAAATCGCCATTCTTACGTTCAACCGGTACGATGTCGCCCCGTTCGCCCTGATTCACCACCAGTTCCAACATGTATTGTTGACCGCTGGCGTTATTCTCCAGCGCAGGCGGCGGTGGCAGTTCGGAGAAGGTTTCCGCACTGCTACTCATCGGACTGATACAAAGCACGCTGGCAACGGCCAGCGCGCAGGGATGCGGCGTTAACGTCATCAACGCGCGGCAGCGCTGCTCCAGTGACCTTTATTCATGTCTGCAGACAGCTCACCGCTCACGCTGTTGGTTAACGGCCAGCGATTACTGCTGTTGGCCAGCACATAGCCAAATAAACCATTGCCCATTTTGCGTCCGCCAATGGTGACGTTACTCAAACGCGCGTGACCGTTACCGCGATTGGTCAGCTCCAGCCAGCGTTTGCCGCCGCTGTTTACTTCCTGCCAGCTCAGCTGCGGTTTTGCCGTGTCACGCGTGACGCCGTTGCCGTAGATGAACAGCGGTACCGAATAGCGCATCTGGAAAGTCAGTCCGGCCTGATTCTCACCCGGCGTGCGCGGCGTAGGAATCTCATCCAATACCACGCGATAGGACATTTCACGTCCGGCTTCGGGTGGCGTTTGCTTGATTAAACGCACCAGCTGCTTTTGCCCTGGCTCAAGTCGCACCATTGGCGGGCTCGCCACCACTTGCTGCTGGGTTTGATACTGCTCCTGACCGTTGACCTGCTGCCAGCTGAAGATGCGCACCTGCATCATGGTGGTGGCGTTACCACGATTCTCCAGCCACAGCTCGCTGGCTTTATCTTGCGGATCAATCGCCGGATCGATCGGCCACACCATCAGTGAATTGGCGGCCTGTACCACAGGCGTTAGTGCCACACATAACAACAGAATCAAGGCGCGCAGGTTCATCATCATTCATCCTTCTTATTGACGCCGTCACCAACTCAGCGTGACGGTTAAGGTGTCGGTATACGTCCCGGCGCGCGTGGGGCCAGGCAGCGTTAATAAGCCGTAAATCGGCAAAGTGATGTTGTTGGCATTGCTGTAGCTCAGCGCCATCGGGCTGTTCACCGGAATGGCCGTGGTGTGTGCCGCATTGGTATACAGGCTGTACGCCACGGTATTGGTGTTGGTGGTGTGTTTGAGATTGCGCGTGGAGGTGTAATTACTGCCGCCGTTGATGCTCATACTTACGGCGGTGCCCGGCGTGCAGGCGAGCGTGATGGTGGTGCTTTGCACATAGCTGGCGCTGACGCTGCTCGCGGCCACGCCAGATTGGGTACCAAAATTAAGCGTGCCAAATACCCCGGTATTGGTACCGGAGACAACACAGCCTGCCACTACTGATGCTGAAACCTGAAACGTTGCGGTCGGCAAGCCCCAGGCGGAGACGCTCCCTATCAGCAGGGCAAGGCCGCCTGCACTGTGCACCAACCGCTGCACCACGGCCTCCCTGATTATCCTTTCCCTCAGTAATTCACCGCCACGTTGATGGTGTCAGTGTATGTTCCTGCCGGAATCAACGGGTTAAAGCCGCCGCCGACCACGCGACCATATATGGCGTAGTTGGTCCCGAGCGTTGGATCCGTGGTGCCACTGGCGGCAATATTCGTGTTGTTGGCGATAGCAGTCGTAAACGCGGCGTCGCTATACAGCGTATAGGCGATGCCCTGCGTATTGTTGGATCCGAGGATCAGGTAGCGCGGCTGGCCGCTGACCGTACCGTAAATGGTCGCTGGAGCGGCATTACTGCTGGTGACCTGCACGTTGAAGGTTTGGCCGGTGGTGCAGCGGACAAAAATACCGTTACCCGACGCGCCGACCAGCGTGGCGTTGAGGGTATCAAAGGTGGCTGCGCTGCTACCAAAGTTCAGGGTACCGAAGTTCACCCCCGTCGTAGCAGATTGACCGTTCACCAGACACCCCGTGGTCAGCGTCAACGTAGCATTGATGGTTCCCGTTGTGGTGGCGGCAAAAACAGCAGTGGGTGCAAGCGCGGCGCTTAGGCTAGTAGCCACAAGAAAAAGCTTGAGTTTCATAATCATTCCTTACTGATTATCCAAGGTCAGTGCTTTTTCACCTGGTCATACATTTATGGAAATACATCCGAAATCAAACAAGAGCCGCATTCGGCCCGATAGCGTAAGCGCCTGCCATCTAAGAAAATTCCTAGATGGTGGATTAATGATTTATATCAGTTTTCTTTACTATAGATCAGCAAATCGGCACTTGTACGCCGAGGGTTCAATTTTTCCCTAATCAATTCACACTTTTCGCCGATAACTCAGTATTCACAAGGGGTAGCGGGTAGTTAAAAAAACTAAACAGCCGATGATTTCTCCCTCTACCGCGCGCTTCGGTTCAATGTTATGTTCGTGCATTAATCAGATATTATTAATTTTTCTCTTAAAGACTGACGATGAAAATAAAAAAAATCCGCACGATGACTCCAGATTTGTCTGGAACGACTTTTTGTTGAACTTCGCCGCAGGCGGTCATTAATCGCCCATGAACGGCGCTTTATCATCCTTGTATTAATTTGACGACACCGCACCTGCTGCGCAGCGGGTGGAGTTTAGGAGCGCACATGCTGCTGGTTACCTGGGATAGCGTTCTGGTTACCGTTTCACTGATCGTGGCCTTCATTGCCGCCTTTACCGCGCTGGATACTGCCGGGCGCGTGGCCGTTTCACGCGGCTGTCTGGCAAAACTGTGGTTAATCGGCGGAGGTACCGCGATGGGCATCGGCGTGTGGGCGATGCACTTTATTGGCATGCTGGCGATGATGATGCCGATGACCATGCGCTACGACGTCGAGCTCACCGCCATCTCATTGCTGGTGGCGATTGTCACCGCCATCTTCGCTTTCGCGCAGGGCGTACAAGGCAGCCATCTCACCCGACGCCGCTTAGTGCGCGGCACGCTGATTATGGGCAGCGGCATTATTGTCATGCACTACCTCGGCATGAACGCGCTGATGATCGCCACCCCGATTAACTGGAATCTGCTGCTGGTGGCGCTCTCGGTGCTGATTGCCTACGCAGCATCGGGCGCGGCGTTGTGGCTGGCGTTTCATCTGCGCCAGGGCGAAAGCCTGCTGTTACTGCGCGCCTGCGCGGCGCTGGTGATGGGCATTGCGATTGCCGGCATGCATTACACCGGCATGGCGGCAGCAGAATTCGTTATGCCGGTGAACATGCAACATCACGGTGCCAGCGAAGAGGGAATGGCGGTGTGGGTCACGATTATCACGCTGAGTATTCTGGGGCTGATGTTGCTGATCTCGATGCTGGATGCGCAACTGCGCGCCGCGCGTCTTGCCGCCAAGCTCAAGCGCGCCAACAGCGAGCTGCGCCAGCTGGCGCTGCACGACAACCTCACCGCGCTGCCGAATCGCGTGATGCTGGAGCAGCAACTCACCACGGAGATTAAGCAGGCGACGCTGCAGGATGAGAACTTCGCGCTGATGTTTATGGATCTCGATGGTTTCAAAGCCATTAACGACACATGGGGCCATCACGTCGGCGACCGCTTATTGATTGCCGTCGCCGATCGCTTGCGGGATGAACTCAGTGAAGAGATTCTGCTGGCGCGTCTGGGCGGTGATGAATTTGTACTGCTGTGCCCGCAATTTCATCTCCATCAGGCCACCAAACTTGCGCAGCAGCTGGTGCAGGTCATTGATGCGCCTTTCGATCTCGATCGCTATTCGCTCCGCGTCTCCTTAAGCGTCGGCATTGTCATCTTCCCGCTGCACGGCCGTAGCCAGCAGGAGCTGATGTTCAACGCCGACTCCGCCATGTATCACACCAAACACAGCGGTCGTAACGGCTGGTGCCTGTTTGAACCGGCGATGAGCGCGGTGGCGCAGCATCAGCTGGAGCTAGCCAACGATCTGTGGAACGCGCTGGAGTATCAGGAGATGCGCCTATTCTATCAGCCAAAATTCCGTGCGGGCGGCACCGTATTGATGGGCTTTGAGGCGCTGCTGCGCTGGCAACATCCGCGTCGCGGGCTGCTAATGCCAGATGCGTTCCTGGCGCGCGCCGAGAAAACCGGGCAAATTGTCGCGCTGGGCAACTGGGTGATTAATGAAGCCTGTCGCCAGCTCAAGCAGTGGCACGATGAAGGCAATGGCGACTGGACAGTGTCGGTCAATCTCTCCGCTCTGCAGTTCCAGCAGCGCGATTTGATTGAGAGCGTACGTCAGGCGTTGCAGCGCCATCAGATTCCTGACGGAGCGTTGATGCTGGAAATTACCGAGAACATCGCCATGCGCGATCCGCAGTTCAGCCAGCAGCGCATTGCCGAACTGCATCGTCTCGGGGTGAAAGTGGCGATCGATAACTTCGGCATCGGCTACGCCAACTTGCTGCATTTGAAACATCTCGAAGCCAGCGAGCTGAAAATCGACCGCGCCTTTATCAACAGCTTGCGCGCTGGCAGTGAAGACGCCACGGTGGTCACTGCGATGTTGACGCTGGCACAAACGCTTAACCTGCGCATGGTGGCGGAAGGGGTCGAAACCGAGGAGCAGCAGCGTTTACTCACCGGTTTAGGCTTCGACACGCTGCAAGGTTATCTACTCGGCAAGCCCACGCCAGCCGATCGCATCGGTGAGTTTACCGCTGCGCTTACGGTGCCGCTGGCGTTTAGCGGTAACGTGGTGCCACTGGCGGGCGCGCAATAAACAATTTTTAGTTTCTTCCGCATCGGAAGGTTTCATCGTTCAAAAACTCAGATCGGCAGGCACTCTGCCGATAATTCCTACAATAAAACCAATAGATCTCACTTTTAACAATAACACCACAGCTGACTTACACCGGCTTTAACTTGGGAAATCACTATGTTAGTGACTTCGTACGACTCGTTTACCGTCATCGTCTCGATTCTGGTGGCGATGCTGGCTTCATTTACTGCGCTGGATATGGCAGGACGCGTGGCTTCCTCAACTGGCAAGGTAGCGCTGGTTTGGTTATTCGGCGGTGGATTCGCTATGGGCGTGGGCATCTGGGCGATGCACTTCATTGGTATGTTGTCGATGAGCCTCGATATGGTAATGAGCTACGATCCCACGCTCACCGTCACCTCCATGGTGGTGGCAGTTTTAGCTTCGGTTTTTGCGCTGTGGCTGGTGTGTGCCACGCCAACCTTGCCGTGGCTGCGACTGTGTGGCGGTGCCTTGGTGCTGGGGTCCGGCGTGGTAGCCATGCATTACACTGGCATGGCGGCGCTGATGTTTACGCCCGGCATCACCTGGAATTGGGGTTGGGTGGCGGCATCGGTGGCGATTGCGCTGGTGGCCTCAGGCGCCGCGCTCTGGCTGGCGTTTAACCTGCGCGAAGGCCACGGCCGCGTTACCGTCTTACGTTTAGGCGCATCGGTGGTAATGGGCTGCGCGATTGCCGGTATGCACTACACCGGTATGGCGGCGGCCGACTTCCCGATGCACAGCCATGCGACGCACATGGGCGTGAACAGCAACTGGTTGGCGGTGGTGGTGACGGTGGTGACGCTGGCAATCCTCGGCATTACTTTGCTGGTCTCGATGTTGGATGCACGTTTGCAGGCGCGCACGTCGATCCTCGCCCACTCGCTGGCGGAAGCCAACCGCGAACTGGCCCAGCTGGCGCTGCACGATAACCTGACGCGCTTACCTAACCGCATTTTGTTAGAAGATCGCCTTGAACAAGCGATCAATAAAGCCAACCGCGAGAAGTCGCAGTTTGCGCTGATGTTTATGGATCTCGACGGCTTTAAAGCGGTGAACGATGCTTTTGGTCACCACGTTGGCGACAACCTGCTGATTGGCGTGACCGAGCGTATGACCGACCAGATGAAAGGGCACTACACGCTGGCGCGCATGGGCGGCGATGAATTTGTGCTGCTGCTGGAAATTGATGATCCCAACGATGCCGCAGCGGTCGCCGATACGCTGGTGAAAGCGGTGGATCGTCCGTTCGACATCTCGCGCTATGAGCTGGTGGTGTCGCTGAGTATCGGTATTGCGGTCTATCCCGGCGATGGCAAAGATGAGCGCGAGCTGATGTTCAACGCCGATGCCGCCATGTATCACACCAAAAACAACGGCCGCAACGGTTACACCTTCTTCCAGCCGTCGATGAACACGCTGGCGCAGTCGCAATTACAGCTGAATAACGATCTGTGGCAAGCGCTGGATAATGAAGAGTTACGCCTGTTCTATCAGCCAAAATACTGCGCGCCGAGCGGCCCGATCCTCGGCTTTGAAGCGCTGCTGCGCTGGCAGCATCCTTCACGCGGTCTGCTGGCACCGGACGCCTTCCTACCGATGGCGGAAAAGACCGGCATGATCATTAACATCGGTAACTGGGTGATCAACGAAGCCTGTCGCCAGCTGCGTTCGTGGCATCTGCAGGGCCATCCGCACTGGTCGGTGGCGGTCAACCTGTCGGCGCTTCAGTTTGAGCAGAGTAACCTGGTAGAAACCGTTACCGAGGCGCTGGCGCAGCACCAGATTCCGGCTGAGCTATTGACGCTGGAAGTGACCGAAACCACGGCGATGCGCGATCCGGAAGAGAGCGTGCGTATTCTTACCGAACTCACCAACATGGGCGTGAAGGCGTCGATTGATGATTTTGGTACCGGCTATTCCAGCTTGTTGTATCTCAAGCGTTTACCGGCCAGCGAGCTGAAAATCGATCGCGCCTTTGTTAATGAACTGCAAGCGCATTCGGAAGATGCCACCATCGTCTCCGCCATTGTCGCGCTGGCGCAGTCGCTGCATCTGAAAGTGGTCGCTGAAGGAGTAGAAACTCAGGATCAGCAGGCGTTCCTCACCGGTTTGGGCTGCGATACCTTGCAGGGCTATTTGTTGGGCAAACCGGTCCCGCCGGAGCGCATTGACGAACTGCCTAATTTTTATGCAGAAGAGCAGGAGCTGGAGCGCATGTCTTAATCTCTTCATTCCTTCTCCCGCTAACGGGATAAGGCTATAGAGAGGTAACAACCTGCTCCCGCCCCCGCATTTAATGCGCCTTTAACGCTCTTCCGGTAAAGGCGCATTTTTTTACTGTTAATTTCTTTAGTTATAAAACACTGTAATCATGCTAAAACGCAGAGTTTTAATTCGTAAAGTAGCTTAAGCACCCTGAAAAATTCAGTTTGCCGGTCGATAACTGGGGGAGCCGAAACGCATCCCTGGAGATCCCATGTTAAAACGAATCAATGTAGTGACCAGTTTAATCGCCGTATTGCTGGTGTTTGGCGCTTTACAATTACTGTCGGGTGGCCTGTTCTGGTCCGCCTTACAAAAAGATAAAGAGGCGTTTGCGGTAGCGCAGATCTCTTCTAACAACGTTGGCGCGATGTCAGACGCCTGGATTGAACTGAACCAAACCCGCACCGTACTCAACCGCGCCATGCTGCGTATGCAGGGCACCATGGCCGCGCAGTCGAATGGCGGTCAGCTGAGTGCCTTAATCGCCCAGACCGAAAAACAGCTCAATGTGGCTGCCGGCCACTATCAACGCTACTACGACTTGCCGGCCACGCCGGGCTTGCCAGACGCGTTGCGCGATAAGCTGGAAGCGAACTACGCCGCTTTCAACGACGGGTTGAAAGCGATGCTGGATCGCCTGAAAGCCAACGATCTGCAAGGCATGTTTGCGCAGAACATTGAAGCTAAACAGGTAGCGATGAAAGCCACTTACGAAGAGTGGCGGACTGAGCAAAGCACATTGGCGGCAGAAGGCGTGGCGCAGAATCAGCGCGCCTTCCACACCATGATGTGGCTGCTGGCGTCGGTGGCGCTGGTGGTGATTGCGGTGATCGTGGGCTGCTGGTTCGGCCTGCGTAGCGTGCTGATTCAGCCGCTGCATCAGCTGCTGGCGCATATTCGCCATATCGCCGCGGGCGATCTCACACAAAATATCGTGGTGGAAGGGCGCAATGAAATGAGCCAGCTGGCGGGAAGCCTGCATGAAATGCAGCAGTCGCTGGTCAGCACCGTGGGCAATGTGCGTGACGGTTCCGATGCGATTTTCACCGGTGCCAGCGAAATCGCCGCCGGGAATAACGATCTTTCGGCGCGTACCGAAGAGCAGGCCGCCTCGCTGGAGCAGACGGCGGCCAGCATGGAGCAGCTCACCGCGACGGTGAAACAGAACGCCGAGAATGCGCGTCAGGCGTCACAGCTGGCACTGAGCGCATCCGATACCGCGCGCAAAGGCGGTGAGGTGGTCGATGGCGTGGTGCGTACCATGCAGGATATCGCCGGCAGCTCGAAGAAGATCGCCGACATTATTAGCGTGATCGATGGCATCGCCTTCCAGACCAATATCCTGGCGCTGAACGCGGCGGTAGAAGCAGCACGCGCCGGTGAACAGGGCCGTGGTTTTGCTGTAGTGGCTGGTGAAGTGCGCAACCTGGCGCAGCGCAGTGCGCAGGCGGCGAAAGAGATCAAAGGCTTGATCGAAGATTCGGTGAACCGCGTCAACAACGGCTCGCAACTGGTCGGCACCGCCGGAGAAACCATGAACGATATCGTCGGCGCCGTCACGCGCGTCACCGATATTATGGGCGAAATCGCCTCGGCATCGGATGAGCAGAGCCGTGGTATCGATCAGGTGGGACAAGCGGTGACCGAGATGGACCGCGTCACCCAGCAGAACGCCTCGCTGGTGGAAGAGTCCGCCGCCGCCGCCGCATCACTGGAAGAGCAGGCGAGCCGCCTGAGCCAGTCGGTATCGGTGTTCCGCATTCCGCGCGCCGCACAGGCGCAACCGAAGGCGAGCACGGTGCGCCAGATCGCCAGCGCACCGCGTAAAGCGGCTGCCGCGCCGGTGAGTGAGGGTAACTGGGAGACGTTTTGAGTTCTGAGTTGCTTCCCCTCACCCCGGCCCTCTCCCGTAAACGGGAGAGGGAGACGCTGCCATATGTTAGCTCGATCAATTCCCTCTCCCGCCTGCGGGAGAGGGTTAGGGTGAGGGACAGCGAGCACCCATCAACCCCCCGCTGGTCCAACCCCTGCGAACACACATAAAGATCCCCTCAGAAAAGCCGATAACAGAGGCGATCCGCCAACCAATGAGGTGTTTATGTTTAGTCGTATTCGTGTTGTATCCGGCCTGCTGTGCGTGCTGGCGCTGTTTGCCTTACTGCAGCTGTTCTCCGGTGGAGTGTTCTACTCCACGGTCAAAGCCGATAAAGAAAATTTTGCCTATAACCAGCGTCTTAGCACGCTGCAGCGGGCAATGGGCACCTCATGGGTATCGCTGGTTCAGGCGCGTAACACGCTGAACCGTGCGGGGATCCGTTACCTGCTGGACAGTCAGCAGGCTGGCTCAGGCGCAACCGTGAAAGATCTGGTGGCGCTGGCGAGTGAGGAGTTGAAGCACGCTGATGAGGGTTTTGCCGAATTTAACGCCAACCTGTCTGAAAAGGGCAAAAAGGCCGAGAACGTGCTGACGCTACAGGCCAACTACAACGCCTATCGCGGAGCATTGGGTGAGTTGATTGATTTCCTCAGTAGTGGAAATTTCAAAGGATTTGTCGATCAGCCGACGCAGGGATTCCAGGACAAGTTTGCTAAGGATTACAACGAATGGTTGAGCTACAACATTGTGCTCGCCAATCAGGGCATTGCAGCCAATGAGGCGGCGTATAACCAATCCATCATGCTGGTGGTCGGCACGCTGCTGGTGACCTTGCTGGTGATTGCGCTGGTGTGGAGCGGCATGCGTACGGTGCTGATCCGTCCGCTAAAGCACAGCATCGAGCACATTCGTCACATCGCGCGTGGCGATTTGACGCAGCAGGTGGAGATCACGGTGCGCAACGAGATGGGCGAGCTGCTCACCTCGGTGCAAGAGATGCAGCAAGAGCTGGCGCGGACGGTGCGTACCGTGCGTGACGGTTCCGATGCGATCTACACCGGTGCGAGTGAAATCGCCATGGGCAACAACGATCTCTCCTCGCGTACCGAGCAGCAAGCGGCTTCGCTGGAAGAGACCGCTGCCAGCATGGAGCAGTTAACCGCCACCGTGAAGCAGAACGCCGAAAATGCCCGTCAGGCGTCACAGCTGGCGCTCACCGCCTCGGAGACCGCGCAGCAGGGCGGCAAAGTGGTGGATGGCGTGGTGACTACCATGAAAGAGATCACCGGCAGCTCGAAGAAAATCGCTGACATCATCAGCGTGATCGACGGCATTGCCTTCCAGACCAATATCCTCGCACTGAACGCTGCGGTAGAAGCGGCACGCGCCGGTGAGCAGGGACGTGGATTTGCCGTGGTAGCGGGCGAGGTGCGCAGTCTGGCACAGCGCAGCGCGCAGGCGGCGAAAGAGATTAAAGGATTGATCGAGGATTCGGTCAGCCGTGTCAACACCGGTTCCGTGCTGGTGGAGAGCGCCGGGGAAACCATGACCAACATCGTGAATGCGGTCACGCGGGTCACCGACATCATGGGCGAAATCGCCTCGGCGTCGGACGAGCAGAGCCGTGGTATCGATCAGGTCGGTCTGGCGGTGAACGAGATGGATCGCGTGACGCAGCAGAACGCCGCGCTGGTCGAAGAGTCGGCAACGGCGGCGGCCGCGCTGGAAGATCAGGCCAGCCGACTGAAACAGTCGGTTGCGGTGTTCAATATCGGTAAAGAATTTGTCGTTCAGGCCGTTAACGTATCTACAGCGGCAAAAAATTTGCGTTCCGGCACGCCAAAAGCACTGGCACCGGCAGGCGCACGTAGCACTGACGATAACTGGGAAACCTTTTAATCCTTGTGGCCGCCGCAAGGCGGCCCATGAGAATGGCGCGACTGGCAGCACAGTAGCAACCGCAGTATCACAATTTAAACAGTTTGTTGCCGGGTGACCTGAAATGAAGAAATCGACGTTATTGGATCAAAGTGAAGCGACCACGCTGCTCTCGCAAATGGTGCAGCGGTTACCGCTCTCAGATACGCATTTTCGTCGCATTAGCCAGCTGATCTATCAGCGCGCGGGCATTGTGCTGGCCGATCACAAACGCGAGATGGTTTACAACCGTTTAGTGCGTCGTCTGCGCATGCTGAATATTGATGACTTTGGCCGCTATCTGGCGCTGCTGGAGCAAGACCAAAACAGTGCGGAGTGGCAGGCGTTTATTAACGCGCTGACCACCAATCTGACCTCTTTCTTCCGCGAGGCGCATCACTTCCCGATCCTCGCGGATCATGCGCGTAAGCGCACGGGTAACTACAGCGTGTGGAGCACCGCCGCCTCAACCGGCGAAGAGCCGTACTCCATCGCCATGACGCTGGCGGAAACGCTGGGCACCGGTCCGGGTAAATTCCAGGTCCACGCCAGCGATATCGATACCCAGGTGCTCGAGAAAGCCGTGGCCGGCGTGTATCGCCAGGAAGAGCTACGTACGCTATCGCAGTCGCAGCTGCAGCGCTTTTTCCTGCGCGGCACCGGTCCGCATGAAGGCATGGTGCGTGTGCGTTCCGACCTCGCCAACATGGTGAACTATACGCAACTGAATTTACTGGCACACGACTGGGCGTTGCCGGGTCCGTTCGACGCAATTTTCTGTCGCAACGTGATGATCTATTTCGATAAAGAGACGCAGGAACAGATTCTGCGCCGTTTCGTGCCTCTGCTGAAACCCGGCGGTCTGCTGTTTGCCGGGCATTCAGAGAACTTTAGTCAGATCAGCAAAGAGTTCTGGCTGCGTGGACAGACAGTCTATGGACTGAGCAAGGAAAGACGATGAGCAAAATCACCGTGATGTGCGTGGATGACTCTGCGCTGATGCGACAGTTGATGACAGAAATCATCAACAGCCATCCCGATATGGAGATGGTCGCGAGTGCGCCCGATCCGCTGGTGGCGCGGGATTTAATCAAACAGTACAACCCGCAGGTATTGACGCTGGATGTGGAGATGCCGCGCATGGATGGCCTCGATTTCCTCGAGAAGCTGATGCGCCTGCGTCCGATGCCGGTGGTGATGGTCTCCTCGCTGACCGGTAAAGGTTCAGAAGTGACGCTGCGCGCGCTGGAGTTGGGTGCGGTGGATTTTGTCACCAAGCCACAGCTCGGCATCCGCGAAGGCATGCTGGCGTATAGCCAGATGATTGCTGACAAGATCCGCGCCGCCGCGCGCGCCAAGCTGCATGTGCGTGCCTCCACGCCGATGCCGGTCACGTTGAAAGCCGGCCCGTTGCTGAGCAGTGAAAAGCTGATCGCCATCGGCTCTTCCACCGGCGGCACCGAGGCGATTCGCCATGTGCTGCAGCCGCTGCCGGCGACCAGCCCGGCGCTGCTGATTACCCAGCATATGCCGCCAGGTTTTACGCGCTCGTTTGCCGAGCGTCTGAATAAATTGTGCCAAATCACCGTGAAAGAAGCGGAAGACGGCGAGCGTATTCTGCCCGGCCACGCCTATATCGCGCCGGGCGCCATGCACATGGAGCTGGGCCGAAGCGGGGCCAACTATGTGGTGAAACTGAATGACGGTCCGCCAGTGAACCGACACAAGCCATCGGTGGATGTGCTGTTCCGTTCGGTGGCGGTGCACGCAGGACGAAATGCGGTGGGTGTGATTCTGACCGGGATGGGTAACGACGGCGCGGCCGGGATGCTGGAAATGCATCGCGCGGGCGCCTGGACCATCGCGCAGGATGAAGCCAGCTGCGTGGTATTTGGTATGCCGCGCGAAGCGATTGCGATGGGCGGCACCAGTGAAGTGGTCGATTTAGGCCACATCAGTCAGCACATGCTGGCGAAAATTAGCGCCGGACAGGCATTGCGAATTTAACGAGCCCGTCCTGCTGGACGAGACAACACGGGAGTAGATATGGCTGATAAAAATATGCGCTTTTTGGTGGTGGATGACTTCAATACGATGCGTCGTATTGTCCGTAACCTGCTGAAAGAGCTTGGATTCAATAACGTTGAAGAAGCAGAAGATGGCGTCGATGCGCTGACCAAACTGCGTGCCGGTGGCTTTGATTTCGTGGTTTCCGACTGGAACATGCCGAACATGGACGGTCTGGAGCTGCTGCAAACCATCCGTGCTGACGCCACGCTGAACAAACTGCCGGTGCTGATGGTGACCGCGGAAGCGAAGAAAGAGAATATCATCGCGGCCGCGCAGGCGGGCGCCAGCGGCTACGTGGTGAAGCCGTTCACGGCGGCCACGCTGGAAGAGAAGTTAGGCAAAATATTCGAAAAACTGGGTATGTAAGGAGATGTGATGAGCGACCTTCCGAAATCAACCGAAGAAGCCTCGGCACACGACATTATTACCCGCATCGGCTCACTGACGCGCATGTTGCGTGACAGTTTGCGTGAGCTGGGGTTAGACCAGGCAATTGCTGAAGCGGCGGAAGCGATTCCTGATGCGCGCGATCGTCTGGATTATGTTGTGCAAATGACGGCGCAAGCGGCAGAACGTGCGTTGAACTGCGTTGAAGCAGCGCAGCCACACCAGGACCAAATGGAAGCCGGCGCCAACCAGCTGAAAGGCCGTTGGGATGCGTGGTTTGAAAATCCGATTGAACTGACAGATGCGCGCGAGTTGGTTTCGGATACGCGCCAGTTCCTGACTGACGTTCCGGGACACACGTCGTATACCAATAAGCAGTTGCTCGAAATCATGATGGCGCAGGATTTCCAGGACCTGACCGGTCAGGTGATCAAGCGCATGATGGATGTGATCCAGGAGATCGAGCGTCAGCTGTTGATGGTGCTGCTGGAGAATATGCCAGAAGCTAACGCCGCGGCGCGTAAAGAGGGCAACAGCCTGCTGAACGGTCCGCAGATCCACGCCAATGCACCCGGCGTGGTGGCGAACCAGGATCAGGTTGATGACCTGCTGGATAGCTTAGGGTTTTAACGGTTTGCGAGCGGTCGGCATGAATGCCGACCCTACAAAACCGCGTAGGGTGGGCATTTATGCCCACCTGGTTTTACACCGCGCGCTTCTGCGCCAACGCCAACTGCGCCACCAACACCTGCACACCTAACGCCTCAAACGCCGCGACCTGCGCCGGAGAAATGCCGCTATCGGTAATCAGATAGTGAATATGGCTCCAGTCGCACGGCAGCGCGAACATCGACACCTTATCGATCTTGCTGGAATCCGCCACCACATACACGCTGCTGGCTGACTTGATCATCGCCATTTTCACCTTGATATCGGTCTCGCTGGGAAAGCTCAAACCGAGACGCGGCGAGATACAGGCTGTGGCAAGAAACAGCTTCTCCGCCAGCACGTTTTCGAAAAACGAGGCGGCTTTCTCACCTGAAGTCGAAAGCGTCGGGAACTTAAAAGTGCCACCGGTCAGCAAAATATTGATACCCGGCTCGCCACCCAGCTTCAGCGCGATATTCACCGCCGTGGTGATCACCGATAAACGACGAATATGGCTGATCGCCTCGGCAATCGCCGTGGTGGTGGTGCCGGAATCGAAAATCACCGTGTCGCCATTTTCCACATGCTGCGCGGCAAGGCGGCCAATCGCCTGTTTTTCTTCCAGATGTGTTTGACGCTCCAGCAACATCGCGCCGGTATTCTGCTTGCCGGTCATCAGCGTGGCGCCGCCGTGATAACGCTGTACGTGCCCCTCTTGCTGCAACATGCGCAAGTCGGTGCGAATGGTGGCTTCGGTCAGGCCGAAGGTATCGGTCAGCGCTTTAACCGTGACGGTGCCGTCTTCGCGGATCATCTCCAGAATCTTCTCACGGCGCTGCTGCATATCTGCCAGCTGCTCAGTTTTGCTTTTCAATCGAAATGCTCCCTCTTTCCATTCACGGTCGGGTTTCGCCAATAAGGAAACCCGAGCTGATTTTACTCTGCGTTTTGGGCATTTGCGAGGCAGCTTCCAGAAACATTCATTTTCGAATGAAAATCATCATTTGCTATGCGATTGATTTCGCAGAAAGCCGTCAGCAGCTCGCTCCATGTCCTGAACGCGGCGAATTTTGCAAATTCAACAAAATCATGAAGATAATTTTTATTGCTGCAATTTGTATGAAATTTGATCTCCTCCACAAACCATTATTAATCGATAGCTTATATTTTTGTTCGAAAATGATATTTGTAAAAACGATAACCCGGCCAGCAATAACCAGCGCCGCCGTACACCATTATGGAGAGAGACGATGAGTGGGGAATATGACGTTAACCTGCGCTACGGCGTGAACATTGAGCAGGATTTAACTGGCAAAGTGGCGGTGGTCACCGGCGGGCTGGGCGGGATTGCGATGGCCAGTAACGCCATGCTGCTGGAGAAGGGCGCACGGCTGGCGCTGCTCTATCCGCCATTCGAAAGCGACAAAGTGGCGGGCGTGCAGGATCAATTTGCTGCCGATCGCGTGCTGCTGGTGTGCTGCGACGTGACCGACCCGGCGTCGGTTGAAGCGGCATTTGAGCGCGTCGAACAGCATTACGGTCAGATTGATATCCTGGTGAACTGCGCGGGCTACGTGATGTTGCAACCGGTGTTAGAAACCGATTTTGCCGAGTGGCAAAAGCAGATCGACGTCAATCTCACCGGGCCTTTCCTCTGCTCGCAGGCGGCCGGTAAACGCATGGTGCGCGCCGGTAACGGCGGCAAAATCATCAACATCGCATCGCAGGCCGCTTCCATCGCTATTGATAACCACGTTGCCTACACCTCCGCCAAAGCCGGTCTGCTCGGCATGACCAAAGTGATGGCCAAAGAGTTCGCTCCCTATCGCATCAACGTCAATACCTTATCGCCCACCGTGGTGCTGACGCCGATGGGTGAAAAAGCCTGGCGCGGCGAGAAGGGCGAGCAGATGAAAAAGCTGATCCCGCTGGGACGCTTTGCCTATACCGACGAAATCGCCGCCGCGGTGCTGTTCTTCGCCAGCAACGGCAGCGACATGATCACCGGCGCAGATTTGATGATCGACGGTGGCTTTACCATCTGGTAAGCCGCGCCAACACCAGAACGGCTGACCCTGCGTGACCCACTATAACAATGAGAGAACCTCACCATGAAAAAACGTACCCTGCTGTTAACTGCCATTGCCAGTTGCCTGATCTCCCAAGCCAGTTTCGCTGCCGATAAAGGCACCATCATGATTCTGGTGAACTCGCTGGATAATCCGTATTACGCCTCCGAAGCCAAAGGTGCCAACCTTAAAGCGCAGGAGCTGGGCTATAAAACCAGCGTGCTGTCGCATGGCGAAGATGTGAAAAAGCAAAGTGAACTGATTGATGCCGCCATCGGCAAAAAGGTGCAGGGCATCGTGCTGGATAACGCCGACTCCACCGCCAGCGTCGCCGCGATTAAAAAAGCCAAAGATGCCGGCATTCCGGTGGTGCTGATCAACCGCGAAATCCCGGTGGATGACGTGGCGCTGGCGCAGATCACCCACAACAACTTCCAGGCCGGCTCCGACGTGGCAAACGTGTTTGTGGAGAAGATGGGGGAAAAGGGCAGCTACGCGGAACTCACCTGTAACCTTGCTGACAACAACTGCGTCACACGCTCCAAATCCTTCCATCAGGTGCTCGACCAATATCCCGATATGAAAAGCGTGGCGCGTCAGGATGCCAAAGGCACGCTGATTGACGGCAAACGCATCATGGACAGCATTCTGCAGGCGCATCCGGATGTGAAAGGCGTGATCTGCGGTAACGGCCCCGTGGCGCTGGGCGCGATTGCAGCTCTGAAAGCGGCAGGCCGTAACGACGTCATCGTGGTCGGCATTGACGGCAGCAATGATGAACGTGACGCGGTGGAAAAAGGGGATCTGAAAGCCACGGTGATGCTGCAGGCACAAGCCATCGCCGCACAGGGCGTGACCGACCTCGACAACTTTATTCAGAAAGGCACCAAGCCTGAGAAGCAGCGCGTGATGTTCCGCGGCATTCTCATTACGCCAGACAACGCCAAAGGCGTGCAGGACTTTAACTTCAAGTCGTAATCAATGCGGTGCGCCCGTAGATCGGGCGCCCAGGAGAATGTGATGCACAGACGACTCTGGTTACTGCTTCCTGTCGTGATCCTTAGCGGTTGCCGCATTGTGTCGCAGCAGGAGCTGGCCGACCTGAAAAATCCTCCCAATCCCAAAATGGGCAATATTGCCCAAACGTGGCAACAGAAACTGGTACCGCAAGTTCAACATGATGCGAAGCCGGTGGCCGAGTTATTGAATGCGCTGAAATCCGCCAAAGATTTTGATAGCGCTTGTAAAACCTACGGCTATCGCAGTCAGGATGAGAACCCGTGCGTGTTCAGTGTCAACGTGAGCGGTGAAATCACGGCGGTTAACACCACGTCGCGTAACGGTCGGATGACAGTGAAAGATGTGTCCGGTGACACTGTCACGGTACAGGTTGGCCCGATTTTTCCCGGCACGGTGTTGCGCGATGCCTACAAAGGTGCCAGCTATCAGGACTTTAACGATCAGGTGCTGTTTGGCGACTACAGTCGTGCCATCAATCAGCAGGCGGCGAACATGATGAGTGCTTTCAAGCCCAAAGTGGGTGACAAAGTGCAGCTGGCTGGCGTGTTTAGCAGCTTTGATACGCCGGAGCAGGTGCCGAATGTGACACCTGCGGCGATTACACGTCAGTAAGGAGCGGATATGCAACAGCCTCAACATGACGTGATTATTGAAACCCGCAACGTGTCGCGCATCTATCCCGGCGTCACCGCGCTGGATCAGGTCAATTACCGCGTCTATCGCAATAAAGTTAACGTGCTGATTGGCGAAAACGGTGCCGGCAAATCCACCATGATGAAAATGCTGGCGGGCGTGGAGATCCCGTCATCCGGCGAGATTCTGCTGGACGGCGCAGCAGTGTCGCTGAGCTCCACGCATCAGGCGGAAAAACAGGGCATCAGCATTATTTTTCAGGAGCTGAACCTGTTTCCCAATATGAACGTGATGGACAACATCTTCATGGCCAATGAGTTTTTCCAGCGCGGCGTGATCAACGAGAAGTATCAATATTCGCTCGCCAAAGCGCTGCTGGAACGGCTGGAACTGGATGTCGATCCCTACGCGCCGCTGGCTGAACTCGGTATCGGCCATCAGCAGCTGGTGGAGATCGCCCGCGCGCTGTCCAAGGACACGCGCGTGCTGATCATGGATGAACCGACCAGCGCGCTCAGCCAGTCAGAAGTGAAAGTGCTGTTCAACGTCATCGACCAGCTTAAACGGCGTGGCGTCACCATTATCTATATCTCACATCGGCTGGAAGAGCTGATGGAGATTGGCGATCACATCACCATCTTCCGCGACGGACGCTTCATCAGCGAACGCGAAGTCCGCGACGCCTCGATTCCGTGGATCATCGAGCAGATGGTGGGTGACAAGAAGAAACACTTCGATTATCAACCGGCGACGCAGGGTGAAACGGTACTCAGCGTCAACGGGCTGACCGCGCTGCATCAAAACGGCGGTTACAAGCTCAATGATGTCTCTTTCTCGCTGCGAAAAGGCGAAGTGATTGGCATCTACGGTTTGCTGGGCGCCGGGCGCACCGAGTTGTTCAAAGGGTTGATTGGCATGATGCACTGTCAGTCGGGCAGCGTCAGTCTGAACGGCGAAGCGCTGGAGAAGCGCAGTTTCCAGCAGCGACTGAAAAAAGGCATCGCGCTGGTGCCGGAAGATCGTCAAACCGAAGGCGTGGTACAGCTGATGTCGATCACCGCCAACATGACGCTCAGCGATCTCAGCCTGCGGGGTTTCCGCCGCTGCTGGCGCAAGCTCAATCCGCACAACGAGCAGCGCCGTGTGGATGAAATGATTGGCCATCTCGCCATCAAGGTCAGCGATCCCGAGCTGCCGATCACCTCCTTAAGCGGCGGCAATCAGCAAAAAGTGGTGCTGGGCAAAGCCCTGATGACCGGGCCGCAGGTGGTGCTGCTGGATGAGCCAACGCGCGGCATCGATGTGGGGGCCAAAACCGACGTTTATCACCTGATTGGCAACCTGGCGCAGCAGGGATTAGCGGTGATGTTCTCCTCCTCCGAACTGGATGAAGTGATGGCGCTGGCTGACCGCATTCTGGTGATGGCGGATGGTCGCATCACCGCCGATTTACCGCGCGCGGCGGCCACGCGCGAAGCCCTGATTAGCGCCTCAACGCCACATGATTGAGCCCGCTGGAGAGTAAAACGATGAATCAAAAATACCTGATCTACATGTACCTGCTTAAGGCGCGCACCTTTATTGCCTTACTGATCGTGGTGAGTTTCTTCAGCTTTATGGTGCCTAACTTTCTCACCACCTCCAACCTGCTGATCATGACGCAGCATGTGGCGATCACCGGCTTGCTGGCGATCGGCATGACGCTGGTGATTTTGACTGGCGGCATCGATCTTTCGGTGGGGGCGGTGGCGGGCATATGCGGCATGGTGGCGGGTGCGCTGCTCACCAACGGCGTACCGCTGTGGGGCGGCAATGTGCTGTT
Organism: Pantoea sp. DY-15; assembly: GCF_019795935.1. NCBI lineage: Bacteria > Pseudomonadati > Pseudomonadota > Gammaproteobacteria > Enterobacterales > Erwiniaceae > Pantoea > Pantoea sp. DY-15. The sequence continues at coordinate 876,944 of NZ_JAIMIF010000001.1, forward strand.
CTTCAACGTGCCCGAGGTAATTCTGGTGGTGGCGCTGTTCGGCGTGGCGCTGGGATTGATTAATGGCGCGGTGGTGACGCGACTCGGCGTAGCGCCGTTTATCTGTACGCTCGGCATGATGTACGTGGCACGCGGCGCCGCGCTGCTGTTCAACGACGGCAGCACTTACGCCAACCTTGTCGGCACGCCAGCACTGGGTAATACCGGCTTCGCCCTGCTCGGTTCGGGTTCGATATTGGGCGTGTATATCCCGATATGGATGATGCTCGGCTTCCTGCTGCTGGGGTTGTATCTGACGCGTAAAACACCGCTGGGTCGTTACATCTATGCCACCGGTGGCAACGAATCGGCGGCGCGCCTGGCGGGTGTGCCGATCATCAAGGTCAAAGTGTTTGTCTACGCCTTTTCCGGCTTATGCGCCGCGCTGGTCGGTTTGATTGTGGCGTCGCAGCTGCAAACTGCGCACCCGATGACCGGCAACATGTTCGAGATGGACGCCATCGGTGCCACGGTGCTAGGCGGCACGGCGCTCGCGGGCGGACGCGGTCGCGTTTCAGGCTCGATTATCGGTGCTTTTGTTATCGTGTTCCTCGCCGATGGCATGGTGATGATGGGCGTCAGCGATTTCTGGCAAATGGTGATTAAAGGCTTAGTGATTGTCACTGCGGTGGTGATCGACCAGTTCCAGCAAAAATTACAAAGTAAGGTGGTGCTGCTGCGCAGACATGAAAAAAAGCAGCAATCGGCCGCCCTGCCTGAAGCGACACATGGATAACAGGAGGCAATATGACACGCGATTTTAGTGGAAAGACGGTGGTGATTACCGGCGCCTGCCGCGGCATTGGCGCGGGCATTGCAGCGCGCTTTGCCCGCGACGGGGCGCGTTTGGTGATGGTGTCGAATTCGGAACGCGTCTTCAGTACCGCGCAGGCCATCGAACAGCAGTTTGGCAGTGAGGTTCTGGCGCTGCAGGTCGATGTTACCGATGAAACGGAGGTGCAGCAGCTCTACCAGCAGGCGGCTGAGCGCTTTGGCAGCATTGATGTGTCGATTCAGAATGCGGGGGTGATCACCATCGATCGTTTCGATGCGATGCCCAAAAGTGACTTCGAGAAGATCCTCGCGGTGAACACCACGGGCGTGTGGTTGTGCTGCCGCGAAGCGGCGAAATATATGGTTAAGCAGGGCAGCGGAAGCCTGATCAACACCTCATCCGGTCAGGGACGTCAGGGCTTTATTTATACACCGCATTATGCCGCCAGCAAGATGGGCGTGATCGGTATCACCCAGAGCCTGGCACTTGAGCTGGCGCCGTGGCATATCACGGTGAATGCCTTCTGTCCGGGCATTGTTGAGAGCGAAATGTGGGACTACAACGATCGCGTGTGGGGCGAGATCCTCAGCAGCGATAAAAAGCAGTATGGCAAAGGCGAATTGATGGCGGAGTGGGTAGAAAATATCCCGCTTAAGCGCGCAGGACAGCCGCAAGATGTCGCCGGATTGGTGGCTTTCCTCGCCTCTGACGATGCGCGCTATATCACCGGGCAGACCATCAATGTGGATGGCGGGTTAATCTTCTCCTGATATTTTATTCCCGACCGTTTTTAAGGTCGCCATTGATGGCGACCTCCTTTCCAGATATGCACTAATACGCATCCCACAAATCCGAAAGTACGCATCATTGTCTTAATCGAAACCAGACATTTCCGGCACTTGCATCAGAATATGCTAGGGTAGACTTATGCAGTTTTGTGAGCCACCTCTAATTCTGAACCGGGTCGAACCCTACTTTTAGCTATGTTATCTATTTTGTTATCACTCAAAAGCGTGCGTTATCTCTCTGGTTTTTCACTACTTGCCGCATCCGCGCCTGCGCTGGCGTTAATTTCTGACACTAAACTCGCCGATGCGCCGTTTAGCGATCCCACACGTTTTCAGAAAATGGCCGATCAGTTGCCTGCTTTGGGTTACCAGGATGAAACGGAAGCGTTCAACAAAAAACTGGCGACCATTGCCAAAAGCATTGGCGAAGCCAGTCAGAACAGCACTGAAGACAATTCATTAAGTCAGCAAGCCGGCCTGTGGGCCTTTAATCATTTCCGCGATGAAGTGGGAAATCGACTGGTTAATGAAGGGCAGTCCTTGCTATCGCCGTATGGCAACGCACAGATCGACTTCAACGTGGATCTCGACGGCAACTTTACCGGCAGCGGCGCCTCGTTGCTGACGCCGTGGGCGGATAACTATCGCTATCTCACCTTCAGTCAGGTTGGCTTTCATCAAACCGATGATGGTTTGGTGGGCAATGTGGGTCTCGGCCAGCGCTGGATGGCGGGCAAATGGCAGTTGGGCTATAACGGCTTTGTCGATCGCATGTTTAGCAGTGGCCTACAGCGCGCTTCGCTGGGGACCGAAGCATGGGGCGATTATCTGCGCTTCTCCGCCAACTACTATACGCCGCTCTCAGGTTGGCAGGATCGCAATCCTTTCCAGCAGCAGCGTATGGCGCGCGGCTACGATTTCACCACCCAAGGCTATTTGCCGCAGTATCGTCAGCTCGGTGCGTCGGTGAGCTGGCAGCAATATCTTGGCGATAACGTCGATCTGTTTAGCTCCGGCAATCGCTACCACAATCCGTCGGCGTTGACCTTTGGTGTCACTTACACGCCGGTACCGCTGGTGACCTTATCCGCCAGCCACAAAACCAGCGACAGCGGTGAGAGCCAGGATCAGCTCGGATTGCGCCTCAACTATCGTTTTGGCGTGGCGCTCAGCCAGCAGTTGAGTCCGGATAACGTAGCGGCGGCGCACTCGCTGCGCGGCAGTCGCTACGATAACGTGACGCGCAGCTATACGCCGGTGCTGGAATATCGCCAGCGTAAAACGCTGTCGGTGTTTCTTGCCACGCCACCGTGGCAGCTGAATGGCGGAGAAAGCTTGCCGCTGAAATTGCAGATCCGTAGCACCAACCCAATCACTAAAGTGATGTGGCAGGGCGATACGCAGGCGCTGAGCCTGACGCCGGGTGCCAATCCCAACGATCCACAGGGTTGGAGCGTGATCCTGCCCGCGTGGGATAGCTCGCCGGGCGCGCGCAACAGTTATCGCTTATCGGTGGTGTTAGAAGACAGCAAACAGAATCGCGTCACTTCGAACGAAATTGTCCTGCAATTGCAACCGCCGTTCTCACTGGATCAGGGCGATGATAATCGCTTTGATTTGATGGCGCCGTAATTACCGCGTACCAATAAAAAAGGGCAGCTTTCGCTGCCCTTTGCGCATATTCAGCCGACACTAGCCGAATAGCCATGAGGGTATTGCCACTTAGAACTGGTAAATCAGACCCACAGCAGTGACATCATCAGAAGCGATGCCCAACGCATTGTTATCTTTCAACAGGTTGATCTTGTATTCAGCATACACAGACATGTTTTTGTTGAAGTAGTAGGTTCCACCTACAGCGACGTATTTGGTGAGATCGACATCACCAATATTTTCAATCTCTTTGCCTTTCGATGAAACATAGCCGATTGAAGGACGCAGTCCGTTAATGAACTGATACTGCGCAACGGCTTCAAAGTTAACGGCTTTGTTAGCAAAGCCACCAGTGATTGGGGTTGCGTTGAGCGTTTCGCCGTACATGGTTGCCAGGTAAATCTGGTTCGCATCGTATTTCAGGCCCGCAGTCCAGTGCTGTGCTTTCTCGCCTTCGCCATGTAAGGCCTGGTTCTGCGTATTGGTACGATCCAGGCTAGCGTAAGCGCCAACCAGGCTCAGACCGAAATCGAAGTCATAAGAAGTGGAGAGCGCGAAACCATCACCGTTTGAACGACGAACCGCAATGTCTGCATTGTTACGATCGTTTTTACCTTCGTACTGAGCGGCAACGTTCCAGCCTTTCACCAGACCGAAGAAATCTTTGTTGCGCCAGGTCAGCACGCCACCAGAGCGGCTGGACAGGAACCCATCAGAGTAACCTTGATCGCCACCGAAGAAGGGCAGCATATCGGTGTAACCCAGCACATCATAAATCAGACCGTAGTTACGACCGTAATCGATCGAGCCAAATTGACCAAACTTCAAACCGGCAAAGCCCAGACGGGTTCTGTTACCGTTGTTTGCATCGCTACTGCCTTCAGAGTTGCTCAGGCTGTACTGATATTGCCATTGACCGTAGCCGGTCAGTTGATCGTTGATCTTGGTTTCGCCTTTAAAACCAATACGGGTATAAGACGAGGTATCACCATTTGACCCTTCGTTATCGGAGAACAGATGCGAGACGTTAATTTTGCCAGTCAGGTCCAGCTTGTTGCCATCTTTGTTATAGATTTCGGCGGCCTGAGCCGAAGAAAGTCCCAGCAGTAAAGGCATCACTGCTGCCAGTAAGGAGCGCTTCATCATTTAATTTTTACCCTGTGATATTTTTTAATTTTGTCCCCATCTGCGGGGTGAAAAGAAAATGACACAAAAGGTTCAAGATCGACAGTGCAATATATGTAACCAAATATTTCTCGTTAACTTTTTGTGTGATTTTTAATCTTAAATTCCATTATGTGGAATTTTGTATTGGTTAAACTTATCCATAAAACATAAGGGGAGATGCTGAATTTAATATTTATAAATATGATTTTATTGAATAATTTTAAAATTAAAGATGCGTAAATAAAGTAAGTAGCTTGTTCGTGAAATAGCACAAGCCTATGCATTATTGTTCAATAGCAAATATCTGAATCCAACTAATCATTAGCAGGGTAATTATCGGCTTCATGGCTTTGTGTCCTTTTATTTCTGTTCTGATAATAACCTTGGTCACAAAATGTTATTTACCTCTTAGCTTAACAACGAACTGGTGAAATAATATTCAATCCCGCGAGGAAAATGTTAAAACCTGATTAATTCACTCCATGCTAAATTTGCACCGCGCTAACACTTTCCTGCACCAATCAGGCACATTGCGCCCCAAAAAAGTGCGTTTATCGCATTAATTTGGCGAAATATTTCCTGCCCGATCACAAAAGCAATATTTCATTTTGCCGATGCATAAATCCGCTAAATAAATTACTGCTATTCAGCCTGCATCAGACTGATATTCACTTTTTATGCAATTAAAGTGAATATCAGTACCCGTTAACTTATTGATATTACGTAGTGATAAGACGGTTATGCATTTTTGCGGCTGGCTGGCACGCTATCTGCAATATACAGTAGAGCTGCCACTTAACATTTTTAACAATTTCAAAACAAAAGGCTTCACCGGGTGTGGAGCAGGAGAAAGGGCTATGTCACTGCAGGTTTCACGTCAGAATTTCGATCAATGGATGATGCCAGTTTATGCACCCGCGGCTTTTATTCCGGTCCGCGCGGAAGGTTCAACGCTGTGGGATCAGCAAGGCAAAGAGTATATCGATTTTGCCGGTGGCATTGCGGTTAACGCATTGGGTCATGCGCATCCCGCCTTGCAGCAGGCGCTGATCGAACAGGCCGGCAAACTGTGGCATACCGGTAACGGCTACACCAATGAACCGATCCTGCGTCTCGCCAAGCAGTTGATTGATGCCACTTTTGCCGATCGCGTGTTCTTCTGTAACTCCGGCGCTGAAGCGAATGAAGCGGCGCTGAAACTGGCACGTAAAACCGCACACGACCGTTTCGGTGCCGAGAAAAATGGCATCGTTGCCTTTAATAATGCTTTCCACGGTCGCACGCTGTTTACCGTGACAGCAGGCGGACAACCGGCCTATTCCCGGGATTTTGCGCCGCTGCCACCGGCGGTCGAACACGCTAATTTCAACGATCTGGCCTCGGCGGCCGGGCTGATCAATGACCGAACCTGCGCGGTGATCGTCGAGCCGATTCAGGGTGAAGGCGGCGTCCTGCCAGCCGATCCCGCTTTCCTGCGCGGACTGCGTGAACTCTGCGACAAACATCATGCGCTGCTGATTTTTGATGAAGTGCAAAGCGGCGTGGGTCGCACCGGTTCGCTGTATGCCTATATGCATTACGGCGTGACGCCGGATGTATTGACCACCGCCAAAGCGCTGGGTGGCGGCTTCCCGATTGGCGCAATGCTGACGCGTGAAGATCTGGCGCAGGTGATGGGCGTGGGCACGCATGGAACCACCTACGGCGGCAATCCGCTGGCGGGCGCAGTCGCGGGCAAAGTGATGGAGCTGATTAATCAGCCGGAATTTATGGCCGGCGTGGCCGAGCGTCATCAATGGTTTGTTACGGCGTTACAGGAACTGAACAAGCGTCTGCCGGTATTTAAAGAAGTGCGCGGGTTGGGTCTGTTGATTGGCGCCGTGCTTAACGATGATTTCGCCGGTAAAGCCAAACAGTTCAACCTCACCGCGGCCGAAGAGGGCGTAATGGTGCTGATAGCAGGCGCCAACGTGGTACGTTTCGCGCCAGCGCTGAACATCAGCGAGCGCGAAGTTAAAGAAGGTTTGGCGCGCTTTGAACGTGCCTGTGAACGCGTGCTCAAAGGAGCTACATCATGATGGTGATTCGCCCCGTCGAACGTGACGATCTCTCGCAGTTGTTGTCGCTGGCGGGCAAAACCGGGGGCGGCTTAACCTCGCTGCCCGCGGATAGCGAAACGCTCAAAGCCCGTATTGAGCGTTCGCTGCTCACCTGGCAAGGCGCGTTGCCGCCTGCCGAACAAGGCTATGTGTTTGTGCTGGCCGACAGCGAGGATAATCGCGCCGTCGGCATTTGCGCCATCGAAGCGGCGGTGGGTTTGCAGGATCCCTGGTACAACTTCCGCGTTGGCACACAGGTGCACGCCTCGAAAGAGCTGAACGTTTACGCCAGTTTGCCGACGCTGTCGCTCAGCAACGATCATACCGGCAGCAGCGAACTCTGCACATTGTTCCTCGATCCCGATTACCGCGATGGCAAAAACGGCCATCTGCTTTCGAAGTCGCGCTTTCTGTTTATGGCCAACTTCCGCGACCGCTTTATGCAACATGTGGTGGCGGAGATGCGTGGCGTCAGTGATGACAATGGCCACTCGCCATTCTGGGACAGCGTCGGCAGCCGCTTCTTCTCGATGGAGTTCAGCAAAGCCGACTTTCTGAGCGGCACCGGGCAAAAAGCCTTTATCGCCGAGCTGATGCCCAAACATCCGCTCTACATTCATTACCTGTCTGAAGCGGCGCAAAAAGTGATTGGCGAAGTCCATCCGAAAACTGCGCCCGCGCGTGCGGTGCTGGAGGCGGAAGGTTTCCGCTATCTCAACTATGTCGACATCTTCGACGGCGGCCCGACGCTGGAGTGCGAAATCGATCGCATTCGTGCCATTCGCAAGAGTCGCCAGTTAACCGCTGAGAGCGGTGCAGCCGATGAAAGCTGGCCGCTGTGTCTGGTGGCCAACGCGGATTTTCAGCATTTCCGCGTGGCGCTGCTGCCGGTGGATATGGCATCCGGCACGGTAAAACTGACTGAAAGCCAGCGCGTGGCGCTGCACTGCAACATTGGCGATCAACTGCGTGTGGTCACGCTGTGTCGCGAGGAGAAAAAAGCATGACGCATTTTATTCAAGGTCAATGGGTGACCGGCGGCGCTGATGCGCTGAGCAAACTCAATCCGGTTAGCGGCGAAACGCTGTGGCAGGGCAAAGCGGCATCGGCAGCACAAGTGGCTGCGGCCTGCGAAGCGGCGCGCGCGGCGTTCCCGCAGTGGGCGAGAAAACCGTTTGCGGAGCGTCAGGCGCTGGTGGAAGGGTTTGCCCGTCTGCTTGAAAGCCACAAAAACGCGCTGGCGGAAACCATCGCCCAGGAAACCGGCAAGCCGCGCTGGGAAACGCTGACCGAAGTGCAGGCGATGATCAACAAAATCGCCATTTCGATTAAGGCCTATCACAGCCGCACCGGCGAACAGGCCGATGGAGAGAGCTCGCTGCGCCATCGTCCGCACGGCGTGCTGGCGGTGTTTGGTCCGTATAATTTTCCTGGCCATCTGCCGAACGGCCATATTGTGCCGGCTCTGCTGGCGGGGAACTGCGTAGTGTTTAAGCCGAGCGAACTGACGCCGCTGACGGCGGAGAAAACCGTGCAGCTGTGGCAGCAAGCCGGTTTACCGGCGGGCGTAATGGCACTGCTGCAGGGCGGTCGGGAAACCGGTCAGGCGCTGGCCAATGCGTCGCAAATTGATGGCCTGCTGTTTACCGGAAGCGCCGCCACCGGCTATCACCTGCATCGTCAGTTCGCCGGACAACCAGAAAAAATGCTGGCGCTGGAGATGGGCGGCAACAATGCGTTGATTGTTGAAGATCCTGCGGATCTCGATGGTGCGGTACACATCGCCATTCAATCGGCCTTTATTACCGCCGGGCAGCGCTGCACTTGCGCGCGTCGTCTGCTGGTGAAGCGCGGCGCGGCGGGCGATGCCTTCCTGCAGCGTTTGGTTGAGGTCAGTGCGCGCTTGCAGCCTGGCGCGTGGAATGCCGAGCCGCAGCCGTTTATAGGCAGCGTGATTTCACCCGCCGCCGCCGGACATATTTTCGCCGCCTGGCAGCAGCAGGTGGAAAAGGGCGGGAAAGTGTTGCTCGGCATGCACTGGCCGGATCGCGACAGCGCCATCATCACGCCGGGCATCATTGATGTGACCGAAGTGAAAGATTTAGCGGATGAAGAAGTCTTTGGTCCGCTGCTGCAAGTAATTCGCTACGACAGCTTCGAGCAGGCGATTGCTATCGCCAATAACACGCGCTATGGCTTATCGTGCGGCCTGATTTCGCCGCAGCGCGCGCAGTTTGATCAGCTGTTGCTGGAGGCGCGCGCCGGTATCGTTAACTGGAACAAACCGCTGACCGGTGCGGCCAGCACTGCACCTTTCGGTGGTATTGGCGCATCCGGCAATCATCGTGCCAGCGCATGGTACGCCGCCGATTACTGCGCGTGGCCAATGGCGTCGCTGGAGAGCCCAAGCCTGGCGCTGCCGGGCAGCTTAGCGCCGGGCCTCGATTTCTCCGCGCAGGGAGCGAAATAATGAAAGCGTTTGAAGCGAACTTTGATGGGCTGGTCGGTCTGACACATCACTACGCGGGATTGTCGTTTGGTAACGAAGCCTCGACGCGCAATCAGCTGCAACCTTCGAACCCGCGTCTGGCGGCGAAGCAGGGCTTGCTGAAGATGAAAGCGCTGGCGGATATGGGCTACGTGCAGGGCGTGATCCCGCCGCACGAACGTCCTAATCTGCCGCTGCTGCGACAGCTCGGTTTTAGCGGCAGCGATGAGCAGGTGCTGGCGCAGGCGGCGAAGCACGCGCCGCAGCTGCTGTCGGCGGCCAGCTCAGCCTCGGCGATGTGGGTGGCGAATGCCGCCACGGTGTCGCCGTCGGCGGACAGCGCCGATGGTCGGGTGCATTTCACCGTCGCCAATCTGAATAACAAATTCCATCGCGCCATAGAGGCACCGGAAACCGCCGATCTGCTGCGCGCCATTTTCCGTCATCCGCAGCACTTCAGCGTGCACGATGCGCTGCCGCAGGTGGCGCAGTTTGGGGATGAGGGCGCGGCCAATCACAATCGCTTCGGCAGTGATTATGGCGATGCGGGCGTGCAGCTGTTTATTTATGGCCGTGATGGTCAGCAGCAGGGCGCAACGCCAGCACGTTATCCGGCGCGCCAAACGCGGGAAGCTAGCGAAGCGGTGGCGCGTTTGCATCAGCTCGATGCGCAGCGCACGCTGTTTGCCCAGCAAAATCCAGCGGTGATCGATCAGGGCGTGTTCCATAACGATGTGATTGCGGTGAGCAATCAGCAGGTGCTGTTCTGCCATCAGGATGCCTTTGTGAACCAGCCGCAGTTGCTGAGTGACATCGCCGCCCGCGTTAGCGGTTTTCAGCCGATTGAAGTGCCGCGCGATAAAGTTTCGGTAACGGATGCGGTCAATACCTATCTGTTTAACAGCCAGCTGTTGCAACGCGCCGACGGCGGTATGCTGCTGGTGCTGCCAGAAGAGTCACGCCAGCATACAGGCGTGTGGCGTTATCTCACCGAGCTGGTGGAGAGCGGCGGGCCGATTCGTGAACTGAAAGTTTTCGACCTGCGTGAAAGCATGTTTAACGGTGGCGGTCCGGCTTGTTTGCGTTTGCGTGTGGTGTTAACCGAAACCGAGCGTCAGGCGCTGAATCCGGCGGTACTGATGAACGATCGCCTGTTTGCCACGCTCAACGATTGGGTGGATCGCCACTACCGCGATCGCTTAACCCAGGCCGATTTAGCCGACCCGCAACTGCTGCGTGAAGGGCGCACCGCGCTGGATGAGCTGACGAAGCTGCTAGACTTAGGCAGTGTCTACGCGTTTCAGCGTTAACGCCGGGGTGAGAGGTTCGCCCCACGTCGTTAAAAAGGAGTGAACATGCAGGATTTTTTACAGCAGACCTTGTCTGGTGAGCCGCCACAGCAAAGAGAGGGCAGCAACGATCATCTCAGTTGGCAATGGCATAACGAGGGACTGATGTCCCTCACGCCGCATACGCCCACACAGCAGGCGCTGGTGCTCTCTGCGGGTATTCACGGCAATGAAACCGCGCCGGTTGAGATTCTCAATATGTTGCTGACGCCACTCTTAAAAGGCGAGAAGCCGCTGGCGGTGCGCTTACTGGTGATTTTGGGTAATCCCGCCGCGTTGCGCAGCGGCAAGCGCTATCAGCAACATGATATCAATCGCCTGTTTGGTGGACGCTGGCAGCAGGTGGCTGATGTACCCGAAGCGCAGCGCGTGCTGCAGCTGGAGCAGGAGCTGGAGAGCTTCTGGCGCGCCTGTCTCGATCATGAAGTGCGCTGGCACCTCGATCTGCATACCGCGATTCGCGGCTCGTATCATGCGCGTTTTGGCGTGATGCCGCTGAATCCCAATCCGTGGCCCGAGGCGTTTATGCACTGGCTGGCGGCGGCAGAAATGGAGGCGCTGGTGTTCCATCGTTCACCGGGCGGCACCTTCACCCATTACAGCTGCGAGCACCATAATGCGGCGAGCTGCACGCTGGAGCTGGGCAAGGCTTTGCCGTTTGGTGAGAATGATTTAAGCCAGTTTGCTGGCGTACAGCGGGCGCTGGCGGCGTTGCTGTATGGCGATGCCTTGCCGGAGGTGCGTGAGCAGCCGCGCCATTATCGCGTGGCGCAACAGCTGACCCGGCACGGCGATAAGTTTGTGTTGCACATGGGGCCGGAGACGCTGAACTTCACCGCTTTCCCGCAGGGCACGCTGCTGGCGGAGGAGGGTGACCGGCGTTACTACGTGCAGCAGGCGCGCGAGTATGTGCTGTTTCCCAATCCAAATGTCGCGCCGGGATTGCGCGCCGGGCTGATGCTGGTGGAGGAGAATGAACAGACGCAGGCGCTGGCGTTGTGATTTTCTGCGTAGCTGGTCGCCATGAATGGCGACCCTACGACGGACGCGGTGCGCAATGGTGCGCACCAGCTTGCAACGGGATTAAGCGCCGACATTTCCCTTCCTGAAAACCGACAATACCGTTACACTCCTCCTTAATTCCTGCGTTTTTCCCTTGATTGTCATAAACTTTTTCAATTCCTCACGCATTTCTTCTCTTTCTCTCCATGATTGCCTGATCTCTGTCTTTTATGCTTTCAGGGCTTTACTCAGCCTCTGAGTAGTTGACGTTCAGCGTCGTATGCTTGTTTCCGAAGACGCGACACAGGCTGTCGTCATTAAACTGATAAGTAAGGACAATATTATGCGTAAATTAACTTCTGTGTTCCTGGCTACCGCAATGGCTTTTGGTGCTGCAAATATCGTCCATGCAGCGGCAGACAACCTGACTCCGCCGCCAGCAGGCAGCGAAAAACCGATGCATAAGCCGCCGATGCGTCATCACGGTATGGAGATGATGTTTAAAGGTCTGAACCTGACCGATGCGCAGAAAGCGCAGATCAAAACCATCCTGCGTGATGGACACAAAGAGATGAAACGCCCGTCGCTGGAAGAGCGTCGTGCTGACCATGCCATCATCGCTTCCGATACCTTTGACCGTGCGAAAGCCGAAGCGCAGGCTGAGAAGATGACTGCGAATGCCAAAGATCGTGCGCTGCAGATGATGGAAACCCAGAACAAGATCTACAACGTGCTGACACCAGAGCAGAAGAAACAGTACAACGCGAACTTTGAGAAGCGCTTAACCGAGAAAGGCCCGCACGATGGCAAAACGCCACCACCGCCGGCTGATGCTGAATAAGTTCTTTCGCTAACTGAATAGAGACCGCCGGGGTTGTCCATCGCATCTGATGCTTTGGGCAACCTCGGCGGTTTTGTTTTTACAGCTCGATCAGCGGGAACACGCCAGAAAGCAGCGGACGGCAAAGGATTTTATAGCCGTCATGATCGAAGCCGTGCGAGGCGCGCTGCAGCTGGCGCGCTTCGGCTTCGCTGCTGACCGATCCCAGCCAGAACCAGTGATCGATCACATGGATTTGCGTAATCTCCGTGCCCGTTTCCACCATGCCAACCGGGCCTTGCCACGGCCAGCATTGAATGCGCATCTGCTCTAATGCCGCATGCAGGCGCTGCTGATGCTCAGCAACCGACTCGTTACCACAGCAGGCACCGGCGCAACGTTTTAGTGCAGCGCGAAAACAGCCGCGTCCCGGACGCAACGACTCCAGCCCAAGCAAGCCGTGGCACAAGCGCTGCTCATCGGCGATGGCTTTTAGCTTCTCCAGCGCGGCAAAGCGACTGCGAAACAGGCCATAAAGATTAGGCGAGCGTGAGAAGTCGAGATCCTTTGCATACACCACCTGCGGCGCACCGTCGCCCAGTTGCAGCGAACAGAGCTGGCGGTTCTTACGCAGGCGCTTGTTAAACAGCGGCTGTTGCGTTTTGATCATCTGCGCTTCCAGCAGCTGCGCGCCGACGTCGCCAGCGGTGGGGATCCAGGTGACGCGTCGTGCCTGACGCAGCATTTTAGCTTCATCCGGCGCACGGAAATGCGCCATCACCCGACTGCGCAGGTTGACGCTTTTGCCGATATACAGCGGCAGATTTTCGCTTTCACCGTGAAAGGTATAGACGCCCGGCTGGTTGGGTAAACCTTCCAGCCACTGACGTAAATGTTCGGGATATTGATAGATGGCTGCCGCATCGACATCGAGGCGGTGGCTGGCTGCACGTCTGACCAAAGCACACTCCAATTACTGGTTGTCCATCCAGTGTATCAAACTGTGCTTTTTCTCGCCAGTCAGCGGCGATGAGAAAGTTTCCCGCCCACACGGCGGGAAACGCGAGGGGCTTATTTCTTCCAGAAGTCGTCGAACACGGTGATCGGCGGGCGACGCTTGTGCTCGGTTTTCAGATACCAGCCTTCGATGGTTTTCGCAGCGGCGGCATCGATGTTTTTGCCTTCCAGATAGGCATCGATTTGCTGATAAGTCACGCCGAGCGCCACTTCATCCTGCAAGCCGGGACGATCATCTTCTAAATCGGCGGTGGGATGCTTGAGATAGAGGTGCTCCGGGCAGCCCAGCGTTTTCAGCAGCTGTTTGCCCTGGCCTTTGTGCAGACGGAAGATGGGGTTGATGTCGCTGCCGCCGTCACCGTACTTGGTGAAGAATCCGGTGATCGCTTCTGCCGCATGGTCAGTACCGACTACCACGCCTTTGGTCATGCCGGCGATGCTGTACTGCGCTTTCATGCGCTCGCGCGCTTTTTCATTGCCGCGCACGAAATCCGACACCGTGATACCCGCGTCTTTCAGCGCACGTTCGCTGGCCAGAATCGCTTCTTTGATGTTCACCACCAGCGTGCGATCCGGCTGGATAAACGCCAGCGCATCCTGACAATCCTGCTCATCGGCCTGCACGCCATACGGCAAGCGCACGGCAATAAAGGTGTAATCGTTATCGCCGCTCTCTTCACGCAGTTCGCGAATCGCGGTTTGCGACAAAATGCCGGTCAGCGTTGAATCCTGGCCGCCGCTGATGCCGAGCACCAGCGTTTTCAAAAAGGGATGGGCTTTCAGGTAAGACTTCAGAAAATCAACGCTGACGCGGATCTCCTGCTGCGGGTCGATAACCGGTTTTACACCAAGGGCTTCAATGATTTCCTGTTGCAGTGACATGAACCTCTCCTCAAGTCAGTAGCCTGACGGCACAATGCGAATCATCTGCTAAAGCTAACGCCTCTCCCCACAAACAACAAGCCGCACGGCTGGTTGTTCAGGTTATTTGCTGGCAAATCAGACGTTTTTTGCCTTCTGCACCAGCAAATTGAACGACACAATCGCCAGCATAAAGCAGCCAAAGATGGTGCCGGTCATGCTCGCCACCGAGGTGCCACCCAGGCCGGTGATCGGCACGCTGATGGCACCAAAGGTGAACATGCCGACGCCAATCACCGCCGAGGCGCTGCCCGCGCGCTGGCCCTGGCTCTGCATCGCCAGCGAAGAGGCGGTGGTGGCGATCACGCCGTTACTGGCAATGGTAAAGAACAGCGCAACCAGCAGAACTGGCAGCGCCGCGCCGGTAAGTCCCGCCAGCAGCAAGCAGCTCGACGCAACAAACGCCAGTGTCAGACCACCTTTCAGTACGCGGTATTCACCCCATAGCGGACAGAGGCGCGCACTGGTTTGTGATGCAATAATCAGGCCGATCCCGTTGGCAGCGAAGCAGAAGCTGAAGGCTTGCGGCGTCAGGCCATACAGCTGTTGCAGTACAAACGGCGAGGCGCCGATATAGGCAAACATGCCGGACATCATAAAACCTTGCGTCAGGCAGAAGCCCATAAACTGCCGATGCGTGACGACCTGGCCGAGCGCCGCCCAGGCGGAAAAGATCGAGCCCTGACTGCGGCGCGCTGGCGGTAAAGTTTCGTGCAATTTCCAGCGGGCAAGGAAGATCAGCACGACGGCAATGCAGCCGAGCACCACGAAAATGCCGCGCCAGTTAAGCACCGTCATCAACGCGCCGCCCAGCACCGGCGCACCAATCGGCGCTAAACCGTTGACCAGCATCAGCAGTGCAAAGAAACGCGTCAGCTCATGGCCGCTATACATATCTCGGGCAATGGCACGCGACAGCACCGCGCCGCCGGCGCCTGCCAAACCTTCAAACAGACGCGCCACCAGCAGCGAGTGGATGTCTTTTGCCAGCGCACAGCCAATCGAGGCAATAAACAGCAGCACCAGCGATAACAGCAGCGGACGGAGGCGACCAAACTTGTCGCTCATTGGCCCAAATAGCAATTGACCCGCACCTAAACCCAGCAGGCCAGCGGTGAGGCTCAGCTGCGCCGTGGCGGTTTCGGTGTGCAGATCGCGCGCCAGCTCCGGCAGCGCCGGCAGGTAAAGGTCGATACAAAGTGGCCCGAGCGCAGCGAGCAGGCCCAACGTGATGGCATAAACCAGCCGATTAGAAGGTGCAGGTGTCATTAATCCTCTGTCATTATTCATTGCTAAAGGTATTTTTTCGCGGGTGATTATACGAACCGTAGCGCATCAACACAGCATTTTTACCAAATCCTAACGCTTCGGAATTTGGCTAAATTTATCCCATAAAGTTGATAAATCTGGGTTTATGTTCCAGGCTTACTCCACATGGACAAAAAAACGAGGAACAACAACATGAATAAAGTGATGGGATGTATCGCTGCCGCTATGACGCTGGCAGCCCTGTCTGGTTGTACGACTTATGACAAAGCCGAAAGCTACGTAACCAAGCCGGTAGTGAAGGATGTGAAGAAAGGCATGACGCGCGATCAGGTTCGCCAGATTGCCGGCCCAGCGTCTACTGAAATCACCATGGTTCACGCCCGCGGTACTTGCCAGACTTACGTGATTGGCGAGCGCGACGGCAAACCGCAGACCTACTTCGTGAGCTATAACGATACCGGTCGCGTCATGAACTACGGTTTCCAGAGCTGTAAAGACTACGATACCGATCCGCAAGCGGCTCAGTAATCGCAGCAGAATAAGAAACGGCCCGTCATTGACGGGCCGTTTTTCGTTGTGGCGCTTATAAACCGTAAGGACGCGGCACTTCGATATACTCGCCGCCGATCTCGCGCTGGTAGTAATGACCTTCCTGCACGTAATAACGCTTGCCGTTGAAATCCAGCACGCGCATACCGCCGCCCGGCGGGGCTTCAGGCGGCTGCACCACCACATAGGTGTCGCCCTGACGCTGATAGTAGTTACCGTTCAGCATGTAATAGGTCAGACCGCCCAGCAAAACGGCGGTTGCTGCTTCGGGTAGGAAACGCAGCGGGCCGGGACCGCCCCAACGTGGACCTCCACCCCAATGCGGGCCTGGGCCGGGGCCCCAACCGCCGGGATGGGCAAAACTGATGGCTGGTGTTAATAAGGTTAACGCCAGCACCGAGGCGATAACTGTTTTCATCGGTGATTCTCCTGCTGTGATTAACAGCAGAATTGGCCTTCCTGAGCGAAAACTCAAGCGAAAAGCGGCTGATTTTTCCTCTGTTTACCATGCTTAACGCTTTCCTGACGCTAGCGCCATGATTGGGTTGAATTGGGGAGGAAAGCGGGGAAGGTCGTCATAAACGGCGACCTTACGGGGCATATCGCGCAGGCATAAAAAAACGGCAGACCTTGCGATCTGCCGTTGTTGCAACTCATCAATTTAGCGGTGTGCCAGTTCGGCGTGTTCGTCGCTCTCCAGCACTTTCTTGTCGGTCAATCCGAGCCAGCGGCTGGTGAGTGAACCGGCGGTCATTGAACCATTAACGTTGAGCGCGGTACGCCCCATATCGATCAGCGGTTCGATGGAGATCAGCAGCGCGACCAGCGTGACCGGCAGGCCCATCGCCGGCAGCACGATCAGCGCGGCGAAGGTGGCACCGCCGCCGACGCCAGCCACACCGGCAGAACTCAGCGTCACGATACCTACCAGCGTTGCAATCCACATTGGATCAAACGGGTTGATGCCCACGGTTGGCGCAACCATCACCGCCAGCATGGTGGGATAGAGACCGGCACAGCCGTTCTGACCGATGGTGGCACCGAATGACGCCGAGAAGCTGGCGATCGATTCTGGCACGCCCAGGCGACGCGTTTGAGTCTCCACGTTCAGTGGAATACTGGCGGCGCTGGAACGGCTGGTGAAGGCGAAGGTGATCACCGGCCATACTTTACGGAAGAAGCGCATTGGATTGATGCCGTTAACCGACAGCAGCAGCGCGTGTACGGCAAACATGATCGCCAGACCGAGATAAGAGGCCACCACGAAGCCACCCAGCTTGATGATGTCCTGCAGGTTGGAACCGGCTACTACTTTGGTCATCAGCGCCAGCACACCGTACGGCGTCAGCTTCATGATCAAACGCACCAGCTTCATGACCCAGGATTGCAGGGTATCGATCGCCACCAGTACGCGATCGCCTTTGACCTTGTCATCTTTCAGCAGTTGCAGCGCCGCCACACCGAGGAAGGCGGCGAAAATCACTACGCTGATGATCGAGGTGGGGTTGGCGCCCGCCAGATCGGCAAACGGGTTTTTCGGAATGAAGGAGAGCAGCAGCTGTGGCGTGCTGAGATCAGCCACTTTGCCCACGTAGTTGCTCTGAATCGCGCTCAGACGCGCGGTTTCCTGCGCACCTTGCACCAGACCTTCAGCGCTCAGGCCAAACAGGCCGGTCACCAGCACGCCGACCAGCGCGGAAATTGCGGTGGTAAACAGCAGCACGCCAATGGTCAGCACGCTGATTTTACCCAGCGATGAGGCATTGTGCAGTCGTGCAACCGCGCTCAGGATCGAGGCGAACACCAGCGGCATCACGATCATCTGCAACAACTGCACATAGCCGTTACCGACGATATTGAACCAGCCAATCGACGCTTTCACGGTTGGGCTGTTTTCGCCATAGATGGTTTGCAGCGCCAGACCAAAGGCCACACCGAAAACCAAACCTGTCAGCACGCGTTTGGACAGGCTCCAGCTTTGGTTGCCAATCCGATTCAGCAGAATTAGTAGTGCGATAAACGCCACGATATTAATAATGAGGGGAAAATCCATGCTCAACTCCAGAGTGTGACGCGCCATCCTGGGATGGCACGAAAAACAGTAAGTCCCCGTTAGGGAATATTTGGAATGTTATCAGCTCAGCGTGGGGCGGGCTTATACCCAAAAAGAATGCTTTATAACTTTATCGCTTGATTCGGCTGCTTATTGACCGCTTTGGCCATTAACCAACCGACCGACGCCATTTTGTAGTGTATTGAACAGTTGCTCCGGCCAGCCGTTGGCACCAAAAGAGGGCATGCCGGGCGGGAACCATAACGCATAACCGACCAGCGCCAGGCAAAGTGCTCGCTCCAGCTGGTTACCTTTTTGACTATTCAGGATGGGCAAACGGAAGCGCCAGCGGCAGGGCCACAGCAGCGGCACGCCGGCGGGCGTGAGCATATCGGCGACAATATGGCTGAGATAGCCGAGCGTCATGCCTTGCAGTACGTCGGCGGGAAGAAACCAGTCGGCGGGCACATTGATCTGGAATAGCCACAAACTCACCGCCACCGCCAGCAAACTGTGGGTAAAACCGCGATGACCAAAGATGCGGGCGATGGGATGCGATAGCCACCTTAAGCGCTGGCCAAGCACGGATTTAGGGTGATCGATATCGGGCAGCAGGCAGGTTAACAGCGCAGCAGGCACTAAATGCCACCAGTCGGCGCTGGCCAATACTGGCGTCAGCTCCGCGCGCTTGGCAAAAATGGCGCTGGCAATGGCAAAAATGATATGGCCTTCGGCCGTCATGATGAAACCTGGCTGCATAAAACTGTCGATGCATCCAGTATAGGGATTTATCCAGTGAATGAGAATGGTGACGCTGTAACGAAGCGTTAATATTTTTCACTTTCCCGCGTCACAATGACGCGGGAAAAGAACGGGTTAGCCTAGCGCGCTAACCATCCGCCGTCGACGGCCAACGTATAACCTTGCACATAGTCGGAGGCACTGGAGGCGAGGAACACAATCGGGCCCATCATGTCGTCCGGGATGCCCCAGCGACCTGATGGAATGCGGCCTAAAATCTCCTCGTTGCGTGACTCATCGCTGCGCAGCTGTTCCGTGTTATTGGTGGCCATGTAGCCCGGTGCAATGGCGTTAACATTGATGCCGTGCTTCGCCCATTCGTTGGCCATCAAACGGGTTAACCCCATCACTGCGCTTTTTGATGCGGTATAAGAAGGCACGCGAATGCCGCCCTGGAACGACAGCATCGAGGCGATATTGATGATCTTGCCGCCATTGCCTTGCGCGATAAACTGCCGGGCGACCTGCTGTGACAGGAAGAACAGACTTTTGCTGTTGATGTTCATCACATCATCCCAATCCTGCTCGCTGAAGTTGAGTGCATCTTCGCGGCGAATGATGCCGGCGTTATTCACCAGAATGTCGATGCGACCGGCCTGCGCCACCGCCTGTTCAACAATTTGCGGCACGATGGATGGCTTGGTCAGATCGGCCTGAATTGACCAAAAACGGCGGCCTAATGCCTCAACTTTGGCCTGCGTATCATCCGGTCCGGCGCGGTTAACGCCAATAATATCACATCCCGCCTGTGCCAGACCCAGCGCCATACCTTGTCCTAAACCGGTATTGCAGCCGGTGACCAGCGCGATTTTGCCTGCAAGATTAAATGCGTTGAGTATCATGATTCGCTCCTTGTTAGCGCAGTGCGCTGATGTTGACGTGGTCCATGTCATCAAATACCTGGTTTTCGCCCACCATGCCCCAGATAAAGGTATAGCGCTGCGTTCCCACGCCCGCGTGAATCGACCAGCTCGGTGAAATCACCGCTTGCTCGTTATGGACTAATAGATGACGCGTCTCCTGCGGCTGGCCCATCATGTGGAACACGGCGCTGTCGTCGGCCATGTCGAAATAGAAATAGACTTCCATGCGACGTTCGTGGGTGTGACACGGCATGGTGTTCCACAAGTTGCCGTCATCAAGGCGGGTTAATCCCATGGTTAACTGGCAGGTTGGCAACACGTCGGGCACGATGAATTTGTTAATGGTGCGGCGGTTCGAGGTGGCCGCGTCGCCGAGCGTGGCTTTCACTGCCTCGTCGAGGGTGATTTTTTTGTCTGGATAATGGGTGTGTGCCGGCGCGCTATTGTAGTAAAACTTCGCCGGGCGGCTGGCATCGCTGCTGCGGAAAATCACGCTCTGCGCGCCTTGTCCGACATACAACGCTTCCTGCTGACCAATCTCCCAGGTTTTGCCATCCACTTCAATCACCCCGGGTCCACCGATGTTGATTACGCCGAGTTCGCGGCGTTCGAGAAAGTAACTTACGCCCAGCTGCTTACCCACTTCATGGCCGATAGTTACCGGTTTCTGCACCGGCATCACGCCGCCGATAATGATGCGATCGATATGGCTGTAAGTGAGGGTGTAATTGTCGGCGTCGAAAATCTTGTCGATCAGAAACTCACGGCGTAAGCCGTCCGTGTCCAGGGTTTTGGCATGCTCGCTATGAATGCTTTGACGAATGTCCATCTCAGGCCTCTTAAGAGTCAAAGGAAGTGGTCCCGATGCGGGTCTTTGGGCATCTTAGGCAGGATGAGATGTGAATTCAATAAAAATGAAACGATGTTTTATTTATTTGCGTGCGCGATCAAGTTGCATAAAAAAGCCCGCGTTAAGCGGGCTGCGATTAACCGTGCAGATGTTCGGGTTTGAGCTGGGTTAAATCATCAAGAATCACATTGGCCAGCGCCCAACGCGCATCTTCACGATGCTCGGCCGCCGGCACCACAATTGAACGCATGCGTGCGGCTTTGGTAGCGATCATGCCGTTGAAAGAATCTTCCAGCGTGACGCAGTTAAGCGGATCGATCCCCAGTTTGGCTGCGGCGTCGAGATAGACCTGCGGATGCGGCTTGCTGTACGGCAGCGCTTCCGCGGACGCCAGCACATCAAAGTATTTGCGCAGGTCAAACATCTCCAGCACTCGCTCCAACATGTGCAGCGGCGAGGCGGAGGCGAGGCCGATTTTCAAACCTTGCTGCTGGCACAGTTGCAGCGCCTGCTCCACGCCAGGCAGCAGCGGACGCGTCTCTTCCACCAGCGCCAGCGCGCGGGCGATGATGCGTTGCGTCACTTCCTGTTGATCCGGACCGCTCCACGGCAGCGCTTCAAACCACATGCGCACGGTTTGATCGATGCGCAGACCCAGTGTATCGGGCAACTCGTGGCGGCGGGTGATATCCACGCCAAGGCTGGCGAAAATATCCAGTTCCGCGCGATCCCACAGCGGTTCTGAGTCGATCAACAATCCATCCATATCAAAGATGGCGGCCAATACAGGACGACGATATGACATATAACTGCTCCCTTAGAAATTTGGCTTACCATAGCACGAGAGCCGGATAAAGCCGACTTGCGGCAGGCCACGCATTTTTCAGGAAAAATTGCAGTAGTGCAGGTAGACTTATGCAAAACTATTTTTGGTTCAGGGAGACACCATGACTTACCAACAGGCTGGCCGCATCGCCATCCTTAAGCGAGTGGCTGGCTGGGTGATTTTTATACCCGCATTGTTATCCACGATTATTTCGCTGCTGGGCTTTATGTTTAAGCACAGTGAAAAGCAGCCGGGCATCGATGCCGTGATGCTCGATTTTGTGCATGTCATGGTCGACATGGTGAAGTTCAATACGCCGTTTCTCTATGTGTTTTGGCAGAACTCTCCGGTGCCGGAATTTAACGGTGGCGCGAATATCGGGTTTTGGCTGATGTACATCCTGATCTTTATCGGCATTGCGCTGCAGGCTTCAGGTGCGCGCATGTGGCGTCAGTCGCGCCATATTAAAGAGGGAATTGAAGATCAGCTGATCATGGAACAGGCCAAAGGCAGTGAAGGGCGCACGCGAGCGCAGCTGGAAGAGAAAATCCACATCCCGCGTCACACCATTTTCTTGCAGATTTTCCCGCTCTATATCCTGCCGATCATTATCGCTATCGCGGGCTACTTTGTGCTGAAACTGCTCGGCATGCTGTAACGCGTCAGGCCGGTCTGGCCTGACGTTCGCCCAACACATCTTCATCTAACAACTGGCCGATGGCGAACTGCGCTTCGCCCGTCCAGTTGCCACCGAAAACATTGGCGCGATTCAGCAGGTAATAGAGCTGATACACCGGCTGACGCTGCGAGAATCCGTCTTCCAGTGGCCAAACAGCCTGGTAGCCATCATAGATCTGGCGCGGCAAATCGGCGTAGTAACTCAGCATCGCTAAATCGCACTCGCGATCACCCCAATAGCAGGCGGGATCAAACAACCACGGACCCTCTGCGCTGCCGGCGCAGTTGGCGGGCCACAAATCGCCGTGTAATAAAGAAGGTTGCGGATGGTGGTTGGCTAACGTGCGCTGCACACAATCAACAATCAGTTCGGTATCGCCATAGTGCACGCCTTTTTCTGCGGCCAGTTGCAGCTGCCAGCCGATGCGCTGCTCAGCGAAGAACACTGACCAGCGGCGTAACCAGCTATTCGGCTGAGGTGAGGTGGTGATGTTGTTGTCGAAATCGAGACCAAATTGCGGTTGCTCGCTCCATTGGTGTAGATGCGCCAACTGCTGGCCGAGCTGGAAAGCGCTCTGTGCGGTAAAGGGATGAGGCGGAATATATTCCAGCAGCAGGAAGCTGGTATCACGATCATTGCCAACGCCATACACTTTCGGGACGCGAACGGTTTGCGTGCGCGCCAGCAGGTCGAGTTGATCGGCTTCCCAACTGAACAAGGTGAGCATATCGCGGGTGTTACATTTGACGAACACATCCAACTCGCCATAGCGGATGCGCCAGGCGGGATGGACATCGCCACCGGGAAGTTCCTGACGGTCGGTGATTTCGGCATCACCGGCGTACTCGCTTAACAGACGACTAATGGCTGACCACATCGGGTAATCCTCTTTGTTCGCTGCGTGAGTTCGATTGTAACGCGCAAAACCTGAGCAAACCTGGCGTCGATGCCGTTTTTTGCACTGCGTCAGGATTGTTGTTTCAGAAACCCCTCTAACGTGATGACGGTGACCTCAGGTTTATGATCGAGCGCGATTTGGGCATATCCCGCGGCTTGCTCTGCTATTTCATGCTCCTCTAACGCGCTGACAATGCCGAAGCTATTGGTGCCCAACTCATGTGGATGACCTTTATCATCGCTTAAGGTGGTGCTGTATCCGCCATTGATCATCGCGCTGTCCACTGACTGCACGTCGCCGAGTCCACTTTCCTGATATTTCAACGTGACAATGTAACGTTTGACATCATGGTCACTCATTATTCACCTCATTGTTATCGAACAGATTTCAGCGTAGACCAGCGCGCTGTATAGAGCGAATTTTAGCCAATTCAGTAGTTAAAATAGCAGGTAAAGCTTTGTCAAAAGAGTTCAGAAAAATCTTGTAGCCTTCAGGCTGCTATTTGAGTAATTGCCCCCTATAATGCGCAGCGAAAATGGGAAAAGTCCCATTAAAAGAGCGGTCCAGCGGCTTTCCTGGTTTTTTATGCGGATACATACTTTTTTACAAAACTTACGGTAAATTGCATTGATTGGCCGGAGAAACGCTTCAGACTCTTCGTTTTTTAAACTGTCGTACGGATTACTTTTAATGAAAGCCTTTAACAAGCTGTCCGCTGTTTTATTGCTCTCTGCTGGAGCATTTTGTCACCAGGCCTTTGCAGATAACGCCGTTTTCACCTCCATGGATGACCCTGCAACGGCGAAAAAGCCGTTTGAAGGCAGCGCGTCAGCGGGTTACCTGGCTCAAACTGGAAACACCACCAGTTCTTCGCTGAGTGCGTCTACCAATATGACGTGGTATCAAACCAATACCGCATTGAGTCTGTGGGGCAACGCCGCAAACAACTCCTCAAACGATGAGCGTTCATCTGAGACTTACAATATCGGTGGCCGTAGCCGCTATAACCTCAATAGCGCTGATTACCTGTTTGGCCAGGCAAGCTGGCTAAGCGACCGTTTCAACGGTTATGACTCACGCGATGTGCTGACCGCCGGTTACGGTCGTCAGATCCTCAGCGGCCCGGTTCACTCACTGCGTGCTGAATTCGGTCCGGGTGTGCGTTACGACGATTTCCATGATGGCGGCCATGAAACCAAAGCATTGGGTTATGGTGCAGTGAGCTATCAATGGCAGCTGACAGATACCACCAAATTTATCCAGGGTGTTTCTGTGCTGAGCAGCTTTGGTGAAGACACCACACTGAACTCAGAAACCGCGCTGCAGGTGGCCATCAATGCCCATTTCGCGCTGAAGCTGGGCTACAACGTGACCTGGAACAATAATCCGCCAGAATCTGCGCCGGATCGTACCGATACCAAAACTACGATCCAGCTCTCATACTCAATGTAAGCGAGACGGATGTGAATCACCGCTGCCAGGCCTGTGCCTCGCAGCGGTTTTTTTTATTTCTCTTTAGCTTAGCGAATCTCTGCACGGGTTTTGATCGGCGGCGAAAGCTGCTATTATCATCGCCGCTTTACATTCCTGGCGTCATTCCGACAACGTGGGTCTGACATCACGCCGGGTTACACACTATGAAACTCATTTTTGCATGTAGGCTTTCGTGTGGCTTACCACTGCAATTAAGGATATGAAATGCCAGTAATTACTCTTCCTGATGGCAGCCAGCGCAGCTTTGACCGTCCGGTCAGCGTGATGGATATTGCGTTGGATATTGGACCGGGTTTGGCGAAAGCCTGCATCGCGGGTCGCGTGAATGGCGAATTGGTTGATGCGGTTGATCCGATCACCGAGGACGCTCAGGTCGCGATTATTACCGCTAAAGACGACGCCGGTTTAGAAATCATTCGTCACTCTTGCGCGCACCTGTTAGGGCATGCGATTAAGCAGCTGTGGCCAAACACCAAAATGGCGATCGGCCCGGTGATTGATAACGGTTTCTATTATGACGTTGACCTGGAACATACCTTAACCCAGGAAGATCTTGAGCTGCTGGAAAAGCGTATGCACCAGCTGGCTGAAACCAACTACGATGTGGTGAAGAAAAAGGTGAGCTGGCAGGAAGCACGTGACGTGTTTGCTGAGCGTGGCGAAAGCTACAAAACCACCATTCTTGACGAGAACATCAGCCACGACGATCGTCCTGGCCTGTATCAACATGAAGAATACATCGACATGTGCCGCGGTCCGCACGTGCCGAACATGCGTTTCTGCCATCACTTCAAACTGCAGAAAATCTCCGGGGCTTACTGGCGCGGCAACAGCGACAACAAAATGCTGCAGCGTATTTACGGTACGGCCTGGGCGGATAAAAAGCAGCTGGCTGCCTATCTGCAGCGTCTGGAAGAAGCGGCGAAGCGCGATCACCGTAAAATCGGTAAGCAGCTCGATCTCTACCACATGCAGGAAGAAGCACCGGGCATGGTGTTCTGGCACAATGACGGCTGGACCATCTTCCGCGAGCTGGAAGTGTTTGTGCGTACCAAGCTGAAAGAGTACGACTATCAGGAAGTGAAAGGTCCGTTCATGATGGACCGCGTGCTGTGGGAGAAAACCGGGCACTGGGAGAACTATAAAGAAGCCATGTTCACCACCTCTTCAGAGAACCGTGAATATTGCATCAAGCCGATGAACTGCCCAGGCCACGTTCAGATCTTTAATCAGGGTCTGAAATCCTACCGCGACCTGCCGCTGCGTATGGCGGAGTTTGGTAGCTGCCATCGTAACGAGCCATCAGGTGCCTTGCATGGTCTGATGCGCGTGCGCGGCTTTACCCAGGATGATGCTCACGTCTTCTGTACCGAAGATCAGGTACGTGATGAGGTGAACAGCTGTATCCGCATGGTATACGACATGTACAGCACCTTCGGTTTTGAAAAAATCGTGGTGAAGCTGTCGACCCGTCCGGAAAAACGTATCGGTAACGACGAAATGTGGGATCGTGCGGAAGTGGATTTGGCAGAAGCGCTGAAAGAGAATGATATTCCATTCGAATATCAGCCGGGAGAAGGTGCCTTCTACGGCCCTAAAATTGAGTTTACCCTGTACGATTGTCTCGACCGCGCCTGGCAGTGTGGTACCGTTCAGCTAGACTTCTCCCTGCCGAAGCGTCTGGACGCGACTTTTGTCGGCGAAAACAACGACCGCCAGACACCGGTAATGATCCATCGCGCAATTCTCGGTTCAATGGAGCGCTTTATCGGCATCCTGACCGAAGAATTCGCTGGATTCTTCCCGAGTTGGCTGGCGCCGGTGCAGGCTGTGGTGATGAATATCACCGACAGTCAGTCAGAATACGTCAGTGAATTGACGAAGAAATTGCAGAATGCTGGCATTCGTGTCAAAGCAGACTTGAGAAACGAGAAGATAGGCTTTAAAATCCGCGAGCACACATTACGTCGCGTCCCTTATATGCTGGTTTGCGGTGACAAAGAGGTGGAAGCAGGCAAAGTTGCCGTGCGCACCCGCCGTGGTAAAGACCTTGGGAGCATGGACGTAGATGTGTTTGTTGAGAAGCTGCAACAAGAGATTCGCAGCCGACATCTTCACCAATTAGAGGAAACAGGTTATTAAAGGCGGAAAACGAGTACAACCAACACGTCCGAACCGTATCAACGGCGAAATCCGTGCCACCGAAGTGCGCTTAACTGGCGTAGACGGCGAGCAACTTGGCATTGTCACCCTGCGTGAAGCCATTGAGAAAGCTGAAGAAGCCGGCGTAGATTTAGTTGAAATCAGCCCGAACGCCGAACCGCCGGTTTGCCGTATCATGGATTACGGCAAGTTCCTTTATGAAAAAAGCAAGTCTTCTAAGGAACAGAAGAAGAAGCAGAAAGTTATCCAGGTCAAGGAAATCAAATTCCGTCCTGGTACCGATGATGGCGACTATCAGGTCAAACTACGCAACCTGATTCGCTTTCTGGAAGAGGGTGATAAAGCCAAAATCACGCTGCGTTTCCGCGGTCGTGAGATGGCGCACCAGCAGATCGGTATGGAAGTGCTTAACCGCGTCCGTAAAGATCTGTGTGAAGACATGGATCTGGCGATTGTCGAATCCTTCCCTTCGAAGATCGAAGGTCGTCAGATGATCATGGTGCTCGCTCCTAAGAAGAAACAGTAGGCCTTCAAGTAATAATGCCGCGCAGCGCTTGCGTTGTGCGGATTTTTATTCGCCTGTCTGATTCATTTTATTAACAATGCGAAGTGGATATTTGTAAAAATGCCAAAGATTAAAACTGTACGTGGCGCCGCTAAGCGCTTCAAGAAGACCGCTTCTGGCGGCTTCAAGCGTAAGCACGCGAACCTGCGTCATATTCTGACTAAAAAGTCTACTAAGCGTAAACGTCACCTGCGTCCGAAAGGCATGGTGTCTAAAGGCGATCTGGGTCTGGTTATTGCCTGCCTGCCGTACGCATAAGTAAATTTTTTTTAGTTTAATTCCCCGAAAGATTTCGGGTTGCAGCAAGGCGGCAACTGAATGAATCCCTGAACTTACATCAGTAAGTGACTGGGATGAATGAAGACAGCCAACGCCGCTGCGGCACGAAAGATGAAGGGAAATCACAGAATATGATATAGGAGAGCTAACATGGCTCGCGTTAAACGTGGTGTAATTGCTCGCGCACGTCATAAGAAAATCTTAAAACAAGCTAAAGGCTACTATGGTGCACGTTCACGTGTATACCGCGTTGCCTTCCAGGCTGTTATCAAAGCTGGTCAGTATGCTTACCGTGACCGTCGTCAACGTAAGCGTCAGTTCCGTCAACTGTGGATCGCGCGTATCAACGCTGCGGCTCGTCAGAACGGTATCTCTTACAGCCGTTTCATCAATGGCCTGAAAAAAGCCTCTATTGAAATCGACCGTAAGATTCTGGCTGACATCGCTGTATTCGACAAAGTGACATTTACTGCACTTGTTGAAAAAGCAAAATCAGCTCTGGCGTAAGTCGGTTGAAAAAGGGAGCTTGCTCCCTTTTTTATTACCCGCAACTCACGCAAAAGATTGACATTTTGGCCGCTGCGCATTTCAATAGTGCGGTTTCTAAATATGACAAGGTAACGCAAGCATGAATGCTGCTATTTTCCGTTTCTTTTTTTACTTTAGCGCCTGAACATCAGGGGCTTTTGCGCATAAGAAAAGAAACGAAAAATCGCGCTGAAAGCCTCCCTCGTGGAGGCTTTTTTGTTTCTGGCGACACTTAATCGGATCAGCTGATCCCAACGAGAACTGACCAGCCCGGCTGGAAGAAGAGGAAATCATGTCCCAACTCGCAGACCTGGTGGCTCGTGCCACGGCCGCCATCGACGAGGCGGCGGATATCGCTGCTCTGGACGCCGTGCGCGTCGAATTTCTGGGTAAGAAAGGGCATCTGACGCTGCAAATGACCACCCTGCGTGAACTGCCAGCAGAAGAGCGTCCGGCAGCGGGTGCGGTCATCAACGATGCTAAACAGCAAGTGCAGGATCGCCTTACCGCGCGCAAAGATACGCTGGAAAGCGCCGAGCTGAATGCGCGTCTGGCTGCGGAAACCATCGACGTGTCGCTGCCTGGCCGCCGCGTTGAGAATGGCGGCTTGCATCCGGTGACCCGCACTATCGACCGTATCGAAACCTTCTTCGGCGAACTGGGTTTCGCGGTAGTGACAGGTCCGGAAATTGAAGACGATTACCACAACTTTGATGCGCTAAACATTCCGGGCCATCACCCGGCACGTGCCGATCACGACACCTTCTGGTTCGATGCCACGCGTTTGCTGCGCACCCAAACCTCAGGCGTGCAGATTCGCACCATGAAAAACCAGCAGCCGCCGATCCGCATTATCGCGCCAGGCCGTGTTTATCGTAACGATTACGATCAGACGCACACGCCGATGTTCCATCAGATGGAAGGTTTGATTGTCGATAAAGACATCAGCTTTACCAACCTGAAAGGCACGCTGCACGATTTCCTGAACAACTTCTTCGAGGAGAATTTGCAAATTCGCTTCCGTCCTTCTTACTTCCCGTTCACCGAACCATCCGCTGAAGTGGATGTGATGGGTAAAAACGGCAAGTGGCTGGAGGTGCTGGGATGCGGCATGGTGCATCCGAACGTATTACGCAATGTTGGCATCGATCCGGAAATTTATTCAGGCTTTGCGTTTGGCATGGGCATGGAGCGTCTCACCATGCTGCGCTACGGTGTGACCGATCTGCGCGCCTTCTTCGAAAATGATTTACGTTTCCTCAAACAATTTAAATAAGGGCAGGTTATCCAATGAAATTCAGTGAACTCTGGTTACGCGAATGGGTAAATCCAGCCCTGGACAGCGCTGCGCTGTCTGAGCAAATCACCATGGCCGGCCTTGAAGTGGACGGCGTGGATCCGGTTGCCGGCGCTTTCAACGGTGTTGTGGTGGGTGAAGTGGTTGAGTGCGGCCAGCATCCGAACGCCGACAAACTGCGCGTCACTAAAATCAACGTCGGTGGCGATCGCCTGTTGGATATCGTCTGCGGCGCGCCAAACTGCCGTCAGGGCCTGAAAGTGGCGGTGGCGACCGTTGGCGCTGTGCTGCCGGGCGATTTCAAAATCAAAGCAGCAAAACTGCGTGGCGAACCGTCTGAAGGCATGCTGTGCTCCTTCTCTGAGCTGGGTATTTCCGACGATCACAATGGCATCATTGAGCTGCCAGCCGATGCGCCAATTGGCACCGACATCCGCAGCTATCTGCAACTGGATGACAACACCATTGAAATCAGCGTCACGCCAAACCGCGCCGATTGCCTGGGCATCATTGGGATTGCGCGTGATGTAGCAGTTTTGAACGGTTTGCCGCTGACGGCGCCCGCGATTGAGCCGGTAAAAGCCACCATCAACGATACCATCCCGATTCGCGTTGATGCCACCGCCGCGTGCCCGCGCTACCTTGGCCGCGTGGTGAAAGGTGTCAACGTCAAAGCCGCTACGCCATTGTGGATGCGTGAGAAGCTGCGTCGTTGCGGTATTCGCTCAATCGATCCGGTGGTCGATATCACCAACTTTGTACTGCTGGAGCTTGGCCAGCCGATGCATGCCTTCGATCTCGACCGCATCGACGGCGGCATCGTGGTGCGTATGGCAGAAGAGGGCGAAGTGCTGACGCTGCTGGATGGTACCGAAGCTAAACTCAGCAGCGACACGCTGGTGATTGCCGATCACCACAAAGCGCTGGCGATGGGCGGCATCTTTGGTGGCGAGCATTCGGGTGTCAACGAAGAGACGCAAAATGTGCTGTTCGAATGCGCCTACTTTGATCCGCTGGCGATTACCGGCCGCGCTCGCCGTCAAGGCCTGCATACCGATGCATCACATCGTTACGAGCGTGGTGTCGATCCGGCACTGCAGCACAAAGCGATTGAACGCGCGACGCAGCTGTTGCTCGACATCTGTGGCGGCGAAGCGGGCCCGGTTATCGACCAAACTGACGCGAGCGCGCTGCCGCCACGCGCCACTATCACGCTGCGCCGTGAAAAGCTCGATCGCCTGATTGGCCATGTCATTGCTGACGAACAGGTTACTGACATCCTGACGAGTCTCGGTTGCGAAGTTAAAGTTGGTGCAGGTGAGTGGCAAGCCGTTGCGCCAAGCTGGCGTTTCGATATGGCTATCGAAGAAGATCTGGTCGAAGAAGTGGCGCGCGTTTACGGCTATAACAACATCCCTGATGTGCCGGTGAAAGCCAACCTGATCATGACGCAGCATCGTGAAGCCGACCTGTCGCTGAAGCGTGCGAAAAATCTGTTGGTAGATAAAGGTTATCAGGAAGCGATTACTTACAGCTTCGTTGATCCAAAACTGCAACAGTTGCTGCATCCGGGCGAAGAGGCGCTGATCCTGCCCAGCCCAATATCCAGCGATATGTCGGCAATGCGCCTGTCGCTGTGGACCGGTTTGCTGGGCGCGGTGGTGTATAACCAAAACCGTCAGCAGGGCCGCGTACGCCTGTTTGAAAGCGGTTTACGCTTTGTTCCTGATACACAGGCCGATCTGGGTATCCGCCAGGATCTTATGCTGGCCGGCGTTTTAAGCGGTAATCGCTTTGAAGAGCATTGGGATCTGGCGCGTCAGACGGTTGACTTCTATGATTTGAAAGGCGATTTAGAATCGCTGCTGGATTTGACTGGTAAACTTGATGAGATTTCCTTCCGTGCGGAAGCCAATCCGGCGCTGCATCCAGGACAAAGCGCCGCAATTTATTTATGCGGCGAACGAATCGGATTTATCGGGGTGGTTCATCCAGAGCTGGAACGTAAGCTGGATCTGAATGGTCGCACCTTAGTGTTTGAACTGCTTTGGAATAAGGTCGCAGACCGCGTCCTGCCTGATGCGCGCGAGATTTCTCGCTTCCCGGCAAACCGTCGTGATATCGCCGTTGTGGTGGCTGAAAATGTGCCTGCAGCAGATATCATTGCGGAGTGTAAGAAAGTTGGCGTAAATCAGGTAGTTGGCGTAAACTTGTTTGACGTGTACCGTGGTAAGGGCGTAAACGAAGGTGAAAAGAGCCTAGCGATTAGCCTGATTTTGCAGGATACCAGCCGGACACTCGAAGAAGAGGAGATTGCCGCGACCGTTGCCAAATGCGTTGCGGCATTAAAAGAGCGATTCCAGGCAACCTTGAGGGATTGAACCTATGGCGCTTACAAAAGCTGAAATGTCAGAGTACCTGTTTGAAAAACTCGGGTTGAGCAAACGCGATGCCAAAGAGTTGGTAGAACTTTTTTTTGAAGAGGTTCGCCGCGCGTTGGAAAACGGAGAACAGGTAAAACTGTCCGGATTTGGTAATTTTGATCTGCGTGACAAAAACCAGCGTCCGGGCCGTAACCCGAAGACGGGGGAAGATATTCCTATCACCGCGCGCCGAGTGGTGACATTCCGTCCGGGACAGAAGTTGAAAAGTCGCGTCGAGAACGCGACACCCAAGGATGCTGACTAATTTCAGTACGACAAAAAGGCCGCTTAGCGGCCTTTTTTTTTGTCTTAAATCTGGCCGCTCCTCACGATTTATTCACGATGTAAGGATTTAGTAAGTATCAGGAAAATAGGGCGAAAATCGGTCCTCACCGATAGTGACGGCATTAACACTTTTGTTATAACAGCGCCATCACAGAGCAAAAGGTTCGAATAATGAAAAAGACAGCAATTTTATTAAGTGTCTTGTTAGGCATGCCGCTGCTGGCTAGCGCCAATGTTTCCGTCAACATCAATACACCGGGCGTTTCGATTCATATCGGCGATCAGGATAAACGTGGCTACTATTGGGATGGCTACGACTGGCGCGCGCCAACGTGGTGGAAACAGCACCATAACCAGCGCATCGGCACCAAAGGTCCGCACGGTTACTGGAACGGTAACGGCTGGCAGGCGCAGCATCCGGGCAATGGACCGCACCGCGACGACAAACGTCAGCCACAGCGTCAGCCGCAACCGCAGCATCACGACCAGCGTGACAATCAGCAGAAGCGTGATAATCACGGTCAGCCGCTCCCTCCGCATCAGTAAGGCTTCTCCAGCGGCGCCTCCACAGCGCCGCTTTCTTTTTGCTGTAATCCCACTACAATCAAATCTCTGTTTTCTCAGCCAATCTTATCTATGACTCTGCTGGATCAGCTTGCTTCCCAGGCAAATCGCCGCAGCCAGCGCTGGCTCATCGCACTCATTGCGCTGCTATTGCTGCTCATCGGGCTTAGCCTGTGTGCCGGCGACAGCTGGATCTCCCCCACACAATGGTTTTCGGCGGAAGGCGATCTGTTCGTCTGGCAGCTGCGCATGCCGCGCACGCTGGCGGTGCTGCTGGTGGGTGCAGCGCTGGCGGTGTGCGGCGTAGTGATGCAGGCGCTGTTCAACAATCCGCTGGCGGAACCCGGCTTACTTGGCGTGTCTAACGGGGCGGGGATTGGTCTGGTATTAGGCGTGATGCTCGGTAACGGCTCGCTATGGAGCTTAGCGCTGGCGGCCATGGCCGGTGCGCTGCTGATCACGCTGATTCTGCTGCACTTCGCCCACAAACAACTGTCGGTAAGCCGCTTGCTGTTGACCGGCGTGGCGCTCGGCATTATCTGTAGCGCCATCATGACGTGGGCGGTGTACTTTAGCACCAGCCTCGATCTGCGCCAGCTGATGTACTGGATGATGGGCGGTTTTAGCGGCATCGACTGGCGCTATGGCTGGATGATGCTGGCGCTGCTGCCGGTTACGCTGCTGCTGATCGCCACCGCGCGCACGCTGAATTTGCTGGCGCTGGGCGAAACCTCGGCGCGTCAGCTCGGATTACCGCTGCTGCTGTGGCGCAACCTGCTGGTGCTGGCGATGGGCTGGCTGGTGGGCGTGAGCGTGGCGATGGCGGGGGCAATCGGCTTTGTCGGTTTGGTGATCCCGCATTTGTTGCGTCTCAGCGGTTTCAGCGATCATCGTTATTTGTTGCCTGCGGCGGCGTTAGCCGGTGCCGCAGTGCTGCTTGGCGCGGATATTATTGCGCGGCTGGTGTTAACCTCCGCCGAACTGCCGATTGGCGTGGTAACGGCCACGCTCGGCGCGCCGCTGTTTATCGTGTTATTAGTGAAGTCTTCGCGCTAGCTTCGGCTGGCAACTTGTTATCAACAACAGGAATCGACTATGAGCATTTATCAAACAGAACTAGTTACGCTGGACGGTGAAAAAACCACGCTGGCGGCCTATGAAGGCAAGGTGCTGCTGGTAGTAAACGTGGCATCCAAATGTGGCCTGACGGCGCAGTATGAGCAGTTAGAATCGCTGCAGAAAGCCTGGCAGGATAAGAATTTCAGCGTGCTTGGCTTCCCGTGTAATCAGTTCCTCGAGCAAGAGCCGGGCAGCAACGAAGAGATCAAAACCTTCTGCAGCACCACTTACGGCGTCACTTTCCCAATGTTTGATAAAACCGACGTCAACGGCGAGCATCGTCATCCTCTCTATGCGCAGCTGACGGCGGCGCAGCCAGTGGCGCAACGCCCGGAAGGCAGCGGTTTCCTCGAGCGTATGGAGAGCAAAGGCCGTGCGCCGAAAGCGCCAGGCGATATCCTGTGGAACTTCGAGAAGTTCCTTATTAATAAGCAGGGCAAAGTGATTGCGCGCTTCTCACCGGATATGACGCCAGACGATCCGATCATCCTGAAAAGTGTAGAGCAGGCGCTGGCCGAGTAAATGCTATTGCAGTGTCAGGGAGCCAGCGTCGCAGGGCGTTTGGCTTCCGTTGAACTTAGCGTTAACGCCGGTGAATTAGTGCATCTGGTGGGGCCGAACGGCGCCGGCAAAAGTACCTTGCTCAACGCGCTGTCCGGTTTGTTGCCGAGTCAGGGCAGCATTCTGCTGGATGGCGCGCCGCTGTCAACGTTAAACTGTGCAGCATTGGCCCAGCTGCGCGGCTGGCTGCCGCAACAGCAGATGGCACCGGGACAAATGCCGGTGTGGCATTACTTACGCATGCATATCAGCGCACAAACGGCGGAAACAGACTGTGTGTTACAAGAGGTGCTCGCGCAGTTAGCGCTGCAGGACAAACTGACGCGCAGTCTTACGCAGCTTTCTGGTGGCGAATGGCAACGCGTGCGGTTGGCTGCCGTGGTGTTGCAGGTTCATCCGGCGGTCAATCCACGCGGCAAACTCCTGCTACTGGATGAGCCGATGAGTGCACTCGACGTGGCGCAACAGCGTTCGGTCGATAAGCTGCTGGCTGAACTGTGTTGCAGCGGCCTGGCGATTGTTGCCAGCGGGCACGATCTCAACCACAGCCTGCGCCATGCCGATCGCGTGTGGCTAATGCATCAAGGCGCGGTTGTCCGTCAGGGCAGGGCCAGCGAGGTGCTGACCGCTGCGCATTTAGCGCCGCTTTACCAAACCCCGTTTGAACAAATTGATACCGCACAAGGTCCGCTGCTGTTTATTCCCTGACAGAGGATTGCGTGCCGTGGCGCTTTGCCGCTACAGTGTCTGCCGGACGAGGGAGAGAGGAAAAGGCGGATGCGGCTGACAATTTTGATTTTGGCACTGTTGCTGGCGGGCTGTAGCCATCATGCACCGCCGCCGAATGGCCGTTTGTCTGACTCTATCACCGTGATTGCCCAACTCAACGATCAGCTGAGCCGCTGGCGGGGAACGCCGTATCGCTATGGCGGATTAAGCCGCGGTGGCGTGGATTGTTCCGGCTTCGTCTATCTCACCTTCCGCGATAAATTCGATATGCAACTGCCACGCTCGACCATTGATCAAACCGACATTGGTACGCGCATCGACAAAGGCGATCTGCTGCCTGGCGATCTGGTGTTCTTCAAAACCGGCAGCGGAGAAAACGGTTTGCACGTCGGTATTTACGATACCGACAACACCTTTATTCACGCCTCGACCAGCCAGGGTGTGATTCGCTCGTCGCTGGATAATGTTTACTGGCGTAAAGTATTTTGGCAGGCGCGTCGCATCTAAATAGCGTTGTTATCGCTTAATAAAGACGCGAAAAAAGAAAGTGTATCTCACCCTGAATTAAATCTGAATTCTGCCGATATTTAACTATCATTTAAAATGGCACTTTACCTGCCATCGATTTAATACTAATAATAAAGCTAAATTTATTTAATTGGTATGGACATTAACCCCGGCTTATTTGGCTTAAGTATTATTTGCGGCTTAAATCAGCGTAATAAGACCTAAAACGGCACCTCTTCAAACGTTTGGTCCTATTGCCTGGTAGAATTCGTTGATATACGATGCGCCAATTGCCATTGCTTCTGGCTTGAAAAATGAAAGTCCATTTGTCTGCCGACTATCAGTCGGAAACCTGGTTTTATCCAG
The DNA here is from genome assembly GCF_019795935.1 of Pantoea sp. DY-15. Taxonomy (NCBI): domain Bacteria; kingdom Pseudomonadati; phylum Pseudomonadota; class Gammaproteobacteria; order Enterobacterales; family Erwiniaceae; genus Pantoea; species Pantoea sp. DY-15. The sequence goes on from NZ_JAIMIF010000001.1 coordinate 912,730, forward strand.
TTTACTCTCTGGCGGGCCAGCTGACTGCGGTCGAGCTGGTGACGCAATTTGTCCACGACAGCGCACCTATTACGCTGCCGCAGGATTTGCTGTTGCCGCAATTGGACGATGCGCAGCAATTACGTTTGCTGCAGAGCCAGCTTTCATTGCTGGAAAAGTACCGCGATTTTTTTGAGATTAATCAAATTACCGCGTTGGTACGTATTGATGATTCTATGGCCAATACACTTTTAGCCAGCGAATTTCTGTTAAGGAAATTCCGACAAATCCCTTTTATTGTTTTAGATATCAGCGAAACGTTTCCGCAATTATCTTTGGGTAAATCCCATCCATTGCTCGCAGCATTACAAAGTGAATTTCGTTTATCGCTTTCACAATTTGGCGCAGGAAAAGCACCGGCAACCGCGGTGTACGATAATCTGTTTAGCGTGTTAAAACTGGATAAAGCCTTTATTCACAACCTGGCCAAGCGCGCCTCGTTTACGCCTTTTATTCAGACGGTTATCAATAATTTTTCCGATTTTGCGGACCAGATCATTATTTGTGGTATTGACGATAACCACATGATGGAAAAGATGACCACGTTGAGTGGTGCGCAGCTACAAGGCAGCCTGTTCCCGGTGGTGAAAGCTGAACGTCTTAACGATCTCATCTATTCCGACCTGAATTTACACACGCCTTCGCAGCAGTAACCCTTTCGCCTGTCTTCCGCGCCGCGTCGGCGTTACACTCTCTGTTATCTTATAACTCATTGCGGGTGCCTGATTTAAGCGCACCTTCCGGAGTGTCGATGCAATTTATCAATAGCTGGCAGCAAGAATTACCCGGATTCTACACCGCGCTGGATCCAACGCCATTAGCGGGCGGACGGCTGTTTTATCACAATGCCCCGCTGGCACAAGAGATGGGTTTAGACAATGCGCTGTTCGCCGGCAGCGGGCATGGCGTGTGGTCAGGACGCGAAATGCTGCCCGGCATGTCGCCGCTGGCGCAGGTTTATAGTGGCCATCAGTTTGGCGTCTGGGCCGGACAGTTGGGCGATGGGCGCGGCATTCTGTTGGGTGAACAGCAGCTGGCCAACGGCCGCAAGCTCGACTGGCACTTAAAAGGGGCCGGATTAACGCCCTATTCGCGCATGGGCGACGGACGCGCGGTGATCCGCTCCAGCGTACGCGAATTCCTCGCGTCTGAAGCGCTGCACCATCTTGGCATTCCCACCACGCGAGCGTTGGCGTTAGCCATTGGCGATGAGCCGGTGCTACGCGAAACCCAGGAACGCGGTGCGATGCTGATGCGCATTGCCGACAGCCATCTGCGTTTCGGTCATTTTGAGCATTTCTATTACGGCGGTGAACAAGACAAAGTGCGCCAGCTGGCGGATTACGCCATTCGCCATCACTGGCCGCAGCTCAAGGATGAAGCGGATCGTTACCTGCTGTGGTTCACCGATATCGTTAAACGCACGGCGAGCCTGATCGCCCATTGGCAGAGCGTTGGCTTTGCGCACGGCGTGATGAACACCGATAACATGTCGATTCTGGGCTTAACGCTGGACTACGGCCCTTACGGTTTCCTCGACGACTATCAGCCGGATTACATCTGCAATCACAGTGATTATCAGGGCCGCTACGCTTTCGAAAATCAGCCGATGATAGGCTTGTGGAACCTCAATCGCCTGGCGCATGCCTTGTCAGGCTTGATGACCACCGAGCAAATCAAGCAGGCGCTGGGTCATTATGAAGGTGAGCTGATGCGCGTCTGGGGCGAGAAAATGCGTGCCAAACTCGGCTTGCTGACGGCGGATGCCAATGACAACATGCTTCTGACCGGCTTGCTGTCGATGATGACGGCGGAACACAGTGATTACACGCTGACCTTCCGCATGCTGAGCGACACGCAGCAAGATGAAAGCCGTTCGCCGTTGCGTGATGAGTTTATCGATCGTGAGGCCTTTGATCGCTGGTACAGCGATTATCGCCAGCGTTTGTTGCAAGACCACGCCAGCGATGCGCAGCGTCAGGCGGTGATGAAAGCGGCTAATCCGGCGCTGGTGTTACGCAACTATCTGGCACAGCAGGTGATTGAAGAGGTCGAGAACGGCGAGACCACGGCGTTAGCGAAGCTGCATAGCGCGTTACAGCAACCGTTTAGCGATGTAGCCGTCAGCGCAGAGTTGCGCCAACGGCCACCAGAGTGGGGCAAAACGCTGGAAGTGAGCTGTTCCAGCTAGATCAGCATTAAAAACGGCTGTCGACCGCGGCAGCCAGTTTTGCCAGCACCTCGGCGCTGTCTTCCCAGCCGAGGCACGGATCGGTGATTGACTGACCATAGGTCAGCGCCGCACCGCTCACCACTTTCTGATTCCCTTCCTGCAGGAAACTCTCGATCATCACGCCCGCAACCGCGCGCGATCCGGCACGGATTTGCGCCGCCACATCATCGGCAACGTCACGCTGACGACCGTGCTGCTTCAGGCAGTTGCCGTGGCTGAAGTCGATCACCAATTGCTCCGGCAGATTGAAGTCGCGCAGATTGGCCGCTGCCGCCGCCACATCTTCGGCGTGATAGTTCGGCTGTCGACCGCCGCGCAGGATCACGTGACCATGCGGATTGCCACTGGTTTGATAGATGGTCATCTGACCGTTTTTATCCGGTGACAGGAACATGTGGCTGGCACGCGCGGCGCGAATCGCATCGACCGCGATCTGCACGTTACCGTCGGTGCCGTTTTTGAAACCGACTGGACAGGAGAGCGCTGACGCCATTTCACGATGAATCTGGCTTTCGGTGGTACGCGCGCCAATCGCGCCCCAGCTGATTAAGTCGGCAATAAACTGGCCGATCACCATATCGAGGAATTCAGTGGCGGTTGGCATGCCCAGCGCGTTGATATCCAGCAGCAGTTTGCGCGCAATGGCGATGCCGCGGTTTACATCGTAGCTGCCATCCAGATCGGGATCGGAGATCAGGCCTTTCCAGCCAATCACGGTGCGCGGTTTTTCGAAATAGGCACGCATCACGATTTCCAGACGATCTTTATGGCGCTCACGCAGCACGTTCAGACGTTCAGCATACTCAATCGCCGCTTTAGGATCGTGCAGCGAGCAAGGGCCAATAATCACCAGCAGACGCGGATCTTCACCGGTCAGAATGCGCGCGATGCGCTGGCGGGAAGCGGTGACGTTGGCGGCAATCTCTGCCGAAATAGGGTGTTCATGCGCGAGCGCAGCCGGAGTCAGCAGGCTACCGATGCGCGCGGTACGCAGTTCATCAGTCTTGTTCATTGAGATTCTCAAAAATTTGTTCTTCGCAGCGGTGAAATACCGGGAAGTGATGGTGATCACAATAAACTAATAGCCTGCGAATTCAACCTGCTAAAAACAAAGGTCTTAAAACCAGACGGAAGCCAGACTTTACGATTGCAATACAGGCCAGGTATGTGGCGGGAGGTCGCCATTTATGGCGACCGGCAGAGAAACCTAATACATGCTGCGGCTCAGACCCATGATATCGAGGATTTTGGTGGCGATCTCTTCCACCGAATAGTTGGTGCTGTTGAGATAACGAATCTGGTTGGTACGGAACAGCGCTTCCACTTCGCCTACTTCGAGACGGCACTGGCGCAACGAAGCGTAGCGGGTATTTTCCGCGCGCTCCTGGCGAATCGCCGCCAGGCGTTCCGGGTCGATGGTTAAACCAAACAACTTATGCTGATGTGCACGCAGCGCCGGCGGCAGTTTCAGGTTATCCATATCATCGGCGATAAACGGATAGTTAGCGGCACGCACGCCAAACTGCATTGCCAGATACAAGCTGGTGGGCGTCTTCCCGCAGCGAGATACGCCGAGCAGAATCACCTGCGCATCTTCGAGGCCGCGCAGGGAAATGCCATCATCATGCGCAAGGGTGTAATCGATGGCGGCGATGCGCGCGTCATATTTGCCGAGGTTGCTGGCGGTCAAACCGTGCGTGCGGTGCGCCACCGGCATTGACGCCACGCCGAGTTCGCTCTGCAACGGTGCTACCAGCGCCTGCACGATGTCCTGACAAAAGCCTTCGCTTTCGAGAATAATTTCACGGACGTCGGGTGTGACGATGGAGAAGAACACCAGCGGGCGCACGCCGCTCTGCTGGTAGAGCGCGTTGATCTGCGCTTTAACCGCCTGAGCGCGTTGCACATTCTCGACAAATGGCAGCGTCACGGTGTGGGTCATCACCGGGAACTGGGACAACACCGCATGGCCCAGCACTTCGGCGGTAATGGCGGTGCCATCAGAGATGTAAAATACGCTGCGTTCAGTGTTCATAGTGCAAATATCCTCTTGCCTGGCAATGCCCAAATTGTCGATGGTAATATTTCATTTTAAATAATAATAAAATGAAATATCCATATTGTCCGCTATTGCGCTCACAAAGATGAATCAGCGAATAATCAATATTAGATGAAATGCTGTTTTGAAAAGCATTATTTTCGCGCATTTTCCTTTTCGCGCATGAAATAAAGTTTGACGGCGTTGCGCAACAAAAATCAATCGCTAACCCTCTGAAAAGGGGAAAAATATCGCTACAGCAATCTATTAGCGTGAAATAGGGTGGTTGCGCAACACAATTAATTCTAAGTACTAATCCGATTTTGTCTTTCTTTTCCTGCTTTAACGATTCAACACTTAGTCTTTATTAATCGGTTGTGCCAGGCTGGTTTGGCGAATAGCAAAATGTTCCATGTGTGTTCACATCATTTAAAAGGATAATCTCAATGTCCAATCAAGACCAACAGTCGCTAGTGCTCTGGTACAACCAGCTTGGCATGCATGATGTTGATCGGGTGGGAGGCAAGAATGCTTCCCTTGGAGAAATGATTACGAATTTGTCGTCGCTGGGTGTTTCCGTCCCAAACGGTTATGCGACCACATCTTACGCGTTTAATCTGTTCCTCGATCAAAGCGGACTGAACCAGCGGATCTATGATTTGCTGGATAAAACGGATGTTGATGATGTTGCTGAGCTCGCGCAAGCGGGTAAACAGATTCGTCAATGGGTGATCGATACGCCATTCCAGCCTGAACTGGAAGCGGCAATTCGTAGCGCCTACGAACAACTCTCTGCTGATGATGCCGACGCCTCCTTTGCGGTGCGCTCGTCAGCCACCGCCGAGGATATGCCCGACGCCTCGTTTGCCGGCCAGCAGGAGACTTTCCTTAACGTGCAGGGTTATGACGCGGTCATCATCGCGGTGAAGCACGTTTATGCCTCCTTATTTAACGATCGTGCCATCTCCTACCGTGTGCATCAGGGCTACGACCATCGAGGCGTGGCGCTCTCGGCCGGTATTCAGCGCATGGTGCGATCGGACCTCGCCTCGTCGGGCGTGATGTTTACCATTGATACCGAATCGGGCTTTGATCAGGTGGTGTTTATCACGTCCGCCTTTGGTTTGGGCGAAATGGTGGTGCAGGGCGCGGTGAACCCCGACGAGTTCTACGTGCACAAACCAACACTGGCCGCCAATCGTCCGGCGATTGTGCGGCGCACCATGGGCTCAAAAAAGCTGCGCATGGTGTATGCGGATTCGCAGGAGCATGGCGAGCAGGTGCGGATTGAAGATGTCGAGCAGGAACAGCGCGATCGCTTCAGCTTAACCGATGACGAAGTGCAGGCGCTGGCGCGTCAGGCGGTGCTGATTGAGCAGCACTACAAACGCCCAATGGACATTGAATGGGCGAAAGATGGCCACACCGGCAAACTGTTCATCGTGCAGGCGCGTCCGGAAACGGTGCGCTCCAACGGTCAGGTGATGGAACGTTATACGCTGCAGGGCAAAGGCAACGTGGTGGTCGAAGGCCGCGCCATTGGTCATCGCATCGGTGCGGGTGAAGTCAAAGTCATCCACGACATCAGCGAGATGCATCGCATTGAAAAAGGCGATGTGCTGGTAACTGATATGACCGATCCCGATTGGGAACCGATCATGAAGAAAGCCTCAGCCATCGTCACCAATCGCGGCGGTCGTACTTGCCACGCGGCGATCATCGCGCGTGAGCTGGGCATTCCGGCGGTGGTGGGCTGTGGCGATGCCACCGATCACCTGAAAGATGGCCACAAAGTCACGGTTTCCTGCGCCGAAGGTGATACCGGTTATGTCTATGACGAACTGCTGGACTTCGAAGTGACCAGCTCGCAGGTCGATACCATGCCGGAACTGCCGCTGAAGATCATGATGAACATCGGTAATCCGGATCGTGCTTTCGATTTCGCCTGCTTGCCGAACGAAGGTGTTGGCCTGGCGCGTCTGGAGTTCATTATCAACCGTATGATTGGCGTGCATCCCAAAGCGTTGCTGGAGTTTGATCAGCAAACGCCGGAATTGCAGCAGCAGATTCGTCAGATGATGAAAGGCTTTGATGACCCGATTGAGTTCTACATCGGCCGTCTAACCGAAGGGATTGCGACGCTGGGTGCGGCATTTGCGCCGAAACGGGTGATTGTTCGTCTTTCCGATTTTAAAACCAACGAATACGCCAACCTGGTGGGTGGCGAGCGTTATGAGCCGGAAGAAGAGAACCCGATGCTCGGTTTCCGTGGCGCCGGTCGCTACGTTGCTGACAACTTCCGCGACTGCTTCAAGCTGGAGTGCGAAGCGGTGAAGCGCGTGCGTAACGAAATGGGGCTGACCAACGTTGAAATCATGATTCCGTTCGTGCGTACCGTCGATCAAGCCGAAGCGGTGATCGCCGAGCTGGCGAAAAACGGTCTGAAGCGCGGCGAGAATGGCCTGAAAGTGATCATGATGTGTGAGATCCCGTCCAACGCCTTGCTGGCTGAGCAGTTCCTCGAGCACTTCGATGGCTTCTCCATCGGCTCTAACGACATGACACAGCTGGCTCTGGGCCTCGATCGTGACTCTGGCGTGGTTTCCGCGCTGTTTGATGAACGTAATGATGCCGTGAAAGCGCTGTTATCGATGTCGATCAAAGCGGCAAAAAAACAGGGCAAATACGTCGGTATTTGTGGTCAGGGACCGTCGGATCATCAGGACTTCGCGGCATGGTTAATGGAGCAGGGCATTGATAGCCTGTCGCTTAATCCGGATACCGTGGTTGAAACCTGGTTGAGTTTGGCAGAGCTGAACGCATCCTAACATTAACCAGGCGGTAATTTGATGCATCAGATGAGAATCTGATGTGTCATTAGTGTAATTATCAAGGTCAGCGCCGCTGGCCTTATTTTTTTATCTAAAAAAAGCCAAAAAAAAGCCCATCACAGGGGATGGGCAAAGACTACACACAGCAATTCTTCACTTTACTCAGGGGAATAAGGTTGTTTAGAAATCAGTAGCTTGATTCAAAACATAGGAAACATGTTATTGATCAGGCTCGCTGGCGTCTTTAAGAATCCTCTTATTAGTTTAAAGCTGATAACCTTTCGTGGCCTTTTTCTTCCCTACTAAGCGGCAATTCAGCTGTAAAAATAATCATTCCGTAAGAGAATTCCGCCTAAAGCGCCTAAAACTGCGTTTTTTCTTAAAAACCGCTTATGAAAAAAAATTATTATCAGTAAGAAATGCGCGGGGGCGATGTTGGGGCATTAGGCGGGTTAAAGTAAGGCCAGTGTAAAACTGAGAGAACGTGTATCTTCGCTGAGTGGGCGTTAATGTGAATGAGGTCGCCATGAACGGCGACCCGGCGGGGAACGCTTAATGAAGTTCTTCTTCGTGATCGGCCAACGCTTCGATGGCGGTCTGCACATCGTCATCCGGTTCGGGCGCTTCATGCATCCACACTGAAACCAGACGATAAGAAACCGCTAAGACCACCGGACCGATAAACAGCCCAATCATACCGAAAGCAATCAATCCGCCAATAACGCCGGAAAGAATAAGGATCATCGGTAAATCGGCACCCATGCGAATCAACACCGGACGCAACACGCTGTCCAGCGTACCCACCACGCAACTCCATATCAGCAGCACCGTGCCCCACGTGGTATCGCCGCTCCAGTACAGCCAGATAATCGCTGGCACTAACACTACCAGCGGTCCGAGCTGCACCAGACAGGTCAGAATCATCAACACGGTTAACAGCGTGGCGTAAGGAATGCCGGAAATGGCTAAACCGATGCCGCCGAGCACGCCCTGAACCAACGCGGTGACCACCACGCCCAGCGCCACAGCACGAATCGCCTGACCGGCCAGCAGCACCGCAGCATCGCCACGGCGTCCACTCATGCGATAGGCAAAATGACGAATCCCGTGACCCACCTGCTCTCCGCGCCAGTACAGCAGCACGCTGAACAGCAGCATCACGATGAGATGCATCATAAAGCGACCAAAGTGGCCGGCCTGTGCCACGAAGAAGCCGGTGGTGCGACCAATATAAGGCTGCACCTGATTCAGTATCGCCGCGCCGCCGCCATCCACTAATTTGTGGTAGCTCGAGTAGAGTTTCCTGCCGATATAGGGAATCTGTCGCAACCAATCGAAGTCAGGCATCACCAGATGGCGCTGCGTTGCCCAGGCGATCACCGGCGCACTGTTATCAATCAGGCTGCTGACCAGCAGGGCGATAGGAATAATAAACAATAGTAAGAGCAAAATGGTCATGGCGATCACCGCCAGAGAGCGCCGTCCCCATAACATGTGCTGCAGACGAATCATCAACGGCCAGGTGGCGATCACCACCATGCTGGCCCAGGCGAAGCCGAGAATAAAGGGCTGCACCACCCACAGACTGGCGATGATCATGATCAGAATGAACATCAGCGAAAACAGCATTTGCGGTAAATCCATACCGCGTTGCAGGTCTTTCATCACAACGGTTAACCTCGATTGAGTCCTTCAGAGTGGGGCTGAACAGCCCTGATTAATGATGATCTATTTCCTGAAAATTAAACAGGAAAAGCAGCGACGGCGGTGCGCTTTCCTGAAAAAACAGCAGCCAGCAGAAAAGTATGATAAAACCAAGGGCTGAAAAAAATTACGACGCAAACGTTTACAACATCTCGGTCACTCAATAATGATCCCACAGATTTCTCAGGCACCGGGCCTCGTTCAACTGGTGCTGACATTCCTGCAGTCCTTAAAAGAGCAAGGCTTTACCGGCGATACCGCCACCAGCTATGCCGATCGCCTCTCGCTTGCCACCGACAATAGTATTTATCAGCTGCTGCCTGATGCGGCGCTGTTTCCACGCTCGACGGCGGATGTGGCGTTGATTGCGCGCCTTGCCGGTGAAACCCGCTTTACCAGCCTGGTGTTTACGCCACGCGGTGGCGGCACCGGCACCAACGGGCAGTCGCTGAATCAGGGCATCGTGGTGGATATGTCGCGCTACATGAACCGCATCCTGGAAATCAACACCGAGCAAGGATGGGTGCGTGTTGAAGCCGGCGTGGTGAAAGATCAGCTCAATGCGTGGCTCAAGCCGTATGGCTTCTTCTTCTCGCCGGAGCTCTCCACCAGCAACCGCGCCACGCTCGGCGGTATGATCAACACCGATGCTTCGGGCCAGGGTTCGCTGGTGTATGGCAAAACCTCCGATCACGTTGAAGGCCTGCGCGCGGTGCTACTGGGCGGCGATATCCTCGATACGCGCGCCATGCCGACCGAACTGGCGGAACAGCTGGCCAGCACGCCGACCGCGGAAGGGCGCATTTACCAGCAGGTGTTGAGTCGCTGCCGCGAACAGCGCGATTTGATTCTGGAGAAATTCCCCAAGCTCAATCGCTTCCTGACCGGCTACGATCTGCGCCATGTGTTCAGCGACGATTTGCAGACGTTTGATTTGACGCGCCTGCTGTGCGGCGCGGAAGGCACATTGGCCTTTATTACCGAAGCGCGCCTCGACATCACACCCATCCCTAAAGTGCGTCGTCTGGTAAACATCAAATACGATTCCTTCGACTCGGCCCTGCGTAACGCCCCTTTTATGGTGGAAGCCAAAGCGCTGTCGGTAGAAACCGTTGACTCGAAAGTACTGAATCTGGCGCGCGAAGATATCGTCTGGCATTCGGTTAATGAATTGATTACCGATGTGCCAAATAAAGAGATGCTGGGCCTCAACATCGTGGAGTTTGCCGGTGATGATGGCGAACTGATTGAGCAGCAGATCAGCACGCTGTGCCAGCGCCTGGATGAGCTGATGACCCAGCAGATGGGCGGCGTGATTGGCTATCAACTGTGTGACGATTTAGGCGGCATTGAGCGCATCTATAATATGCGCAAAAAAGCGGTTGGCCTGTTGGGGAACGCCAAAGGGCGCGCCAAGCCGATTCCGTTTGTGGAAGATACCGCGGTGCCGCCAGAACAGCTGGCGGATTACATCGTCGATTTTCGCGCGCTGCTCGACAGCCACGGCCTGAGCTACGGCATGTTTGGTCACGTGGATGCTGGCGTGCTGCATGTGCGTCCGGCGCTAGATATGTGCGATCCGCAACAGGAGCTGCTGATGAAGCAGATCTCCGATGAAGTAGTGGCGCTGACCGCGCGCTACGGCGGTTTATTGTGGGGCGAGCACGGCAAAGGTTTTCGCGCGCAGTACAGCCCGGAATTCTTTGGCGAAACGTTATTCAATGAGCTGCGCCGCATCAAAGCCGCGTTCGATCCTGACAACCGCATGAATCCCGGCAAAATCTGTACGCCGCTTGGCAGTAATGAACCGATGATGCAGGTTGATGCGGTGAAACGCGGCACCTACGATCGGCAGATTCCGGTTACGGTGCGCAACGAGTGGCGCGGTGCGATGGAGTGTAATGGCAACGGTTTGTGCTTCAACTTTGATGCACGTAGCCCAATGTGCCCGTCGATGAAAATCACCCGCAACCGTATTCACTCGCCGAAAGGGCGCGCCACACTCACGCGTGAATGGCTGCGTTTGCTCTCCGAGCTGGGCGTAGATCCAACCCAACTTGAGCAGGCGCTGCCGAAACAGGGCGCCAGCTTGCGTACGCTGATTCAGCGCACGCGCAATACCTGGCACGCGAATCAGGGCGAATATGACTTCTCGCACGAAGTGAAAGAGGCGATGTCGGGTTGCCTGGCGTGTAAAGCCTGCTCGACGCAGTGCCCGATCAAGATTGATGTGCCGAACTTCCGTTCACGCTTCCTGCAGCTGTATCACACCCGCTATCTGCGCCCGATGAGCGATCATCTGGTGGCCACCGTGGAGAGTTACGCGCCGTTGATGGCCAAAGCGCCCAAGGTGTTCAACTTCTTCCTTAAGCAACCGTGGATGCGCGAGCTGAGCAAAACGCATATCGGCATGGTGGATTTGCCGTTGCTGTCGTCGCCAAGCCTCAAGCAGCAGCTGAGCGGCCATCCGGCGATGAACCTGACGCTGGAGCAGTTAGAGGCGCTGGATGCAGCGCAACGCGAAAATTGCGTGCTGGTGGTACAAGATCCTTTCACCAGCTATTACGAGGCGCAGCTGGTTACCGATTTCGTCAAGCTGATTGAGAAACTCGGTTATCGTCCGGTGCTGCTGCCGTTCTCACCGAACGGCAAGGCGCAGCATGTGAAAGGCTTCCTGCAGCGCTTTGCACGTACCGCCAGCAAAACAGCCGATTTTCTCAACCGCGTAGCGAAACTGGGCATGCCGATGGTCGGCGTCGATCCGGCGACCGTACTCTGTTATCGCGATGAGTATAATCAGGTGCTGGGCGAGCAGCGCGGCGAGTTTAACGTGCAGCTGGTGCATGAGTGGCTGCAAACCGCCTTGTCTCCACGCGCGGAACAAACCGCCAGCGGCGAAGCCTGGTATCTGTTTGCGCATTGCACCGAAGTGACCGCGCTACCGTCCACGCCGAATCAGTGGCAGAGCATTTTTGCGCGCTTTGGTGCGAAGCTGGAAAACGTCAATGTGGGCTGCTGCGGAATGGCGGGAACCTATGGCCACGAAAGCGTAAACCTGGAGAATTCGCTGGGGATTTATGAGCTGTCCTGGCATCCACAATTGCAAAAGCTGCCGCGTCAGCGCTGTCTGGCAACCGGTTTTTCGTGTCGTAGTCAGGTAAAACGCGCAGAGGGCAATGGTATGCGTCATCCACTGCAAGCATTACTGGAAATGATGTAAACAAATTGTAGGAGACGTCACAAAGCTGGATTAGAATATCCAGCCTGCGTGGCGAACAAAATCACTCTGTAGGCGGGTAGCTTGATCCCACTCGCCGCTGAGCGCCAGTTGATGACACAAACGTGTTAATGACAGGCGCGCCAGTTGATAGGCCTGAATCCGAAACAAACGGTCACGATCGGCATTGCCCATCTCCTGCACTAAGCGGTGATGGAGTTTGCCCATGGCATGTAGAAAGCTGTGATCGTCGCCGTTGAGTTCGCAGATTTCTGCCATATCGAGGCAGGTGTCGTTGAAGCGACGCAGTTGGTCGAGAGTGCAATCGGTGCGGTTGAGCTTTGCCTGAGCCATGTAGAAGTCAACGGTGATATCGCGCACCGAAAACTTATATTCGTCGATTTTATGTTGTAACCAGGCTGAGACGGTAAGCGTCATATTGCCACCTATTTAGGTTAATGATAATCATTATCATATTAAACCGCGTCAGGAATGCAATTCCCGCTGTGAAATTTTATTGATTTCTTCTGCCTGTTACTAAAATCGGCAATAACAATTTCTTTACATAGTGGAAAGGCGTAACCTATCAATCAGGATTAAATCGTAAAATTGATTTTAAAAAAATTGCGTCAATTTAACGGGTTACGCAGGTCAGGCGCGCACGGGAATGCCGCCGTCAATCTGCTTTGAAGCGACTATGCTTAATAAAGCAGCAATGAAAAATAGCACGAGATGATTATCCCTGCAAAACAAGAGGTTGAAGTGATACCTGATATCACTACCATAGAGGGATAGCCTGAAAAGGCCCAGACATACGAGGTAGCACAATGTCATCAGTAAATGCCGACTCCTTTTCACCCGAAGATTTCGTCTGGAAAGGGCTCACGCTGACCGAATCGGCAGCGAAACAGATTCTTAACCTGGTAGAACAAGACCCTGAAGTCAAGGGCTTTAAACTGGGTGTGAAAACGTCCGGCTGTGCCGGCTTTGGGTACGTTATGGACCTGGTGAAAGATCCTGCCGATGACGACCTGCAGTTTGAGCAATTCGGCGCAAAACTGTTTGTGCCACTTCAGGCGATGCCGTTTGTTGACGGTACCGAGCTGGATTATGTCCGCGAAGGCCTTAACCAGATTTTTAAATTCAACAACCCTAAAGCTCAACACGCCTGCGGGTGCGGTGAAAGCTTTGGCGTCGAGTAAGTAAAACATGTCACGACACACCGAAGCATCTGATGATGTACAAATGTGGGAAGGCAAGCTCAATTATAAAGAGGGCTTCTTTACCCAGTTACAAACCGAAGAATTTGCCCACGGCATCAATGAAGATGTGGTGCGTGCGATTTCGGCTAAACGTAACGAACCTGAATGGATGCTTGAATTCCGTCTCAAGGCGTTCCGCGCCTGGGAGCAAATGGAAGAGCCGCACTGGCTGAAAGCGCACTACGAAAAACTGGATTATCAGGATTACAGCTACTATTCCGCGCCGTCCTGCGGCAACTGCGATGACAGCTGTGCTTCTGAACCGGGCGCGACCCAAACTTCTGGCAGCGTCGCGTCCAGCGACTACCTGACGAAGGAAGTGGAAGACGCGTTCAACCAGTTAGGCGTTCCGGTGCGTGAAGGTCGTGAAGTGGCGGTGGATGCGATTTTCGACTCCGTCTCGGTTTCAACCACCTATCGCGGCAAGCTGGCGGAGCAGGGCATTATCTTCTGCTCGTTCGGCGAAGCGATTCACGATCACCCTGAGCTGGTGCAGAAGTATCTCGGCACCGTCGTGCCGCCAAACGATAACTTCTTCGCTGCGCTGAACTCCGCTGTGGCCTCTGACGGTACCTTCGTTTATATCCCGAAAGGCGTACGTTGCCCGATGGAGCTGTCGACCTATTTCCGCATCAACGCGGCAAAAACCGGTCAGTTCGAGCGCACCATTTTGATCGCCGATGAAGACAGCTACGTCAGCTACATCGAAGGTTGCTCTGCGCCTGTGCGTGACACCTATCAGCTGCACGCCGCAGTAGTAGAAGTGATCATCCACAAAAACGCTGAAGTGAAATACTCCACCGTACAGAACTGGTTCCCAGGCGGCGAAGGCGAGGGCGGTATCCTCAACTTCGTGACCAAACGTGCCCTGTGCGAAGGCGATCACAGCAAGATGTCCTGGACGCAGTCTGAGACCGGTTCGGCGATCACCTGGAAATATCCAAGCTGCATTCTGCGCGGTGATTACTCGATCGGTGAGTTCTACTCGGTCGCACTGACCGCAGGCCGCCAGCAGGCGGATACCGGTACCAAGATGATTCACATCGGTAAAAACACCAAGTCGACCATCATCTCCAAAGGTATCTCTGCCGGTAAGAGTCAGAACACCTATCGTGGCCTGGTGAAAATCATGCCAACCGCGACCAACGCGCGTAACTTCACCCAGTGTGACTCGATGCTGATTGGTGCCGAGTGCGGTGCGCACACCTTCCCGTATGTGGAAACGCGCAACAACACCGCCCATCTGGAGCACGAAGCCACCACCTCGCGCATCGGTGAAGATCAGATGTTCTACTGCCTGCAGCGTGGCATCAGCGAAGAAGATGCGATCTCAATGATTGTCAACGGCTTCTGCAAAGACGTTTTCTCCGAGCTGCCACTGGAATTCGCCGTGGAAGCGCAAAAATTGTTAGCTATCAGCCTTGAGCACAGTGTGGGCTGATGCCCGTTGCCGGAAGCAATGTGAAGGAAAGAGTATGTTAAGCATTAAAGATTTGCAGGTTAGCGTTGAAGACAAAGAGATTTTGCGCGGTCTGAACCTCGAAGTGAAACCGGGCGAAGTCCACGCCATCATGGGACCGAACGGTTCAGGTAAAAGTACCCTGTCTGCAACGCTGGCTGGCCGTGAAGATTACGAAGTCACTGGCGGTTCTGTCACCTTCAAGGGCAAAGACCTGCTGGAACTTGAGCCAGAAGAGCGTGCCGGTGAAGGCATCTTCATGGCGTTCCAGTATCCGGTAGAAATTCCGGGCGTCAGCAACCAGTTTTTCCTACAGACCTCGGTCAACGCGGTACGTAAATACCGTGAGCAGGAGCCGCTGGACCGTTTCGACTTCCAGGATTTCATCGAAGATAAAATCCAGCTGCTGAAGATGCCAGAAGATTTGCTGACCCGTTCAGTTAACGTGGGCTTCTCCGGTGGTGAGAAGAAGCGTAACGACATCCTGCAGATGGCGGCACTGGAACCTGAGCTGTGCATCCTTGATGAAACCGACTCCGGTCTGGATATCGATGCGCTGAAAATCGTGGCAGAAGGCGTAAACAGCCTGCGCGACGGTAAGCGTTCATTCATCATCGTGACGCACTACCAGCGTATTCTGGATTACATCAAGCCAGACCACGTACATGTGCTGTATCAGGGCAAGATCGTTAAATCTGGCGACTTCTCGCTGGTGAAACAGTTGGAGGAGCAAGGCTATGGCTGGCTTACCGACCAAGAGTGATAACGCCCTGCAGCAGTGGCATCATCTGTTTGAATCGCGCGGTGACGTACGTTCTTTGCAGGCGCAGCAGCACTGGCAGCAACTGATGCGTGTCGGCCTGCCGACGCGTAAGCATGAAAACTGGAAATACACGCCGCTTGATGGCCTGTTGGCGCAGCAGTTTGTGCTGCCGCAGCCGCAGGAAGTGAGCGCGGAACAAGTTGAAGCGCTGGCGCTGCCGGTTGATGCGGTGCGTTTGGTGTTTGTTGACGGTCGTTTTCAGGCTGAATTGAGCAGCCGTGATACCGGCCTGTTTGAAATTCAGCATGCGCAGGCTTCTGAGCGTCGTCCGCTACCGGCACCGATTCAGCCGGAAGTGTTCCTGCATCTGACTGAAAGTCTGGCAGAAGAAGCCACGACAATTCGTCTGGCGCGTGGTAAATCAGCGGCTAAACCGCTTTATCTGTTGCACATCACCAGCGGTCAGGATGCGGGCACTAACACCGTGCACCATCGCCACCATCTGCAGCTGGAAGCCAGCGCAGAAGCGGAAGTGATTGAGCACTACGTCACGCTGAATGACGTGGCGCACTTTACCGGCGCGCGTTTCACATTCGATGTGGCCGACAATGCCAAACTGCAGCACATTAAACTGTCATTTGAGAGCGAGAAGGCTTACCACTTCGCGCACAATGATGTGGTGATGGGCCGCGATGCGAATGTGGCCACCACTAGCTTCCTGCTGGGTGCGGGCTTATCGCGTCACAACACCAGCGCGCAGCTGAATGGCGAAAATACCAATCTGGCGATCAACAGCTTGTCGTTGCCGGTGAATCAGGAAGTGTGCGATACCCGCAGCTATCTGGAGCACAACAAAGGCTACTGCACCAGCCGTCAGATGCACAAAGTTATCGCGCGCGATAAAGGCCGTGCGGTGTTCAACGGCATGATCAAAGTGGCGCAGCACGCGCTGAAAACCGATGGACAGATGACCAACAACAACTTGTTGCTGGGCCGTCTGGCTGAAGTGGACACCAAGCCGCAGCTGGAAATCTATGCTGATGACGTGAAGTGCAGCCACGGTGCGACCATTGGTCGTATTGATGAAGAGCAGATGTTCTACTTGCGCTCGCGCGGTATCGATGAGACCGCCGCACAGCGTATGATCATCCATGCCTTTGCCGCTGAACTCACCGAAACGCTGGAGAATCCGGTATTGCGTCAGGTGGTGCTGCAGCGCATTGCCGCGCGTATCCCGGGAGTTGAGTCATGAGTTTCGATCTCGAACGCATCAGAGCGGAATTTCCGATTCTGAAACGTGAGGTCAACGGACATCCGCTGGCCTACCTTGATAGCGCGGCCAGCGCACAGCGCCCGCTCGCGGTCATCAATGCGGAAAGTTATTTCTACCAGCACGGCTATGCGGCCGTGCACCGTGGTATCCATTCGTTGAGCGCGCAGGCGACCACCGACATGGAGAACGTACGTCATCAGGCCGCGCGTTTTCTTAACGCCGCTTCGCCAGAAGAGATTATTTTCGTCAAAGGCACCACGGAAGCCATCAATCTAGTGGCGAACAGTTGGGGCGGCAGTCAGTTGCAGCCGGGCGACAACATCATCGTCACCGAGATGGAGCATCACGCTAACATCGTGCCGTGGCAGATGGTGGCGCAGCGTACCGGCGCAGAAATTCGCGTTCTGCCGCTGAATGCGCAGGGCGAGCTGGCGCTGGAACAGCTGAGCGGTTTGATGGATAGCCGCACCCGTTTGCTGGCGGTCACCCACGTTTCTAACGTGCTCGGTACCGTCAACCCTGTGAAAGCTATCGTGGCGCAAGCAAAAGCCGCTGGCGTGATTACGCTGGTGGATGGCGCGCAGGCGGTGATGCATCACAAGGTGGATGTGCAGGATATTGACTGCGACTTCTACGCTTTCTCCGGCCATAAGATTTATGGTCCGACCGGCATTGGTGTGTTGTATGCGCGTAAAGCGTTGCAGGAGATCATGCCACCGTGGGAAGGCGGCGGTTCGATGATTTCGGAGGTTGTGCTGCCAACCGGCACCACCTTTAACACTACACCATGGCGTTTCGAAGCGGGCACGCCGAATACCGGCGGCATCATTGGTTTGGGTGCGGCGTTAACGTGGATCAGCGAACTGGGCCTGGACGTGATTCATCAGCGCGAATCGATGCTGATGCGTTATGCGCTGGATAAACTGGCTTCGGTGCCGGATCTGGTGATTTACGGTCCGGAAAGTCGCAGCGGCGTGGTGGCCTTCAACCTCGGCAACCATCACGCCTTTGATGTCGGCAGTTTCCTTGATCAATACGGTATTGCGATCCGCACCGGCCATCACTGTGCGATGCCGCTGATGCGTCATTATGCGGTGCCGGCCATGTGTCGTGCCTCCTTCGCGCTGTACAACACCGAAGAAGAAGCCGATCGTCTGGCCGCAGGTTTGACCCGTATTCATCGTCTGCTGGGCGGTTGAGCAGATTTCAGGAGTGATTCATGGCGAATTTGCCAGATAAAGAGAGACTGGTTCGTAACTTCAATCGTTGCGCTAACTGGGAAGAGAAGTACCTCTACATCATTGAACTCGGTGGGAAATTACCAGAATCCTCCGAAAGCTTACAGCAGCCGGAACATGTGATTTCAGGTTGTCAGAGCCAGGTGTGGATACGCATGACCCCGCAGGCCGATGGCACCATCGCCCTCGAAGGCGACAGCGATGCCGCCATTGTTAAAGGGTTGATTGCAGTGGTATTTAGCCTGTATCAAGGGCTTAAGGCGTCAGAGGTTCTCGATCTCGATGTGCGTCACTGGTTCAGCGAATTGGCGCTGACCTCACATCTCACTCCCTCGCGTTCGCAGGGGCTGGAAGCCATGATCCGCGCGATCCGGCATAACGCTCAGACCCTCAGCTAAGTTACACTCTCCAGACCCCGGCTTGATCGGGGTCTGTTCTATCCGACAAAGAGAAAATTGCATGAAACCAGCCTTACGTTTAGCCGGTGCATTGCTGTTGTCCTGTTGCGGACTCTCTGCACCTGCATTTGCTACGGAATATCCC
The DNA here is from genome assembly GCF_019795935.1 of Pantoea sp. DY-15. NCBI lineage: Bacteria > Pseudomonadati > Pseudomonadota > Gammaproteobacteria > Enterobacterales > Erwiniaceae > Pantoea > Pantoea sp. DY-15. Next base: position 931,330 of record NZ_JAIMIF010000001.1, read on the forward strand.
CTACCAGCCGATAACAGCCGTTTGATTGGCGAAAACACCCTGACCACCGTGCCGGATGATAAGCGGCCGCTGGAGAGCATTGCCGCACGTTACAAGATAGGCATGCTTGGCATGCTGGAAGCGAATCCAGGCGTTGATCCCTGGCTGCCCAAGGCCGGCACGCAATTAACCGTGCCGCTGCAGATGCTGCTACCCGATGCGCCACGTGAAGGTATTGTGATTAACCTCGCGGAGCTGCGGCTTTACTACTATCCGAAAGATGAAGATCGTGTGGTCGTCTATCCGATCGGGATTGGTCAGTTAGGCGCCATGACGCCAACCATGGTCACCAGCATCAGCCAGAAAATACCGAATCCTACCTGGACGCCAACCACCAATATCCGCAAGCGCTATGCCAAAGAGGGCATCACCTTGCCGGGCGTGGTGCCTGCCGGGCCAGACAACCCGATGGGGTTGTTTGCGATGCGTCTGGCGCGCGGAACCGGTCAATATCTGATTCACGGTACCAATGCCGACTTTGGTATTGGCATGCGCGTAAGTTCTGGCTGCATTCGTTTGCGACCGGATGATATTGAAGCGCTGTTCAACAGCGTGCCGAAAGGGACGCGCGTGCAGGTGATCAATCAGCCCATCAAGTATGCGATTGAGCCCGATGGGAAGCGCTACGTCGAGGTGCATCAGCCGTTATCGCGTAACGATAAGGACGATCCGCAAACCATGCCGATTGCGCAGTCAGCGCAGCTGAAAGCCTTCTCGAAGAGTGAGAAGAGTGATACGGCGCTGATTAAGGAAGCGATAGCCCGACGTTCCGGGATGCCGGTATTGGTAAGCAGCGGTGAGCCGGTGACGGATGAAAGCGCAGTAACAACGGAGCAGAGTGGTGAAGCCGTAGCGCAGCCCTGAATTCGGACCAGAGAAACGCAGAATCAGGACAAAAAAAATGGTGCCACATGGGCACCATTTTTCAACCAGTACTCTTACTTACGGTAAGAGTGAGCCTGGTTGTCCAGACGCTGGTTAGCGCGAGCTGCGTCATCTTTAGCAGCCTGAACGTCAGAACGGATTGCGTTCACGTCGTTGCTCAGCTGATCAACTTTAGCGTTCAGAGTCTGAACGTCTGAAGACAGTTGGTCGATTTTAGCGTTGCTTGAGCAACCAGCCAGCATAGTTGAAGCCAGGATTACAGCGCCCAGTACCAGTTTAGTGCGATTCATTCTTTATACCCTCTAGATTGAGTTAATCTCCATGTAGCGTTACAAGTATTACACAAAGCTTTTTGAGTTGAGAATAAATTTTTGATGAGAACATGCTTAAATTTGATCGTTCGCTCAAAGAAACAGCATTTAACAGAAGATGATGAAAATAATTAGCTAAAACAGAGAGATTTAATCGGACTAACCTTAATCATACGAGATTTTGAATAGTTAATTTCGATTGGAAATTTCTGGCTTTTGTATTACCTCTGCAATAAAAAAAGCGCCTTTAAAAGGCGCTTTTAAATAAAAATTCAGTTGCTAATCAGATTACATGTACAGACGCGGTGTTTGTCGTTCCGCTTGGTACTAATGCACCTGAAACCATTACCACCACATCGCCTTTCTGCGCATATCCGCTTTCCAGCGCCATTTCTTTACCAATGCGGTAGAAATCATCAGTCGAGGCAATTTCTCTCACCAGATGAGTTTCGATACCTTTGCTCAGAATCAGCTGACGAGCGGTGGTTTCGTTGGTGGTGAGCGCCAGAATGGTGGCATCCGGGAAATACTTACGGATAGCTTTAGCAGATTTACCACCTTCGGTGGCTACAACAATCAGTGGTGCTTCCAGCTTCTCTGCAGTCTCAACGGCACCGCGGCATACCGCTTCGGTGATGCGCAGCTTGCGTGAGTCCTGTAGTGAATCGATGCGGGATTTCATCACGCGATCGGTACGCTCACAGATGGTCGCCATGATGGTAACCGACTCCAGCGGATAACGACCTTTAGCACTCTCGCCCGACAGCATGACCGCATCGGTACCATCGAGGATGGCGTTCGCCACGTCGCCGGCTTCTGCGCGGGTAGGGCGCGGGTTTTTGATCATGGAATCCAGCATCTGCGTCGCGGTGATGACCACTTTGCGTGCTTTATTACACTTCTTGATCATCATCTTCTGCGCGAAGATCACTTCTTCAACCGGGATCTCAACGCCGAGGTCGCCACGAGCCACCATGATGCCGTCTGACGCTTCGAGGATCTCGTCGAAGTTGTTCAGGCCTTCCTGGTTCTCGATTTTTGAGATGATCTGAATGTGCTCGCCGCCGTGCGCTTTCAGGTGCTCACGGATTTCCAGCACGTCTGAACGCTTACGGATAAACGAAGCGGCGACGAAATCAACGTTCTGCTCGCAACCAAAGATCAGGTCGCGCTTATCTTTTTCCGCCAGTGCAGGCAGCTGAATGGAGACACCTGGCAGGTTAACGCCTTTGTTCTCACCCAGATCGCCATTGTTCAGGACATTACAAATAACTGAGTTCTCAGTCACTTCTGTGACCTGCATACCGATCAAACCATCGTCGACCAGAACGGTGTTACCAATTTTCAGGTCTTCAGTGAAACCGGCGTAGGTCACGGCAACACGTTCGCTGTTACCAATGACTGACTGATCGGTGGTGAAGGTGAAGGTCTGGCCGGCTTTCAACGACACATCGTTACCGCCTTCCAGTTTCATGGTACGAATTTCCGGACCTTTGGTGTCCAGCAGAATAGCGGCCTGACGACCGGTTTTTTCCATAACGGCACGCATGTTGGTGATGCGTTGGCCATGTTCAGCGTAATCCCCGTGCGAGAAGTTAAGGCGCATCACGTTCATGCCCGCTTCCAGCAGTTGGGTCAGCATCTCTTCGGACTCGGTTTTTGGACCGATAGTACAAACGATTTTGGTCTTTTTCATGTCAGGTTTTCTATAAGTTGTGATGGATGATAAAGGTCGGGATTCGATGCGCACGGCACCGAAGTGAGAATATTTATGGTGTTGGATCGGATTTCACAGAAATAAGAATAGGAGACGAAAGCAAAGCGTGCAGAGAAGTTATGCAGTACGCGAGGGAACTGAGTGATCAGTGTTGCGCAAATCATTGGAGTTGTTTGCATAGGCACGTTAGCGCTGAAACCTTTCAGGTGGAACAACGCGGCATAGTATAGTCGCTAAGTATGCGAAAACCAATATAAAATCGGCGTGATAAAGACGATGCAGATCAAGAAAAGGGTGTTGCGCAAGGAGATAAAACCAGAGTGGTGCGCTCTAATGGACTCGAACCATCGACCCCCACCATGTCAAGGTGGTGCTCTAACCAACTGAGCTAAGAGCGCATTGAGGAAATTCACTAATTGGTGCGTCCGAGTGGACTCGAACCACCGACCCCCACCATGTCAAGGTGGTGCTCTAACCAACTGAGCTACGGACGCACTTGGTGCGCTCTAATGGACTCGAACCATCGACCCCCACCATGTCAAGGTGGTGCTCTAACCAACTGAGCTAAGAGCGCAACACGCTGTCAGGGCGACAGCGGGGACGAATATTAACGGCAGGCCGTGATGCTGGCAAGGGGAAAAAGTGTTTTTCCCCTACGACTGACCAGCAACTGTGCTATGCGTCGTTTTTTTCGCCGTTACCAGCCACTTAGCGCGCGGCGCGCGCCAGGATGACCTGCGCAGGCAGGCGCTGCAAACGACGGATGCGCCAAATCATCATCACTGCTGCGGAGGTCAGGCCGATAATGAAGCCACACCAGAAACCGGCGGGACCCAATTTCGGCAATACCCAATCGGTCATCGCCAGTACATAACCCACCGGCAAGCCCAACACCCAATAGGCGATAAAGGTAATGAAGAAGATCGAGCGTGTGTCTTTATAACCGCGCAAGATACCGCTGCCGATCACCTGAATCGAATCTGAGAATTGATAGATCGCCGCCAGCAGCATCAGCTGCGCCGCAAGGGTAATGACTTCCGGATTTGCCGTGTACAGACCTGCGATATCATGGCGGAAAATCACGGTAAACAGCGCGGTGATTGCTGCCATGCTGATGCCGACGCCTTGCCCGGTCCACGCGGCAACGCACGCCTGTTCGGCTGAACCTTGCCCGAGTCGATAGCCAACGCGAATAGTGGTGGCAACGCCGAGCGACAGCGGCAACACGAACATCAGCGAACTAAAGTTGAGTGCAATCTGGTGTCCGGCCACTTTGACAATGCCGAGCGGTGATACCAACAGCGCCACCACGGCAAACAGCGTCACCTCAAAGAACAGCGCCAATGCCACCGGCAAACCCAGCGTGAACAGGCGTGACAAAATCCCGCGTGACGGTGCGGACCAGCGCGTTTTCATACGGATATCGCGCATGCTTGCCATGCGTTTCACCCAGAAGCGCATCACCAGGAACATCACCCAATAGACCGATGCCGTCGCCACGCCGCAGCCGACACCGCCTAAGGCCGGCATACCAAAATGGCCGTAAATGAACACATAGTTGAGTGGAATGTTCACCATGAGACCGAGAAAACCGAGCAGCATCGCCGGTTTGGTTTTCGACAAACCTTCACATTGGTTGCGCATCACCTGGAACAGCAGGTAACCCGGCGCCCCCCACAGCAACGCATGCAGGTATCCTTCGGCTTTGGCGGCCAATTCAGGATCAATGTCATGCATGGTGTTAATCAGATAACCGGCGTTCCACAGCACCACCATAATCAGTAGCGCAACGCCGATTGCCATCCAGTATCCCTGGCGCACTTGTTCCGCGATACGTTCGCGTCGTCCTGAACCGTTGAGTTGCGCAACGGTAGGCGTCAAAGCCAGTAGAAGACCATGACCAAACAGAATGGCGGGAAGCCAGATAGAGGTGCCGACAGCGACGGCGGCCATATCCGTGGCGCTTACCGCACCGGCCATAACAGTATCTACAAATCCCATCGCAGTCTGGGCCACCTGAGCAAGGATGACCGGGATCGCGAGGGCCAGCAATTGACGCGCTTCGGTAAAATACTTCTGCACGTTACACCTGCTTAATTAATGAAGAGAGCGGGGCGAAATCCCCAAAGAATGCGCGCACAGTGTAGCGGCAGCGCTGGCTTCCGCCAAACGTTGATCGCATTTTGTTTAGCAATTTGTGTAAAGTTTGAACTCCGCCAAATTAAGCTGCCGCCGACAAGCTGTGATAAACTGACGCAAACTTTGCAGAGGCTGAGATTATGTTTACTGGAATTGTGCAAGGCACGGCAGAAATTGTCGGCATTGAAGAGAAAGATCTGTTTCGTACCCATATTGTGCGCTTACCGGACGATCTGTTACCGGGACTGGCGCTGGGCGCATCGGTAGCACACAACGGCTGTTGCCTGACCGTGACCGAGATTAACGGCGACTTGGTCAGCTTCGATTTGATTAAAGAAACATTGCGCATTACCAACCTGGGTGAATTACAGGTGGGTGATGTGGTGAATATTGAGCGTGCAGCGAAGTTCAGCGATGAAATTGGCGGCCATTTAATGTCCGGCCATATTATGACCACGGCGGAAATCTGCAAAATCATCCAGTCAGAAAACAACCGCGAAATCTGGTTTAAATTACAGGACGCCACACAGATCAAATATATTCTGCATAAAGGTTTTGTGGGTATCGACGGAATTAGTTTGACCGTTGGCGACGTAACCAAAAGCAAATTCTGTGTGCATCTGATTCCGGAAACGCTGGAGCGCACTACTTTAGGCGCGAAGAAGTTTGGTCAGAAGGTCAATATCGAGATTGATCCTCATACGCAGGCCATTGTGGAAACCGTTGAACGCGTATTAGCGCAGCGTGAAGCCGCCGCACTGGCGCAGATTGCTAGCGCTGAATGATGGCGTTAAAAAAGGCGCCCTGCGGCGCCTTGATTTATTTCCAAAAGCTCATTAACGCGCCACGCGTAATCCGCCATCCTTGCCGCGACTGAATACCACCTGCCACAGCTGAATATCACGGGCACGAAACGCACCGGCGCAGGCGTTGAGATAATAGTCGAACATCCGTTTAAAACGTTCGCCATATTTCTCAGCCAGCTGTGGCCACGCCGCCTGAAAACGATCATACCAGGCCATTAACGTCGTATCGTAATCTGCGCCAAAGTTATGCCAATCTTCCATGACGAAATGTGGCTCACTGGCATCAGCGATTTGACGTACCGACGGCAGACAACCGTTCGGGAAGATATATTTATCAATCCACGGATCGACATTCATATCCGTTGTGAGAGCACCAATGGTGTGCAGTAAAAATATGCCGTCTGGTTTGAGGTTGCGGTCTACAACATCAAAATAAGTGGCATAGTTTTTCGGCCCGACATGTTCAAACATTCCGACAGAAACAATGCGATCATATTGATTATTCAGGTCGCGATAGTCCTGCAGTAATATAGTGACATCCAGTCCTTCACAGCGTTGTTGTGCCAGTTTTTGTTGCTCAGCAGAAATAGTAACGCCATGCACCGTGACGCCATAATGGCGCGCGGCATATTCCGCCAGTCCGCCCCAGCCACAACCGATATCCAACAGCGTCATGCCTGGTTCAAGTTGTAACTTGCGGCAAATCATATCAAGTTTTGCCTGCTGCGCGTTTTCTAACGTATCAGCATCTTTCCAGTAGCCGCAGGAATATTGCATATAAGGGTCAAGCATCAGTGAGAAGAGATCATTACCCAAATCGTAATGCTCTTTACCCACAATCCAGGCGCGTTTTTTGGATTGCAAATTAGTAAGACGCGCGGCGGCGATGCGCAACGTATCTTTAAAATGTCGCGGTAATTGTTTATCCAGATGGTGTTTTAAAACGCGATGGAAGAACATATCGAGCTGTTCGCACTCCCACCAACCATCCATGTAACTTTCACCTAATCCAAGCGATCCTTCCTCGAGCACGCGTTTAAAAAAATCTGGATGCTTTACCTGAATATCCCAGGGACGAGTGCCATTAACTGCAATATCAGCACGTTCTAGCAGTTCATTGACGATCCGAAACCAGTGGTTTTCTTCAAGGCTCACTTCTTCTATAACAGATGAACTCATAGCTTCTCCATCACCTTCCGATCTGAACCTGAGAAAAAGAATAGCCAATTTCCCAAGGCCTGTGAGAGAACTCACGGAAAATCCGTCCGCCAGAAATCCGACGTTTTACAGAGGCATGAATTTGAATAGAAAAGTTGGAGGCAACACTGGAGTATCGTGCAGACGCCATCCCGCGACAGAGTCGCTAAAGGTCTTACATTTATATTATTGATTTAATACAGAATTACTGACCCACAGAGTATATGCTCACGCGGGTCAATATTCAACGGGTTATCGTTAGTTTGCTAACGAAAAGCGTTGGGTTAGAGATTATCTTCGCAGGGACGGGGAGTGTGGGCAATATCACTTTGTGCGTTTGCCAATCGCTGGCAGACAAAGCCCGCCCACGCCAGTACCACGGTGGCGACCATCACTAACGTGGTGTTGAACAGCGCCTGCTCAAGGCCGGCGGAGACCAGCAGGCTGGCGACAAAGCACAATCCCAACTGGAATAAGTTCTGTAATCCTGCCGCTTTACCGGTGGCGTGCGGGAAGGGCGCTAATGCGCTGGCAACCACAATCGGATAGATCGCGCCATTGGCCAGCGCCATGCCGCAGAAGGGCATCAGCAGCACAAACAGCGGCGCTGAAGGCATCAGGGCGATGACAAACAGACTCAAAATACTCAGGCTGTACAGCACCAGCAACCACGGCAATAGTTGCGCGCCCTGATAACGATTTAACAGCGTGCGACAGCCAAAGCCGCCAATCAGAAACGCAATGGTCTGCGGAATATAACTCAGGCCAATGTCGCCCGGCGTCAGGCCAGCAGCGAAGAGAATGAAAGGTGAGCCCGTCAGCCAGGCAAAAAAGCTCGCCGAACATGCCGAATAGATCAAGACGTTACCGCTGTAAACGCGGGTGCCCAGCAAGGTGAACCAGCCGGGCTGTTTGCCTGTGGCAACTTTCTCGCGCTGAGGCGAGGTTAACTGCAGCGTACCGATCAGTAACACCACGGCAACCAGCGTCAGCGTGATAAAGATGCTGCGCCAGTGGAAGTGGCCGATAAGCCAGGCGCCGAGCAGCGGTGCCAGCGCCGGCGACAGCGCAACCAGCGGCATAATCGTCGCAAACACTTTATTGGCTTTGGCTTTTGGATAGTGATCCACCACCAGCGCCTGCCAGCTCACGGCAGCGGCACACACGCCAATCGCCTGCACAAAACGCAGCGCCAGCATCAGGCGGACATCGGTCACCCACAGCATCCCCAGACAGCCGAGGGCGAAGATGGCTAAGCCCGCCAGCAAAATCGGCTTACGTCCGTAACGATCCGACAGCGGTCCCCAAAAAACCTGGGCACAGGCAAAACCGCCAAGAAACAGACTCAGGCTGGCGCTGATGGTGCCGGGTGCGGTAGCAAAATCACGCTGCATATCGCCAAAGGCGGGTAAATACATATCCGTGGCAAGAAAGCCGAGCATGCTGAGCACGGCGAGATAAGGCATAAATGCTTTAGACGACAACATGTTGATTCTCTTTTGGGCAGGTTGAACGCCGGGGAGTGTAAAAGGATGCAGCGCGCTTTGTGAAACGCTAATATTTGCATAGTGCTGTTAAATTTTTTGAAGGCAAAATCATGTGGTCAGAATATGCGCTTGAAGTAGTGGATGCGGTGGCGCGCACCGGCAGTTTTAGCGCGGCAGCGCAGGAGCTGCATCGCGTGCCTTCTGCCGTCAGCTATACCGTGCGCCAGCTGGAAACCTGGCTGGCGGTGCCGCTGTTTGAACGCCAGCATCGCGAAGTGGTGATGACACCGGCGGGCGAGCATTTTGTGCGAGAAGGCCGATCTGTTATCAAAAAAATGCTGGCAACTCGCCGACAGTGTCAGCAACTGGCAAATGGCTGGCGCGGCGAGTTGAGCATCGCGGTCGACTGCATTGTAAAACCGCAGCGTACGCGACAGTTAGTGAAAGACTTCTACCGCCATTTTCCCGACATGGAGCTGATTATCAGCTACGAAGTGTTCAACGGCGTGTGGGATGCGTTGGCTGATGGTCGGGTGGATGTGGCGATTGGCGCAACTCAGGCCATCCCGGTGGGCGGACGTTTTGCCTTTCAGGATATGGGCGCGCTGAACTGGCGCTGTGTGGTAAGTCCCGATCATCCGCTGGTTAACAGCACGGAGCTGGATGATGAAACCTTGCGGGCGTGGCCATCGCTGGTGCTGGAAGATACCTCGCGTGCGTTGCCGCGCCGTATGACATGGACGCTGGATAATCAGCGGCGGTTGGTGGTGCCAGAGTGGGAAACCGGGATGGATTGTTTGCTGGCAGGATTGTGCGTCGGAATGGTACCGGGCCATTTGGCGCGTCCGCTGCTGGACAGCCAAAAACTGGTTGAACTGGCGCTGCCGCAGGCGTTTCCAGACAGTCCGTGCTGCGTTAGCTGGTCCGAACAGCGCGCGTCACCGGCGCTGGCGTGGTTACTGGCTTATCTCGGGGATGCCGAAACGCTGAACCACGAATGGCTCAGCGAAGTGTCGGCTTAGCGGCGATAGTCGCGGAACGGACCGTACGCCACCGAACGGCGTTCAATCAGCGTTGGCTGAACCTCGATGGTTTGCGGATCTTCACGCTTGCTGGTGATGCGATCCAGCAGCATTTCCAGCGCTTTTTCACCCAGTTCAGCTTTTGGCTGGTGCACGGTAGTCAACGCTGGGGTGAAATAGCGCGCGTTGCGCACGTTATCGTAACCAATCACCGAGATATCCTGCGGTACGCGTAAACCCATCTCATCAGCGGCGCAAATCGCGCCCATCGCCATGATATCGCCACCGCAGAACACCGCAGTTGGACGCTGTTTCTGATTTAAAATCTGCTGCATCGCCTGATAGCCCGATTCAGGTTCAAAGTCGCCCTGAACCACCCATTCCGGACGCACCGTGATGCCCGCTTCGTTCATTGCCTGCAGGAAGCCCGCATGACGTCCACCGCCGGTGTTGCGCTCCATTTGGCCAGGAATAGCACCGATATCGCGATGGCCACGTTCAATCAGATAACGCCCGGCGAGATAGCCGCCCTGAAATGCATTGTCCTGCACGGTATCGGTGAAATCACCGCGTGACGCGCCCCAATCCATCACCACCATGGGGATATTGCGGTTCTCTTCCAGCATCTGCAGCAAATCGTCTGGATATTCCGAACACATCACCAGCAGACCATCGACGCGCTTTTGCGCCATCATTGACAGGTAAGCGCGCTGCTTTTGCAGATCGTTGTGCGCATTGCCGAGAATCAGCGTATAGCCGCGTTCGAAGCAGCGGTTCTCCACCGCTTCGATAATTTCAGCGAAGTAGGGCGCTTCGCTGGAGGTCGCCAGCAGACCCAAGGTTTTGGTGTGATTGACTTTGAGACTACGCGCCACGGCACTGGGCGAGTAGTGTAATTCTTTGATCGCTTCCCATACGGCGTTACGCGTCTCTTCCGCAACAAAACGCGTTTTGTTGATGACATGCGAAACCGTGGTGGTTGAGACACCCGCGCGTTTTGCGACATCTTTAATTGTTGCCATGAAAATGGTGCTCCTGGGCTTATCGCAACTTACTGATAAGTATATTGTTAAACGTTTGCGTCTGCTAATGCTTTTACAGCCCAAAAAAAGGGGCAAAACGGCATGTTCAAGCAGGCGAAATCACTTCATCACGCTGTAAATACAGCCTGCGCAGAATCTGTTGCGCAACGAAAGGCGGCGATTCTAGCAAGCTGGCGCGGATAACACGAGATTTTTGCCTATTGCTGTGCGAAAATCGTCTTAACCCTGATAATTGTGTGACTAAGGAGTTGTGATGAATACCGACCTGAAGCTGGCGCTGATGACCACTGTTGGCGCACTGTTGATGATTATCGCCTTCAGCTTTACCGCGATCATGCATTAACAAAAAAGCCGGAGCTGAGAACAGCATCCGGCTTTTTTATGTCTGTTGCGCAACAACTAGCGAATTGTTTTCGGCGTCATCATACGACGCGCGCCCACATAGTGTTTCTGCCAGTAATCCTCACCCAATGCGCTAATCTGAATATCTTTGCCGGTACGCGGCGACTGAATGAATTTACCATTACCAAGATAAACGCCCACATGGTCGGCGGTACCGCGATTGTTGATGCGGAAGAACACCAGATCGCCTTTCTCCAGCATTTCACGCTTAATCGGTGCCGCATCCCGCAGGTGATACATCTCATTGGCGGTGCGTGGCAGTTTGAATTTCACCAGATCTTTATAGGCGTACCACACCAGGCCGCTGCAGTCGAAACCGGTATGTGGTGAAGCGCCGCCCCACTGATAAGGTTTGCCGAGTTGACCCATTAATTTGGTCATCACCGTTTCACGCGCTTTTTGATAACGCTGGCGGTGCGCTTTACTCATTTTGATGCCGGTCAGCGCTAACGCTTCATCATCGACGGCGATCTCAGGCGTTTTCTTCGCTAAACGTTGATGACCGTATTTCTTAGCAGAGAGTTTCAGCGGGGATTTTTTGCTGGTGGTTTTGTGCAGCGCGGTTTCTGTTTTGGTCTGTTTTTTGAGTTTGAATTTTTGAACAGCAGTCAGGCGCGATTTTTTAGTAGTGGTTTTCACCGGACGTCGTTTGCGGCGCTCGTCTTCACGTGCACTCTTTTTCTCTGCTTTAAGCGAACTGGCGTTAACGGGCGCATGCGGAGATGCAGCGGCCACATTAAAGAACAGTTGGGCTAAAGCCAGTATGAAAAGCGTAATTAGTAGACGCATAATCCGGTTACAGGTTAAGCAGGCTGAATCAAAGCAGACTGCGTAAAAGTGAGAGAAATCTGATCAAGTGACCAGCGCCGAGGCAATTCTAATCCACTTTTTTTGCAAAAGGTAAGGCCTTTTTCCATTAATATGTTACCAGATTGATTCTGTAGCAAAAATGAGCGATTTCAGCTGGTTAACACAGCGAAACTATTGCTAATTATTAATTTATTAATGCCAATTAATGATATGAAAATGTTATTTGTCATACGTTAACTTAACAAACATGGCGATTAGCCCGTGCAAACGCAAAATCCCGTTTTCAGTCCGGGAGCGAAATCGCTACAATAAACAAACACGAAGTAGAAGATTAAGGAAGGCAATAATGAGTACTGTTGAAAAAATTCAGCGTCAGATCGCAGAAAACCCGATTCTGCTGTACATGAAAGGTTCTCCAAAGCTGCCAAGCTGCGGTTTCTCGGCGCAAGCCGTGCAGGCGCTTTCCGCGTGTGGCGAGCGTTTCGCTTACGTGGACATTCTGCAGAACCCGGATATTCGTGCTGAAATGCCAAAATATGCTAACTGGCCAACCTTCCCGCAGCTGTGGGTCGATGGTGAACTGGTCGGCGGCTGCGACATCATCGTTGAGATGTTCCAGCGCGGTGAACTTCAGCCACTGCTGAAAGAGACCGCTGAGAAGTATAAAGAAGCGGAATAATGCAGAAGGCCGACAAATGTCGGCCTTTTCTTTGATTACCCGGCAGACGCCTCGTCTGCGGATTCTTCACTAAAAGCCAGCGGCCAGCCGCCCAGGCGTTTCCAGCGGTTTACCAACTCACAGAACAGCGTCGCGGTTTGCTCGGTGTCATACAGCGCCGAATGCGCTTGCGTGCTATCAAACTCCATTCCCGCCGCTTTACAGGCTTTCGCCAACACGGTTTGCCCCAGCACTAAACCGCTCAGTGCCGCGGTATCAAAAGTGGCAAACGGGTGGAACGGATTGCGCTTCAGGCTGGCGCGCTCGGCAGCCGCCATCACGAAGTTAAGATCGAAAGTGGCATTGTGCGCCACGATAATGGCGCGATTGCAGCCGCTATCTTTGGTGCCTTTGCGCACCATTTTAAAAATCGCGTGCAGGGCTTCATATTCACTTACCGCACCGCGCAGCGGATTGGTGGGGTCGATGCCGGTAAACGCCAGCGCCGCAGGATTCAGAATGGCGCCTTCAAACGGTTCCACATGGAAGTGCAGCGTTTCATCGCGGTGCAACCAGCCGTCTTCATCCATTTTCAGCGTGGTGGCTGCAATTTCCAGCAGTGCATCGGTTTGTGCATTGAAACCCGCGGTTTCAACGTCGATCACAACAGGATAAAAACCGCGGAAGCGTTGGTGGAGAGCGTTTAAAGCGTTCGATTCAGACATCAGGATCTCATGGCAATAAATAGGGCAGCGCGCATTATGGCAAAAATCGCAGGAGGGTGCAGCAGGAGAGGGAAGTCAGCCTGCAAATAGCAGGCTGACGAGCAACCTTAGTTGCCTAAGCCGTGACCGGCATGTTTGTTTTCAATCAGCTCGATTTTGTAGCCGTCCGGATCTTCAACAAATGCAATAATAGTCGAACCGCCTTTTACCGGGCCCGCTTCACGCGTCACGTTGCCGCCTGCGCTGCGAATGCGTTCGCAGGTATCAGCTACGTTGTCCACGCCCAGCGCGATATGGCCGTAAGCGTTGCCGAGATCGTATTTATCCACGCCCCAGTTGTAAGTCAGCTCAATCACCGCGCCTTCGCTCTCTTCGGTGTAGCCAACGAATGCCAGAGTGTATTTATACTCGGTGTTTTCGCTTTGACGCAGCACGCGCATGCCGAGCACGCGGGTGTAGAAATCGATAGAACGTTGCAAATCGCCAACGCGTAACATGGTGTGAAGTAAACGCATAACATCCTCTTTTTTAAAACGTCATCAGTGCATGACAAGCAACTTAGTATACACACTGATGAAACAACGCTGCCGCCTATCCGCCGCGGCAGCTATTTTCTTACAGGGTTGGATAATCGGTATAACCTTCCGCGCCGCCGCCGTAGAAGCTCTCAGGACGCTGCGGATTGAGTGGCGCATCCTGCTGCAGACGGGCAACCAGATCCGGGTTGGCGATAAAGTCGCGACCAAACGCCACCGCATCAATCAGACCACGCGCAATCAGATCGTCGGCTTTCTCAACAGTGTAAGCACCGGCACCGATGATCACGCCTGGGAACAGGGCGCGCACTTTTTCACGGAATGCGTCGCTGTAAGGCTGTCCGCCCGCCCAGTCTGGCTCAGAAAGGTGCAGATAGGCGATGCCGCGCTTGCCCAACTCGGCGATGTACCACAACGCCGCTTTTTCTTCTTCCGGGCCATTTTCCAGATTCTGGAAGGCACCGATTGGCGAAACGCGGATACCGATACGATCGGCAGACCAGTTAGCAATCGCCGCATCCACCACTTCCAGCGCGAAACGACCACGTTTCTCAATCGAACCGCCGTACTCATCGGTACGCTGGTTTGAGCCCGGTGCGAGGAACTGATGCATCAGATAGCCGTGCGCGGAGTGCAACTCCAGCAGGTCGAAATCGGCTTCGCGCGCATTGGCAGCGGCCTGACCAAAATCTTTTACGATTTGCTGAATTTCAGCCACTGACAACTCGCGCGGCACGGAAGTGTCTTCACGATAAACAGAACCATCCGCGGCGCGCAGGGAGGTGCGCGTACCCGCCGCCAGCGCGGTTGGCGCGACCGGCGCTTTGCCTTCGGGCTGCACGCTGTGATGAGAAATGCGTCCGGTGTGCCACAGCTGCACGGCGCTGTGACCGTTGGCGGCATGAATGCCTTCGTTAATCACTTTCCACGCGGCAATTTGCTGCTGTGTGTGCAGACCCGGCGCACCGGCATAGCCTTTCGCCTGGAAAGAGATCTGAGTGGCTTCGGTGATGATCAAACCGGCACTGGCGCGCTGTTGATAATATTCTGCCATCAGCGGCGTAGGGATATCGCCCGGCTCAATGCTGCGCAAACGCGTCAACGGGGCCATGAAAATGCGGTTCGGTACGGTAATCGCGCCCACTTTGAGTGGGGAGAACAGCTGCTTACTCGCCATATTGATTGCTCCAGGAAGACCGGTCGTCTAGTCACGACGCTTTTTAAAAATCAGTGACTTATCAGCCACTGTTCGATGGTGTTGAGCGCCAGGCTAATCGGGCCTGGCTCTCGGGAAATCTTGCTCTGCAAACTGGCTCCGAGCCACAGCAAGTAGCA
Organism: Pantoea sp. DY-15; assembly: GCF_019795935.1. Lineage (NCBI taxonomy): Bacteria > Pseudomonadati > Pseudomonadota > Gammaproteobacteria > Enterobacterales > Erwiniaceae > Pantoea > Pantoea sp. DY-15. The sequence continues at coordinate 946,442 of NZ_JAIMIF010000001.1, forward strand.
GCGCTGCGCCAGCTGCTGCGGCGTTTGCCCAAACGGCAGTGGCTGCTCAGCCGCCACCTCAGTCAAACAGCGCGTATAGGCAGCGATGATGGCGTTGGCACCCTGTTGCAGTGCATCGCGCATCGGTTCAGAGAGATCGCACACTTCGGCTGACAACTTCACGCCAAGACAGCCAACAATATGACCTTGCTCGATAAACAGCCGTTCGCCATAGCGGAAATGCGCTAACAGGCGCTCGGTCGGCGTTAAATCGGGCAGATTCAACTGCTGATCAATCTGCTGCTGGAAGTGTGTGAAGTAGCGCTCAATCAGCGCAACGCCAAAGGCCTCTTTCGAACCGAAATAGTGGTAGAACGAGCCTTTGGTGACCTCCGCCAGCGCCAGCATCTCGATCAATCCCATGCCGGTAAAGCCGCGCTGTAAGCAAACCTGCTCGCCAATAGCGAGCAGATGTTCACGGGTATCGTTGCGTAGCAGAGTCTTATTCATGGGTCGCAGGTTATTAGACCAGTCAGTCTAACGCAACCCTCAGGCGGCAGTTTGGCACGATCTGATCATGTCCAGCTGTGGCTGATACTGCTGCGTCTGGATATTGAACATGCCTAAAACCGTATGGAAAAGATTATCTTGTGAAACCCTGACGTCGGCGGCTTGCTGGCGCAAACAGGCTTCATTGATGTGGTTCGCCGCCGCGTATCCCGGTGACATCCACATCAGCAGCGGAATGTGTGTTTGCTGCGCAGGCGCAAACAGGTAAGGCGCGCCGTGCAGATACATCCCGCGCTCGCCAAGCGATTCGCCGTGATCGGAGAGATAAACCAGCGCCACATTAAAGCGATCACTCAGGCCTTTAAGCTTATCGATGGTGCGACTCAGCATGTCGTCGGTATATAGCAGCGAATTATCGTAGGTATTCACCAGCGCCTGATGATCGCAATCCTGGATCTGCTTGCTGTCACAAGTGGGCGTGAAACGGCGGAACTCAGCCGGATAGCGCTGATAATAGGCTGGGCCGTGGCTGCCCATCTGATGCAGCACGATAATGCCGTCGTTGTGCAGGCTGGCAACATAGTTATCAAAACGATGCAGCAACACATCATCCTGGCAAAAACCATCATGACAATATTGCGGCAGTTTCCACTGCGTCATATCGGTGTGCGGCACGCGGTCACAGGCGCCTTTGCAGCCGCCATCATTTTCGCGCCACAGTACGCTCACGCCCGCATGGGCAAGGATGTCGAGTACGCCTTCCTGATGGTGCGCCAGATTGGCGTCGTAATGCACGCGGGGCATATTGGAGAACATACAGGGCACGGAAATAGCGGTTTCTGTGCCACAGGAACTGGCGTTGGGATAGTAAATCACCTGCTGTTTTTTCAGTTCTGGATTGGTCTCTCGCGCGTAACCGCCCAACGAGAAGTTCTCGGCGCGCGCCGTTTCGCCCACCACTAACACCACCAGCGTTTTACGGGTTGCTGCGGAGATGAACGGACCTTTATGCGCATCTTCACCGATTTTCACCAGCGCCTGGCTACCTTGCAGATAACGTTGATCGACATAGTGGCCGGTACCGCTGACGATATTGGCCGGGGTAATCATCTTGATCAGGTTTTTATTATTGCGAATCAGCGAGGCGTAATCTTTGTAAAACAGCGCCGCCATCAGCAGTATCACCAATATTGCGCCCAGTGCGCCCGTCAGGCGTTGCAGCAGATTCCACCACCAGCGCGGTCCACGACGAATACGCACGCCGCAAATCAGCGCCACCGGCACCATCCCCATCAACAGCATCCAGAGTAGATAGCGGCTGCTGAACAACGCTGAGGCTTCCTGCGGGTCAGATTCAAAGACGTTTTGCATCATATTGGTGTCGATCACCGTGCCAAAACTGTGCATGAAGTAATTGGCGGCGGCGCTGACGAACACCAGCACGATCAGCAACGGCTTGCGCAGATAAGGCCAGGCAGCAAGCGAGAAAATAAAATAGAAAGCCGAGGCCAGCACCAGTGGAATACTGGCGGCGAACAGATAATCGTGGGGATGATCGTAAGGAATCATTTCCCAGGCACGCAGCAAGAACAGGGCATTTAAAACTAGTGCGAAGAACAGCGCAGCAATAAGGTTAAATCCGCTGGTGCCGCACTGCAGGGTGGTCGGGAATCTCATGAAAACTCAACGGTAAGAAGTCGTGTGACAATCGTATGAAGACAAGCTGAGGAAAACCTTAACCAAGAGTAAACATAAACCATCCAAATTCTGTAAATGCTGGCTATTTGGTAAACAGGCGTAACCAGACGCCGTAATGGCTTGATTATGCGCAATCGGCGTCTACGCTTTGCACAATGTCATTAAGCTGTTATCAATGTGATATGAGATGTTAATTGCGGAGTGGATGTGGCCGAGCAACTTGAGTTCTTCCCCGTTCCCAGCCCGTGTCGCGGCATTTGCCAGAGCGACGCGCGTGGCTATTGTCGTGGCTGTTTACGCAGCCGGGAAGAGCGCTTTAACTGGATGAAATTCAGCGATGCGCAAAAGCGCGATGTGCTGCGCTTGTGCCGGCAACGCTTTTTGCGCCTGCAGCGGCAGCAAAAAGTGGATGAAGATCATGATCCACAACAACCGGAACTGTTTTAAGAAAACGATGATTTGCCTTTCCGTTATACTCCCGCTTTCGTCATCTGGAACCGTGTTTAGGGAGTTTAACCATGTTACAAGCGCAGGCTATTGCACCGCAGGGACCCTCATTTTCACCGCTGATCGCCGGTTACTGGCGTTTAATGGAGTGGGGCATGACGCCGCAGCAAGTGGTGCAGTTTATTGAGCACCATTTAGCGCTGGGCATCACCACCGTCGATCACGCCGACATCTACGGCGATTACCAATGTGAAGCCGCCTTTGGTGCCGCGCTGCGCCTCGCGCCAGGGTTACGTGAGAAGCTGCAAATCGTCACCAAATGCGGCATTGCGACGCGCGCAAAGCCTGAACACCGTATTGGTCACTACATCACCGAAGCCAGCCACATTCTGCACAGCGCCGAAAATTCGCTGCGCCATTTCCATACCGATTACCTCGATTTGCTATTGATTCATCGCCCGGATCCGTTGATGGACGCGGATGAGATTGCCGAAGCCTTTACGGCGCTGCATCAGAGCGGCAAAGTACGCCATTTTGGCGTCTCCAACTTCACCGCCTCGCAGTTCACGCTGCTGCAATCGCGTTTGCCGTTCAGTCTGGTCACCAATCAACTGGAGATCTCTCCGCTGGAACAAACGTCGCTGCTGGATGGCTCGCTTGACCAGTGCCAGCAAAATCGCATTCGCCCGATGGCGTGGTCATGCCTCGGCGGCGGTCGCCTGTTTAACGATCCGCATTATCAGCCGCTGCGCGATGAGCTGGAGCAGGTGAAGCAGGAGATCGGCGCCAGCAATATCGAGCAAGTGGTGTATGCATGGGTGATGAAACTGCCAAGCCGTCCGCTGCCGATTATTGGATCAGGTAAAATCGAACGTGTTAAAGAGGCGGTTGGCGCGTGCCAATTGACGCTGGATCGCCAGCAATGGTTCCGCATCCGTAAAGCCGCCATCGGCTACGATGTGCCCTAAAGCGTAAAGCTGCGTCAAATTACGGCAGCCTGGATGAAAGCAGTCCAGGCTTAGAGGGAATCTAACCGTAAGGAGACGTTATGAAGAAAACCCTCATTGTTATGCTGGCTCTGGCCTGCGCCGCGGGTGCGCAGGCGGCGTCAGAAGAAGTCACGCTGCATGAAACCACGGCGCAAGGCATCGGGACAGCGATTGGCACCGTCACGCTTAGCGAAACGCCATACGGTGTGCAATTTACCCCAGCGTTAAGCGGCCTGAAACCCGGCATTCATGGTTTCCACGTCCATGCTAAAGGCAGCTGTGAACCGGGCGAGTCGGACGGTAAAACGGTGGCGGCCGGTGCGGCGGGCGGACATCTCGATCCGCAAAAAACCGGCAAGCATCTTGGTCCGTATGCCGATGGTCACCTTGGCGACTTACCCGCGCTGTTTGTAACCGAAGATGGCAAGGCGACCTATCCGGTGGTTGCGCCACGCATCAAATCCCTGAGTGAAATCAAAGGTAAAGCCTTAATGGTGCATGTGGGCGGCGATAATCATGCCGACCATCCGCAACCGCTTGGCGGCGGCGGGGCGCGTTTTGCCTGCGGCGTAATTTAATGCTTTGGGCGGCAGCAGCTTGTCGCCCCAATTTCCTCACGCTGAAAAAAGTTGACCCATTTTCTTGCTACTCTCAGCGCTTTTTCCGTCCTATGATATTGATTCAGGAATAAAACCTTCAGGGGCAGGAATGAAAGCGCGTGGGATGATGTTGTTATGTTTATTGCTGGTGGGATGCGATCAACCCAACGACACACAGCTGCGTTTAGATGCCAGTCGACAACTGCAACGCACCATCGATACCAATCCGCTGCGCATCGGCTGTGAGAAGATTGCGCGCGGCCGTGAATGGCTGACACAGCACACACTTCATCGGCTCGAAGCTAACGGCTGCGAAAATGTCCTGCGCAGCGCCACCGAAACCAACTTCACCCACAGCGAAACTTATCGTCATGCGATGACGGTGGTGTGCGGCGGCATTCAGGGCAAAAGTTTCACCGGCACCACTTTGTATCGCCGCTTTATCTACTCTTCAGAGGAGAAGGCGCTGGTGATTGAACCGATGTCCGATCAGGATAAAACCCGCTTTGAAGGACAGAAATCACTGCATCAGTTGCAGGACGATTTTAATCGCCAAACCACGCAATATTGTCAGTAATCAATCCGGCACCGCCTGCGCTAACTGGGCGAGTGAGCAGCGCAGGCGCCACAAAATGCCCGCCAGCGTATTGGCTTCGCTCTCCTGTTGCTGCTGCAGTTGCTCAATCAGGGTTTCCAGCTCATCCAGCGCGGCCTGCAGCGCCGTGTGATGCACGCCGCGCAGACTCACAATCCGTTGCAGATCCTGCAGGCTGCTATCACGCATTTGCCCGAGCGTAGCCGACGTCGGCTGCCATTCGCGCAGCTGCCAGACAATGTGGGAACAGTTCAGCAACACCACGCCCCAGCGCAGCAGCCAGACGCGCGCTCGCTCGTCACGACTGTTACTGAGCTGACTGATGTGATGATAAATTTGCGATTCAAAGTGGCTTTCACTCAGGCGCGGATGACGGCGGAGCTGGTCGAGAAACGCATGGCGCAGGGCACGAATATGCCGACGACTGCGACGCGCATCGGAACTGGGACGCAGCACCTGAAACGCCAGCCACGCCAGCAGTACGCCGCACACCTTGGCGATATTGTCATTGAGGAAGCTTTGATAATCCCAGTCCGGCGGATTGGTGACGGCGATAAAGGATCCCATAAAAACAATGAATTGCCCCCACATCCCGGCACGTTTCTTCTGCTGCAGTTTGAACAACTGCAAGGTGAGCAGCAGCGGGAACAGCACCAGTAAAAACTGCCACAGCGCGCTGATTTGCACCATCAAACCGAACTGCAGCACAAAACTAAACAGTGACAGCCACAGCAAGGTTTTCAGCAACAGCGAGACGCTGCCACTGGGCGAGGGAGCGGAGGAGTAAAGCACGCAGGCGATGGCGGTAAGCGTCAGGGCGGCGGCACCGGAATCCCATTGCGTGGTGATCCAAAAGGCGCAGCCCAGCATGATGACGCTAAAGGTGCGCAGCGCGCTCCAGCCGGCTTCAGCACTGTCGCTTTCGCGCGCCAGCGAGGGCGCATACGGCGGCTGAAAACGGGTATCGGCATCGGCGCGTTCAATCAGGCGAATCCAGCGATTCACATTGAGATACACCCAGCAGAAATAACGCAGTCGCTGGACGAAGGCGCGTTGACGGTAATCACCGGTTGCTGATGGCGTGATGCCACGCAGAATCAGCGCCAAACGGTATTTGTCGCACTGCGGCTGCGCCAGTTCCTGCAACAGTTTGGCCATGGCGTCGTAAAGTTCGGGTGGCGCGTCGGGCCAGTTCAGCAACATGCGGCGCAGGCTGGAGAGTACGCTGGTGAGACGCAGCTGCTGGTGCAGTACATAGTTCAGCACGTTGTTCTGGCGGCGGAAGCGATAGTGGCTCCAGAACGCCTGAATGCGCAGCAGATTCATGGTGAGAATCTGGCTAATGACATTCTCATGGGCGGTGCGCACGTTATCAGTGCTGCCTTGCTGCAGTAATAACACCGCATGATCCAGCAAACGCGCGTGCATCTGACGCAGTGAACTCATCAGCGCGTTGCCATCTGAGGTGCTGGGCAGAATCATCATCATCAATCCGGCACACAGGATGCCGGAGATCACTTCGCACACGCGCGCCTGGGCGATATCCCACAGCTGAGTGACATCGGTGATGTTGACGCTGCTAAAGGCGATGATAGCGGCGGTATATCCCGCCAGCGAAAACGCGTAGGCCACGTTATTTTGGTAGTGATTGGCGATCCAGGTACAGAACGCCAGCCACCCGGCCATGAAAAAGGCAAACAGCCAGGGTTCGTTCAGCGTGTGTCCGGCGATCAGCAGCGCGGCGCTGGCACCGAGCAAACTGCCGACGATGCGCCCCAAACTTTTACTGATGGCACCGCCGACGGTGGGAAAACTCACCACCGCCGCCGAGGTCATGGCCCAGTAAGGTTCATCGAGTTGCAGTGCATAGGCGATGGTCAAGGCGAGACACATCGCGATGCCATTACGCAGCGCGTAGCGCCACTCGCCCCAACTTGCTTTTATCCACGGCAGATTTTGCCACGCCAGCCACTGAAAATTCATCACAACCTCAGTGAGCGATGGAGATGGTGCAGGTGGTGCCCGCCACCAGCGGCACGCCTTCCGGCAACGCATCTAAGCGAATACGCACCGGCACGCGCTGCGCAAGGCGCACCCACGGCACATTAGGCTTGATATCCGGCACCAGCCCGCCATCGCTGGCGACGCTTTGGTCATAAATGGCGCGTCCGATACTCTCCACCGTGCCCTGCAAATGCGCGCCGTTGCTGTACAACACAATTTGCGCGGCCGCGCCGGGCTGAATATGGCGCAGCTTGGTCTCTTCGAAATAGCCCATCACGTAATAAGAGTGGCTGTCGACCAGCGCAAACAGCGGCGTACCGGCGCTGGCGTAGTTGCCGGTGCGCAGCGTCAGGTTGCTGATCCAGCCATCGGTGGGCGCGGTGATGGTGGTTTGATCGAGATTCCAGCGTGCCTGATCAAGGCTGGCCTGCGCCGCTTTCGCCGTTGATGCCGCGGCATTGGCGGTTAAGCGCGCTGCGTCCATATCTTCCGCTGAAATAACGTTGCGCGGCAGGCTGGCGCGGCGATTGGCTTCATGTTGCGCTTTCGCCAGATCGGCCTGCGCTTTGGCCAGTTGGGCTTCGGCGTTGGCCTGCGCAATTTGCCACGGAACTGGATCGAGCTTCAGCAGCACGTCGCCTTTATGCACGAACTGATTGTCGCGCACTTGCAGAGCGATGATGCGACCGGACACTTCGGGCGTGATATCCACCAGCTCGGCGCGCACTTTGCCGTCACGCGTCCATGGCGATTGCATGTAGTAATTCCACATCCACCATCCGGCAAGCAGGGCCAGCGCAAAGATCACCAGAGTTGAAAAATACTTAAAAGGGTTGAATTTCATAGTGATTTATCCGAGGCTCAGTAACCACAATGCGCCAGCGACGCACAGCACAAACAGGGAAAGGTCCATTAAGGTGGGATGCCAGACATCGCCGGAGTAGATCCAGCCGCGTATCAGCGGGTGAATCAACAACCAGAAAAAGAAACCGAGTAACACCGCTTTAAACAGCGGCGGGAAAAACAGCGACGCACCGAACACCAGGTCGGTAAGCGGGGCGCTGGGGGAAAAAGCGGTTAGGGACACGTGTCATCATCCTTTTTGACCGGGAATCATCTAAATAGAGCGTAGACGGCAAGCGTATATGCAGGCCTGGTATTTGTAATTTGCCAGGTAAACTCGCAGAATAGTGTAAAATCTGGCTTAATAGCTAGCAAGCTAATTATAAGGAGATGCAATGGATACGCCCTTGGGAACCGATCTGTCTCGTCTGGTGCGCATTTGGCGCGCGTTAATCGATCAGCGCTTGAAACCGCTTGAGTTGACACAAACACACTGGGTGACGTTACACAATATTCATCAACTCCCGCCAGAGCAGTCACAGATTCAGCTGGCAAAAGCGATCGGCATTGAGCAGCCTTCGCTGGTGCGCACCCTGGATCAGCTGGAAGAGAAGGGATTGATCACCCGCGCCACCTGCGCCAACGATCGCCGCGCTAAGCGCATCAAGCTGACTAAGCAGGCCGAGCCGATTATTGAGCAGGTTGAGAATGTGATTGATGCCACGCGCGATGACATCCTTTCCGGCATCAGCCTGGAAGAAATCAATCAGATGGTGACGCTGATTGCGCGGCTGGAAAAAAACATTCTCGAGTTTCATAACCGCGAGAAATAAAAAAACCGACGCCAGGCGTCGGTTTTTTTTATCTGTTCGCTTAACGTGGCGAAACGGTAACCTGGCTGCCGTTTGACGCCATCACGACGCGCTGGCCAACCGAGTAACGAGTGGCCGCTTGCTTCTGCACCACCATGATGGTGTTGCCATCATCCTTGCGGATTTCCAGCTCGACACCGTCAGATTTGTTGACCGCACCCTGAACGCCCTGACCGGCTACGCCACCGAGTACCGCACCGCCAGCGGTTGCCAGACTGCGACCGCTGCCGCCGCCAATGGTGTTACCGAGGAAACCGCCCAGTACCGCACCACCAATTGCGCCAATCACGTTGTTTTCATCGCCGCCCTGGATTTTCACCGGACGAACAGAAACCAGCGTGCCATAGGAAACACTTTGTACTTGTTTAGCTTCGCTGGCGCTGTAAACGTCACCGGAAAGGGTGCTGTCGTTGGCACAACCTGCCAGAGTTAAGCCGGTCAATGCCACGGCTACAAAACGCTTAATCATCAGAACGCTCCTTAATGCAAAATAACGCCATGTTTCTCATCCTGTACTGCACAGAGTATAAGACAGAAAACTGGCAAATGACGCTAAGTCCGTATAAAACGCGGCTGGGGCGAAGCATAGACCATCGTCCCTCAACAAAAATTCAATTACCCAACGAAAATATTTCTGAGCTGCAATGCACTGTGCAGTGACGCTGAAAAGCGGAATTTTATCATAGAATTAGACCCGGTAATTTGCCAGGCTTAAGCCAGACGATGTTAAGGGAGTGAACCGCTATGAAATCAGGACGCTATATTGGCGTGATGTCCGGCACCAGCCTTGATGGCGTGGACGTGGTACTGGCGGCCATTGATGGGCAAATGGTGGCGCAGCAGGCCAGCTATTGTCACCCCATCCCGCAGGAATTACGCCAGCAGGTGCTGGCCATTTGTCAGGGACAAACCTTGACGCTGTCGCAGCTCGGGCAACTGGACACGCTGCTGGGCAAGCTGTTCGCCGAGGCGGTTTTAACCCTGATGCACCAGCAGTCGCTGGAGGCCAGCGACATTATGGCGATTGGCTGCCACGGACAAACAGTGTGGCATGAGCCGCAAAGTGATGCGCCGAATACGCTGCAAATTGGCGATAACAACCAGATCGCGGCGGCAACCGGCGTCACAGTGATTGGAGATTTTCGTCGCCGCGATATGGCGCTCGGCGGGCAGGGCGCGCCGCTGGTGCCAGCCTTCCATCAGGCGCTGTTGATGGACAGCGTCGAGCGCCGCATGGTGCTGAACATCGGCGGCATCGCCAATCTTTCACTGCTGATCCCCGGCCAGCCGGTACGCGGTTTTGATACCGGGCCGGGCAATATGCTGATCGATGCGTGGATTTGGCGTAATAAAGGTTTGCCGTACGACAAAGATGCCGCCTGGGCGCGCAGCGGTCAGGTGGTTCCAGCGCTGCTGGAGTTGATGCTGAGCGATCCGTGGTTTGCCCTGCCGCCGCCAAAAAGCACCGGGCGCGAATATTTCAATCTCAGCTGGATCGAGCAGCAGTTGCAGCGTTTCCCGGCGCTGCCACCACAGGATGTGCAGGCCACGCTGACCGAGCTGACGGCGTTAACCATCGCGCAGCAGGTGCAGCTCAACGACGGTTGCGATCGTCTGTTGGTTTGCGGGGGAGGCAGCCGAAATCCGCTGCTGATGGCGCGGCTAGCCACGCATTTGTCGGGAACTGAAGTTGGTACCACCGACGAAGCGGGCATTAGCGGTGATGATATGGAAGCGCTGGCCTTTGCCTGGCTGGCGTTTCGCACAGTAAATGGATTACCGGGCAACCTGCCAGCGGTAACGGGCGCGCGGGACATGAGCGTATTGGGCGCAATTTATCCGGCCAACCCCCGACCTGGTCGTTAAGAGGTAAAGATGAAAAAAATAATGATGATACTGAGCAGCGTGGCGCTATTAAGTGGCTGCGGCATGATGCATAAGCAGGAAGAGACGCCGCAACAGCTGCGCTATCAGTGCGGGACTTTGCCGCTGACGGTCACTCAGGATAACGCGAAGCAGCAGGTGAGCTTTATTCTGGACGGTAAGCCACTTACGTTGGCACAAACGGTGTCGGCCTCTGGCGCGCGCTACAGCGACGGCACTTACGTCTTCTGGTCAAAAGGCAATGGCGCTTTTGTTGAACGTAATAACAAAATCGTGATTAATGATTGTGAATTGCAGAACGCGGATACCTCCGTTCAGTAAACGTGAGAAAGAGAAACAGCATGAGCGACAGTGACAGCTTGCAACATATTGCCCATCTGCGTCGTGAATACACCCGCGGCGGGCTGCGACGTAAAGATCTGCCCGATAACCCTTTGGCGCTGTTTGAGCAGTGGCTGCAGCAGGCCTGCACCGCCCAACTGCCGGATCCGACTGCGATGACGGTTGCCACCGTTGACAGCAGCGGCCAGCCTTATCAGCGCATCGTGCTGCTGAAGCATTACGACGAGCAAGGCATGGTGTTCTATACCAACCTCGGCAGCCGCAAGGCGCTGCAGCTGGCAGAGAATCCGCGTATCTCGCTGCACTTTCCGTGGCACTTCCTTGAGCGTCAGGTGATGGTGCTGGGCGAAGTGGAAAAACTGTCGCCGCTGGAGGTGCTGAAGTACTTCAGCAGCCGCCCGCGTGATAGCCAGATTGGCGCATGGGTGTCGAAGCAATCAAGCCGCATCTCGGCGCGCGGCGTGCTGGAAGGCAAATTCCTCGAACTCAAACAGAAATTCCAGCAGGGCGACGTGCCGCTGCCGAGTTTCTGGGGCGGCTACCGCGTTAAATTTCACACCGTGGAGTTCTGGCAGGGCGGCGAACATCGCCTGCACGATCGCTTCCTCTACCAGCGTAATGACAATGGCTGGTCGATTGACCGATTAGCCCCGTAAAACTGCGTTTTATCCCCTTTCAATGCTGGCGCAGTTGGCGTCAGCGCTTTATGCTATAGCCCTCTTTTTTTCGTCTCCGCACGTCAGCGGAAAGCTGTGTACCAGCCTAGGTGCAGTCTGATCAATTTGGAGTCAGTGATGACCAGCAGTAACCTGATACAACAATTGCAAGAAAGGGGCTTAGTCGCCCAGGTAACGGATGAAGAAGCGTTAGCAGAGCGACTGGCGCAAGGGCCAATTGCACTCTATTGCGGCTTCGATCCTACCGCTGATAGCTTGCATTTGGGCCATCTGGTGCCGCTGCTCTGCCTGAAACGTTTTCAGGATGCCGGACACAAGCCGGTCGCGCTGGTGGGTGGTGCCACCGGTCTGATTGGCGATCCCAGCTTTAAAGCAGCAGAACGTAAACTTAACACCGCTGAAACCGTTGGCGAGTGGGTGGATAAGATCCGCAACCAGGTTGCGCCTTTCCTCAGCTTCGATTGCGGCGACAACAGCGCGATTGCCGCGAACAACTACGATTGGTTTGGCGGCATGAACGTGCTGACCTTCCTGCGCGACATCGGTAAGCACTTCTCTGTGAATCAGATGATCAACCGCGAAGCGGTGAAACAGCGTCTGAACCGCGAAGATCAGGGCATCTCTTACACCGAGTTCTCCTACAACCTGCTGCAGGGTTATGACTTTGCGGAGCTGAACAAGCGTCACGATGTGGTGCTACAGATTGGCGGTTCCGATCAGTGGGGCAACATCACCTCCGGTATCGATCTGACGCGTCGTTTGCATCAGCAGCAGGCGTGGGGCTTGACCGTACCGCTGATCACCAAGTCTGACGGCACCAAGTTCGGTAAAACCGAAGGTGGCGCAGTGTGGCTGGATGCGAAGAAAACCAGTCCATACAAGTTCTACCAGTTCTGGATCAACACTGCGGATGCCGACGTATATCGCTTCCTGAAGTTCTTCACCTTCATGAGCATTGAAGAGATCAATGCGCTGGAAGAAGAAGACAAAAACAGCGGCGCAGCGCCACGCGCGCAATACGTGCTGGCTGAGCAGGTGACGCGTCTGGTGCACGGCGAAAGCGGCTTAACTGCGGCAAAACGCATCACCGAGAGCCTGTTCTCCGGCAGCCTGAGCGCGATGACCGAAGCGGACTTCGAGCAGCTGGCGCAGGACGGCATGCCAACCATCACGCTGACGGCAGAAGACGATTTGCAGCAGGCGCTGGTGGCGGCTGAGCTGGTGCCATCACGCGGCCAGGCGCGCACCATGATCGGTTCTAACGCGGTATCGCTGAATGGCGAAAAACAGTCAGATGCGGAGTACCGTTTCAGCGACAGCGATAAACTGTTTGGACGTTTCACGTTGTTGCGTCGCGGTAAAAAACATTACTGCCTGATTAACTGGCAGTAAGCGTTCAGGGCCGGCTTCCGGCCCTTTTTTATGGCAAGACAGCAGTACAGGGCAAAATGAAAAATATTCTCGCAATTCAATCTCACGTTGTTTACGGACACGCCGGTAACAGCGCTGCCGAATTCCCGATGCGCCGCATGGGCGCAAACGTTTGGCCGCTGAATACCGTGCAATTTTCTAATCACACCCAATATGGACACTGGACCGGCACCGTGATGCCCGCCACGCATTTGACCGACATCGTTAAAGGCATTGCGGCGGTTGACCGCCTGAAGACCTGTGATGCGGTGTTGAGTGGCTATTTGGGATCGGCGGAGCAGGGCGAACAGATTCTGGAGATCGTGCGTCTGGTGAAAGAAGCCAATCCAAACGCGTGGTACTTCTGCGATCCGGTGATGGGCCATCCGGAAAAAGGCTGCATCGTGGCGCCGGGCGTGGCGGAGTTTCACTGCAAAATGGCGTTGCCTGCCAGTGACATCATTGCCCCAAACCTGCTGGAGCTGGAGATGCTCAGCGGCCATGAAGTGGCCAACGTGGAGCAAGCGGTGGTTGCCGCGCGTGAACTGATTAGCAAAGGCCCAAAAGTGGTGCTGGTGAAGCATCTGGCGCGTGCCGGACGTCGCAGCGACCGCTTTGAGATGCTGCTGGTAACCGCCGATGAGTGCTGGCACATCAGCCGTCCGCTGGTGGACTTTGGCGTGCGTCAGCCGGTTGGCGTGGGCGATCTCACCAGCGGTCTGCTGCTGGTCGATCTGCTGCACGGCAAGTCGCTGCAGGATGCGCTCGAGCACATCACCGCGGCGGTTTATGAAGTGATGCTGAAAACCCACGAAATGGGCGAGTACGAATTGCAGTTGGTGGCCGCGCAGGATGCGATTGCCAAGCCGACGCAGCATTTCGCGGCAGAAAAGCTGTAAATTCCCGTAGGGTGCGCATTAATGCGCACCTGTAATTGAGGTCGCCATTAATGGCGACCCTACGACAGGATTAAACCAAACCTTCCGCCTTCAAAGCCGCTTGCACCGCTGGGCGCTCCGCAACCCGATTAAACCAGGCGTCCAGCGCATCCAGTCCCGCTAAATCCAGCTTGATGGCTTTAGCCCAGCGCGTCACCACGAACAGATAGACATCGGCAACGGTAAAGCGCAATCCCAGCAACCACTGTTTATCCTGCAACGCCTCATTCACATGATGATACTTTTTCTCCAGTTGCGCACGCGCAATGGTTTTGTACTCTTCCGGCGTATCAGGACGGAACAGCGGGCTGAAACCCTTGTGCAGTTCGCTGCTGACAAAACTCAGCCACTCCAGCGTGTGATAGCGCGTCAGGCTACCGGTTGGTGCCAGCAGGTTGCGATCCGGCTTGAGATCCGCCAGATACTGCACAATCGCCACACCTTCGGTCAGGATGCTGCCATCGTCAAACTGCAGCGCCGGCACTTGTCCTTTCGGGTTAATCTGCCAGTAATCTTCTCCCTGCTCGGTCACTTTCTTCTGCAGGTCCACGTTCACCTGGGTGAAGTCGAGTCCGCATTCCAGCGCGACAATATGCGGTGATAGCGAACAGGCACCGGGCTTACAATAGAGTTTCATCATGGCTTCTCCTTGAGTGTTGTGGTGATCGAAGCAGCATAAGTCTGCCAGGGATTTTTACCCGTGACTGCGATCAGGAATTGTGGTCACCATTCAGGTTTATTCAGCAAAGCATGGCAGTAACGGCAGCTTTTCGAGCGCAAAATCCCAAAATTGCCGCACTTTAGGCGTCATATTCTTCACGCGCTGGGTGACTAACTGCACCGGCAGCGGCGCCGGTTCCCATTCAGGCAGTAAACGCAGCAGTTTCCCGCTGTGGATATCGTCGAGAACCTGATACGACAGCAGCCGTCCAATGCCGTGTGCGCTGCGCAGCGCTTCCAGCTGGCTCTCCACATCATTAACCCGCAGACGCGGCGTAATGCGCACGCGCAGGTCGTGAGCGAAGCGCCACTCACGCGTATGGCGCAGGCTGGTCACTAACGCATGTTGAGTCAGTTCAGCGGGATGAAGAGGCGTGCCAGCCTGATGCAGATAGTCGGGGCTGGCAATCAGCGTTGAACGCACCGTGCCAACCTGACGCGCCACCATCGAAGAGTCCTGCAGTTCACCAATGCGTAATGCGATATCGAGGCCGTTTTCAATCAGATCCTGATAGGTGTCGCTGAGCACCACTTCAATCTGCATCTCCGCATGCTGTTGCAGGAAGGCATTCACTAAAGGCATGACGTGGCGACGACCAAACTGCACCGGCGCGGTTAAACGCAGCAAGCCATGCAGGCCGCTATGGTGAGCGCTGTCGATGGCGCGCTGATAATCGCTTAGTACGCGTTGTGCCTGCTCAAACAGCTGCCAGCCGGCTTCGGTGGGTGCCAGCTGACGCGTGGTGCGTTCAATCAGGGTGATGGCGAGACGGGCTTCGAGGGTATTAAGAGTGCGAGTGATCACCGGTGGCGATCGCTGTAACAAACGCGCGGCACCAGCCAAACTGCCTTGCTGGATAACCGCGACAAACACCTCAAGCTCATCAAACCTGTCCATGCTTCTTCCACGTTGATTAACAGTGAGCCGACATCATGAAGTTAAGCGAGCAAAAAGCGAAGTGTGGGTAGCAGAAATCGTTAAAGGAAATGTGAATGGCGGCGAAATAGTGGGTAGAAAAAAGCCGGGACATGCCCGGCTTTCTGCTTACTGATTGGCGCTGGCGCGTTTCAGTTCAGTTTGACTATCATCCTGCGTCATGCGGTTCAGCATTGGCGCGGTGATTAACATCAGCAGGGCGATCACGCCGGTGGCGATACCAATCTGCTGGAACACATGGCTGTAGACCGCCAGTGACGTGTGTGGATCGGTCACATCATTCGGCACCGCCATCAGGTTCGCGACTTTACCGGCAATCATTGCCGCACCCGCGGTGGTCAGGAACCACGAACCCATGATGAAGCCCATTAAACGTTGTGGTACCAGTTGTGCCACCATTGCCAGGCCCAGACCGGAAATCATCAGCTCACCGATGCTCTGCAGCGCATAGCTAAGGATCAGCCAGTTCACTGAGACGATACCGGCTTCGTTGGCAAATTTGGCACCAAACGGCAGCACCAGGAAGGCCGCTGAACACAGCACCATACCGAAGGCGAATTTGTGTGGCATCGGCATTTTATCGCCAAGCTTGTTGTACACCGCGGCCAGAATCGGGCTTGCCAGCATAATCCAGAACGGGTTCAGCGCCTGGAACTGCTCCGGCTCAAAGGTGATGCCGAGAATCGCGTGCTCAACGTTGCGGATAGCGAAGAAGTTAAGTGAGGTCGGCATCTGCATGTAGAGCACGAAGAACACAATCGCTTCAACCATCAGCAGGAAGGCCACGATCATCTTACGACGTGCGGCCCCCTTCAGCGCGAAGGCTTCTTTAGCGAAGATCACCACGATACCTGCGGCGATGACGCCCAGCGTCATACGTGCGATGCTCTGGTGATGCAGCAGCCAGGCCGCCAGCGCAATCAGTGCTACCACGCCAATCAGCGTCATCAGCAGTTTACCCATCTGCAGCGGGGCAAAATCCGGCTTGGATCCGTAGTTTTTCACTACACGCTGGAAGAACAGGAAGTTCAGCAGCGTGATCACCAGACCGACAACCGACAGCGAGAACGCGGCGCCCCAGCCATATTTCGCCGCCAGCCACGGGGTCAGCATCATCGAGAACAGGGAACCGATGTTGATCGACATATAGAACATGGTGAAGGCACCGTCGAGGCGCGCGTCATCTTTCTCATAGCAGGTCGACAGCAGGGAAGACGGGTTAGCTTTAAACAAACCGCTACCAACGGCGATGGTCGCCATACCGATATACACCATTGAGGTGTCATGGCCGGAGAAAGCAATCAGCGCATAACCCAGCGCCAGCACCATTACGCCGAGCACGATGACGCGTTTGGTACCCAGTACTTTATCGCCGAGCCAGCCGCCGATGGCGACTAAACCATATACCAGCGCGCTAAACGAGGTGAACAGCGTAATGGAGTCCGCTTCGGACATGCCCAGCTGTTTAACCAGGTAAACCGCCATGATGGCTTGCAGGCCGTAGTAACCAAAACGTTCCCACAGCTCGATGGAGAAGATCAGATAAAACGCTTTCGGTTGCTTAAAAGCGTTGAGGCTTGGCGCCCCGTCAGTGTGTTTGTTTGCAGTTGACACTTGTACCTCAGTTTTAACATAGCCTGTTTTGCGACAGGAATTAAGTCTGCGTCGGGCTGGGTAATCCCGCGCAACATTGTTATTAGAAAGGAAAAACGGCGACTAATTTGGCTGAATCAGTCCAACAGGGCAAGCATTTTCTGCACGCTGTAATACTTGCAATAGATAGGGTTAATGCCGCTATACAAAGTTGTAAATCAGTGTTAAATCTCGCTGGGTGGCATTATATCAGGATAAACAGGTGAAATGCAGATCGGGAAGATCATTTTCCTGATATAAACTGCTCAAAGAGGCTTTATCAGAACATAACGCTAAAGTTCATAATTTATACAGAGATTATTATTGCCGTTGTGCGCAATATAAGCACAACAGCTTGATTGGTGAGCGTAATAAGCAGTCAAAAGATTCCAAAACGCTAATTAGTTGATCCTGCGCACAAAACCGCGAATTAATTATCAGGGTAAAAGAAGAAAACGTTTGCGTAGCTGACATCTGGCGAAGATTAGCGCGGTCTGACACCTTATTTGGCAGATAAACAGGCGGCCAAAAGCGCAATGCGTGGAAACGAAAGCCGCATAAATCGACGTTTAAAGGCGTTTAGACAGCGGGTTAACTTTGCTGTAACCTCCTTTTTTCCCTGAAAGGACGTAGTCATGATGAAGTCGATTCGTGTCGCCCTGATTGGCGATTACCGTGCTAATGCCGTTGCGCATCAGGCCATTCCTCCCGCTGTACAACTCGCTGCAAAAACCCTTTCACTCAACGTCAGCGCCGACTGGATCGCCACGCCGGAACTCAATCAGCACAACCTGAATGATTACCAGGCGATTTGGCTGGTTCCGGGCAGTCCTTATCTCAATGATGCGGGCGTGTTTGCCACCCTTCGCTGGGCGCGGGAAAGCGGTAAGCCATTTTTGGGCTCGTGCGGCGGATTTCAGTACGCCATCGTTGAGTACGCGCGCAATGTGCTGGGCTGGGAAGATGCGGCGCATGCGGAAACCGATCCCAGCGGTCGCTGGGTGATTGCGCCGCTGGCGTGTTCGCTGGTGGAACAGCGTGGCAGCGTGACCTTCCAGCCGGGTTCACGTATTGCTCAGGCTTACGGTGCGTTACAGAGCGATGAGGGCTACCACTGCAACTTTGGCGTCAACGCAGAGTTCAGCGCAGCGCTGGCGACGCAGAATCTGCAGATCACGTCATGGGATTCGGAAGGCGACGTGCGCGGCATTGAATTGACCGATCACCCGTTCTTTGTCGCCACCTTGTTCCAGTCCGAAAGGGCGGCGTTACAAAACCGACTGTCGCCGCTGGTGGTCGCCTGGCTGCAGGCCGCCGCAGGTTAAAATATACAGCTTGTTGTAAGGTCGCCATTCATGGCGACCCTACAACTGATCTGCAACAACGGCTTACGATCGCGCCCCGATTGGTGATAGCACTGAATAGCATCACGCCAGTTCTCCAGCGGGAAAATCTCCACCTCGCCACACTCACTGGCACGTAAGAGCGGCCAAAGCTCACCGAACAGCTGTTGCCAATTCTGATGCGCTAAACCTTCCAGCGTATGCCGCACGTGGAACCAGTGCAGCGCCGGACGTGGCGCATTGACCCGCACCGGCTTGCCGCTCAGCACGCCATAAGCAACGAATTCAGCGTCGACAGACAACGATTGCCAAATCAACTGGCCGATGTCCCCGCCGACCGCATCAAATACCCGATCGCACTGCTGAGCGACAGCCGCAATCTCTTCCCGCTGCGTTTCAAGTAGCGCAGCGATCCCCAACTGCTGCAACCGTGCGCCATGCTGCGGCGCACGATGAATCGCGGTGATGCTGCTCGCGCCCATCTGCCGCGCCCACTGCGCCAATAGCAGGGCACAAGCGGAACCGCCTGCGGTGATCAGTACGCGTTTACCGGCTGGCGACCACTGTTTGAACATCAGCAACGCCGCCAGCGGATTGATATAGGCGCGCGCCGCCAGCGTGGTGCTGATGTCGGGCGGAACCGGCACCGCAATCCGCGGGTCGCAATCAACATAACGCTGCCAGGTACCGGCGCAACGCAACGGCAGCACGCGCTGGCCAAGCAAATGGCTAAACGCGGGCGGAGCAGCGATCACCGTGCCGACGCCTTCATAGCCGGCGATGAGCGGCGGAGAGACGCGATGACGATAGGCGCCGGTAATCGGAATCAGGTCGGAAGCATTAATAGGAGCAAACTGCATCGCCGCGCGCAGCAGGCCAGCAGCGCAGGGCGCTAAAACAGAAGATTCGAGCGTGAGTACGCTAACAGGATCGCCAAACTGCCGATAAGTGAGGGCAAGATTGCTTAGCGGCAGCGATTCAGAGTTCAGTTTTGGCGTCGAATTCACACAAATCTTCGATCAGACAGGATCCGCAACGCGGTTTGCGCGCCACGCAGGTATAGCGACCGTGCAGAATCAGCCAGTGATGGCAATCGACTTTAAACGCCGCCGGCACCACTTTCAGCAGCTTATCTTCCACTTCTTCCACATTCTTGCCCGGCGCAAAGCGGGTGCGATTGCTGACGCGGAAAATATGGGTATCAACGGCGATGGTCGGCCAGCCGAAAGCGGTATTCAATACCACGTTGGCGGTTTTACGCCCGACGCCCGGCAGCGCTTCCAGCGCCGCACGATCTTCCGGCACTTCGCCACCGTGCTGTTCCAGCAGAATGCGGCAGGTCTTGATAACGTTCTCCGCCTTGCTGTTAAACAGGCCGATGGTTTTGATGTACTCCTTCACGCCATCCACGCCCAGTGCCAGCATCGTTGCCGGGGTATTCGCCACCGGATAGAGCTTCGCGGTAGCTTTGTTGACGCTGACGTCGGTGGCTTGCGCGGAGAGTAACACCGCAATCAACAACTCAAACGGCGTGCTAAAGTTCAGTTCTGTGGTCGGATGCGGATTCTCATCACGCAGGCGCGCCAGGATCTGCGCGCGTTTCTCTTTATTCACACCGCTTTCCCGGTTGCGCCTTGCGGCTCCGTTTCAGGCGCTGCCGCACGGGTGGCCGCACGCTGTTTCATCTTCTGATCGATCAGGTATTTTGCCGCCAGCAGCATGCCAAGGCCGATAAAGGCTCCCGGTGGCAGCATCGCCAGCAGCATCGGCGAATCAAAGTGCACCACTTCAATACGCAGCGCTTTGGCCCACGGCCCCAGCAGCTGATCCGCCCCGTTGAACAGCGTGCCGCTGCCAATCAGTTCACGAATCGATCCCAGCGTTACCATCGCGCAGGTTGCGCCCATGCCGATGGCAAAACCGTCCAGCGCCGAGAGCGGAATGCTGCTCTTTGAGGCGACCGCTTCGGCGCGACCCACCACAATGCAGTTAGTGACGATCAGCGGGATAAAGATGCCGAGCGACTGATACAAACCGTACGCATAGGCGTTGATCAGCATTTGCACGCAGCTCACCACTGAAGCGATGATCATCACGTAAATCGGAATACGGATTTCGGCCGGCACCCAACGACGCGAGGCGGAAATTGCGCTGTTGGTGATGGTCAGCACCAGCGTGGTCGCCAGGCCTAAACCGAGAGCGTTGGTCGCGGTTGAGGTCACCGCCAGCAGCGGACAGAGACCGAGCAGCTGCACCAGCGCGGAGTTATTTTTCCACAGGCCGCCGACCAGTAAATTTTTGGCTTCACTCATTTGCATCTCCACATTCAGGCAGCGAAGCAAGCTTCGCTGGCAGTGTTTCAATCAGCAGCGCGGTGCGCTTGGTGGCGTTGACCACCGCGCGTGGCGTAATGGTTGCGCCGGTAAATTGGTCGAATTCACCGCCGTCTTTTTTCACCGCAAAATTTTTGTCATCCGCGCCGTGGATCACTTTGCCATTGAAGCTGTTAATCCAGTCTGAAATACGCAGTTCGATTTTATCGCCGAGGCCCGGCGTTTCATGGTGCTCAACCACGCGCACGCCCAGCACTTTGCCGTGGAAATCGGCACCGACCAGCATCTGAATCGCCCCAGAATAGCCGTCTGGCGCGGTGGTCTCAAGCGCTGCGGCCACCGGCTGATCGCCTTTACGCGCTAAATAGAGATGGTGCGGGCGATCATTGCCCAGCGCCAGCGCATCGGTCACCAGATAACACTCTTGCTGGATGTGATTGTCGTACAGATCGGTCGGCACCACCTGATCTAACAGATTTTTCTGTTGCAGCGCAGTTTGATGCTCCACCGTCGGCTTGGTGACATAGTTAACCACCGCCGTTACGCCAGTGGTGATCACCGCAAAGGCCGCCAGCGTCACCGCATTTTTACGAATAGCTTCGATCATCTTCAATCCTTGCGATGGCCGTACACGCGCGGCTGAGTGTAGTAATCAATCAGCGGCACACAAATGTTGGCCAGCAATACCGCGAAGGCGACGCCGTCCGGATAGCCGCCAAAGCTGCGAATCAGCCACACCAGCAAACCAATCAGCGCGCCGTAAACCAGGCGGCCGCGATTGGTGGTGGAGGCGGTCACCGGATCGGTAGCAATAAAGAACGCGCCGAGCATGGTGGCACCGGAGAACAGATGAATCAGCGGTGAGTTAAGCGACGCCGGCGAGAAAATCCAGCCTAGCGTGGCGCAGAACGCCAGCGAGAAGAGGAAACTGACCGGAATGTGCCAGCGGATAGCATTCTTTGCCAGCAGCAGTGCGCCGCCCAGCAGATAACCGAGGTTAACCCACTGCCAGCCAACACCGGCTAACACGCCGCTGTAGATCGGCTCCGCCAGCAGCTGTTCGGCGCTGTGCCCAGCACGCAGGCCGGTTTTAAAGGTATCGAGCGGTGTCGCCTGGCTAACGCCATCAACGCCGAGCTGCAGCTGCTGCATGGTTTCACCGGCCAGCGTGTGGTGGGTGAAGATCATACTGAGCGAATCCAGCAGGCCGGGTTTGATCGCCTGCAGGCTATCGGGCGGCAGCCAGCTGGTCATCTGCACCGGGAAGGAGATCAGCAGCACCACGTAACCCACCATCGCCGGGTTAAACGGGTTTTGCCCCAAACCGCCGTACAGCTGTTTGGCAATGACGATGGCGAAAATGGTACCTAACACCACCAACCACCACGGCGCGAGCGGCGGCAGGCTGATGCCCAGCAGCAACGCGGTGAGCAGGGCAGAGTTATCGGATAAGGTCGGCAACACCGGCGTTTTACGCAGGCGCAGAATCGCCCCTTCGGTGGCCCACGCGGTGGCGGTGGCCAGCAAAACCTGAATTAAGAAACCGACGCCAAAGAAATACCATTGTGCGGCCATGCCCGGCAGCGCGGCAAACACCACCAGCAGCATGATATTGCCGGTGCTGCGGCGGTTGTGGGTATAGGGAGAACTTGCAATACGAAAAGCCATTTAATCCTCAGTCGTCGAAGGCTGCTGCTGCGCTTTACGCGCTTTGGCACGGGCGACCGCAGCGGCAATCGCCGCTTTGCGTGGGTCGGCGGAGTCAGGAGAGGCAGCAGCCTCCACTTCAGGAGATGTGGCTTCAGCCTGCTGCGCGGCAGCCGCGGCTTTCTTCGCTTTGGCGCGCGCAATCGCCGCTTCAACGGCGGCCTTGCGCGGGTCAACTTCAGCGGCAGGTGCATCAGCTGACGGCTCGGCGGGTGCCGGTGCAGCGGGTTGTGCGGAAGCGGCGGCTTTTTTGGCTTTGGCGCGCGCAATCGCCGCTTCAACGGCGGCCTTGCGCGGATCGACTTCAGCAGCAGGCGCGACGGCTGGCGGCTCAGCGGGTGCTGGTTCTGCCGCCGCGGCAGCTTTTTTCGCTTTCGCACGCGCAATCGCGGCTTCCACCGCCGCTTTACGCGGATCGACTTCTGCCGCAGGCGCATCAGCTGGCGGCTCGGCAAGCGCGACGTCAGCCGCTGGTGCGCCCACTTTCTTCGCTTTCGCACGGGCAATTGCCGCTTCCACCGCCGCTTTACGCGGATCGCCGGACTGACGACTCAGCGCCTGCGTTTCAGCTTGCTTCTCGGCCTGCTGCGCTAAGGCTTGTGCATGACGCGCTTCGCGTTCCGCAGCATCCTGCTCCGGCGTTTTTTCCTGACGCGCTTTCACACGTGCCACCGCAGCGTCTCGTTCACCCTGATCGCTACGCGCCACGCGCTGTTTAGCCTGTTCATGACGCGCTTCACGCGCCTGTTTTTCGCGTTCGAGACGTGCCAGACGCGCTTCAAAACGCGCTTTCGCTTCGGCGGTACGTTTCGCTTCGAGATCGATGGCGCGCAGTTCGGCTTTTTCCTGACGATAATATTGCACCAGCGGAATGTTACTCGGGCAGACGTAAGCGCAGGCGCCGCACTCAATGCAGTCATCAATATTGTGCGCGCGTGCTTTTTCGTGATCGCCGCCCTGGCTGTACCAGAACAGCTGCTGCGGCAGCAGTTTCGCTGGGCAGGCATCCGCGCAGGCGCTGCAGCGGATACAGGATTGCTCTTGCTGATCGTTGCCCATTTCGCTGGCCGACGGCGCCAGAATACAGTTGGATATTTTCACCAGCGGCACGTTCAGCGACGGCAGGGTAAAGCCCATTAGCGGACCGCCCATGATCACCATCTGGCGCGATCCCGGCGTAAAACCGGCATGCTGCAGCAGGTGGCTGATCGGCGTACCGAGCCGTCCCCAGACGTTGCGCGGGCGCGCCAGCGCTGCGCCGGTCAGCGTCACCACGCGTTCGGTGATCGGTTCGCCGTCTACGATGGCGCGTTTTACCGCCCACGCGGTGCCGACGTTTTGCATCAGCACACCGATATCGGTGGAACGTCCGCCGTGTGGCACTTCAAGGCCGGTGAGAATCTGCGTCAGCTGTTTCGCGCCGCCAGACGGATACTTGGTAGGAATCACGCGAATCTGTAATTCACGATCGCCGCCCAATGCCTGTTTCAGCGCGGCAATGGCTTGCGGTTTGTTATCTTCTATGCCGATCAGCACGCGTTCCGCCTGCAACACCCACGCCAGAATGCGGCAGCCTTCCAACACTTCGGCGGCACAATCCTGCATTAAACGGTCATCGGCAGTGATGTACGGCTCGCACTCGGCGGCGTTGATGATCAGGGTTTTTACGCCGCGCAGGCCGCCGCGCAGTTTGGTGGCGGTCGGGAAGCCCGCGCCGCCTAATCCGGCGATGCCGGCATTGTGAATGCGTTTTACCGCTTCTTCACGCGACAGGGCGCGGTAATCGGGCTGCGGATCGAGCGTGGTCCAGCGATCTTCGCCGTCGGCACGCAGGAAAATGCACAGCTCGGAGAGGCCAGAAGGGTGCGCCGTCATGTGTGGCGCAATCTCTTCGATGGTGCCGGACGTTGGCGCGTGCACCGGCAGCATGCGTCCGCCGCCAAAGGTCAGCGGCTGGCCGCGCAGCACTTTGTCGCCGGGCGCCACGCAAATCTCGCCTTCATGGCCGATATGCTGTTTTAACGGAATGATAAAGCGCTCAGGCAGGGGTAACTGGCTCAGCGGCGTACCGTTGGACTGTGTTTTCATCTCAGGCGGATGGATGCCGCCCTGAAAATCCCACAACTTCTCTTTGCGGAACAGGTTTAACAAATTAAGCATGGGTTTCTACCGGGATCACCCGTACAGGAATGGTGTCGAGATTCCACTTCCAGTTGGCCGTGGTGGTTGCAACCGGGCGCATCTCAATGCAGTCGGTCGGGCAAGGCGCAACGCAGAGATCGCAGCCGGTGCAGACATCGCTCAGCACGGTGTGCATGGCGCGCGTGGCACCCACGATGGCGTCCACCGGGCAAGCCTGAATACATTTGGTGCAGCCGATGCAGTTCTCTTCATCGATCCATGCCACGGTACGTATCGGCTCCAGCACGTCTGCGCCGCCGTCGAGCGGTTGCGGTTCAACGTTGAGCAGCGCGGCCAGCTTGAGCATGGTCTGCTCGCCGCCAGGCGCGCACTTATTGATGGCTTCACCGTTGTTGCCCACCGCATCGGCATACGGCCGGCAGCCGGGATAGCCGCACTGCCCACACTGGCTCTGCGGCAAAATCTCATCGATCTGCTCAACAATCGGATCTTCTTCCACCTCGAAGCGACGTGAGGCGTAACCCAGCAGGGCACCAAACACCAGGCCCAATGCAGCCAGCGCGATAATCGCAATCCAAATCGCGGTCATTAGAATTTCACCAGCCCGGTAAAGCCCATAAAGGCCAGCGCCATCAGACCTGCGGTGATCAGCGCAATCGAGTTACCTTTAAACGGCGCGGGAACATTCGCCAGTACCAGACGCTCGCGCATGCCCGCGAACAGCACCATCACCAGCGAGAAGCCGAGTGACGCACTGAAGCCATACAGCGCCGCCTGCAGGAAGGTGTGATTGAGGTTAACGCTCAGTAATGGCACGCCCAACACCGCACAGTTGGTGGTGATCAGCGGCAGAAAAATGCCCAGCAGGCGATAGAGTGACGGACTGGTTTTACGCACCACCATTTCGGTGAACTGCACCACAACAGCAATCACCAGGATATAGGCGAGGGTGCGCAGATAGACCAGATCGAGCGGCACCAGAATCAGGTGATTCACCAGCCAGGCGCAGATCGCCGCCAGCGTGATCACGAAAGTGGTGGCAAGTCCCATGCCAATGGCCGTTTCCAGTTTTTTTGACACGCCCATAAATGGGCAAAGGCCGAGGAATTTGACCAACACAAAGTTGTTCACCAGCACCGTGCCAACAAAGAGAAGTAAGTAATCGGTCATTTTTTAACCTGGGAAGCCGAAAGGCGTCTATTATCCGGAATTGAGAGGTGCATCTCAACCTTCAACGGGTTTGTGGGCGCGTTGAGAGCACTCAGAATTAAATTGCTGACGAAACTCACGTCATTATGGCTGGATAAACGTCTGTTTTACACGCTGAGAACGTTTGAAATAGGGCACAAACACCGCAGCAGCCAGCAGCGACAGCAGCAAAGTCTGAATCGCTTTGCCATCGGCCACCGGCGTGAAGGCAAAGGTTTTTAACGCCAGCAAGATGGTCATCAGCAGCCACAGAATGTAATGGCGCGGTAAGCGACGCGAACGTTTACAGAAAATCCAGCACACCCAAATGCTATATGCCCATACTACCGCAGCAGTCAGCAGCGAGATCGACCATTGCGTCAGCAAAGTGCCGCCGTGTGAGAACAGCGTCGTGCGTAATTCGGGTTTAAACAGCGGGCTCAGATACATCGCCACCACCAGCGCACTGGTCAGCATGGTCATGATCAGCCACGCCAGCGGCAGCAGTAGCCAGCCAGCAATACGTGGCGGGTTCACCGGTTGGGTCATCGACAAGATCCTGTTTGCAGAGAAGAGGGCGATGCAGAGCGTATCATGTCCAAACGGGGCACGCCCGACCTGGACAACGCAAGAGCGCAGATAGAGAGGGGATAAATCAATTAGATCACGTAACGCCAGACGGTTTTCGGCACGCGGCCCATATCGAACAGACGTCCGCCAGAGACCAGTTCAGCACGTCGATGGTCGGCGGCACGATACATATTGATGATCTCTTTATCATCAGTCAGCGAATAATTCAGATGGTCGTAGAGTTTTTCCAGACTATCGAGATTATTCACTTTGCGGAATTTCAGCAGGTAATCTAATGCAGTCATGATTGCCATTTAAATATAAAGTACTTGGAAGTGCCCAAGTATAGGGAGCACGCAGCGAGAGTCCATATGCGACTCATAAAAAAATACAAAATTCAGACAACATGCGCTAATTCGCTCATGAAACGACACTTTTTTGGCTTTTACGCGTTTTAAACGCGCATATAAAGTACGATTTAAGGCAAATTCAGGCCGGTATTTAGCGGGCTTGTGAGAAAATATCACGCTATTAACGCATGATTGGAAAGCCGTTATTTCTCCGTCTCTATAATAGGTATTTGCGATCGTGCTGCGAATGAATCCGCTGTTTATTCCGCTCTGGCCAGCAAATTTATGCACACGCCATGAAACCGGCACTCACATTCTGTGCGAGTAGTCACAAAACCAATAATTGATTGTCGCTGCAGACAATAACCATTCTTTACGCGCCCGCTGTAATCGTTTCCAGTAGTGAGAAGCATAACCGATTCTGTTTATTACATTTATTTAACCCCCTCCGTAATAATTAGCAGGCATTTTGTCCATAATGCCACGATCCATAAAGCATTGCCTGTTCGCGTAACTCCTTTAATTCACTCTGATTTGTGAAGTATGTCGCGCTTGTTTACGCGCTTTTCAGCCAGGCTTAATTCGCGTTTTGTACCCCTACAACACACTCCCTTCAGAGGAATGAAATTATGTGGAAACGTTTACTCTTGACCGCCATGGTGAGCTCGGCACTGAGTACGTCGGTGTTGGCTGCTGATATGACGGTGGGCTTCTCACAGGTTGGCTCGGAATCTGGCTGGCGTTCAGCAGAAACCAATGTGGCAAAAAGTGAAGCGCAAAAGCGCGGTATCACGCTGAAAATCGCCGATGGCCAGCAGAAACAAGAGAACCAAATCAAAGCGGTGCGCTCGTTCATCGCGCAGGGCGTTGATGCCATCTTCATTGCGCCGGTGGTGCAAACGGGATGGGAACCCGTGCTGGAAGAAGCCAAAGACGCCAAAATCCCGGTGTTCTTACTCGATCGCGCCATCGTGGTGAAAGACAAATCGCTGTACATGGCGGTGGTCACTGCGGACAACGTGCTGGAAGGCAAGTTGATTGGCGACTGGCTGGTGAAAACGGTCGCGGACAAAAAATGTAACGTCGTCGAGTTGCAAGGTACCGTCGGCGCCAGCGTGGCGATTGACCGTAAGAAAGGCTTCGCCGAAGCCATCGCCGGCCACGACAATATCAAAGTGATTCGCTCGCAGTCCGGTGACTTTACCCGCAGTAAAGGTAAAGAGGTGATGGAGAGCTTTATCAAGGCGGAAAACAACGGCAAGAACATCTGCATGGTTTACGCGCATAACGATGATATGGCGATCGGTGCGATTCAGGCGATTAAAGAAGCTGGCCTCAAGCCAGGCAAAGATATCCTGACCGGTTCGATTGATGGCGTGCCCGATATCTACAAAGCGATGCTGGCCGGTGAAGCCAATGCCAACGTGGAGCTGACGCCTAATATGGCCGGTCCAGCATTCGACGCGCTGGAGAAATTTAAGAAGGACGGCACGATGCCGCCGAAAATCATCAAAACAGAATCGAAACTGTATCTGCCGGACTCCGCACAGGCGCAGCTCGATACCAAAAAAGGCATGGGTTACTGATCCCCGCAACCGCCCTTCGGGGCGGTTTTTGATGACGTAAGGCGAGGTAGAACCTGATGAGCACCTCCGATGAAACCGCACTGCTGACCATTAGCGGCGTCAGCAAAGGCTTTCCCGGCGTGAAGGCGCTGGATAATGTCTCGTTCAGCATCCGCAAGGGCGAGATCATGGCGTTGCTGGGCGAAAACGGCGCGGGCAAATCCACGCTGATTAAAGTCCTGACAGGCGTGTATACCCGCGATGCCGGCACGGTAACCCTGAACGGCAAGGCGATTACGCCGCACAACACCGCCGATGCACAGGAGATGGGCATTGGCACGGTTTATCAGGAAGTGAATCTGCTGCCGAATATGTCGGTGGCGGATAATTTGTACATTGGCCGCGAGCCGCGTCGCTTCGGCATGATTGATCGCAAGCGCATGGTGCGCGACGCCGATGCGCTGATGCGCAACTACGGCTTTGTACTCGACGTAACGCGTCCGCTGGGGCATTACTCGGTGGCGATGCAGCAGATCATTGCGATTTGCCGCGCGGTCGATCTCTCCGCGCAGGTGCTGATCCTTGATGAACCGACCGCCAGCCTCGATGCCAATGAAGTCGAAATGCTGTTTACCTTGATGGCGCAGCTAAAAGCCAAAGGGATGAGCCTGATTTTTGTTACCCATTTTCTCGACCAGGTTTACCGCATTACCGATCGCATCACCGTGCTGCGTAACGGCCAGTTTATTGCCACGCGCGATACCGCCACGCTGCCGCAGATTGAACTGATCAAGCTGATGCTGGGACGCGAGCTGCTGGAAACCGCTTTGCAGCGTCAGGGCAGCACGCTGCGCAGCAATCAGCCGGTGGTGTCATTTGAAGATTATGGCAAGAAGGGCACCATTGAACCCTTCAACCTGCAGGTGCGTCCGGGTGAAGTGGTGGGACTGGCGGGATTGCTCGGTTCAGGCCGAACCGAAACCGCCGAAGTGCTGTTCGGCATTCGCCGGGCGGATCGCGGCACCGCGACCATCAAGGGCAAAGTGCAGAACATCCGCACGCCCGCGAAGGCTTCGCGCCTCGGTATGGGTTTCTGTCCGGAAGATCGTAAAACCGACGGCATCATTGGTGGCGCGTCGGTACGCGAAAATATCATTCTGGCGCTGCAGGCGCAGCGCGGCTGGCTGCGACCGATCAAGCGTCGTGAGCAGCAGGAGATCGCCGAGCGCTTTATCAAGAGTCTCGGCATTCGCACGCCGCATGCGGATCAACCGGTTGAGCTGTTGTCCGGCGGCAACCAGCAGAAGGTGCTGTTATCGCGCTGGCTGGTGACCAAACCGCAATTCCTGATCCTCGACGAGCCAACGCGCGGTATTGATGTGGGCGCGCACGCCGAGATCATTCGCTTAATTGAAACCCTGTGCGCCGACGGATTGGCGCTGCTGGTTATCTCCTCTGAACTCGAAGAACTGGTGGGCTATGCCGATCGCGTGTTGATCATGCGCGATTTGAAGCAGGTGGCCGAAATCCCGCTGGAGCAGCTGTCGGTGGCCGCGATCGTCAACGCCATCGCCGATGGAGGAGCACAACATGCTTGAATCCCCTATGACACATGACAAACCCGAACGACGTAAGCCGAAGCTGCCGCCTGGCATGCCGCAGATTGTGGCGCTGATTCTGGTGCTGCTGGTGGATAGCCTGGTAGCGAATAACTTTTTTGCCATTCACATTCAGGATGGCCGTTTGTTCGGCAGCCCAATTGATATTCTCAATCGCGCCGCGCCGGTGGCGTTGCTGGCAATTGGCATGACGCTGGTGATTGCCACCGGCGGGATCGATCTGTCGGTGGGCGCGGTGATGGCGATTGCGGGCGCGACGGCGGCAACTTTGACGGTGGCGGGGCACAGCTTACCGTTCATCATTCTGGTGACGCTCGGTACCGGCCTGGCTTGCGGTTTGTGGAATGGCATTTTGGTGGCGCTGCTAAAAATTCAGCCGTTTGTCGCCACCCTGATTTTGATGGTGGCGGGACGCGGCGTGGCGCAGCTGATCACGCAGGGCCAAATCGTCACCTTCAACAGCGATAGCCTGGCGTGGTTTGGCAGCGGTTCGCTGTGGCTGCTGCCGGTGCCGGTATGGATTACGCTGCTGGTGGCGTTAGTGGTGTGGCTGCTGACGCGCAAAACCGCGCTCGGACTGTTTATCGAAGCGGTCGGTATTAACCTGCGCGCGGCGCGCAATGCCGGTGTGAATGGCTGGCTGGTGGTGATGTCGACCTATGTGATTAGCGGCATGTGCGCGGCGGTGGCGGGCATGATCGTCGCTGCGGATATTCGCGGTGCCGATGCCAATAATGCCGGTTTGTGGCTGGAGCTGGATGCCATTCTGGCGGTGGTGATTGGCGGTGCTTCGTTGATGGGCGGGCGCTTCAATCTGGTGCTGTCACTGATTGGCGCGTTGATTATTCAGTCGATGAATACCGGTATTTTGCTGTCCGGCTTCCAGCCTGAACTCAATCAGGTGGTGAAAGCGGTGGTGGTGATGTGCGTATTGCTGCTGCAGTCGCCACGCTTTATTGCCATGTTGAAACGGAGACGCCCGAAATGATGAAACGTCATCTGCCCTTGATGATCACGCTGCTGGTGTTTGTGGCGGGTTATCTGTTTTGCCTGAGCCAATTTCCCGGCTTCGCTTCAACGCGCGTGATCTGCAATATCCTCACCGATAACGCTTTCCTCGGCATCATCGCCGTGGGGATGACGTTCGTGATTTTGTCCGGCGGGATTGATCTGTCGGTGGGCGCGGTGATTGCCTTTAGCGGCGTGTTCCTGGCACGGGTGATTGGTGATTATCATCTCGATCCGCTTCTGGCGTTTGCGCTGGTGCTGGCGATGGGCGCGCTGTTTGGCGCGATGATGGGCTGGCTGATCGATGCGCTGAAAATCCCGGCGTTTATCATTACGCTGGCGGGGATGTTTTTCCTGCGCGGCTGCAGCTATCTGGTGTCGGAGAATTCGATTCCTATCGATCATCCGCTCTATACCACGCTGTCGAGTCTGGCGTGGAAGATCCCTGGCGGCGGACGCCTGAGTTTGCTGGCGCTGATTATGCTGGTGGTGGTACTCGGCGGGATTATTCTGGCGCACCGTACGCGCTTTGGTAATCAGGTGTATGCGATTGGCGGCAGCCTGACTTCGGCGCAGTTGATGGGCGTGTCAACGCGCGCGACCACCATCAGGATTTATATGTTGTCGACCACGCTGGCGACATTAGCGGGCATTGTGTTCTCCATTTATACCTCGGCAGGCTATGCGCTAGCGGGATTGGGTGTGGAACTGGACGCGATTGCCTCGGTGGTGATTGGCGGCACCTTGTTGTCTGGCGGCGTGGGCACGGTGTTGGGCACGCTGTTCGGCGTGTTGATTCAGGGATTGATTCAGACCTGGATTAACTTCGACGGCACCTTGAGTTCATGGTGGACCAAGATCGCCATCGGCATTCTGCTGTTTGCGTTTATCGCGCTGCAACGCCTGCTCACCGTGATGTGGGATCGCCAGCAGAACGCACCTGTTAAGCGTTTGACCTCTTAACTTCTTCACCCGCCTTTCCCTCACCCCAACCCTCTCCCGCGCGCGGGAGAGGGAGCCGCCGGTGCAGCGATAAGCAGCACTCTTCCCTGAAGCAAAAACACACGTTGAGTTCGGAGTGACAGCGTTTATAAAACGGTTCCTTCCCCCGCTTGCGGGAGAAGGTTAGGATGAGGGGAATATCGCAGAGGACGAAATCAACGTGCCAGGCGGTAATACGCCTCATTCCAGCGCAGCGCATCTTTAAATGCCGGTAAGCGCGTCTCCTCATCAATCACCAGCACTTCAATGCCATTCAGCTCGCCGTACAGATACATATCATCCAGATCCAGCGCCTGGCTGAACACCGTGTGGTGCGCGCCGCCGGCCAGAATCCAGGCCTCTGATGCGGTGGCCAGCGACGGCTGGGCACGCCACAGCGCACGGGCCACCGGCAATTTTGGCAGCGGTTTTGGCTGTTCGATAGCATCCACCACATTCACCAGCAAACGGAAACGATCGCCAAGATCGATCACGCTGGCATTCACCGCGCGTCCTGCTGGCGTGGAGAAGATCATGCGCGCCGGATCGGCTTTGTCGCCAATGCCGAGGAACTGCACATCAATCAGCGGCTTCTCCTCTTTGGCGATGGACGGGCACACTTCCAGCATATGTGAGCCCAGCACCAAATCATTGCCCGGTGAGAAGTGATAGGTGTAATCCTCCATAAAGGATGTGCCGCCAGCGCGTGCGCCCGCCTGAATTTTGAGGATGTGCAGCAGCGCGGCGGTTTTCCAGTCGCCTTCACCGGCAAAGCCGTAGCCCTGGCCCATCAAGCGCTGCACCGCCAAACCGGGCAGCTGCGTCATGCCATGCAAGGTTTGGAAGTTGGTGGTGAAGGCTTTGCAGCCTTCAGCTTCGAGGAAACGTTTCAGACCGAGCTCAATGCGTGCCGCATCCAGTACGTTTTGACGTTTGTCGCCGTTGACGGCGGCGGCATCGGTAAAGCGATATTGGCTTTCGTATTCATCGATCAGCGCGTTGACGTCGCCATCGCTGACGCTGTTCACCACCTCGACCAAATCGCCCACGCCCCAGCCATTCACGGAGTAACCAAATTGAATCTGTGCTGCGACTTTATCGCCTTCGGTCACTGCCACTTCGCGCATGTTGTCGCCGAAGCGCGCCACTTTCAGCTGCTGGCTGGCCTGTTTTGCCAGCGCGGCATTGATCCAGCGTCCGATGCGCTGCTGGCTGGCTTTATCCTGCCAGTGACCGGTCACCACGCTGTGTTGCAAGCCCATACGCGCGCCGATAAAGCCGAACTCGCGGCCGCCGTGCGCGGTTTGGTTAAGATTCATAAAGTCCATATCCATGCTGTCCCACGGAATCTCCGCGTTGAACTGGGTATGGAATTGCAGCAGCGGCTTATTCAGGATGCTCAGGCCACCAATCCACATCTTGGCTGGCGAGAAGGTGTGCAGCCAGGTAATGATGCCGACGCACTGATTATCGTGGTTGGCGTCGCGGCACAATGCCAGCGCTTCGTCTGGTGATTTCACCAGCGGCTTCAGCACCAGCGATACCGGCAAGGTGCCGGCCTGATTCAATCCGTCCATCACCTGGCGAGCGTGCTGTTCTACCTGACGCAAGGTTTCCGCGCCGTAAAGGTGCTGCGTACCAATAACAAACCACACCTGTTGTGCGTTGTGCTGTTCCATTAAATCTCTCCTTTACTGAGCGGATACGGTGCGCGCGGCGTACTGCGGTTCAGCGGCCTGGCACCAGTTTTGATAACGTTGATAAAGTTGCTGATAAACCACCACGCGCTCGGCGTTGGGTTGCAGCGTCACATCAATCGGACTGGCCATCACCTGCTGGGCGGCAGGCACATCGGCATACACGCCCGCAGCAACGGCGGCAAAAATGGCGGCGCCGAGCGCACAGCATTCGTCAGAGGCGACGATATCCAGCGGACGGTTCATCACGTCGCAGCACGCCTGCATGATGGCGGGGGATTTGCGCGCGATGCCGCCGAGCGTCAGGATGCTCTGCACCGGAATCTGCTGCTGTTCGAAACACTCCATAATGGCGCGCGCGCCAAACGCGGTGGCGGCGATCAGGCCACCAAACAGCGCCGGCGCATCGGTGCCGAGATTGAGATCGGTGATCACGCCTTTTAAGCGCTGATTGGCGTCAGGCGTGCGGCGGCCGTTGAACCAGTCGAGCACCACCGGCAGATGATCGAGTTGCGGATTAGCCGCCCAGGCTTCGGTGAGGTTGCGGATCAGATCTTTTTGCAGCGCGGCTAACTGCGGTTGCAGCTCCGGATGGTGCTGCGCCGCCTGCTGCAGTGGCCAGCCAAGCAGGCGGCTGAACCAGGCATAAATATCGCCAAACGCCGACTGGCCGGCTTCGCAGCCAATCGCGCCCGGCACCACGCTGCCATCCACCTGGCCGCAGATGCCTTTGATCGCGCGGTCGCCAACGGTGTCGCTGTCGGCAATCAGAATGTCGCAGGTTGAGGTGCCAATCACTTTCACCAGCGTATAAGGCTGCGCACCGGCACCAACCGCGCCCATGTGGCAGTCAAACGCGCCGCCCGAAAGAATCACCTGTTGCGATAAGCCGAGGCGCTGCGCCCATTCGCTGCTGAGCGTGCCCACCGGCACATCGGCGGTCCAGGTGTCTGCGAATAAGGGGGAATCGAGCTGCTCGACCAGCAGAGGATCGAGCGCGCGGAAGAAGTCAGCCGGCGGCAAACCTTGCCACTCCGGATGCCACAGTGATTTGTGCCCGGCGGCACAGCGTCCACGACGCAGCTGCGCGGGTGCGGTAGTGCCGCTGAGGAGCGCGGGAACCCAATCGCACAGTTCCACCCAAGACACTGCCGCTTCACGTACCGCAGCATCGGCGCGTGACACGTGCAGTATCTTGGCCCAGAACCACTCCGACGAATAGACGCCGCCAATATAGCGGGTGTAATCGTTGAAACGACCGCTACGACACAGCTGATTGATCTCTTCGGCTTCTTCAATCGCGGTGTGATCTTTCCACAGCACGAACATCGCGTTGGGGTTGGTGGCGAATTCCGGGCGCAGCGCCAGCACGTTGCCATCACGATCGATAGGCGCAGGCGTCGAGCCGGTGGAATCCACGCCAATCCCCACTACGGCGGCGCGCTGTTCAGGCGTTAAGGCGTTAACCACGGTGACAATCGCCTGTTCTAACGCATCGATATAGTCCTGCGGATGGTGACGAAAGCGGTTGGTGTGCGCATCGCAAAATTCGCCGTTGGCCCAGCGTGCATAGTTGACCACCGCTTTTTCCAGCTCTTTACCACTGTGACAGTCCACGGCCAGCGCACGCACCGAGTCACTGCCAAAATCCAGCCCAATTGTTATGGCGCCAGCACCCATTGGGATTCTCCTGTGTGAGTTATCTGGCTCTATCCTGGAATGGGGCAGCAGAAGCGGTTAGTCATCAGTCGCTGAGAATATGCACTTTTCTGCCATCGGCGGGGATGTGTGATCGACTGCAAAAGTTAATGACCGGTTAAATTTGCTGAATATATGGAGGATTTTGTCATCGTTTTGGGATGTGATACCGCTCTACATTTTTCCCGTCCATTCCCGCTACAACTAGCCCAGCGTTTGCGCAGCCTTTGTACAACCTTTGCGCTAACGCGCTGATTTTTAGCTGTACCCCACAAAATTATTTGATTGGTAGCGTTTACACCGATTGGTTAATAACAGCCTAAAACAACATTATGCCGGAGAGCATCATGCATAAATTCACTAAAACGCTGGCGGCGCTAGGTCTCGCTGCGGTTATGTCACAATCCGCTATCGCCGAGACCATGAAACTCGGTTTCCTCGTTAAACAACCGGAGGAACCCTGGTTCCAGACCGAATGGAAATTCGCGGATAAAGCCGGCAAGGATCTCGGCTTTGAAGTGATCAAAATTGCCGTGCCCGACGGTGAGAAAACCCTCAACGCCATCGACAGCCTGGCCGCCAGCGGCGCGAAAGGCTTCGTCATCTGTACGCCAGATCCGAAACTCGGCTCCGCGATTGTCGCCAAAGCGCGCGGTTACGGTCTGAAAGTGATTGCCGTCGATGATCAGTTCGTGACCGCCAAAGGCAAGCCGATGGATACCGTGCCATTGGTGATGATGGCGGCAACCAAGATCGGTGAGCGTCAGGGGCAGGAACTGTATAAAGAGATGCAGAAACGCGGCTGGGATGTGAAAGAGACCGGCGTGATGGCCATCACCGCGAACGAACTCGACACCGCACGCCGTCGCACCAGCGGTTCGATGGACGCGCTGAAAGCCGCCGGTTTCCCGGAGAAGCAGATCTATCAGGTCCCGACCAAATCCAACGATATCCCAGGCGCATTTGACGCCGGTAACTCGCTGCTGGTGCAGCATCCGGAAGTGAAACACTGGCTGATTCTCGGCATGAACGATAACACCGTGCTGGGCGGCGTTCGCGCCACCGAAGGTCAGGGCTTTAAAGCGCCCGATGTGATCGGTATCGGCATTAACGGTGTTGATGCCGTGAGTGAGCTGTCGAAAGGTTCCGCCACCGGCTTCTACGGTTCGCTGCTGCCAAGCCCGGACGTGCACGGTTATAAGAGCAGCGAGATGCTCTACAACTGGGTGACCAAAGATCAGGAGCCGCCGAAGTTCACCGAGGTCACCGATGTGGTGCTGATTACCCGCGATAACTTCAAAGCCGAGCTGGATAAGAAAGGGCTGAAGTAATCACGTTGTTCGTTGTTTGAGCAGCACCATCTAAATGTTTAGCCAAAATGATTCGTGCTGTAACAAGGCGGCAAGTGCACTTATCCCCAGGAGCTTACTTTTGTAAGTGACCGGGGTAAGTTCACGCAGCCAACGCAGTTACAGTGCGAAGCATGAAGGCTTAGAGGAGTCACCATGAACATAGATCAAGCCTTTCTGTCGTTTCATGGCATCAGCAAAACCTTTCCCGGCGTGAAAGCGCTGCAGGACATCTCATTCAGCTGCCGTGCCGGCGAAGTGCACGCGCTGATGGGGGAGAACGGTGCCGGTAAATCGACGCTGTTGAAGATCCTCAGCGGTAGCTACCAGCCCAGCGGCGGCGAGATCCGCATTAAAGGCCAGCCGAAGAGTTTCAACACCACCGTGGATGCGCTGGATGCCGGCGTGGCGATCATTTACCAGGAACTGCATCTGGTGCCGGAAATGAGCGTGGCGGAAAATATCTATCTCGGCCAGCTGCCGCACAAGCGCGGCCTGGTGAATCGCAAACTGCTGCGCTATGAAGCCGGTTTGCAACTGCAAAATCTCGGCATGGATATCGATCCAGACATGCCGCTGAAATATCTGTCGCTCGGCCAGTGGCAGATGGTGGAGATTGCTAAAGCGCTGGCGCGTAATGCGCGCATCATCGCCTTTGACGAACCGACCAGCTCGCTGTCGGCGCGCGAGATTGATCACTTGTTCCGCGTCATCCGTCAGCTACGCGAGCAGGGCCGCACCGTGTTGTACGTGTCGCACCGCATGGAGGAGATTTTTGCCCTGAGCGATGCCATCACCGTGTTTAAAGATGGCCGCTACGTGCGCACCTTCACCGACATGAAAAACACCCATCACGACGATCTGGTGCAGGCGATGGTGGGACGCAATCTGGGGGATATTTATGGTTACGCGCCGCGTGAACTGGGCCCGGTGCGTTTGCAGTTGGACGCGGTAGAGGCGAAGGGCGTGCGTACGCCGATTTCGCTGACGGTGCGCGCTGGTGAAATCGTTGGTCTGTTTGGTCTGGTTGGCGCGGGCCGCAGTGAACTGATGAAAGGGCTGTTCGGTGCCACCAAACTGCGCGGCGGCAGCGTGACGCTGGATGGCAAAAAGCTCAACATTCGCCAGCCGATCGACGCCATCCGCGCCGGCATCATGCTGTGCCCGGAAGATCGCAAATCCGAAGGCATCATTCCGGTGCATTCGGTGCGCGATAACATCAACATCAGCGCGCGTCGCCACAATCTCACCGCTGGTTGCCTGATCAAACCGAGCTGGGAAGCGAAAAACGCCGATATCCACATTCGTTCACTCAACATCAAAACGCCAGGCCCGCAGCAGCTGATCATGAATCTTTCCGGAGGCAACCAGCAGAAGGCGATTCTGGGCCGCTGGCTGTCGGAAGAGATGAACGTGATCCTGCTCGATGAGCCGACGCGCGGCATTGACGTCGGTGCTAAACACGAAATCTACAACCTGATTTATCAACTGGCGAAAAAGGGGATTGCGGTGCTGTTTGCCTCCAGCGATCTGCCGGAAGTGATGGGATTAGCTGACCGCATTCTGGTGATGCGTGAAGGTTCCATTGCCGGTGAACTGTCCCACGACACGGCCACAGAGCAGCTGACACTGAGCCTGGCGATGCCGAAAACCACTCAAGCGGCCGCCGTGGCCTGATGTAAAGGAGAGCAATAATGGCTTCATCTACCACTTCCAACACGCCACCGGTGCAGCGCAACGGGCTGCAACTGGGGCGGATTTGGGACAACTTCGGCATGCTGGTGGTGTTCGCACTGCTGTTTATCGTGTGTGCCATTTTCGTGCCGAACTTTGGTTCCATCATCAATATGAAAGGGCTCGGGCTGGCGATGTCGATGTCCGGCATGGTGGCGTGCGGCATGCTGTTCTGCCTCGCTTCCGGCGACTTTGACCTGTCCGTGGCGTCGGTGATTGCCTGCGCCGGTGTGGTCACTGCGGTGGTGATCAACATGACCGAAAGCCTGTGGATTGGCGTGGCGGCCGGTTTGCTGCTCGGCATGGCCACCGGCTTTATCAACGGTTTCGTCATCGCGCGGCTGAAAATCAACGCCCTGATCACCACGCTGGCCACCATGCAGATTGTGCGCGGCCTGGCTTACATCTTCTCCGACGGCAAAGCGGTGGGGATTGAAGACGAGCGCTTCTTTACCCTCGGTTACGCTAACTGGCTCGGCGTGCCGGCACCGATTTGGCTCACCATCGCCACCATGGTGCTGTTCGGTTTCCTGCTGAATAAAACCACCTTTGGTCGCAACACGCTGGCGATTGGCGGCAATGAAGAAGCAGCGCGTCTGGCCGGCGTGCCGGTGGTACGCACGCGTATCATCATCTTCATTCTGTCCGGTTTAGTGTCGGCGGCGGCGGGCATCATTCTGGCGTCGCGCATGACCAGCGGCCAGCCCATGACCTCGCTCGGATACGAGCTGATTGTGATTTCAGCTTGCGTGCTGGGCGGCGT
Source organism: Pantoea sp. DY-15 (assembly GCF_019795935.1). NCBI lineage: Bacteria > Pseudomonadati > Pseudomonadota > Gammaproteobacteria > Enterobacterales > Erwiniaceae > Pantoea > Pantoea sp. DY-15. The sequence goes on from NZ_JAIMIF010000001.1 coordinate 985,565, forward strand.
CTCGCTGAAAGGCGGCATCGGCAAAATTTCCTATGTGGTGGCGGGCGTGCTGATTCTGGGCACGGTTGAGAATGCGATGAATTTATTGAATATCTCGCCATTCTCACAGTATGTAGTGCGCGGTTTGATACTGTTAGCGGCGGTGATTTTTGACCGCTACAAACAGAAAAGTAAAGCCGCCTGATAACCCAGGCTGAGCGTGCCAGTAAGTGGGCGCGCTCAGCGCCGCGAAACGGAAGAGTGAGGGCATTATGTATCATCGCGAACCCCCGAGTGAGCAGCAGAATCCCTTATTGCCGGGCTATGCGTTCAATGCCTGGCTGGTGGCAGGCTTAACGCCGATCAATGCCAATGACGCGCTCGATTTCTTTATCGATCGTCCGCACGGCATGAAAGGTTACATCCTTAATCTGACCATCAAAGGTCAGGGCCGCGTGTTTGATGGCGAATCCGCTTTCGACTGCGAGCCGGGCGATCTGCTGCTGTTTCAACCGAAAACGCCGCACTATTACGGCCGCGCGCCAGACAGTCCGTGCTGGTTCCATCGCTGGGTCTATTTCCGTCCGCGTGCTTACTGGACCGATTGGTTGCAGTGGCAGGATGAAAGTCAGGGCGTGGGGCGCTTGCGTCTGTCAGAAGCGCAGCGTGCCGAGTTTGATCGCCTGTTCGCCAGCATCGAGCAAACACATAACTCCGGACGTCGTTTCGCCGAAGAGTTGGCGATGAACCTGCTGGAGCGCTTGCTGCTGCGCGCGGTGGAAGAGGATCCGCGCAGCCATCAACAGATCCGCGATCCGCGCGTGATTGAAGCTTGTCAGTACGTCACCAATCATCTGGCGGGTGAAGTGAAAATTGAAGAAGTGGCGCGCCATGTATGCCTGTCGCCGTCACGGCTGGCGCATCTGTTCCGCGAGCAAATGGGCATTAATCTGCTGCGCTGGCGCGAAGATCAGCGGGTGATCCGCGCCAAACTGCTGCTGCAAACCACCCAGGAACCGATCGCTTCCGTCGGGCGCGAAGTGGGCTACGATGACCAACTCTACTTCTCACGCGTGTTCCGCAAACGCGTTGGCGTCAGCCCCAGCGACTTCCGCCGCCGCAGTCAGGATGCGCAGGATGCTTTGGTGGCGCATGAGAGCTGGCAATCCGCACGGAGTGCTATTTCCTGAGTTTTCAGGTGATTCCGCCTTGTTCTTATAGACCGATTCGTCTTAAATCAGTCTGGTAACGAACAAGAGGAATGAGAATGAGCGATAAATTACGTGTCGGCCTTATCGGCTACGGTTTTGCCAGCAAAACCTTTCATGCACCCTTGATCGCCGGTACGCCGGATGTTGAGCTGGCGGCGATCTCAAGCAGCGATGCCAGCAAAGTGCATGCTGACTGGCCGTCAGTGCAGGTGGTTTCCGATCCACAAGCGCTGCTGGATGACCCGACACTGCAACTGATTGTTATTCCGACCCCGAATGACACACATTTCCCATTAGCCAAAGCGGCCCTCAACGCCGGTAAACACGTGGTGGTGGATAAGCCGTTTACTGTGACGTTGTCACAAGCGCGTGAGCTGGATGCGCTGGCCAAAGCCAAAGGTCTGCTGCTGTCGGTGTTCCATAACCGTCGCTGGGACAGCGATTTCCTGACGCTGAAATCCCTGCTGAACGACGGCACGCTGGGCGAAGTACGCTATTTCGAATCCCACTTCGACCGTTTCCGTCCGGAAGTGCGTCAGCGCTGGCGTGAAATGAAAGGCGCAGGCAGCGGCATTTGGTTCGATCTCGGACCGCATGTGCTGGATCAGGCTTTGCAGCTGTTTGGCACGCCGGTCGCGATTAATGTCGATATGGCTGAACTGCGTCCGGGCGCACAAACCACCGATTACTTCCATGCGGTGTTGACCTATCCAACGCGTCGCGTTGTGTTGCATGCCAGCATGCTGGTGGCGGCGGAATCCGCGCGCTTTGTGGTGCACGGCACGCGCGGCAGCTACGTGAAATATGGGCTGGATCCGCAGGAAGATCGTCTGAAAGCGGGTGAACGTCCGCCGCAGGAAGATTGGGGCTACGACATGCGCAACGGCACGCTGACGCTGGCGGAAGGCGATGTGATGGTGGAAAAAGAGCTGTTGACCTTGCCAGGCAACTATCCGGCGTACTACGCAGGCATTCGTGATGCGATTGCGGGCACAGGTGCGAATCCGGTGCAGGCAGAAGAGGCGATTCAGGTGATGGAGTTGATCGAGCTGGGCTTGCAGTCCGCCGAGAAGCGTCAGACCCTGTCGTTGCGTTAATTCTGTTAAAAGATCGCCAGGAATGGCGACCCTACGATCTAAGGTGCGCGTTATGCGCACCTTTTTTTATCCCGCTACGCGCGCGCGCAGCGCGGCTTTCTCTGCATCACTCAGGAACGCGATGGTCACACCATTATCCTGTGCCTGACGCATCTCTTCTGCCGTCAATCCCGCTTGCGGTGCCGCCACTTCATACTCATGGGCCAGCTCAACGCCCTGAACCGCCGGGTCGTCGGTGTTAATGGTGGCGAGAATGCCGTGCTGCAGGAAGGTTTTCAGCGGATGGTTGCTCAGCGACGAAACGGTGCTGGTCTGAATATTCGAAGTGAGGCATGACTCAATCCCAATGCGCTGCTCAGCAAGGAAATCCATCAATGCACGATCTTCAATCGCCTTCACGCCGTGACCAATACGCTCCGCGCCCAGCTCGCGAATCGCTTGCCAGATGCTTTCCGGGCCTGCGGCTTCACCGGCGTGAACGGTAATGCGGAAACCGGCGTCACGCGCACGATTAAAGTGGCTGAGGAATTCACTGCCTGGGAAGCCTAGCTCGTCACCGGCCAAATCGACGGCGGTGATGCCATCGCGATGCGCCAGCAAAGCTTCCAGCTCGCGCAGGCAGGCTTCTTCACCAAAGGTGCGGCTCATAATGCCGGTCAGGCGCACATCGACGCCGTATTGCTGAATACCGGTGCGCACGCCATCAATCACCGCTTCAACCACGCCGGCAATCGGCAGCTTGTGGGTCATAGCCATATAGCCCGGTGAGAAGCGCAATTCCGCATAGTGAATGCCGGCGCGCGCCGCATCTTCGACGTTTTCCAGCGCGATACGACGGCAGGCATCAAGATCGCCCAGCACTTTCACGCCCCAGTCGAGTTTCTGCAGGAAACTCACCAGATCCGGTTCATTCGCGGTGACCTGCACATGCGGACGCAATGCATCAAGCGTATCAGCGGGCAGCGTAAGATTATGCTGGCGACCTAAATCGAGGATGGTTTGTGCGCGGATATTGCCATCAAGGTGGCGGTGAATGTCGGTGAGGGGGAGTTTTAGATCAATCATGGCGCACTCGCTTCAGTTTCATAAAGTGCAGAGGATTATAAAAACATCTTGCGCAACAGCGCCAGCGATTTGCGCAAACAGCAAAACGGATGCTGAATTAATCAGCATCCGTCGCATTTCAGAACGATTTTAACGCGGCGATCAGACGATCCAGCCCATCATCCAGTTTGCTGCGCGGGCAACCGGCGTTGAGCCGCAAATACCCGCGACTGGCCGCGCCGTAAGTCGAACCGGGCATGATCGCCACTTTATGTTGATGAATCAGACGCTGTTGCAGCGCCTGTTCGTCAATGCCAAGCGGATTGAGATCGATCCACGCCAGATAAGTGGCGGCTGGCAGCTGCCAGTTAAGCTGCGGAAACGCCGTGTTCAGGCGCTGCGCGATATGCTGCATATTGCCACGCAAATGGACGCGCAGCGCATCCAGCCACGGCGCACCCTCGCGATACGCGGCGATGGTGGCGGCAAGCGCCATCACCGCTGGCGAGGATAAACCATCCTGCTGCTTCAGCGCGTGGAACCACGCCTGACGATCGCGCTCGTCCGGAATGATGCCCCACGCGCCGGTCAGTGCCGGAATGTTGAAGCTCTTGGAAGCCGAGGTGAACAGCGCCCAATCGGACTGCGCAACCTGGCTCCAGGGCGTATGCCGCGTATCACTTAGCACCATGTCCATATGGATCTCATCACTGATCACCTTCACGCCATGCTTTTCACACAGCGCGGCCATCTGGCGCAGCTCCTCTTCGCGCCATACTTTGCCGCTAGGATTGTGCGGACTGCACAGCAGCATCACTTTACAGCGCGGACGCGCCAATAAAGTTTCCAGCTGCGCCATGTCGCACAGCCATTCGTTAGCGTGGCGCTGCAGCGGCAGCTCCAGCACGCGACGCTGATTGCCATTGATGGTGTTATAAAACGCATCGTAAGCGGGGGTGTGAATAAGCACTTCATCGTCCGGCTGCGTCCAGTGGCGCAACAGCTGCGCCACCATGTAAATCACCGACGGGCCATAAACCAGCGATTCTGCCGCCACGTCAGTAGCGAAACGGCTACGCATCCAGTGCTGAATGGCAAAAAGAAAATCATCATGCTGCCAGCGGCTGTAACCAAACACCCCGTGCGTGAGGCGCTGTTGCAGCGCCTCAATGATGCAAGGCGCAGTCGCGAAATCCATATCGGAGATGGTGAAGGGCAGCAAGTCCGCCACGCCAAACCGATCGGCCACGAAATCCCACTGCGTACACCAGCTGCCGTGGCGATCCACCACCTGATTGAAATCAAAACCTTGCATCATTACACCGTCGCGCTCATCAGGTGTGCCATCTCATCTTTAACCGACTGCACCTGCGGGCCCATCACCACTTGCAGATTGGTAGCATTGACATGCACCACACCAATCGCGCCGTTGGCTTTCAGTGTTGCATCATCCACTTTGCTCATATCAACCACGGTAATGCGCAGACGCGTCAGGCAGTTATCCAGTGAAGCGATGTTTTCCACCCCGCCCAGCGCAGACAGAATCGCTGGCGTGTTGAAGCCGGATTTACCGACAGCCGCGCGATTAAACTGCTGCGCTACGCTGTTGGTTTCTACTTCACGGCCTGGTGTTTTGATGTTGAAACGGGTGATCGCCACGCGGAAGATGGCGTAGTACGTCACGAACCACACCGCAGCAATCACCGGTACCCAGTACCATTTGGTGGAGAGGCCGTGCAGCACGCCGAAGACGAAGAAGTCGATCACGTTGCCGTCGGTGTTACCGATCGTTACACCGAGCATCGCCATCACGGTGAAGCCCAAACCGGTCAGCAGCGCGTGAATCAGATACAGCACCGGCGCGACGAACAGGAACAGGAACTCCAGCGGTTCAGTGGTGCCGCCCACTACACAAGCCACCACGCCAGAAATCAGCAGGCCTTTAATTTTATGACGGTTTTCCGGACGGGCGCAGTGATACATCGCCAATGCTGCGCCCGGTAAACCACCGAGGAAGGCCGGCATTTTACCCTGCGACAGGAAGCGCGTGGCGCTCTCGGCAAAGCCATGCGTATCCGCACAGGCCAGTTGTGCCTGGAAGATGGTTAACGCACCGCTGACGCTTTTACCGCACACATCCATTGTGCCGCCCGCATCGGTAAAGCGGATGATCGCCACCAGAATGTGCTGCAAACCAAACGGTAAAAGCAGACGTTCGCCGGTACCGAAGATCATCGGACCAAATTCACCGGCGCTGTTAATCACCCAGCCAAGGCCGGTAATTGCACGTGCGAAGAATGGCCAGATATGCGGAACCACTAAGCCCAGCACGCCCATCGCCATCGCCGTAACGATCGGCACAAAACGCGTACCACCGAAAAACGCCAGCGCATCTGGCAGGCGAATGTTGTGGAAGCGCTCATGTAACCAGAACACCACGATACCGACGATCACCGCGCCGAGAATACCGGTGTCGATGGACTGAATGCCGAGGATGTTTTGTACGTTATTGGCTTTCAGCACTGCCGCATCTGTGGTCGGCAGAATGCCATTGATGTTGAGCCAGAAGTTGATACTCAGGTTCAGTACCGCGTAGCCAACAAAACCGGCAAAGGCGGCGACGCCTTTGTTCTCGCGCGCCATACCGAGCGGAATGGCAATGGCAAACATCACCGGCAGATAGCTAAAGGCAAAAGAGCCGATTTTCGCCAGCCAGATAAACAGATATTGCAGGAAAGGCTGATTAAGCGCGGGGATAAGCGTAAGGACATCACGACTGCTTAACGAACTGCCGATGCCGAGCAGGATGCCGCAGAAAGAGAGCAGCGCGACGGGCAACATAAAGGTTTTGCCCAGACTTTGGAAAAACTCCCAAAGTGACATTTTGGGACGACTGGCGGACATAGACTCTCCTGGTATTAAAAGTGAAAGGCTTCAAATTTGGTCAAGGATGATAAAACGTTTTACCACTTATTTTTGTGGCTATAATCACAAAGAGTGACTAATTGCAGACTTTATTTTTGGTGAAATCAGTGTAACGTTTTATCCCTTTGTATCTGGACGTTGGTAACGGAACGCTATGTCCCAGCAGAAAACCACTATTCATGATGTGGCGTTGGTCGCCGGGGTGTCGGTCTCTACCGTGTCGTTGGTGCTCTCCGGTAAAGGACGTATCTCGCCCGCTACGGCCACACGCGTCAATCAGGCGATTGAGCAGCTTGGCTATGTGCGTAATCGCTCAGCCTCGATCTTGCGCGGCGGCGAAAGCGGCGTGGTCGGCTTGATCGTGCGCGATCTCAGCCAGCCCTTTTATGCCGCGATGACGGCCGGACTCAGCGAAGTGCTGGAGCAGCAGGGCAAAGTGCTGGTCCTGACACAAAGCGGTCAGCACGGACAACATCTTAAACGCTGTTTTGACACGCTGGTGGCGCAGGGCGCGGAAGGGATTGTGCTCGGCGGCGCGGTGGCGCAGGCGGAAACGCTGGTGCCGCAGGCGCAGGAGCAAAACATTGCTTTGGTCTGCGCCTCGCGCGCCAGCAGCCTCGACAATGTCGACTCACTGCGGCCCGATAACAGCCAGGCGGCGCGCATGGCGACGGAGTATCTGATACGTCAGGGACACCAGCGCATTGCCTGGATGGGCGGTTTGGGATCGTCGCTGACGCGCGCCGAGCGGATTGGCGGCTATTGCGCCACTTTGCTGCAATACGGCTTATCGTTCCGGTCCGACTGGATTATTGAGTGCGACGATCGTCAACAAAGCGTGTCGGCGTTGACGCTGCAGTTGTTGCGCCAACATCCCGGCATCACCGCGATTCTGGCGCATAACGGCAGCACCGCGCTCGGCTGCTATTTCGGCGCGTTACGCTGTGGGCGAACCTTTGGTGAAGGCGCGGTGGATAGCTACTACACGCAGCAGCTGGCGCTGGTGGGCTTTAACGACGATCCGCAGCGGGAGTTGCACGATCCCACCATGACCTTTGTCAGTAGCGAAGCGCGTGATGTGGGAAGAAGGGCGGCGGAAAGGATGTTGCAGCGGCTGGCGCAGCCGGAAGCGGAGATTCAAAGCTTGATTGTGCCACCGCAGTTGATGCGCGGCGAAGTATAAGGGCGGCCAGTTGGCCGCCCCACGAGTTACTCAGGCATACCTTCGCTGGTTGGTGCGCCCAGCATATAGCGTGACAGGAACTGCTCCAGCGTCATCTTGTCGCCATTCATGGTGACCTGGCCGTTGCCGTACTGCAGGCTGGTGACGATGTTATCATCCTGCTGCTGCGTCAGGCGGAACATCTGGCCCATTGCCGCTAAACCTTTCACCTGCTGATCCGCCAGTTTCTGCGCATCGTCGCCCTGATAACCTTCCGCTAAACCGACATGACGCATGGTTTCGGTCGCCATTGGCATATTGATCGCCAGTTTGCCGTCAAGGGTTTTTAGTACGCGATCCACTGCGGCACCCAAACTCTGCGCCTCGCCGCTCACGGTGGCCGGATCGTTAAAGCCCACGTTCAGGTTAAAGGTGCTTTCACCTTTATCATTTTTCCAGCTCAGCGGCGCGATGCTCAGCGTTGGCGAGCCTTTCAACAGCGTTGGCAGGTTATTACGCAGAATGGTTTGCACGCTGGCCTGATAGCGAATCGGATCTTCCGCCACGCCCGGCTGGTTCAGCAGATCCTGCATCTGCGCATTGTAGGTATCGGAGAAGGCTTTCACCGCCTGCGCATCGAACTGCGCAAATTTCATCGCCAGCTTAGCTTCACCAAACGGCTGTTTCTGCAGGGTAATCTTGTCAACATTGACATCCAGCTGGCCGCCAATCTTGCCCTCTTTGTTGTCGAAGGAAGAGGTGGTTTTCAGCTTCTCCAGCGACAAACCTTCCTGACCGTTGATGCTGGCATCCAGTTTATCCAGAGAGATCGATTGATCGCCGACGCGCACGCCTTCCGGGCTGAGGTGGGTATCGCCGCTCAGCTTCAGGCCATTCAGCGTGAACAGCACCGGCAGTTCAACCTGGTTTTTGCTGGTTACCGCGATGCTGGAGAAGTCACCGTCGAGGCTGACTTTGTCACCTTTGCTGTCGGCGCTGATGTTCAGCGTGCCGCCATTGGTGGCCAGACGATCGCCGGTCTGCGGATTGTTGTAATCCACCGCCAGCAGGTTGAGATCGGTATTGGTCGCACCGCTGTAGCCGACGCGGGTATCAGCGTTAACCAGCGATTTGCCGTTGGTCAGTTCAAACAGTTTCTTCACCGCATCGGTGTTTTCCAGCTCGGTATGCACGGACGCCATACTTGGGATCAGGCTGCCGCGCTTCAACTGGGCGAACGGGAACGGACCGTGATCGATCGTCTCGTTCAGCACGATGCTTTGACCAGGCTTCAACAGCGGGTTGTCATTGGTTTGCGAGCTGGCTTGCACCACCAACTTGGTTTTGCTGCTGAACACACCGCGCTGATAATCCTGATAGCTAAGCGTCAGTCGGCTGTTCGGCGCGTAAGCATTCAGCTGCGCATTGGCATTCTGCAACATCTGATCCATGTGGCTTTCCAGTTGTTTACCGGTAAACCATGCAGCACCAGTCCAAATCACGCCGAGCGCCACAATTACACCTACGGCAACCTGGGTCTTTTTCATCGCTGTGTCGTCCTTATCCTTGCGTCCGCACGCCGCTGGTCGGTGCGCGACGGGTGAAGAAAAACGCCCGCAGGCGTTTTAAATTAATAGTTTGAAAGAATAGCAGTTAATCCTGGCAGCGTCAGCCGGATCTCAGTTGAGCGTATTAAACACGCGCGCCAGACGTCCGGTGCCTGCCGCGTTCACCGGCGACTCATTGGCAGCCACAAAGCAGGATTCACCCGGCTTCAGCACCAGCTGTTGCCCGGACTTCTCAATCACCGCCTGACCTTCAATGCAGAACAGCAGGGCCGCGCTGTTTTGTGCCAGCGCTTGCGGCGCAGCGGAAAGCCCATGAATGGCAAAGGCAAAGTCTTCAACCGGAATCGGGAAGTTCAGGGTTTCGCCGTCGCGCTGCGGCTGCGTCAGCAGCGTCGCGGCCGGTTTTGCCTGGAACTTCAGGTTAGCCAGCAGTTCCGGGATATCGATAAACTTCGGCGTCAGGCCGGCGCGCAGCACGTTATCGGAGTTCGCCATAACTTCCAGCGCCACGCCTTTCAGGTAGGCGTGCGGCGTTTCGGCAAACAGGAACATCGCTTCGCCCGGCTGCAGGGTAATAACATTGAGCAGCAGCGGCGAAAACAGCCCGCTGTCGTCCGGATAATCCGTGGCGATGGATTTGATCGTCTGCCACGGCTCGCCTTCACGCGCGTTGAGCGCCGATTTCAGTACGCCGATGGCGCGCGATTTGGCATCGTCTTGCAACGAAAGCAGCGTGGCGAACAGTTTGGCCAGATTGCCTTCGTTAGCGTTTTCGAGGAAGTGAGCGATTTGCGGATGCGCACCGGCCACCGGTTCCAGCATCGAGACAATTTCATGCAGCTCACGGAAACCGTTCATCGCCTGGAACGGCGTCAGCGCATACACCAGCTCGGGCTTGTGATTGGCGTCTTTATAGTTACGTTCGGCAGCGCTGAGTGGAATGCCAGCGGCATTTTCACGCGCAAAACCTTGTTCGGCAGCAGCTTTGCTGGGATGTACCTGAATCGACAGCGGCTGATCGGCGCACAGCACTTTAAACAGGAACGGCAGCTCGCCGAAACGTTCAGCTACCGTTTTGCCGAGCATGGCGACTTTGTCGGCGTCAATTACCTCACGCAGCGAACGCACTTCGCCGTTGACCTCAACGTTAGACGGGCTTTTCGGGTGCGCGCCCATCCACAGTTCTGCCATCGGCAAGCCTTGTGGATTTTCGATGCCATAGAGTTCGGTCAGCGCAGTTTTGCTGCCCCAGGCGTAATTTTGCAGCGAATTGTTCAATTTTTGCATCGTTTACCCTTAATAACCGTAAGTAAATAGGCTTATTAAAGCAGAAAGTGCCATAGAAAATACACGAACAAGTGCAATAAAGGCGATAGGCTCGCATAATGTTAAATTCTTGTATGTGACAATCTTGCTCGCTCAATGGCGTCGCGGGAAGGCGTTTAGAGCGGAAACCTCAAAATCTGAGCTAAGGAGACGTAGTCATGGCAGCCAATCGCATTGAAAAAGACTCAATGGGACCGATCGAAGTACCGGCAGATAAGTTGTGGGGCGCACAAACCCAGCGTTCGCTGGAACATTTCAAAATCTCAACCGAGAAAATGCCCGTGGCATTGGTGCATGCGCTGGCGCTGACCAAGCGCGCGGCGGCGCAGGTGAACCAGGATCTCGGCTTGCTTCCGGCCGATCGTGCCCAGGCGATTCTCAAAGCCGCCGACGAAGTGCTGGCAGATAAACACAGCGAGGAGTTTCCGCTGGCAATTTGGCAGACCGGCTCCGGCACCCAGACCAACATGAACATGAATGAAGTGCTGGCCAACCGCGCCAGTGAAATTCTTGGCGGCGAGCGTGGCATGTCGCGTCTGGTGCACCCAAATGACGACGTGAATAAAAGCCAAAGCTCCAACGATGTGTTCCCCACCGCCATGCACGTGGCCGCGGTCATCGCCGTGCGGGAGCAGCTGATTCCGCAGATTCACGTGTTGAAAAAGACGCTGAGTGAAAAATCCGACGCCTTCAAAGATATCGTCAAGATTGGTCGTACCCACTTGCAGGATGCGACACCGCTGACGCTCGGTCAGGAGATCTCCGGCTGGGTAGCGATGCTTGAGCACAATCTCAAACACATTGAGAACAGTATTCCGCACGTAGCGGAGCTGGCGCTGGGCGGCACCGCGGTCGGGACCGGCCTGAATACCCATCCGGAATACGCGGTTCGCGTCGCTAAAGCGCTGGCCGATTTGACCAAACAGCCGTTTGTCACCGCGCCGAACAAGTTCGAGGCGCTGGCGACCTGCGATGCGCTGGTGCACGCGCACGGTGCGCTGAAAGGCCTGGCAGCTTCGCTAATGAAAATTGCCAACGACGTGCGCTGGCTGGCCTCTGGCCCGCGTTGCGGCATTGGCGAACTGGCGATCCCGGAAAATGAGCCAGGCAGCTCGATCATGCCAGGCAAAGTGAACCCCACGCAGTGCGAAGCGCTAACCATGCTGTGTTGTCAGGTGATGGGCAACGACGTGGCGGTGAACATTGGCGGCGCGTCCGGCAACTTTGAGCTCAACGTGTTCCGTCCGATGGTGATCCACAACTTCCTGCAATCGGTGCGTCTGCTGGCCGACGGCATGGACAGCTTCAATCACCACTGCGCGATCGGCATTGAACCGGTACGCGAGCGCATCGATCAGCTGCTGAACGAATCGCTGATGCTGGTGACCGCGCTGAATACCCATATCGGCTACGACAAAGCGGCGGAAATTGCCAAGAAAGCCCATAAAGAAGGCCTGACGCTGAAAGGCTCAGCGCTGAAGCTGGGCTATCTGACCGAAGAGCAGTTCGATGAGTGGGTGCGTCCGGAAGAAATGGTTGGCAGCATGAAGCAATAGCTGTTGAATAAACTAAGGCCGTTCAGATGAACGGCCTTTTTCGTTTACAGCTGCCCGCTATACAGCACCGGACCGGTTGGCTGGCCGGTTGGCGAGCCGCCGCGCGGTTCAAGGCTGATGGCAATCATGCCGGAACGCGCCAGCTCAGGATCTTTTAGCGCGATCTCCGTGGCATTTTCACTATCCACTAAACCGAGCGAAATCGGCGCTTTTCCCGCCGGAATCACCCAGAGTTCAAGGCTGTTACTGGCCGTCAGCGCCGCCGGATGTAACGGCGTCAGGCTCAGCTGCGCCAGCTTGCTATCGGCGCTGAGCACCCACTGTTCGCGGTGCTGCGCATCGCTTAATACCGTTAACGGCGTCAGCGTCGGTTGCTGCAGGAAGATTGAGGCCACCAGCGCGATAGCCGCAATACTGGCCGCCATCATCCAGCCCACGTAGCGGCGTTGCGGCGGCGGCACGCTTTTCTCCGGTAAGCTCAGCGTGATTTTCTTCCACACCTTTTCCGGCGGCGTGACCGGCGCAAGTTGATTATCCAGGCCCGCCAGCATGGTTTGCCAGCGCGCAACGTTGGCCGCAAGGGCAGGCTCGTTACGTAACCTGCGTGCAAAGCGCAAACGCGCCAGCCCGCTTAAGGTGCCCAGCGCATACTCGGCCGCTAAGGCATCATCGCGTTGTAATTTATCGTTCATAGGCCCACACACTCCCGCAGATGCTCCAGCGCGCGGCGAATCCAGCTTTTTACCGAGCCAACCGGCTGATGCAGCCAGGCGGCAATATCACTATGTGACATCCCCTGATAATAGGCGAGCGTGATGCTTTGCTGCTGTTCGCTGCTCAGATGACCAATGCAGTGTCGCAGGCGATCGGCTTGTGCAGGATCGTGCCAGTTATTCTGTTCGTCTTCGCTGGTGATTTGTAGCAGGTCGCTAAACTCTTCTGCCTCCAGCGTCAGGCGCGCTTGTCCGCTGCGTAACCCGTCAATGCAGCGATTGCGCACAATGTGCGTCATCCACGTCATCGGCGCGCTCAGGGCAGCATCGTACGAGGCGGCTCGGTTCCAGATGGTGAGGTAGCAATCGTGCAGCACCTCTTCCGCCCAACCTTGCTGACGCAGCATGCGCAGGGCGAGGGCGAACAGATGCGGCGAAGTGAGTCGATACAGTTGTTCAAAGGCGCGGCGATCGCCCTGTGCGATCGCCGGCAATAACGTCACTAATTGTTCTGTTAGCCTATTATCCATAATCTTCCCGGTTGGCTAAAATGCCCAACCCGAGTATAGGCAATTACTTAGGCATTAAGACGGTATCAATCACATCGATCACACCATTTTTCTGATTGACGTCATAAGTGCTGATATTCGCCACATTGCCTTGACCATCTTTCAGCTGAATATTGTGCGGGCCATTATTCATAATCCACAACGGTTGGCCGTTGACGGTTTTCAGCTCGGCATGACCGCCACCTTGCTTGATTTTCATCTCCAGCGCTTTCATGTCGTATTTGCCCGCCACCACATGATAAGTCAGGATGCTGGTCAACTTCGCTTTGTTCTCCGGTTTCACCAGGCTTTCAACGGTGCCCGCTGGCAACTTGGCGAAGGCCGCATTGGTTGGCGCGAAGACGGTAAACGGACCTTTACCTTCGAGGGTTTCCACCAAGCCCGCCGCTTTGACGGCAGCAACCAGCGTGGTGTGATCTTTGGAGTTCAGCGCGTTTTCAACGATGTTTTTTTGCGGATACATCGCCGCTCCGCCTACCATCACGGAGCCATTATCCATCGCGGCGAATGCGCCTGTGGTGAACAGTAAAGTGCTGGATACGACTGCAATGCCCATTAGCTTTTTCATCATAAATCCTCGTAGTAGGGAGCGAAGAAGTTGCTCACACTCTGATATACGAGGGCAGCGAGTGAATTGGATGCAGCGATTTAAAAATAAATTTTACACCAGCCGATCGCTCCACAAATGCAGGCGCGGAATGATCAGATGCAGCGGCTCGGCCAGCGGTTTATGACGCCAGGCAACGTTATCGGCATCGTAGTTCAGCAGTTCTCCAAGAATCGGCACCTGGGTGCGATCGCGGCACAGCACCAGCAGCGGAGAAGGGCAGGCAAGCTGCACCTGTTTCTTCTCGCTGGCGCGCCACACGCGGGCAATCGGCTGCACTTTTACCGGACGCTTGATTTTCAGTTTCGCACCCGCCGGTAATGCAAGGATCGCTTCCAGCTCCAGTTGCACTTTTTCCGCCCACTGTTCCCGCGTCCACGGAGCCTGCGCGCGGTTGGCTTTGAGGCTGCGCTCCAGCTGCTCTACCACTGCATCACGCGTGACGTTTTTGATGATGTTTTTATTCGCCCAGCCAAAGCGCAAACTGTCCGGCGCGTTGAGCAGCGTTACGCTGCGGTAGGCGTTAAGCGTAATTAACCCGCGCAGATGCTGGTGGACGAACTCAAAGCGCGCCTCGCTCGGCAAGCCCGACTCCACGGTGATCAGCTGTTCCAGCCGCTGCTTCAAAGTATTAATCTCGGCAACCTGCTGCGTAATCTGCGCATGCACATCGCCATCGGCTTCAATGCAAATCGCGCCCGGCAAGCGCACGGCGGCTTTGGTGCTGAGCTTTTCCGATTGATGCTGCATAAACAGGCGGCAGTAATGCGTCAGCGCCATGTCGCGTGCCGTTTTGCCAAGATGCTGTGTCACCGCGATGCGTTCAATTTCATCATGTTCGCGGCCTTTCTCAATTTCCGGCAGGCTGAACACGCGCGCAATCAGTAGTGGTTGCTGCTCAATGTGTTGACGTAACGCGCCCAAACCCGCCTCCAGCGCGTTAACGCAGTCGTGCAGATCGGCAACCAAATCATAACGAGCCATAAAATGCCCTCCCATAGTTACAACATACTTTTAGTGTACTGGCTTGGGCGCCGGTCTGCCAGCGTAGCGCTGGGATTTTGTTAAGCAGGGAAAGACGAGATTTTTCCAGCGGGTTGAACGTGTTATAACAATGCTTTGCCTGCTAACGGAATAATGTTGTGAAGCCTCAGCCAAAGCCACCTGCCGCCGCCATAGTTACGCTTGGCGTAGTACAAATCCTGTCGTGGGGCGGATCCTTCTATTTGATGGCGGTGATGGCCAATCCGATCGTGGCGGAAACCGGCTGGTCGCAACAATGGGTGTATGGCGCGCTATCGCTTGGCATGCTGATTTCCGGTTTGCTGGCGCCGCTGAGTGGGCGACTGATTTCCCGCTCCTATGGCCGTGCATTGCTGGCGGCGAGCGGAGTGGTGATGGCGCTCGGTCTGGTGATCATGGGATTGAGCCATAATCTGCCGCTGTTTCTGTTTGCCTGGCTGATTATCGGCGTGGGTATGGCGATGGGCCTGTACGATGCGCTGTTTGCCACGCTCGGCACGCTCTATGGCGGCCAGGCGCGCGGCGCGATTACCGGCATCACGCTGATCTCCGGTTTCTGTACCACCATCGTGTGGCCGGGCACCGCGCTGCTGATTCACTGGCTGGATTGGCGCAGCGCCTGTTTTGCCATCGCCGGACTGTTATGTGTTTCCGTGTTGCCCGCCTATCTCTATGCGCTGCCCGCGCCAGAAGGCAAAATCGCCGCCGCCAAAGCAAAACCAACCGCGCAGGGCAACGAACTGGCACCCACGCTGTTTTGGCTGCTGTGCAGCATTTTCACCCTCGCATCGGTGATCATGACGGCGATTTCGGTGCAGCTGATCACCTTGCTGCAGGCCAGCGGCCACACGCTGGCGTCGGCGCTGGCTATCAGCGCGATTCTCGGTCCGTGTCAGGTGGGATCGCGCATCGTGGATATCGCCTTTAAGCGCGGCCACCCGATCTGGACCACCTTTTTCTCGGTGGGATTGGTGGCGCTTGGCTTGCTACTGCTGGCGTGTTATCCGCAGTTTGCGGTGCTCAGCATGGTGCTGTACGGTGCCGGAAATGGTTTGCGTGCTATTGTGCGGGGAACTTTACCGCTGGTGATGGTCAAACCAGAGGCCTACGCGATTGTGGTGGGGCGCATGGCGCGTCCCGCCTTAATCGGTCAGGCCTTGACGCCATTGGTTGGCGGCTATGTATTTCAGCACCTCGGTGCCAGCGCCACGCTGTGGTTGTTATCCGTTCTGGCGTTGATAAACGTGCTGTTGGTGATGCTTTTGCAGCAGAAATTGCCGCAGGCCAGCCCACAGTCGGAAAGGGGAGTGATAAACTAAGCAGCCTGTGCGCTTCTGCCCGATTTAATGGGGAATACGTGCCTGGATCACGGACGTTGACTTCTAAAAAGCAACAGTGTTTGTTATATTTATTGCTCATTGATTACTCACTGTCGCGGCATAAAAACAACAAGATAACCGCAACTCAGGATATTGAAATGCTTGATTACCGCTTCCCGACAGCTTTGCAGATGGTTTTGAGCGTAGCGATGGCGGAGCAACTGGGCAAACGCTCGACCAGTGCCATATTGGCGTATGGTCTTGAAGCGAACCCCAGTTTCATTCGGAAACTTATGGTACCGCTCACGCGTGACGGCATCATCGTCTCAACGCTTGGCCGCACCGGTTCCATTCATCTGGGTCGCCCGGCCGCCGAAATCACACTGCGCGACATTTATACTTCTGTGATTGAAGATAAAAAACTCTGGGCGTCACGTCCCGACGTGGCACCGCGTTGTCTGGTCAGTGCCAACCTGTGTTGGTATTTCAAATCGATTGCTGAAGAGGCTGAAGAAGCGTCGCTGAAAGTGCTGGAAACCCGCACCGTAGCGGACGCGCTGGCCGAACTGAAGCATAACGACACCAGCAACTGCGAAGAGTTGCCCGATCTCGAACTCGCCGACCTGTGTAAAAAAGGCCGCTAAAACCACTCTCATCCGTAAGGGCGTCATTCATGACGCCCTTTTTTATTGCCTCAATCTGCACGCAAAAAAATCCGGGCACTTGGCCCGGATTGTTCATTTCACCTAAAACCCTTACACCGTTTGCACTTCAGCCTGTGGTTGCTTGCGCGTCACCAGCTTACGCAGCGTCACATAGAACACCGGCGTCAGGAACAGGCCAAACAGCGTCACGCCCAACATGCCGGAGAACACGGTAATCCCGGTTACGCCGCGCACTTCTGCGCCCGCACCTTCGCCAAGAATCAGCGGGATGGTACCGGCGATAAAGGCAATCGAGGTCATAACGATCGGACGCAGACGCAGACGACAGGCTTCCAGCGCTGCATCGACAATGCTCTTGCCTTGCATCTCCAGCTCGCGCGCAAACTCGACGATAAGAATCGCGTTCTTACACGCCAGTCCCATCAGCACTACCAGCCCAACCTGCACAAACACGTTGTTATCGCCACCGGTCAGCCACACGCCGACCAGGGCCGAGAGCATGGTTACCGGCACAATCAGGATCACCGCCAGCGGTAGCGTCCAGCTTTCATACAGCGCCGCCAGCACCAGGAATGCGAGTAGGACCGCGACCGGGAAGACGATCAGCGCGGTATTGCCCTGCGTTGATTGCTGATAGCTCAGGTCGGTCCATTCAATGTTCATGCCGTTCGGCAGCACCTGCGTCGACATCTCCTCCAGCTTCTGCATCGCCTGCGCCGAAGAGAGCACGCGCGGATCGGCATCACCAATCAGGTCCGCCGCCGGATAGCCGTTATAGCGAATCACCGGATCCGGGCCGTACGTGGTGGTGATATTCACCATGCTGCCAATCGGCACCATTTCGCCGCGATCGTTGCGGGTACGCAGGTTACCGATATCCTGCACGCTATCGCGGAAATCGCCGTCCGCCTGCGCCATCACGCGCCAGGTGCGACCAAACTTATTGAAATCGTTGACGTACGACGATCCCAGATAGGTTTGCAGCGTGCTGAACAGTTCGGTCAGCGACACGCCTTGCGCTTTGGCTTTATCCCGATCCACCTGCACATCCAGCTGCGGCACGTTGGCCTGGTAGGATGAAATCGGGAACATCATGCCCGGCGTCTGCAACACCGCACCGGTCATGGTGTTGATGGCGGTTTGCAGCGCACCGTAACCGAGCCCCGCGCGATCCTGCACATACAGCGAATAACCCGAACCTTGTCCCAGACCTAAAATCGGCGGGGGCATAATCGAGAAGCCAAAACCTTGCTGGATTTTCGAGATCTTAGCGTTGATCTCAGCATTAATTTCCGCGGCGGTGCGCGTACGTTCACTGAACGGCTTCAAACCGAAGAACACCGTGCCGGTATTCGGCGTGTTGGTGAACTGCAACGCGTTCAAACCGGGGAAGGCGACCGAATAAGCCACGCCTTCGGTGTTCATGCCGATCTCGCTCATCTTGCGAATCACTTCATCGGTACGCGCCAGCGACGAACCTTCCGGCATCTTCACGCCGCCAATCAGGTAGAGCTTGTCCTGCGTCGGAATAAAGCCGCCCGGCACGGTATGGAACATAAAGCCCGCACCGGCCAGCAGCAGCACGTAGACGCCGAACACCGCGCCACGACGACGCAAGGTTTTACCCACCAGCGATTCATAGCCATCCGAACTGCGCTGGAAGAAGCGGTTGAACGGACGGAACAGCCAGCCGAGCAGGCGATCGATAATGCGCGTCGGCATATCCTTTGCGGCATCATGTGGCTTCAGCAGCAGCGCCGCCAGCGCCGGTGACAGCGTCAGCGAGTTGATGGCGGAGATCACCGTTGAAATGGCAATCGTCACCGCAAACTGCTTATAGAATTGACCGGTCACGCCGGACAGGAACGCCATCGGCACGAACACCGCACACAGCACCAGCGCGATGGCGATAATCGGCCCGGACACTTCCCGCATCGCCTGATGCGCCGCCGCCGTCGGCGACAAACCTTGCTCGATATTACGTTCGACGTTCTCCACCACGACAATGGCGTCATCCACCACGATACCGATCGCCAACACCAGCCCAAACAAACTTAAGGTATTGAGCGAGAAGCCGAGCAGATAAAGGATGCTGAAGGTACCGACCACCGAAACCGGCACCGCCAGTAGCGGGATAATCGAGGCGCGCCAGGTTTGCAGGAACAGAATCACCACCAGCACCACCAGCACAATCGCTTCGAACAGCGTTTGCACCACGGCACGGATCGAGTCACGCACGAATACCGTTGGGTCGTACGGCGCGGCCCACTGCACATCGTCCGGGAAACGGGTGGCCAGTTCGGCCATTTTGTCGCGCACCGCATTTGACAGATCGATGGCGTTGGCGCCCGGCGCCTGGAAGATACCGATGCCGACCGCATCTTTGTTGTTGAGCTGTGAACGCAGCGCGTAGCTGCCAGAACCCATCTCGATGCGCGCCACGTCACGCAGGCGCACCAGCGTGCCGTCGCCGGCGGTTTTCAGGATGATATTGCCGAACTGCTCTTCGCTCTCAAGACGACCCTGGGTGTTGATCGACAGCAGAAAATCGCTCTGTTTCTTCAGCGGCTCCGCGCCAAGCTGGCCGGCAGACACCTGCACGTTCTGCTCCTGCATCGCGCTGACCACATCGGAGGCGGTCAAACCACGTGCCGCCACCTTATTGGGATCGAGCCAGACGCGCATCGCGTATTCACCGGCACCGAAGATCTGAATCTGACCGACGCCTGGCAGGCGCGCCAGTTCATCCTTCACCTTCAGGGTGGCGTAGTTACGCAGATAGAGGGAATCGTACTTGCCGTGCGGCGAGAACATGTGCACCACCAGCGTCAGCGTCGGCGACATCTTCTGCGTGGTGAGGCCAAGTTGTCGCACCTCTTCCGGCAGACGCGCTTCTGCCTGCGCCACGCGGTTCTGCACCTGAACCTGCGCCTGATCCGGATCGGTGCCCGGACGGAAGGTCACGGTGGTGACCAGCACGCCATCGGAACCCGCCACGGATTTCATGTACATCATGTTTTCCACCCCGTTGATGGCTTCTTCCAGCGGCGTCGCCACGGAATCTGCAATCACTTTGGGGTTGGCGCCGGGATATTCCGCGCGCACCTGCACGCTCGGTGGCACCACGTTGGGATATTCACTGATCGGCAGCAGCGGAATGGCGATCAATCCGGTGGTAAAGATCAAAATCGACAGCACCGCGGCGAAAATCGGTCGGTCGATAAAAAAGCGGGAGAAATCCATAAAAGGCAGTCTCGAAGGTTATTGAGCGGAGCGCATCGCCACCGGTTGGGCGGTCACCGGCATGCCAGGCATAAAGACTTTCTGCAAGCCGTTAACGATCACCTTGTCGCCAGGCTTCAGGCCTTGCTGCACAATGCGCAGACCATCGGCTAAATCACCGGCCTGAATATCGCGGCGCTGGGCTTTACCTTGCGCATCGACCACGTAAACGTACTTACGATCCTGATCGGTGAGCACGGCTTTATCGTCGATTAACAGCGCGGTGAAGTCGGCGCGGCCCGGCAGGCGCACGCGCGCAAACAGGCCCGGCGTGAACTGACGCTGCTGATTATCCAGCGAAGCGCGCATGCGGATGGTGCCGGTGCTGGCGGTCAGCTGGTTATCAAGAAAATCCACGGTGCCGCGATGCGGAAAACCCTCTTCGCCGGTCAACGCCACTTCCACCGGCAGCGATCCGCGATTTTCGCCTTTACGCGCCATCGCCTGATAATGCAGATAGGTGGCTTCGTCGACGTCGAAGTAGACGTACATGCGATCCTGCGACACCAACGTGGTCAGCACGCTGGCGCTGTCACCGGCGGTAACTAAGTTGCCGGTGGTGATCATCGCGCGGCTGGCGCGACCTTCAATCGGCGCGATAACGCGGGTGAAATCGAGATTCAGCTGCGCCATATCCACCGCCGCCTGCGCCGACAGCACGCTGGCCTGCGCCTGATTAGCCGCCGAACGACGCTGTTCCCACTCTTCGCGTGACACGACATTGGTGCCGATCAATTTATCGGTACGCGCCGATTCACTGCGGGCCAGCGTGGCCTGGCTGCGCGCGTTGGCGAGTTCGGCCTGCGCCTGCTCGAGCGTGGCGCGATAGGTGCGATCGTCAATGGTGAACAACACCTGACCTTTTTTCACCTCATCGCCTTCGCGATAATTAACCTGATCGATATAGCCCGAAACGCGCGGCCGCAGCTGCACGCTCTGCACCGCTTCGAAACGGCCATTGAAGCTATCCCATTGGCTGACTTTCTGCTCTACCACCTGCGCGACACTTACTTCGGGCGGCGGCGGTGGGGCGTTTTGCGCCACCCCGCGATCGCAACCGGCCAGCAGGCTTCCCAGCAACATCACTCCTGACAGGCTTACCGCCCATTGAACCCTATATGTTTGCAGATGCATTGTTGTTATTCCGCATTGGTGAAAAAGAAAGGAGACGTACGAAAAATCTGCAACTTTTATGATTGCATTAAAACGCCACGAGTGTAGGCTTGCTCAAACTGCATCTGCAAGAATATCTGATACACTTTATGTGCGGTTTTGATCATTACGTTGCAGAAGGATCAAAGCCCCTACGCGCAGTGCGGCATTTAATGCAATAATAAAACTTGCATTAACTGGCATAGTCGTTCAACCTTAAAGTGTAATTGCAACTGATACTGATACTGTTCGCAACGGCGACCGGAGAAAACGAGATGATGACCACCGCATTTATTCACGATTTGATCGACTGGATTGACAACAATATTGAAACGCGTCTGGATCTGGATACCGTAGCGGGGCGCGCCGGTTATTCGAAATGGCACCTGCAGCGTATGTTCAAAGAGCACACGGGTTTGCCTCTGGGCGAATACATTCGTGAGAAGAAGCTGAAGAAGTCAGCGGATCGCTTGACCACCAGCAATGAACCGATTCTTAACGTGGCGATTTCACTCGGTTTCGACTCGCAGCAGTCGTTTAACCGCAGCTTTAAACGCCAGTATGGCGTAGCGCCGGGAGCATGGCGTCGTCACGCCGCGCCATCCGCCAGCGCGATGCAGTAAACCCCGCCAGGGCCAGCTTTGCTGGCCCGCGTTTTTCCCTGCCCTAAATCTGTTATTATCGTCGTCCTGTTTTTCAGGATGCCACCATGTCAAAAAAACTCTGGATTGCCTTAATTCTGATCCTGGCCGCGTTGTGGCTCGGGCTAAAACCGCGTTTGTCCGATAAATGGGCCACCAGCCACCCCGATATTTCACAGCTCACCGATGCCAACACCGTGGCGCGTTGGCTGCAGCAGCATCACACATTACCCGATCTCTATCTCACCAAAAATGAAGCGCGTCGTCAGGGCTGGAATCCCAGCAAGGGCAACTTGTGTGAAGTGTTGCCGGGCCGCGCGATTGGTGGCGATCGCTTTAGCAACCGCGAAAGAAGGCTGCCGATGCAGGCGGGTCGACAATGGTATGAAGCTGACGTGAATTACGATTGCGGCCACCGCGACGCCGATCGTCTGCTTTACTCTTCTGATGGCTTGATTTTCCTCACCACCGATCACTATCGCAGCTTCAAACAGGTGCCTTAACCATGTTGACGCTCCATTTTGACTTTGAAAGCTTGTCAGATCGCCAGGCGTTTTACCGCGCGCTGGTGCAGCAGAGTGCCTGCCCAGTGGATTTCGGTAACAATCTTGATGCGTTATGGGATTGGCTGACCGGCGGCATGGCGCTGCCGGCCACCTTCTATTTAGCGCATGCCGATGACGTCAGCGAGAGTGCCGAATTTGCGCCGGTGCTGGCGTTACTGGAGGAGGCGCAGCAGCAGTTGCAAGGCGAGCTGCGCCTGGTGCGTGGGGAATAAACTACGCGTGCAGTGGTAACAGCAAAATCGCCAGCATCTGTCGCGCATTCGCTGGCAGATCGCCGCCGCCGGTGTAGCCATTGTTCTCAACGATCACCGAATTCAAACCCACCAACCAGTCATAGATGTAGTAAGCGGTATGATTAGCGGGCGCGGCCGAAAGACGCGTCAAACGCTGTCCCGGCGAGAAGCTGACGCTCGGCGCAGGCGGACGGGCAAAAATCGTCTGACCGCGATTGACGCGACTTTCAGGACGCTCGCTCTCCGGACGCTGTAAAAAGCCCAGCCACGCCACGAAATCCCCCAGCACCGTCATGGCGCGTGAAACCTGACGATCGGTACGCGCTTCATGGGCGCTGGCCTGCGCATCCGGCTCGTTAAGCGCGCTTTGCAGTTTGCTCAGCACCTTGAGACGGAAGCTAGCGGTTATTAACTCTTCCACCAGCATCTCCAGCGTCGGCTTATCGACGTTGAGCAGCGCCAGCAGGCTGCGGCTCTCCGGCAACTGACGCAAGTGCTCCAGCCACAGCGCAAACACCTGCTGCGGGAACTGCTGATCGCGCTGACCGCCCGAACTGCGCGGCTCAGCGGCAGCTACCGGCTCATCTTTAAACAGATCGAACTCGAAGCCGATGCCGAAATAGCTCTGCTCAGCGGCCGCCGTTTTGGCGCTGTGTTGAATGTGATGGCTGCTGCTCTGGCTCAGCCACAGCTGGCGCACCGCTTCACGCGACGGCTGCAAACGCTCCAGCAGTTCGCCGTGCAAACCGGTGCGATGTTGCAAACATTTCAGCAGCGTATCGGAGATCGCCTGCTTGCGAGCTGCCTGTTCTTGCGTGGCGCTGGATTCGGTCCACGGCTGCAAACGTTCCACCAGCTTGTGCTGCAGCGCGCTGAGCTGCAGCGCAAGACGATCGCGGCGCGCTTCCGGCTGCATCTCATCCTGCAACCAGCTGCCCATGCGATCAACGCCTGCGCGATCGAGCGCCAGCATTGAACCCCAACTCTGTCCCGGCTGACCAATCTGGCGTTGTACCGCTTCGTCAACGTTAATCTGCTGCTGCTGATAGCGCGCGTCATGTGGCGTGATCGCCCAAATCAGACGCGGCTTCTCACCGCTGGCGGCGATGGTTTGATGTATGTGCCACTCGCGCAGCGCGCTGGCGGCGACATCGGTATCCTGACGCTGGCTGGCGGCGGTACAGATCAGCATCAAATCAATGCCCTGACGCGCGGCGTAAAGCCCCGGCAGCAGCGCGCGTTTCTGTTCCAGCAGCGTGGCGCGCAGCGGATCGCGTTTGCGCAGCTGCGCCAGTTCATCCTGTTGCGCGCGATCGGCTGGCGTGCCCGGCGCGGGCAGCTCCAGCATATCTGCATCATCGTACAGCGCCTGACGCGGCGTGGAGCTGAGTGGCAAGGTGATCTCCAGCGTCAGCAGCGACAGCAATCCCAGCGGCACATGCTGCGCTTTCCCCACGCGATTGGCGACGATAGGACACACTTCGATCATCTCCTGCCAGTCGGCATCGTTACCAATCAGTTTTTCTGCTGGCAGCGCGGCATCGTCCACCAGCACGCTGAGCGGCGCTAACACGCGCGGCGCGTGGCGCAGCTGGTGGCGCAAGTGCATCAGGCTACGCAGGCTTTCGTTCATCGCGTTTTGGCCCGGCCACAGCAGGGCAAACAGCTGCACGCGATCGTCGACGTTGAGCCACGGCGCCAGCGCCACCGCCTGCGGCCAGAAGTGACGATCGAGAATCTCGGCATGACGATGGTGACGACGGCTCCACGCCCACAGCGTGATCAGCGCATCGCTGTCGAGGCCAGGCTGCGGTTCATCCTGACGATGGCGCTGCAAACGCTGCAAAGCAGCATCGATCTGCGCCGTGTCCGGCTGAAGTTCGCTGTTGGCGCAGGCCAGCATCAAACGAATCAGTTCCACTTCGCTCAGCAGCGTCATCTCCAGCGGCCAGGCGTTGGATTGAGTTTCACGCTGGTGGCTGAAGCGGGTGGCGATGGCGAAATCGAGATTGCCGGGATTGATGTTCTGGAAATAATTCAGAGTTTTATCGCCAAGACGCGCGATCAACTGGCCTTGCGCATCGCCGACCATCTCACTCAGCAGCCAGGCTTTGCCCGCCTGCGACTGGCCAAACAGCGCCAGCGTCACCGGACGCGCCAGCTGGCGCGCCAATGCATGGCTCTCCACGCGCGCGCGGCGCAGCTGCAGCGTCAGAGTTTCAGCTTCCATCGCCAGACGCGGTGCGTGCGCCTGATGGGTTTCCACCCAGTTCAGCGCGCCATCCAGCGTTTCCTGCATCAGGCTCAGACGTTTCGCGGGCGTAACCGGCGAGGCTTTTTTGGCAGTTCTCATCGTTTGCAGACGCTCCCGCTGTCGATCCAATATTGCGCATTCGCGTTGCCGGTGGCGGAGAGAGTATTCAGTTTCAGACTCAGCTGCTCCAGCGGCACGCGCGTGCCGTCATCCATGCGCGCATCGCTCAGCACCAAACGCTCCGGGCCGAGATTATCCGGGCCGGGCTGCACCGCCAGCTTAATGCGCAGTACGCTTTCGCCGGCAACCTGACGCGCCAGCGTCGGGTCAACAATGCTCAGGCTATACAGCGGCGAGGCCGGCCAGCGATCGTTCTCCAGCTGGCGGAAACCGAGGCAAACGTTGCCGCGAATGCGGAAGCTGCTTTTGCGATCGAGCGCGAAACTGCTGCTGTCGAGATCGATCTCGCTGTAACACAGATTATCGTCGCTGAGCGCCGAGGTCTCATCCAGCACGCCGAGATAGCGAATGGTGGAGTAAGGTTCGAAATCACCGGCGCGGAACCAGAAGCTGCTGAGGCGCAGATCGAGCGCCAGCAGGCACAGCATCGCGCCGACTGCGGCGGTGGATTTCGGGTTATCAATGCGGCCTTGCTTGTTGAACGGATACCAGTCGCTGGTGTGATAGCCTTCCAGCGACAAAATACGGCTGCCCGGCAGCGGTTGCAGATGGCGCACCAGCGCCTGAATGCCGGGGAAGCGTGATGGACGACCGGTGAGCAGCAGCACATCACACTGATACAGCGACACCACTTCACACATCGCGCGCAGCGCCGGAATTATCGCCATACGGTGTTGCAGGAACTCGCCGTGCAACTGCGCCATGCTGACCACCAGCGGCACTTCGAGCAGATCGAATCGGCTGTCGCCGCCGAGCGTGCGCTGAATTTCGCCATTCACAAACGCCAGCACGCTGCTGGCCGGTTTTTGCGGCACCAGCTCGCCGAACAGCGCGTTGATCTCGCTATGGCTGTCGAGCGGATCCCAATTTTCATACTGCTCCAGCACCGCCTGCGCCAGCGGAATAAACAGCTGTAGCGTCACTTGCTGACGCAGCGTGGCTTGTCCGTCCATACGGCTGTCGTGACCGAACAGCTTGTTCATCAACGGTTCGGCCAGCTGCAAACCGGCTTTCTGCAAGCTCTGCTGCAACGCTGGCAGAATCCACAGCTGAATCACGTCCAGCAGAATATCGTCACCGGCGACTTTGAAGCCTTCGCGGAACAGTAAGCGCGGGGTGATTTTGACATTGTTGCCCTGGCCGTCATCGAGGCGATATTGGGTAATGGCTAAATCGGTGGTGCCGCCGCCGATATCAATCGAAGCGATGCGCAGGCTTTTACCCGGCAGCTCGTCAACTTCACGCGGACGATCCGGGCGCGCCATGCTGCTGAAGAAATCTTCTGCGCGGCCGGCAAAGTTGACCTGGGTTTCGTTGAATAGCCACACCATTTGACCACAGGTGGCTTCGTCCCACTCCATCTGCACATCCGGTACCGGACGCAGGCTGTTTGCCTGGCTGGCGGCGGTAAACGCTTCTTCGGCCGGATGCCAGCCCTCGGCTTTCCATACCAGCGCGATGGCTTCCTGCATGCGGCGACGGAAAATCTCACGCTCAGGCTTTGGCATCGCTGACGGCAGCGTCAGAATCACATGACGCAGCTGGCGCGGGGCCTGGCTTTGCGGCATGCGCTGGCGCTGCGCCACGCTGTTCATCTGCATCATCGCCTGCGCCAGCAGTTCGCACAGCATAAAGGTCATCAGCGAACTGCGGCTGTAGCTGGCGGAGAACACCGGTAGACGATCGTCTTCCGCCAGCGCGTGCAGCGGCTGGCCTTCGTCGTTGATCAGTAAGGCGAACGGCAGCGCGGTGGCCTGCGGCTCATCGCTGCTGCCGTTGGCGTTGAAGCGCCAGCCTGGCTGATAGCGCGCTTCATCCCACAAATAGCGGCGCGGGCTGGACAACCCGGTGCTGCCTTCGGTGCCGGCACGCAGCAGCGCCAGACGGCTGGCTTCACGGCCTACGCGCGTCAGTGACGGCCACATAAAGGCGTTTTCGCGGCCGCTCTCCAGCGAGAAGTTGGCCTTGCCGAAACGGGTTTCAGCAAACTCCAGACGGCTGTCGAACAGCTCGTTGTAAACCTGATGTGGCTCGGAGAGATCGCGCAGCTGCAGCTCATAGGTTTGACGCAGGCCGCTGCTCTCTTCGGCGTGATCTTCCACCAGAATGCCGCAGGTGTGCGAGTTGCCGACGTCGAGAATGATATCGACGTTGACCGCCGGCGTTTGCAGCGACGTTGCCTGAATGTAGATTTCCGCCAGATCGAGTTGTTCGCCCAGCAGTTCCAGTAAGTTGAGATAGTGCGCCTGATATTCGAATTCACGCAGCGCCTGATTCAGCTCCTGCTCACGGCGTGATTCCAGCGCATGCACCTGCTGGCTAAAGGTTTCACGCAGCCAGCCATCAACCCACGTATGGTCGAGGAATTCACCCAGCTCGTAGTTGTGCCAGGCGAGGGCGAAGCTGACGCCGTTCTGCGCATCGGCTTTGCTTAAACCGTGCTGCTCGCCACCATCCTGCTCAGACACAATGCGCGTATCAAAGGCGAGGGTGATGCGATGGGTGTTGCCTGCCGCGTCGGGTTGCGCCAGCGGCGCCAGATGCAGACGTGCCCAGTTGTCCGGGCCGCCGATAAAACGACGTCCGCTGGTGCAGCGCAGCACCGGCAGCGGCAGCCATTGATGAGCCAGCAGCTTCAGGGAATCGGCTAGCGCGATATCCGTTTCCGGACGCACCACTTCCGCCGCGCCGCCATCTTCCGGATAGAGCAGGAACTTGCCGCTGTTACCGTCGACGTTAAGGCGCAGCAGCGGGCCGTTGGCGGTTTGCCGCACGAACTGACGACGTGCCTGCAACGCAGGTAAACGCAAACCGAAATCAAGAAACTGCACACCGCTATCTTCAATCAGCGTGATTTTCTGTTTGTCATCGATGAGGGGAGCCAACATGTTTACTTACTCTCACGCTTAATCGTCAACGGGAAGACCTGATCTGCGCCATATTGCGCAGTACAGCTGGCGATGCCATCACCGGCTTTACACACCAGTTCCGGCATGCGGTAACGCGATTTATCGCTGCAGGTCGCAGTATAGCGGCTGCGCACTTCCATGCTGCCGGCGGTGGTCATCGCGGCGGTGACATCGGCTTTACAGCGGATGTTGTCGCCCTGGGTAATGGTAGCGGTGCCTTTGCCGTTGCGGATTTGATAACGCAGGCTTGGCGGTTTGCCGGTCGGCAGATTGGTTTGACGCAATGTGACGCGCCAGGTGCCGTTAATAAATTTCACCGATCCAACGCGCGCATCTTCGGTGGTCATCACCAAATCATCCGCTTTGGCCGGTTCGGTGTGTTCAGCGACCACCTCAGGCGGCGCGACAGGTGTGGCAACCGGCGCGGCGGCAACGACGGTGGCGGCGGTTTGTGGCAGCGTGGCGGCGAGTTTTTCCGCTTTAACCATCACGGCAGGCGGCTTACTCACCGGCACCGGCACATCCGCAACGCTAATCGCAGCAGGCTGCGGCGCGCTGTGCAGCCAGTAGGCGACGCCCGCAGCCACCAGCGCCGCAACCGGCAACAGCAGCATCAGCGGACGCACGGCAAAGGCGCGACGTGGCGGCGAGACAGGTTCGGGTAGCGGTTCAGGCGCGGCCTCAGCAATGACTTCAACCGCCGGTTCTTCGGCTTCAGGTTCCGGCTCAATCACCGGTTGAGCAGCGGCAGGCGGCACCTCGATCAGCGGCGCAATTACCGGCGCAACCACCAGCGGAGCAGGTGCTGGCGGTTCTGGCAGCAGCGGCGGCAGCGCATCTTCCAGCGAATCGCGCAGGCAGGCCAGCGCGTCATCACGCGAACGCGCCTGCGGATCAACAAAGCCCCAGAAGGTGATCACCGGTTTGCCATCCACCAGATAAACGTACTGCTGATCCGGGAACTGCAACGTTTTGCTCAGCAACGCACCAAACAAGCGCATCGCCGGATTCTCCGCGTCGCGCGCGCGCAGGCTCAGCGCCTGCAGATCCTGCTGGTTCAGCGTCAGCAGTTCCAGCGCCTGACGGCGCTCGTGATCGCTGGCACCCAGCCAGGATTTTACTTTGCCAGTAAACGGGGCGTACCAATCGAGGCGGTCACCGCGCTCGTTGACCTGCGGGATCGCGAGGCAATTGGCCAGCGTGGTTTGGCGGCGCAGGCGCAGGGTTTCACGGATTTGCAGCGCGGACGTCCAGACCGGCTGGCCGTTTTCACCCAGTGCCAGTACCGTGTCCAGATTGCCGCTGCGCAGAAAAGTTTTTGCCACTCGTTGGGCCCTTATCGGTGGTTGTCTGAGGCAGAACAGTGTGTGTTTTTGGCGATGATAGTGATCTTAAGCCAAATGCAGCGAAATCAAACGGCTGATAAAGGGGGAAAAACAGGGCGTTTTTCCCCCGTGCGGAGGAGATTGCTGAAATTTTAAGCGCGGCTGCGCGGGGAAAGGATCACATAGGTCAGCATGCCGCCGAGCAAACCCCAAAAGGCGGAGCCGATGCCGAGCAGCGAAACACCGCTGGCGGTGATCAGAAACGCCACGATGGCGCTGTCGCGCTGATCCGGTTCGGCTAAGGCGCGCTGCAAACTGCCGGACAGCGTAGCCAGCAGCGCGAGACCCGCCAGCGTGGCAATCAACACCGGCGGCAAGGCGCTCAGCATGATGGCGATCAATCCGCCGGTAAATCCGGTCAGCAGATAGAACACGCCCGCCAATGCCGATGCCATCCAGCGGCGCGCCGGATTCGGATCGACATCGTCGCCCATACAGATAGCAGCGGTAATCGCAGCGATACACACCGAAAACCCGCCAAATGGCGACAGCACTAAAGCGATAAAGCCGGTCCAGCCGGTGAGCGCAGATACCGGCGGCTGATAGCCGTGCGCCTGCAAGGTGGCGATGCCGGGCGCATTTTGCGACGCCATGGTGACGAGAAAATAGGGCAAACCCACGCCAATCAGCGCCGTCAGATTAAACTGCGGCATGATGAATTCCGGCCGACTGATCGCCAGCGCATGCGGCGGAAAGTGGATCGATTGCTGGCCGAGCGCCACCAGCACGCCCGCGAGCAACGCCAGAATGATGGCGTAGCGCGGCAGCCAGCGGCGGCTCAACAACCACACCAGACACATGCTGCCGCACAGCGCGAAATTGCTCTGCAAACCGCTAAAGGTGCCGATGCCAAATTTCAGCAGAATCCCGGCCAACATCGCGGCCGCCAGCGATTGCGGAATGTGATTCATCAGGCGGGCGAACAGGCCGGTAACGCCGCATAACACAATTAACAGGTTGGTGGCGACAAACACGCCCACCACTTCATTCAGCGTCAAACCCTGCACGCTGGTGGCGAGCAGCGCCGCGCCAGGCGTCGACCAGGCCGCGAGGATCGGCATGCGTGTCCATAGCGATAAGCCGAGCGAGGCCAACCCCATACCTACGCCGAGCATCGACAGCCAGCCGCCAATCTGCGCCGGCGAAGCGCCCGCCGCCTGCGCCGCCTGGAAGATCAGCGCTGCCGTGCTGCTGTAGCCCACCAGCACGGCGATAAAACCCGAAATCAGCATCGGGAAAGAGAAGGCACTGCGTGTGGTGGCGGTGGTCATCAGGTCACATCCGATTGTGCGTTATAACGCACATTGTGGCATGGAGCGTTATAGCGCACAAGTGCTACACTGCGCGCGAGCTTTTCGGGAGAACACATGGAAAATTTGCATCAACATTTGAGTCTGGCGCTGAAACAGCTGCGTCAGGCCAACGGCTGGAGCCTGACGCTGGCAGCGGATCGCACCGGCGTGAGCAAAGCGATGCTCGGCCAGATCGAGCGCGGTGAATCGAGCCCCACGGTGGCGACGCTGTGGAAAATTGCCACCGGCTTTAACGTGCCATTTTCCTTCTTTGTGCAGGGCAGCGATCAACCGCCGGGCAGCGTGGCGACCTTCAGCGAGCCCAACGCGCAGATGCAGGTTAAGCCGCTGCTGCCGTACGATGCCAGACTGCATTTTGATCTGCTGGAAGTGACACTGGCGGGTGGCGCGCAGAGTGATTCATCAGCGCATGAAAGCGGGGTGATTGAGCAGGTTGTGGTGCTGGAAGGCGAATTGTTGCTGGGCGTGGAAGGCACATGGCGCCGCTTGCTTTCGGGCCAGGCCAGCCAGTTCGCCGCCGATACGCCGCACAGCTACCGTAATCCCCTCAGCACGCCGCTGCGTTTCCACAGTTTGATTCATTATCTGCAGCGCGCCTAGGATCGCCATGCATGGCGACCACCTAACAATCTTGCACAATTACAAATTGATACGAAGGTAAACTACCCAGTTTGCCTTCGTATTTATATACTCGCGGCTCATCAGTAAGGAGAAGGTGCCATGAGCGACCTCAACAGCGCGGCGGCGTTACTGCGCAGCATCAATGGCAAACTGGCGCGTCGCCTGCGTGAATCGGCGCCGCCGGGCGATCTCACCTGGCCGCAGGTGTCGGTACTTGGCTATCTGGTGCGCGATGGCGCGATGACGGTAACAGAATTGGCTACGCTGGAAGGGGTGCGCACGCAGTCGATGGGTGCCACCGTGGCGAGCCTGCAGACGCTGGGTATGGTGCAGGGCGCAGCCGATCCGCTGGATGGCCGCAAAACCCGCTATCAACCCACCGATGCCTGCCTGAAACTGATTGCTGCCAACCGCGCACAACGCGATGACTGGCTGCTCAACAGCATCGCAACGCAACTGAGCCCGCAGGAACAGCACACGCTGCTGGCCGCGCTTCCCTTACTGCAACGACTTGCCGACCAATAATCCTGAGAGGACTCAACATGGCTTTAACTACCCTTGACGACAACACCGCGCTGATTGTGATTGACCTGCAAAACGGCATTGTTGCGCTGCCGGTCGCACCGTTAGAGGCGCATGAAGTGATTGAGCGCTCAGCGCGTCTGGCCGATGCATTCCGCGGGCAAAAGCGCCCGGTGGTGCTGGTCAACGTTGCGGGCGGCGCGCCTGGCCGTAATGAGCAGCCGAAACACGCTGGCGATTTGCCAGCCGATTGGGCGACGTTGGTGCCGGACCTGGCGCAGCAGCGCGGTGACATCATCATTACCAAAAAAACCTGGGGCGCTTTCCATAACACGGATCTGCACGAGCAGCTGCAGCAGCGCGGCATCACACAAGTGGTGATTTGCGGCATCGCCACCAGCATCGGCGTGGAATCCACGGCGCGTCAGGCGTATGAGCTGGGTTACAACGTCACGTTGGCAACTGACGCCATGACCTGCCTGAATGCCGAAACGCATAAAAACAGCGTCGAGCGCATTTTCCCGCGCCTGGGCGAAACCGGCACCACCGATGATGTGCTGGCGTTGTTGAAGTAAGGATCATCATAGGGTGCGCATTCATGCGCACCTGGCTTTTAGGTCGCCATGAATGGCGAGCCTACAGTTCCTGCCACGGATTCAGCAACATCACGCCAGTGGTATCAAAATCCCGTACGTTACGCGTGACCAGAATCAGCTCGTGATGAATCGCTGTCGCCGCGATCAGCGCGTCGGTATGTGGGCGTTCATCAGGAATATGCAGCTGAGCGCAAAGGCGGGCCACGCTGCTATCAATTGAAAGTGTGCGCCAGGCAAATTCTGTCAGAACCTGCTCTTGATACCAGCGCTGTAAATGATGGGCTTGCTGAGGGTCTTTACGGGCGAACTTAAGAATACCTTTTTCAATTTCCATCAGCGTCAATGCTGAAATAAACATCTCTTCAGCATCAATGCTTTTAGCCCAGGCAATCACCTGAGGATTGGCTTTAGGCGTCCCTGCCTTACGTAATTCTGAAATAATATTGGTATCCAGCAAATAGCGCATTAGAACTCCACATCCCTGTTGATTATGGTCGCACGTTCTGGCTCAAAATCGATATCTACGCCGTCCGGCATGGCGAGTGAATCTACGATGCTTCGGTTTGAACCCGTGAGTTTTTTATACGCTTCAAATGTCAGTAAAACATGTGCAGGATTGCCACGGTCAGTAATATAAACCGGGCCTTCCTCGGCGGCTTTCTTGGCCCGGGATACCTCCTGATTAAAAGCTCGACTGCTGATTCTCGTCACTGTCATCACGACCTCCATGATATGTAGAGATGTTGCTACATAACTATAAAGCAATATGCCATGCTGGACAATATTTAACCAATAAAAAGCCCCACAAGCGACTTGCAGGGCTTTGATATCATCTATCCCCCGCGTTTATTTACTGAAA
Organism: Pantoea sp. DY-15; assembly: GCF_019795935.1. Taxonomy (NCBI): domain Bacteria; kingdom Pseudomonadati; phylum Pseudomonadota; class Gammaproteobacteria; order Enterobacterales; family Erwiniaceae; genus Pantoea; species Pantoea sp. DY-15. The sequence goes on from NZ_JAIMIF010000001.1 coordinate 1,018,842, forward strand.
CGCATAACTCACCGTCAGGCCCACGCTGTAATTGCGGCCCGGCGCCGGTTCGTAATAGCGACCGTTGCTTTCATTCACGATCACCGAACCGATGTAGTTGCGATCAAACAGGTTATCGACGCGGCCAAACAGATCCAACGTCCAGTTCTGCACCAGCCATTTATAACCGCTGTTCACGCCGACCACGGTATAAGACGGCGCTTTTACGTCATTCTCATCATCCGCCGCGATATCGCTCAGGTAGCGCACATCGGTTCCGGCATACCAGCCTTGATCGGGCGCGTAAGCCAGTCCGGCGTAAGCCATGTTACGGGCAATGCCGGGAATGCGGTTGCCGTCGCAGCTTTCGGTGCCGCAGGCGTTAGAGCGGTAGCGGGCATCCAGCAAGGTCCATGCGGCTTTGAAGCGCCAGCTCTCGCCGAATTGCTGGTCGAGGCCCAGCTCCAATCCACGACGGCGGGTTTCCCCGGCGTTTTTGTAGCTGGTGCGGCCTTCAAAGCTGCTGTCAGAAACGATCTCGTTTTTGGTGTCAGTCTGGAAAATCGCCGCCGTTAACAGTCCGTTGCCGATGCGTTTTTTACTGCCCAGTTCGACCGTTTCGCTGGTGGCAGGCTGCAGGTTGAGATTCAGCCCGGCCTGATCGGCGGCGCGATAGGACAACTCATTCAGCGTCGGCGTTTCGAAGCCGCGACCAGCAGAAACGTAGGCGTTCCAGCTGTTATCAATGGCGTAATTCAGCGCAGCGGCAGGCAACCAGCGGTGATAGCGACGATTGCCGCTGTCATCGGGATCGCTGTCGGTGACGTAATAGTCATTGGAGTCGAAATTCACCGTGCTGAAACGCACGCCAGCATCCAGTGACAGTTTATCGGTTAGCTGCCACGCGGTTTGCAGATAGGGATCGAGGTTCCACATCAGGTTGCGTTCATTACGACGCATCTCGCCCTGTACGCCCAACCCGTCGCCGTTAAAGTTTTGATAACCTTTACGCTTCTCAGTCATGGTTTCATAGTCGAGCCCGCCAGTGAAGGTTACCGGAATGGTGAACAGCGCGTCGCGGTGCGTCCAGCGGGTATCAATGCCCTGATAATGACGCGACAAAGCAATCACGCCGCCGGGATAACCTGCGCGCAGCTGAGTGGCTTTAGGAATGGATTGATACTGCGTTGTTTCACGTTCACCCGCGTACATCATCACGCTCAGGTCATCGTTCTCACTCATCTGGCGCTGATAGTGCAGGCCTGCTTGCGTCTGATCGACGGTTTTACGCGCGTCGTACAAGCTCACGTTGCTGGCGACCTGGCGTGGATTATTTTTCCACTGCTCAGCGGTCAAACCGCCCGGGTCCTGCGCTTCAACGTGCACGCTGTTGAACAGCAGCGTCAGGGTGCTGACATCATCGATGCGCACGCCGAGTTTGGCGTTGCCGAGGTTTTTCTGCGCCGAGCTGTGATCGCGGAAGCCGTGCGTGGTAAAACGCGAGGCGGAAACCGTGTAGTTGACGTCGCCGGCTTGCGTACCGTCGCCGGTTGCACCGCTGGCTTTAACGCTGTTGCGCCAGCTGCCGTAACTGCCGTACCAGCTGCTGGCTTCCAGCGTGGTGGGTTGCTGTCCGGTTTCGGTTTCAACGTTAATCACGCCGCCCGACGAGTTGCCGTACAGCGCCGAGAAGGGGCCGCGCAGCACGTCGATGTGATCGATGGAGCCGATATCGATGTTGGAAGTTTGTCCCTGGCCATCGGGCATGGTGGCGGGGATCCCGTCGACGTACATACGAATGCCGCGCAGGCCAAAGGTGGAACGCGAACCAAAACCGCGCACCGAAATCTGCAGGTCCTGCGCATAGTTCTGGCGGTTTTGAATTTGCAAACCGGGCACGCTGCTGAGGTTTTCTGACAAATTGACGCGCGGTGCCGCGTGGCGCATATCGTCGCCGGACACCACACTAACTGCCGCTGGCGTATCCAGTTCAGACAGTCCAGATGCGGACGGCGCCGCGCTCACCACCATGGTGTTGCTGGCCGCGTTTGCCGCCAGCGCCGAGACCGTTAACATCGCAGGCAGCATCAGCAGCGAAGCCTGTCGCAGTAAAGCTATTTTCATTATGAAAGACCGTAAAAAGGGCGTGGAATGTACCGAATGGAACATTAATGGCGCGTATGTTAATCGTTTTATCATTTGTTTGAAAAGCGTAAATAGTATGACGGATTATTCATCATTGCGGCGTTGAAAATGTTTTTTCATGGCATCTCTGGCTGGCTGCGACAGGGAAATTCTGTCAGTCTGGCGGTTTTGTCTTAAGGCACAAAAGAGAGGGAATGATGAGTCAACAACCTGTGGTCGCGGTATTGGGATTGGGCGCGATGGGGCATGCGTTTGCCGCTAACCTGTTGAAAAAAGGCTTCACGGTGCGCGGCTGGAACCGCACGCGTGCCAAAGGCGAAGATCTGCTGGATGCAGGCATCACGCTGGCCGACAGCGCCGCGCAAGCGGTTGAAGACGCGGATGTGGTGATCGCCATGCTGGCCGACGGCGATACCACGCGTCAGGCACTGAACGACGCCAGCACCGCGCTCAAGCAGGGCGCGACAATTTGCCAGATGGGCACCATCGGCGTGGCCGCCACCGATCAACTGATTGCGGAATTCAAAAGCACGCGTCCGGACGTGGTGTTTATCGATGCACCGGTTTCTGGCACCAAAGCGCCAGCAGAGAATGCGCAAATCCTGGTGATGGCCAGCGGCGATCAGAGCAACGCGCAGGCCGCCGAGCAGGTGTTCGCCGCGATCGGTAAAGGCACGCAATGGCTGGGCGAGGCGGGCGCCAGTTCGCGCATGAAGCTGGTGGTGAATAGCTGGCTGATTGGTCTGATGCAGAGCCTGGCGGAAAGTACGCGTCTGGCGGAAGAGTTTGGTTTCAGCACCGACGATCTGTGGAAAGTGCTGGATGGCGGTCCGCTGGCGGCACCGTACGCCAAAATGAAACTTGGCATGATTGCCAGCGGTGATTTCACGCCGCAGATGCATCTGGTGTGGGCGCTGAAAGACGCCAAACTGGCGCTGGATGCGGCGGGCGATAGCAAACTGCCGGCGCTGGAAAACATTGTGGATGTCTGGCAGCAAGCGGTAGATGCCGGTTACGGCGAGCAGGATCTGGCGGCGGTTTATCAATATCTGAAACGCTAACATGAGTGCGCGGCTCAACTTCGACTTCGCCTATCGTCCGCTGGTGCCCTATGCGCACGATTATGCGCATGGCGACGCGGAGCCGTGGCATCACCACGCCTGCGCCCAGCTGATCCACACGCTGAGCGGCGTGGTGAAAGTGGAAACGCAGCACGGCAGCTGGATTGTGCCGCCGAGTCGCGGCGTCTGGCTGCCGGCGGGGACGCGTCACGCACTGCACATTGTTGGCGCGGTGGCCGCGCGCACGCTGTTTGTGGATCCGCTGGCGCGCGCCGATCTGCCCGCCAGTTGTCAGGTGGTACAGATTTCGCCGCTGCTACGTGAGTTGATTGTCAGCGCGCTGGCGCTGCCGGAGCAGTACGTTCCCGGCAGCCGCGCCGAGCGTATTTACGAGCTAATCCTCGATGAAATTCGCGTAATGGATGTGCTGCCGTTTGGCCTGCCGCTGCCGGAAAGCGAGCGTTTGCTGAGTCTGTGCCAGCACATCCAGCAAGCGCCCAGCGAAAACTGGACGCTGGCCCGCGCCGCCACGCAACTCTGCGTGGCCGAACGCACGCTGGCGCGCCATTTCAGCCGCGAAACCGGTTTACAGTTCAGCGACTGGGTGCGCCGCGCGCGACTGAGCGTGGCGTTAACCCGCTTAGCACAGGGCGAGAGCGTGCTGACGGTGGCGCTCGATCTCGGTTACGACAGCCCAAGCGCCTTCAGTGCGATGTTTCGTCGCGTGCTCGGCGTTACGCCAGCGAACTACTTTCCTGCGGCAGAAAAGCGTGCGCTGCGTTGAGCAGCGCCTGCAATGAAGCGCGCGCCACATCGTTATCAATGCCCACCCCCCACGCGCGTTCACCGCGTGCGTTAATACAACTAATGTACGTCACCGAACGGCTGTCGCTGCGTTTGCCCAGCGTGTGTTCGTGATAATCCTCAATGGTGATGACGATGTCGTAGCGCTGACGCAGCGCGCTGACGGCGGCAGAGAGCAAGCCGTTACCTTTGCCTTCCAGCGTCACCGGCTGTGCGCCCTGTTGCAGTCGCGCTTTGAAGCGCGTTTCGCCTTTATCGTCGCTGTGACTTTCCGCTTCCAGTAAACGACGCGCGGGCTGGGTTGAGCCGTAATGCTGACAAAACAGCTGCCAGAGCGCATGGTGCGTCATCTCCTGACCGTGCTGGTCGGTTTGCTGCTGCACCAGGCGGCTGAAATCCTGCTGCAAGCCGCGCGGCAGTTGCAGGCCGTGATTCTGCTCCAGCAGCCACGCGGCGCCACCTTTGCCGGATTGACTGTTGACGCGGATTACCGCTTCGTAACTGCAACCGATATCCAAAGGATCGAGCGGCAGATAGGGCATCTGCCAGAGGGTTTCTTCACGCTCAGCGCGTTCGGCAAAGCCTTTGCGAATCGCATCCTGATGCGAACCGGAGAAGGCGGTAAACACCAGCTCACCGGCATATGGATGGCGCGGATGCACCGGCAGCTGGTTGCAGCGCGTCACCACTTCCAGCACCTGCTGGATATCGCTGAAATCGAGTTGCGGCGCCACGCCTTGGGTATAGAGATTGAGCGCCAGCGTGACGATATCGACGTTGCCGGTGCGCTCGCCGTTGCCGAACAAACAGCCTTCGACGCGATCGGCACCCGCCAGCAGCGCCAGCTCGGCGCAGGCGATGCCGGTACCGCGATCGTTATGCGGATGCACGCTGATCGACACCTGCGATCGCTGGCTGAAGTGGCGACAGAAGTACTCAATCTGATCGGCATAGACGTTCGGCGTATTCACTTCGACGGTGGCGGGCAGGTTAATGATCATCGGACGCGCCGGGCCCGGCTGCCAAATCGCCGCCACCGCTTCGCAAATCTCCCGCGCAAACTCCGGTTCGGTAAAGCAGAAGGTTTCTGGCGAATATTCGAAAGTCCATGCGGTATCCTGTTGCGTTTCGCAGCGGGCGCGAATTTGCCGTGCACCGGCGCAGGCCAGTTCAATAATTTCGGCTTTGCTCTGGCGGAACACGCGCTCGCGGAACAGCGGCGCGGTGGCGTTGTACAGGTGAATAATGGCGTTCGGTGCGCCACGCAGCGCCTCAAAGGTACGTTCGATCAGGTCGCTGCGCGCCTGGGTCAGCACCTGAATCGCCACATCGTCTGGAATGTGGTTCTGCTCAATCAGCAAACGGACAAAATCAAAATCGGTCTGCGATGCCGCCGGGAACGCGACCTCAATCTCCTTGAAGCCACAGCGCAGCAGCAGTTGCCAGAACTCCAGCTTGCGCGCGCTGTCCATCGGCGTCGCCAGCGCCTGATTGCCATCGCGTAAATCGGTAGAGAGCCAGCGCGGTGCCTGCGTCAGCTGGCGCGATGGCCATTGACGCTCGGGTAAGTCGATGACCGGAAACGGGCGGTATTTTGCAGCGGGTTGCATGAGCATAACGATCTCCTTGTGATGTTGTATTCAGTCTCACCCAGCAGCACGCGGCGCGGCTCGCGCATTGCTGACAACCCTACGCGCAAAAGTGACAACCTTTATGCGCCACGCGGCATATCTCATGCGAAATCGGCATCGGTCATTTGGCGCGCACGGGTTAGGCTGGGGTTTTGCGCGATGGGATAAAACACAATGAAAAGAGCAGCTTTGGCACTATTGATCGTGGCAGCGGGCAGCGCGGCAGCGGCAGAACCCGTGACGCTGCGCATTGCCGATCAGAAGGGAAATATGCACGCGGAAATGGAAGCGGCGCAGCAGTTAAACAACCTCAATTACAAAATCGAATGGGCTGAGTTCCCGGCGGCGGCACCGCTGGCGGAAGCGCTGAATGCCGGTGCGGTGGATGCCGGTATTATCGGCGATGCGCCACTGCTGTTCTCGCTGGCGGCCGGTTCGCAGGTGAAAGCGGTGGCGGTGAGCAAATCGATACCCGAAGGTTTGGCGGTGCTGGTCAGCCCGGATTCACCCATCAAAACCGTGGCCGAGCTGAAGGGCAAAAACATCGCCACCGGACGCGGATCGATTGGCCACTTTGAGGCGCTTAAAGCGCTGGAGCAGGCGGGCGTCAGCGATAAAGACGTCAAATGGCGCTTCTTAACGCCGGCGGATGCGCGCATTGCGCTGGCAAACGGCTCGGTGGATGCCTGGTCAACGTGGGATCCCTATACCGCGCTGGCGGAAGTGACCCATACCGGCCGCGTGCTGGTGAACGGCGTCGGGCTGTCCAGCGGCAACAGCTTCCTCGCCGCTACCGACGCCGCGTTGCAAGATGAGGCGAAACGCGCGGCGCTGCAGGATTACGTCAATCGTTTAGCGGCTGCCGATCGTTGGGCCAACAGCCATGTCGATGAGTACTCCACCACACTGGCGAAAATCATCGGCTTCCCGAAAGAGGCGGCGGCGAAATCCTTCTCACGGCGCAAATCGCACTGGCAGAGCATTGATGATGCCACCATCGCTCAACAGCAGGAGACCGCCGATTTCTACCAGAAATACGGGTTAATTCAAAAACATCTGGATGTGAAACCAACCTTCTATCACGGCTTAAAGGTTGCGCAGAACTAACCCTTTGTGCGCCCGTATTTGGCGAAACAGCAGCGCGCGCGTAGCATGGCGGCATGTTGTTTCGTCAAGATCCCACTATGTTGCTAAAAACCTTCGACGGTCATAACGACCTGCTTCTCAATCTGTGGCTGCACCATCGCGATGATCCGGCGCAGGCATTTTTTCACGGCATCGAAAAGGGCCACCTCGATTTTCCGCGCATGCAGCAGGGCGGTTTTGCCGGTGGGCTGTTCGCGATGTTCGTGCCGCCACCGCTTTATGTCAAAGAAGTTGCGCCTCAGCGGGCGGAGGAGAATCTCGATCCGCTGGCGATTCTCTGGCAGCAGCTCGACATCCTGAAAACGCTGGCGGCGCAATCTGACGGTCGCGCGCGTTTATGTCTCCGTGCCTCAGATATTGCCGCCTGTCGCGCGGACGGCGTGCTGGCGCTGGTGGCGCACATTGAAGGCGCGGACGGGTTTGATGGCGATGGCGTCGCGCTTGATGCGTTTTACAAAGCGGGCGTGCGCAGCATCGGGCCGTTCTGGAATCTGCCTAATCGCTTTGGCGAAGGCGTCAGTGGATCATTCCCCAGCTCGCCGGACAGCGGACCGGGTTTGACCGCACAAGGCGAGCAATTGATCGCCGCAGCCAATCGCCATCGCATGCTGATCGATATGTCGCACATGAACGAGAAAGCCTTCTGGGACACCGCGCGCCTGTCAACTGCACCGCTGGTGGCGACGCACTCTAATGCGCACGCGCTCTGCGCCCAGCCACGCAATCTTACTGACGATCAGCTGCGCGCCATTCGCGACAGCGGCGGTGTGGTGGGCGTGAATTTCGGCAACGCGTTCTTGCGCAGCGACGGAAAACGCGATAGCGACACCGCATTGATCGAAATTGTTAAACATGTTGAGCACCTGATCGCGATAATGGGCCGCGATCATGTGGCGCTGGGCTCCGATTTTGATGGCATCAGCGTGCCTGATGCGCTGAAAGATGTCAGCGGATTACCGCATCTTTATGCGTTGTTGCGTTCGTTCGACTACGATCAAACAGCACTTGAGCAGCTCGCATGGGGCAACTGGCAGCGCGTGTTGCAACAAATTTGGCAGGATTAACACAATTCCCTTACCGAATCAGGGTTGATCTGCTCGCTACATTGGCGCAACATCTGCGCGCGTACGGATTGCGATGTGATCCAAGTCACAACCGCAATTCACTTCAGCAGAGATTTCTCTGCGTTTTAGCTTTAAGAGGAAGACCGTTATGTGGAAAAAACCTGCGTTTATTGACCTGCGTCTGGGCCTGGAAGTGACTCTGTACATCTCCAACCGCTAAGACTTCTGCCCGCCGTTCGTGCGGGCATTTTGTTTTCTCTCTCTGGTCAACTTTCATGTTTATTAAAGTCCTCGGTTCAGCGGCGGGCGGCGGTTTCCCGCAGTGGAACTGCAACTGCGCCAATTGCAGCGGCCTGCGTAACGGTACTCTTCAGGCTCAGGCGCGCACGCAATCTTCGATCATTGTCAGCGACAACGGTGAAGATTGGGTGCTGTGTAACGCCTCGCCGGACATCAGCCAGCAAATTGCCCACACGCCAGAACTGATCAAAAAGGGTGTGCTGCGCGGCACGGCGATTGGCAGCATCATTCTGACCGACAGCCAAATCGATCACACCACCGGCTTGCTAAGCCTGCGCGAAGGTTGTCCGCATCAGGTGTGGTGCACGCCGGAAGTGCATGGCGATCTCACCAGCGGTTTCCCGATTTTCACCATGTTGCAGCACTGGAATGGCGGCTTGCAGCATCATGCGTTAACGCCGCTGGAACCGTTTCGCGTTGATGTCTGCCACAGTTTGCAGTTCACCGCGATCCCGATTCTCAGCAACGCGCCACCGTATTCGCCGTATCGCGATCGCCCGCTGCCGGGCCACAACGTGGCGCTGTTTATTGAAAACACCGCCAACGGCCAAACGCTGCTGTACGCGCCGGGCCTTGGTGAGCCGGATGCGGTGATCATGCCGTGGCTGCAAAAAGCCGATTGCCTGTTGATTGATGGCACGGTGTGGCAGGACGACGAGCTGCTCGCTACCGGCGTCGGCAAAAATACCGGCAAAGCGATGGGCCACTTAGCGCTGGCTGAAGAACAAGGTTTAATGGCGCTGCTGGCCGCGCTGCCGGCCAAACGCAAGATTTTGATTCACATTAACAACACCAATCCCATCCTTAATGAGCAATCGCCACAGCGCGCCTATCTGACGCAGCAGGGCATTGAAGTGAGTTGGGATGGTATGGCGATTCATCTGCAGGAGTTTGCATCGTGATCATTACTGAAGCGTTATCGCCCGCCGCGTTTGAGCAGGCGCTGCGCGACAAAGGCGCGTTCTACCACATTCATCACCCGTATCACATTGCCATGCACAACGGCAATGCTACGCGCGAGCAAATTCAGGGCTGGGTGGCGAACCGCTTCTATTATCAGACCAATATTCCGCTTAAAGACGCGGCGATCATGGCGAACTGCCCGGATGCGGCGACGCGGCGTAAATGGGTACAGCGCATCCTCGATCACGACGGCAGCAACGGTCACGAAGGCGGGATTGAAGCCTGGCTGCAGTTGGGTGAGGCGGTGGGGCTGGATCGTGACGTGTTGCTGTCAGAGAAGCTGGTGCTGCCGGGCGTGCGTTTTGCGGTGGACGCCTACGTGAACTTCGCGCGCCGTGCTAACTGGCAGGAAGCGGCCTGTAGCTCGCTCACCGAGCTGTTTGCGCCGCAGATTCATCAGTCGCGCCTCGACAGCTGGCCGCAGCACTATCCGTGGATCAAAGAGGAAGGCTATTTCTACTTCCGCAGCCGTTTGAGCCAGGCGAACCGCGATGTGGAGCATGGACTGGCGCTGGCGCTTGAGGTGTTCACCAGCGCCGAACAGCAAAACCGCATGCTGGAGATCCTGCAGTTTAAGCTCGATATTCTCTGGACCATGCTCGATGCCATGACCATGGCGTATGCGCTGCAACGTCCGCCTTATCATACGGTCACCGATCAGGTGTCCTGGCACAGCACAAGACTGGTATAACAACATGAAAGATAATGTGATTCCGGCTTTCCGTCGCGGCTACCGCATGCAGTGGGAAGCGGCGCAGGATAGCCATGTGGTGCTCTATCCTGAAGGCATGGCCAAGCTGAACGAAACTGCGGTGGCGATCCTCGAACTGGTGGATGGCAAACAAGATGTGGCGGCGATCGTTGCCACGCTGGATGCGCGTTTCCCGGATGCGGGCGGCGTCGGCGATGACGTTAAAGAGTTCCTGCAATCAGCCATCGAACAAAAATGGATACAGTGTCGTGAACCCGAGTAAAAGCGTGACGCCGCCGCTGTGGCTGCTGGCAGAACTGACCTATCGCTGCCCGCTGCAGTGTCCGTATTGTTCCAATCCTCTGGATTTTTCCCAGCAGGAGAAAGAGCTGACCACCGAACAGTGGATTGAGGTGTTTCGTCAGGCGCGCGCCATGGGCAGCGTGCAGCTCGGTTTTTCCGGCGGCGAACCGCTGACGCGTAAAGACCTGCCGGAACTGATTCGCGCCGCGCGCGATCTCGGTTTCTACACCAACCTGATCACCTCCGGCATTGGCCTGACGGCGAAAAAACTCGACGCCTTTGCTGACGCCGGGCTCGATCATATTCAGATCAGTTTCCAGGCCAGCGATGAAACGCTTAATGCCGCGCTGGCCGGGTCGAAAAAGGCTTTCCAGCAAAAGCTGGAGATGGCGAAAGCGGTGAAAGCACACGGCTATCCGATGGTGCTGAATTTCGTGCTGCATCGCCACAATATCGACCAGATCGACAAAATCGTCGATCTCTGTATCGAACTGGAAGCCGACGATGTCGAGCTGGCGACTTGCCAATTCTATGGCTGGGCGCAGCTCAATCGTGAAGGATTGCTGCCGACGCGCGAGCAGATCGCCAACGCCGAAGCGGTGGTGGCCGATTATCGTCAGCGCATGGGCGCCAGCGGCAATCTCACCAATCTGCTGTTCGTGACGCCGGATTACTACGAAGAGCGGCCGAAACCCTGCATGGGCGGATGGGGATCGATCTTCCTCAGCGTCACGCCTGACGGCACCGCGTTGCCGTGCCACAGCGCGCGTCAGCTGCCGGTTGAGTTCCCGTCGGTGCTGGAGCGCACGCTGGACGATATCTGGTACAACTCGTTTGGTTTTAACCGCTATCGCGGCTTTGACTGGATGCCGGAACCCTGTCGCTCCTGCGATGAAAAAGAGAAAGACTTTGGCGGCTGTCGCTGTCAGGCCTTTATGCTGACCGGCGATGCCGATAACACCGATCCAGTGTGCAGCAAATCGCCGCATCACGGCAAGATCCTCGAAGCACGACGTGAAGCCAACTGCAGCGACATCAAAATCCAGCAGCTGCAGTTCCGCAATCGCAGCAACTCCGAACTGATCTTTAAGCAGCGCGTCACCTGATGCACGCGCGCCAGCTCACGCTCGCCAACGGCCTGCGCTGCCATCTTTATCATCAGCCCGACGCGCGTGAGGCGGCGGCGCTGATGCGCGTGCAGGCCGGCAGTCTGGATGAAGCGGATCGCTGGCCGGGTTTGGCACATCTGCTGGAACATCTGCTGTTTTGCGGCAGCGAAGTTTTTCACGGCGACGACCGCCTGATGCCGTGGCTGCAGCAGCAGGGCGGCCAGGTGAACGCCACCACGCAGTTGAGCCGCAGCGCCTATTTCTTTCAGCTCCCAGCCGCAGCGTTGTCAGCGGGCGTGCAGCGGCTGTGCGATATGTTGGCGTCACCGTTGCTGACAGCGCAGGCCATTCAGCAGGAAGCGGCGGTGATTGAGGCTGAGTATCAACTGCTGCAAAACCATGCCGACACGCTGAGTGAAGCTGCCGTGCTGGATAAGTTGCCGGGACGTTTCCAGCGCTTCCGTGTCGGCAGTGGGTTTGCATTTGGTGACAACGTCACGGAGTTACAATCCGCACTACGCGATTTTCATCGCCGTTTCTATCGCGCTGAAAATATGGAACTTTGGCTGCAAGGGCCGCAATCACTGGATGAGCTCGAACAGCTGGCGGCACGCTTCGGCGGCAGTTTGCTGGCGGGTGGAGAATGCGCTGCGGCTGTTGAAGCTACGCTGTTGCGAGGCGATCGTTTACTGCTATCAGGCGGTGAAGAAAATTTCTGGCTGACGATGTTGGTGGCGGGCGATGAGCAGACTGTGCGTGACAATGTCACCTTATTAACAGCATTCTGGCAGGACGAAGCGCCCGGCAGCTTGCTGGCGCAGTTGCGCGTTGAGGCGTTATGCGAAACCTTTGACGCGCATTGGTTATGGCAAGATGAGCAGCAAGCGTCACTGGCGCTGCGCTTTAGCGCCAGGCGCATTTCCCCGGCGCAGGCGCAACAGATTGAGCAACGCGTTTGGCAGCATCTGGCTGTGTTAACTGAATGTACGGCGCTTCAGCTGCAGCACTACGCACAGCTCGCGCAGCAGGATTTCGCGACCTTGTCGCCGCTGGAACAATTGCGCGGCCGGGCGTTGGGCTTCGCGCCGGGCTGCGCGCTACCAGACAATTTCACGGATTTTGCCGCAGCGTTGCCGCATTGGCCGCGCACACGTCTGCTCACACAGCAACAGATTGACGGCGCGCCGCATCACACGCAGGGCTTCACCCTGCAACTGGCTGAGTGGCTGCCGCCGTTACTGGCTGCGACCAAACCCGCAGCGTTTCACTTCTATCCCGCTTCAGCCGCTGTTCCGCTCCCTCGTCTCCCGCCCGTGGCGCAGCCGTTACCGCTGATTGAACCGGTAAAACAGGTTGAAACGCTGCTGCTGCGTCCGGCGTTTTATCAGACCTTGAGTGACGAAGACGCGCAGTCGCGGCAGCGCCAGTTACGCCCGTTGCTGGCGGAATTGCGCCACGCGGGTGGCAACGGCAGCTGGCAACAGACGCATGCCAGCTGGCAGCTGCTGCTCAATCTGCCCGCATCCGCCGATCGCGCGTTGTTTAGCGTGCATCAGGCAATACAGGCGCTGAACACGCCGGTGCTGGCGCAACCCGCAGCGAATACCCCTTCGATTGTGATTCATCAATTGCTTGCCGCTTTGCCCACTTGCTTGATCAAGCCATTACCCGCGCCACAATGGCTGGCGGCATGGTGCGGCACCAATACCGCATTAAGCCAGCGCGTGGCGCATCTGCTCAGCGATTTTACGCCGGATCTGGCGCGCGACACGCCGCTAGCACGACTGCAGCGCGGCATCGTGCCCATCGCTTGCGACGGGCGCGATCAGGCGCTGCTGCTGTTTATGCCGTTACCGCAGGCCGACGATGCCAGCCTGGCCGCTTTACGCGTGCTGGCGCTGATGCTGGAAACGCGCTTCTTCCAGCGGTTGCGCGTGGATCAGCAAATTGGCTATGTGGTGTCGGCGCGCTATCAGCGGGTGGCGGATGTGGATGGCTTGATGCTGGCGCTGCAATCACCGGATATCTCCTGGCGTGCGCTGCTGGGTCACTGCAAACGCTTTATGCGTGAGATGGTAGCCGAGATCGCGGCAATCTCGCCGCAAAAGCTGGCGGCATGGCAGGCAAGCTTAATGACGCAATGCGCAAGCAAAGATAATGGCGAGGCCGCACTCGAAACCCTGCGCCAGCAGCACGGCCTGGCCACTCTCAATCGCGCGGCTATTCAGGCACTGACGCTGCAGCAGCTCGAGCAACTGCATCAGCGTCTGCTGCGCGAACGGCATCGCTGGTTGATTTTGGTCAATCAAAGCTGAAAGGTTCAACCGAAACGCACCCATAATTATTCGTCTTTGTAGGGTCGCCATTTATGGCGACCAGGCGTGCATGAATGCGCACCCTACGAAAACGCGCCAATCCTTTGTAGGGTCGCCATTTATGGTGACCAGGTGCGCATAAATGCGCACCCTACGAAAAACGCGTCAATCGTTTGTAGGGTCGCCATTTATGGTGACCAGGCGCGCATGAATGCGCACCCTACGAAAAACGCGCCAATCCTTTGTAGGGTCGCCATTTATGGTGACCGGGCGCGCATGAATGCGCACCCTACGTGCGATGTTACATCTCCCGCCAAAACTTCTTCTTACTGGTTTTGCCAATCCCCGGATTACAACTGTTGGTGGGGTCGAGCTGTTTCCAGTGCTCAACATGTTCACAGGATGCCTCATAGAGGTGTCCGACATTGTGCTCGGCAGGATACTTCGCGCCGCGCTGCTCCAGATAGCGCTTCACCTCTTCCTTAAACACTTTCGCGTCGTAGCCCGGTTTCAGCACGTAATCCTGATGATTGACAAAGCAGAAGAAGTGCCCGCAGCACGAATCAACCTGCACCTGCGCCGCCAGATGATCGGGCAGCGTCAAACGCCATGCATCGTCATTACGGCGCAGCGCCACGTCGAAGGCTACCAGCCGCTCGTTGGGGTTATAGCCCAGCGCATCGCAGTAGGAAATGGTGCAGCCGCCCACGCCGAAGCGCACCAAAAACGCATCCGCCGCTTCACGCGTATTGCAGCGGAAAAAGCCGCCTTGCTGCTCAGCAAAGAATTGCTGCAGTAAACTCTGCAACTCGGCGGTTTGCGGCGACTCTACTTTGATCATCAGATGATGTTGATACTCGCTGCGGTAATCCATGATGCGCGGCGCAATAAAGCTCGGCGTCAGCTGGTTGAAGAATTGCAGCACCCGATCAACAACATTGCGCGGCAGGAATTTAAGATGGCTGACGCGCACATCCCATTTGGCTTTATTGGCCATCATCTGCGGAATGGCCTGCGGGCCCAGTTTGCGGATCGCCAGATACATATGCTTGGCGTAGCGCACGGTTAAATCGAAGGCATTGCGATGGATATATTCCGCCTGCAGCGGCAGTTCGCTCATTTCGGTTAGCAGGAAACGGCGCAGCGCCACCAGCACGTTCTCATCGTTAGTGCCGATGTAGAAGGTGTCGCTGCCGGCGCTGGCTTCGAAGGTGGGCAAGCGTACAGCGAAAACCACCACTTTACCGGCGCTGCCCGAGCTGTCGTGCAGGTAGCGCAGATCGCCATTGAAGCGTGCTGGGGAATCCGCGGTCACATCTCGTAAGCGGTCGGCGTAGTCATCGGCCCAGATTTTACCCTGCCAATCGGCTTGCTCGCCGGTTTGATACTGCTGCTGCGCCAGGTTTGCCAGCATCACTTCTGGCGTGTCGCCCAACTCGATGCCGAGATGATTAACCATCTCTAAGCGACCATCCTCATGAATACGGGCGAACAAGGATTTTTCGGTAAACGCGGGGCCGCGCCGAATCAGCGAGCCGCCGGAATTATTACAGATCCCGCCGACCACCGAGGCGCCAATGCAGGATGATCCAATCACCGAGTGCGGCTCACGCCCGAGCGGCTGTAAGGTGTGCTCCAGTTCGGTCAAGGTGGTGCCGGGGAAGGCGATCACCTAGCGCGCCTGATCGATTACCTGCACGCCTTTGAGCTGGCGGGTGCTGATGATCACGATATCGCGGTCGTAGTCATTGCCGTCGGGCGTTGAGCCGCCGGTAACGCCGGTATTTGACGCCTGCATCAACACAATCACATCGTGCGCCACGCACACCTGCAGTGTTTGCCACAGCTGCAACAAGGTTTGCGGTAATGCCACCGCCAGCGCGTCACCGCGCCCGACGCGGAATCCCTTTATGTACCAGGCTTTATCATCCGCATGGGTTAATAACTGTTTGTCACCCACCACCGCGGCCAACTTAAGCAAAATATCCTTCTGCATGCTCATTTTTCTCTTCTTTATTCTTCATCTGCCACGGTATTGGACAAGGGCAGCTGCACTGAGTCAATCATTCACTGGCCCTGACGCGTAAATAACGCACGGAATCATTATCCCTTTTTACTTTACGGAATAACCGGGAGGAACCGATAAAAATGCGCGGGAAATCACAAAATAGATCGAAATAAAAATCGCGAAGAGGGCGTTTATTTGGCCTGCTGATTTTACTACGCAAAATAAATATAACATTATGATTTTACTTGTCATTGTGGGTTTAATCTTAAAATTGACGTGTGACATATATCACAAAAGAAAGCCTTTATTGGCCGCTGTCAATGATCGCTCTCGATGAATTGATGGCAAAAGTGTGACATTCGTTGCAAATAACAATGCGGTTAATCGGAAGAATGAATTCCAGACGCACAGCATAAAGGATGATGACAATGAGAATTGGCATGGTAATCAGCGGTGGCGATGTCACCGGGATTAATAACTTTGTGTATCAAATATCGCGCTTAACTCAAGCGGAAATGGTGTTATTTAATGGTGGTATTCCAGGTTTGCTGGAAAACAATCACCAGGAAATATCCCAACGCGATTTAGTGGATTACGCCATCGCCGCTATTCCGGTGATGCAATCGGGACGAACCAGCAGGAAATTAATTCGCCCGGAATATGAGATGATCGCCAAACACCTTAAATCGCTGCGCATCGATGTATTAATTATGGCGGGCGGAGATGGTTCATTACAATTCCTGCATACGCTGAGCGAATTTGGTGTCAACTGTTTTGGCGTCGGCATGACCATCGATAACGATGTCTTTGGCAGTGATTACAGTATTGGTTTCTCCACCGCCTGTGAGCAGGTGTTAAAAGAGGTGGCGAAGTTACGTAATACCGGCCGCGCCTTAACCGGTCGTGTATTTATGGTGGAGCTGCTGGGAGGTTATTGCGGTGAATTAACCTTGCAGTCAGCGATCAAATCCAATGCGGATTTCGCGCTGATCCCGGAATGCCAGATTGCACCGCAGGAGCTGGCGGAGCGCATCACGCAGCGGCTGGCGGCGCAGAACAGCGTAATAATTTTGTGCTCGGAAGGCTATACCCGTGAATATTCACCGGGCTTTCAGGGTGCTATCGATACCTTAATTAAACAAATTGAACCGTTAATTGGTGTGCGTATCCGTAAAACGATTATCGGTTATGGCCTGCGTAATGGCGATCCTACCTGTGAAGAGATTTATCAGGGCACCATTATGGCCAGTGAAGTCGCGCGTTGTATTCAGTCGGGAATGCGCAATAAAGCGGTGATTATTAATGGCAGTAATCGACCGATTCCGATTGATTTAATAAGCATGAAAAAACGCCTGGTCGATACGGAAGGGCATCATTATAAACTCGCTAAACAACTGCAAATTCTGTGAGGAAATAGCCATGCTGAAAATATTATGTGTCTGTGGATGTGGTTTGGGTTCAAGCTTTGCGATTGAAATGAGCGCCAAGTCAGTATTAAAGAAACTCGAAATTGATGCTGATATTGATCACACCACCATTTCTGAAGCCAACGCCTTTAAATCCGACATGATTTTAACCCAGAAAGCCTTTGCTGATGTGTTAAATGCCGATGCCAGCCCGGAACAGATCAAGCGGGTGATTATTCTCAATAAGCTGACCGACAAAGCAGAAATTGAAGAGAAAATCGTGGCGTTTATGAAAGAACGTAACTTAAAGGTTGCTAATCATGAATAGTGTCATCGACTTCCTGGTAAAAGACTTATTGGGGCAGGCATCGATACTGATCGCCTTTATTGCCCTGATTGGTCTGCTACTGCAAAAAAAATCGGCGGGCAAGGTGGTGGAAGGCACCTTTAAAACCCTGCTCGGTTTCTTAATTATGATGGCCGGTATCAACATTATTGTCGGTACGCTGACCTTCCTGAACACCATTTTCACCCACGGCTTTGGCATGCAGGGTTATATCACCGACGTTGCCGCCATTGCCGGGTTAGCAAACCGCGAGCTGGGTTCAGAAGTGGCGCTGACGCTGTTGGTGATCTTTATCGTCAACATCATCATTGCGCGTCTGACACCGTTCAAATACATCTTCCTTACCGGACAGGCGCTGCTGTGGATGGCGACCATCGGTGCGGTGATTGGCTATAAAGCGGGGCTGACAGGTTTACCTCTGATCCTTACCGGCGGCATTTTTGGCGGCATTATGGCGGTGGTGATGCCTGCACTGGCCCAACCGGTGGTGCGCCGCATCACCGATTCTGACGACGTGGCGCTCGGGCACTTCTGCACCATTGGCTATCTGCTGACGGCGGCGGTGGCAAAGGTGGTGGGCAAAGGGTCGCGCTCCACCGAAGATCTCAAACTGCCCGATAACTTTAAATTCCTGCAGGACACCTATCTGTCGATGGCGGTGGTGATGGTGCCGATGTACCTGATCCCTGCGGTCGCCGCCGGTCCGGAATTTATCGGCCAGTACAGCAACGGCATGAACTACCTGATGTACGCCTTTATGCAGTCGATTCAGTTCGTGTGCGGTGTGTTCGTGCTGTATAGCGGCGTGCGTCTGTTGCTGAACGAACTTGTGCCGGCTTTCCGTGGTATCGCCATGCGTCTGGTGCCGGATGCAAAACCGGCGCTCGACTGCCCGGTGATGTTCCCGTACGCCCCAAACGCGGTGATCGTCGGCTTCCTCGCCACCACGCTGGGTTCGGTGGTTGGCATGCTGGTGTTCCCGATGTTTGGTCTGGCGATGATTCTGCCAGGTCTGCTGACCAACTTCTTTGCCGGTGGCACCGCAGGCGTGTTTGGTAATGCGCTCGGTGGTCGTCGCGGCGCAATGATCGGCGGTTTCGTGCACGGTCTGTTCATCACTTTCCTGCCGGCGATTCTGGTGCCGATGCTGGAAAGCTACGGTTTTACCGGCGTCACCTTCAGTGATTCGGATGTCATCAGTACCGGCCTGGTGCTCGGCCATGCATTCCAGAATAACTGGCTGTTCGTCGCGCTGTTTATCGCCTTTATTACTCTCATCGCCTGGTTTGTTAACGGAAAATCCACCAAGTCTAAATCCCATGAGGAAAAGCTCCATGAAACTTTATAACTTTACCGATCTGTTACAGGTGGCTAAAGAACGTGAATTTAAAGCGCTCGGTTCCTTTAATTTGCACTGCCTGGAAATGTTGCCCGCCTTTTTTAAAGCCGCGGAGAAAACGAATAGCCCATTAATGATTCAGATCTCAACCGGAACCGCCAAATATCTCGGACATAAATTATTGGTAGATGCGATTCGCTCATTGTCGGAAAGCCGTAACGTGCCGACCTGTTTGCACCTCGATCACTGTTCGGATTTGGACGCTATCCAAACCGCGCTGGATGCGGGCTTCAGTTCAATTATGTATGACGGTTCACATTTACCGATTGAAGAGAACATCGCCAATACGCGCCGTGTTATTGATATGGCGCGCCCTCTGGCGGTTTCGGTTGAGGCGGAATTGGGCGCGATTGGCGGCTCGGAAGATGGCAAAGAAGTGGAAATGAACGATGCGGCCTTTACCACCGTCGATGAAGCTAAACGCTTCGTCGATGAAACCGGCGTCGATATGCTGGCGATCTCCATCGGCACGGTGCACGGCTTGTACACTGGTAAAGCCCATATTCAACATCAGCGCCTCGCGGAAATTACCGATGCCACTAAAACGCCGCTGGTGCTGCACGGCGGAACCGGTGTTAGCGATGAAGATATGCGTCTTGCGGTGCGCAGCGGCATTGAGAAAGTGAACGTCGGCACAGAGATGAATGTGCAGTGGGTCGCAAACTGCAAGCAGACGTTTGAAAAGGGCAAGGTCAACGACAGCGTGCGTAATTTCCTTGTGCCGGCCAACGATGCCGTGACCAATGTGCTGGTAGAAAAGATTCAGCTGTTCCGCTAAGTCCGACTCACTCATGACGTAATAACCTGAGGTGCCCGGCGCCATTCGGGGCAGGAGACGCTATGTTTGGATTCTTGAAAAAGGGCTCTGATAATAAGAGCCAGGATTCACAGGAAATAGATCTTCAGGCTGAAACCATCAGCGGGAAAATAAGCGAACTGGAACAACAGTTAGCGAATAATCCGCAGGCGACAGACACGCAAAAACAATTAATGCTGGAATATAATCGTGCGTTAAATATCTTTGCCAAAAGTCGACAGTATCGTCAGGAAATTGATCCGCTGTTTGTCAAAATTGATGAACTGCGCAACACCATTCGCAAATCATTTTAAGGAGGCAGTATGAGTATTAAACAGCTGCTGCAGGAGGCAAGTGCGATTCAGGTGGGGATCAGCGCCAGGGATTGGCGCGAAGTGATCGCGCTGGCGGCGCTGCCGCTGGTGAACGGCGGTTACATCAAAGCCAGTTACCCGGAAGCGGTGATCGCTAACACGCTGGAGCATGGCGCCTATTACGTGTTTGAGGAGGGCATCGCCATTCCCCATGCGCGGCCGGAGGCCGGCGTGCTGAAAGATTGTTTCAGCATGATTGTGCTGGATGAGCCGATCTCATTCGACGGCAGTGACAAAGCCGACATCGTGATTATGTTCGGTGCGCGTGACAGCAACGCGCACATTGAAGAGGGCATCCGCGCGATTGTTACGCTGCTGGAGGATGAGGAGACGCTGGTGCGATTGCGAAAGGCCAGCAGTGCCGCGGAGGTGATAGAAATCCTATGACAACCGACACTGAAGAGAAAATTGTCGTGCTGGTGAATGGCATTCCGGCTTCCGGCAAAAGCACGCTAACGCGCGCGCTGGCCGAGCAGTTTGGCTTTCCGGTGCTGACGCTGGATAGCCTGAAAGAGCCGTTTATGGCCAGCTTTGCGCCGGTGGATCGCCTGCGCAATCGCCAGTTAGGTTGTGCGGCGTATCAGGCGATCTGGCAAGTGGTGGCGCAAGCGCCGACGCGTTGTATCTATGTCATCGATGCCTGGTTTGGCTTCCAGCCGAAAGAGGTGCTGCAGCAGGGATTGCAGCAGGCGGGCGTGACGCGGGTGCTGGAGCTGTGGCTGGCGATCACGCCGGATGAGGCGGTAGCGCGTTATCAGGCTCGTTTAACCGATCGCATGCCGGGACATCCGGGCGCGGAGTATCTGCCAGAACTGCGCCAGTTAGCAGAAACCGCCCAACCGATGGCGCTGGGTCCGGTGTTGCAGCTTAACGCACGCAATCCGGATCAGGCGGCAGCCTGCGCCTGGTTACAGCGTCAACTGCGGCTGCCGATCAGCGCTCAACCGGCTTTATCGGCCTCGGGCTGAAAATGTCGGCAGCAGGCTGAACGCACATCAGCACTGCGGCCGACACCGCCATCGCATGATTCGTCAAGGCATCTTCTCCTGTCTGAACCAGGCTTTTGTGATAACGATCACACAGGAGAATGCCATGAACATCGATTTATACGGAAAAACAGCCTTAGTCACTGCATCAACCGGCGGCATCGGTTTTGCCATTGCACAAGGTCTGGCTGCCAGCGGGGCGGAAGTGGTGCTGAACGGCCGCAGCGAAGCATCGGTGAGTCGTGCGCGCGAGAAGCTCAACGGCTTAGTGGCGGGGGCGAAAATTCACACCTTTATCGCCGATCTCGGCAATGCCCAGGGCGTTATGCAGCTGCTTAATGGCTTGCCGCCAATCGATATTCTGGTGAATAACGCCGGGATTTACGGTCCGCAGGATTTTTATGACGTGGATGACGACACCTGGGACGCCTATTGGCAAACCAACGTGATGTCCGGCGTGCGCCTGTCGCGGGCTTTATTGCCGGAGATGGTGCAGCGTGGTTGGGGCCGCGTGGTGTTTATCTCCTCGGAATCAGCCTTGAACATTCCCGCCGATATGCTGCATTACGGCGTGAGTAAAACGGCGCAGCTATCGCTGGCGCGCGGTCTGGCAAAAGTGGTGGCGGGTAGCGGCGTGACGGTAAACAGCGTGTTGCCCGGCCCAACGCTCTCTGATGGCTTTGCCGCCATGATGGAAGATGAGGTGAAGCGCACCGGTAAGCCGCTGGAAGAGCTGGCGAAAGAGTTTGTGATGGCGCAGCGGCCAAGTTCGGTGATTCAGCGCGCCGCCACGGTGGAAGAAGTGGCGAATATGGTGGTGTACGTTTGTTCGAAACAGGCATCGGCAACGTCCGGTGCCGCGCTGCGTGTCGATGGCGGCGTGGTCGATGATATTGTTTAGCCGGGTGTGGTAATTGACCAGGTCGCCATGAATGGCGACCCTACGACGCTCGCACCACAAAGACAAAAGTTTACACAGCAAAGCTTGGTGTTTCTGCTGCGGATGCTTAAAATGCCCGCACTTTTCTCTGAGGCTGCGGCATGACGATATCGCTATCACGCGCAAAATGGATTCTGGCACTGGTTTGTCTGGTGCTGGCGTTTTGTCTCGTCCAGCGCAGCTTCAATTTGCCTTCCGTACCTTTAGGGCAGGTCAGCGCGTCCGCGCACACCAACAGCAGTGATGATGCCAGCGGCAGCGAAAAGCCCTGTGCGCTGAGCGCAAAATCGCTGAGTGCCGCCGCGCCAATCCTTGATACCGCATTGCCTTTCCTGCTGTTGCTGCTGGCACTGATCGCCACTTTCACACAAACCACCACTTGCGTCGGCTATCGCCGCGCACCGCTGTTTCCGCCTCTGCGACGGCGGCATCTGACCTTTTGCGTCTTCCGGGAATAACACCTGCGCGTTACATCGCGTAAACCCTGTTATTCACTGGAGAATTCACATGACTGTATTGATCAGGAGCCTGCTGCTCCTGCTGGCGAGCTGCGCGATCACTGCGCAGGCGGCAGACACCGGCTGGCTGCGCAATGCGCAAAACAGCCACGCCGAAGTGCGCCTGCGCAGCGCCAGCCACAACGATAATCAGCAACTGCTGCTGGATATTCGCCTGCAACCCGGCTGGAAAACCTACTGGCGCACGCCAGGTGAAGGCGGCGTTGCGCCGGAAATCCGCTGGCTAACGCCGGAAGTCAAGGCGCAATGGTTCTGGCCAGCGCCCGAGCGTTTTGACGTCAGCGGCTTGACCACGCAAGGCTATAAAGGCGATATCACGCTGCCGATCGAGCTGGCGAAACTGTCGAGCCAGCAGCTTGCGGGAACGTTGACGCTCTCGACCTGCAGCGACGTCTGCATCCTTACCGACTTCCCGTTTAGCCTCGATCTGACGCAGCCCGCAGACGCCCATTTTGCCCGCGATTTCGCCGAGGCGATGGGGCGCATCCCGGCGGCCAGCGGCTTAACCGATCAACTCAATGCCAGCTTTGTTAAGGGCGAATTGCAGATCCGCGCACAGCGCCAGGGCGGCTGGCAACAGCCTGAACTGTTCTTCGATTATCCGCCGGGCAGCATGCTGGCGGCACCGACGATCCGTGTAAATGGCGACACACTCAGCGCGCGCGTAGCGGTCACCGATGAATGGGGCGAAGCGGCACCGGATCTGCGCGGTAAAACGCTGTCGCTGGTGGTTGCGGATGCTGGCATTGCGCAGCAAAGCGCGATAAATATCGGCGCGGAAACGCTGGTGTCCGGCGATGCGGCGCAAACCTTATGGTCGGTGTTGCTGCTGGCGCTGCTCGGCGGTTTAATCCTCAACCTGATGCCGTGCGTGTTGCCGGTGCTGGCGATCAAGCTCAGCAGCCTGGTGCAGCAGCAAGGGCAAACGCAGCGCCAGACGCGCCAGCAGTTTCTCGCCTCAAGCGCCGGTATCATTTTCTCCTTCCTGCTGTTGGCGCTGCTGATGACCGGACTGCGGCTCAGCGGTCAGGCGTTGGGCTGGGGCATTCAGTTCCAGAGCAGCGGCTTCCTGCTGGTGATGGTGCTGGTGATGTTCCTGTTCAGCGCCAGCCTGTTTGATCTGCTGCATTTCCGCTTGCCGTCGGGTTTGAATACCAAACTGGCGACGCAGGGCGGCAACGGCTTGCTCGGCCACTTCGGCCAGGGCGCGTTTGCCACCTTGCTGGCCACGCCATGCAGCGCGCCGTTTCTTGGTACGGCGGTGGCTTATGCGCTGACGGCACCGCTGCCGCAGCTATGGCTGCTGTTTGTCGCGCTTGGCGTCGGCATGAGTTTGCCGTGGCTGCTGGTGGCGGCGTTACCGGGCATGGCGCGCTGCCTGCCGCGTCCGGGGCGCTGGATGGTGCATCTGCGCACTGTGCTCGGCCTGTTTATGCTGCTTGCGACCTTCTGGTTGGTAACTCTGCTGGTGCCGCATAGGGGCAGCACCTTCGCGCTGGTGCTGGCGGGCGTGTTACTCGTGGTGTTGTGTGGCTGGCTGGTGAAGCGTCGCGCGCTGCAGCAGGCGGGCGTGGTGTTTATCACCTTGACGCTGGCCGGAGCGCTGTTCCTGATGACGCGTATCTCGCCGGAAGAGGAGACGCTGCACTGGCAGCCGTTGACTGAAGCGGCGATCCATCAGGCACTCGAGCAGGATAAACGGGTGTTTGTCGATGTCACCGCCGACTGGTGCATCACCTGTAAAGTGAATAAATCCCGTGTGTTAAATCAGCCGGATGTGCGTGCTGCGCTCAAAGCCGATGACGTGGTGCTGCTGCGCGGCGACTGGACGCAGCCCGATCCGGCCATTGGTGAATTCCTGCGCCGCCGCGACCGCGTGGCGATCCCTTTCAACCAAATTTATGGCCCGGCACTGCCGCAAGGCCAGATTTTGTCACCGCTGCTGAGTCGTGAAGCGGTGATCTCCACTCTCTCTGAGGCGAAAAAATAATGAAGAAATCCCTGTTACTGCCACTGATGTTCCTTGCCATGCCTGCACTGGCGGCCGCGCCTTTTACGCCTGAGCAGGAGGCGCGCATCAAAGAACTGATCCGTGAAACCCTGGTGCAGAATCCGTCGATTCTGGCGGAAGCGGCCGATGCATTTGATAAAGAAGCGGCGCTGCAGCAGCAAAACGTGGTGGCGCAGATGGTGAAGAAAAACCACGATGCGCTGTTCAACGACGCCGGTTCACCGCGCATTGGCGCTGAGAAACCGGCGCTGACGCTGGTCTACTTCACCGATTACAACTGCGTGTTCTGCAAGAAGTTTGAAGCCGATATCGAAAAACTGATTAAGGCTTATCCGCAGGTAGCGGTGGTGATCAAACCGCTGCCGTACCGTTCTGAAACCTCACTCACCTCGGCGCGTCTGGCGCTCACCGTGTGGGAGCAGCAGCCGAAAAACTTCCTGAAGCTGCATGAGCGTTTGATGGCGAAAAAGGGCAATCACGATACCGCCAGCATCGACGCGGCGCTGGAGAAAACCGGCATCAAGCTGAAAGAGCCAAGCAAAGTGAGCCTCGATACCATCAACAGCAACCTGACGCTGGCGCAGCAGCTCGGCGTTCAGGGCACGCCAGCCACGCTGGTAGGCGACCAGATGATCAGCGGCGCGGTGCCGTATGAGCAGCTGGAAGCGGCAGTGAAAGGCGCGCTGCAGGCGAAGCAATGAGTCGATTAAAGCGCTGGCTGCGTGAGACGCTGCTGCTGGTGCTGATTGTCGCAGCGGCGCTGTGGGGCATGGATTGGCTGCGCGCACCGCAGCTGCCTGCTGACATGGCGCAACAACCGCTGACCTCGCTGCAAGGCGAGGTGAATCTGGCCGAACTCAGTCAGGATCGGCCACTGCTGGTGTACGTCTGGGCAACCTGGTGTGGCGTGTGCAAACTCACCACACCAACCGTGGCGGCGATGAGTCAGGAAGGTGACAAGGTGGTGAGCGTGGCGCTGCGTTCCGGCAGTGACGCGCGCGTGGCAACCTGGCTGGAGAAGAAAGGGCTGCAAGGCGTGGCGATCAATGATGAGAGCGGGGCGATCGGCCAGCGCTGGGATATCAACGCCACGCCGACCTTTATCGTGCTGCATCAGGGCAAAGTCATTAGCACCAGCAGCGGCTGGACCAGCGGTTGGGGGCTGAAGCTACGACTCTGGTGGGCTTCCCGTTAATCGTTCTGGCGGCACGTTACGGTGCCGCCAGAAAATCCTCGCGTTGTGGCGTAAAGGTATCCAGCAATACGCCCGCTTCCAGACACACGCAGCCGTGCACAATGTTCGGCGCTTTATACAGCGTATCGCCAGCGCCGACTTCCTTCGTCACGCCATCAATGGTGAAAGCGAAACGTCCAGACAACACATAGGTGAGCTGCTCATGCGAATGGTGATGCAGCGGACCGACAGCATCCTGCTCAAAGGTGACTTCCACCGCCATCATGGTGCCGCCGTGCGCCAGAATTCGGCGCGTCACGCCGTTGCCTAAATCGTCCAGTTGGGTTGCGCTTTTATAGATAAACATGGTTTCTCCTTGCAGGTTGCATCGTCAATGTGTGACTTAACTCACAGTCAAAAAGGCAATTAAAGGCTGCATTTTAACGATCTTTGATTAAAATGAAACGGTGTTTCAATTTAATCTGAGGATGGATCATGAAAATCGCTTTGATGATGGAAAACAGCCAGGCTGCGAAGAACGCAACGGTGTTGAAAGAGCTTCAGTCTGTGGCGCAACCGCTCGGGCATCAGGTGTTTAACGTCGGTATGAGCGACGAACAGGATCACCATCTTACCTATATTCACCTCGGCATCATGGCCAACGTACTGCTTAACAGCAAAGCGGTGGACTTCGTGGTAGCCGGTTGCGGTACCGGCCAGGGCGCGCTGATGTCGCTGAACCTGCATCCCGGCGTGGTGTGTGGCTATTGCATCGATCCGGCGGATGCCTACCTGTTTGCGCAAATCAACAACGGGAATGCGCTGTCGCTGCCGTTCGCCAAAGGCTTCGGTTGGGGCGCGGAACTCAATCTGCGCTTTATCTTCGAAAAGGCCTTCACCGGTGAAAAAGGGCACGGCTATCCGCCTGAGCGCAAAGAGCCGCAGGTGCGCAATGCGGGCATTCTGAACGAAGTGAAAGCGGCGCTGCTGAAAGAGAATTACCTCGATTCACTGCGTGCTATCGATCCTGAGCTGGTGAAGACCGCAGTGAGCGGCCCGCGCCTGCAGCATTGCCTGTTTGAGCATGGGCAGAATCAGGAGATTGTGCGCTTTGTCCGTGAACTGACGCAGTAGTCAATACGGTTTGAGCAAAGCCAGGGAAACCTGGCTTTGTTGTTTATGTCCTTCTTCATTTGCACTCCGGCATCAAAATGTCGGAAAATTGTCGGAGTAAGTATCGGAGAAAACGCTAAGAGTTAGGCAGCTTCAGAGTCAGTGAAGCACTCGTTTTTGTTATCCCTTCGATTCAACAGTAACGCGTATTTATCCTGCCGGACCAACCGTTGCAGACGTCTCAATGGTTCATTCAAGTCACCACAGATGACGTAATGCATGTCAGTTAAGCCAGTGACGAGTACGCAGGCCGGTGCGTGTTATTGAAAAGGGCACCTTTGCCAGAGGCGCTGGCGCGTCTGCTGCGGCAAAAGGGCTATTCGCAGCGCTGAGGCTTTTACGTTGGGCCAGGAGCCTCGCGCATGGATGCGCGAGGCAGTTCGGGGTCGGCCAGGGAAGGCCGATCCGCGAACGGTCCGTTGGCACAACGTGGAAGCCGAAGGCACCGCGCTAGCGGCGCGAGGACGGCCCGTGACGCAGCAGATGTGTCAGAGCCCGCAACAGATTTAAAGCAAAATGCTTTCTTATCAGCAAGGATTACGCCATAAACGGCGACCCTACGCCAACACCCCGTTATCCTGCCGACTCGCATCCACCAGCATCTGCGTATAGGCCACCTGCGCGCGGTTATGCACCAGCGCATCGACATCCAGCGTCTCCAGCACTTTGCCGTGTTGCATCACCGCCACGCGATGGCACAGATGCGCCACCACGCCGAGATCGTGCGTCACCATCAAATAGGTCAGCTTCTCCTGCTGCTGCAAATCGCTGAGTAGATTGAGGATCTCCGCTTGCACCGAAACATCCAGCGCCGAGGTCGGTTCATCCAGCAGCAGCACGCGCGGTTCGAGGATCAGCGCGCGAGCAATGGCTACGCGCTGGCGCTGACCACCGGACAGCTGATGCGGATAGCGGGTTTGCCAGGCGCGATTGAGTCCAACCTTCTCCAGCATGGCGATGACGCGCTGCTGGCGCTGGCCGATGCCGTGAATCTGCAGCGGCTCCTCAAGAATATCGCCGATGGTGTGGCGCGGATGCAGCGATCCGTACGGATCCTGAAACACCATCTGCACGCTGCGGCAGCGCTCGCGCGCGATACGATGCTCCAGCGGCACGCCATCAATCGCCAGCTCACCGTGCCAATGGGTAAACAGCCCGGCGAGGCACTTCAATACCGTGGTTTTGCCCGATCCGGATTCGCCAACCAGGCCAAAAATTTCACCCTCGCGAATCGACAAATTGACGTCGAACAGCACCTGATTACGCCGCTCCTCCTCACCAAAACTGAGGTTGAGATTACTTACGCGGATCATCTCGTTCATCATTGCTCCTTAAGGTTGCAGCCAGCTGGCCTGACGTTGCAGCACCGGCAGACGGGCGCGACGCTGATCCATATCGGGCAGCGCGGCGAGTAGGCCCTGCGTATAGGGATGCTGCGCCTGATCGAGCTGGCTGGCAGCCAGCGACTCCACCACGCGCCCGGCATACATCACCAGCACGCGGTCACAGAAACGCCGCACCAGATTGATGTCGTGACTGATAAAAATCAGCCCCAGACCGCGCTGTTTCACCAAATCGTCCAGCAGCGCCAGCACCTGCAAACGCACCGAAACGTCCAGCGCCGAAGTGGGTTCGTCGGCAATCAGCAGTTCGGGATCGGTAATCAGCATCATGGCGATCATCACGCGCTGGCCCTGACCACCGGAAATCTCGTGCGGATAACATTGATAGATGCGGCCCGGATCGCGCACCTGCACCACGTCGAGCATCTCCATTGCGCGCTGCCGCGCAACGTCGCGCTGGCCGGGATGATGACTGCGCCACGCTTCAGCTATCTGCTCGCCCACGCGCACCACCGGATTCAGCGAGTATTTCGGGTCCTGCATAATCATGGAGATGCGCTTGCCGCGAATGGCGCGCATCTGTGCCGGCGTGGCACGCAGCAGGTCCACGTCACCAAACTGCATGCGCTGCGCCGTGACCTGCGCGCTGCGCGGATGCAGCTGTAACAGCGCGCGGCCAACGGTGGATTTGCCGGAACCGGATTCGCCCACAATCGCCAGTTTCTCCTTGCCCAACTGGAAGGAGATGCCGCGTACGGCGGGCGTCACCAGCCGGCCATTGACGAAATTGACCTGTAAATCCTGCACGTCGAGCAACGGTGCAGCGCTATTCGCTGCGGGGATCGAGGATGTCACGTAAGCCATCTCCTAAGAAGTTGAACGCTAAGCTGTTGATCAGAATCGCCAGACCTGGCACCGTCACCACCCACCAACACTCCAGCATGTATGTGCGGCCGCTGGCGATCATCGCACCCCATTCCGGATCCGGCGGCTGCGCGCCCAAACCGAGAAAACCGAGTCCGGCAGCGGTGAGAATGATGCCCGCCATATTCATGGTGATGCGGATAATCACCGACGGCAGGCACAGCGGCACAATGTGTTTCCACAAAATGCGCAGTGACGAGGCGCCCTGTAAGCGCACCGCGGAGACAAAATCGGCCTGACGCAGCGACAGTGCTTCAGCGCGCGCCAGTCGCGCAATCGGCGGCCAGGCGGTGAGCGTAATGGCGATCACCACATGCTCCAGCCCCGGACCGAGCGCGGCGACAAACGCCAGCGCCAGCACCAGGCTAGGGAAGGAGATGAAGATGTCGGTGACGCGCATCAACACGCTATCCACTTTGCCGCCGAAGTAACCGGCGGTGACGCCGAGCAGCAAGCCCAGCGGACCCACGGTGATCGACACCAGCAGCACGATATACAGCGTGATGCGCGCGCCCCACACCAGACGGCTGAAGATGTCGCGGCCAAACTCATCGGTGCCAAACCAGTGCTGCGCGTTGGGCGGCGTCAGCGCATTGTTGAGGTCCTGAATCAGCGGATGGTAGGGCGCGATCCACGGTGCGAACAGCGCCACCACCAGCAGTAGCAAAATGATGCCGCCGCCAATCGCGGTTAGCGGGTTGCGCGCCATTTGCCAGAGAAAATGGCCGATGCGCGCGCCGGTGCGGCGACAGCGCGCCAGCCGTTCGCGCGTCTGGCTGGCTAACGGCGTATCGAGAGAAATCGTCATACTTTGGTCCTCGGATCGAACACCTGATAGAGCAGGTCAGAGAGAAGATTGAGCAGCACGAATATCAGGCCGACCACCAGCACGCAGCCCATCACCGCATTCATATCGCCGAGCATCAAACTGCCGGTGAGATAGGACCCAAAACCGGGCCATGAGAACACGGTTTCAATCAGCACCGCGCCTTCCAGCAGCGAGCCGTACGCCAGCGCCACCACCGTCAGCAGCTGCACCAGAATATTGCGGAACGCGTGCTGCCAAATCACCTGCCATTCGCTGAGACCTTTCACCCGCGCCGTCAAAATGAACTCCTGCGACAGCTGCGCCAGCATAAAGCTACGCGTCATGCGGCTGATGTAGGCCAGCGAGTGAAAACCGAGCAGCGATGCGGGCAGAATCAGATGATTGAGTGCATTGCTGAACACCGTGAAGTTGCCCACCAGCAAGGCGTCGATCAGCAGAAAACCGGTGCGACGCGGCACAATGCCATCGAGACTGAAATCAACACGGCCCGCGCCGCCAACCCAGCCGAGATGGGCATAAAACAGCAACAGGCCGACCATACCCACCCAGAAGATCGGCGTGGAGTAGCCGGCGAGGCTGATGATGCGTACCAGATAGTCAATCACGCTGTTGCGGCGCGCCGCGGCCCACACGCCCAACGGGACGCCCAGGCCGGTACCAATCACAATCGCCAGCGTTGCCAGTTCTACCGTGGCCGGGAAGACGCGCAGGATATCGTTAATCACCGGTTGTCCGGTCAGCAGCGCCAGCCCGAGGTTGCCGTGCAGCAGGCCTTGCAGATAGATACCAAACTGCACCCACAGCGGTTTATCGAAGCCGAGCTGGTGATAAACCTGCTGATAAGTATTGTGATCGGCATCCGGCCCGACAATCGCCAGCACCGGATCGAGCGGCATCACACGACCAATAAAGAAGGTCAGCAACAGCAGGCCAAACAGCGTGATCGCCACCTGAACGGTGCGGCTACGCAGGCGTCGCCAGTGGCTTTTTGTCAGCTTCATTGCGCACCTCCCGCCAGGCTGTCTGGCGTTTTCCATACGTCACGCAGGAAAGTGGTGGCCGATGGATGCGGCACGTAATCCTGCACCCGATTATTCACCACCACCGAATCGGTCATTTGCGAGATTGGCATCAGCGCCGGAATCAGCTGGTCGTAGCGCTGCTGGATAGCAAAATAATCCTGCTGCTGCTGTTTTACATCGCGCTCCAGCAGCGCTTTATCGATCATGCTGTTCAGCTGCGCGTCATAAAAACCGGTGCGCCAGCCCTGAAAGTTAGTGAGGCGCGCACTGTCGGCGTTGTTGGGGTTGTACACCAGCGCGCGCAGGCTGGAGTGCGGATGCGGCTCCACGCCGCTGCCGCCGCGCCCGACTAGTAGATTGAACTGACGATCGCGCATCGCACCGTAAATCTGGTTACCGGTGCCGGTGATGATTTTGGCGCGAATGCCGCCTTGCATCAGCGTGGACTGAATCGCGATGGCGACATTGAGGAACGGCTGATCGGCCAGCACGCGCAGCGTGGTATCAAACCCGTTGGGATAACCGGCGGCGGCCAGCAATGCTTTGGCGCGCGGCACATCCAGCTTGTAGCCAGGATCGGGCAGCGTTGCCGGCATACCGGCTTGAATTGGCCGCTGATGCAGCGTGCCGTAACCGGCCATCAGCGTTTTGTTAATCCCCTGATAATCCACCAGATAACGCAGCGCTTCGCGTACCTGAGGATGGGCGAAGTGATCGTCCTTCATGCTCATCGCCAGGTAATAAATCGTGCCTTTTTGTACCGCGTCGATGGTGAGATCGGGATCGTGGCGCAGCGCTTTCACGTCAGGGATCGCCATGTTACTGGCGATATCGAGATCGCCTTTCTCCATCATCAGCCGCAAGGTTTGCGACTCCTGCAGATGACGGAACACCACGCGCGACAGCTTCGGTGCACCGCGCCAGTAGTGGGCATCGCGGCTGATGCGCAGCACATCTTTGGCCTGCCACACATCCAGGCGGAACGGCCCGGAACCCGCTTCGTGAGTGGTGAGCCAGCGATTGCCCCAATCGTTATTCACCGCCTGCGCCTGCACGGTTTTGCTGTCGAGCACCACCATGCTGCCGAGCGCCGCCAGCGAGTAGAGCACCAGCTTGGGATCGTTAGGCTTGGGCAGGCGAATCACCACCGT
The DNA here is from genome assembly GCF_019795935.1 of Pantoea sp. DY-15. NCBI lineage: Bacteria > Pseudomonadati > Pseudomonadota > Gammaproteobacteria > Enterobacterales > Erwiniaceae > Pantoea > Pantoea sp. DY-15. The sequence goes on from NZ_JAIMIF010000001.1 coordinate 1,050,753, forward strand.
GCGCGCATCCGGCGCGCTGATCATCTGATCCACGTTCTCTTTGCTGAAGCCGTAAGACTTCCATACTGAGGCCTGCGCCAGATTAAGGTGCAGCACGCGACGCATCGACCAGATCACATCGGCGCTGCTCAACGGGTTACCGGAGTGGAAGGTGACATTGTCACGCAGGTGAAAGGTGAGTTGACGATTGTCGGGGCTGATCTCCCAACGTTCCGCCAGCGCGGGACGCACGTTGGTGAGTTGTTGCGGATCTAATTCGACTAAACCGTCATAAAGATTGACGACAATGCCGACCACTTCGTTGCCGGTCATGGCGGCGGGATCGAGTGTGAGCAGGTTATTCATGTTCATGCCCACAATCAGCTGGTCGTCTGGCGTGGCCGCCAGCAGCGACGGGCTACAGGTGAGCAGCAGCAGCGCGGCGCACCACGCTCTACAGGGGTTCATCAGGTTCATAAGCAAAGTCCAGCAGGTCAGAGGTTTATAGTTTTTTGCCGTACTGCTTGTGTTGGGCGCTTACCAGCGATTTAACGTGTGCGTCTCAATCCACGCGAAATTGATGTCCTCCCCAAGTCCGGGACGCGTTGGCAGATGGACAAAACCCTCTGCGTCCATGGGATCGACCAGCGAGTTGAGATAAGCCGGCGGCTGTTCGTAATCGAGGAACGGATGCAGCAGACCGCGTTCGTACCAGCGGCAGTTGCGGATAGCACCGACCACCGCGATGCTGGCGGCGCCGTTGCCGTGTACTTCGCAATCCATACCAAAGGCTTCGGCCAGGCTGGCGACCTTCATGGTGGCGGAGATGCCGCCGACGCCGTTAGCACCGGCGCGCAGAATGTCGCAGGCACCGGCGCGCACCCAATCGGCGCGGCTGTGGTGTTTGCCGCCGAGACTTTCCGGGCCGAGCACGTCAATGCTGAGGTTTTCCGCCAGCCACGCGTACGACGCCATGCTTTCCTCTTCCATCGGCTCTTCGAACCAGGCGAAATTGAGTTTTTCCAGCGCTTTACCGATGGTGAGCGCTTCGCTGCGGCTGTACCAGTGATAGCCGTCGAGCATCAGGGCGATGTCCGGGCCGACCGCTTCGCGCACAGCGGCGCAGGCTTTGATGTCCATTTGGGTGCTTGGCGCGAACGAAACCGGCGGCATCCAGGTGTGCAGTTTGATGGCCTGATAACCGCGCGCGACCAGTTTTTCGGCAAACTGCGCGTATTCATCGGGCGTGGATAAACCGCCTTCCAGCTCATCGCCACACATGGTGCTGCCGTAAGCGGGGATTTTCTCGCGATAACCGCCAAGCAGCTTATGCACCGGCTGCTTGAGTTTGCGACCAATCAGATCCCACAGCGCCTGTTCCACCGCCGATAACGCGCGTTCGGTGAGCTGATGGGCGCTACCGCGCTGCCAGTGCACCAGATCCTGCCACAGACGCTCGCGATCAAAGGCATTTTGCCCAATCAGCACTTTGCGGAAGAAGGCGTTCACCACGTGCGGACGAATCACTTCGGCGGGGGCAAACGCGTAGCCGCAATCGCCATCTTCGCTGGTGATCGTTAGCAGCGCCATTTGGGCATCGGTCTCTGCGCCGGGATGCGAATGTCCGGCGCTGTCAGAGACGCGGCGTGTAGGGTAGCTAAACAGGGTGACATCAATGGCACTGATCTTCACGGTAACTCCTCCTTCAACTCAGTGGCTTGCCCAAATCAGGCATTAACATAAAAAATAAAACATCGTTTCATTTTGTAATTTAGCGTTCACCCTTTGTTTACGCATTAGCCAAAGCGCGGGATAGCGCGGCGATTAATTGGGCATTTGCCCGGTAAGCTGTGAGGTTTTTCACGAATGAAGGGCATTTTGTGAGCGATTGCACAGTGGGAAAAAGCGCGGGGAATGTAAAAAAATGTGTATCCAGGGCTTTTCATTTCCTGTCTGCCAGGTAATAGTGACGCCGCGAAATTTAAATAATAATCATTATCATTCTAGGTGTATTAAATGAAATCATGGCTGATAGCACTGGGATTACTGGCGGTGACGGGTCACGTTGCGGCGAAAACCATTACCGATGTGGCTGGACGACAGGTCGAGGTCAAGGAGGAGTCTAAACGCATCATTCTCGGCGAAGGGCGTCAGATGTATTTGCTGGCGGCGTTTGACACCGCTGCGCCGTTCCAGCGCGTGGTGGGCTGGCGTGACGATTTCCATAAAGCCGACTACGACGGCTATATGGCGTACGAAAAGAAATATCCGCAGATCAAAAAGCTGCCGACCTTTGGTGGCGCGAAAGATGGCACCTTCAACGTCGAGCAGGCGCTGACGCTGAAGCCCGATTTGGTGCTGATGAACCTCGAATCCAAAGCCGCGACCGACGAAGGCAAGCTGATCGAGAAGTTACAAGCGGTGGGCGTGCCGGTGGTGTTTATCGACTTCCGCGAGAAGCCGATGGAACATGCTGAGCAAAGCATCCGCATCATGGGCGAGCTGGTTAACAATCCGCAGCGCGCCGAAGAGATCGTGGCGTTCCGCCGTGCGCAAATCGAAAAGGTAACCGATCGCCTGAAAAACTTTAACGGCACGCGCCCGAAAGTGATGATTGATCGTGCTGGCGGCTATACCGATGAGTGCTGCATGTCGTTTGGTAACGAGAACTTTGGTCAGATGGTGGAACTGGCGGGCGGCAGCAACATTGCCAAAGCGTTGATTCCGGGCACCTTCGGCACACTCAATCCCGAGCAGATCATCGCCAGCCGTCCCGATGTGGTGGTGGTGACAGGCGCGAACTGGAAAAACTACAACACCGTGGGTAAATGGGTTGGCGTGGGGCCCGGTGCGGATGTGAAAGAAGCGACGGCGCGTTTACGCGTGCTAATGATGCGTGATGCCTTCAAAACACTGCCGGTGGCGCACAACGGTAACGCGCATGCCATCTGGCATCAGTTCTACGACAGCCCGTATCAGTTTGTCGCGATTCAGGCGCTGGCGAAGTGGTTACATCCTGAACTGTTTGCCGATCTCGATCCGGACGCCACGTTCCATGAGTTCCACGAAAAGTTTCTGCCTTTGCCGTATCAACCGGGTTATTGGGTAAGCCTGCCGGCAGATAAGTCTTAAGTTAGAGTGTGTTAGATAAGTGTTAAACGTTACTGTTTATCTTTACTAATATTTCACAGGTGGCTGCACGTTGTTTTATAAAAGCGAAACGCGTGCACCATCTGACAATAATACGGTAAGGGAGAGAGTAATGTTTCATACCTCAGGAAGACCGGTGTTCGGTGTGACGTTGTATACGCTGCTGGAACCGTTGCCGCTGGGCTTTTTTGTCGCCGCCTGGTTTTTCGATATCCTCTATTTGCAAACCTTCGTCATCATGTGGACCAAATCCGCTAGTTGGCTGATCGCTATCGGTCTGGTGCTGGCCATCCTGCCACGTTTAATCAGTTTGGTTTATTTATTCCGCGGCGCGCGGCCGACCGAGAAAACCCATTTCTGGCTGTCGCTGCTGGCGATCGTGCTGGCGGTGGTGAATGCCTTTATTCACAGTCGCGATGCTTACGCGGTGGTGCCACTGGGCATCACGCTGTCGACGCTGGTGGTGGCGCTGCTGCTGATCGCTAACGTGCAGCTGGTGTTGCGCGAACGTCGCACGCAAGGAGGTCGCGTATGAAACACTTACTCAGTGCGGTAGCCATCGCGATGCTGCTCAGCGCCTGTGACGACGGGGCGCTGATCGATCCTCAAAAGCAAATCGGTGCGAATCCTGAACTGCCGCAGGCGCAGAACTTCTTTATGCCGCCGATGCAGGTGCCGGAAGGCACGCCGTGGAAAGCCGGTGAAATGCCGAAAGTGGCGGATGGGTTAAAGATCGAAAAGATCGCCGACAATCTGCAGCATCCGCGTCAGGTGCTGGTGCTGCCGAACAATGATGTGCTGGTGGCGGAATCCAATGGCACACCGAAACCGACCACCGCACCGAAGCAGCTGATTATGGGCATTGTGCAGAAAGCGTCTGGCAAGGGCGGCGAGGGCGGTAATCGCATTACCTTGCTGCGTAATGTTAACGGCAAATGGGAGCAACATCGCTTTATCGACAACCTGACAGCGCCGTTTGGTATGCAGCTGGTGGGCAACACGCTGTATGTGGCGAACGCCGATAGCCTGGTGAAATTCCCGTATGAAACCGGGCAAACCGAGATCCGCACCCCGCCGGTGGAAGTGACCGAGCTGCCGGGCGGGCCAATTAATCATCACTGGACCAAATCGCTGCTCGCCAGCCCCGACGGCAGCAAGCTGTACGTTGGCGTGGGATCGAACAGTAACGTAACGGAAAACGGCATTGGTGAAGAGTATCGCCGCGCGGCGGTGCTGGAAGTGGATGCGGCCAGCGGTGCTAGCCGGATTTATGCCAGCGGCCTGCGCAATCCAACCGGCTTACAGTGGGAGCCGCAGAGCGGCAAGCTGTGGGCGATTGTGAATGAGCGCGACGAGATCGGTTCTGATTTAGTGCCGGATTATATGACGTCGGTGCAGGACAAAGGCTTTTACGGCTGGCCGTACAGCTATTATGGCCAGCACGTGGATGAGCGCGCGCAGCCGCAGAGGCCGGATCTGGTAGAGAAGGCGATTAAACCGGATTACGCCCTGAGTTCGCACGTCGCACCACTCGGTCTGTTGTTCTACGGCGCGGATAATATGCCGCAGTATCGCGGCGGGGCGTTTATCAGCGAACACGGCAGCTGGAACCGTACGCCGCTCAACGGCTATCAGGTGGTGTGGGTGAAATTCGAGAATGGGAAACCGGTGGGACAACCACAGCCGGTGGTGACTGGTTTCCTCACCGACGATCAGAAGCAGGTGCGCGGCTTGCCGGTTGGTTTAGCCACCGATCGGCAGGGCGGCGTATTAATTGCCGATGATGCGGGAAATACCATTTGGCGTATCAGTTCCGCCAGATAATTAATCGCAGGTAATAAAAAAGGATTTGGCATTAAGCCAAATCCTTTTTTTTATGTTCGCTAAACGGCTGGTAACCGCGCCGCGAACGGGGTGCTCAGCACTCCTCACAACAGCGATAATAAAATGTGCGGCGAGATATTTCAAGTTTTGCCATAATACTGTATGGTTATACAGGTGTTGAGTGACGAGCGAAGCCTCATTGTTTTTCTGATGACTCCAGGGGCGCGGATAGTTAAATCCCGGCAGGTTTCAGGTGGTGCTGGCCTGTGGCTTTTACAATGAGAGCCGCTCAGCACTCCTCACAATTGTGCTTAGGCGGTCGGCGGGTGGAGTCAAAGCCCCGGCAGCTGAAAGGCGCGCTCCTCTCAGAGGAGAAGGAAAGTGATGGAACTTGTTCGATTGCTGCTGGACATCGTCCGCATCATTCTTCAAATCATCGTTGCCCTTTTGCAACTGACCGGTCAGGCACACTGACTGGAACTTGAGACAAGGCGGAGCTCACCCCTCCGCCTTTTTTCGCGTGGATCAAAATCCGCTGCGCTAAAAACGCGACTATCCTCATCTCATTCTGTAATGCGAGGAAGTGCATCATGGCAATCACGTTCGGGCCGATTACCGCGCCGATGACGTTCAGCGACGTTGAACCGGTTTTTCTCACCGATGATACGCTTGTGCAGCGCAAGAACGCGCTGCTGGCGGGCATGCAGCGCGAGGGTTTTGACTGGCTGGTGATCTATGCCGACAAGGAACACGGCGGCAATTTCGAATATCTGAGGGGATTTATCCCGCGTTTTGAAGAGGGATTGCTGCTACTGAATCACTCCGGAGCTTGCACGGTGGTGCTGGGCAACGAAAACCTGAAAATGGCGTGCTTCTCACGCACAGCGGCCGCGCTGCTGCACACGCCGTACTTCTCACTTCCCAATCAGCCCATGGACAATGAAGTGCCGCTGGAAAGTCTCTTCAAAGATGCTGGCTTAGCGAACGGCCATAAAGTCGGGCTGGTGGGCTGGAAGATGTTTACGCCCGCCGCCGGCAATGGGCGTGCGATGTTTGATCTGCCGTACTTTATTGTCGATGCTATTCAGCGCACGCTCAGCGATGACGGCATGTTAGAAAATGCCATCCACTTGTTTATTGGCGATAACGGCGCGCGCACCACCTGCAATGCCAATGAAATCGCCCATTACGAATATGGCGCAAACCTCGCGTCAAAGTGCATGCTGGAGGCGCTGAATGCCATCGAGGTGGGCGTGCGTGAAACAGAATTGGGCGCGTTACTGCACGCCGAAGGGCAATGCAACACGGTGGTGACCATCGCCGCGACCGGCAGCCGTTTCGACAAAGCGAATCTCTATCCGACTTACAAAAAAGTGCAGCGCGGCGATCCGCTCTCGCTAACCACCGCCTTCAAAGGCGGACTCTCCAGCCGCAGCGGCTTCGTCATCGCCGATCACAGCGAGCTGCCGCCAGGCCAGCAAGATTATCTGGATCGCATCGCCAAACCCTATTTCTCGGCGGTGGTGGCGTGGCTGGAAAACATTCGCTGCGGCATGAGCGGTGGCGAGCTGTATCAGCTTATCGAGCAGGTTTTGCCAAAAGCCCGTTTTGGCTGGCACCTCAATCCGGGGCATCTGGTGGCGGATGAAGAGTGGATGTCGTCGCCGATTTATCACCATTCAACCGAACGGCTGAAAAGCGGCATGTTGCTGCAAATTGATATCATCCCGTCGGTGCCGGGTTATAACGGTGCCAGCGCCGAAGAGTGCGTGGTGCTTGCCGATGCGGCGCTGCAAAGCGATATCCGCAACCATTATCCGGCGTTGTGGCAGCGCATCGAAACCCGCCGCCGTTATCTGCGGGAAACCATCGGCATTCAGCTCAGCGATGAAATCTTGCCGCTGTCGAATAGCGTGGCGTATTTAAGGCCGTTCTTTTTGGCGAAGGATTTGGCGTTGAGCGTGGTGAGTTGATGTTATTAGCTGAGGTCGCCATGAATGGCGACCCTACAAAATCGTGCTATATCGTCGTAGGGCCGCCATTTATGGTGACCAAAGTATTACGTCATAGATGCTGATCTTTCAGCCCTTGTATTTAATCGCTTCAATCAATTTCTCAAACGCGGCGGTGTGCTGTTTGCGGCTCGGATAATAGAGATAATATCCGCTAAACGGTTCGCTCCAGTCTTCAAGCAGGCATTGCAGTTCGCCGTTGGCGATGTGCTGTTTAACGGTATCCTCGGGTACATGGGCAATACCCATACCGGATAGCACTGCATCAATACGCGAAGCCAGATTATTAAATATCAACTGGCCTTCAACTTTAACGCGAATATCTTTGCCGTTCTTGCTGAACTCCCAGCTATATAATCCTCCCAGCGTAGGAAGGCGCATATTAATGCAGTTGTGATTCTGCAATTCGTAGGGCGTGGTGGGAATGCCGTGTTTTTGCAAATAGTCAGGCGATGCAACGGTCACCATTTTCCAGTCCGGGCCGATTCTCACCGCCACCATATCTTTCTCAATGCTCTCGCCGAGTCGCACGCCGGCATCGAAACGCCCGCTGACGATATCCGTTAAGGTGTTATCAACAGAGAGCTCTACATTCACTTCCGGATAGGCTTGCAGAAACGGTTTGAGCAGCGGCCACAACGTCGAAGACAGCGCATGTTCGCCCGCGGTAATACGAATATTCCCCGACGGCTTGCCCTGATTATCGGCTAGTTGCAGCAGGGCTTTTTCAATGTCAGCCATCATCGGTGCCACGCTCTGAATCAGGTTTTCACCTGCTTCGGTTGGCGCGACACTGCGCGTGGTGCGCGTTAATAAACGCGTGTTTAATCGCTCTTCAAGACCGCGAATCGAGTGGCTTAGCGCCGATTGCGACACGCCTAATTTGGCCGCAGCGCGCGTGAAGCTGCATTCGCGCGCCACCATCACTAAATAGATCAGGTCGTTGAAGTTTTCCCGCAGCATGTGGTTGACCTTATTACTGTCGTGGCGTCAAAAGAGGAAACGCAAATTAGTTAGGCGGATTATGAGTGGCGTACAGCGGCCAGGATTCAAACAGATAACCATCGAAATCAATATCATCAACGTCTGAGAACTCCAGCAGCCGCTGTTTCACGTTTTCCAGGTGTTGCCACATCGCCAGTTTGGCGGCGCGTGCGTCTTTCTTGATCAGCGTCGCGAGGATCTTTTTGTGATCGTCGAGCCACTGTTTGCGGTAATCGTTGTTGACCAGATGACGATGCAGCTGGCTCCACATCACATTATCTTCGCGCCACTGCCAGGATTGCTTAAATAGCTCAACCAGCATGCTGTTATGCGTGGCTTCGGCAATCGCCAGGTGGAAATTGCGATCGCCGTTTTCACTTTGGTTGACCGCACCGGAAGCCAGCTCTTTCTCTTCCAGCTCCAGCGCCTGGCGCATCTTCATGATGTCTTCACGCGTGGCTTGCAGCGCGGCGAACTCGGCGATATTGCTTTCCAGCAGCTGACGCGCCTGCAACATTTCAAAGGGGCCGGCATCGTTGCTGGCTTTATGAAGCGAAACGGGTTGCTGGGGCGAATCGTGAATCACATAGATGCCCGCACCACGCCGCACCTCGATTAATCCTTCCAGCTCCAGCATGATCAGCGCTTCTCGCACCAGCGTACGCGTCACATCCAGCAGCGCGGCGAGTTCGCGCTCCGGCGGCAGCCGTTCGCCCACCGCATACTGTTTCTGCGTGATCATCTGGCGGAGCATTTCCCCGACTTCCTGATAAGGGCGCTGTGCTGAAGTTTGAGTTTTCATCGTGCTCTTTTCTGTGTGTTAAAGGATTCACAACCTCTGATACAGCCTCACTCAGAGACGCGCACTATAGCATAGCGAATAAGAATCGGCCTGGTCACGGCGTGCCGTGACCAGGCCTAACTCACCTGGCGTTCAGCGCGAAATAGCGTTCGGCATTGTTGAAGCAAATGTCGCGCAGCATGCTGCCGAGCATCGGCTCATCGTGCGGCACAATGCCGTCTTTCACCCACTGCGCCAGCAGATTGCACAGAATACGGCGGAAGTATTCGTGGCGCGTATAGGAGAGGAAGCTGCGTGAATCGGTCAGCATGCCGACAAACTGGCTGAGTAAGCCGATTTGCGACAGTTGCTCCAGCTGACGCAGCATGCCATCGCGCTGATCGTTGAACCACCAGCCAGAACCGAACTGCACCTTGCCAGCAATGCCCGCGCCCTGGAAGTTGCCCGCCATGGTGGCCAGCACTTCGTTATCGCGCGGATTGAGGCAATAAAGAATGGTTTTCGGCAGCTGATCGTTGAGGTCCATCGCATCCAGCAGGCGCGCCAGCGGCCAGGCAATATTGTTATCTCCAATCGAATCAAAGCCGCTGTCTGGCCCGAGCTGGCTGAACATGCGCGTGCTGTTGTTACGTATCGCGCCGATGTGCAGCTGCATTACCCAGCCGCGCCGCGCATATTCGCTGCCGAGCCACACCAACACCGCGCTGCTGAACTGGGCGATTTCCAATTCATCCAGCACATCGCCACGGCGACGTTTCGCCAAAATAGTATCGAGCAGGCTGTCGTCCGGCACCGGCGCAAAGCGCAGGATTTCGATACCGTGATCCGATGCGCGACAACCGTGGGCGGAGAAGTGGTCAAGACGCCGCAAAAGCGCGCGGCGTAACGCATCAAAGCTGTCGATGGCGACATCGGCGGCGGCTTCCAGACGACCAAGATAGTCGACAAAACCCTCCAGCTCGATTTTGAAGACTTTGTCCGGACGCCAGCTCGGCGCAACGTCAATATCAAAGCTGCGGTCATCGGCGATTTGGCGGTGATAGAGCAGCGAATCAACCGGATCGTCGGTGGTGCCCACCATGCGCACCTTCATCTGGCGCATGATGCCGCGCGCAGAAAATTCCGGCGTCGCCAGTTGTTCCGTGCAGCGCTGCCAGATCGCAGGCGCGGTGTCCGGGCCAAACAGCGTATCGGTGATGCCAAACGGGCGACGCAGTTCAAGGTGTGTCCAGTGATAGAGCGGGTTGCCGAGGGTTTTTGGCACCGTTTGCGCCCAGGCGAGATACTTGTCGTAGTCGCTGGTGTTCTTGCCGGTGATCAACGACTCATCGACGCCCGCGGCACGCAGCGCGCGCCATTTGTAGTGATCGCCTTCCAGCCAGATTTGGCCAAGGTTGGCGAAGCGACGATCTTCAGCAATCTCCTGCGGATTGAGGTGACAGTGATAATCGTAGATCGGCATATCCGCAGCGAAGTCGTGATATAAGCGCCGCGCGACGTCGCTCTGCAGCAGAAAATCTTCATCCATAAAGCGCATTATTGGGCGTCCTGAGCAAAATAGGCGCGGTGGATCGCCAGTTCGACGCCGCGAATTTCAGCCAATCCTTTCAGACGACCAATCGCCGAGTAGCCGGGATTGGTTTTCTTCTTCAGATCATCCAGCATCTGGTGGCCGTGGTCGGGACGCATCGGAATCAAATCCGGCTGTCCTGCGGCTTTGCGTCGCTGCTCCTCTTCGGCAATCGCCTTGATTACCGCAAACATATCGACATCGCCAGCCAAATGTGCGGCTTCATGGAAGCTGTTGGGGTTCTCTTCCCGTTTGGTGGAACGCAGATGCGCGAAGTAGATGCGCGGGCCGAAGCGCTTAACCATGCCGGCTAAATCATTCTCTGCCAGCACGCCGTACGAGCCGGTACACATGGTGAAACCGTTGGCGGGGCTGCTGACGGTATCGATCATCCATTGCAGATCGTCGGCGTTGGAAACGATGCGCGGTAAGCCGAGAATCGGGCGCGGCGGATCGTCCGGATGTACCGCCATGCGTACGCCCACTTCTTCCGCAACCGCGACAATGGCGCGCAGGAAGGTGGCAAAATTCTCACGCAGCTCGGCCTTACCGATACCTTCATAACGCGCCAGCTGGGCGCGGAATTGATCCAGCGTGTAGCCTTCCTCCGCACCCGGCAAACCGGCGATGATGTTGCGCATCAGGCGGTTACGGTGCTCTTCACTCATCGTTGCAAAGCGTTCAGCAGCCTCGGCGATCTCTTGCGTACTGTAATCCTGCTCCGCGCCGGGACGCTGCAGAATGTGCAGTTCAAACACCGCGAACTCAATCTGATCAAAACGCAGGGCTTTCGCGCCATCCGGCAGCAGATATTCGAGATCGGTGCGCGTCCAGTCGAGGATAGGCATGAAGTTGTAGCACACGGTTTTAATGCCGCACTGCGCCAGGTTGCGCAGCGACTGCTGATAATTGCTGATCCAGTGCTGGCAGCGGCCGCTGCCGGTTTTAATCTCTTCATGAATCGGCACGCTCTCCACCACCGACCACACCAAACCGGCGGCTTCCACCAGCGCCTTGCGCTGCATGATTTCGTCGACTGACCACACTTCGCCATTAGGGATGTGGTGCAGTGCGGTGACGATGCCGGTTGCGCCCGCCTGGCGCGCATCGGACAGAGAGACAGGATCGTTGGGGCCGTACCAGCGCCAGGTCTGCTTCATGTTGTTACCTCACTCACTATTGGTTGACCAATATTCTTTATTAGCGCGCTACATCAGATAATAACTACGCGATTCCGGATTAAAACTCTGCTCTTTACGGGGTTAAGTCAACCTGGTAAGTGATTTTGGTTAACCATATCACATTTGCGACATCAATCTGGCGACCACTTTTCGCAACTGTGGTTCACTCCTGGCGGATGGTTAGAAATGACTCACTAACGGAGAATCAGATGAACCGCAGTTTAAACCCAGGGATAACCGCCGCAGGCACCAAACGCACCTTGCGCAATCTGCGCTGGTGGGTATTGGTGCTGTTCTTAGCAGGCGTTACGGTCAACTACATCACCCGTAACTCGTTGGGCTTGCTGGCACCGGAGCTCAAAACCAGTCTTAACATCACCACCGAACAATATTCCTGGATCGTCGGCGCATTCCAGCTGGCGTATACCTTCTTTCAACCCATTTGCGGCTGGCTGATCGACGTTATTGGCCTGAAAGTCGGCTTCCTGATCTGCGCCACCATTTGGGCCGTCGCCTGTTTGTTCCACGCTGGCGCGGCCAGTTGGGTGCATCTGGCTATCCTGCGTTTTGTCATGGGCGGTGCAGAAGCAGCAGCCACGCCCGCTAACGCCAAAGTGATTGGCGAATGGTTCCCGAAAAAAGAGCGTCCTATCGCCGCCGGATGGGCGGGGGTGGGTTTCTCGCTTGGCGCGATGCTGGCACCGCCGATTATCTACTTTGCGCACGCTTCCTTTGGCTGGCAGGGCGCGTTCCTGTTCACCGGCTGCCTGGCGTTGGGTTGGGTGGTGCTGTGGTGGTGGTTCTATCGCGATCCGGAGCAACATCCCAATCTGCAGGCCTCGGAACTGGAATTTATTCGTCAGGATAATGAACCGCCAGCAGTGAAACTGCCGTTCTTTACCGCGCTGAAAACCGTGTCGAAAAACAAACGTTTTTACGGCATCGCCATTCCCGCCTTTATGGCTGAACCTGCCTGGGGCGTGCTGAGCTTCTGGGTGCCGCTCTATCTGGCGAAAGAGCTGGGTATGGATCTGAAGCAGATTGCTATGTTCGCCTGGCTGCCGTTCCTCGCCGCCGATTTAGGCAGCGCGGCCAGCGGTTATCTGACGCGGCTCTACACCAAAATCTTTGGTTTTACCCAAGTCAATTCCGTGGTGGCGAGTTCGGTGACGGGCGCTTTCCTGATGCTGTCGCTGGCGCTGGTGGCGGTCACTAAAGATCCTTACGTAGCGATTGCGCTAATCTCGATTGGTGGTTTCGGCCATCAAATCATCTCCTGCATGCTGAGCGCGCTGGTGGTGGAGAAGTTTGATAAAGGCCAGATGGCCACCGTCAACGGCATGCGCGGCTCGTTTGCCTGGATCTCTAGCTTCCTGTTCTCACTGCTGATCGGCGTGACCGCCGACACCATTGGCTTTAATCCGCTGTTTGTCGCCATGGGCTTCTTCGACCTGATTGGCGCCGTATTCCTGATTGCTTTTATTGCTGAACGTCGCGCCCAGCGCGCATGAAAAAGTAGGTAACGATGAAAACGTTAAAAAATTGGTCATTAGCCGGTTCCGATGCACACCACGTGGCGTTAACCGTCGACGGCAAACACACGCTGTGTCTGTATGTGCTGGAAACGGGTATGTTCCGCGTGGTGATTAAACGTCAGGGCACGTATAGCCTTGATCGCACCTGGAGCATCGCGCCAGAAAGCGATGTGCCGTGGGAAGGGCGTCAGCGCGATAGCCTGGCCGGCTTCGCTTTGCCATCGTTCACGCTGGAAGAAGAGGGCGACACGCTGGTGGTGGCCACCGATAAACTGCGGGTAAGAGTCCATCAACCGCTGGCGCTGGAGTGGCAATATTGCGACAGCCACGGCACGTGGCAGCTGCTGACCTGCGACCGTCCAACCAGTGCTTATCAAATCAACGCGCACGGCGATGGCGTGGCGCACTATCAGTGCCGCATGAACGACGATCGTTATTATGGCTTGGGCGAGAAAAGTGGCGATTTGCAGCGTAACGGCCAGCGCTATGAGATGCGTAACCTTGATGCGATGGGCTACAACGCGGCCTCCACCGATCCGCTGTACAAGCATGTGCCGTTTACCATCACGCGTCGTACCGACGTTAGCTTTGGTCTCTATTACGATAACCTCAGCAGCAGCTGGTTTGATCTCGGTAATGAACTCGATAACTATCACAAACCGTATCGCCGCTGGCAGGCCGAAAGCGGTGATATCGACTATTACCTGTTTGTTGGTGACAAGGTGCTGGATGTCACCAAAGCCTTTGTGCGTCTGACCGGTAAAACGCTGTTCGGCCCAAAATGGAGCCTCGGCTACAGCGGTTCAACCATGCATTACACCGATGCGTCAGATGCGCAAAATCAGCTGATGAACTTCATCCGCCTGTGCGAAGAGCACGATATTCCGTGCGATTCATTCCAGCTTTCATCGGGCTACACCTCAATTAACAACAAGCGCTACGTGTTCAACTGGAACTACGACAAAGTGCCGCAGCCGGAAGTGATGAGCCAGGCATTTCACGACGCGGGCTTGCGCCTCGCCGCTAATATCAAACCGTGCCTGTTGCAGGATCATCCGCGTTATAACGAAGTGGCGGAACAAGGGCTGTTTATCCGCGACTCGGAAGAGGATGCGCCTGAGCGTTCGGTGTTCTGGGATGACGAAGGTTCACATCTCGATTTTACCCATCCGCAAGCCGTCGCCTGGTGGCAGGAAAACGTCACCAAACAGCTGCTGGAAAAGGGCATCGATTCCACCTGGAATGACAACAACGAATATGAAGTATGGGATGGCGAAGCGCGCTGCCATGGTTTCGGTACGCCAATTGCCATCAAACACATTCGCCCGGTGATGCCGCTGCTGATGATGCGCGCCTCAATGGAAGCGCAGCAGCGTTTCGCACCGGAAAAACGCCCGTTCCTGATTTCCCGTTCAGGCTGCGCCGGGATGCAACGTTATGTGCAAACCTGGAGCGGCGATAACCGCACCAACTGGACCACGCTGCGTTACAACATCCGCATGGGATTGGGCATGAGCCTGTCCGGTTTATACAACGTGGGACATGATGTCGGTGGTTTCTCCGGCGATAAGCCAGATGCAGAACTGTTTGTGCGCTGGGTACAAAACGGCGTGATGCATCCGCGTTTCACCATTCACTCGTGGAATGACGATCACACCGTCAATGAACCCTGGATGTATCCGGCGGCTACGCCTGCGATCCGCGCCGCGATTGAACTGCGTTATCGACTGCTGCCTTATCTCTATACGCTGCTGTGGCAGGCGCATGCTGACGATGAACCGATGCTGCGTCCGACTTTCCTCGATCATGAACAGGATGCGCAGACGTTCGCCGAGTGCGATGAGTTTATGCTGGGCCGCGATCTGCTGGTGGCCAGCGTGGTCGAACCCGGTCAGCGCGAGCGTCGCCTGTGGCTGCCCGATAACCAAACCGGCTGGTATGACTTTGCTACCCAGCAATGGTTCAGCGGCGGTCAATGGATCACGCTGGCGGCTCCGCTGGAAACCCAGCCGATGCTGGTGCGTGCCGGAGCGGCCTTACCGCTCAGCGATCGCCTGCGTCATGTTGATGCACAAGCTGACGATCGCCGCACCTTGCAGCTGTTCCCGCTGAAAGGCAAAGGGGTTAGCCAGGGTGTGCTGTTTGAGGATGATGGCGAAAGCTGGGCTTATCAGCAGGGCAACGCACTTTGGCTGAATTGGGAAATGCGCAGCGATGCTGAGGCGATTCACCTCAGCTTCCAGCGCAAAGGCAGCTTCCAGCCAGCCTGGCAGACGTTGAAAGTGATGCTGCCGCCGGGTGAACAGCGTCAGTTGTTTATTGATGGCGTGGCGGTCGATAAGGCGCAGGCAGAAGCAGTGTTGGCAGATATTGCAGCAGTGTAATGCTGGTGATCGGTCGCCATGAATGGCGACCCTACATCGATGTTGTATTCGTAGGGTGCGCATTCATGCGCACCTTGAAAAAAGCAAAATAGATCAATAAATTAACCCTTTCGCCCGCGCCAGCAGAAACGCGGTAACCGATGTCGCGTCGCTGATCTTTCCTGCCAGAATCAGTTCAAGAAACGCGTCGATTTTAATTTTCTTCGCGGTTAATCCCACCTCTTCCGCATCCAGATTTTGCCCCTGATTCGCCGTTCACATTTTCTGAATTAGCGCGCCATCGCCTGTTTCAGGGCATTCAGAAATACCGTGACACGCGTTGGCAGATGGCGCGCGGTGGGAAACAGCGCCCAGACGCCGAGCAGCTGCGGTTGGGCATCTTGCAAGGCAATTTCAATCAGTTCACCTGCCGCCAGTTCCTGCTGCACATCCCACGCAGAGAGCTGGGCGATGCCGCTGCCCGCCACGCACAAAGTGCGCACGCCTTCCACATTGCTGCCGCTGAAACGGCCCTCAACGCTGACACTGGAAATATGGTCGTCGACTATAAAACTCCATTGCGGCACGCCGGATAAGCGTAGGCAGTTATGCTGATGCAAATCGGCCAGCAGTTTTGGCGTGCCGAAGCGCGCCAGATAGTCTGGAGAAGCACAGAGCACGCGCGGATTATCCGCCAGCCGCTGCGCGACTAAGCGCGAATCCCGCAGCGGGGCGATGCGAATGGCGACATCGTAGCCCAGCCCAACAATATCGGTGACGTTATCGCTGAGCTGGAAATCGATCTTCAGTTCGGGATTCTCCGCCATCAGCGCAGGCAGCAACGGAATAATGGTGCGGCGGCCAAAACCAGAAGGTGCGGTGATGCGCAGCTGGCCGGTGGCGCCCTGTTTATTCGGCGAGAACAGATTGCGCGCGCTCTGTTCGGTTTCCGTCAGGGTTTTGGCGTAGGGCAGAAACTCTTCACCTTCATCTGTTAACGCAATGGCGCGGGTGGTGCGATGCAGCAGGCGTACGCCGAGATCTTCTTCCAGCGAGGCGAGTCGGCGTGAGACCGTCATCGGGGTGGTGTTCAGTCGCCGCGCAGCCTGCGTCAGGCTGCGCGTCTGGGTGACCATCAGGAAAACCTCAACATCTTTTGAGTTCATTGTAACGATTTCCGTTATACAGACGTATCATCATCGGCCATTTTTGTCCCTGTGGCGACCGAATATACTGCGCTCTGTAGATAATCCGCATCCAGAGAGCAATATGAGTGATAAACATCTTTTTCAGAGCGGCACACTGAATCGGCTGGCGCTGAAGAATCGCATTATGGTGGCGCCCATGACGCGCATCTCCGCCAGCGTTGACGGCATACCAGGCGAACGTATGCAGCACTACTATCAGCGCTTCGTGCGCGGCGGCTTCAGCGCCATCATCACCGAAGGCATCTATATCGATGAAGCCTGGTCGCAAACCTATGCGTTTCAGGCGGGGCTGATTAACGCTAAACAGAGCGCCGGCTGGCGCGCGATCACCGATCGGGTGCATCAGCATGGCGGCAAAATCATTGCGCAGTTGATGCATGCTGGGGCGATATCGCAGGGCAACATCTATCGACCGGACACGCTCGCGCCCTCGGCGGTGCGGCCGCGCGGGGAACAACTCGGTTTCTATCACGGTCATGGCGCCTATCCGCTGCCACGCGAAATGAATGAAGAGCAGATCCAGCAGGTGATCGACAGCTTTGCGCACACTGCGGCGCGGGCAATTGGCGAAGCGGGTTTTGATGGCATCGAAATTCATGGCGCTAACGGCTATCTTCTTGACCAGTTCTTTACCGATTACACCAATCAGCGCAACGATCGCTGGGGCGGCGATATCGTGGCACGTTTGTCTCTGACGCTGGCGGTGATCGCCGCGGTGCGCCAGCGCGTAGGCAAGGATGTTACGCTGGGAATTCGCCTCTCACAGGGCAAAGTGAATGATTTTCATCACAAATGGCAAGAAGGTGAAGCGGGCGCGCGTCTGGTATTCGCCGCGATTGCTGAGGCCGGCGTGGATTATCTGCATCTGACTGAATATGACGCGCTGCAACCGGCATTTGCCGATTCGCCGCTGTCGCTGGTGCAAATTGCGTGCCAGGCGGCACCGAAATTGCCGATTATCGCCAATGGCGCGTTAAGTGATGCCAGCACGGCGGCGCAGGCGCTGGAGCAGGGCGCGGATTATGTGTCGATAGGCAAAAGCGCGCTGGCCAATCCCGACTGGCCGATGCGTATTCGTGATGGCGTGGCACTGCGCGAATTTGATAAAAATCTGCTGGCGCCATCGGCGGGTGTGAAAAACTGCGAATTGGTTTAACGTTTGGCAAAAGCGCTGAGTGAGCGTAACGTTTTCATTAATTTGCATATGTATGCAGGTGCGCATGAACGCGCACCCTACGAAAAACGCACCAATCCTTTGTAGGGTCGCCATTTATGGCGACCGTATGATTATTGCGCAAAAGCCCACGTCAGTTTGCCCTTGTCGGAGACCAGCTTCTCCAGCTTCTTCTCATTCACTTTCTTGCGTGCACCTAACCGATCCGCCGTCAGCGGGCCGCTATCGCTGTGCGCAATTACCGTGTCTTTCGGCACGCTGGTCATCTTCTCAGCGATGGTTTCCAGCGCTTTGGCGTAACCGCTGCGATTGTTGAGGTCAAAGTTCTTCAGCGGCAGCTGCGTTTCCAGCCATTTGCCCCAGTAGAACTCGAGGAACGGCGGCGGATTCTGCTCCTTCTCAAAGCCAATGTCACGCACGAAATAGACCAGCGAGCGATATTCATCATTCTGCATATGCTGGCGGCCCAACTCTTTCGGCAGCGCGTCCGGTTTAATTTTGCCAGCAGGCGTATCCAGCCATACCAGATGTGCCGTTTCCATTTTTTGCCAGAAGGCGGACATGGTTTTCAGGCTGCGGAAGTCATCGGTGATGCGCACCTGCACCGGCGTGTTAAGACCGGCGATATCGGCGAAATTGCTGAAAGTATGATGACCATCGGTAAGGTACAGCACGTTATCCGGCGCAATCACCGCCGTTTTCATCGGCCCCGGTTCGCTGCCGACCGGCGCTTTACAGCTGAAGCTGCTGGGCTGCGAGAGACGTGATTTACTGTCAAATTTATCAACGCCTTTCTGCCCCATACTTTCGCAATAATCATCGAACAGCTTTTTCGGTTCGGCTTCATAACGATGCTGTTTGTAATCCAGCTGACGATAGCCAATCGCGGCCTGCGTCGGATGGAGTTGCGCTAACTGCACTTGCACAATATCACCGGCTTTGATGTCGGCGGGCAGCGCGGCGGATGCCTGTCCGGTTGACCACAACAGCGCCAGTATTGACCACGGTGTTCTCATTCCCTTTCCTCAAATCGCCTGAAACAGATGCGCACAATAGCATTAGTGTCATTTTGCCGCTGTAGTGTTGTGGCTCGCGGTTGCCCAGTTGCAACCGGTCATCCAGACATCTGACCACACGGAGCTTTGATTATGGCACTTGCTGCTGTGCAACCGGCAAAACTGCAACACACCGTTATCGATCCCAGCGTGCGCATGCGCGAAATCCAGATTGGCGCGCAATGTGAAGTGCTGGCCGAAACCTATATCGAATACAGCGAACTGGGTGACTTCTCCTATCTGGGAGAGCATTGCTGCGTCGCCGATGCGCAAATTGGGCGCTTTACCGCCATTGCTAATCATGTGCGGATTGGCGCACCCAATCACCCGATGGATCGCGCCTCGCAGCACCGTTTCACCTACTGTCCGGAATACTACGATGCGCAGGCGGAGCGCGATAATGGCTTCTTTGCCGA
This sequence comes from Pantoea sp. DY-15, assembly GCF_019795935.1. Taxonomy (NCBI): domain Bacteria; kingdom Pseudomonadati; phylum Pseudomonadota; class Gammaproteobacteria; order Enterobacterales; family Erwiniaceae; genus Pantoea; species Pantoea sp. DY-15. Next base: position 1,070,006 of record NZ_JAIMIF010000001.1, read on the forward strand.
GCGTCGCGCCGATCGCGTGATCATTGGCAATGATGTGTGGATTGGCCATGGCGTGATCGTACTGCCGGGCGTGACGGTGGGTGATGGCGCGGTGCTGGCGGCCGGTGCGGTGGTGACGAAAGATGTGCCGCCTTACACCATTGTCGGTGGCGTGCCAGCCAAAGTGATCCGTGCACGTTTCCCGGCGGATATTGCCGCACAGCTGCAGGCGATTGCCTGGTGGAACTGGCCGCTGGAGAAGCTGATGGCGAATCTGGCGGATTTTCAGTCCTCCGATCTCCGCGCATTTTGCCAGCGGCACGGCAGCTAACTCCGCTGCAAGCGCCATTTGTCGTCGCAGCGAATCGCAAGCAATCTCAAAATACCCTGTTTTTGCGATTGCTTGCGATGTGGATTAGATCGGCGGATGCATCACCATCGCCGACAACACCGCTTCCTGCGGCAACCCGACATGCAGCAAAATCTGCTGGCGATAATGCTCATCGGCGTCGCGCGCATCGTCGCTGAGTAACACGCCAACTTCATTGACGTTCTTGCCGGCCACCTGCACCTTGTCACGCGCGGCACTGCGCATCCATTCGTACTCGATATCAATGTGGCCGGTATCAATGCAGCGAATGCCATGCTGGCTGAGATCGTAAGCCAGCACCGTGGCGGTGGGGCCGAGCGACATCAGCACCATATCGTAATCGTGTGCGTGCGCCAGTACTGAGCTGTAGAGATCGTTGTAGACCGAGAAGGCATTACGATTGAGCGTGGTGATGCGTTTAATCTGCCGCGCGCCATCGAGCAGATCGTTACCGATGCCGAGACGCGTGCCGCTGCCTTCCACAATTAATATCTTTTTATCGCTGAACAGCTGTTTGAACTTATTAAATACGCGAGCAGCCTGCTGCTTATCCTTATAATCGTGATAGGGGCGCGTAACGGAGGTGTTGCCGTAGCGATAATCTTTCTTTAATAACGTTTCATAATGGCGAAAATAAAACGCTTTATGAAAAAACCAGAATAGGGCCGAACCAAAACGCATATTCGAGGTGCCGCGAAAGGCATCGGGCATACATAATAAACAGGGATTCTTCGGCTGACTTCCGCGCCGTAATATCTCTTTAAGGCGAATAGAGAGTCGTTCATCGAAAGATTGAAAACCGATATTCTTGAACAAGGTCATTTCCAGTTCGCCGTCGCCATAGCGGCTTACGGAGAGCTTGTGGTCGCTGAGCAGCAGGTCAATGGTCTGTTCAGGCGACATCACCTGATATTGCCGGGCTCGCGCATTGGCTACCGGAAACTTAAAAGCAGCGTGTGTGAGTTTAAAAGGAAAACGTAATTTACGATAAAAGAAATCTGCGCTGATCATCATCACCTTCTTTTTATTAGCGGCCTTGCCGCAGAGCAGTTACGTGATTTATATCACGCTCAATCTGGGATAACAGGCTGAGGAAACTCTCAAAAAGTCATTGCCACGCAATGGCTAATCAATTTAAAAAAGGTTCAATGAAGAGGGCGTAAATAAAAAGCGTAATAAAACCGCGCTTATTCGCGCTGCTATGATAATTGTCGCCAGGAATAATCGCAGCAGCGCAATAATGATTAATTAAGTTATTTCAATTGATGACGAACGGTGAAAGCGATTTTCCGGCTTTACTAAGCCTAAACGATCGCGCAGCGTGCCCGGTTGATAGTCGCTTCGGAAGACGCCCGCAGCCTGCAGGCGCGGGACAACCTGTTCGAGGAAGCGATCTTCGTTCTCGTCAATGTAGGTGGGCAGAATGACAAAACCGTCGCAGGCCTGATGCTGATACCAGTCAATCATCTGCTGCGCAATGCTATCCGCCGTGCCGGTCGGCGCCGGGAATGACAAGCTCTCGGCGTAGCGTTTTGCCATCTCACCCAGCGTCAGGTTCTGCTCAATGGCGCTGGCGATCACATACTGAAAGCGGCCTTTGCTGCCGGTGATCTTTTCACGCAGATCAGGAACCGGACCGTCAATGGGATACTGCGACAGATCGATATTCATGCTGGCCGAAACAAAGCTGAGGCCCGATTCCACGGTGATCAATGATTTCAGGTACGCCGCACGCTCCTCGGCATCGCGCTGCGTGGTGCCGACAATCGGCACCATGCCGGGCAGAATGCGCAGGTGATCGGGCTGACGCTGATACTGCAGCGCACGCTGTTTCAGGGTTTGATAGAACTGCTGCGCGCGTTCCCGATTGGGTTGCACCACAAACAGCACTTCCGCCTGTTGCGCCGCCAGATCGACAAAGGCTTCCGATACGCCAGCCTGAATCACCACCGGATGGCCTTGCGGCGGACGCGGCAAGTTAAGCGGTCCCTGCACGTCGAAAGATTCACCCTGATGATCAAGCCGATGGAAGCGTGTCGGGTCGGCAAAGCGCGCCTGCGCTTTATCCAGAATCAGCGCGTCCTCTTCAAAGCTGTCCCACAGCGCTTTCATGACATCGATAAATTCGGCCGCGCGGCGATAGCGGTCTTCATGGCTAAAGTGCTCGCTGCGACCAAAGTTGCGCGCTTCGGCGTGGCTCAGCGAGGTGACCACGTTCCACGCCGCGCGTCCGCCGCTGATATGGTCGATGTTCGCCAGCTGTCGCGCGGTGGTGTAAGGCGCCGAATAGGAGGAAGATACGGTGCCGCCGAGGCCGATGTTGTCAGTCACCGCCGCCAGCGCGGCTAATAATGTTAAGGGTTCAGACCAGCCAACCTGACGATGCTGCACCGTGTGCGCCAGATGCCCGCCGTAAACATCATCAATTGCCAGCTTGTCCGCGACAAAAATCATGTCCAGCTTCGCGGCTTCGGCGCGCTGGGCGATTTTGCGGTACAGCGGCCAGTTGCTGCCGCCGGTCGCGGCCGAATCGGGATGGCGCCAGCCGCCCTGATGAATGCCGGAGTCGAGGTAGAGCGCCAGGTTCATCATGGTTTGGCGGCTCCATTGGCGTTAAAGAAGGAGGCATCCACCAGTTTGTCGGCTTTTAAGCCGGGTTTGATCAGGCCGCCGCGGGTGAAGGTATCAATTGCCAGCTGCTGGCGTTTCTCCACCAACGCGTAATCCTCAACCGGCGCGTTGTTTTCACGCTGCACTTTACTCAGCGCCACCGCATCTGGCAGACGCAGCAGTTTGGCGATCTCGCTGGCGTAGGCTTGTGGATGCGCCACGCCCCACGCACGTGCGCGAATCAGGCGCTCGCGGAAGTCCGTGAGCTGCTCACGCTTGCTGGCGATGGCGCTATCGGTCGCCACCAGATAGTTTGAAACCGGAGAGTTTTTGCCGTCGATGGCGATGCGATCGCCGGACTGCGCCACGGCAAAGGACACATAAGGTTCCCAGGTTGCCACGGCATCCACCGCGCCATTATCCAGCGCCAGCGTCGCTTCCGACGGCGTGGTAAAGACAAAACTGACGCTGTCATCTGGCAAACCCGCTTCGTGCAGCGCATTCAGCACCATGTTTTGCCCGGCCGATCCTTTTACCGTCGCCACTTTCTTGCCTTTTAGGTCGGCGATGCTGTGCAGGGCGCTGTTCTTTTTCACCAGGATGGCATTGCCGAGATATTGCGATGCCTGAATAGCGCGGATTTGCGCGCCTGCGGCCACGGCAAACGACAGCGGACCATCGCCGACCAACCCGGCATCCAGATGCTGGGAGTTGAGCGACTCCAGCAGCGGCGCAGCGTTGGGGAACTCATACCATTTGATTTCATACGGCACATTGTTGAGCTCGCCAGCGGCGGACATCACCGCGCGAGCATTGCCTTTTTGATCGCCGACGATCAGTGGGTCAGTTGCAGCGTGAGAAGTCACCGCGAGGAGCAACAATGAGCTGGCTAATAAAGTGATTTTCATAACGTTTCCCGGGTAAAAAGAAAACAGCGTAAGTTTTCTACTACAGCGGGCGTAGTAATAAATCTGCGCAAGGTTATGTCTCAGGCGGAAATGCCCCCAAATCGCGCATCCTCGCCATTTTCCGTTATCAAAAAATGCGAATTTTCCTCAGTAATGATTAATTCTCACAACGAAAATAAAACGTGATTTCAGTCACAGAATGAACGAGGCGGCAGCTAGCAGCCATTAGCCAAACTACATTCATTAGCGGAGCTAACGACACACCTCGCAACGGGTTTTTACTTAACGGTAACGTACGTTAAAATTCTGTTGATTTTATGTGGGGTTATTTTTGAGGTTTTTCGATGAAAATGGTTGAGGGATTAGCATGGTTAACAAACTAACCAGTATCGTGCTCGCGATTCTGGCGATTGCCTTGCTGTATATGGGCGGCAAGCTGTTAATGCTGGGCGGCAGCGCCTTCTATGCGCTGATGGCGGTGGGCTTACTCATCACCGCAATTTTACTGTTCCGCAACCAGCGCAGCGCGCTGGCGCTGTATGCGGTGCTGATGTGGATTACGCTCGCCTGGATTATCTGGGAAGTGGGCTTTGATAAATGGCAGTGGATCCCACGCGGTGACCTGTTCGGCGTGATCGGCCTGTGGCTGGCGATGCCGTGGGTGGTGAAACCGCTGTATCACGGCGAACGCCGTTTCCACGGCTTCCTCGGCGGCACCGTGATTATCATGATCTTGGTGGTGATTGGTCTGTGCTTCTACGATCCGGTTCCGCAGCAAGGCACCATCAGCAATGCCCGCGAACAGAACAACGAGCAGGGCGCCGCTAACGACTGGACCGCGTACGGTGGTTCGTCTGACGGCCTGCGTTTCTCGGCGCTGAATCAGATCAGCAAAGAGAACGTCAAAAACCTCGAAGTTGCATGGACCTATCACACCGGCGATTTGCGCCAGGATGCGGATGCCACCGAATACACCTTCGAAGCCACGCCGCTGAAAGCCAACGGTATGCTGTATTTCTGTACGCCGCATAACGAAGTGCATGCGCTTGATCCGGAAACCGGCGCGGTGAAGTGGAAATTCACGCCAAATAAAGATCGCTCCTACCTGCAGCAGCATCAGACCTGTCGCGGCGTAAGCTACTACGAAGAAACTCCGGCTGCCGCGCAGGATAGCGCAGCGAATCCGGCTATCTGCCGTAAGCGTATCTTCAACGCCACCACCGATGCGCAGCTGATTGCGCTGGATGCCGATACCGGTAAACCGTGCGCTGATTTCGGTCAGAACGGTGTGGTTGATCTGCACGCCAACATGGGTGAAGTGCGTCCACATGCGCTGATGCAAACCGCAGCACCGCTGGTGGCGGGCAAGCTGGTGATCGTTGGCGGTTCCGTGATGGATAACGGCTTCAACAGCGGCAACCCGTCAGGCGTGATTCGTGCCTATGACGTGCAAAGCGGTCGTCTGATGTGGAACTTTGATCCGGCCAACCCGGAAAACACCGCGCCAATTGCTGCCGGTCAAAACTACCCGCAGGACACGCCAGTGGCGTGGGGCACGCTGAGTGCTGACCTGAAAAATGGCGTAGTCTATGTGCCGTTTGGTAACGCTTCACCGGATGAAGTGGGCATTGAACGCGATCCGAACAGCAACACCGAGAAGTTCCGTGATGCGCTGGTGGCGCTGGATCTGCAAACCGGTGCGTTCAAATGGCGCTATCAGAGCTCCAACCACGATCTGTGGGACCGCGATAATCCGTCACAGCCTTCACTGGTGGACATCGATTATCAAGGCCAGAAGCAGCCTGTGGTGATCCTGCCGACCAAAACCGGCAACCTGTTTGTGCTGAACCGTCTTACCGGCCAGCCGGTGTATCCGGTGAACCGGGTGAAGGTTTCGACTGAAGGTGGCGTAGCGGGTGAGAAATTTGCGGCGACTCAGCCGGTTTCCAGCCTGAACTTCATCCCGCAGCCGTTGACCGAGAAGTCAATGTGGGGCATTACGCCGTTTGACCAGATGTCATGCCGCATGGATTTCCGTAGCCTGCGCTATGACGGCAATCCGTGGACGCCAGCAACGGAAGGCGGTTCACTGATCTTCCCTGGCAACATTGGTGTGTTCAACTGGGGTTCTGTTGCTGTCGATCCGCAGCGTCAAATGTTGATTGCCGCGCCAGTGCGTCTGGCCTACAAGTACAACCTGATCAAACGCACCGAGCAGACCGCCACCGAGCGCCTGTTCACCAAAGATGGCACGCCATACTGGAACGAAAACTTCCACGGTGACTACGCGATCCATATCCAGCAGATGGCCTCTGGCCTCGGCATTCCATGTGTTGCGCCGCCTTGGGGCCGCATGGTGGGCGTGGATCTGAAGACCGGTAAAACCGAATGGCTGCGCCGCGTGGGCGTGACCAAAAACCTGAAGACCAGCTTCCTGCCTGGCCGCTTCCCAATCGGCTTCCCGATGGGCATGGTGGCGCACGGTGGTCCATTGCTGACCGCAGGGGATTTGGTGTTCCACGGTGCAACTGCGGATAACTTCTTCCGCGCCTACGACAGCACCACCGGCGAACTGCTGTGGCAGACCGAGCTGAGTGCCGGTGCGCAAGCCACGCCGTCTACCTTTATGGGTAAAGACGGTAAGCAGTACGTGGTGATTGCCGCAGGCGGTCACGGTTCGCTCGGCACCCAGGCGGGTGACAGCGTTGTGGCATTCCGTTTGAAGTAATCGCAGTGAAATAGAATAAGGCGCCCGCTGTGGCGCCTTTTTTTATCTGGCGCGCGACAATTCCCACGCCTGATAGCAGGCGATGAGCTGGGCTGGAGAGGCCAGGAACACTTTGGGTAGCGTCCACTGTTCGAACATCCGGCGATTGCGTTGGCGATGGCCAGGCGTAGTTACCAGCAAATAACGGATCATTTCCCAGGTAAGGTGCTCGCGCTGGTTGGGAGAAACCACGCCGCCTATGCGTTGGGCATCAAAAAGTGTGCGGCGGATATAACGCAGTAGGCTGCGAGCGGGATGAACATCAAGCAAGATTATTCCGCTGGCTCTTATGAGGCGTTCGGGAAGGCAGCGCACATAATTACCGTCCATCACCCATTTTTCACCCGCAATAGCGTCAAGATGCAGTTGTCGAAACTCCGCTTCACTGCGCGCCTGCCAATGTGTTCCTGGCAAATGAAAAAGTTGGTCAAGATGAATCAGTGGCAATGCGGTTTTAGCAGCAATGGCCTGTGCTAGCGTGGATTTTCCGCTATTCGATGGACCCAGAATGCAGATACGTGGGCCAAGTTCCGCAAGCGTGAGAGAGGAAGCCATGATCAAATTCCTTGCAGCGATGTGATAACCCGTTGAAATAACCGATTGATAATCATATAAAATAATTGCATAAATTGAAGCATAAAAGCTAAACAGGAACAATTATGACCATCGCCTGCCTGCATACCGCCGCCAGTAATATCGCTATTTTCGATGACGCCGCGCACGCATTGGGCATGAGTAATGGCGAACTAAGTCATATTGTGATGCCGCATTTGCTGGCGGAAGCCGAGCTGACCGGTGGCATGACAGCATCGCAGCAGCACAAACTGGAACAGCTGTTACGCAGCCTGACGCCGTGGTTCGACGCGATTCTGATTACCTGCTCGACGCTGGGGCCGGTCGCCGATGATTTTAACGCTGAGGGGCATGATTGCCCGGTGTATCGCACCGATCGCATGCTGGCCGATGAAGTGCACCGTTTGCCGGGAAAATCTCTGGTGCTGTGTGCGGCGGAATCCACGTTAGCGGCTACCCGCGCGCTGTTTTGCCCAGCGACGCTACCGGTTGAACAGCATCCTGAGGTGCAGCTGATTTCTGGCGCATGGGCGGCGTTTAAAGCGGGTCAACAGGATGCGTATCTGCAGATGATTGCGCAAGCAGTGGCAGACGGGAAACAGCAGGGTGCGGATCATGTGGCGCTGGCCCAGGTTTCTATGGCGGCGGCGTCCAGGCTGTTTAGCGCCGATAGTCAGCCATTAACCAGCCCGCAGCTGGCGTTAAAGGTGGTACGTGATTTTTCGTAGGGTGCGCATTGATGCGCACCTGGATGGAGGTCGCCATGCATGGCGACCCTACGACGCGCAGGTAAGGCCGCGCATCGGGTTAACGTTCACCCTCATGTAAATAATAATCATTTGCATTAATGGTTATTACTCATTATCGTTAGCAACACTTTGTAACCTATCGCGATTAACCCCTAAAAATCCTCAATCAAAGAGGACGCTATTCTACTGCTGCTTTTCAGGAGTGCTCTTTTCATTTTCCTGACATACGCCCACATCCGCGATTTGGTAGACTCAAGATTGAGAATGAACGTTCACTACAGGATTATTCATGAAGAATTTTCAGCGCACGGCCATTGCCGGGCTGGTGTTATTGCTCGCCGCCTGTGACCAGAATAGCGCCCCGCCAGCGGGCGAGATGACCACCGAAGTTGGCGTGAAAACGCTGCAAACTGAGTCGGTGACGCTCGATAGCCAACTCACCGGACGCGTGGTGGGCAGCATGGTGTCGGAAGTGCGTCCGCAGGTGGACGGTATCATCCAGAAGCGCCTGTTTACCGAAGGCGACGAAGTCAAAGCCGGTCAGGTGCTGTATCAAATCGATGCAGCCAGCTATCAGGCCAGCTACGATCAGGCCGTTGCGCAGTTGAAAAATGCGCAGGCGTTAGTGAAAAGCAGCCAGTTAAAATCCGCGCGCTATAGCGCGCTGGTGAAAGAGAACGGCGTATCGCGTCAGGATGCCGACGATGCGCTGGCAACCTATCAACAGAACGTGGCGTCGGTTGATCAATATCGTGCCGCCGTCGAAAGCGCCCGCATCAACCTCAACTACACGCAAATCAAAGCACCGATTTCTGGCCGCATCGGCATCTCGTCAGTGACGCCGGGCGCGCTGGTGACCTCGGCGCAAACCACGGCGCTGGCGACCATTCGCGCGCTCGATCCGATCTATGTCGATCTCACGCAATCCAGCGTGCAACTGCTGAAACTGAAGCGTCAGCAGGCTTCCCTTCAGCAGAGCAGCGATGTGGTGCCAGTAACGGTAAAACTGGAAGACGGCAGCAATTACGATCATCCCGGCAAGCTGGAACTGACTGAAGTGGCGGTTGATGAAGCCACCGGAACCGTTACGCTGCGCGCCATTTTCCCTAATCCGCAGCATGAATTGTTGCCGGGCATGTATGTGCGCGCCAGCGTCACTAACGGCGTTAAAAAGGATGCGATTCTGGCCCCGCAGCAGGGCATCACGCGTGATGCCAAGGGCAACGCTACGGCGCTGGTGGTGGATAACGAGAACAAAGTGCAAAGCCGGGAAGTGGTGACCGATCGGGTTATCGGCAACACCTGGCTGGTGACCAGCGGTTTAAACAGCGGCGACAAGCTGATTGTCGAAGGCACCGCCAAAGTGCAGGCCGGGATGACGGTAAAAGCAGTTGAAGTGACGCCAAACAGCGCCCGCAGCGGAGGCAAGTAATTATGTTGGCTCAGTTCTTTATTCGCCGCCCGGTATTCGCCTGGGTGATCGCCATCTGCATCATGATGTTTGGCGTGCTCAGCATTAAAAGCCTGCCGATTGCGCAATATCCCGACGTCGCACCGCCGCAGATCAGTATTCAGGCTACTTACACCGGCGCGTCGGCGGAAACGCTGGAAAGCAGCGTCACGCAGGTGATCGAGCAGCAGCTCACCGGCCTCGACGGCTTGCTCTATTTCGATTCCACCAGCACCGCCTCAACCGGCCAGGTAAAAATCAGCGTCACTTTCCAGCAGGGCACCGATCCGGACATTGCGCAGGTGCAGGTGCAGAACAAAGTGCAGCAGGCCGAAAGCCGCTTGCCGACGTCCGTTACCACGCAAGGCGTGACGGTGGAGAAGGCGCAAAGCGACTTCCTGCTGATTCTGGCGCTGTACGATAAAACCAACCAAAGCACCTCGGCCGATGTGGCGGACTACATGGTCAGCAACATGGAAGATACGCTGGCGCGCGTGCCGGGCGTCGGTAGCGTGCAGGTGTTTGGTGCTGAATACGCCATGCGCATCTGGCTCGATCCCGCCAAACTCGCCTCCTATTCGCTGATGCCGTCTGATGTGACCAGCGCGCTAGAGAGCCAGAACACCCAGGTTTCCTCCGGTCAGTTGGGCGCGCAACCTGCCAGCAAAGAGCAGCAGCTGGTGGCGACCGTGCGTTCGCGCTCGCGTCTGCAAACGCCGGAACAGTTCCGCAATATCGTGCTGAAAAGCCAAAGCGACGGATCGGTGGTGCATCTGAGTGATGTGGCTCGCGTAGAAATGGGTGATGAGGATTACAGCGCCAACGTGCTGGCGAACGGTCACCCGGCTTCAGGGATCGCGGTACAGCTGGCGTCCGGCGCCAATGCGCTTTCAACCGCCGAACAGGTGAAAGCCACCATCGACGAGTTCCGCAGCAGCATGCCGCCGGGCTATGAAGTGGCGTATCCGCTCGACAGCACCGACTTCGTGAAAATCTCGATTGAAGAGGTGGTGAAAACCCTGATCGAGGCGGTGATTCTGGTGGTGATCGTGATGTTCGTGTTTCTGCAGAACATCCGCACCACGCTGATTCCGGCGATTGCCGTGCCGGTGGTGCTGCTGGGAACCTTTGGCGTGCTGTCGCTGTTCGGTTATTCGATCAACACCTTAACCATGTTCGGCATGGTGCTCGCCATCGGGCTGTTAGTGGATGACGCAATCGTGGTGGTGGAGAACGTCGAGCGTGTGATGCGCGAAGAGGGTTTGCCGCCGCGTCAGGCCACTGAAAAGTCGATGAAAGAGATCACCGGCGCGCTGATTGGTATCGCGCTGGTGCTGTCGGCGGTGTTTCTGCCGATGACCTTCTTTAGCGGCTCAACCGGTGTTATCTATCGTCAGTTCTCCATCACCATTGTGTCATCGATGGTGCTGTCGGTGATTGTGGCGTTAACGTTGACGCCGGCGTTGTGCGCCACGCTGCTCAAACCGCACAACGAAGAAGGCGGTCAAAAGGGCTTTTTCGGCTGGTTTAATCGCAGCTACGAGCGCGTGCAGACGCGTTATCACAACGGCGTGGGTCATGTGCTGCACAGTTCGGTGCGCTATCTGCTGCTCTACGCGGTGCTGCTGATCGGTTGCGCGGTGCTGTATATGCGTTTGCCGACCGGCTTCCTGCCGACTGAGGATCAGGGCTATATCATGGTGCAATACCAGCTGGCACCGGGCGCGACGGAAAACCGCACCAGCGCGGTTCGTCGTCAGGTGCAGGAATACTTCGCCACCAAAGAAAAAGACAACGTCAACGTCAGCATGCTGGTGAATGGCTTCAGTTTTGCCGGCAGCGGCCAGAACGCCGGGATTGGCTTTATCTCGCTGAAGAACTGGAGCGAGCGTAAAGGTGCTGAAAACAGTGCCGATGCCATTGCCGCGCGTGCAATGGCCAATCTTGCCAGCATTCGTGATGCGCAGATCTTCGTGCTGTCGCCGCCGTCGGTGTCCGGTTTGGGGCAGTCAGACGGATTCACCTTTGAGCTGCAGGCGCGTGGTGCCACCGGGCGCGACCAGCTACTGCAGATGCGCAATCAGCTGATTGCCGAAGCCAATCAGGATCCGCTGCTCAGCGCGGTGCGTGCTAATACCTTGCCGGATTTACCGCAGCTGCAGGTCAATATCGACGATGAAAAAGCGCAGTCGCTGGGTCTCACCATCAGCGACATCAACGACACGCTCAGTGCGGCGATCGGCGGCAGCTACATCAACGACTTCACCGATCGTGGCCGTGTGAAGAAGGTTTACATGCAGGGCGATCAGCAGTTCCGCAGCAAGCCGGAAGATATCGATCGCTGGTACGTGCGCGGCAGCGATAGCAACAGCAATACCACCATGGTGCCGTTTGCGTCGTTTGCCTCCTCAGAGTGGGCGTACGGCCCGGATGTGCTGTCTCGTTATAACGGCCTCGCGTCTTACGAAATCGAAGGTTCGGCGGCGGCCGGCAAGAGTTCCGGGGATGCGATCAGCGCGATGGAAAAACTGGCGGCGAAGTTGCCGGCGGGCACCACCTTTGCGTGGAGCGGCTTGTCCTATCAGGAAAAACTCTCCGGCAACCAGGCGATGTCGCTGTATGGCATCTCGCTGATTGTGGTGTTTCTGTGCCTGGCGGCGTTGTATGAAAGCTGGTCGGTGCCGTTCTCGGTGATGATGGTGGTGCCGCTGGGGGTGATCGGCTCGCTGCTGGCGATCAGCCTGCGCGGGCTGGAAAACGACGTCTACTTCCAGGTGGCGCTGTTAACCATCATTGGCTTGTCGGCGAAGAACGCGATTCTGATCGTTGAGTTCGCCGAAGACAATTACCGCAAAGGGGAAAGCCTGGTGAAGGCGGCAACGCACGCGGCATCGATGCGCCTGCGGCCCATCATTATGACTTCGCTGGCATTTACCGCTGGCGTATTGCCGCTGGCGATCTCCACCGGCGCGGGCGCCAACAGCCGTATTGCGATTGGTACCGGTATTATTGGCGGCACGCTGACCGCTACCTTGCTGGCGATCTTCTTTGTACCGCTGTTCTTTGTTCTGGTGCGTCGCGTGTTCCCGGCGATACCGCATGACGATAATCATGCATCTGTGCCCAAGGCGGGGGAATAACATGTCGGCAAAACTCTTAATGGTATTGGTTCCCGCGCTGCTGTCGGGTTGTGTGTCGCTCGATCCGCACTATGAGCGCCCGCAAGGCGCGGTCAGCAGCCAGATGCCGAGCGGTGAAGCCTATCGTTCATTGCAAGGCACACCAGCCAGCAACTACCGCGACCTGAGCTGGCAGGATTATGTGCTCGACGCCAAACTGCGGCAGGTGGTGGCGATGGCGCTGGATAGCAGCCGCGACTTGCGTGAAGCGGTGGCCAGCGTTAAATCCGCGCATGCGCAATACGGTGAAGAGCGCGCCAATCTGTTCCCGGCTATTAGCGCCGGCGTGAGCGGCACGCGTTCGCGCGCGTTAACAGGCGAAGGCAATCAAACCGCCATCAGCAACAGTTATTCGGCAGAAGGTAGCGTCAGTTCGTTTGAACTCGATCTGTTTGGCAAAAACCAGAGCCTGACGCGCGAGCAGTATGAAACCTATCTCGGCACGCTGCAGGGTGCACGCAGCACGCGCCTGACGGTGTTGTACAACACCGTGGATTACTGGCTGCAGCTCGCCGCCGATCGCAGCAATCTGGCGATTGCCAAAGAGACCGCCGAGAGCGCGCGACAATCGTGGCAGGTGACGCGCAAGCAGATGGAAAATGGTATCGCCTCAATGGTGGATGTCTCGTCTGCGGAAACCACCTATCAATCCGCGCAGGCCGATGTCGCCAGCTACAGCACGCTGGTGGCGCAGGATAAAAACGCGCTGGATTTGGTGGTGGGCCGCAGCGTGCCGGATAACCTGCTGCCTGACAGCATTGAGTCGATCGGTAACGCACTGCGCGAGGTGCCTGCGGGCGTCTCATCAGATGCGTTGCTGAATCGTCCTGATGTGTTGCAAGCCGAGCATAATCTCAAGTCTGCCAACGCCAGTATCGGCGCGGCGCGTGCCAACTTCTTCCCGAGCATCACGCTGACGGGCAGCGGCGGCGTCGGCAGTAGCGATCTGTCGACGCTGTTTAAAAACGGGGCGGGCATTTGGTCGTTTGCACCGAGCATTTCACTGCCGATTTTCCAGGGCGGCTACAACGTCTCTTACCTGAAATACACCAAAGCACAGAAAGAGTATTACGTAGCGGCGTATGAGAAAGCGGTGCAAACCGCCTTCCAGGAAGTGGCGGATGCGCTAGCGCGTCGCGGTACTATCAATGATCAGCTCAGCAGTCAGCAGAATAATGTGGCGGCATCGCAAACCTATTATCATTTGGCGGATCTGCGCTACCGCAACGGTGTTGATAGCTACCTCAATGCGTTAACCGCGCAGCGCACGCTGTACAGTGCCCGAACCAATCTGGTGAGTACGCAGCAAGCCTATTACCTGAATTTGATCACCTTCTATAAAGTGATGGGTGGCGGCACGGCGTTGAAAGAATCTGAAATAATGAGCGCGCAATAATTGCACTTTTCGTAGCGGCGCGATTTATCGCGCAATAAATTGCGCCGCTACAATGCCTGCGTGCGGGGAAGCAAGAATTGGAAACATTGTCTGGGTTTCTCACCGGAAACGCATCACGTATGATGACGGGAATAAACGATAAATTCTTTTTCGGAGCCAATGTGAGTCACTCTGAACATGACGATTTTCTCTTACAGCGTCAGCAGCAGGTGATTTCTGCGGCGAAAGTCTGTTTTAGTCGCTCCGGATTTCATGGCGCCAGCATGGCGGATATTAGCCGTGAATCTGCGTTAGGGGCAGGGCAAATATATCGTTACTTTAGCAGTAAAGAGCTTATTGTGATGGAAACAATAAAAAGCATCGCGCAGAATTGGCGCCTGTTTTTAATACAACACTTGCCCGCACAACAATCGACTCAGGATATTATCAACGCTGATTCGCCATTCTGGCAGCATTGGCCGAGTCAGGACCGGAAATTATTACTGGAAATGTATTCTGAGGCGTCGCGTAATGAATCGGTGCGTACCATTCTGGCCCAGCAGGAGCAATTATTACTTGCTGAGTTAGCGGCTATTTTTCGCGCGCAACAACCTGATATCGATCCAACACAGCGCGCCAATCGCATTCAATTTTTATTGCTGCTGGTCGATGGCGTCGCCTGTCGCGCCTTCGTCGATAGCGACCTGGACCAACGTGAAATGCAGCGGGTGAACGGCGTTCTCAGCCAGCATCTGTTCGGCTGAATTTACACCGCCCCGTGCGGATAGACATCATTCACCACCGCATTGAAAAACGGCATAAAGCCCGACGCAATATCGCGCTGCTTCATGCAGCGGCGAATAATAATGCCGTCAATAATCAGCGACATCACATATAAGCGGGTATGAATGGCATTGGCGTCCTGCTCGGGGTGCAGCGCCTGCTCCTGAGCAATAAAATTATTTTTAAGCTCATGCCAGGCATCGAGCATAATTTGTTGTATGCGATTATTACGCGTGGCTTCAGATGACACTTCCATCAGCAGAATAATACTGTTTTCCACTGCCGCCGGCACAATATCTTCCGCTTCGTGATAATGTCCTTTCATATGCGCGATACGTTCAAAGTCGGCATTGAGTAGCATGATCATCCGCTGCACTACATTGGTGACTAATGCCTCAATGATCGCCTCTTTGTTTTTATAGTATTTATAAATTAAACCAATGCTGACGTCGGCCTGGTTGGCAATATTCTGAATCGATGTCTGGTGAAAGCCTTTCAGCCGCATGCACTGCTCGGCGGCGGCCAGGATCTGTTCGCTTCGGTTCATGATTATTACACTCGCAGAATAAAGCGGCTATTTTACGCAATTAAAGCTGTACTGGCGATGAATAAAAACATTAACCCAACCTGATTATTTCGGCGCTTTAGCGTTGTTCAGTTTTTTTGATTTAAGCGAGCAGTTTTGCCTGCTGTTCATGATTTTTCAGACCTCTATGATGGTGGACAGAAAAAATCATTAAGGAATAACATCATGAACATCCTGCGCGCCCAACGCGATCAGCTGTTTGAATATGGTCCTTTCACCATTCGCCGTCAGCGTCCTGGTGAAGCGTTTGGACCGCTGGCGATTGTCGACCAAATGACGCTGCAACTGGATGCCACTATCCCGCTGCATTCTCATCAGGATAGCGAGATTTTCAGCTACGTTTGGCGCGGTTCGCTGCTGTACAGCACCGAGCAGGGTGAAACGCACTCCCTTAACGCCAAACGCGCGCTGCTGCTGAGTGCCGGTAGCGGCATGCGCTTTGCCGAGTCTGCGCCTTTTATCGAAACCGACATGTTGCAGGCCACCATCATTCCAGCGCAAACCGGCGGTGAGCCGCAGGTCAATACCTTTACCCGTGCGGACGGTGCGGCAGTAAACGCATGGACGTTACTGGCAGGGCCGCACGGCAGCGAGGCGCCGCTGGCGCTGAATCAGGCGGTATACATTTATGACCTGAAACTGGAGCGCGGCAAACAGGTGGATGTGCCACAGCTTGCAGGCTTTTCAAGCTGGGTCAGCGTGCTGGACGGCATTGTGCGTATGGATAATGAACGGTTGCACAAAGGCGATTCCGTGAGCGATACCGCGCCATTGCCCGCGCTGACGGGAGAAAGGGATGCAACACTAATCGCCTTTCTGGTGCAGGAAGGGATGTAGGGTCGCCATTTATGGCGACCTCTGCCCATTGATGCGTACCTAACCCTTCCTTCTCATAACATCGTGTTATCATCTGCGAACACCACACAGGAGGAGGGTAATCCAATGAAAAAGAAAGAGTTCGTTACCCAGGATTTGCTGAGCAAAATCTATCAGGAAGATACCTCTGCGCCACGCAAATTACCGCCTGAACGCCAGCTGGCCGAAGAGTATGGCGTATCGCGTTTCACCATCCGGCAAGCATTGGAGAAGCTGGTCAGTATCGGGGCGGTGCGTATCGTGCAGGGATCGGGCATCTGGATTAACGAAACGGTGCGCAATAACCCGCTGGTGTATAATTCGATTACCGAAAAGCGTTTCGATCAAATGCATTACCGCTCAATCAGCCTGCGTAAAAGGCGCCCCGATAGTGATGAGCAACAGATATTTGCCATTAACGACAACGCCTTTATCTGGGAGTTTTCCCGCCTGCGCTATGTCGATAATGTGGCAGTACAAATTGAAATATCGCGTATGCCCGCAACCTTATTTACCGATCTCAACGGTGAGATTATTGAGCGCTCGATACAGCAATATGTGTTGTCCAAAGGCTACCAAATCTCACATTTACTCACCAGCTATCGTGCGATTAGCGTTAACCGCGAACAGGCGACGCTACTGGGTTGTAAAAAAGGCAGTCCGGCGATGCACATTATTAATCGTGGTATTTTGCAGGGTGGGCAGGTGTATGAAATCAGCGATATCGTGGATATTCATTACACCTGCACCTATCTGATTCCGCATAACCCGGATAATCTGCGTTTCCGCCAGCAACAGCGCTAACTTATGGCGTGTGCATGGTGCCGTCTGGCAGGCGACTCTGCGTCCATTCATGCGGACGATAAACTACCGGATATTTTTCCGCTAACGCCTGATCAAAGCCGACGCCAATACCTGATGCTTGCGGCGGATAGAGATAGCCATTTTTAATTTCCGGCGCGCCAGGGAAAATGGCATCCGTCAGCGTTGAGCGTGGAATAAATTCCTGAATCGCAGCATTGTGCAGGTGAATATTCAGATGTGTATTAACCGCCACGCCAATCGGCGTCATATCGCCCGGTCCGTGCCATGCCAGTCGCACACCAAATGCCTGACACAGTGCAGCCAGTTTCAATGCCGGCGTAATACCACCAATCTGCGAGACGTGACAACGAATAAAGTCGATGCGACGATTGACAATTAACTCGTGCCATTCTGCGGGATTATTAAATAATTCGCCTAACGCTAACGGCACCGCGCTTTGCTGACGCAACTGCGCTAGCCAGCCAGTTTGCGCGGGTGGGAGCACATCCTCAAGGAAGTAGGGCATATATGGCTCAAGCTGTTTTACCAGCTGAATGGCCTGCTGCGGGAATAAGCGCTCATGCACGTCATGCAATATTTCAAAACAGTGACCGTATTTCTCCCGCAACGCGCGGAACATCTCGACCGTATTCGTCATGTACTCTTGCTGCGAGTAGTAAGCGCCGGAGGTGCTATTTTCCGGTGCGTGGAGTTCTTTCGGCGTTCCGCCGTAAAAGCCCAGCTGACAGCGGATATGGCGATAGCCTTTCTCTAAGGCGTTATCAACGGAGGTATAAAGTTCCTCCAGCGTTTCACCGCTGGCATGGGTGTAAGCTGCAATCGCATCGCGCGCTTTGCCGCCCCAAAGCTGATATAAAGGCATATCGGCTAACTGCGATTTAATATCCCACAGCGCCATATCCACGCCCGAAATGGCATTGTTGGTCACCGGCCCGTTACGCCAATAGGCATTAACGTTCATCATCTGCCACAGGTCTTCAATATTATTGGCATCGCGTCCAACTAATAGCGGCACCAGATACTCATCCACCATGGTTTTTACCGCCAAAGGACGCTGTTGAAAGGTGGCGCAGCCGTGACCGGTAATCCCTTTATTGGTGGTGACGCGTACGGTAATAAGGTTATGGCGATCGGGGCGGGTAATAAAACACTCAATACTTTCAATAAGGGTTGGGGTCACGTGAAATACTCCTGTGGCGTAGTGACTGCGCTCAATTTCAAGGCCTGTAGATAAGCTATTTTGGCGTATCATTACCGGGTTTTTATTGAGACGCAAACCCTTTTTCAGCCAATAAATATTGGTCAGTAAAAAAGAGCAATTATCGCGATAAAACAGACCAATTTGCCTTTTTAAAACTTAATAGCTCTGTTGCAGCGGGTTTTGTGATCGCAGTCAAGATTTATTGGTTTGTTTTGTTGAGCGTCATTTATTACCATCCAGTGCAGATTTTATCAGGCTGTTTTTCTTCCCTCAGGAGCACGTATGGGAACGCAGGAAGTAATAAAGAATATAATCCACTTAGTGGGTGGGAAGAATAATATCAATAAGGTCTGGCATTGCATGACGCGTCTGCGCTTTGACCTTATTGATGACAATAAAGTTAACCAGAGCGAAATTAAAACCTTGCCCGGCGTATTGGGCGCGCAAATGCAGAGTGAACAATTCCAGATCATTATCGGGCCCAAGGTTAATAGCTGGTATGAGCAAATCGTTCCGGTGTTAAATAACGATGTCGTTCAGCCCGCGCAAAACGAGAAAGCGCGCAAAAGCCTGATATCGCTGTTTATGGATACCGTTTCGGGCGTATTTGGCCCGATTGTTCCCGCCATTGCTGGCGCCGGGATGATCAAAGGTTTGCTGGCAGGATTAGTGGCGTTACAGCTGGTTTCGGCCAAAAGCGATACGGTGATGGTGATTGATTTAATTGCCAGCGGCGTGTTCTATTTCCTGCCGTTCTTTTTAGCAGTCTCCGCCGCCAAAATTTTCAAAACCAACGAGTATTTAGCCGCAGCCGTGGCGGCGTGTTTAATGTATCCCTCTTTAATTGATGCGGCAAAATCGCTGGCGGCGCATCAGGAGGGCGCAGTGAGCGCATTTTGGCTGATGGGCGTGCTGCCGGTTTCGGTATTTAATTATGCTTCCAGCGTTATCCCGGTCATCTTCTCTATTCTGGCTCTCAGCTATATTCATCGCTGGGTGGATCGCATTATGCCGGAAGTACTGAAAACCGTATTTACCCCAACCTTAACGCTGTTCCTTGCGGCATTAACCGCGCTGGTGGTAATTGGCCCGATGGGAATTTGGCTCGGCAAAGGTCTGGCGCTGTTTATTGAGGGCTTATTCAATATTTCAGCAAGCTTTGCTGGCTTAATTGTCGGCGCCATTCGCCCCGTTGCGGTGCTAACCGGCATGCATCACGCGATGACACCGATTGCGCTGCAGAACTTCAGCGATCGCGGTTATGACATGTTGATGCCGATGATGTTTATGGCAAATATGTCGATTGCCGGAGCCACATTTGCTATCTGGAAATTGAGTAAAAATCGTCAGGACAAAGTGGTCACGCTTTCAGCTGCCATTTCAGCCTTATTAGGCATCACGGAACCGGCGTTGTTTGGCGTATTAACGCGCTACAAAAAAGCCTTTATTGCGGCAACGGTTTCCAGCGCGCTGGCTTCGGCCTTTATCGGTTTCTTTGGCGTGCGTTTATACGGCTATATTCTTTCCAGTATATTCAGTTTGCCGGCCTATATTGGCCCGTACTTTATCTGGGCCATTTCCGGCGTCGCCATTGCGCTTATTATGTCGTTTAGTCTGACATTGATGTTGGTAGGCAAAGAACCGGATTTAGTCGTACAGCCCGAGAATAAGTAATGTTTGGTCGCCATTTATGGCGACCAATTTACGCTTAGCTCACACTCGCCACCAGCCAGTTTTCCAGCTCGCTCAGCTCATTCATCTGCTGAGGATATTCTGCTTTCAACTGCGCTAATTGCGCCAGTATGGTTTCAGGTCGATACACCGCGCCCTGCAGACGCAACGCCAGCGCTTCTAATGGCGAAGGGTTCAGGCTGTCGGTGAAAATCTGGCAGCGAGAAATCACGCCGCGTTCGACATCAAAGTGGATCTCAACGCCGCCCCAGACAAAACGCTCATTCAGCAGATGCGAGAAATCCGGTGCGTTACCAAAATTCCATTCCCAACTGCTTAGTCGCGCAAACTGCTCTTCAAAACCGGGCAAATCAGGCAGTGCGGCGGGGGAGATATGCTCCGGCTCGCACTCTTCCTGATAGTAATCGTAATAGGCGGCAATCACCTCACGGCAGATCGCCTCAAAGCTGATGCCTGGCACCAAATCGGCAATGTTGGCCACGCGCGATCGCACCGAGGTAATGCCTTTCGCCTGTAACTTTTTAATGTCTGGATTGAGGTAATCGGCGAGACGCGACAGATCGGCATTCATCAAAAAGGTGCCGTGATGAAAGCCGCGATCCGGCGTTTCACGATAGGCAGATCCCGAAATTTTGCGTACTTCACCCTCCACATTTACCACGATATCGTTGCGACCCGAGGCTTCAGCCGGAATGCCGAGCTGTTCCAGCGCGCGCAGAATAATCGCCGTGGAGACCGATTTATCGTATTCCGGTTTGCCGGCCATAAAGGTGAAGCAGCAGTTGCCCAGATCGTGAAACACCGCGCCGCCACCGCTGCTGCGTCGTGCCAGCTTGATGCCGTCTTCCGCCATGCGCCGCGTGTTGCACTCTTTCCACGGATTCTGGGCGCGACCGATAACCACGGTTTCGGCATTCTGCCAGAGAAACAGCACGCGCTGCGTTGTCGGCATCTGGCGGAAAATACACTCTTCAACCGCGAGGTTAAACCAGGGATCGTGTGAGTCAGAAATGAGTAAACGTAGGGTGGACATTATTCCTCCAGTTCCGTGAGAAAGGGCAAACCGGGACAGAGTACGCTGAAGCGGATCGAAAGGTAAGAAACAGCAGCGCATTTCATTTCAGTAAAAAAATGAATTAATCTCTAGACGACTGGTCTATTAGCTGTTACTTTGAATTCAAGCGCTAGACGACTGGTCTAGTTTAGAAGTTTAAACCCAGCAAGCAGGAGATTGATGATGAAAATTCTTATGGTTTTAACCTCACACGACCAATTAGGTAACACCGGACGTAAAACCGGTTTCTGGCTGGAAGAGCTGGCCGCGCCTTACTACGCCTTCAAAGATGCTGGCGCAGAAATCACGCTGGCGTCACCGAAAGGAGGCAACCCGCCGTTAGATCCTAAAAGCAATGAACCCGATTTCCAGACGGAGCAAACGCATCGCTTTGAAGCGGATGCAGCAGCAACCGCGCAACTCGCCGCCACCGTGCGTCTGGACAGCGTATCGCCAGCCGATTTCGACGCGGTGTTTTACCCAGGCGGTCACGGTCCGCTGTGGGATTTAGCAGAAGATCAGCATTCAATCGCGCTGATTGAAGGCTTCCTGGCCGCCAATAAGCACGTTGCACTGGTGTGTCATGCGCCGGGCGTACTGCGTCACGTCAAAACACCGGAGGGAAAACCGCTGGTAGCAGGCCGTAAAGTCACCGGCTTTACCAATAGCGAAGAGGAAGCGGTCGGCCTGACTCAGGTGGTGCCTTTCCTGGTGGAAGACGAGCTGATTGCGAAGGGCGGTCTGTATTCGAAAGGTGCGGACTGGAGTTCCTATGTCGTCAGCGATGGTTTGCTGATTACCGGACAAAACCCAACGTCTTCAGCAGAGACGGCGCAACAGTTGATTAAGCAACTGGCGCAATAAACGCATCGGGAGGCGAACCGCTGTCCGCCTCCCTTGTTCTGCATCGTGAAAATTGTGGAGAGAAAATCATGTTTAAAAAATCATTAACCACGTTAGCGTTAGGCGCAGTTCTGTCGATATATGCGCAGGCTTCACTGGCTGAGCCGGTGAAAAACATTGTGCTGGTTCACGGTGCGTTTGTGGATGGCTCGGGCTGGAATCCGGTGGCGCGCATTCTCGATAACGACGGATATAAAGTGTCGATTGTGCAGGAACCGCAAACTTCGCTGGCCGATGATGCGGCGGCTACCCGACGCGTTCTGGCGCTGCAGCAGGGCAAATCGCTGCTGGTCGGACACAGTTATGGCGGCATGATTATCAGCGATGCGGGTAACGATCCCTCAGTTGCCGGCCTGGTGTACATCGCCGCGTTCCAGCCGGAGCAAGGGGATTCGCTGCTCAGTCTGGCGAAAAAATATCCACCTGCCGCGCAATCTATCGCTGAAACGCCTGACCATTATCTCTATTTGAAACCGGAAAAATTCCACGCTGATTTTGCCGCAGATCTGCCTGTTAAACAGACCGATTTGCTGGCGCGTTCTCAGGTGATGCCTGCCGTCGCGGCCTTTGCTGCACCGGCCGGTGCGCCAGCCTGGAAAACCAAACCCAGCTGGGCGGTGGTGGCAACCGAAGATCGCGCGATCAATCCGCAACTGGAACGCTTTATGGCGCAACGTGCGCACAGCAGCGTGACGGAGTTAAAAGGAAATCATGCGATTTACGCCTCACAGCCTAAAGAGATTGCGGCGGTGATCGAGAAAGCGGCACGCAGCTTATCGCAGTAGTAAACGCATGTTCAGCACCTAGACGACTGGTCTAGTATTTGGTAATCTAACGCTATGACGACTACATCCCAATTGCATAGCAATGAAATCCGCGATCACATCCTTGCCACTGGCCAACGCATTATGGCCGGCAAGGGTTTTTCGGCTGTCGGATTAAATGAAATCCTCACCGATGCCGGTGTGCCAAAAGGCTCGTTCTATCACTACTTCAGCTCGAAAGAGGCTTTTGGGGTGGATATGTTGGCGCGCTATTTCGATGATTATCTGGCTGAACTTGACGCGACTTTGAGCCAGCCGGGCCTGACGATGGCGCAGCGGCTGATGAACTACTGGCAGCTGTGGCGTGAATCGCAATCGTTCTCCGATTGTCAGGGCAAGTGTTTGGCGGTGAAGCTGGGCGCGGAAGTTGCCGATCTCTCGGATAGCATGCGCGGCACGCTACAGACCGGCACGGCCGGCATTATCGCGCGACTGGCGGATGCGTTAGAAGCGGGTATTGAGGAAGGTTCGCTGTCTATCGATGATAAACCGAGCCGTGTGGCGGAAAGCCTGTATCAGCTGTGGGTGGGCGCCAGCGTGATGGTGAAAATCGTGCGCAATACCGGGCCGTTTGATTCCGCCATGAGCATGACGCAAAAGATCATTCGTATCACCGCTTAGTAAAAAGGGCGACTTAACAGAGTCGCCCTTTATTTTGTTGGGTCGCCATTAATGGCTACCTGAAATCAAAAAACCGATTTCGCCGTGTTAACCACGTTCTCAACGGTAAAACCAAACTCTTTGAACAGCTGATCCGCAGGCGCTGACTCACCGAAGGTGGTCATGCCGACGATCGCGCCGTTCAGGCCTGTGTATTTGAACCAGTAATCCGCGATACCCGCTTCAATCGCCACGCGAGCAGTAACCGCTTTCGGCAGCACGGATTCACGGTACGCCGCGTCCTGTTTGTCGAAGGCGTCGGTGGATGGCATGGAGACCACGCGCACCTTGCGGCCTTCCGCTGTCAGCTGCTCATAAGCGCTCACCGCCAGCTCCACTTCAGAACCGGTGGCGATCAGGATCAGCTCAGGCGTGCCTTCGCTGTCCTTCAGCACGTAACCGCCGCGCGCCACGTTAGCCAGCTGCTCAGCGCTACGATCCTGCTGCGCCAGGTTCTGACGCGAGAAGATCAGCGCCGACGGGCCGTCCACGCGCTCAATCGCGTACTTCCACGCTACCGCTGACTCAACCTGGTCGCACGGGCGCCACAGGCTCATGTTTGGCGTCACGCGCAGGCTGGCCATCTGCTCAACCGGCTGGTGCGTCGGGCCATCTTCGCCCAGACCAATTGAGTCGTGGGTGTACACCATGATCTGACGGATCTTCATCAGCGCGGCCATACGTGCGGCGTTGCGCGCGTACTCGACGAACATCAGGAAGGTGGCGGTGTACGGCAGGAAGCCGCCGTGCAGCGCGATACCGTTGGCGATGGCGGTCATACCGAATTCGCGCACGCCGTAATGGATGTAGTTGCCCGCCGCATCTTCGTTGATTGGCTTCGAGCCGGACCACATGGTGAGGTTGCTCGGCGCCAGGTCAGCGGAGCCGCCCAGATATTCCGGCAGGATTTTACCGAAGGCTTCGATGGCGTTCTGCGAGGCTTTACGGCTGGCGATTTTCGCCGGACTGGCCTGCAGCTGCTCGATGAACTTCTGCGACTCGCTGGCCCAGTTCGCCGGCAGCTCGTTGTTGACGCGGCGCTTAAACTCGGCAGCCAGCTCCGGATGCGCGGCGGCGTAGGCGGCAAACTTCTGGTCCCACGCGGACTCCTTCGCCTGGCCGGCTTCTTTGGCATCCCACTGCGCGTAGATGTCTGAAGGGATTTCAAACGGACCGTGGTTCCAGCCGAGCTGCTTGCGGGTCAGCGCGATTTCATCGGCACCCAGCGGTGCGCCGTGCGAGTCGTGCGTGGCGGCTTTGTTCGGCGAACCGAAACCAATCACGGTTTTGCACATCAGCAGCGAAGGCTTGTCGGAAACCGCTTTGGCTTCTTCCACCGCTTTTTTAATCGCGTCGGCATCGTGACCGTCCACGCCGCGCACCACGTGCCAGCCGTAGGCTTCAAAGCGTTTGGCGGTGTCGTCGGTGAACCAGCCGTCAACGTGACCGTCGATGGAGATGCCGTTGTCATCGTAGAAGGCAACCAGTTTGCCCAGCTTCAGGGTACCGGCGATGGAGCAGACTTCGTGTGAGATGCCTTCCATCATGCAGCCGTCGCCCATAAACACGTAGGTGTTATGGTCTACGATGTCATGACCCGGACGGTTGAACTGCGCCGCCAGCGTGCGCTCGGCAATGGCAAAACCGACGGCGTTAGCGATGCCCTGACCCAGCGGGCCGGTGGTGGTTTCAACGCCTGCGGTGTAACCGTATTCGGGATGCCCCGGAGTTTTGGAGTGCAGCTGACGAAAATTTTTTAATTCACTGAGCGGCAAATCGTAACCGCTCAGGTGCAACAGGCTGTAAATCAGCATCGAACCGTGACCGTTCGATAAAACGAAGCGGTCGCGGTTAGCCCAGTGAGGATTGCGTGGATTGTGCTGCAAAAAGTCGAGCCACAACACTTCAGCGATATCCGCCATGCCCAGCGGGGCGCCCGGATGTCCCGAATTGGCTTGTTGTACGCCATCCATACTCAAAGCGCGGATGGCGTTGGCTCTTTCCCGGCGTGTAGACATAAGGTTCTCCAGAGGTGCGACGTCGGCGCTTATTTAGCGTGGGATACTTGTTCGTAGTAACCGATCTTGTCTACTTTGGCGGTTGAGCCGCCACCTTCAAATTCCGATGCCAGCCAGGCATTAACAATGTTCTTCGCCAGCTCAGGACCAATGACGCGCGCGCCCATGGTCATGATTTGCGCGTTGTTGCTCTTGCGAGCACGCTCAGCAGAGAAGGTGTCATGGCACTGCGCCGCGCGCACGCCTTCTACCTTGTTGGCGACAATCGCCACGCCGATGCCGGTGCCGCACAGCAGAATGCCGCGCTCAAATTCGTTCTTCTGGATAGCGGTGGCGAGCGCAAATGCCACATCCGGGTACATTGGACGGTCGTTTTGCGCGTCATTGGTATAATCCGTCACCACATACTCTTTCTCTTCCAGCAGCTTTTTAATCACATTTTTCAATTCGATAGCCGCATCATCGGCGCCAATTGCGATAGTTTTCATCGTCGTTCTCCAGCAGGGTGTGCAATGACGCCTGCACGTTTGTTCAGCAGGCGAGAAGATGTTCATGGTTAGCCTGCCACAAAATCAATCATATGTTCAATGGTTGTTCATATGAATTGCCTTCAGGATCGCGCCTGAATGCCTCAGAAAACCCTGTTAAACCGCCTGTGTCGAGCCGTATGGGCGCAGTAATCCGATAAGTTGACCAAAATCAAATCTTATGCGGCTGCTCACACTTTCGCGTGTTGCAGTTGAGAGATGCACAATTATCCGTGTAGTGTTCATATGTTCGCATGACTATACCAATGTACAAGAAGACCCATCGAGGACTCGAACATGTGTCATTTACACCGTACCTCTCAGTACTCCTGCAGCCAGCGCCTGTTTGGCGATTGGTCAACACCACATAAAGAAATGATCACTCACGCACGTCGTGGAGGTGCGTTATGAACCAACCATCAATGACAGCGGTGGAACAATCCACCATCAGAAAAATCTCCTGGCGCTTAGTGCCGTTCGTGGCGCTGATGTTCTTTATCAACTTCCTCGATCGCACCGCGATTTCGTTTGCCGGCCCCAACGGCATGACGCAAGACCTCGGCCTCACCGCACTGCAGTTTGGCCTGGCATCGGGCATCTTCTTTATTGGCTACATTCTGCTGGAAGTGCCAAGCAACCTGGCGCTGCATAAGTTCGGCGCGCGTCGCTGGCTGGCGCGCATCATGATCAGCTGGGGCATTGTCTCGCTGCTGTTCACCTGGGTGAGCAGTGTGGAAGGCTTGTATACGCTGCGTCTGCTGCTGGGTATCGCTGAAGCCGGCTTCTTCCCAGGCGCGATTCTCTACCTCAGCATGTGGGTGCCGGGACGTCATCGCAGCAAAATCCTGTCGCTGTTCTATCTTGCCCAGCCGCTAACGGTGGTGTTCGGTGCGCCATTAGCCGCGTCCCTGATTCAGCAGCACGGCCTGTTCGGCATGGAAGGCTGGCGCGTGATGTTTATGGGCGTGTCGATTCCCGCGATTCTGATTGGTATCGTCGCGCTGTTCTGGTTGGTGGATTCGCCGCGTCAGGCCAAGTGGCTGACCGCCGAAGAGAAAACCTGGCTGACCACCGAACTGGAAGCCGAGCATCAACAGAAGCAGGGCCATCAAAAACACAGCCTGCGCTCGGTGATGGGCAACGGCCGCGTCTGGATGCTGTGCCTGATTTACTTCGGCTTTATTTATGGCCTGTATGCGCTGGCGTTCTTCCTGCCAACCATTATCGCGGGCTTCCAGCAGCAGTTCGGTACCACTTTTAACGTGATGCAGAAAGGGCTGATTACCGGCGTGCCGTACCTGATTGCGGCGGTGGTGATGTTCTTCTGGTCGAAAGATGCCACGCGTCGCGGTTGCAAAACCTGGCATATCGCCATTCCAGCGCTGGCAGGCGGCATCAGCGTGCCGCTGGCGCTGTATATGGATTCGCCGTTCACCACCATTATGGTGATTGCGATCACCGCCAGCTCCATCTTCGCTGCACTGCCGAATTTCTGGACCTTACCCACGCAGTTCCTGACCGGCGCGTCTGCCGCCGCAGCCATTGCCTTGATCAATACCTTAGGAAACGTAGCAGGCTTCTCCGCGGGCTACATCACCGGCGCGCTGCATGATGCCACCAACAGCTACGCCTTGCCGATGTTTGTGGTGGGTGGATTCATGCTGCTGTCCGCGTTCCTCATGCTGTTACTTAATCGCCGTCGCTCGCCGTCTCAGCCGACCTCTTTAGCTCAGGAGCATTAATATGACGTACCTGTTTAACCAACCTTCAGCCTTTGCCGCTGAGCTTATCGAAGGCTTTGTCGCCGCCAACGCCGATAAAGTCCGTCAGGTCGCCGGAGGCGTGGTGCGCAGCACCCGCAGCCAGCCGAATACGGTGGCGGTGATTGTGGGCGGCGGGTCCGGTCACTATCCGGCGTTCGCCGGGTTGGTTGGACAAGGTCTGGCACACGGCGCGGCGATGGGTAACTTATTCGCTTCGCCATCAGCGCAGCAGATCTACAACGTAGCGCGTGCGGCCCACAACGGCGCGGGCGTGTTGCTGATGTTCGGTAACTACGCCGGGGATGTGCTGCACTTCGGCCAGGCGTGCGAGCGTCTGCGGGCGGAAGGTATCGCCTGCGAAGTGCTGGCGGTGACTGACGATATCTCCAGCGCGGGTAAAGATGAGCTGGAGAAGCGTCGCGGTGTGGCTGGCGATCTGTGTGTGTTCAAAGCCGCCTGCGCCGCGGCTGAAGCAGGTCACGATTTATCACAGGTCCTGCAGCTGGCACAGCACGCGAATCAACGCACGCGTACGTTTGGCGTGGCGTTTTCCGGTTGCAGCCTGCCGGGCGCTTCGCATCCGCTGTTTGAAGTAGAAAAAGGGCGCATGGCGCTGGGACTGGGCATTCACGGCGAGCCGGGGATTAAAGAGACCGACATGCCGAGTGCGGATGAGCTGGCCGAGATCTTCGTGGAGCGCTTGCTCAATGAACTGCCAGCCGACATCCCGCAAGCTGACGGTCAGCGCGTGGCGGTGATCCTCAACGGTCTGGGCTCGGTGAAATACGAAGAGCTGTTTGTTGTCTATCGTCGCGTCGCGCAACTGCTGGAGGCCGCCAACCTGCAGGTGGTTGAGCCGGACGTCGGCGAGTTTGTCACCAGCTTCAATATGGCCGGTGCGTCACTGACGCTGATGTGGCTGGACGATCAGCTGGAAACCTTGTGGCGCGCGCCGACCAATACGCCAGCGTACCGCAAAGGCAGCGTATTGGTGGCCGAACCGTTAAGCGCCGCTGAGCGCGTTGAAAGCACGGAAGAAGCCTTGCCTGCAGCCACCACGGAATCGCAAGAGAGCGCGAAACGCGTACTCCAGTTGCTCGAATCCGTGGCGGAAATGTTACAGCGTAACGCTGAGCGCCTTGGCGATATCGATGCGGTGGCCGGTGACGGCGACCACGGTATCGGCATGGAGCGCGGCGTGCTGGGCGCGGTTGAGAAAGCGCGTGAAGTCGCTGCGCGCGGTGCCGGAGCGGGCAGCTTGCTGTGCCGCGCGGCAGATGCCTGGGCGGATAAAGCGGGTGGCACATCCGGCGCGTTGTGGGGCGTGGCGCTCACTGCATTGGGTACCGCGCTTGGCGATCGTCAGACACCAGATGCACAGCGTGTGGCCACCGGCGTACGTGAAGCAAAAGAAGGCATTATGCACTTTGGTAAAGCGCGCGTTGGCGATAAAACCATGGTGGATGTGCTGGTGCCGTTCAGCGACAGCCTGAATGAGTCGGTTGCTGCCGGTGCGTCGTTAACGGACGCCTGGCTCAAGGCGGCGCAGGTGGCCGATAAAGCTGCGCAGGACACCGCGCAGCTGGTGCCAAAAATGGGGCGTGCGCGTCCGCTGGCAGAAAAAAGCGTAGGCACGCCGGATGCCGGAGCCATTTCGCTGGCATTGATCGTCAATACCGTCGGCGATCTGCTAAAAGAACACAGTGCCTCTGAACAAGGAGCTTGAAGCATGTCTCAGCCAAAAATCTGGCTCGGCGTCAGTTTAAAAATGTACTTCGGCTATCAGCAAACCTTGCAATGGTGTCGTGATGTAGCGGCATTAGCCGACCATGCTGCGGTGAAAAACGGCGACGTGGGCTTGTTTGTGTTGCCGGCTTATCCGGCGATTCCGGCGGTTGCAGCCATCTTCGCTGACACGCCGGTGCGCTTCGGCGCTCAGGATGTTTGCCAGGCTGAGAACGGAGCCTGGACCGGCGAAGTCAGCGCCAGTATGTTGCAGGAGTTAGGCTGCTCGCTGGCCGAAATTGGTCACGCTGAGCGCCGTCGTCATTTCCACGAAGACAAAGTGCAAATTGCTGCCAAAGTGGCGATGTCGCTGCGTCACGGCATCACGCCGGTGCCGTGCATTGGCGAAGAAGTGCAGGCAGAACCGCAGCAGGCAATCGCGCTGTGCCAACAGCAGCTGGCCGAAGCGCTGGCTGAGTCAGCGCAGCAGGGCTTAAAGGGCGAGGTGTTCTTTGCCTACGAACCGCAGTGGGCGATTGGTGCGCCTCAACCGGCTCCAGACAGCTATATCCGCGCCGTGTGCGCCGGATTGCAGCAGCTCGCCACGCCGCCCGGTATCACGCTGAAAATCATCTACGGCGGCAGTGCCGGTCCGGGACTGATTCAGCGCCTCGGCGCGGATGTAAATGGCCTGTTTCTGGGGCGCTTTGCCCACGATCCCAAAGCCCTGGCAAAAATTATTGATGAAGCCAGTGAGCTGGCTCAGGAGCTGCGTTAATGAGCCGTATCGGACTAAGTACCTACGCCTTTTTCTGGCGCATGTCATCGAAAGCCCCTCATCCGCTGACGCTGGAGCAGATGCTGCAACAGACCGCCGAACTGGATGTGTCGGTGTTTCAAATCTGCGATTACCCGGCGATTGAAAGCTGGACTGACGCACAACTGCTGACGCTGCGCCAGCAGGCTGATGCGCTCGGCATCACGCTGGAACTCGGCACGCGTGGCCTCGGCACTGCGCATCTGCGTCGTTATCTGCACATGGCGGAAATCCTTGATGCGCGCGTCATTCGTTCGATGTTCTACACCGCCGATCACCGTCCCACGCTTGACGAAGCCGCCGAGCTGATTGGCGCCGTGTTGCCGGATTTTGCCCGCCAGCAGGTGCGTCTCTGTCTGGAGACATACGAGCTGGTGAACAGCGGCGCGATGATGTCAGTGATCAACAAGTTCCTGTCTCCGTGGCTCGGCGTGTGTCTCGATCCCGCCAACTGTGTCGCCGGCCTCGAACTGCCAGAGCAGGTGATTGCCAACACCGCCGCGCGCGTCGGCAATCTGCACATCAAAGACTTTGCCTTTACGCGCCGAGATGGCTGGGTCGGCTTTACCTTTGCCGGCTGCCCGATGGGCGAAGGCTTGCTGGATTACGACCGGATGATCGCCAGCGTGCGCCCGGCGGATAAAGGCATTAACCAAATCGTCGAACATTGGTTGCCGTGGCAAGACGATGCCGCTGTAACCTGCGAGCGAGAAGCCGAATGGACTCGCCGCACCGTTGAATTCTTACGTAGTAAACAAGATCAGGAGTAACAACATGAGCGTGCAACTTAAAACCATCACCGTGATTGGCGCGGGCGGCAAAATGGGTATGCGTATTTCTGCCAACTTCCAGAAAAGCGATTACCAGGTGTTTTACTGTGAGAACTCACCGAAGGCGCAAGAGCAGGTGAGCGCGCAGGGTCGCGAACTCTCTGATGCCGCCTCCGTGGTGCCATTGAGCGACGTGGTGATTCTGGCGGTGCCGGATATTGTGCTGGGCAAAGTGTCTGAAGGCGTGGTGCCACAGATGAAACCGGGCGCGATTCTGCTGACGCTGGACCCCGCAGCGGCCTACGCCAATCTGATCGCCCATCGTGATGGCATTGAATACGCGGTGGCGCATCCTTGCCATCCGTCGGTATTCCTTGAGCGTTACACCAAAGAAGAACATGCCGATGCCTTCGGCGGTATTGCGGCGATTCAGCACGTGGCGGCTTCCTATGAAACCGGTTCTGATGAGCAGAAAGCCGAGCTAAGCAAGGTGATCAGCGTGATGTACGGCCCGGTGGAGCAAGTGCATTGGGTTACCGTGACGCAGCTGGCGTATCTGGAACCGACGCTGGTGGAAACCGTGGCCTGCATGGTGGGTGCGTTTATGAAAGAAGCGCTGGACGAAACCGTTAAGCACAGTGGCGTGCCGGAAGAAGCGGCCAAAGCGATGTTGTATGGCCATATTCAGATCGCACTGGCCGTGGCGTTCCGCGCCACAAACCCGTTCTCGGATGCCTGCATGATCGCCATGGAGTACGGTCGTGAGAAGATTGTGAAACCTGACTGGAAACAGATCTTCGATCAGAAAGAGCTGGATATCGTGATTGCCCGTATGCTGAAAATCGACGCCATCAAGCGCTAAGCGTGATGCTCGATCGACTCGCGGCGCTGTGGTCTGGCGAAGCGAGTCGTATCAATGATATAACTCCCTGCCAACGTCAGATCTCGCCCCATTTTGTAGGGTCGCCATTTATGGTGACCTGGTGCGCATTAATGCGGACCCTACATGGCGCGGTCTTTACACCTTCAAATAACACCCAAAAGACAGGTTATGGATGGAAAAAAACACGCTTTCTCAGGACTCCGAGCTGCTGACGGAAATAGCTGTTGCCTATTATCAGGACGAAATCACCCAGGAGGAGATCGCGCGTAAGTTTGGTATTTCCCGCATTAAAGTCGGCCGGCTGCTCAAACGCGCACGCGAAGAGGGCATCGTCGAAATCAACGTGCGTTACCATCCCGTCTTCAGCACCCGCCTCGAACAACAGCTGCAAAATCGCTTCCCACAGCTGCAACGTGCGCTGATAGCGCTCGATCAGCCCGATCAGGAAGAGCAGCGACGTCAGGTCGCCGCGCTGGTGTCGTCACATTTAGCGCAGTCGCTGAAAGACGACGCCATTGTTGCCGTTGGGCAAGGACGCAACGTGGCCGCTGTCGCCGATTATCCCGGCCAGGTGCCGACGCGTAATTGTCTGTTTATCAGCGGTATTGGCGGCACGCATCGTCCCGGTGATGCCATTAACGCCGACCATATCAGCCGTCGTCTGGCGAAGAAGTTCGGCGGCATCAGCGAAACACTTTACGCGCCCGCTTATGTTGAGAACCGCGCGTTGCGCGATGCGTTTATGCAAAACGGCACCATCAAAGAGACGCTGGACCGCGCGCGTAAAGCCGACGTGGCGCTGGTGGGCATCGGCGACATGAATGAAAACAGCTACATGGTGAAACTCGGCTGGTTCACGCCGCACGAAATCATTGACGCCAGCGTTAATCAGGGCGTGACGGGCGATGTCGCTGGCTACGACTTCTTTAATTCGCAGGGCCAGCATGTGGATACCGTGATGAACGATCGCGTCATTGGTCTGAGCATTGATGAACTACGCAAGATTCCCTGCGTAATTGCCATTGCCGCGGAAAATACCAAAGCGATGGCGATCCTCGGCGCACTGCGCACTGGCGCGATCGATATTATCGCCACCACCGCGCAGAACATCCGCACCATTCTGAGTTTGTCGCAGGAGAAGGTTTAGTTAAACGGCTAAGCCTTTGTAGGGTCGCCATTTATGGTGACCGAAAGACGCTTAACCAATGAGCATTCTGCGAAAAAGTTTATCGTTTTACGATTCAACGGCGATCATCGCCGTTAATACGGAGTGTTTTAAACCTGGCGTGCAGCCTTATTCCGCAACGCGCAGTGCCATAACCGAACGGTCTTGTTCGTGCTATGTTCAGGATATATCCTGTATTTTTCCTTGTTGAGAATCCTTGCCTGATGACTAACGCGCGCTTGCTCTCGGTTGAAAATCTCTCGCTGCACACCCACGATCAGCGCTTGCTGGTGGATAACATCTCTTTTCATCTCGATCGCAAGGAAATCCTGGCGTTGGTTGGCGAATCGGGCTCCGGCAAAACCTTAACGTCGCTGGCGCTGATGAGCTTGCTGCCTGCGGGCGTGCAGCAGAGTGGCGGCCGCGTGGTGTTCAATGGCGAGCCGCTGGATGCGCGCACCACCCAGCAATTACGCGGCTGCCGCATCGCCACGGTATTTCAGGAGCCGATGACCAGCATGAATCCCACGCTGCGTATTGGTGAACAGATTGCCGAAGTGCTGGTGCGGCATCGTCAGTTCAGCTGGAAACAGGCACAACAGGAAGCGATAGCGCTGCTGGATCGCGTCGGCATCGTCAATCCAGCGCAGCGCGCGCGGCAGTATATTCATCAGCTGTCGGGTGGCATGCGGCAACGGGTGATGATCGCCAGCGCTATCAGCGGTCAGCCGGAGCTATTGATTGCCGATGAGCCGACCACCGCGCTGGACGTCACCATTCAGGCGCAGATTCTGGCGCTGTTGCAGGAGTTGCAGCAGGAGATGGGCATGGGGATCTTGTTGATCACCCACGATCTCTCGGTGGTGGCGCGCTACGCCGACCGCGTCTGCGTGATGCAGCAAGGGCAGTTGGTTGAACAGGGCGCGGTGCTGAGTACGCTCGGCGCGCCAACGCATCCTTACACGCGCAAATTGATTGCTGCTTCGGCAGCGCAAATCCCTGAGGCGATTGCGCCGGTTGAACAGCCGCCGCTGCTGGTGCTGCGCGACATCAGTAAAAGCTATCCGCTGCCACGCCGCATGCCGCTGTGGCCCGCCAAACGGCAAACCGTTTTGCATCCGGCGAATCTGTCGATTGCGCAGGGCGAAATTGTCGGGCTGATTGGCGAATCCGGCTCCGGTAAAACCACATTGGGCAGCGCGGCGATTGGCCTGATTACGGCGGATGGCGGCGAGGTGCATTTTCAGGGACAGCATTTGCAAGGCCGTCAGCTCCATAGTTTACGTCGCCACACGCAGATTATTTTCCAGGATCCTTATGCCAGCTTGAATCCGAAAATCCCGGTCGGTGAGCAGATCGCCGAACCGCTGCGCGTCTGGCAACTGCGCAAAGGCGCGGCGGTGGATGCGCGGGTCAAAGAGCTGCTGGCGTTGGTGGGATTGAAGGCCGAACATGCCACCCGTCTGCCGGGCGCGTTCTCGGGCGGTCAGCGTCAGCGTATTGCCATTGCGCGCGCGCTGGCGATGGAGCCGAAGCTGCTGGTGGCGGATGAAGCGGTAGCGGCGCTGGATTTATCGGTGCGCGGGCAGATTCTGGCGCTGTTTAATACGCTGCGCCACAAGCTGGGATTATCGGTGCTGTTTATCAGCCACGATCTCGGCGCGGTGCGGCAGTTGTGCGATCGCGTGGTGGTGATGTATCACGGCAGGATTGTGGAATCGGGCGCGACCGCCAGCGTGATTAACCATCCACAGGACAATTACACCCGCCAACTGCTCGCCGCTGCGCCGGACGTGCAGCAGGCGCTGGCGCTGCGATCAGCTGCCGTGTAACAGCGGCAGTTCGTGGTGCTCGGCCCATTCGTGCCAGGAACCGACGTACACCGAAACATGGGGATAGCCCGCCAGTTTTAACGCCGCCAACACCGTGGCGGCGCGGGCACCACGATGGCAATAAACCTGCAACTTCGCGTTTTTACTCAGTCCTGCCGCCTCGGCGCGTGCGGCAATCTGCGGCGCTGATAAGAAATGGCCGTTGGCAATGACATCTTCCCAGAACAGCAGCTGAGAGTGCGGAATGCGTCCGGCGCGCTGGCAGCAGGCATGCGCAAAGCTTCCGTCAAATTCGCTGGGGCGACGGGCATCCACGTTGATCACCGCCACGCCATCTGCTGCTAATACCTGTTCACGGCTGCACACCAATTCGCGGTTCCACGCGGGTGCGTTGGCTGCCGGTGGATGCGCCACCGTGCGGCTTAATCCCAATCCCGGACTGAGCTCATAGCCTGCTGCAATCCACGCATCGACACCGCCATCCAGAATCAGCGCATCATCACGTTTGATCAGCCAGGCGAACCAGGCGCCGCGCGGTGAACGCATGCCAACCTGCTGCTCGAAAAACACCGGCGTGGCGTTGGGATAGGCGGTAAACATCGGTTGCAGCGCGGTGGCGGCTTCGGCAGCCATCACCGCTAAACCTCTCTCGCTGCAATCCTCAATAAAATAGTCGTAGACGTTACAGTGCTGCGCGCCAGGCAAGGTGGCGCGTTGCCAGTCGGCAAATTCGCGGACATCGATCAGCAGAAACGCTTCGCCGCGCGCCTGGCGCTGATGCAGTGAAAGCACATCAATGATCATGCAGGACTCCTGAAAACAGCGACTGCAACGAACCGAGCTCGTCGTGCTCGGCGGCCTGTAACACGCGGGCGGCGAGGGCGATATCAAACACGTTGAGGCCAAACGAGGAGAAATAGACGCTGTCATCGGGCTGTGGACGCCAGTTATCCAGCAGCAGCGCGGCGAGATCGGCCGCCACATCCTGCTCAGCAAACTCCCCGGCGCGGAACATCTGGAACAGGCTTTTGGCGCTGCGCTGGGAAAAATCGCCCCACGCATCCACCACCACCTTGCTGCTGGCTTTGATGGCGGCAAAACTCACTTCGTGATAACCGACCTGCGCAATGATCCTACCGGGACGTACCGCTGCGGCGTCGACAATCGGCTGGTCGGCGCTGGTACAGGTCAGCACGGCGTCATAAGGCTGCGCCAGAGCGAGCGGCAGATCGGTTTCGATTTGCACTTCGCGCAACGCACTGAGTTTAAAAGGAGAACGATTCCACACGCCAATCTGTTCCAGCTGCGGAAACAGCTGCTGCAGCATGCGCAGATGCGCCTGAGCATGCAAACCGGCGCCGAGCAGCAGCACGCGTTTTACCGGACGCGGTGCGGCCAGCTGTAACGCCAGTGCGCTCACCGCTGCGGTGCGTGCCGCAGTGAGTGCGCCGCTGGCCAGCAAGCCGCGCGGAATGCCGCTCTGCGCATCGTTAATCAGGGTTAAGGCTAAGGCGGCGGGCAACGCATCCGGTCGCTGTGGACGATGTGCCGTCCACTTTACGCCCGCAGCGTTGTAGCTGCCGCCAACGCGCGCCGGTAAGGCATACGCTTTACCGAGCGGCGTGCCGAGGTCGATGTGATTTTCAGCGGGCATCTGCGCCTCGCCGAGACGCATCAGCTGAATCACCGCTTTGACGTCTTCCAGCGCCAAAGCGACATCGCCGCCGCCTAATTGCGCGACGGTGGCTTCATCCAGTACACGCAATAAGGCTTCCATTACTGCTCCAGCAGGCGATCGGCGAAAGGATAGAGCGCCGGAGAACCGCCACAATGCACGAAGGTCACGCGCGATCCCTGCGGAATGCGCCCTTGCTCGACCAGCGAGAACAGGCCGTGCATCGCTTTACCGGTGTAGACCGGATCCAGCAGCACGCCTTCCAGTTGGGCGAGTTGATAGATGGCAGCGATGCCGCCGTCCGATGGCACGCCGTACGCCTGACCGACATAACCATCTTCAATCCAGATATCCTCCGGCTGCCACTGCTGCGGCCATTGCAGCAGATCGGCACAATCCTGCGCCATGCCGGCAATGCGTGGCTGGAACCAGTCGGCTTTGGCGCTGACGCTCACGCCAATCACCCGGGTATTGGGCCAATAGCGACGCGTGCCCACATGCAATCCCGCCAGCGTGCCGCCGGAACCGGTGGGCGCGACGATGAAATCGGGTGCGGGCGTCTGGCTGGGTGCCAGCTGCGCCGCAATCTCTTCCACTGCGCGTACATAACCCAATGCGCCGAGTGGCGTTGCGCCACCCAGCGGAATAATCATGGGGGTTTCACCTTGCGCGAGAGCCGCATCAGCGTGCGCCTGCATCGCACCTTCAATCTGGCTGAAATAGCCGTCGGGATCGAGGAACTGCACCTCGGCCCCGAACAGCTTATCCAGCAGCAGATTCCCCTGCCAGCTTGCGGGCGGATTGCCCCGCAGCACCAGCACCGGACGCATACCAAACTTGCGTGCGGCGGCAGCCACCATGCGGGCGTGGTTCGACTGATGCCCGCCGGTGGTGATCACCACATTCACGCCTGTTTTGCAGGCCTCCGCCATCAGATACTCCAGCTTGCGGACTTTGTTGCCGCCGCCGCCGAAGCCACTGTAGTCATCACGTTTGATCGTCAGCGTAATCCCAAGTGCCTCACTGAGCCGCGGCAGCGGCTCGTGAGGAGTGGGGAAGAAGCCGAGCGGAACGCGTTCAAACTCTTCTACTGATTTCATTATTTACTACCTTTATTTTTGTGTACTGCGGTGTTTCCCTGGTGTGGCGCGACCCGGCCAATGGCCGAATCATTGAATGCGTTGAGCCACAGGCTCATGGATTGCTGGAAGCGTTCGAGCCCCGCCAGCGTGACAAACTCATTGACGGCGTGCGCGTTGCCGCCGTGGCCTAATCCGCCAATCAGAAAGGCGGGCGCAACGGCCGCGAAAGCGTAGGCGGGCGCACAGCCCGGCGCCCACGGCCAGATTTGCGGTGCCGCGCCCAGCGTTTGATAGCTGGCGATCAGGGCATCGACGCCGCTGGCGCTGCGACTAAAGCGCACGCCGGGATAGCGATCAAACAGGTGCAGCTCGCTGCCAGCTAAATCGGCTTGTGCCAGACGCTGCTGCACGTCGGCAATCATCGCGTCCTGATCGAAACCCGGCGGGATGCGAAACGCCAGTTCCGCGCTGGCACGGAACGGGATGACGCCGCGTCCGCCTGGCGGATCGCTGTGCAGTTCTGCCAGCGTTAACACCGCGCTGCCAAGCAGCGTTTGCAGGCAGCTCAGCGTGTCGCCGGCGATCATCAGGCGCTGACTGCGACGGAACTTCAGTTCGTCATCGATGCTGAATTCGGCGGCTAAGGTCGCCAATAATTGATTCGCCTCATCGTCCGTGGCGTGACACGCCAATACGCCGCTGTGTTCTGCTGGCGCAATGGCATCTAATGCCTGTACTAAACGCCACGCCGGATTGGCGATCCAACCGGCATTGCTGGCATGAATCGCGGAGGACGGTCCGCCCCATGCGCCGCCGGTGACGCTGAGGCGTCCGCTGGCCAGTCCGGTAAAGCCGAGATAGACGCGCGGTGCGCCGCCACCGTATTCACACAGTGACGGAAACAGCACCGCTTCAGCGGGAGCAATCGGGCAAGGCTGTTGCGCCAGATAACGCCGCAGCGCGCCGCTGCCCACTTCCTCTTCGCCTTCAAGCAGGATTTCGATATTAAAATCGAGCTGCTGGCTCTGCTGCAGTTCACGTAGCAGAATCAGCAGGGCGGCGACCGGGCCTTTATTGTTCTCTGCACCGCGTCCGACAAAGACCGCGCCGAAATCGTCCCAGCGACACACGCCACCGACAAACGGCGGCACATCCCAGCCGGCATCATCCGCAGGCATTACGTCATACATGTTGTACAGCACCACGGTTTTGCTGCTGCCGTTATCGATGCGTACATGGACCAGCGGCGGGACATCATCGGTTTGAGACGCCACCGGATAGACGATCACGGCATTCAGCTGCGTTACCATCCACTGTTCCAGCCAGGCGGCCAACCCGCGCTGCGAGGATAACTGACCGGCTACGCTTGGCCAGCGCGTCAGTTCACTCAGCAGTTCAAGCGTGGCGTCAAGGCGACTCATAAACGAATCCTCGGGTTCAGCACCAGATAGAGCAGGTCGATCAGCAAATTGATCGCCACAAACACCACGGCGGCGAGCAACACAATCGCCTGCACCAGCGGGAAATCGCGGTTTTGAATCGCCTGAATCGCCAGACGACCAATGCCGGGCCAGGCAAAAATAATCTCGGTCACCAGTGCGCCGCCGAGCAGCGAGGCGAAATACATGCCTTGCACGGTGATCACCGGTATCAGTGCGTTACGCAAACCGTGGCGTACCACGATGCGCCAGGCGCTGAGCCCTTTGGCGCGCGCGGTGCGGATATAATCCTGTTGCAGCACATCCAGCAGGCTGGCGCGCGTCAGGCGTGCCACGGCGCTCATGTAAAACGCACCCAGACTGAGCGCCGGCATTACCAGCGCGGCGAAAGTGCCGTAACCGCTGGAGGGCAGCCACTGTAACTTCAGGCTGAATAGCAGAATCAGCAGCAGCCCGAGCCAGAACACCGGAATCGCCTGGCCGGAGAAGGCCAGCAGGCGGCATAACAAATCCCACAGGCTGTGCGGCCGCAGGGCGCTGATAATGCCGAGCAGCAGACCGAGCAGCGAACTCCATGCCAGCGCACTCACCGCCAGCAGCGCCGTCGCCGGCAGACGTTCGGCAATCAACGCCAATACCGGCTGGCTGTAGCGCAGCGATTCACCAAAATCGCCGTGCAGCACGCCGCCAAGATAGTGGCTGTATTGCCACAGCAGCGGACGATCAAAGCCCATGCTGTGACGGAAAGTATCGATCTCCTGTTGGCTGGAGCCGGGCGGCATCATCAGCGCCGCCGGATCGCCCGTCATGTGCAGGCTAAAGAAAATCAGCAGCGACACGCCAAGTAACACTAAAACCGATTGGCCAAGGCGATTGAGCAGAATGTTCAGCATCTTAATCCAGCCTTGTGTGCGTGCGACGAAGCAGCGCATCGCCGAGCAGGTTGCAGCCAATCACCAGCGCTGCAATCACCAAACCGGGATAGAGCACCAGCCATTGCGACAGCAGCATGTAAGAGCGACCTTCGCCAATCAGATTGCCCAGCGTTGGCGTGGGTGGCTGAATGCCCATACCGAGAAAACCCACTGAGGCTTCGAGCACGATCAGGCGTGGGATATCCAGCGTTAGCAACACCACCAGCGGCGTCAGCAGATTGGGCAGGATATGCCGTAGCAGTATGCGCAGCGGCGAAAAGCCCATGGCGCGCACCGCCTGAATATATTCCAGTTCACGAATTTCTAAGGTTTTGGCGCGCGCCACGCGGGCATAAATCGCCCAGCTGGTGCAGCCCATAATCACAATGATGTTGGTGAGTGATGCGCCCATCAGCGCAATCACCAGCAGAATCAACAGAATAAACGGCACCGCCAGCTGGATGTCGATCAGGCGCATGATCAGCGCATCAACCCAACCGCCGGCGTAACCGGCGATCATGCCAAGCGCAACGCCAATTACCGCGCCAATCGCTGCGGCGACCAATACCACCAGCAGCGACAAGCGCGTGCCAGAGAGAATGCGCGCCAGCAGATCGCGGCCCAGTTGATCGGTGCCGAGCCAATGCGTGGCTTGCGCGCCGGGCGAACCCGGCGGCAGGAACATTTCATTGAGGTTATTACTTAAGGCATCGGGCAACGGCAGCCATGGAGAGAGCAGCGCCGCGGCAATCACCACGATCAGCAAAAGGCTGCCGATTACCGCATCGCCGTAAATCAGGCGGCGTGGACGGCGCTGCAGCACGGTGCCCGGTGAAATCATTTCAGCCTCAGATCAAACAGCGGGATGCGGGCATCGACGCGGCCTTTGAAGTTGAGTGACGTGCTATGCGCATACAAGGTGTCTTCACGATACAGCGGCAGCAGCGGTTGTTGTTCCACGACGCGTTGCTGAATCTGCTCTAACACTTTTTTGCGCGCAACGGGATCGACAATCTGACGGCTTTGGTCGAGCAGCTTATCCAGCTCCGCATCATGCACGGTGGAA
Source organism: Pantoea sp. DY-15 (assembly GCF_019795935.1). NCBI lineage: Bacteria > Pseudomonadati > Pseudomonadota > Gammaproteobacteria > Enterobacterales > Erwiniaceae > Pantoea > Pantoea sp. DY-15. The sequence continues at coordinate 1,111,025 of NZ_JAIMIF010000001.1, forward strand.
TAGGGCTCGCCGCTGCGCAGGATGGGGAACAGCGCGGCATCAGCATCCAGCGTCTGCGTGGATCCCCACGCCAGCATATACATCGGAGCCTGTTTCTGGGACGCGACCTGCTGGGTGTAAACCGACCATTCCGGTACCTCCAGCTCGGCTTTCACGCCAATGGCGGCTAAATCCTGCACGATGGCTTGGGCTACATCGGCGCTGGCAATATAGCGGCGCGGCGCCTGGAAGCGTAGGCTAAAGCCGTTTGCGTAACCGGCTGCAGCCAGCAGCGACTTGGCTTTCGCCACATCCTGCGCGGTGGCCGGAACTGCCAGATAACCAAAGTCATTAGCACCGGCCATGGTGCCGGTTGGCGTACCGAAACCGTGCAGCAGCTGTTGGGTATAAGCCTGACGGTTTAACGCCAGCGAAAGCGCCTGACGGACGCGCACATCACTCAGCGGTTTCTCATCATCTTTAAGGCCGAGATAAATCGTCAGTCCGCCGCCTTTCACCTGTTCCAGTTCGACATTGGGGCGATTTTTCAGCGCGGGTACTAAATCAGCAGGCACGCTTTCAATCAGCTGCACTTCGCCGGTCAGCAGTGCGGTGAGGCGTGCGGTGGCTTCGGGAATCGGACGCCAGGTAACGCGATCAATCGCCGGTTTGCCGCGCCAGTAAGTTTCATTGGCGACCATCACCACTTTTTCATCCGGGATAAAGCTATCAAGCTTGTAAGCGCCGCTGCCTACCGGTTTGCGTGCGAACTCGCTGGCGCCGACTTTCTTCACGTACGCTGGCGGCACAATGTAAGCCGGGTAGCGGCTCATGCGCGTGGGCAGCAGAGGATCCGGGCCGTTGGTATGGATCTGCACCTGATAGTCGTTAATCACATCCACCGATTTGATGGTGCGGATATAGGAAATCGTCGGTGCGTGATTGGCGGGGTCTAAAATACGATCGATGGAGAACTTCACCGCTTCGGCGTTCACCGGCTCGCCATCGGTAAATTTCACGCCCTGGCGCAGGGTAAATTGCCAGGTGGTGTCGTTAATCGCTTTCCACTCAGTGGCTAAGCCCGGCTGTAATGACATGTCATCGGCACGGCGCACTAAGGTATCGAAGAGGTTGTCGACTAAGGTGGCAGATTCTTTGAGAAAGCCGGGATCCATCGCCGTAGCAGACGTGGGTTGGCCAATGGTCAGTTCCGCTGCCTGTACGGCTGGCATCAGAGCAAATAGCAACGCGGTGGTGGCAAACTTCACTGCAGGTAGTCTCATAACGTTTCCCAAAATTGCCAACGGCAAGGTAGTGAAAAGAGTGGATACTGCCAGAATCAAGACTGTGCTTATTTGTAATACATGATATATCCTATAATCTGGCAAGTTGGCAATAAAACATTAAAAATAACTTACCATTTGCGAATTTCAGTAGAAGGCCCTCAACGTATGATCGAAATGGATAAAGCGCAGCGCATGAGTTTGACCGCGCAGGTGGAATCGTCACTGCGCAGCGCGCTGATTGTTGGCAAGTTAAAACCTGGCGCACGGCTGGTGACGCGCGATTTGGCGGCTCAATTGGGTACCAGCATCACGCCGGTGCGTGAAGCCTTGTTGCGACTGGTTTCTGCTGGAGCGCTGGATGCCACGCCAGCGGCGGCGTTTCTGGTACCGGAAATGACGCGTCAGCGCTTTGATGAGATTACGCTGATTCGTAAGCAGCTTGAAGGTTTAGCGGTGAGGGCGGCGACGCCATTTGTGGGAAAAAAACAGAGTTCTGAGCTGAAAAAACTCTGCGCGCGCTTTATGCAAGCCAAACAGAGCGGTGATGCGGAAGCAGCGTTAGAAGCCAATCGCGCGTTCCGTTTTACGCTGTATAGCTATGCGCAAATGCCAACGCTGGAGGCGCTGATCGAACAGCTTTGGGTGCAGATCGGGCCGTGCTTTAACTATCTCTATCCGCAGCCGGCCGAGGTGGTGAATGGGCATCATAATTATGATCATCTGCTGGAAGCGCTACAGGCGGGTGATGCGGTCATCAGTGAACAGATATTGATGAAAGCGATTGATGATGGTGCTGCGATTTTGCATCAACACTATTTTAATCAGTGATTGATGTTTGAAGGTCGTCATTAATGACGACCTTACGGTGGCCTTTAACCGCGCGGTCACCGCAATGACATAAAACCTTCATTTCCTTCCGCTAGCTTACCGCCATTCTGATTTCTGGATCGCGGATGCATGAGCCACCTTTCGCTTCACCACATCACTAAAGCCTGGGGCGAGAAAATCGCCCTTGACGACATCAGCTTCGACGCGGCAGAAGGCGCGTTTGTCGCGCTGCTCGGTCCGTCGGGCTGCGGTAAATCGACGCTGCTGCGCACCATCGCCGGATTGGAAACAGCCGATCGCGGGGCGATCCACTTTAAACACGCCGACATCACCCATCTGCCGCCGTCGCAGCGCAAGCTATCTATGGTGTTTCAGTCCTACGCGCTGTTTCCCCACCTCAATGTGCGTGAAAATCTGCTGTTTGGTTTGAAAGCGCGCGGCGAGGAGAAACAGTCGTTTGCTGCCCGCCTGGATAACGTCAGCAAGCTGATGGAGCTGGATAAGCTGCTGGATCGTTTGCCGTCGCAGCTCTCCGGCGGACAGCAACAGCGCGTGGCGCTGGGCCGTGCGGTGATCGCCAATAACACGCTGTGTTTAATGGATGAGCCGCTGTCGAACCTCGACGCCAGGCTGCGGCAAAGCATGCGCCGTGAAATCCGCGCACTGCAGAAAAAACTCGGCTTGACCATGCTGTACGTCACGCACGATCAGACTGAAGCGATGAGCATGGCCGACAGCATTATCCTGCTCAACGATGGCCACATTGAACAGCACGGCACGCCAGACGATCTCTACAACAATCCCGCCAGCGTGTTTGCCGCACAGTTCATTGGCGCACCGCCGATGAATATCCTGCCGCTGCAGCGCAATGGCGCGCATCACTATCTGCTGCATCTCACCGCGCCGGTAGTGGAATACCGCGACGCGCCGCTGAGCCTTGGATTGCGTGCCGAAGATATCCAGCTGATAGCCGCAGAACAGGCGGCGCTGACCGCGCGGGTGATCAGTTCTGAATATATGGGCGCTGATACGTTGCTGGTGTGCCTGCTTGCTGGCATCAGCGAACCGCTGACCATTAAAGTGCCGGGCATGCAGCGCTTCACCGATGGCAGTGAAGTGGGATTGCAGTGGTCCGCCGCGCGGCAATATCTGTTTCATCGCGAGAGCGGTAAGCGCTGCGTGCCAGCCGAACAACAGATGTTTGCTTCACAGAAAAAATACGCTGTTTAACCGTTGTCATTTGCCCAAGGGAAAATCATGTCTGCGATTCGTTATTCACGTCTTTCTGCATTAGTCCTCGCCATCACCACCTCAGCTTTTGCGGCTGAACCGGTCAAGCTGCAAATGTATTACCCGATCGCGGTGGGCGGCAAAGTGAGCCACACCGTGGATTCGCTGGTGGCGGATTTCCAGAAAGTGCATCCGGACGTGAGCATTCAGCCGGTGTATACCGGTGACTACGCCACCACCGTGACCAAAGCGTTGACCGCCTTTCGTGGTGGCAACGCGCCGCAGCTGGCGGTGATCGGTGATATCGAAGCGTATTCACTGATTGATGCCGGTGCGATTGTAGCGGCCAGCGATTTAGCGCAGGGTGAGGAAGGCAAAAAATGGATCGACGGTTTCTATCCGGCGTTTCTGCGTCATATTGACGGCAAAGTGTGGGGCGTACCGTTCCAGCGTTCAACTGTGGTGATGTACTGGAATAAACAGGCGTTCGAGAAAGCCGGTTTAAACCCCGATACGCCACCGGCCAACTGGCAGCAAGTGGTCGAGTTCAGTAAGAAGCTCACGATCAAAGATGCTAACGGCGTCAGCCAATGGGGCATCGAGATTCCGTCCACACCAAACGGCTACTGGAACTTCCAGGGCTTGTCCGCCACCAACGGCGGTCGCCTGGATAACGGCAAAGGCACCGCGGTGCACTTCAATACGCCGGGCAACGTGGAAACGCTGCAGTGGCTGACCGATCTCGGCCAGAAAGAGGAGGTGTCGCCGAAGGGTGCCATTGCGTGGGGCACCACGCCGCAGGACTTCATCAGCGGCAAAACTGCCATGATGGTGACCACCACCGGCAACCTGACCAACGTGCGTGATAATGCGAAATTCCCGTTCGGTGTGGCGATGCTGCCGGAGAAAACCCAGCGCGGCAGCCCAACCGGCGGCGGTAACCTGTATGTCTTCAAAAATACCTCACCAGAACAGCAGAATGCGGCGATGGAGTTTATCCGTTGGGTAACCTCACCCGAGCAGGCGGCGCGCTGGAGCATCGCCACCGGTTATGTAGCGACCTCTCCGGCGGCATGGGATACCACGGTGATGAAGGATTACGTTAAAGAGGTTCCTCAGGCATTGGTGGCGCGTGAACAGCTGAAGTATGCGCAGCCAGAACTCTCGACTTACAACAGCGTGCAGATTCAGGATGCGCTCAATCACGCGGTAGAAGCGGCGGTGACGCAGGCGAAAACGCCAGCCGAAGCGCTGGAAGGCGCGCAGAAGCAAGCCGATCGTCTGCTGAAGTCTTATCAATAATGACGAGCACGATTCTCACCGTTGCGCCGGTTCGGCGGCCCCGGTTATGGTCGATGCAGCTGTATGGCTACCTGCTGATTTTACCGGCACTGAGTTTTTTACTGCTGTTTACGCACTATCCGGCGGTTGCGACCGTATGGGAAAGCCTGTTCAGCGCAGCACGTAACGGTCGTCCAGCCCATTTTGTTGGGCTGGATAACTATCTTGCGCTGCTGGATGACGACATCTTCCTTCAGTCGCTGTGGAATAACCTGCTGTATGCGTTGATCACCATTCCGCTGGCGGTAACGCTGGCGCTGCTGATGGCGCTGGCGGTCAATCGTCACATGCGTGCCAATGCGCTGGTGCGCACTGCGTTCTTTATTCCTTCGCTGCTGCCGATGATCGCCATCGCCAATCTGTGGCTGTTCTTCTACACGCCGCAGCTGGGTTTGCTGAATAAGCTGCTGGCGCTGTTTTCGCTGCCAGCGATGAACTGGCTCGGCGAACCGGGTAGCGCCTTGTACTGTTTGATGGCGGTATCGGTATGGCGCGAAGCGGGCTTCTTTATGATCTTTTATCTCGCCGCTTTGCAGCAGATCGATCCGCGCCTCAGCGAAGCCGCGCAGATAGAAGGGGCGTCGCGCCGCTATTTCTTCCGCCGCGTGCAGTGGCCGCTGCTGATGCCCACCACGCTGTTTGTGCTGATCAATGCCTCGATGAATGCGTTTCGCATCGTCGATCAGGTGATCGCGATGACCAACGGCGGGCCGAATAACAGCAGTAGCCTGCTGCTGTTCTACATCTATCGCACCGCCTTCAGTTTCTGGGATATGCCCGCCGCAGCGGCAATGACGGTGGTACTGCTGGTGATCCTCGCCGCGATTGCACTGCTTAAATTCAACCTGCTGGACAAGCGAGCCCATTACCAATGAAGCCAACAATCACGTTTGGTCGCCTGTGTCTGAATATGGGCATTGGGCTTGCCGCGTTGCTGTGGTTTTTACCGATTCTGGTGGCGATCTGGGTGGCGATTCATCCGGCATCCGATCAGGCAAGCTTTTCGCTTTTTTCGCCGCTGACCTTGCAGAACTTCGTTAATGCCTGGCACGCCGCGCCCTTTGGTCGCTACTTCCTCAATACCAGCTTGCTGGTGCTGATGATTGTGGTGGTGCAGCTGATTCTGGCGACCATGGCCGCTTACGCATTAGTGCGCTTCCGCCTGAAATTCTCCGGCGCGATCTTCGCGCTGATCCTGCTGCAGCTGATGATCAGCCCCGACGTGCTGATTCTGAATAACTACAAAACCATCGGCGCGCTGGGTTTCCGCGATACGCTGACCGGCATCGCGCTGCCGTATTTCTCCTCGGCCTTCGCCATCTTTCTGCTGCGCCAGACCTTTAAAAGTATTCCGCTGGTATTGGAAGAGGCGGCGATTGTGGAAGGTGCCAGCCGCTTTTACATTCTGCGCAAGATTTATATTCCGCTGGCGAAGCCGATCTATGTGGCGTTTGCGCTGGTGTCGATCAGCTTCCACTGGAATGATTTCCTCTGGCCGCTGGTGATTACCGATTCCGTCAACGTGCGGCCGCTTACCGTTGGCCTGCAGCTGTTCTCGGCGCCGGAGCAGGGCGTGCAATGGGCGTTGATTGGTGCAGCCACTTTGATGACCACCTTGCCGCTGTTGGTGCTGTTCCTGATTTTCCAGCGTCAGTTTATTCAATCGTTTATGCGTGCCGGTATTCGCTGAGGAGTGCTTTTCGTGTCTTATCCGCATCCGCTGACTGAATTGCAGCGTGAACTGCTGGGCGATGTCGCCGAGCTCTATGCTTTGCCCGATGTGCGTTCCGCGCCGCTGAGCAGCACACTGCGTTTTGGTTTGATTGCCGATCCGCAATATGCCGACATCGACGCCGATATGGCGAAAAATCTCTACTATCGTCACGCGCTGCGTAAGCTGCCGCAGGCGATTGCGGTGTTGAATCAGCAGCCGCTGGATTTTGTCGTTACGCTGGGGGATTTAGTCGATCGCGACTGGAACAGCTACGCGGCGATATTGCCGATTTACGATCGCCTCAAGCATCCACATGCAGTGGTGCTGGGCAATCACGATGCGCAGACTATCGCGCAGCATCTCAACGAAGCAGCGGCGTTGCCCAAAAGCTATTACGCTTTTGGGCTGCAGGGCTGGCGTTTTATTGTTTATGACGGCAACGACATCAGCCTCTATTGCAACACGCAGAACGGTGACGATCGCAAGCAGGCGGAGGCGATGCTGGTGGACCTGACCGCGCGCCAGCAGCCGCAGGCCAAACCCTGGAACGGTGCGGTAGGAACGCAGCAACTGGCATGGATCGAGCAGCAGCTGCTGCAAGCCCAGCAGCAAGGGGAGAAAGTGGTGGTGTTTGGCCATTATCCGCTGGCGCCGCACAACAGCCACAACTTACTCAACGGCAGCGCGCTGGCAGAGCTGCTTTCTAGTTACAACATACAATGCTGTTTCTCTGGACACGATCACCGCGGCGGCTTTGCCCGCATCGGTCGAACAGGCTTTTATACGCTCAAAGGCATGCTGGATGGGGCAGATGAGGTGCCGTTTGCGGTGGTTGAAATTGAGGGCGATGAAGTCATCGTGACAGATTTTAGTCTTTCGTAGGGTGCGCATTCATGCGCACCTGGTCACCATAAATGGCGACCCTACGGGATGGGTAGCGATTGTGAGTCAGGAAAATGCTATGGCGACCGCTCATGATGATGCGGGCATTTGCCCGCGCTGACGAAGAATCGCAATCTCTTCAGCGCGTTGCAGCAACTGCTGCAAATCATCCTCATCAATATCCAGCACTTCACCGCTTTCCAGCGCCTGATGCAGGTCTTCACGCGTAATCGGTACGTCGATCACCACAGGCGGCGCTTTGGTTTCCGTTGCCGCCAGCGGATGCGGGTAACGACGTCCGGCGAGATTGTTAAACAGCAACGCCAGCAGCGCGAGGCAAACCGAGTTCAACAGCACCGGCGTCAGAATAAAGTGGTAACCCAGTTGCTGAACGCCGTTACCGCCTAAAATTGCGGTCAGCGCCACCGCGCCGCTCGGTGGATGCAAACAGCGCAGTTGAAACATCAGTGCAATCGTTACACAGGCCGCGATGCCACACGCCAGCGCGGGATGGGGAACCCACAGCGCGGTGGTGACGCCAACAACGCCCGCCACCAGATTGCCGCCGACAATTGACCACGGCTGCGCCAGCGGACTGTTCGGCAGACCAAACAGCAATACCGCTGAAGCGCCCATCGGCGCGACAAACCACAGATTCACTTCACCCAGCAGCCAGTGGCTGGTAAGGCTGGTAATCATTAAACCCAATCCCGCGCCAATGCTGGCGATGACCATTTGCTTTCTGCCTCCCGGTAACGGATGAGGCCAAAGGCGGGCCAGAAAGGTGCGCACGGAGGTTATCCACGTCACCGATGGCTGATCTGTCATTACGGAATCACTCTGTCATAAGAAAAAACGATGGGTGCGAATTGTCGCTGATCGATCCGCTGACAACAACCACATTGTTAGTGTGCTGTTATATCGTGGTAAGAGAAATGCTGATGATTGTCGCGAGGCTTAACCAACGCCTAAGGTTGCTGTATAGTCCGTTTTTTTTCGGAGGAACCATGCTGCCTAACTCATCCACACGCCTGAACAAATACATCAGCGAGAGCGGAATCTGCTCACGCCGCGATGCCGATCGTTACATCGAGCAAGGCAACGTTTTCATTAACGGTAAACGCGCTGCCGTCGGTGCGCAGGTGTTTGCAGGGGATGAAGTCAAAGTGAACGGGCAGCTGATTGAGCCGCGTGACGAAGAAGATTTAGTGCTGATTGCGCTGAACAAACCGGTTGGCATCATCACCACCATGGAAGAGGGTGAGCGTGACAACATCGGCGATTTCGTCAATCACAGCAAACGCGTGTTCCCGATTGGTCGTCTGGATAAAGATTCCCAGGGGCTGATTTTCCTCACCAATCACGGCGATCTGGTGAATAAAATCCTGCGTGCCGGTAACAACCACGAAAAAGAGTATGTGGTCACCGTCGATAAGCCGATCACCGATGAATTTATTGCAGGAATGGGCGCGGGCGTACCGATGCTCGGCACCGTCACCAAGAAGTGCAAAGTTAAAAAAGAGTCGGCCTTTGTCTTCCGCATCATTCTGGTTCAGGGGCTGAATCGTCAGATTCGTCGTATGACCAAGCACTTCGGCTTTGAAGTCACCAAGCTTGAACGTACGCGCATCATGAACGTCAGCCTGAAAGGGATTCCGCTCGGCGAGTGGCGCGATTTGACCGATGACGAGCTGATCGACCTGTTCAAACTGATTGAAGACTCATCATCTGAAGATCAAAAAACGCAGAAGACGCAGGCGAAAAAGAAACCCGCCAGCGCGGCGAAAAAGCCCGCGGCGGTTGCTGCAAAACCGGGCGAGAAAGCGGGTGCAAAACCGGCTAATCGTCAGCGTTTCGCGCAGCCGGGTCGTAAGAAGAAAGGGCGTTAATTCTCTTTCCCCGCGCACAGCGCGCGGGGAAAAGCCGTCACTTGTCGTTGCCAAACCCTTGCTTCTTCAGCGCGTCCAGCACGTGCGGGAAGTAAATCTTGTGATAATAACCGCTAACGCTTTCGCTCCAGCTCTCGCCATCTTCACGTCCGGTATTTTTCCAGTGCTGCACCATCTCCTGATTGTAGGCAGCGATGTGCTGCTCCAGTCCATCACGTTGATAGCGCTCTTCATGACGGAAGGTGGCCAGCGGCAGACGCGGCTTCTGATGCGCAGGCTGATCGACATGGCCAATCACCACGCCCGCCACCGGGAAGGTGTATTCCGGCAAATCCAGCAAGCGGATTAACGCTTGCGCATCGCGACGAATACCGCCAATCGGCACAATGCCCAAACCTTCCGCACGCGCTGCCGCCATGATAGAACCCAACGCAATACCCACATCGGTTGAGCCCGACACAATGCTTTCGATGCTCTGCTGGGCGATCTGCTCGCGGTCGATAGCGTTCATCGCCAGACGCGATTTATGCATATCCAGCACCAGAGTAATAAACACCGGCGCTTTGGCAATCCACGGCTGACCGCCAGCAATCTGGGAGATTTGTGCGCGTCTTTCAGCATCGCGCGTCACCACCAAAGAGACCTGCTGCGAGTTCACCGAGGTTGGCGCGCGATACGCGGCCGAAATGATGCGATCCAGCACCGCATCCGCAACGGGAAGGTCGGTAAAACTGCGATCGCTTTTATGACTGGTGAAAATATCGATTAATGAACTCATGGATCCTCCTGATTGGGAGGCGAGAGCGTAACAGAAGAGGGAGATATGTGACTTAACCGTTGTTGCCGTGGCTAACTACTTCTTTTGAATAAGCAAAGTGCGGAATGCGATAAGACCGGTGCGTAAAGCACCGGCTAAGCGACTCTGGCTTCAGCAACAGCCGGATGAACGCTACGGTCGGGTCCGCTCAGCATCACCGGTTTACCGGAACGTAATCCGCGCTGGAATTGGGTCATGCGTTCATGGCTGATCCCGGCACCACACCACAGCAAGTGATGATCGTGGCGGCTTTCTGAACCGTACAGCATCGGTTGTGAGGTTTGATCCACATCGACGCAGAATCCTTGTCCGGTAAGGCGAATAGCTTCCAGCCACACTTCCGTTTCATCGCCGGTGCTGACCACTTCCAGCAACAGCGGCATCTGCTGCTGACGGGCTGAAGCGCGTTTGACGCAGTCGCTATGATGAACGATCGCCTCATGGAAGCGCGTTAACCTGCGCGATGCGCCGCGACGCGTATCATCACGCAGCCAGCGATTGAGCGGTTTCATCAGCACATTGACGAAATCATCGCTGCTGTAATCGCCCGCCAGATTGCGCACAGTACGCGCCAGTTCACGGTCGGAACCTAACTCCAGCTGACGTAGCAGATCGCCGCGGCGTGCCACCCAACCAGACGAAGAGTAATCGAGCCCGCAGTGTCGGCCCTGATAGATTTGCCACAGCGTGGCGCCACCCGCGGTCAATGCCATCATGGCGAGCACTTCATCAACCTGATGTCGGCTCCAGTCCTTATTGACGTGATTCTCAGAAATTAATCCACCGCGCAACCAGCGACGTAAATTGGCGCGGTTGGCACCGGTAATGGCGCAAACGGTTTCAGTTGAATAAAAGTACATAACGAGCCCTCAGATTGAGGGTGAATTGCCGTGGGTGCTAATCCAGGATGAGCGACCATCCTGAACCTTATCTGTATGGATTACCAGTATCTTTACGTAACTGTGCATAAATAACCGGCAAAGCGCAGCGGGAAAAAACGCACCGAAATAGTGCGTATTGGCTATTACCAATCACCAGCTAGCCTAAGGAGAAAATAGCATTATGGATAAAAAATGGCTGTGATAATTTTTATTTCACACGCCAGATAACAGGCGTTATACAACATTATTTTATTGTTTCCAGGGATATTAAGAATGAAAAAGCACCGCCTGGCAGGTCTGTTATTGGCTTCTCTATCACTATTATCAGGAATGGCATACTCCGAAGAACAACCGATTCCGTCGCTGGCGGGTAAACGTATTGGCATCACCGTCGCGGGTACCGATCACTATTGGGATTTGAAAGCTTATCAGGGACAAATTGATGAGGTGAAACGCCTTGGCGGAACGCCGATTGCACTGGATGGCGGGCGTAAAGAGTCACAGCAAATTGCGCAGATTCAAACGCTTATTGCGCAAAAGCCGGATGCCATTATTGAAACGCTCGGCACGGCGTCGGTGCTGGAACCCTGGCTGAAAAAAATCCGCGAAGCGGGCATTCCTTTATTTACTGTTGATACCGCCAGCCCATCCAGTATTAACGTCACTACATCGGATAACTTTTATATTGGCGAACAGTTAGCATTAAAACTGGTGAATGACCTGCGCGGCGAAGGCAATATTTTGGTATTTAACGGTTTCTATGGCGTGCCGGTAGTAGCAATGCGCTACGACCAGTTAAAAGCCGTGCTGAAGTGGTATCCGAAAATTAAAATTATCCAACCTGAATTGCGCGATGTCATCCCGAATACCGTGCAGGATGCGTATGCGCAAATCAGTCAATTACTGAATAAATATCCGAAAGGTTCAGTGCAGGCGATTTGGGCGGCGTGGGATGTGCCGCAAATCGGCGCCACCCAGGCGGTAGACGCTGCCGGACGCAACGAAATCAAAACGTACGCGGTGGATGGCAGCCCGGATGTGGTGTCGCTGGTTAAAGATCCCAAATCCAGCGCGGCAGCGGTGGTGGCGCAGCAGCCGTATGTGATTGGCCAAACGGCGGTGCAGAACGTGGCGAAATACCTCGCTGGCGATCGTTCGTTGCCGCCCGCAACCTATGTGCCGTCGATTCTGGTGACTAAAGAGAACGCTGCCGAAGCGCAGAAAACCCTGGGTCAAACGGATGGTAAATAACGCGCCGCTGTTGCAACTGCACGCCATCAGCAAAGCTTTTGATGGCGTGCCTGCGCTGCAATCGGTGTCGCTCAGCGTGCATGCCGGTGAAGTACACGGCTTGATTGGCCATAACGGTGCGGGTAAATCGACGCTGATCAAAGTGTTAGGCGGCATTCACGCCGCCGATCGCGGCAGCATCGAGCTGGATGGCCAGCCGCTTACGCTCGCTACGCCCGCGCAGGCGCAACGCCAGGGCATCGCCATCGTGCATCAGGAGCGATTGTTGCCCGGCTCGCTAACGGTGGCGGAAGCGCTGTGGCTTGGCAACGAACCGCGCTTAGCCGGTACGCCGTTTATCCTGCGACGTCGTATGCGCCAGCAGGCAGAGCAGCAGCTGCAGCAGCACTTTGGTTTGCAACTCGATCCTGATGCGTTGATCGCCACGCTGAGCGTGGCGGAGCAGCAACTGGTGCAAATCTGTCGTGTGCTGCAAAACGCGCCGCGCGTGGTGGTGCTGGATGAACCGACCGCCGCGCTGGCGCGCCATGAAGTGCATGCGCTGTTCCGGGTAATTGAACGCATGCGCCAGCAGGGCATTGCGCTGCTTTATGTTTCGCACTATCTCGATGAAATTCAGGAACTGTGTCAACGCGTCACGGTGCTGCGTGACGGCAAAGACGTGGCGCAGTTCAACGCAGATCAACTATCACCGGTGGCACTGATCGCGGCGATGGTAGGCGACGCGCGTCATGAACTGGCACCGCGTCAGTCGCGCCGCGCCGGTGCGCAAGTGCTGCAGGTTAGTGCGCTCAGCGCCCCCGGCAGTTTTCACAGTGTGTCGTTCACCGGCCGACAAGGTGAAATCATCGGCATCACCGGTTTGTTAGGTTCCGGCGGTAAAGCGCTGATTCGCGCGCTGTTCGGGCTGGAAAACGGCGTCAGCGGCAAGGTTACGCTGGGCGAAGTGAGCGGCGTGCCGGCCTCTCCACATGCCGCAGTGAAGCGCGGAATCGCCTTTGTGCCAGAAGATCGCCGCGCCAACGGCGTCGCGTTAGACTTGTCATTGCGTGACAATGTCACCTTAACCACGGTGCAGCGCTTGCTGCGCTGGGGCGGCGTTTCGCGTCAGGCGGAGAGCGAACTGGTGGCGAAGAACATTCAGCAACTGGATATTCGCACGCCGGGGCAGCTGGCGGCGCTGCGTCAGCTTTCGGGCGGCAACCAACAGAAAGCGGTGCTGGCCAAATGGTTAAACACCGGTGCGCGCCTGTATTTGCTGGATGAGCCCACGGTGGGCGTTGATATTGCGGCTAAGGCAGCGATTTATCACACATTGCAGCAGTTGGCTGATGATGGCGCCCTGATTCTGGTGTTCTCCACCGATTTACTCGAACTGCAAACGCTGGCCGATCGCATTATGGTGCTGGCGCGCGGCGAACATGTCGCCACGCTGGAGGCACAGCACACCAGCCATCAGGAAATTCTCTCCTGGGCTTCGGGCACCGGCGCGTTAACGGAGCGTGCTTCATGAGTGATGTTACCCAATCTGCACCGGTTGCAGCGCCACGCAGCGTGCGCGGTCAGCAGTGGCTGCAACACGTTTCGCTGCTGATTATTTTGCTGGTTTTAGCCGTCTTTGCCTGGCTGTCGCCGATTTTTCTTACGGTGATGAATCTTGGCAACGTGCTGCAGCAGACCGCGGTGGTGGGCACGCTGGCGCTTGGCTTAACGCTGGTTTTAAGCGGCGGCGGCTTGCAGGGTATTACCGGCGGCATTGATCTGTCGATTGCCGCCAACCTTGGCCTTAGTGCGGCGGTGTTTGCCAGCCAGCTCAACGCCGGTCAGCCCATCGCGATTGCCTTGCTGCTGACGCTGTTTACCGGTGCGGCTGTGGGTTTGTTCAACGCGCTGGCGATTGTCTGGCTGGGGATTTTGCCGTTGCTGGCAACGCTCACCAGCATGAATATCGCTATCGGCCTCGAAATGGTGCTGACCAGCAACGCCTCGGTGTCGGCCAGCAGCGATCTGCAAAATCTGTTATTAAGCAACGGTCCGTTAGCGGTGTCGTGGCTGGGCTGGTCGTTTCTGCTGCTGGCGTTTGGCGTGATCGCCTTGAGCCGCCTGACGTCCTTTGGCCTGCGCTTGCAGGCGGTGGGCAGCCATCCGCAAGCGGCGAATGCAGCGGGCATCGGCGTCAAACGCTATCAGGGCTTGAGCTACGTGTTGTGTGGCGTCAGTGCGGCTATCGCGGCAATTGCGTCGGTGTCGCTATTAAGCGGCAGTTCACCTGGCGCCAACGACAATCTGTTGATGGTGATCGCGGCCGCGCTGTTGGGTGTGGTGTTTTCCCGTCGTCTGGTGCCGACACTTGGCGGCGCACTGATTAGCGCGCTATTTCTCAGCCTGATTGCCAACGGCTTTCAGCTGATCAATGTCTCAAGTTACTGGATAAACGGCGTCGAAGGCGTGTTGATCCTATTAGTGGTGGCGTTAACCGCGCTGTTACGTCGTCGCCAGTCAAGGAGAACGCAAGGTGTCTGATTCTTTGTTATCAGCTGTCGCGCCACGCCCGCGCCAGACCGGCTGGCTGCGCGCCATCATCGTGCTGACCTTTATAGCGCTGCTCGTGTTCTTTATTGTCGCGGCACCCGCTTTTGCCACTGTCTCCAATATTCGCAGTGTGTTGCTCAATAACGTCGCGCCGCTGGCGATTGTCGCCCTGGCGATGACGTTGGTGACACGCATTGGCGCGATTGATCTTTCGGTGGGCACGGCGATCGATATTGCCTGTCTGGTTTTGGTGACACTGGTGCTGCATCAGGTCAGTTTGCCAGTGGCGCTGATCGCGGCATTAATTGCTGCGCTACTGGTTGGCGTGTTTAACGCCTTTTTGGTGACACAGTTAGGCGTGGAGCCGTTTCTCGCCACGCTTGGCACGCTGTTTATCGGACAAAGCGTGCAGCAACTGTCGTCAAACGGCGGACAACCGGTTTATCTGCTGAGCCAGAAACTGCCCGATGGGTTTTCGGCGATAGGTCACGGCGCGCTGCTCGGCATTCCGCTGCCGTTATGGCTATTGTTGCTGGTTGCGCTGGCGCTCTATCAGTTGCTGCATCGCAGCGCCACCGGACGTTCGTTGCGGGTGATGGGCGAGCAGTACAGCGTCGCACAGCATTCGGGCGTGCCGGTGAAACGGCTCACTGCGCTGGCGTTTATTCTCGCGGCGTTGATTGCCGGTATCGTCGGTTTGATTCTGGCGGCTAACGTCAAAGCCTGGGTGCCGCTGTCGGGCAATGCCTATCTGCTGAATGCGATTGGTGCCAGTTTTATTGGCGCGACCTTCGCGCCGTCACGTCGGCCTAATGTGTTGGGCACGTTGCTTGGCGTAGTCCTGCTGAGCTTTATCGCCAACGGCTTGCTGCTGGTCGGCTGGAATTTTTACTGGCAACAGGTCGCCACCGGCGGATTAATTTTCATTGTGCTGGCCGTTGGGGCCCTGCGCGCGCGTCGTCATAGCTGAGAGAGGTCAAAGATGAGCCGGGCACCGTTTTTACTGTTTGGTTTTATGATGAATGTGCCGGGCCACATCTCCGCAGGATTGTGGCGGCATCCGCAGGATCAGGCTCATCGCTATACCGAATTGCGTTACTGGACCGATATTGCCCAACAGCTGGATCGCGCCGGGTTTGATGCGCTGTTCATCGCCGATGCGCTGGGTCAGTTGGACGTGTGGCAAAACAAGCCGGACGCGGCGTTGCGTCTGGCGACACAAATGCCGGTTAACGATCCACTATTGCTGGTTTCTGCAATGGCAGCGGTGACGCAACATCTGGGCTTTGGCATCACCGTTTCTACCACCTACGAACAGCCGTATCTGCTTGCGCGCAAATTCACCACGCTTGATCACCTGAGCAACGGGCGCATCGCCTGGAATGTGGTGACGTCAATGCTGGATTCAGCGGCACGTAATCTGGGGCTGACGCAGCAAATTCCGCACGATGAACGCTACGATCGCGCGCAGGAGTTTCTCGATATCACCGGCAAGCTGTGGGAAGGATCGTGGGAAGAGGACGCGGTGCGGCGCGATAAGCAAAACAGCGTTTATAGCGATCCGGCCAAAGTGCATGCTATCAAGCATGCCGGGCGCTGGTATCAGGTACCGGATGCGCACCTAAGCGAGCCCAGTCCGCAGCGCACGCCGGTGCTGTTTCAGGCGGGAACCTCCAGTCGCGGGGCGCAATTCGCTGCACGCAACGCGGAAGTGATATTTCTCGGCGGCGTTACGCCGCAGGCCATTGCTGCGGATATCCAACGCATTCGCCAGTTAGCCGCAGCAGAAGGGCGCCATGCGGCTTCGCTGCGTTTCGTCACAGCGATCACGGTGATCACCGCAGAGAGTGATGAAGCCGCGCAGACTAAATATCGCGATTATCAGCAGTACATCAGCGAAGAGGCCGCGCTGGCGCTGTTCTCTGCGTGGACCGGTATCGACTGGTCACAGGAGGATTTGGATACGCCGCTAGCGTTTCGTGAAACCGATGCCTGTCGCTCAGCCTTAGCCAGCCTGACGCGCATTGACGATCAAAAACGCTGGACGCTGCGTGATGCGGCGCGCTACATCGGCATTGGCGGATTGCATCCGCTGCTGATCGGCGGTCCGGAGAGTATCGCCGATCAGCTGGAACAGTTTGCCGCGGAGTCGGGTGTTGATGGCTTCAATCTGGCGTGGGCGATTAGTCCCGGCAGCTTTGAGGATTTTATCCAGCATGTGATGCCGGTGCTGCGTAGCCGAGGGCTTATCCGTGAAACGCCCGCGCAAGCCGTGACGTTGCGTGAACGGTTGTTTGGTCAGCCGCGACTCACGGCTGACCATCCAGCGGCACGTTTTCGCCGCCGTTAATTCCAGGCATGACGCGGCGGCGGGGTGCCATTGAGGTAATAATTGCCAACGTGGTAATACTTCCAGCGCACCGGATCGTGCAAGGTGTGGGTGCGCGCATTGCGCCAGTGGCGATCGAGGTTGAACTCCTGCAGCGTTGAGCGTGTACCCGCAAGTTCGAACAGCTTGTTACCTGCCAGAATAGCGATTTCGGTGGTTAACACTTTGGCTTCAGCGGTAGCAACCGTTGCTGCTGCAACCGTGCTTTCATCGGGTTGCTGCAGCGCCAGATCAATCGCTTCGCCAGCGCGCCACAGTAAGGCTTCAGCGGCGTGCAGGCGAATTTTCAAATCCCCGACCGCCGCCAGCGTGAAGTGATCATCAGATGCGCGCTCCTGGCCGCTATCAATCCACGGACGTGACCGCTCGCGCACAAAATGCAGCGTGTCTTCAATCGTGCCGCGCGCAATCCCCACATCCACCGCCGCCTGAATAATCTGCGAAATCGGACCGGCGGCAGTCGGGCGCTCAAACGCCTGATAAGCCGGGATCACGCGGGATAGCGGGGCGCGCACGTTCTCCAGCAGCACGGTGCCCGATGCCGTGGTGCGCTGACCAAAGCTCGACCAATTGTTAATGATGGTCACGCCCGGCGTGTTGCGATCCAGCACAATCAGATGCGCGCGATCCTGATCGTCGAGCGCCACTGCGTGAATTCGATGCGCCAGCAGTGCGCCGGTGGCGTAGAATTTCTCGCCGTTGATCACCACGTCATCACCTTCACGCTGAAAACGCGTCTGGAAATCGGCGACGGTGCGCGAATTCTTCTCGGAGAAAGCGTTGCCCCAGCGCAAGCCAGCCAGCACTTCGCCCAGTAGTTCTTGTTTCTGCGCCTCGCTGCCATCCACCACCAGATGCGCCACGCCGGCTAAATGGTTCTGCGGTAGCTGACCGAGCGCGGAATCTGCCGCCGAAATGATGGCGATGACTTTCGCCACCGTCACCCAAGATACGCCCGCGCCGCCATAAATTTTAGGGATCGCCATCGCCCACAAGCCACTTTGTGAGAACGCATCCAATTCGTTGAGCGGCAAGATGCCTTCGCGGTCGCGCAGTGCGGCGTAACGCGCAAACTCTGTGGCCAGACGTTGAGCAATCTCAATGGCTTCGGCATCATCACGAATGATATGCGCCGGTTCAGCAGGTAAGGGAACGGGTGCTTCAGGCTGTTGGGAATTGACCTTCAGGATGTGGGTTTGGCTGAGCGACATGAGAACTCCCGATAATGACGATGTAGGGAAAATATCTTCTCATGCGCTCAGCGCGCGCCATATCTCAATTGCGGCTATGCAAAGTGAAAAATAGCGTTAACACAACGGTTTACTGCGCGACTTTCACCACGGTTTTACCGAAGTTTTTGCCTTTCAGCATATCGAAAAACGCCTGCGGGGCATTTTCCAGCCCGTCGATCATGTGCTCGCGGTAGTGGATTTTTTGCTGCTCCACCAGCGGCGTCATCGCTTTGAGGAATTCAGGATAACGATCGCCGTAATCCTGGAAGATGATAAAGCCCTGCATGCGAATACGACGCTTCAGAATGCCGCCCATGATTTGTGGGGTGCGATCCGGTCCCGGCGGTAATTCGCGGCTGCTGTAGCCAGAAACCAGGCCACAGACCGGCACGCGCGCTGCGGTGTTCAGCAACGGGAATACGGCATCAAACACTTTGCCGCCGACGTTTTCGAAGTAGATATCAATGCCGTCCGGGCAGGCAGCCGCCAGCTGTTCTGCAAAATCGTCACGATGGTGATCGATACAGGCGGAGAAACCGAGCTTCTCAATCGCATAACGGCACTTCTCTTCACCACCCGCAACGCCTACCACATGGCAGCCTTTGAGTTTGCCAAGCTGACCCACCGTTGCACCGACCGGGCCGGTAGCCGCCGCGACCACTAAGGTTTCACCCTGTTTTGGCTGGCCGATATCCATCAAGCCCATATAGGCCGTGAAGCCCGGCATACCGAGAATGCCCAGCGCCCAGGAAGGATGGGGCAGATCGCCCAGTTTCGCCACGCCGTTTCCGTCCGAAACCGCATAGCTTTGCCAGCCGCTCTGCGCGAGGACCACATCACCTTGCTGGAAATCCGCGTGTTTAGATTCCACCACTTCGCTCACCGTGCCGCCAACCATCGGTTGGTCGAGTTCAGCAGGTGCAGCATAGGATTTGCTGTCATCCATGCGCCCGCGCATATACGGGTCGAGCGATAAATAGAGCGTGCGCAGCAGGATTTGGCCGTCCTTCACGTCAGGAATGGGCTGCTCTACCAAGCGGAAATTCTCTTTTACCGGTTCGCCATGCGGGCGTGAGGCTAATAGCCAAGCTTGATTACGTTGAGTAGATTGCGACATTTTTACCTCTATTAGCGTTTTCACGTGAGGCAAGTGTAGACGAGGAAAAGGCATTAAGGCCGTCGATGCAGAACTTAAGTGTTGCTATATGATAACATTTTGGTAAAAATATAGACATTGTTATCATATACCAACAATAGAGGTTTTATGTTGCCTGGTTTGCAAGCAATAGGCGCTAAATGTCAGGAAAGGCGCAAGGCTAACCGTTGGACTCAAGCCGACGCCGCAGCACGTGCAGGTATTCATCGCACGGTTATTTCACAGATTGAAAACGGCGTCTATTCAGGTTCGCTCAAAGCGCTCACATTGTACCTTAATGCGCTGGAGTTGGTGTTATCCGTGCAGTCTGCTGGCTTACCACAGATGGATGAACTGGAGGCGTTGTTTGATGATGACTGATTTTAACCAGCTTGCTCGACCGATTCGTCATATTGATGTCTACAACGGTGGGGAATTAAGTGGCAGATTGCTGCACGAACACGGCAGTTATAATTTTAGCTATGCGAGTTCTGATGTCCGCGCTGCTTCTATGACCATGCAACCATCAAACCGCCTGAGCTATAATTCCAGCCGCTTATTTAATATTTTTGAGATGAATATTCCGGAAGGCTATGTTCGTTATCATATTGCCGAGCGTTTACGTCGTTATGTCGGTAATGTTAGCGACATGCTGTTCTTAGCTTTACAGCAGGATACCGGTATTGGTGCGTTATCTTACAAAAGTGATATTGACCTACCGTGTCCATCGCCGGAAAAATTAGATGATTTACTTCATTGGGATCATAAAGAAAGTGCATTTCAATATCTGCTAAATAAATATTTATTGCAGACTTCGATTTCTGGCGTTCAACCGAAAGTTATGATCAGTACAGAAAGTCGCGGAACCGTTCTTTATCCAAATTTGATAGCTAAGACAGGTGATGAGGAGTACCCGCGTCTGGCTGAAAATGAGTTTATCTGTATGTCATTAGCCAGGTTATGTGGTTTACCCGTCGCTGATTTTTGGCTTTCGGATAACAAAGAGCTGTTTATCATGGAACGGTTTGATATTCAAAATGATAGACGCTTAGCGATGGAAGATTTTTGTGTGCTTTCAGGGAAGTCAGCAGATCATAAATATAGTGGCTCATACGAAACGGGTGGTAAAATCGTCAGTCTCTTTACCCGCGATCAGTCTCAAGTAGAACTTTACTGGCGTTATGTATTGTTTAGTTGCATGGTCGGAAATGGCGATGCGCATTTAAAGAATTTCTCGTTATTATATTCTGCAACGAACAGTAGCACAGCGAAATTATCGCCCTTATATGATGTGGTAAATACACATATCTATCCAACTACCGATGGTGATTTGGCCCTAAAGTTGAATAAAAGCAAAAAATTTCCCGATAGAGACAGTTTGATTAAACTTGCACGTGAATTAAAAATTGTCAAACCAGCCATGGTGATGGAGCAGTTTGCTGATGTCATCAATGATGATTTAAACCGGAATGAAATATACGTTAACTTTCCTGAGATGCGAGAGTCAATTGGTCGTTCTTTGACACGCAGTGTGGCAACTAATAATTTATTTTTGAAAACGGATGTTAAACGCGCCAAAAAACGAAAAACGGATTCCTTACTTTGATAAAAATGCAAAGGGATGATCCTGTCGTGAGCCAGCGCACAAACCAGGCGTAAACTTTTCGACGCGAATTAATATAACGCCATGAATTTTAACAATCATAGGGCATTTGCCTAAGCGGTCTCGGGCAATGCCACATACACCAGGCCTCACTCTGCTGCGTATACCTATAGCGATGCTTTTCTCCCTACAGGTGACGCATGACACAACAACAATACGTATTATCGCCCGATCATGACGCGCATATCGCCTCAGCCATCGGCAAGTTCTTCCGCCGCATCATTCCGATGCTGGCGCTGATGTTAATTGTGAACCAGATTGACCGGGCTAACATTGGCTTCGTTAAAGCCGAACTGCAAACGGACGCGGGTATTAGTGCGGCCGCTTTCGGCTTAGGCGCGGGGCTGTTCTTTATCGGCTATGCGCTGTTTGAAGTGCCGAGCAACATGATGCTGAAGAAACTCGGCGCACGCGTGTGGCTGACGCGCATCATGATTACGTGGGGCATGGTGGTGGTGCTTACCGGCTTTGTGAGTACGCCGCTGCATTTCTATCTGCTGCGTTTCCTGCTCGGCGTGGCGGAAGCCGGCTTCTTCCCTGGCGTGCTGTTCTATTTTCGTCAATGGGTGCCGAATGCGTGGCGAGGACGCGCCACCGCGATGGTGTTGAGCGCCACCGCCAGCGCTTTTCTGTTCTCCGGTCCGCTCACCGGTGCCATTCTGATGATGCATGATGTTGGCGGCATCGCGGGCTGGAAATGGGTGATGTTTATGGAAGGCGGCGGATCAATGGTGATCGGCTTGCTGGCCGCCTTTGTGCTGGTATCCAAACCGCAAGGCGCGAAATGGTTGAGCGATGCCGAGAAACAGGCGCTGGCGCAGCAGTTAGCGCTGGAAGATGATGCGCGCGAAGAGCACGCGGTGAAACACGGCCGCTGGGGCTTGATCAGCGATCGCAGCCTTTTGTCTTACTGCCTGATCTTCTTCACCATGACCATGACCGGTTACACGTTAGTGTTCTGGCTGCCGCAAATCATTCAGCGCATTCAGGGCTTCAACAGCTTTGAAACCGGATTGCTGACCGCCGTGCCGTGGCTGTTCGCTATCGTCGCGCTGTTCCTGCTCGGCAAAGCCACCGACCGCTATCGCGATAAACTGGATAAAGGGCTCGGCATCGCCATGCTGATCGCCGCGTGCGGCACCTTTATGGCTACGCTGGGTACGCCGTGGTTTGGCTTTGTGGCGATGATTGTGGCCTGTATCGGCTCCAAAGTGAGCGCGGCGTTCTTCTGGCCGATGCCGCAAAGTGAATTACCCGCCTCGATTGCCGCGCCCGGCATTGCGCTAATCAACTCGATTGGCAACCTCGGTGGCTTCTTTGCGCCCACGGTATTCGGCTACCTCGAAATGCACACCGGCAGCACCACCGGCGGACTTTACGCGCTAACCAGCGTGTCCGTGGTTACCGGACTCTATTTGCTGCTGCGTCGCAAACCTGTTCCACCCGCTTTCGGTCACACGGAGAGAAACCATGTCAGACAGTCCAGTCATTAAATCGATGCGCATCGTGCCGGTTGCCGGTTACGACAGCATGTTATTGAACATTGGCGGCGCCCATAACTGCTACTTCACGCGCATCATCGTGATACTGACCGATTCCGCCGGACATAGCGGAGTTGGCGAAACGCCGTGTCATGCATCTACCTTGCAGTTGCTGGAACAGTTTCGCCCGCTGATTGAAGGCAGTTCACTGCTGCGTCTCAACGCGACGCTGAGCCAGTTGTTCAGCAGCGAGGCACGTCAGCAACAAACCTCACACACCAACGACATTCATATCCCGCAGATGAATCCGGAGAAGTTTTATAACGCCGCCGCCGCCATAGAAGCGGCGCTGCTGGATCTGCAGGGCAAGCTGTTAAACCTGCCGGTGGCGGATCTGCTTGCCAGCGGTAAACAGCGCGACCGCATTCCGGTGCTGGGCTATTTGTTCTACATCGCCGATCGCAAGCGCACCAATATGCACTATCGATCGGGGGAGCATGAGCAAGAAGGCTGGTTCCGTCTGCGTCATGAAGCGGCGATGGACAGCGAGGCCGTGGTGCGACTGGCCGAAGCGGCAGTTGAGCAATACGGCTTCCGCGACTTCAAGCTCAAAGGCGGCGTGCAGGCAGGTGAAGTGGAAGTGGCAACGGTGGAAGCGCTACTGGCGCGCTTCCCAGAAGCACGCGTCACCGTCGATCCTAACGCCAGCTGGTCGCTGGAGCAGGCGATTCGCTTTGGCAAGCAGCTGGCGGGGAAGGTGCCGTATCTGGAAGATCCTTGTGGCGCTGAACAAGGCTATTCCGGTCGGGAAACGCTGGCCGAGTTTCGCCGCGCCACCGGTGTGCAGGTCGCGACTAATATGATCGCCAACGACTGGCGCCAGCTGCATCATGCGCTGCAACTGAATGCCATTGATATTCCGCTCGCCGATCCGCACTTCTGGACGATGCGTAACGCCAACGTGGTGGCGCAGCTGTGCAACGAATGGGGGCTGACAACCGGCTGCCACTCCAATAACCATTTTGATATTTCGCTGGCGATGGTGGCGCACCTGGGTGCAGCCGCGCCGGGCGATCGTCAAACCGCCTTTGATACGCACTGGATTTGGCAGGATGGTCAGCAGCTTACATGTCAACCGCCGCAGATCCGCGATGGTTATCTGGAGCTACCGCCGGGGCCGGGATTGGGCATCGAGCTGGATATGGATCGCATCGAACAGGCGCATGCGCTATATAACGCGCTGCCGGATAAAAATCGCAACGATGCGCTGGGGATGCAGTTTTTGATCGATAACTGGCGCTATGACGCCAAACGTCCGTCATTGGTACGCTAAGGAAACAGCATGAAGAACCTATTACGCGCGGCGACGCTTTTAGCGTCGTTGGCCGCCAGCGCGCCGTTGCTGGCGCAGACTTTTGTCTACGTTTCAGAAGCCGACGATGGCACCATCGCGCGCTACGCGCTGAACGAGCAAACCGGTGCGCTACAACTATTGGGACGCACTCAGGCCGGCGGCAAAGTGATGCCAATGGCGTTGAGCGCCGATCATAAACATCTGTACGCCGCGATTCGCAGCAAACCGCTGCAACTGGTGAGCTTGAACATTGACAGCAAAACAGGCGATCTCAGCCCATTGAATAGCGTATCTGCTGCAGCCAGTTATCCGTACATCAGCACGGATCCGCAGGGACGTTTTCTGCTGGGCGCGTCCTATGATGGCGATGTGGTGCACGTTTATCGACTCAATAGCGAGGGCAAGCTAGTTGCGCCGCCGGTCGGCAGCTATAAAACCGGACATGCCGCGCACTCGGTGATTGTCGATGCGAGCGGCGAGCATGCTTATGTCGGCAATCTCGGCACCGATCGCGTGCTGCAGTTGAAACTAAGCGCCGAGGGCGAACTGTCGGGGTTAGGCAACGGCTATGTTAAAACGGCGACAGAAAACGGACCGCGCCATTCGGTGTTGTCGCCGGATAATCGCTATCTCTACAACATCGGCGAGATGGGCGGCATCATTACGCAGTTTCGTCGTGAAGCCAGCGGTGAGCTGGTGAAGGTGGCGGAGACGCCAAATGCGGTAGCGGAAAAATATCAACTGCAACACGGCAAAGAACGGCCGCCGGGCTACAGCGACACTACGCCGCGCATCTGGGCGGCCGATATTCGTCTGACGTCGGACGGCCGTTTTCTCTATGTTAGCGAGCGGACCAGCAGCACCATCAGCGGATACCGGATTAACAAGGCGGACGGCAAACTGACGCTGATTGATAGCTGGCAAGTCGAGAAGCAGCCGCGCGGCATTGCGATCACCGCTGACGGACGTTGGTTGATTGCCAGCGGCGAAAAGAGTGTGGTGACCGGCAGCTATGCTATTGATCACGAAAGCGGGGCGCTGAAACGGGTTAGTGAAGCACCGGCCGGCGGTGACGCCAATTGGGTGACGGTGGTAAGTTACAAATAATCCTGTAGGGTCGCCATTAATGGCGACCGCTATCAAAATGCGCACCTTAAAGTTGCTTATATTCCTCGTCAGAAACAGGTTCCAGCCACTCGTTGGAAGCGCCTTCAGCCGGCACGGCGATAGCAATGTGTGCAAACCAGCTATCTGCTGCCGCGCCATGCCAATGCTTCAATCCCGCTGGAATGTTGACCACATCGCCCGCCACTAACTGACGCGCTGGCTGATTCCACTCCTGATACCAACCGGTTCCGCCAGTCACCAGCAAAATCTGCCCGCCGCCATGATGGATGTGCCAATTGTTGCGGCAGCCCGGTTCAAATACCACGTTGCCGATGTTGACGCCTTCTGTCGTTAGCATGCTCAGATAGCTGGTTCCGGTAAAATATTGTGCAAAAGCGTCGTTTTTAGGCCCTTTAGGGAAAATACCATTGCCGTCAAATTGATCTTTCATCTTTATCTCCATGTAAGTGCAGCATGGTTAAAGTGTAGCGGCGAGTTGGCTGAATGATAATGCGCTCAAAGCTGCAAGCACTTGTGAGCGCAATTCATTAATGCGAGATGCGTGACAATGTCACTGATTGGGATAAACAGAGTGCGATAATGTCCCTCGACGATCGACGTTTCTTGCGGCTAACCACAGCAGCGCGGTGACAAACCAGCCAATAATCCACGACACATCATTACCGGCAAAAATCCAGGTTAACGAACCGTGATGCAGTGGATTATCAATGAACGGCAACTGAACCAGCACGCCGCAGAAGTAGACAATTATGCCCGCCCAGTTCCAGCGACCGTAACGTCCGTTGGGCTGGGAAAGCGCCGGTACATCGACTTTACCTTTGGTGATCAGGTAGAAATCGGTCAAGCTGATTGCGCTCCACGGCACAAAAAAAGCAAGTAAAAACAGCAGGAAATGGGTGAAGGATTTCAGGAATGCGGGTTCGCTAATCAGCGCAATCACACAAGAAATCGTCACCATCAACACCACAAACAAAATGCGGCCGCCACGACTCAATGCGGTTTTCTGACGGAAGCCAGAAACGATGGTGGTGAGTGACATAAAGCTGCCGTAAGCATTCAGCGTGGTGAAAGTGATTTTGCCGAAGCAGATCGCGAAGTAGATCACCATCGCCATGGTGGCGCTGCTGCCTAAACTGACAATATAGCCAACCTCGTTGCCAGAAAAAGCCTTGCCGGCAATCGCCGCGACAATCACACCTAACGTCATCGAAGCCTGGGTTCCTAAAACCGTGCCGAAGAAAACGCAGCTAAAGAGTTTTTTTGCTGAGACGTAAGCCGGTAAATAGCGCGAATAGTCAGAGACATACGGACAAAATGCAATCTGCCAGGAAGAAGACAACGAAACGGCAAGCAGGAAGTTAGCGACCGTGAAATGCTGGTTCTGCCACACCGCGGACAGATCATGGGTTGAGAGCAGCGTGACAAATAGGTAAACAAAGGCGAGCACGCCAATCACGCTGGCCACTTTACCGAGCTTGTGAATCACGCGATATCCCAGCACCGCGATGACGACAATAATCGCACTGAACAGGATCATGCCTGACGCATTGCTGGTATCGATCAGTTTGGCCAGCGCCTGTCCGGCTAACACCGTGCCGCTGGCAGAGAATCCGACATACATGATGCACACCAGCACTAACGGGATCACCGCACCATAAACGCCAAACTGCATGCGGCTGGTGATCATTTGCGGCAATCCGAGGCGCGGTCCCTGAATCGCATGCAGTGACATGATCGCCGCGCCCACAACTTGCCCAACCAGCAAGCCGATGATCGACCACACCACATCACCGCCCAAAACCACCGCCAGCGCACCGGTTACGATGGCGGTGATCTGCAAATTGCCGCCAAACCACAAGGTGAACTGGCTGAAAGGATGTCCGTGGCGTTCGCTCGGAGGAATGTAATCAATGGATCGTGTTTCTGACAAGCGCTGTTTCTCTGCGCCGGCGTAATCTGCTGCAGGTGATTCGGCTGACATAGTTTCCTCGCTGAAGCGTCTAAAGGTGGGGAATTATTGTTAGTATGATGTGGCTTCTCTTGGTGGTACATGTATATACATGTAGCGATATTGTCATGCAGAATGGAAACTTACAATACGATCGGTCATTGGAAAATGTGATGACGCGGGCAAGGTTGGGAAGTTATGAAAGTGACAGAGCGGAGGGTAAATGGGAGAACTTATATGATGTCGCTACGTGAATTCTGTAAAAAGAGCAGGGTGGAAGTTGCCGAGAATTCACGTAGCGCTGCCGGTTTTGTCGCCAGAAACTACTGATCTTTGCCCATGGTCCAGGGATTGGGCGCGGAATCATCTGCCTTATCCGCAGCAAAATCATCCAGTGAATCCAGATACAGTGCTTCAACCTCAGCGCGTGCCCAGGGTGTGCGGCGTAAAAACTTCAGGCTCGATTTAACGCTTGGATCGCTTTTGAAGCAGTTGATATTGATGAGCTTACCCAGTTCGGCCCAGCCATAATGGGCGACCAGCGCATTAATTTGCATCTCAAGCGTGACGCCGTGCAAGGGATCTTTGGAGCGATGATCGTTCATAGGAAATCCTTAAAATGTTGACGGCAAAGGTTACAAGAAAGCCACGCGAGCGGCAATGGCGCGATCTTCAATGCCGGTAAATGCTGTACACTTGTTGCCAGAAAATCACTATTGGACGGTACGCTATGAACGACAAGAAAATGATTTCCATCGATCAATTCAATCTGACTGAACGCGTTGCAGTAGAAGAAGCGTTTAAAGGATTGATGGAGAAGTATCGCCAGCGCACCGGCAAAGAGCCGGATGCAAAGAAAGAGAAAGAGTTCACGGCCGAGGCCCGGCAGCAAATCATGACAACGAAACTGGCCAAAGAGAAAGCGCTGGCTGAAAAGGCAAAGAAAACGCCTACACGCAGGAAGAAACCTGAATCGCTGAAAGAGAGTGAAGTCAGTGATTTCAACTGGAAGGCGTCAGTGATTAAAGGGCGCAGATAACGGCAGCATGAGTACAACAGTCCGTCGCCGGGAGCTGGCACGGATTGTTGGTGAAGGAGGTGAAAGAAGGCAGGTGATGAGCGGATGACGGTTTGAGTGCGCGATTATATATTTCATTTAACATAATATACATTATGCGCCCTTTGATTGTAACGGCTAAATTCAGATGTCCGCCTTGGAATTGACGCCCTCGTATAAGCTTGGGCGTCGGTTTTAATCACAGCAAAATCAGCGCATCGACTATCAGAACCATATTTCAGCCTGCACGCCAAAATTCCAGTTCCCACCCGAAGTAAATCCGGCACTACCAAAATCATCGTTCATCGCATAGTTATCCAGTTCTTTTGACCAGTTCATGTAGCTGGCAAAAAAGCGGATCTCCGGGCGTGCTTTGATATCAAATACATCGCCTACTTTGAACGTTGGCGCAAAGGTTAACTTATAGAAATCCCCTTTAACCGCGCGATACGCCGCGACATCGCCGTCATTGTTGTAGGTTCGTCCATTCGGATTCAGATTCATGTACTGCCATGACGCTTCATACAGTAACGCAAAATTCTCGGTGATCGCCTGCGAGGCTCGAAGGTTGAACGTTGCCCAGTCATAACGATCGCCCTGACGGTAGCGATCTTCACTGTGCTGAGCGATCACGGACGGTGCGAGATCCCAGGTTTCGTTAAATCGCCCATCTCGACGTAAGCCTGGCGAATATTCATATGGTGGCTATCATTATCCTGCACCCAGGGATCGGGATTATTCGCGCCATCCGCCAGCATGGCTTTGAAGCGTGCATGTGACCCATCCTCAAACTGCAGTTTTTTGATAAAACTCAGCTCGACATAGTTATCCTTTTCGTTGCCGAGACGCCCAACGTGCGCATCGCCACCAATTGAGCTGGCGGGCGAAACGCCGGGACCGCCGCGCCCTCCTCGTCCTTTGCCGTTGACCAACATGCCCGAACGCGCATAGCCGGAAAATTCGAAATCTTCCGCTTTGTCTTTGCTGGCGGTTGATGTTGTCACGCCCTGACTTTCCGCTGTCTGGGCCTGCTGCTGGGCCAGTTTTTGTTCGGCTTCCATGGCACGACGCTCAGCTAAACGCGTCTGTTGCTGCGCGGTTTCGACGTTCGCCTGGGCATTTTTAACATCGGATTCAGCCTGGTTGAGACGTTGCTCAAGTAGTTCAAGTCGCTGTTCTACCGTCAGTTTTACCGCAGCCACGCTATTCATTGGCACGAAAGCGCCCCCCGCTAGCGCACAGCAGAGCGCAGCGTTTAGAGATATCTTGTTCATTTTTTTCTCGTTATTTTAGATTGGCGTTCACAGTGGTAAGGGCATTGTCAGCAATGGCGGTCATCTCTGGCGGGGGCTCGACGTTATTACGTTGATCCAGCTCGCGACGAATACGCTCATATTGGGCGTCCAGCTTGTAGAAGCGTCCCATCCACATCATTGACAGCAGAATGAGTCCGGCAGGGATATAGAGGTAGCAGGCTTTGATAGCCAGAAGTGCTTCAGGCGACTGGCTTTGATTCGCCATGTAGCCGCCCCAGGAAAGTAATCCACCTGAAATCGCGCCAGCGCTGGCCATCGCCACTTTTCCCAGGAAACCATTGACGGACGTCAGGATGCCAGCGGTATTGATGCCGGTTTTCCACTCGCCGTAATCGACAGGATCGGCCTGCATAGAGAAGTAGATTACCGTACGTTGACCCGCCCCAATCGACAGAATTACTGCACCGGTGAGCAGGCCCATAACGCTATCATTGGACAGGATCATCACCGCCATCCCCAATAGATTCACCGCGCAGGAAACCTGGTAGACGTAGATCTTTCTCATGCGGGAGGCCAGCCACGGCACGGTAAGCGTACCCAGCAGCGGAACAAAGGTTGAAATTCCGGCGGCTAAGGCGGTCAGGTCCGCACTGCGAACGTGATAGGTGAAGTAATAGACCAGCGCCCCGGTCTGGAAGAAGAATGCGCCCCACATCAGGAAAATATTAACTGCAAAGATCTTCCAGGGTTGGTTGTTCTTCAGGCCAACCACGCACGTGACAGTGTCATTTTTTCATTGACGACATTGCCATGAGTTCGCGGAACTGGTGTTGGTGGAGAGTGGACATGGTTTGCATGTGATTAACGGTAAACCGAGTTATATCCAAGAAGGTGATGTGTTTTTCGTCAACGAAGGCGACCATCACTTCTATGATGAACTCGGCACCTTAAAACTCACCAATGTGCTGATTAATCGCCAGCAGGATTTCCACTTCCTGAGTAATACCGACACGTTAATTAATCGTATTACTGACATCGCTTATATGTGCGGATTTTCCAACAGCAATCATTTCACGGTCTGCTACAAACACGTGTTCGGTCATACACCTTCCAGCGAGCGTTCACGCGCCCGGCTGTTATAAATAAAAATCCGGGGTTAATACCCCGGAATTCACACACTCAAATCGCTTAGGGACGTGCCGCCGTGCCATCTGGCAGACGCGCGTTAGTCCAGTCCGGAATGCCGCCTGAAACCGGATATTTCGCCGCTTCTTTCAGATCGATATCCACGCCCAACCCCGGACGATCGCTGAGATAGGCATAACCGCGATCAATCTCCGGACAGCCTGGGAACACTTCCTGCAATGCTTCATTCACCGGCGTGTACTCCTGAATGCCAAGATTGGTGATGCTCAGATCAATATGCAGGTTTGCTGCCACGCCAATCGGTGAGATATCGCCCGGACCGTGCCACGCAGTGCGTACGCCAAACAGTTCCGCAAAGGTCGCCAGCTTCTTCGCCGGCGTGATGCCGCCAATGGTGCTGACATGGCAGCGAATATAATCGATCAGCTGGTTTTGAATTAATGGCTTCCACTCGTTGATTTGTGTGAACAGCTCGCCCATGGCAATTGGTGTGCTGCTTTGGATGCGTAATTTACTCAGCCAGTCGATATTTTCTGGCGCAACCGGATCCTCGAGGAAAAATAGCTGATACGGTTCGAGTGATTTCGCCAGCTGGATTGAAGCGATCGGTGTGATGCGTTCGTGCACATCATGAATAAACTCGACGCCAAAACCGAGCTTATTGCGCAGATGGTCAAATAGGCGCGGTACGGCGCGCGCATAAGCATCCGGATCGAAATAGATGCCGTGAGTAGGATTACGCGGTGACACTTTCGGCTGGATATTGCGAGCTTTGGCCAGCTTGCCGGCGATCAAACGCAAATCATCGGTACCCGCGCCACCATACATGCCCATCTGACAGCGCACATATTGATAGCCCTCCTCCATGCGTGCGCGAATGTTATCTTCAACTTCGATCTCATCGGCGCCGTCGCAGTGACGATAAAGCGGCACGCCATCGCGACATTTGCCGCCAAGCAGTTCATACACCGGCAAGTCGGCAACCTTGCCCTTCAGATCCCACAGCGCCATATCCACGCCGGAGAGCGCATTATTCATCACCGGACCGTTACGCCAGTAACCGCTGACCGCCGCCGATTGCCAGATATCTTCGATACGCGCCGGGTCTTTGCCGATCAAAAACGGCTTCATGTAGTTTTCAATCGCGGCGGCGACCGCGTAGATACGCTGAGTAAAGGTGGCGCAGCCCAAACCGTATAAACCGGGTTCGCTGGTTTCGATTTTTACCACCACCAAATCGATGCCGCCTGGCGCGGTAAGGATGGTTTTTACATCGGTAATTTTCAGGTTACTCATCATGATCCTCACGGTAACTGGATAACATGCTGTATGATGTCCTACATGTTATGTGTATTTAAAAGCCCTGTGCAGGGCTTTTGGTTATTCAGTTATGGCGTACATCTTCAATGGCGTGCACGTTATGTGTCATCGCGCTATTAAGCGTCTCGGCTGCCAGCGAGGCATCGCGGTTTTTCAACGCCATAAAGACTTTAATGTGGGCTTCAACGCTTTCCAGCGTGATGCCTAACACTCGATTTAACTCTTCGAGGTAATGCACATAAATCCCCTTGAGGGATTCCATGACGTGGATGAACACTTTGTTGTGCGAAGCTTTCACAATCGCCAGATGGAAATCGTAGTCCGCCAGCGAGTACTTCTTGTAGTCATCTTTACTCACCAGCATGCGATTTAGGGCGCTTTCCAGCACTTTGACATCCTCATCAGTGGCGTTCTGCACTGCCAGCTCCATACATTTGAACTCGACGGTCTGACGGAAAACCCGCATATCATCAAACTCTTCCTGCGAAAGGTGCAGAATGGGCTGGTTATCGCTGAACGATCCGTAGCGCGCCACTTCGCGGGTAACATAGGTACCCTTCCCTTGATGCGTCACCACCACGCCAAGGTCTCGCAGCTTCTGCACGGCACTCCGCACGCTGACGCGGCTCACCTGAAAGGTTGCGGTCAATTCCGCTTCAGACGGCAACTTACAGCCCGGCTCCCACAGACCATCCTGAATGTTCTGCTTCATCTGCTCGTAGATGACATCAACCACATTATGTTTTTGGATACTTTCCAGCGCCACGGCGTTACTCACTTGTCCTACATGTCTACCGCTTTTTAACGCGTCACTGCTTGCAACACAAGCAGCAATTTTTCGCGCAGCAAAAGCGATACTGGAAAACCCCGAAATTTAACTATTACTTTCATTAGGTTAATCTTCAAAAGTAGATAATTACCTTCTGACGATGACATTAAAAAATTGTGAGATATCTTACAAATCTCTCGCCTGCCAATTGCTGCCTTTCTGCGCATAACGTAAAAGTAACTCATCCAACTTGTTAGTCATGTTACATGAAGGACGTTTTGTTATGCAGACCTTATTTAACCTCTCCGGGAAAACCGCCCTGATTACCGGCTCAACGCGCGGTTTGGGATTTGCTTATGCACAAGGCCTGGCGCAAGCCGGCGCAAAAGTGCTGCTGAATGGCACGCGTCAGGAGCACATGGATAAGGCGCTGGAGCAATTACAGCAACAAGGATTTGATGCCCGAGGCTTTCTGTTCAATGTGGCAGATGAAGCCGCGATTGAAACGGTATTCCAGCAGCTTGATGAAGAGAACATTCACATCGACATCGTGATCAACAACGCAGGCATTCAGTTCCGCAAACCGATGCTGGAACTGGCATTGAGCGACTGGCAGCGGGTGCTGGATATCAATCTCACCAGCGCGTTCCTCGTCTCACGTGCTGCAGCCAAACGCATGGTGGAACGCCAGCGCGGTGGGAAAATTATCAATATCGGATCGCTGACCAGCGAAGCCGCGCGCCCTACCGTCGCGCCCTACACTGCGGCAAAAGGCGGCATCAAGCTGTTAACCAAATCGATGGCGGCTGAATGGGCGCCGTTCAATATCCAGACCAACGGCATTGGGCCGGGCTATATCCTAACGGATATGAACGAAGCGCTGGTCGAAAACGAAGAGTTCAACAAATGGGTCTGCAGCAGTAATCCTTCTGGTCGCTGGGGAAAACCCGACGAACTGGTTGGTACCGCCATCTATCTGGCGTCCTCTGCTTCCGATTACGTCAATGGCCAGATGATTTACGTGGATGGCGGCTGGCTCGCCACCTTATAACGGGCTGATTTAAACGACCTAAGCTGGGCATCAAGACTCAGCTGTATCCTACTCAAGCGACCTGAGGTCATAGCATGAACCAGAATATTGCAGGGATTTTACCGGCTAGTCGGTGGGGAAAACTCATCCCGATTGCCTTTATTACCTATAGCCTCGCCTACCTCGATCGTGCCAACTACGGTTTTGGTGCCGCCGCAGGTCTGGCTGAAGATCTCAATATCACGCCCGCCATTTCGGCATTACTCGGTGCACTGTTTTTCCTCGGTTATTTCTGTTTCCAGGTGCCGGGCGGCATTTACGCGGAAAAGCACTCGGCGAAGAAGCTGATTTTCTGGAGCCTGATCCTGTGGGGCGCATTGGCCACCGCCACCGGCATGGTGCACAGCGTGGCGCTGCTGGCGGTGATCCGCTTCCTGCTCGGCGTCGCAGAAAGTGTGGTGATGCCGGCGATGCTGATCTTCCTCAGCCACTGGTTCACGCGCGCGGAGCGTTCCAAAGCCAACACCTTTCTGTTCCTCGGCAATCCGATTACCGTGTTGTGGATGTCGATTCTCTCCGGCTATCTGGTGAACGCCTTTGGCTGGCGCGGCATGTTCATTATTGAAGGCGTGCCTGCCATCTTATGGGCGTTCATCTGGTGGAAAATTTATGCCGACCGGCCGCGTGATGCCAAATGGCTGAACGAGGCCGAAAAGCGTGCGGTGGAAAACGCGCTGGCGGCAGAGCAGCAGTCGATCAAACCGGTTAAGAATTACCGTGAAGCTTTCCGCTCGCCTAAAGTGCTGGCGCTGGCGTTTATCCACTTCTTCTGGAATATCGGCATGTACGGTTTCATCATGTGGCTGCCTTCCATGCTGAAGAGCGCGTCCGGCATGGGTATTGTCGCGACCGGCTGGCTCTCAGCCGCGCCCTATCTGCTCGCCGTGCCGCTGATGCTGACCGCATCCTGGTTCTCCGATAAATATCAGCAGCGTAAAAACATCGTGCTGCTTTTCCTTGGGCTGGGCGCGGTGTGCTTCATTGCTTCCTTTACGCTCGGTGCGACGCACTTCTGGCTCTCATGGGTGCTACTGGTGATCGCGGGCGGTGCGATGTACACGCCGTACGGACCCTTCTTCGCTGCGATCCCTGAGATGCTGCCACGCAACGTTGTGGCGGGCGCGCTGTCCTTCGTGGTCTGCTTCGGTGCGCTGGGATCCTTCGTCGGCGCATGGATTGTGGGCTATCTCAATGGCCTGACCGGCAGCCCAGCGGCCTCTTATGTATTTATGGGCGGATCGCTGGTTGTGGCGGTATTACTCACCGCGCTGACCACCTTTAGTAGCCTGAGCACGCCAACGGCACAAACCCGCTCTGCACACTCATAGAGAATGAAGTCATGACCATGAAACCCACGCGCACGCGTTTAAGCGTTTTATTCATGCTGTTTATTGTCACCGCTATCAACTATATGGATCGCGCTAACCTGGCGGTAGCCGGTTCCCATATTCAGGGCGAGTTTTTCTTATCCGCCACGCAGTTAGGTTTACTGTTTTCGATGTTTACCTGGTTTTATGCGCTGAGCCAGATTCCGGTCGGCTATCTGCTTGACCGTATTGGTTCGCGCTGGCTGTACGGCAGCGCGATTGTGCTGTGGAGCCTGTTTACCCTGCTAATGGGATTGGCGTCGCATCACTTTTTCACCACCGCCACCGCGTCATTTATGATGCTGTTGGTGTGCCGCGCGCTAATTGGCGTAGCAGAAGCGCCCTCTTTTCCCTCCAACACCAAAATCATCGCCACCTGGTTTCCCGACCATGAACGTGCGCGTGCAACGGCAACCTATTCCAGCGCGCAATACATTGGTCTGGCTCTGCTGACGCCGGTGCTGTCGTTTATCGTCTCTCAATGGGGTTGGGAGATGTCATTTTATCTCTCTGGCCTGGTGGGCATTGTGTTCGGCATTTACTGGCTGATTGTCTATCGCGACCCGCAGCACAGCAGCAAAGTGAATGATGCGGAACTCGATATTATCCGCAAAGGTGGCGGCCACGGTTCAGTGAATCAGCAAACCGGAAACGGCAAGGTTAACTGGCTGTCGGTAAAATACATTCTGCGCCAGCGCACCACCTGGGGTTTGTTTATCGCGCAGTTCGCGGCCTCATCGACGCTCTACTTTTTCCTGACCTGGTTTATTGTCTATCTGGAAAAAGGGCTGCATCTGTCGATCGATAAAGCGGGGATTGGCGCAATGTTCCCTTATCTGATGGCGATGGCTGGCGTGCTGTGCGGCGGAACGCTGAGTGATTTCCTGCTCAAGCGTGGCCGCAGCCGCACCTTTGCACGCAAGCTGCCGGTAATGCTGGGGATGTTGCTCACCTGTTCGATTGCGCTAGTGAATTTCTTCCAGGACAGCCCGGTAATTGCCATCGCTATTCTCTCTATCGCCTTCTTCGCCAACGCCTTCTCTAATCTCGGCTGGGTGGTGTGCAGCGATGTGATTCCGCGCCACTTAATCGGCACCATCGGCGGCTTTCTGAATATTTTTGGCAATCTCTCCGGCATTGTCAGTCCGATCATCATCGGCGTTATTTTGCAGCGCACCCACAACTTCCAGTACGCGATGTGGTACATCGCCGCCGTCGCGCTGATGGGCTTTTTGGCCTACCTGCTGCTGGTTGGCAAAATTGAAGTGATGACACCGCCCGGCGAACAACCGGCTGAAAATAAGAAGAAATTCGAAACCCCTTCAAACGCATAGAGAGAAGCATAATGCAGCAGAAAACAGTGAACGCGGTGATCGTCAATGCCGCACATGATGTGCGCTGTGAGTCGCGGGAAATTGAGTGGAACGCGCAGCAAGTGTTAGTCAAAGTTGAGCGTGGCGGGATTTGTGGCTCGGATATTCAC
Source organism: Pantoea sp. DY-15 (assembly GCF_019795935.1). Taxonomy (NCBI): domain Bacteria; kingdom Pseudomonadati; phylum Pseudomonadota; class Gammaproteobacteria; order Enterobacterales; family Erwiniaceae; genus Pantoea; species Pantoea sp. DY-15. Next base: position 1,147,473 of record NZ_JAIMIF010000001.1, read on the forward strand.
TATTTCCAGCATGGCCGCGCGGGCATGTCGGTACTGAAAGCGCCTATGATTTTAGGCCATGAATTTGTCGGCATCATTGAGCAAGTGCCAGAAAACAGCGACCTGAAGGTTGGCCAGCGCGTGGCGATCAATCCTTCCCAACCGTGCCAGCTGTGCGCGCTGTGTCAGGAAGGAAAACAGAATCTTTGTCGCTCAATGCGCTTTATGGGCAGCGCGCAGTTTTTCCCGCATGTTAACGGCGGATTTGCCGAATATGTGGCGGTTAATCCCGTGCAGTGCGTACCGTACAGCGATGGCGCGGATGCCAAAGTGATGGCCTTTGCCGAACCGCTGGCGGTGTGTATTCATGCGGTACGCCAGGCTGGCGATCTGACCGGCAAGCGCGTGCTGGTCACCGGCGCCGGACCAATCGGTTGTCTGGTCATCGCGGCGGCACTGGCTTCGGGTGCCACCGAAGTGGTGGCTACCGACATCAGCGAACGTTGTCGTCAGTTGGCGATCAATATGGGTGCCAGCGCGGCGCTGGATCCGCGTGACGAACAGCAAATTGCGCGCTGGGCGGAAAATGGCGGCAGTTTTGATGTCTGTTTTGAAGCTTCCGGCGCAGGCGCGGCGGTGGCTTCGCTGGTCGCCTTTACTCGTCCGGGCGGCATTATCGTGCAGCTTGGCATGGGCGCGGCAGAGGTAAACTATCCAATCGGACCATTGCTGGTCAAAGAGATACAGCTACGCGGCTCCTTCCGTTTCACCAGCGAATTCACCACCGCAGTACGCTGGCTTGAGCAAGGAAAAATCAATCCGCTGCCGCTGCTTTCAGCCGAAATACCGATGCAGGATGCGGCACGCGCGCTGAAACTGGCGGCGGATAAAGAGCGCGCGGCTAAAGTACAACTGATTTTTTAAAAAAACAAATCGGAGATTAAACCTCTCCGGTTATTTCGTGAGAATGATTAATTCGCGAAGCGTGCCGTGATCGAGTTCCGGAAACGCAACAAAGATATCATCGCCTTTCATGGCATAAATTTGCTGGAAATAAACTTTTGCACCCTCAACTGCGCCGAGCGCATAAAGCGCGCGCGCCACGGTCATACGGGAAAGAATCTGATTTTGTTGCGCTTCCCAATCAAAGGCTTCTTTTGCCGCTTCAATGGCTTCCTGATAGCGCTGACATTGGATTAATATTGCGCCATAGCCGCTCATAATCCAGAAATAGATATCGTCATCTCGCAGATGCGCTTTGGCTAATTCAGCGGCTGCACCCCATGAACAGGCTGCAGCCTGATGCTCACCCAACATATCGAGTGAAATACCTCGATTCGCTAAATCGAAGGCTTTCTCATGCCAGTTTTTACGGTGGAACTCCATGTCATCACCTCTTTTTGCGGTAGGAACAGTATTGATATCCTGTGCAGCATAAATGAGAGTGAAATAAAGTTCATCGTTACGCGAGAATATTGCCTTACCTGCTAACTTCGTGTCCGATTAAACCACCAATCGCCGCGCCACCCAATGTACCGAAGGTGCTACCACCGGTAAGTACCGCACCGCCTACCGCACCAACACCAGCACCAATCGCGGTATTTCTGCCACGATGCGACATGCCACACGCGGTAACAGAAAACATGACCAGTACGACAATAGCAATATTACAGCTGCGTTTTAAAAGCATACAAAGCCTCACTGCCATGAATAGATGGCATGCAAAAGTGTTTATTTGATTGTTGTTAAAATACCCAATCTGTTGTGACTGGCACTGCTCGTCGGCGTGAATTTAAGGTGTTTTATGATGAGACGGAAGGTAAAAATTCTTATTTGCGGCTGGCACTAGCGAGGCGGCGAAAAAGTCGCCGCCTTGCACACACTCCATCATTTCAGGAAGCCGCCCGCTTAACCCGCACCACCGTTCTCACCATCGCCAACGTGGCAACAATCAGCAGTATGCCGCCGACCATCGACATGGCTTTAAAACCTAGATGTTTAAACATCATCAGGCCGACAATCCCGCCGATCAGGAAGGAAAATATCGTGGTCAGATGCGTCAACAGCTGACGTTTCTGGCCTGAGAACTGTTTTGACGGATCGCGGCGGAACAGCGCGGCTAATACCGATGCCAGCGAAATTCCGGCATCGGTTAACGTGCCGGTAATATGGGTGGAGCGCACGCGGCCATTGGATAACTGCGTAGAGGTTGAATTATGCACGCCCATCAGGAAGCCCAGAATGACAATAACTTCCCGGTTGTTGGCCGACGAATAAAAGAACATTTCAAACAGCGATAACGCTATTAAGGCCAGCCCTTCAACCCACAATATTTGGCAGAATATAATGCGATTGCCATTGGCTAATCCGCTGATCACCACCATTCTCGCCGTGACCGCACCACAAACAAAGGCAAACAGGATGGTGGCTAAAAAGGTGATATCACGGAAATTAACGTTCGATACTTCACTGGATAATTGAGAGGTATTACCTGACATATGCGAGGGGAAAAAGCCAAACGCCCCCAAGGCGATTGCATTGAGCACACCGGCGGCCGTGGCGAGCCACATTGCCAGATTCCTGTCCTCATCATGCGTTCGTGTGCGTTTAAGTTTAATCAGCATCAGATACCTCATTATTCTGAACCAGGGCCGAATAATAACCATAGAGCACTACGCAGCGTACATAACCAGGAAATCCCCGAATAAGACGCTGAGCAGATTAAAGAAAGTAAAAAAAATCAACGAGGCGGGATATATTTAAATTAATGTAAAGATTGGCATGTCATTTAAAGGTCGCCATTTAGGGTGACCGCCTTTTCACGAATTAACCGAATGATTTATTTTCATCGGTGCGACCACCACATTCACGCCTAAATCCTGCATCCGCCGCAAAATAGGCACCGGCGTGCCCTGATTAACAATCACCACATCGAATTCACTCAGATGCGCAAAACGGTGCAGTGCCCGGCGTTCAAACTTGGTGTTATCCATCATCAGAATGCGCTTCTGCGCGGCATCAAACATCGCGCGTTTGGTCTCTACCGTTTCGGCGGATTGGTGGAACACAGCATCATCGATAATCGCTGACATGCTGACGAAAAACACATCGGCGCGCAGGCTGGCAATTTCATCCCGCGTCATGCGGCCCATAAATGCATTGCACCAGTGATAGAACTGTCCGCCGAGGCCCATCAAGGTGATATCGCGGCCGTTGCGCAGCTCGTTCATTAAGGTCAGCGAATTGGTGATCACCGTCAGCGGCGCGCGCGCCGAGAGCAGCCGCGCCATCTGCTGCACGGTGGTGGAATCATCGAGGAAAATCGCCTGTCCCGGTTCGAGGTAGGTAGCGGCCACATCGGCAATCGCCTGTTTCTCTTCCAGCTGACGGGTAGCGCGGTAGATATCGCTGGACTCAACCAGGCTAGTTGGCGTCGCGGACACCACGCCGCGCGATTTATGCAGCAGGCCGCGCTCAACCATTTCATCGATATCACGATGGGCGGTCATCAAACTAATGCCGAAGCGATCGGTGATATCTTCGATGCGAATCGCCCCTTCTGCCATCACCGCTTCGGCGATTAACTGGCGACGGGCCAGTTGCCGCGCCTGGCGGCTATCGCTGGGTAAGGTTTCGGCCATAAATACGCCAAGTGAAGAGTCCTGCGGGTTGTGCGCCATATTTCATCCGGGAAAGTGAAGCGAGAAGCGGTTTCGGCACTCATTACAGCGTTTAAAACAGGTTTTGGCAAATGCTGAGGTCGCCATTAATGGCGACCTGGTTTATTTACTGCTTCAACACAAACGGTGAAGCAAAGTTACCGGCGTTCTCTTTGGTGATCAGAATGCAGTCAAACAGCTGCTTCTCGGATGCCGCACCGGTTTTGCCGGTTTTCAGGAAGCTATCCGCCTGCTCTACCGCTTTCTGCGCGAACTGCGCCACCGGCTGCATCACGGTGTAGGACAGCGTACCGGCTTTTACGGCGTCAACCGCATCCGGTGAACCGTCAAAACCGCCGACTTTGATCTGATTCAGCTTGCCAGCTTCTTTCAACGCAGCGATCGCGCCCAGCGCCATTTCGTCGTTACCGCTGATTACGCCTTTAATATTGGGATTGGCCTGCAGCAGCGACTGCATTTTGTTGAAGCCCTGCGTACGATCCCAGTTAGCCACTTCCTGGCCGACTTTCTTCAGCGTGGGATATTGCGTCAGCACTGTATCAAAACCGTTGGCGCGGGTGGCGGCATTATTATCTGACGGCGGGCCAACCAGCTCGACATAGTTCGCACTATCGCCCACCTGCTTCACCCACTCCATTGCGCCAACCGCTGCGCCCTGCGCGTTGTTGGAAACCAGCTGCGCTTTGGCGAGCCCGCTCTGATTCAGTTCGGCGTTGATGATAAATACCGGAATATTGGCGGCGATGGCCTTTTTCACCGAGCCGACCGAACCATCGGCGTTCGCCGGATCGAGAATAATCGCCTTCGATTTATTGGTGATCGCCGTATCAATCAGCTGGCTTTCGGTATTGGTATCGCCTTTGTGGGCGCTGACTTTGGCGCTATAGCCCAGCTTTTCCGCGGCTTTCTGGGCTACCTGACCTTCCGTCAGCCAGTAAGGGTTGGAAGGATCGTTAACGATGATGGTCATTAACCCGTTATCTGCCCAGGTGGGTGCAGCAAAAGTGGTGATGGCCATAGCCGCGGCCGCGATGAAGAGACGTTTAGTGAACATAGTTGGTGCTCCGTTATTATTTGGGGTACAGGTTTTACGGATATCCGCGCGCTGCTGAAACAGCGCGCGTGAGTTAGCGAGCGCGCCGTCCGTATTGCAAGGTGTTGAGCAATACCGCCAGCACGATCACGGCACCAGTGAACACCGTCTGCCAGTAAGCAGAGACGCCGATAATCACCAGGCCATCAGAGAGAAAACCAATCACGAACGCGCCAAGCAGCGTGCCGCGCACGTTGCCGCGTCCGCCGGTCAGTGCCGCGCCACCAATCACCACCGCCGCAATCGCAGTCAGTTCATAAGTGGTACCGGCGGTTGGGCCGGCCGAGGTGAGCTGTGAGGAGAGCACCAGCCCGGCGAGTGCCGCGCAGACGCCAGACAACACATAGACGCTGATTTTGATGCGCTTCACCGGCACACCCGACAGATCAGCCGCGCGTTCATTACCACCCGACGCGTACAGCCAGCGACCAAACGCTGAGCGGCTGAGCAGGAAACCACACGCCAGCGCCACTACGCCCAGCACCAGCACGCCAACCGGGATATTGAAGATGCGATTAAAACCGAGCCAGTCGAAGCCGGTATTCCCCAGCGCTTCGCTGCCGGAGAGTTTGTTGTAGGTCAGACCATTAGTGATCAGCAGCGCAATGCCGCGCGCCACATACATTGTGCCGAGCGTGGCGACGAAGGCCGGAACGCGGAACCAGGCGATAAGCACGCCGTTGACTAATCCCACCAGCGCGCCGACCACCAGCGTCAAAATCGCCACCGCCCACACCGGTAGATAGAGCACCACGCCGAGCGCTTCGAGGTTGATACCCTGCATCATAAATCCGGCCATCACTCCAGCGAGACCCAGCGTGGAGCCCACCGATAAATCAATGCCACCGTTGAGGATCACCAGCAGCATGCCGATCGCCGGCAAACCGAAGATCGCCACGTGCGACGCCATGGTGAGAAAGTTAGCGCCGGTAAAGTAGTTGGGCGACAACATGGAGAAGGTAGCGATAATCACCAGCAGCGCGATAAAGGCGCGCCCTTCCAGCAGCAGACGCGCCACATTCAGCTGCTTGTCGCTTTTTTTCTTGTTGACCACCGGCGGCGTGTCCAGCGTTTGGGTTCTGTCAGTCATACCTTTTGCTCCACTTTTCATGTCATGCCACCAGAGACTCGCCTGAAGCGGCCATAATGCGTTCTTTACTGACACTTGCGTCGAAGATGGCGGAGATGCGCCCTTTGCTCATCACCACAATGCGATGGGCAATACTCAGGCATTCGCCCACTTCCGAGGTGGTATACACCACCGCCAGCCCCTTTTTGGCGTTCTCCGCCAGCAGGCGAAACACTTCCGCTTTAGCGCCGATGTCGATGCCGCGGCTCGGCTCATCCAGCAGTATCACTTTGGGACGGGTGGCGAGCATTTTGCCGATCACCACTTTTTGTTGATTGCCGCCGGAGAGCGATCCAATCGCCGCATCGCCGCCAGAGGTTTTCACCGTCACGTTACGAATGCTGTCGTTGACCAGCTGTTTTTCCCGGCTTCTGGAGAGCACCAGTCCGCGTACAAAGTCGCCGATGCTGGCCAGCGACAGGTTTTCCCCCACCGACATGGTTTGTACCAGGCCATCGCGCTGCCGATCTTCCGGCACCAGCGCCAGCCCAATTTGAATGCGTTGTGAGATGGTTAGCGCGGAGATATCGGTGTCCTGCAGCAGAATGTGACCGCTGCTTTGCTGCAGACGTCCGGCGATGCACTCCAGCAGCTCGGTGCGCCCCGCGCCCATCAGCCCGTAAATGCAGACAATCTCCCCTGCTTGCACCGCCAGCGATAAGTTGTCCACCAGCCGAATGCCGGTTTTACTTTTCACCGTCAGATCTTTCACCGTCAGCGCTGGCAGCCCGAAGTCGTAGCCCTGCGGCGGCGATCCCAGATCAAAGTGATCGCCAACCATGTTGCGCACGATCCATTCGAGATCGATCTCATCGCGTTTGGCATAGGCGGTCATCACGCCATCGCGCAGCACCACCGCCCGATCGGTAATCTCAAGCGCCTCTTCCAGATGATGCGAGATATAGACAATCGCCACGCCCTGACTGGTTAAATCGCGGATCACCTGGAACAGCACCGCCACTTCCGCTGCGCTCAGTGCTGAGGTTGGTTCATCCATGATCAGAATCTGCGAATTCACCGACAGCGCGCGGGCAATCTCCACAATCTGCTGCTGTCCCAGACGCAGGTTCTCCACTGGCGTCAGCGGATCGATCTCCTCCTCCAGCGCCGCCATCAGGTGCGCTGTTACGCGCGCCTCTTCGGCATAATCGACGCCGCCCGGCTTCATGATTTCGCGCCCCATAAAGATGTTGTCGCGCACGTTCATATTCGGCGCGAGATTCAGCTCCTGATGGATAATCGAGATGCCACAGTCACGCGCTTCGGTGGCGGATCGAAAGGTCTTCTCCTCGCCGTGTAGCAAGATTTCCCCGGTTGTTGGCGTAATCACACCAGACAAAATTTTCATCAGCGTCGATTTACCCGCGCCGTTTTCACCAAACAGCGTGGTCACTTCGCCACGACGAATTTCGAAATTGACGCCCTTCAGCGCGTGCGTGGAGCCGTACACTTTGCTGACGTTGCGCGCTTGCAGGATCACTTCGCCTTTCAGCAAGGCGGGATTGAGGTTGAACGGTTTCATTTCACCTCCATGCTGACCGGCGTCACCATCCAGTTTTTCGCGTTGAGTAAGCGGAACACGCCAACCACCTGCACGGTTTTGCCCGGCAACGCATCACGATCCAGCTTGTCGAGCACCGCGCTTTTCATCGCACGATTGATGGCGGAACCGGCATTTTGATATTCGATTTGGTTCGTGAAATCACCGAACTGGATCTTGCCGTTAGCGTCACGCAGATCGGTGCCGGTAATCGCCGGACCGGTTTGCAGCCGCACCTGCATATCTCCCGGCAATCCATCGATTTTCATCGGGAAGATGCCCATCTGCCCGGCTTGCACCACGCCGGAGAACTTGACGGCAAAGACCGGCAGCGGTGCGCCAACGCCATATTTCTGCACCGCTTCCTGCTGATTAGTTTGCAGCGCATCGGCTAACGTTTTGGCATCTACTGCGCGTGATGCCACATCCTGCTGGATGGTCGGGAAGGTTTTCTGGCCGTAACTGTCGGGGGAGAAGCCTTGCTCCTGCGCATCTTCGGCGGAGCCCATTTTTACCACTTTGGTGTCGAGCGCCATCGCCGCGATCAGCGCAACTACCACCACGCCGAGGGTGGCGTAGCGCTGGACGCGCTTGCGGGAGATTTGCTGGGCCTGGATTGAGACATCGGACATAACGTGACCTCTCACTGACATCAGCTGCGATAATCGCGCCGATAATGTTATAAATGTGATAATTTGTGTGATGAGAATTGTGCTGATGTGACTAAATTGTCAACAGGTGACGCGCAATTTTTTCAGGAGAGCGATCTGGATCGCTTAATTGATGTGGACCCCATCACAAAGCGCAATAAACCCCGCCTTATCAGCCTGTTCGCCGTGTTGTCTCATTTCTACCTGTAAGGTTTTGACGCCTGATTCGTGATCGCAATCGCTATTTCAGGTGAAATTTATTGGTTTTATCGAAAAATAATACAGTTAATATGTTATCTCAGTGAGAAGTGGTGTAAGACATTATTTAGCAAATTCATCACAGCCCGTTAACACCTTTCGGTTTGGCGGCGATGAATTGAACTCTTCTTCTTTCGGAGGTGTATGTGGACAGTGGCGATATCATTCTGGGTCTGGATTCCGGCACCTCAGTGGTTAAAGCGGTGGCGTTTGATCTGGAAGGCACGCAACTGGCATGCGCATCGGTGCGTAACCGTTATTACCGCAGCGAAGGCGGTGCAGCGCAGCAGTCAATGAGCCAAACCTGGCAGGATGCAGTCACGGCGATACGCAAACTGGGCGAGCGTGTCGACAACCTAGCCGCGCGGGTGGTTGCCGTGGCCGTCACTGCGCAAGGCGACGGCAGCTGGCTGGTGGGTGCCAACAATCAGCCGGTCGGCGATGCCTGGATCTGGCTGGATGCGCGCGCGGCACCAACGGTTGAAAAACTCAATCAGCACCCGTTAGCCGCCGCGCGCTTTCGCGCTACCGGCACCGGACTCAACACCTGTCAGCAGGGATCGCAGTTGGCGCACATGGATCACTTCTATCCCGAGCTGTTAGCTAACAGCGAAGTGGCGCTGCACTGCAAAGATTGGCTTTACCTCAATCTCACCGGCATCCGCGCCACTGATCCTTCTGAGGCCAGCTTTACCTTTGGCAACTTCCGCCACCAGCGTTATGACGATCAGGTGATTGCCGCGCTGGGGCTGGAACAGCATCGTCATCTGCTGCCGGAGATCATTGAAGGCACTGAAACCACGCATCCGTTAACCGCAGAAGCCGCGCAGGCCACCGGTTTACGGGCTGGCACGCCAATCTGCCTCGGCTATGTCGATATGGCGATGACCGCGCTTGGCGCTGGCGTGCACACCGGCGAAGCCAATACCGCCTGCTCGATTGTTGGCTCGACCGGCGTGCATCTGCGCAGCGTCACCATTGATGAGGTGTGGCTGAATCCGGCGCAAACCGGCTACGTGATCCCGCTGCCGTGGCCGGGCTATGTCACGCAGGTGCAAACCAATATGGCATCAACGCTCAACCTCGACTGGTTGCTGAATCTCGCGAGCGATCTGCTTAACAGCTTTGGTTGCGAAATCGATCATGCCCGTTTGGTGGGCCATATCGATCGCTGGCTCATCGCGGCGAAGCCCGGCAGCCTGCTCTATCACCCGTATATCTCGATTGCCGGTGAGCGCGGGCCGTTTGTTAATGCCGAGGCGCGCGCCAGCTTTACCGGCCTGAGTTACACCCACAATTTTGGCGATCTGGTGCGGGCGGTCATCGAAGGCATCGGCTTTGCGGCGCGCGATTGCTATCAGGCGATGGGCAGTTTGCCGGGCGAAATTCGTTTAACCGGCGGCGCGGTGCGTTCGCAGCCGTTACGCCAGATTTTGTCTGCCTGCATTGGTGCGCCGGTGCGCATCAGCCAGCGCGACGAAGCCGGAGCGGCCGGTGCCGCGATGATGGCGGCGGTGGCGATTGGCGCGTATCCATCGATGGAGAGCTGCGTCAAAACCTGGGTGATGCCGCTGCTGGATGCGCCCGAAGCGCCAGCGAGCGAACTGATGCAGCGCTACAACCAGCTGTTCCCCACCTATCAGCAGATGCGTAACGATCTTCCTGCCGCCTGGAACGCGCTAAAACAGTTTTGAGGAGTAAATCATGAGTGAACACATGCTGGATCTGTTTGTGATTGGCGGCGGTATCAACGGTGCCGGTATCGCGCGTGACGCCGCCGGTCGCGGATTGTCGGTAATGATGTGTGAGAAAGATGACCTCGCGCAGGGCACCTCATCGCGCTCCGGCAAGCTGGTGCACGGCGGGCTGCGTTATCTGGAGTATTACGAGTTTCGTCTGGTACGTGAGGCGTTGATCGAACGCGAAGTGCTGCTCAACGCCGCGCCGCATATCATCTGGCCGATGCGGTTTGTCTTGCCGCACAGCCCAACCGATCGTCCGGCGTGGCTGGTGCGCCTCGGCCTGTTTCTTTATGACCACCTTGGTGGCCGTCAGAAACTGCCGGGCACGCGTTCGCTGGATTTACGCCGCGATCCCGAAGGTGCGCCGCTGCTGGATAATTACAGCAAAGGTTTCGAGTACTCCGATTGCTGGGTGGATGATGCGCGGCTGGTGACGCTGAATGCGCTGGATGCCGCCGAGCGCGGCGCCACCATTCTGCCGCGCACCCGCTGCGTGGCGGCGACACGTCATAACGGCAAATGGGAAATCACCCTGCAGGATGCCAGTGGTACCTCAAGCACCGTGTTTGCCAAAGTGCTGGTCAACGCCGCCGGACCGTGGGTGCTGGATATCGTCAATCAGGTCACGCACACCAAAAGCAGTCGCAACGTGCGGCTGGTCAAAGGCTCGCACATCATCGTGCCGAAATTCTGGGAAGGTCAGCAGGCGTATCTTGTGCAGAACACCGACAAGCGGGTGATCTTTATCAACCCGTATGAAGGCGATAAAGCGCTGATCGGCACCACCGATATTCCGTGGCAAGGCAAAGCGGAAGCGGTTACCGCCGACGACAGCGAGCAGCAATACCTGATCGACGTGGTGAATCGCTACTTCAAGGTGAAACTGCGCGCCAGTGATGTGATCACGCGCTTCTCCGGCGTGCGTCCGCTGTTTGATGACGGCAAAGGCAATCCATCGGCGGTGACGCGTGATTACGTGTTTGACCTCGACGATCAACAAAATGCCCCGCTGCTGCATGTGTTTGGCGGCAAGATCACCACCTTCCGCAAGCTGGCTGAACACGCGATACAGAAACTGGCACCGTTCTTCCCCAACATGGGCGCGGAATGGACGCGGGGCGCCACCTTACCGGGCGGCGATATGCCACACGCCGATTTCGACAGTTTCTTAGAGCAGGTCAAAGCGCGCTGGCCGTGGCTACCGCAGGCGCTGCGTAAACACTATGCGCGGCTGTATGGCACGCGTATCGATAAGCTGATCGGTCATGCCAATGCGCTGGGCGATCTTGGCCGCCACTTTGGTGGGCAACTGTACGAAGCCGAGGTGCGCTATCTGGTGGAAAACGAATGGGCGCAGCAGGCCGAGGATGTGTTGTGGCGCCGCACCAAGCATAAGTTGCACCTCGATGACGCGCAGCAACAAGCTTTTACTCAGTGGTTCAACGCCACCGTTGCTGCTCCCGCGCCGCTGCGTGCGCATGCTGGATGAGAGGTGAATCATGCCGTTAACGCTGTCACTGAATACCAATCCGCTGGTGAACCGCTTTGCCGACCCGCAGGATTTGATTACCACCGTGGCGCAGCAGATCCGCATCCGTGATGTGCAGCTCACCCATGAATTCATCAATCCCGGCTGGCCCGCTGCGACCATCACGCGCATGACGCGCAAGATGCAGCAGGCGCTGCGCGCCACCGGCGTGCGAGTCACCTCCGGCATGACCGGCCCCTATGGTCGCCTCAACCATTTTGGTCATCCTGATGTCGAAGTACGCCGCTATTATGTTGGCTGGTTTAAAACCTTCGCTGATATCACCGCCGAGCTGGGCGGTGACGCGGTGGGTTCGCAGTTCGCCATCTTTACCCAGCAGGATTTCAACAATGTTGCGCGCCGCGACGCACTGATAGACATCGCCATTGATTGCTGGGCCGATGTTGCCGAACACGCCAAAGCCGCCGGATTGAAATACCTGTTTTGGGAACCCATGAGCGTGGGCCGCGAGTTTGGCGAAACCATTCCGGCCTGTCTGGCGCTACAGCAGCGTTTGAGTGCTGCCTCAATGGCGCTGCCGATGTGGATGATGGCGGATATCGATCACGGAGATGTCACTTCCGCCGATCCGCGCGATTACGATCCTTATGCGTGGGCCGAAGCGGTGCCGCGTTACTCGCCGATTATCCATATTAAACAGAGCATGCTGGATAAAGGCGGACACAGACCTTTTACATTGCAGTACAATGCCGGCGGCCGCATTCAGCCGCAGCCGCTGCTGGATGCGCTGGCGCGCGGCGGTGCGCAGGATAATGAGATCTGCCTTGAGCTGAGCTTTAAAGAGCGCGAGCCAACCGATAGCAACGTGGTGGCGGAGATCGCCGAGAGCGTCGCCTTCTGGGCCGGGCATATCGATACCGGCGTGCAGGATCTGCATTTGGCGGAGTGAGGGGCGCGGTTTCCCCCTCACCCTCACCCTAACCCTCTCCCGCAAGCGGGCGAGGGAACTGTCCGCGCACGCTGCTCGAACGGCCCCTTCTCCCACTTGTGGGAGAAGGTTGGGATGAGGGCTTAAGCGCACCATATAAACCAAAGGACAACCCATGAAACCGGCACCAACCTCGACTGAACGCGACGAATCTCTGGCGCTGCGCGCCGCCTGGCTGCACTACGTCGGCGGCTTAACGCAGGCGGAAGTGGCGAAACGACTCGGGCTGCCGTCGGTGAAAACGCACCGCATGATTGCGCGCATGGTGGCGGAAGGCGCGGTGAAGGTGTCGATTGATGGCGATATCGTCGCCTGCGTCGAATTAGAAGATCGGCTGCGCGCGAAATTCGCGCTTAACTTCTGTCATGTCGCACCCGACCTCGGGGAAGAAGGCTTGCCGGTGCGCGCGCTGGGCATGGCGGGCGCGGATTACCTGCGTAACCTGCTCACCGCGTCGCCTTCCACTACGCTCGGGCTGGGACATGGGCGCACCCTTTCCGCCGCCATCCACCAGTTGCCGCGTATTGATGCGCCACATATGCGCTTTGTTTCGCTGCTCGGCTGTTTAACTCGCAACTACGCGCTCAATCCCCACGACGTCATGCATCGCATCGCCGAGAAAACCGGAGCGCAGGCCTACATGATGCCCGTGCCTTTCTTTGCGAATACCCAGGAAGATCGTGAAGTGTTACTGGCGCAGCGCGGCGTGAGCGAAGTGTTTGCCATGGCGGCGCAGAGTGAAGTCAAACTGGTGGGAATTGGCACCGTGGAACCCGCCGCTCAGCTGGTTGAAGCTGGCATGATTGATGAAGCGGAGATCAATGATATCTCCTCATCCGGTGCGGTCGGCGAACTGCTGGGACATTTCTTCGATGCCAACGGACAGATGATTCACACCAACTTAACGGCACGCACTTTGTCGGTGGATCTCGATCTCTCGCATCGCGCAGAGATTGTCGCCCTGGCGGGCGGCGCCAGTAAAGTCTCCGCGATTCGCGCAGTGCTGGCCAGCGGTCTGGTGACCGGTTTGATTACGGATGAAGTGACGGCGCAGGCTTTGGTGGATTGATAAAGAGTTAAGGGTAAGCATTCATGCGCACTTGGTTTTCCTATGAAACCAAACTCACTTCAACGCCCTTCTCACGCAGCGTCTTTTGATAGATCGACTCCAGTTCGGCATCGGTGATCAGTTGGTTAAACGGCTGAAGCGGTGCCAGCGCAAACGGATGAATCTGGCCAAACTTTGAGGAATCCGTCAGCGCGATGGTGTGTGTAGGTTTTTCCATGATGGCGTTGACCACGTCACAGCGCAGCATATCGCGACCGGTAAAGCCGGTGATCGCATCCCAGCCATCAATGCCGATAAACGCCTTATGAAAATTGAGGTGCTGAATACACAGACGCGTCAGCGGCCCCACCACCGATTCACTGCTTTTCTGGAACAGGCCGCCGAGGATGATTACATCGCCGCCCTTTTCGCGCAGCAATCCGGCGATGTAATGGCTCACGGTAATGATGGTGATATCGTTGCGTTCACTCAGCTCACGCGCCAGCAAGGCGTTAGTGCTGCCGCCTTCGATAAACACCGTTTCACCACTGTTAACCAGCGATGCCGCGTACTCGGCCAGACGCTTTTTCACCGCGAAGCGGGTTTGCATACGCGCGCCAACATCATCACTTTCTGGCGCCACGGCGGAACCGTGCACGCGGCGCAGAAAGCCGCCTTTCTCCAGAAGATTGAGATCCTGACGCACCGTCACTTCTGAGACGCCAGTGGTGTGCGCCAACTCATTTACGCTGACGCTGCCGCGCTCGCTAACCAATTGGATAATCTGCTGATGACGTGCGTTCATAACACCCGCTGCTGTGAAATTTTTGCCAAGCTTACCAGAAATTTAGCTCAATCCCAGACTGCGGCGACCGTGAACATTGAGCGCATCGAGGGTGAAGCGATCGCGCCACTGCGTTTCGTAATCCTCCTGCGGGAAATCGCCCGGCGATGCGCCGCTGGCCAGCGCCTGCGCCACTTTCTTAGCGTATGCTGCATTTTTCTCGCACAGCGGCGCGGCGGGAATGTACATCACATTGCCCCAGCCTTGCTGATCGTCTACCGGCGCGACCGAGTGGATCACATCGCAATGCCACCAAACCGAATCGCCAGCCTGCAGCGCGGGAATCGAACACAAGCCCTCAATCAGTTCCGGATGCCACTGCGCTGAAACCGGCAGCACCTTGCCCGGCGCAACGCCGCAAAGCTCATCTTCCGGTACATCTTTCAACAACGGACGCAGCAACAAATAGGCCATCGCTTCCGGCACCGGCACCACATGCAGCAAGCCCTGACCAATCTGCATATCCGACAGCGCGGTCCAGCCCTGGAAGGTACGGAATACCGAGCACTTGGTGGTAGTCCCCGATTGATACTCATTCACTTCAGTGCGATACGCCGCATCCCAGGGATCGTATTGATCAAACTGATTGGTGAAAATTTTGCTGAACACCTGTTGATACGCCGGCAGTAACCAACGCTCCAATGCGCCTGAATCGGTGTGCGCGCCAAGACCTTTGGAGGTGGTGCCTGGCAAGCGACGACGAATACGATCGGGATAAATGATGCTGACGTCAGGTTCAAACCAGCGCGTGCCGCGCGACTCAAACGTCCACAAGCGATTGAGGAAGGATTGCGTCTGGGCCATTGCCTCGCTTTGACGCGCTGACATCTGCGCATCGCTCCAGTAAATCGGATAGATTTCCGGACGTGACGCATCAAGATTGCCGAAGAAGTTATCGCCCGGCCCTTGGTAGACGTTGTCGAAATCGTTGTCATCGAGGTATTTGAGCATCGATTCATCCCAGGCCAGCGCCTGTTCGCGCGGGAAAGTCTGCTTCACCACCACACAACCGCGCCGACGGATGTGATCCTTCACCTCATCGCTGATACGTCCCGCCGCAATATCCTGCTGGCTGACCTGCGGCCACGCGCTGCCGTTTTGCGCTTCTTCCACGCGAGCGGTGGCAATTTCGCTGACGATTTTGCTTCTGACTTGTTCAAACAGACCTTCGACATCGCCGATCTGCTCTCTCAGCACCCGTTTCATCAGGCGTACGTTTTGTTGGAAATCATCAGGTTGTTGCAATGAAGTGAAAGTATTATTCATGACATGCTCCGATTCATTAACTTGCTAGTTTCATTTGAAACTAAATTACACTTCATTCATAACAAATGCGCAGCAATAAACAATCCCGCATGTGCTGAATACGGAGGTTGATCACATTAAGTTTGAAGGATGGGTTTCAGGTGAAAGTGGCGGCGCGTTTTACGCCACCACTGAAAGATCAGGATTGTGACGTTTTCGACAGCGCTTGCAGAATGGCATCAACGCACTGCTGCGCCGAGAGCAATGCGCTATCTAGCTGCAGATGATCACGTTCCCAGGTTTGATATTCACGCTGTTCAACCGCCTGCCAATCCGGCAGTTTCAGGCCTTTGATATCGGAAGCGCGATTTTCGACGCGAAAGCGATGCTTGTTACGATCGGAACAGATCACTTCGACTTCCAGCAGCGGCGAACCGCTTAACAGGGCGATATCGCGATACGCATTGCGGATCAGTTGCAGGTCGTTAACCGAGTCGGTTATGACGGTGGAACCAAGCAGCAAATTATCGCGCGCCAATCCGTAGATGACGAAATACCCTTCCGGCCCGATGGCTTTCTCGCTCTCTTCACCCGATCGCAACGCCTGTTCGATAGTATCGACGCGTAAATACACCGCGCCGATCTGCTGCGCTAATAAGCGCGCAATGGTGCTTTTGCCGGTGCCGGGTAATCCACTAAACGTGATGAGCATTATTCAATTCCTATTTTGCATTGATGTTCACTTAACGTTTTTCGAGAACAGAGTTTATGCTAAAACAGATAACCTGCTGAAGACAATGAAAAGTGAGTAAAAACAATGATTTCAAAAGAAAATGCACAGCACTATAACTGGGGAGATAACTGTGATGGCTGGACGCTTGTCAATCATCAGGAGATGCTGGTTATTCATGAAAAAATGCCTGCTGACACTGCAGAGCAACGCCACTTCCACAGCGTTTCGCGTCAATTTTTCTTTGTACTCAGTGGCGAACTCACTATGGAACTTGAAGGTGTAATGCATCATCTCTCGTCACAGCAAGGCATCGAAATTCCGCCGAATGCTCGTCATCAAGCGCGTAATAAATCGGCTGCTTCCGTTGAGTTTTTAGTGATCTCTCATCCCAGTACTCGCGGCGATCGTACCGAAGTTGAATGAAATTGTTTAACGCTTACCGTGATTGAGCGGTACTCTTCTGAGGAGTCTAAATGCCTGAATTATCGAGTTGTTGGCGTTTGCGTTAGTGGCGCTGAGATTAGTGTTAACGCCCGGCCCCAATATGATCTATCTGGTATCGCGCTCGCTGTGCCAGGGCAAACGCGCCGGATATATATCGTTGGGCGGTGTGGCATTAGGATTTGTGTTTTATATGCGTTTGCAGCGCTGGATGCGCGTAAATAGCTTTCGTCAATAAATGTGTAAAACGCCAGGAGCCCCTTGCGCAATTAGTGAACGCACTCACAAGTCAGAAACAATTCATTAACCAACGTTTGATCTTTTCCCCGCCAGCTTTTATACCTTTTGAAAATTATTTCATGCATAAGAAATAATTTTCAAGGTTAACCCCGGCTCGTTATTCCGCGTTTTGTCGTCACGGCTGAGCCATACACATTCAGCGTCAGTTCCGGGGAATAAACATGAAAAAAATCACTGTTCTACTCGCCAGTTTATTGATGGCGGGCAGTTTCACCAGCATCACGCAAGCAGCGGATGCGCCTCAATTTCGCTGTAAATCCGGCGAAACTTACTACATGAACGTTATGGTGACAGGCGTAGAGTATTGGTTCCCGGTTTACGAAATGTTCAAGCAGGCTGCGCATCAGCTGGGCTGTAAGACAGTATACGGTGGCACACCCGCTTATGACGTTAACCAGCAACTCTCGAGCTTTGAACAAATCCTGGCACAAAAACCCGCCGGTATTTTTCTTCATCCAATGAATCCTGACCCCTTTATTGAGCCCATTAATCGTGCTGCTGAAATGGGCATTCCAGTGGTGACGTTTGCCGCCGATTCACCTAACAGTAAACGCGTTGCTTATATCACTTCAGACAATTTCCGTGAGGGTAAAGCCGCAGCCGACGAACTAGGGAAAGCAATGGGTAAAGGTGCCGAATTTGCGGTGCTGGAAAACCCCGGTCAGGATAATCACGATAGGCGTGTCACTGCGTTTATTAATGAGATGAAAACCGCCTTTCCTGACAGCAAATTAGTCGCACGCGCTGCGACGAATCAGGACCCTTCGAAAGCCTATAACGCCGTACTCTCAATGTTGCAGGCGAACCCCAATCTGAAAGGCATCTTTATGCCGGAAGCCAGCTCTGCGATTGGTGCTGCGCAGGCAGTGGCTGAAAACGGCGGCAAAGTGAAAGTGATGACCGTGGATGTCAACGCTAAGGTGCTGGATATGATTAAAAGCGGTCAGGTATTTGGCGCAATCAATCCAAATCAGGGCATCCAGGGCTATATGGGTTTTATGACCTTGTTCCTTGCTGCCCATCCTGAACTGATCGATCCGATGAATGATGCCAAACGCAACGGGACCAATCCTTTTGCCTTCCCAATCCTTGATAACGGTTATGCGGTGGTGACTAAAGACAACGCCGATGATTTCCGCTGGGATGTTTATCTGAAACGCCGCGGCACTAAAGGCATCAATGAGTAAGGCGACGATTATGACAGCATTATTGGAATTACGTGGCATCACTAAAAGTTTTGGCGCGGTACGGGCTTTACAGGGGGTAGATCTCACGCTCCGGGCGGGAGAAATTCATGCGCTGGCCGGAGAGAATGGCGCTGGAAAATCAACGTTGATGAACATTATTGATGGCATTTTGCGTCCAGATGGTGGCGAGATGTTGCTGTGTGGCAAGGCCGTGACCATTCGCTCACCACGTGAAGCACAGAGTCTTGGCATTGGTCTGGTACATCAGGAAATTGCTCTTTGTCCTGATATCAGCATTTATGAAAACATTTGGATGGCGCATGCCGCTAGCCAGCGCGGCGTGCTCATGCCGCATAAAGTACTACGTGAAAAAGCGCAGCAGGTGATGAATCGACTCGCGCCGATAGCGGTGACTAAAAAAGTGGGTGAACTTTCTCTCTCTCAGCAGCAACTGGTGGAGATCGCCAAAGCGCTGACGCTGGATTGTCGCCTGCTCATTCTGGATGAACCCACCGCCGCGCTAACCGAACCAGAGGCTCAAACGCTGTTTACGATTGTGCGCCAGTTGCAGGCGCAAGGTATTTCAGTGGTCTATATCAGCCATCGCATGGCAGAGATTTTTGCGCTATGCCAGCACATCACCATTCTGCGCGATGGCCTTACGGTACACAGTTCAACGCTGCAAAACATGACGCCCGATGAAGTGATTACACGTTTGGTCGGACGCGAACTGTCGCAACTCTATCCTGATAAACGCCCAGTTAGCGCCGCTTCACCATTGCTTGAAGTGCGTGAACTTGGCGATGGCAAACATTTCCACGATATCAATTTTGATTTGCGTCCCGGCGAAATCCTTGGCATTGGCGGTTTGATGGGGGCAGGACGCAGCGAAATTGCGCAGGGTATCTGCGGTTTACTGCCCATCAAACGTGGCGCAATCCGTATCAAGAGCAAAGCAGTGACATTGAGGGATTACGCCGCGAGTATTGCGCTGCGCATGGTCTATTTGTCGGAGGATCGCAAAGATGCCGGACTTTTTTTAACGATGCCGATCGAATGGAACATTTCGGCTCTGGATGTCAACGCAGTCAGTCATCATCGTTTGTTGCTCAGTCCACAGCTTGAGCGTCAGCAGGCAGAGGCGCTGGCAAAGCAAGTGAAACTCAAGCTTGCCAAATTAAGCGATCCGGTGTCGTCGCTATCAGGTGGGAATCAGCAGAAAGTCGCGCTAGCACGCGTATTATCGGTACAGCCGGAAATTGTATTTCTTGACGAACCAACACGTGGCGTGGATGTCAGCGCCAAGGCTGAGATCTACAGTATCCTCGCCAAACTGGCGGCCAGCGGTGTGGGTTTAATCGTGATTTCATCAGAGTTACCGGAACTCATTGGCCTGTGTGATCGCATCATCGTGATTCATGAAGGGCGCATGAGCGGAGAAGTGACCGGTGAGGCAATGAATGAAGAGAACCTGATGCGGCTAGCGGCTGGCATCATTCCAGAAGCGGAGGCTGTATGACAATGAATACCACCTTGCCTACACTGCAAAAATCGCGTTGGTCTCTGTTTGGCGGCATTCATAAACAGCGCGAAGTGGGACTGATTGCGATCATTGCACTGATCTTCATGGTGATGAGTTTCACTTCCCCCTACTTTCTCACCTGGGCCAACATGAAGGCGATGCTACTGTCGTTTTCAATTGAAGGCATTGTGGTGATTGGCATGACTATTCTGCTAATAGTTGGCGGTATCGACCTTTCGGTTGGCGCAGTGGTTTGTCTTTCAATGGTGGTCGCTGGGCAGCTATTTATTAGCGGCGTGGATCCCTGGCTGGCTGGCGTAGGCGGCATTGCGGCGGCGGCGCTGGTTGGCTTTTTAATGGGGCTGACGGTAACAAAAATCGGCCTCAGTCACTTTATCGCTTCGCTGGCGGCGATGGTTATCGTGCGCGGCCTGTGTATGATCGTCACTCAGGGAACGCCGCTATCATTATTTACCCTGCCCGTGAGTTTCAAATTTATTGGCCAGGGCGCTCTGTGGGGCGTTCCGTTCGTTATCCTGCTGTTCTTCGTGCTGGTCGCGCTGTTCGACTTCTTGCTGCGTAAAGCCACGTTATTTCGCAAAGTGTTCTACACCGGCAGTAATGAACGTGCCGCCGCCTATTCCGGCATCAACATTAATCGCATCAAATTGTGGGTCACAGTACTGACCTCTACGCTGGCAGGACTCGCCGGAATTATTTATATGGCACGTCTTGGCTCTGCAACGCCAACCTTTGGTGTCGGTATGGAACTGAATGTCATTGCAGCGGCGGTCATTGGCGGCGCGAGTCTGAAAGGTGGCACTGGCTCGATTCTTGGCGCGGTGCTTGGTGTTGCATTGCTGTCGATCGTCACCAGCTCGCTAATATTAATCAACGTCTCCGTTTACTGGCAGGAGTTGATTAAAGGTTTGATCTTACTGGCCGCCGTCTCAATCGATCACTTACTGAATAAATACCGTGCTGCATAAGGAATTATCGCCCATGGAATTCGCTAATGAGCACCCTGCGTTTCATAGCGCGCGTCAGATTTACCAGGTTCTGGTGATGTATTACCTCGATGGCAAGAAACAGTCGGAGATTGCGGTTGAAACCGGCTTATCGGTTGCCAGCGTTAATCGTCTGATACGTCAGGGCAAGGAGAGCGGCATGGTGGAAATCACCATCAAATCCCCTTGGCTTTCAGCACATCAACTGGAGAGCGATCTGGCTGCCCTCGGCAAGTTACAACAGGTGGTGGTGGCGCCGAACGTTGCACGCAGTGAGGATAATAGTCTGCAAATGGTCGGCGCAGCGGCGGCAGAATATTTGTTATCACGTCTAAAGGATGGCGATGTCATTGCTATTACTGGTGGCAAAGGTGTAAGTGCGCTGGTTGAAGCATTACAGCCCTCACGTAAATACGATGTTCAAGTGGTACCCGCGCTTGGCTGCGTGCAAGGCAAACATTACACCGACGTCAATCATGTAGCCTCGGAAATGGCGGCGCGTCTTGGCGGACACGCATGGCAGATTCACGCCCCGCTGTTTACTGATTCTGCCGATGAACGCGACATGCTGATGGGCATTAGCGCCGTCGACCAGGTGCTGGATAAAGCGCGTAACGCCACGTTAGCGGTAGTGGGTTTAGGATCGATTCATAGCGACAATTCCAGCTACTACGATCTTAACCTCTCGGCGCGCCATGCTTCCTCCAGCATTGAAACCAGCGGTGCGCGCAGTGAACTGTTAGCCTGGCTGCTGGATGCTAACGGCCAACCGGCTCCGTTCGATGCCAACCGGCGTTTAGTTGGCCTGACGTTGCCTGAACTGCAACGCATTCCCTTCTCAATGGCGGTGGTGGCTGGTCGTGACAAAGTGGACCCGATTGACTGCGTGCTGCACGGTCAGTGGCTGAAAGGCATGGTCACTGATGAATCGACTGCGGCAGGCGTACTGGAATTGGCCCTGAGCCGAGGTGCATCTCATGGATAACATTAAAACCCGTGAACAACGCCTGAGCGCCCTGCGCCTGCGTTCATCGACACCGGTGTTGATTGTCGGCGGCGGCATCAACGGCATCAGCACTTTTCGTGAGCTGGCGCTGCAGGGCATTCCGGCGCTTCTGGTGGAAAAAGGCGACTGGTGCCAGGCCGCCAGCGGTGCGCTATCGCGCATGATTCATGGCGGTTTGCGGTATCTGGAAACCGGTGAATTTTCGCTGGTCAAAGAGTCGGTCACCGAGCGCGATCGCCTGCTGAAAAATGCCTCGCACTATGTTTTCCCCCTACGCACCACGGTGCCGATCGATAATCTCGCTGGCGGCTTAGTGAATGCCACGCGCCGTTTTCTACGCCTGAGCGATAAACCGACGCGGCGCGGGGCGTTGCTGATCAAAACCGGGCTTAGCCTGTATGACATTTACACCCGCCAATATGGATCGATGCCGAAGCATCAGGTGCGCAATGAAGCCGCCACGCGTGACCGCTGGCCGGGTTTCGCGCCCTGGGTGAAATACAGCGCCAGCTATTACGATGCCTGGATCAGCGCGCCGGAACGGCTGGGATTTGAGTTGATTGATGATGCCGAAAAAGCTAGTCCAGAGGCGCTTGCGCTCAATTATCTGCAGCTGGTCAGCGCCGAGGGCGAAACGGTTATTTTGCAGGATGCGTTAAGCGGCGAGCGCTTCAGCCTGCAACCACATGTGCTGGTGAATGCCGGTGGTGCCTGGATCGATCAGCTCAACCAACGCATCTCTTCACGCAACGATCTACCCAAGCTGATTGGCGGCACCAAAGGATCGCATCTGATCCTCGATCATCCCGAATTGCTGCAGATGCTGGATGGCGAAATGGTCTATTTCGAGAATCAGGAAGGCCGCGTCTGCATCATGTTTCCGTGGTTCGGCAAGGTGCTGGTGGGTTCCACCGATATCCGCGTGGACGATCCCGATGCAGTGGTGTGCGAAGAGGAGGAAAAGAGTTACATCCTTGAGTCATTGCGCTTCGTCTTCCCGCATATCGAGGTGCCGGATTCCGCCATCGTTTACACCTTCTGCGGCGTGCGTCCACTGCCCGCCAGCGAGGCCAAACTTAACGGCCAAATCTCGCGGAACCACTCGTTAGTGGTGTTGCCGGCTGACGCCAATCGCGCCTGGAGCACGCTCTGTTTAGTCGGCGGCAAATGGACCACTTTCCGCCAGTTTGGTGAAGAGGCGGCGGATCGCGTGCTGCGGCTGCTCGGCGAAAAACGGCAGGTCTCCAGCGGTGATGTGCCGATTGGCGGCGGACGTGATTTTCCCAAACCTTCAGGACAAACCGCGTGGCTGGCGCAACTGGCGCAGCGTTATGCCGTGCCGCTGCCGCGCGTGATGCAACTCGCCAAACGTTACGGCAGCCGCGCCCTGCCGCTGCTGGCGCTGATCCAGCAGCACGGCGAGCAAATGTTGCAGCATCACGCCGCCTACAGCAATGTCGAATTGCGTTATCTGATTGAGCATGAACAGGTTTGTCAGCTGGAGGATTTGCTGGTGCGCCGCACCTCGCTGGCGATTTGCGGTGAACTTAGCGCGCCGCTGGTGCAGGAGATCGCGCAGATCATGGCCGCAACGCTCGGCTGGAGCGACAGCGAACGCGCGCAGCAGCTGCAGCGCGGCTGCGCCAATCTGGCACGTTTGCACGGACTTACCGGCCTTTATCCCACGGTTTTTCAGGAGGAAACACGACATGTTAGTAACCAATAAAGTGCGCATGCAGCGTCTGTTTCAGCACGGCAAATGTCTGGATGTCGCCATCGATCACGGTATCGCCAACGAGCCCGATTTTCTCATCGGACTGGAGAATATTGAGGGCGTGATGGATAACCTGGTCGCCGCGCAGCCGGATGCGATTCAGGTCAACTACGGTCAGGCCGATCTGCTGCAGCGTGTGGCGGGACGCAAACCGGCGCTGGTGATGCGCACCGATGTGGGCAATGCCTACAACGCGGCGCGTCACCGGGAAATGTGGGCGGTGCTGCACAATCCGGATGAACCGATTCTTGCCGCGTTGCAGATGGACGCCGCCGCAGTGGTTGTGAACCTCTATCTGATCCCGGATGAACCGGGCATTTTTCGCATGTGCGTCGAAAATATTGGCCGCTTGCGCCAGGCTTGCGATCGCTACGCCATGCCGCTGATGATTGAACCGCTGGTGATGGCCCCCGCCGGACAAGGCGCGGCTTACGGCTCACTCGGCGATGTCGAGAAAATTGTGCCGCTGGTGCGGCTGGCGCGTGAGTTAGGTGCCGATATCATCAAAGCCGATCCCACTGAGAACGTGGAAGATTTTCATCGCGTGGTGGAAGCGGCGCGCTGTCCCACGCTGGTGCGCGGCGGCGGCAAAGGTGAACTGGCTGGCGTGCTGACGAAAAGTGCCGCGCTGATGGCGCAAGGTGCCAGCGGGATGGTGTATGGCCGCAATGTTTATCAACACGATAATCCGTCACGCGTGGTGAAAGCGCTGATGGCGATTATTCATCAGGGCGCCAGCGGCGCGGACGCCCTGGAAATCTATCAGCAGGGTTGAGCCTTACCTGCACCGGCGCTTAAGCGGTGCGCCGTCTTCGCCAGTTGCACGGAGTCGGATATGAAGATAGTTGGTATTGATGCCGGAAACACCATGATCAAAGCGGTGCTGTTTGATCTCAGCGGTCGCGTATTGTCGGTGGCCGAGTGCGCGGGAGAAACCCATCGTCCACAGGAAGGCTACGCCGAACGGCCGGTGGCGGATATCTGGCATGGCGTCAGCGATGCGGTGAGCCGTTGCCTGCAGCAGGCGGAGACGCCCGCCAGCGATGTGATTGCGGTTGGCGCGGCCGGCCACGGCAACGGTTTGTACGCGCTGGATAAGCATCAGCAGCCACTGTTTGGTATTCAGTCTATCGATCATCGAGCTTGTGACACAGTGAACGCGCTGGAAATGAGCGGCGCGGATAAGCGCATCTACCAGATTTCGCTGCAAAAACCCTGGCCTGCGGCAACGCCGGTATTGATCAGCTGGATTAAGCAACATCAACCCGAGCGCTGGGCGCAAATCGGACATTTATTGCTGGCGAAAGACGTTATCGCCCATTTTCTCAGCGGTGCGATTAGCGCTGATTTTTCAGATGCCGCCGGCGCCGGCTTAATTGATTATCGTGCGCGCGGCTACAGCCGTGAATTGATGGCGCTGTACGACATCGAAGAGGCGCTCGCCCTGCTGCCCGCACTGCGTGAATCCTGCGAGGTGGTTGGCCATGTCACGGACCGGGCTGCCCAACTCACCGGATTACCGGCGGGCATTCCGGTGGTGGCGGGCATTTTTGATGTGGTGGCCAGCGCCGTGGGTTCTGGCGTGGTGAACAGCGGTGAAGCCTCGATTGTCGCCGGTACGTGGAGCATCAATCAGGTGGTGGTAGATAAACCCGATTATCTGCGCCCGGTATTTATGAACTCCATTATTGAGTCCGACCGTTATATGGCGATTGAGGCCAGCGCCACCTCGGCGGCGAATCTCGACTGGTTCCTTCGCGAATTTGACGATGGTCGCGGCGGTCAGGGCGCGGTGCGCAGCAGCGATAGCGTGGCGCACGTGCAACCCAATGCCCAGCTACCGCTCTATCATCCTTATCTTTATTCCGGACGCAAATCGGAACCGGCCAAAGCCGGATTCTATGGCTTAGGCGGCTGGCATACGCGCGCCGATATGCTGTTCGCGCTGTTTGAAGGCGTGACCTTTGCCCATCGGGCGCATATTGATCGCTTGCGTGCGGCAGGCATCCCTTTTACGCAGGCCATTTTGTCGGGCGGCGCGGCGCGCAGTTGCATCTGGCCGCAGATGTTTGCTGACGTGTTAGGCATACCGATTCGCGTGGCGCAGTGCAAAGAGACCGGCGCGCTTGGCGCCGCCTTGTGTGCCGGTGTGGGCGTCGGCGCGTGGCGCAATCTTGCCGAGGCCGCGCAGCAGGCGGTGCAGATCAATCCCGGCGAATTGTTGCCGCGAGCGGAGCGCGTAGCCTTTCACGATGCGCGTTATCGGGTGTTTAAAAAGCTGGAGCTGGCGATGCGCGAGATGTGGCAGGAAGCCAGTTGATTATTGTTTATTAACAATGCATTAGTTTTAAGGTCGTATAAAAAATGACAACCCCTGCGCAGTAATGTACACTTGAGCTATCAAAATGTTCAAATGAACATTGCTCAGGAGGTTGTTATGACAACTGCATCCCCATTCAATCACGGCAATGCCGCACGCGTCTTCGATCCCACGCTGATCCAGAACGCTCAGCAATCGTTTATGGATCAAATGGGCTTACCGCGTAATCCGCTGAAAGCGCACCAGTTGATCACCGAAGGTCTGGATGTCGGCATCGTTGAACGCGCGGCTACGGTGCTGAAAGCAACGCCGCTGGATGTGGCCCAGATGGTCTCTATCGATCGCAATACCTATCGCCGCCGCGAGAAAGCCGGATCGCAACTCTCGGTGGAGCAAGGTGCGCGCGTGTATCAGGTGTTCGAAATTCTGGATGCCGTTTTGCAATTATTTGCCGGTGACGTTGACGCTGCCATGCACTGGATGTATCAACCTGCGTTGGCACTGGATGATGCATTGCCAATGGAGATGCTGAGCACGCCTGCGGGTTGTGATGCGGTGTTAACGCTGATTGGTCGCCTGGAACACGGAGTGATTGTGTAATGACGCAACGGAAGGAACCGGATGCTCCCTATCGGCTGTTTTATCGACTCGTGAAAGAAGAGTACGCCAGCGAGGCATTTAGCGGCGCTGGCGCTGAAAAATGGGGCGGACGCTGGAATCCGCCCGGTATTAAGACGGTGTATCTCAGCAGTTCAAAGGCGCTCGCCACGCTGGAACTGGTGGTGCATGCCGGTAAGGCGATGCTGGAAAAGAGCCGCTTTGTGATTTTTACCCTGCCGATCCCTGAGAGCGAAATCATGGCGCTGGACAGCAATAAACTGCCCGACGATTGGCAAAAGTATCAGCAGCAGGAAGAAACACAGGCGATTGGCGCTGCGTTCCTCGATGTGCAAGGCGGCTTTGCTTTGCTATTAACGGTACCCAGCATTTTGACCGGCGAAGACAACGCCATTCTCAATCCCGACCATCCCGCCGCTGCCGCCCTCTTTGCACAAGCCACTTCAGCGCCCTTCACGCTTGATCGCCGGATTAAAGAATGACGAGGGCTTTCATAGGGTCGCCATTCATGGCGACCTAAATATCAACGCGCCGGTTTCGCTAAAGCATACGCCGCCGTTAAATCCACACGTTGCCAGAATGACTGATCTGCATCATTGCCAGACAGCGGATAGCCGTTTGGCAGCGCGCTTTTCACCATCAGGCTACGAATCTGCGCATCAGACAGCTGCGGCAACGCGGTTTTTAGCAGGATCTCCGCGCCCTGCGGGACCTTGACAGGCGTATTCTGCACATTGGCTTTTGGCAGGTTGTAACTCATGGTGAAACGATAGAACTGCTTCATCGCCGGTGAGCGATACGGATCGTCATTGCCATTGCTGCGCGCACACTCTGCCAGCGACGTGCCACACTCTTTTTCCAGCGCGGCACGCAACTGATTACGCGCTTCCCTAAACAGTGCCTGATAGCGCGCATCGTTGAGATAATTCGCCACGTTGCGCTGCGCTACCATGCGCGAACCCATCACATCCAGCGGGTAATGCACGCCCAACACTAAACGCGAATAACCGTAGCGTGCGCCGCGCGTCACCAATGCTTCAAAACGTTCCGGCACCATTTCGGCCAGCAACAAAGCATCGGTATAACCGGTGTTGGTGTGACCACTCGGGAAAGAGCCGCCGTCGGCGATGTAACGCACGTTATCCTTCACCACCACATCGTCCGGTACCAGATGGATGCTGTTGCCTTCACGCAGGAACGGTCGCGGATAGTTAAAGTGCTTTTTCGCCGCGCTGGTGCTGACTTCACTGGCTTTAATCAGCGCGGCGGCTTTACCAATCTCACCTTTGTCGTAAGCGGCGAGGAAGGCTTTGCCAAGGCGCGGACCAAGCGCATCGGAGAGGAAATAGAGATAGCTGATGGCTTCTGCATCGGCCAGAGCCTGATGACGCACATTTAGCGTGGCGTTCAGATTGATGTGGGTAACGGTGGCTTGACTGGCATCAAGCACGCTGGCGGGCAACGTGCTAAAGCCTGAAAGCAGCGCAATTCCGGCCTGCTGGTTCTCTTTCATTTTGAAATCGTAGCCGCTGTTTTTCAGCCACTGCGTGTCTGCCTGTTTCGCGGTCTGTTTAGCTTTTTCCAGTTGCTCGCGCGTCAACGTGCTGCTGTCACCTTGCAGCGCCTGACGTTCAGCCTGTAGCGATTGCTGCTCGAGATCGCTATAAGCGGAGATGGAACCGGTAGAGGTTAAGCCTGCCAGCGCGGCCGCATCGGGCAGTGAAACCGCATGTGCCTGCTGTGCCAGCAGAATAACCGATGCAATCAGTGTGAAGCGGGTTTTCATTATTTTCCCCTGTTATCAGAATATTACCTTGCCGGGGAAACACGCTAGCACTCGGTTATGACAGATTTATTTCACTTAACGACACTGACTGGCACAGTTTTGTACGCAAATTTGTGCCAGCGAGCCGCAGCCGCCGTTATTGTCGTTTTTACACTGTGATTGCTGCACATAGCAGTTTTGCTGACAGGCTGAAACATCGCACTTCGCGGCAATCGGCGTTAGCTGCACCACCGGTGCTTTTCGCTCCGGCTGCCATTGCGGTTGTGCCAGCACGCTGGCGCTGAACAGCAAGGTAAAAGCCATTATCCATTTCATGATTGAGTCCTCGCAGAACGGGTGTAATGAGTATGGCTGCTGCGGGGCCAATTACCATGCTGAAACAATCGATTCACTCTTTCGCAGAAGTTGCTCTGCTGCAGTGCATGGGCGTGCGCCACTGTAGTGCAGAGCGGCAAGAGTAGATGCTGTTTCGTTGATGTAGAATCAATGAGTTAGTCGCCGTTCGGCCAATCTTTCAACTTGGTACAAAAGTTGCAGTCTCCAATGCATAGCAAAGGAGACGAATATGAAAGCGATTGTGATTGGCGCGGGCATTGGCGGTATGAGTGCTGCGATTGCGCTGGAGAAAGCGGGTTTTGACACCGCAGTGTTTGAAGCAGTTAAAGAGATGAAGCCGGTGGGTGCGGCGATCTCTATCTGGCCCAACGGCGTGAAATGCCTCAACGCGTTAGGCATGAAAGAACCGCTGCGCGCACTGGGCGGCAACATGGCGTTTATGGCCTACAACGATGCGCACAGCGGTAGCACTCTCACCCGCTTCAGCATGAAACCGCTGGTGCAGCAGGTGGGGGAATATCCCTATCCTGTGGCGCGCGCCGAATTGCAGGCGATGCTGATCGATACCTACGGACGTTCGCGCATTAGCTTTGGCAAACGCGTCACGCAGGTTGAGCAAACCGAGCATGGCGTCACCGCCTGGTTTGATGACGGTAGCCAGGCCGAAGGTGATTTTCTGATTGCCGCCGATGGTACGCACTCGGTGATCCGCCACTATGTGCTGGGTGAAAGCGTGGAACGTCGTTACGCCGGTTACGTCAACTGGAACGGCCTGGTGACGATTGATGAAGCGATTGCGCCCGCCGATCAATGGACCACTTTTGTCGGTGAAGGCAAACGCGTGTCGCTGATGCCGGTTAGCGATAACCGCTTCTACTTCTTCTTTGATGTTCCGCTGCCAAAAGGCTTGCCGGAAGATCGCGCAACGTTGAAAAACGATCTCAAAGGCTACTTCAGCGGCTGGGCCGAACCGGTGCAGCGTCTGATTGAACGCCTCAATCCGGAAACCACCAACCGGGTGGAAATCCACGACATCGAACCGTTTAGCCGTTTTGTTAAAGGTCGCGTGGCGTTGCTGGGCGATGCCGCACACAGCACCACGCCGGATATCGGGCAAGGCGGTTGTTCGGCGATGGAAGATGCGGTGGTGCTGGCGCAGACGCTGGCGTCACACTCTTTAGGGATTGAGGATGCGTTGTTGCGCTATGAAGCCCGACGCGTGGAGCGCACCAAAGATTTGGTGTTGAAAGCCCGTAAGCGCTGCGATGTGACCCACGCTAAAGACGCGGAAGTGACGGCGGCATGGTATGCAGATTTGAAAAACGAAACCGGCGAGCGCGTGCTGGCCGGCATGTGCGATACCATTGAAGGCGGTCCGCTGGGTTGAACCAGCTCGCCATCAATGGCGTTTCTACGACTCTAATCCACGATTTTTCAGCATAGGGCCGATCTCCGGCTCTTTGCCGCGCCACGCCAGCCACAGATGCTGCAAATCGGTGCTGTTACCGCGTGACAGAATATGTTCGCGGAACTGCTGACCGTTTTCGCGTGTTAATCCACCTCGTTCAACAAAGGCTTGATAGCCATCATCGGCGAGCATCTGCGTCCAGATATAGGCGTAATAACCGGCTGCATAGCCGCCGCCCCAGATATGGCGGAAATAGCTGGAGCGATAGCGAGGCGGAACCGTCGCCAGCGCAATGTTTTCGGCGGCCAGCGCCTGCAGCTCGAAGTGGCTAACGTCTTGCGGATTGTCGTGTGTGGTCAGTGAATGCCACTGCAGATCCAGCAGCGCGGCGGCCAGCAGCTCGGTCATGTCGTAACCTTTGTTGAACTTCGCGGCGCGCACCATCTTGTCACGCAGCTCAGCAGGCATCGCCTCGCCGGTTTTGTAGTGGCGCGCATAGTTGGCAAACACCGCTTCGTTGCTGGCCCAATGCTCATTAATCTGCGACGGGAACTCGACAAAGTCGCGCGGCGTGGCGGTGCCCGACAAGCTCGGATAACGTTGCGTGGCGAACAAGCCGTGCAGCGCATGACCAAACTCGTGGAACAGCGTGATCACTTCATCCCAGCTCAGCAGCGCCGGCTGGCCTGCCTGCGGCTTGGTGTAGTTGCACACGTTGTAGATCACCGGTTTGGTGCCGAGCAGCGTGGTTTGGTCGACGAAATTACTCATCCA
This sequence comes from Pantoea sp. DY-15, assembly GCF_019795935.1. Lineage (NCBI taxonomy): Bacteria > Pseudomonadati > Pseudomonadota > Gammaproteobacteria > Enterobacterales > Erwiniaceae > Pantoea > Pantoea sp. DY-15. The sequence goes on from NZ_JAIMIF010000001.1 coordinate 1,178,370, forward strand.
CGCGCCGCCGCTTTTGTTATCACGCTTAAAGAAATCGGTGTAGAACAGCGCCAGCGGCGTGTCGTCGACATCGAAAATCTCGTAAACGTTAACGTCCGGATGATAAACCGGCAGATCGTGGCGCTGGCTAAAGCGAATGCCAAACAGCTGGCTGGCCGACCAGAACACACCTTTTTCCAGCACGTTATTCAGCTCAAAGTACGGGCGGATTTGGCTCTCATCCAGCGCGTATTGGGCTTTACGCACCTGCTCGGCATAAAAACTCCAGTCCCAGGCGCGCAGCGGAAAACTGTGATGCGCGGCTTCAATGGCCTGCTGAATGTCGGCGGCTTCGCGTTCAGCGCGAGCCCGCGCGGCAGGGACAATATTGCGCATAAAGGCAAAAGCCGCCTCCGGCGTTTTCGCCATCTGATCCTGCATGCTCCATTCGGCATAGGTTTTGAAACCGAGCAAACTCGCCTGCTGCGCGCGCAGTTGCGCCATGCGTAACACGATGTCGCGCGTGTCGTTATCATCGCCCTGCTCGCTGCGTGTTAGCGCCTGCTGGAACAACGCTTCACGCGTGGCGCGCACTTCCAGCGCCTGCAGCGCCGGTTGCTGCGTGGTGTTTTGCAGCGCAATCAGCCATTCGCCGTGCAAGCCGCGCGCTTCGGCCGCCGCTTTGGCATGCGCCAACTCTTCCTCGCTTAATCCGGCCAGCGCCGCAACATTGCTCACCACGTAAGCACCGGCTTTGGTGGCCGCCAGCAACTTATTGCCGAAGCGGGTGCTAAGGCTCGCCAGCTCCTGATTGCAGGCACGTAGCTGAGTTTTATCTGCTTCGCTCAGGCTGGCACCGGCCAGCTGGAAATGCTGCCAGGTGACTTCCGCCAGACGCATCGCTTCGGCATCCGGACACTGCGAACCGCGATGCTGGTAAACGGTGTCGAGGCGAGCGAACAGCTGGCTGTTCAGGCAGATTTCATCATTGAGTGCGGTGAGCTGCGGGGTAATCAGTTCATCGATTTCCTGCAGGCGATCGCTGGTGTTGGCGGAAGTCATGGCACCAAACACCAGATTCACGCGCTTCAGCAACTGGCCGCTACGCTCCAGCGCCTCAAAGGTGTTGGCAAAGGTTGGCGCCTCAGGATTGCTGGCGATCGCCGCCACTTCGCGCCGTTTCTCTTTAATCCCCGCTTCCAGCGCCGGCAGAAAATCCTCTTCCTGAATCTGGTCAAATGGCGGGGTTTGATACGGCAAGGTGCTGGCGGTGAAAAACGGATTGGCTCGTGAATTCATTATCGCTCCTGATAATCAGCAACGCCGCACGGTGGCGGCGGGATGGTTCTATCCTGGCAGTTTCCTCGTCACTCAACAACTTATCGCCTGCTGCTGATAAACGCTGATGATTTCTGCCGCCACCGCGACGGCAATTTCCGCCGGTAACTTGCCCTTCACATCCGCCAAACCAATCGGGCAGCGCAAACGTGCGAGAGAATCTGCTGCAATGCCTTTGCCCTCTAAGCGATAGCGAAAGCGCTGGGCTTTAGTGGCAGAACCAATCACACCGGCATAGCGAAAATCGCCGCGGCGCAAGATCGCTTCGCTGAGCGCCAGATCGAGCGGATGATCGTGCGTCATCACAACAAAATAGCTGTCGGGCGCGGCTTCGTGCACGCAGTCAATCGGATCATCAACCTGGCGCACCGTCACGCCGGGCGGCACGGCGCGAAACTGCGCGGCGCGGCTATCAATCCAGGTAATGTGGCACGGCAAGGTGGCGAGCAGATTCACCAGCGCCTGGCCGACGTGGCCTGCGCCGTACACCTGGATTTCCGGCTGCTGTTGCATCAGCGGTTCAAACAGTAAAGTGGCGTGACCACCGCAGCATTGGCCGAGACGTGCAGCCAGCGCAAACTCTTCACTGCGCGGTTGAGTGCAGCGCTGCTGCAGCATCTCGCGCGCCTGCGCAATGCATTGATACTCAAGATGGCCGCCGCCAATGGTGAGAAAGGTGTCAGTGGCGCTGACCACCATTTTGCTGCCGCGATCGCGCGGCACGGAGCCCCGCTCGCTGAGCACAGTGATCAGTACGCAGCTTTCGCGTTTTTCCCGCAGGCTGTGCAATACGCTGATCCAGTCATGATAAATCATGGTCCGCTCCTGATAAGCGCTGAATCCCCCAGAATACTCGCTCCGGCGTGGCGGGCGCGTCCAGCTGCGGATGGCGACGATAGTTATCAACGCTGGCAACCGCATCCTGCAATGCGCACCACACGGCGATGCCCAACATGAACGGCGGTTCGCCGACGGCTTTGGAGTGGAACACCGTGTCCTGCGGGTTTTTGCGGTTCTCAACCAGCGTGACACGCAAGTCGCTCGGCACATCGCTGATCGCCGGAATTTTGTAGCTGGCCGGGCCATCGGTAAGCAATTTACCCTTGTCGTTCCACACCAGCTCTTCGCAGGTGAGCCAGCCCATACCCTGCACAAAACCGCCTTCAACCTGGCCGATGTCGATAGCCGGATTCAACGACGCGCCCACGTCATGCAAAATGTCGGCGCGCAGCAAACGGTATTCGCCGGTCAGCGTATCCACCAGCACTTCACAGCAGGCCGCGCCGTAGGAGAAGTAATAGAACGGTTTGCCGCGTCCGGCGGCGCGATCGTAATGGATGCCCGGCACTTTGTAGAAACCGGTGGCAGAAAGCGGCACCTGATTAAGCCACGCTTGCTGTGCAACCTGGGCGAAGGTGAAGTGTTTCTCGCCGACGCGCACGATACCGTTGCTGAAATGCACCGCGTCTGCCGCGCATTGATGTTGCTGACACAGCATCTCGGTTAAGCGATCGCGCAGGATTTGCGCCGCATTTTGCGCCGCTTTGCCGTTGAGATCGGCCCCGCTGGACGCTGCGGTTGGCGAGGTGTTGGGCACTTTGCCGGTATCGGTGGCGGTCACCTGAATCTGGCTGATATCAATCTGCAGCACTTCCGCCACAATCTGCGCCACTTTGGTGTTTAAGCCCTGGCCCATTTCGGTGCCGCCGTGATTGAGCTGCACCGTGCCATCGGTGTAAATCAAAATCAGCGCGCCGGCCTGATTGAGGAAGCTGGAGGTAAAAGAGATGCCGAATTTCACCGGCGTCAGCGCCAGTCCGCGTTTCATAAAACGGTTGCTGGCATTAAATGCGCTGATGTCACGACGGCGCGCGGCGTATTCGCTGCTGGTTTCCAATTGCTCCGTCATCTCATCCAGCAGATTGTCTTCCACCTGCTGGTGGTAATGGGTGATGTTGCGATCGGTTTTGCCGTAATAGTTACGTTTGCGCAGTTCGAGTGGATCTACTCCCACTTCGCGCGCGACGTGATCCATGATCTGCTCAATCGCCACCATGCCTTGCGGCCCGCCGAAGCCACGGTATGCGGTGTTCGAGGCGGTATGTGTGCGGCAGCGGTAGCCGGTAATCAGTGCATCGCCGAGGTAATACGCGTTATCGGCGTGGAACATCGCGCGATCGACAATCGATCCGCTGAGATCGAGCGAATAACCGCAGTTGCCGGCCAGATCGATCTTCACGCCGCAGAAGCGACCATTGTCATCGACGCCGATATCGTAGCGGACAAAAAACGGATGGCGTTTGCCGGTGATCTGCATATCGTCGCGGCGCGCCAGGCGCATTTTTACCGGTTTACGCAGCTGACGCGCGGCGATGGCACACAAACACGCCACGCCTGCCGCCTGCGTCTCTTTGCCGCCAAAGCCACCGCCCATGCGCCGCATATCAATGGTGACTTTGTTCATGGTGATGCCCATCACTTCCGCCACCAGCTTCTGCACTTCGGTGGGATTTTGCGTCGAGGAGAACACCTGCAAGCTGTCATCTTCGCCGGGGATCACCAGCGCCGTCTGGGTTTCCAGATAGAAATGTTCCTGACCGCCGATGTGAAATTCGCCCTGAATACGGCGTGACGCCCGCGCCAGCGCAGCGTCGGCATCACCGCGTTGGTGAATATGCGGCTGCTGCACAAAGAAACGCTGTTCCAGCGCTTCACGCACGTCGAGGACGGCCGGTAGCGCTTCGTACTCGACAATCGCCGCTGCGGCGCCGGCACGCGCCGCTTCCGGTGAATCAGCGGCGACGGCAATGACGATTTGACCGAAATATTCGATTGTGTCCTGCGCCAGCAGCGGATCGCCCGGTTCGAGCGGACCGACATCATTGAGCCCCGGCACATCGCGCCACGTCAGCACGCTGACCACGCCCGGCACCGCGTAACATGGCTGCACATCCAGTTTGGTGATGCGCGCATGCGCATGCTCGCTCAGACGCTGACAGAGATGCAGCAATCCCGGCAGATCCGGCTTGTCGTCGATATACAGCGCTTCACCTGAGATATGCTTATCGGCACTTTCATGTTTATTGCTGCGCCCGACGCCCGTTTGCATGTTGGTGGCAAATTGGGCTTTCAGCAGCGTTTCGTTCAGTTCCGGACGGTTATGAGACATAGCGCGATACCTCGGTAATGGTCAGCTCGCCAGACGCTTGTGCGTAGTAGCGGCGTAACAGATTGCGCGCCACCTGCAGGCGATAATCGGCGCTGGCGCGGAAGTCGCTGAGCGGCTGGAAATCCACACTCAGCGCGCTACAGGCTTTTTCGATGGTGCTGAGATTCAGCGGTTGGCCCAGCAGTTGTGCTTCAGCCGCCAGCGCGCGTTTCGGCGTGGCGGCCATACCCCCAAAGGCGAGCCGCGCTTCCACAATTACCCCTTCCGCGATGTGCAGATTGATGGCGGCGAAAACCGCGGAAATATCATCGTCCAGCCGTTTAGCCACTTTCCACGCCGCAAAGTTGGGTGACACCGTCACTTTGGCGATGGTGATGCTGCGAATGAATTCACCCGGCAGCAAGACCGTTTGGCGATATGCAGTAAAAAAATGGTCGAGCGGGACTTCTCGCCTCTTTTCACCCTGCTGCAAAACCAGACGCGCATTCAATGCCAGCAGCATCGGCGCGCAATCACCAATCGGCGATGCGTTACCAATATTGCCGCCAAGCGTGCCCTGATTACGAATTTGCAATGAGGCAAAACGCTCCAGCATGCTGCTAAACGCTGGAATGTGCTGTGCTAAAAACTGATAGCAATGCTGCAATGAGGCGGCAGCACCGAGATAAAGATGCGTTTCATCTTCGTGGCAGACCTTCAACTCATCAATCTGCTCCAGCGCGATCAGCAGCGGCAAGCGCTGATATTGCTGAGTGATTTGCAGCGTCAGATCGGTACCGCCAGCCACCAGACGGGCTTCAGGATATTGCTGATAGAGCTCGGCGAGTTGCGCTACTGTTTTCGGCAGATAGCAGCGGCTGCCCGCGGCTTCGATGATCTGTACTTCATCGTTGCTGAGCGCCTGTAAACGCTGTACTAGCGCGGGTGCATTGGCGCTGAAGGCATCTGCATCAGGTTGTTCACACGCCTGCTGCGCCGCATCCATGATCGGACGATAGCCGGTGCAACGACATAAATTACCCGCCAGCGCCTGTTCTGCCTGATGTCGATCCCAGCCAGCGCTGTTTTTCTGCAGAGTAAACAGCGACATCACGAAACCCGGCGTGCAGTAGCCGCATTGCGAGCCGTGGCAATCCACCATCGCTTGCTGCACGCTGTGCAGTTCGCGGCCCTGCTTGAGATCTTCCACGGTAATCAATTGCTTGCCTTGCAGGCTGCTGACCAGCGTCAAACAGCTGTTCACCGCCTGATACTGCATCTGCCCATCGACGACTTTACCGAGCGTGACGGTGCAGGCACCGCAGTCGCCAGACGCGCAGCCCTCTTTGGTGCCGCGACGCTGCTGCTGGCCGCGCAGGTAGTTAAGCACGGTGAGATTGGGATCAAGCTCGCGTTCGGTGATTAAACGATCGTTGAGTAAGAACTGGATCATGCGATTTGCTCCTCACTTTCGCGCTGCCAAACCGGCTTGCCGCTCACCCAGGTTTGCGCGATGTTGCGGTCGTCGCCAAGCGTCATCATCACAAACAGCCGCTCCCAGATGTCTTTGCTGTTGGCATTGCGCAGCTTCTGCAGCGGCGACACCGCCGCATCGAGTACCACGAAATCGGCCTCTTTGCCGGGGTTAAAATTGCCGATGACGTCATCCAGATCGAGCGCGTGCGCGCCGCCTAAGGTGGCGTGATAAAACGCTTCGCAGGCGCTGAGTTTGTATTGCTGTAGCTGGCCGACTTTGTAGGCTTCGCCCAGCGTTTGCAGCAGATTAAAGGTGGTGCCTGCGCCCACGTCGGTGCCAATGCCCATGCGCACGCCCTGCTGCCAGCAGCGTTTGATGTTGAATAAACCGCTGCCGAGGAACAGGTTTGAGGTCGGGCAGAAGGCAATCGATGAATCGGTGTCATGCAGGCATTGCCACTCTTGATCTTCCAGATGCAGGCAGTGCGCGAACACGCTGCGTTTGCCGGTAAGTTGGTGATGATGATAAACATCAAGATAGCCTGCGCGCTCCGGGAATAGCGCTTTTACCCAGGCGATCTCCTGCGGATTTTCACTTAGGTGCGTGTGCATCCAGACATCAGGAAACTCCTCGCGCAGCTGACGCACTTTATCCAGCAATTCCGGCGACGAGGTCGGTGCAAAGCGCGGCGTGAGCGCATAGCTCAGGCGACCGCGCTGATGCCAGCGCTCAATCAGTTCACGCGTGTGCTGATAACTCTCTTCCGGCGTTTCGGTCAGGTATTCAGGCGCGTTGCGATCCATCATCACTTTGCCAGCGATCAGTCGCATATCCAGCTGCTGCGCGGCGCTGAACAGCGAGTCGACCGACTGCTTATGCACGGTGCCGAACACCAGCGCGGTGGTGGTGCCGTTCGACAGCAGCTGGTGCAGGAAGAACGCCGACATTTTTGCCGCGTGATCGGGACAGTGATATTGGCTCTCCACCGGGAAAGTGTATTGGTTGAGCCACTCCAGTAGCTGTTCGCCAAAAGCGCCGATCATTTCGGTTTGCGGATAATGAATATGGGTATCGATAAAGCCGGGCACGATCAGTTTACCGCGCAGATCGGTGACGCGCGTGAGATCGACGCGCCCTTCCGCGATTTGCCAGCTTTCCAGGCTGACCACTTTGCCGTCACGCAGCGTTAATAAGCCATCTTCGAGATAGCGCGCGTTGGCAGCAATGTCGTCTGGCTGCGCGGCCAGAGCGGTGAAATCAAAGAAGCTTGCGCGCAGCAGCGTTTCAGGTGCGTAAGGCATAATGGTTCCTTGGTGCTTTTTTATGAGTGCAAGTAATTGCCTTAAAGATAGTTTGCAAAGCGCATGCCAATGCAAAGAACAAAAAATACTGTTTACTTTCAATATAATAGGTTGATTTGGTGGGTTTTTGTGTCAAGCTTGGTGAGCAAACGTATGCGCAACCGGTTGCCTGCTATCGCAAACGGTTGCTATTTAACATTGCGGCGAGTTTTACTGCGCATGGCGTGATAATCGCCTGTTGAGATGCGTCTTTGTGGTGCGCCATTGCACTCGTAATGTGCAGGAAAAATCCTGCAACACGCTGCTTTTGGTTTTCATGAGCATGGGTTCGAGGTTAATGCTAAGGTGTGGCTGATAACCTGAAATCGTATAAGGAACAGTGAGATGATTATTTTTGTTACTGGCGCAACTGCTGGTTTTGGTCAAAGTATCACCCGCCGCTTCATTGCTACAGGTCACAAAGTGATCGCCAGCGGACGTCGCGCTGAGCGCTTAAAAGAGTTGAAAGATGAGCTGGGCGACAATCTGTATACCGTTCAGCTGGACGTGCGTAATCGCGCTGCCATCGATGAAGCGATCGCCTCCCTGCCCGCTGATTGGCGCAATATTGATGTGCTGGTTAACAATGCTGGCCTGGCGTTGGGTGTGGAACCGGCGCACAAAGCCAATATCGAAGACTGGGAAAATATGATCGACACCAACAACAAAGGTTTGGTGTACATGACGCGTGCGGTGCTGCCTGCAATGGTTGAGCGCAACGTCGGTCATATCGTAAATATCGGTTCGATTGCCGGCAGCTGGCCCTATTTGGGTGGCAACGTGTATGGCGCGACCAAAGCGTTCGTGCGCCAGTTCAGCCTGAATCTGCGTACCGACCTGCACGGCACCGCGCTGCGCGTGACCGATATCGAGCCAGGTTTGGTGGGCGGTACCGAGTTCTCAAACGTGCGCTTCAAGGGCGATGACGATAAAGCGGGCCAGGTTTATGAAGGCACCACCGCGCTGACGGCGGAAGATGTCACCGAAGCGGTGTATTGGGTGACGACGCTGCCGAAGCACGTCAACATCAATACGCTGGAGATTATGCCGGTGACGCAAACCACCGCAGGACTAAAGGTGCATAAAGGTTAATCGCGGTTACACGCTGTTTGATCGAAATACCCGGGGCGACCATCCTATGAGGCGCTCCGGCGGCTTTTGCCGCGACGACCTCATGGGGATGTTTCCCCCTGATATCGCACGCCGGTGTGGCCGATGATTACGCGCGGCCCCAACCGGTCACGATAATCAACATGCCGCTCAAGGCGACCAGCGCGCCAACCCAATCCCACGTACTCAGTTTTACGCCATCCACCACGCGCAGCCAGATTAGCGCCGTCAGCACATATACGCCGCCATAGGCCGCATAAACGCGCCCGCTCGCGGCGGGATGCAACGTCAACAACCAGACAAACAGCGCCAGACTTGCCGCGGCCGGCACCAGCAGCCACGCCGTCATGCCCTTCTTCAACCATAGCCACGGCAGGAAACAGCCAACAATTTCCGCTATCGCAGTGATAAAAAACAGCAAGGCGGTTTTGACCAGCATAGAAAATCTCTCGCTAAGCTAAACAAAGCGCTCACCGCTGGTGAGCAAAGAAGCAGCGATGATATACTAGCGCCCATGGTTGTTACAGCCGCGATCCCGGCTGTGCTGGTGTTAACTGAAGGAAATGACGATGAAAAAACTGTTTTCCGCCCTGCTGGCTACCGTGGTGACGTCGAGCCTGTTAATGGCTGCGCCCATCGCTGCGGCCAAAACCGAACGCCTGATTATTGAAGATGGTAGCAGCGCCTCCAGTAATGAAGCCGCGCGCCAGAGCAAAGAGCAGTGGAACGATACCAAAAACCTGCGTAATAAGGTCAATACGCGCGTTGAGAAAGAGTTTGATAAAGCGGACAAAGCCTTTGATACCCGCGATTCCTGCGAAAAGAGCTACAACGTTAACGCCTATTGGGAACCGAATACGCTGCGCTGCCTCGACCGCCGCACCGGACGTCCAATTGCACCTTAATCGTTTATCACTGCTATAGTTTTGACAGGATTTCTGACCAAAGGAGTGAATGATGAAAAAACGTAATGCAGTTCTGCTGATGGCGATCTTGTCGCTGCCGGTATTGGCGCAGGCGTCTTGTGAAAGCGTCAAAGCGGACATCAGCAAAAAAATCATTAACAACGGCGTCGCCGAATCGGACTTCACGCTGGATATCGTGGCCAATGATCAAGCCGATCAGGTCGGCGGCCAGGTTGTGGGTCATTGTGAGAACGACACACAGAAAATCGTCTACAAGAAAAATGGCCGTGATGGTGACAGCACCGTGCCAGACAGCGCGGGCAGCTCTCAGGATACGCCAGCGCAGTAAACTTTCGGGCGGCTCTCTGGCCGCCCTGCTTTTACTCCACTTCCGGCCTTTGCCGCGGCATTATCCACGCCACCCACAACGTTAGTAGCGCAATCAGCAACGACACTACAAACACCCAATGTAAAGAACTGGCGATTTGTCCGGTCCAGTCATGCAATGTCGCCTCCGACAGCGCCTGACGGCTTTCAGGCGACATGATTTTCTGCATCGGATCGTCGGCCTGCGGCAGACGCAGAGACAAATTGAGGTTCAGCACCGCGCCCAATAACGCGGTACCAATCGCCGACCCGATCATGCGGCTGAACATGATTGAGGCGGTGCAAATGCCGCGAATATCGTAATGCGCATGGTTCTGTACCGATACCAGAAACGTGGTGCTGGTCATGCCCATGCCGGTGCCAATCACAAAGGCGGTGAATCCGGCCTGCACGATTGAGCTGTCGCTGCGCAGTAGCAGCAGTAATGCGCTGCCCGCAATCAGCAGCAGCGCGCCCAACTGCGCGGTGAAGCGATAGGAGGTGATAAGCATCAACCTACCGCTCAATGTACTGGCCAGCGGCCAGCCAATCGACATCATCGCCAGTGCGCTGCCGGCCTGCAGCGGCGTGCCGCCGGTGATGCCCTGAATCCAGGTTGGTAGAAAGGCGCTGATGCCCATCATACTGGCACCGATGATCAGGTTGCCGATGTTGCCAGCAACGATGAGCCGGCTGCGCCAGATTTCCAGCGGGAACAGCGGCGCATCAGCACGCTGTTCATGCTGTTTTAAACGCCAGGCAGCAATGACCGCCAGCAGCAGGAACGGCACCAGCCAGAAACCGAGCACTTCTGCCTGCAGCAGCGCGACCAGCAACGCCGTTACGCAGATCATCAGCCAGCAGCTGCCGGTGAGATTGAGCGTGGTGGCCTGATTTTGTTCACGCGATGGAAGAAAACGCGCCAGCAGCAGCATGGCGATGGCGCCAATCGGCACGTTGACCCAGAAAATCACCGACCAGCTAAAGTGCTGCACCAGCCACGCGCCGCTCAGCGGACCAATGATTGCCGCCACGCCCCAGACGCTGGAGAGCCAGCCCTGTACGTTGGCGCGTTCGCGCGGCGAATAGACGTCCGCCACAATGGTGGACGTTAGCGGCATAATCGCCCCGGCACCTAACCCCTGAAAAGCGCGAAACAGGATCAGCCACGCCATGCTGTGGGCAAATCCGCACAGAATCGATCCCATTAAAAAGAGCGAAACACCGATAAACAACAGTCGTTTGCGGCCCCACATATCTGCCAGTCGGCCATACAGCGGCACGCTGACGGCTTGCGTCAGTAGATAGATGGAAAATACCCAGCCAAACTGCGAAAAGCCGCCAAGATCGGCAATAATGGTCGGCATGGCGGTGGCCACGATGGTGACTTCAATCGCCGCCATAAACATAGCGAGCATGCAGCCGATAAGAATCCAGTGGCGATGTTCCGTGTTCAATTCTGCAGTTTCAGTCATACGTCTCCTTAATTTCTAACAAGGCTAGCTCAAAATTCGCCAGACCAGTTTCCTCTGCGTGCGACCTATCTGTGACGACGTCACTTATTTCGATGAATATTTTTTATTGTCGGATGATGCCTTATTCCACGCGGGTTAGATGGCGTTTTTTATTATTTCTATCTGTCTGATTTTGCCGCAAAAACTAGCGCTTATCGACAAGCATTGCTATAGGTCTAAGCGGTGCTTTCCAGATATTCACTGAAAAAGCATCTGATAACAGTCATTTTAACTGCAATTTAACGGGGTGAAGGATTTTCGTATGTGTGCGTTTTAACACTGCGCCGCCATCCTGGGAATGACATTACCTATCGAACGATTTCTTGAATCAGGGAGACACTGGCTATGCAAAATGCATCGCTCGCCCGCCGCGCTGGGCTGGCTCTGCTCGCGATTGTTGCGGTGCTTGCCCTGCTGGTTTGGGGGCTGGGGCTGAACACGCTGCGCGACCGGCGGGAAGATTTGGTTTATCTCGGGCAGCAGCATCTGTTTTTAGTGTTTTGGTCAATGTTCTTTGCGTTACTGGTGGGCATTCCCAGCGGCATCCTGCTTAGCCGTCCGTTCGCTCGTCGCTGGGCAGAGTACGTGATGCAAATTTTCAACGTGGGTAACACGCTGCCACCGCTGGCGGTATTGGCGCTCGCGATGGTGATTGTCGGTATCGGCGATCGTCCCGCGCTGATTGCCCTGTTCCTCGCCTCGCTGCTGCCGATTGTGCGTAATACTTTTGCCGGTTTAAGCGCGGTACCGCCGTCGCTGATTGAAGCCGCCAACGGTATAGGTATGACCAAGTTTCAGCGTTTGCGTCAGGTGGAAATTCCCAATGCGCTGCCGGTGATTCTGGCAGGCGTGCGCATCGCCACGGCGATTAACGTCGGTACCGCGCCATTGGCGTTCCTGATCGGTGCCAGCAGTTTTGGTGAGCTGATTTTCCCCGGCATCTACCTCAACGACTTCCCTACGCTGATCCTCGGCGCTGTGGCCACCGCACTGGTTGCGCTGGTGCTCGACATGCTGCTCGCGGCATTGGGACGTTATCTCAGCCCGCACTCTGCGGCTTAACACAAGGAGCTTTGTGATGGCCACTGCCAACAAACTGGCGCGCTGGGTTAAACGTACTGCGCTGGCACTCACCGCGACGCTGGCAATCAGCCAAAGCGCTGCGGCTGCAACACCGATTACCATGGCAACTAAGAGCTTTACGGAGCAGCACATCCTCTCCGCGATGACAGTAATCTGGCTGCAAAAGAAAGGTTTTCAGGTGATTCCCAAGACCAATATCGCCACCACTATTGGTCGTAACGCGATGATCAATAAACAGATTGATATGACATGGGAATACACCGGTACTTCGCTGATCATCTTTAACCACATCAATAAGCCTATGTCGACCGAAGACGCGTATAAAACGGTAAAACAGCTGGATGCGAAGTTAGGGCTGGTGTGGCTCAATCCTGCACCGATGAACAATACCTATGCGTTTGCCATGCAACGCGATCGTGCGGAGAAAGAAGGCATCAACACCATGTCGCAACTGGTGGCGAAGCTGGAAGAGGTACGCAAGAACGATCCGGATCATAACTGGAAACTGGGTTTGGACCTGGAATTCTCGGGCCGCTCCGATGGTCTTAAGCCATTGCAGAAAGCCTACAACATGCCGCTCGATCGTCCGCAGATTCGCCAGATGGATCCCGGCTTGGTTTACAACGCGATTCGCGATGGCTTTGTTGATGCCGGTTTGATCTACACCACCGATGGCCGCGTGAAAGGGTTCGAACTCAAAGTGTTAGAAGATGATAAGCACTTCTTCCCAAGTTACAACGTCACGCCCGTAGTGCGTCAGGATGTGCTCGAGAGCCATCCGGGTTTGGATACGGCGCTTAATCAGCTCTCCGCGTTGATTAATGACGAAGCGATCACCGAGATGAATAAGCGTGTCGATATTGATCATCAGTCGCCGCAACAGGTGGCGCGTGATTTCCTTCAATCCAAGAACATGCTGTAAGGAGGCGCTGTGGATACCTTGCATTACATCATGAATAACTGGCACACCTTGATGACGCTCACCTGGCAACACACGTGGCTGGTACTGGTGGCGGTCGGTTTCGCCATTATCGTTGGCGTACCGCTGGGCATTTTGATTGTGCGCTTTAAGTGGCTGGCCACGCCGGTGCTCGGCATCGCCACCATTGTGTTAACCATTCCCACCATCGCGTTGTTTGGTTTGATGATTCCATTGTTTTCTATGATCGGTCAGGGCATTGGCGCCCTTCCCGCTATCACCGCCGTGTTCCTCTACTCGCTGCTGCCGATTGTGCGTAACACCCACACCGCGCTGGAGAATTTGTCTCCCGGACTGCGTGAAGCCGGTCGCGGGATTGGCATGACCTTCTGGCAGCGTCTGCGCTGGGTCGAGATTCCGATGGCGCTACCGGTGATTTTTGGCGGTATTCGTACAGCGGTGGTGATGAACGTCGGCGTGATGGCGATTGCCGCCGTGATTGGTGCAGGTGGTTTGGGCCTGCAACTGCTCGACGGGATCAGCGGCAGCGATGTGCGCATGTTGATTGCCGGTGCCTTGATGATTTGTTTGCTCGCGATTGTGCTTGATTGGCTGCTGCACCGTTTGCAGTCGGCGCTGACTCCTAAGGGGATTCGATAATGATAAAACTGGAAAACCTGACGAAAACCTTTACGCAAAAGAACGGCACATCACTCAATGCCGTGGACAACGTCAGCCTTGAAGTGCCTGCCGGGGAAATGTGCGTGCTGCTCGGCCCATCGGGTTGTGGCAAAACCACCACCCTTAAGATGATTAACCGTTTGATTCCCTCCTCAAGCGGCAGGATTTTGATCAACGGTGAAGACACCAGCGGACAAGATACCGTCACCCTGCGCCGCAATATTGGCTATGTCATCCAGCAGATTGGTCTGTTCCCGAATATGACCATCGAGGAGAACATTACCGTGGTGCCGCGCATGTTGGGTTGGGATAAGAAGCGCTGCCGTGAACGCGCCACGGAATTGATGAGCATGGTGGCGCTCGATCCGACCAAGTTCCTGCATCGCTATCCGCGCGAAATGTCCGGCGGTCAACAGCAGCGTATTGGCGTGATTCGCGCGCTGGCTGCGGATCCACCGGTATTGCTGATGGATGAACCTTTCGGCGCGGTCGACCCAATCAACCGTGAAGTGATTCAGAACGAATTCCTTGAGATGCAGCGCCAGTTGAAGAAGACCGTGATGCTGGTTAGCCATGATATTGATGAAGCGCTGAAGCTCGGCGACCGCATCGCGGTATTTGGTCAGGGCAAAATTGTGCAGTGCGCCAGCCCGGATGAGCTGTTAGCCAAACCGGCGAACGACTTTGTTGGCTCCTTTGTCGGTCAGGACCGTACGCTGAAACGTTTGTTGCTGGTGCAGGCCGGCGATGTCACCGATCAGCAGCCCACCATCACCGTGCAGCGTAATACGCCACTGCAGGAGGCCTTCGCCACCATGGACGATAACGATATGCGTTCGGTGACGGTGGTTGATGAAGATGGCAAGCCACTGGGATTTGTGAAGCGTCGTGAAGCGCGCGGCGCCACGGGACGCTGCGAAGAGATGCTGCATACCTTTAAAGTGACCGGCAAAGCGGAAGAAAACCTGCGCGTGGTGCTGTCGAAGCTCTATGAGCACAACACGGTGTGGATGCCGATCGTCGATGAGGAAGGTCGTTATAGCGGCGAGATATCGCAGGATTACATTGCCGATTATCTCAGTTCTGGACGTACGCGCCGTCGGTTGAATCCGTAAAACCTTAAGCAGTCGCCGAGGGGCATATGGCAGATCGTAAAGTCGCCATAAATCATCCCTGAGGCTCAGCCCGCGCCTTCCCTGGCGCGGGATGCTTTACTCCTCTGCCATATGCCCCTCAGCTATTTGACTCCGTGCGCTTTGTTAACGCGACTCCTCAGCCGTTTTTG
The DNA here is from genome assembly GCF_019795935.1 of Pantoea sp. DY-15. Classification (NCBI taxonomy): domain Bacteria; kingdom Pseudomonadati; phylum Pseudomonadota; class Gammaproteobacteria; order Enterobacterales; family Erwiniaceae; genus Pantoea; species Pantoea sp. DY-15. The sequence continues at coordinate 1,193,515 of NZ_JAIMIF010000001.1, forward strand.
CCGCCACTGCTTCGCTGCGCTCTGAAGGCAGCACGACATTCAAAATAATCGCCAGCATCCCGCCGGTAGTCACCGCGTGACCAAACAGGTTGCTAATCAGCGTAGGGAACTGTTTCAGCACCTCAGGCACCGCTTCGACACCCAAACCGATACCAAACGACACGGCAACAATTAGCATCTCGCGACGGCCAAGCGGCGTTTGCGTCATCACGCGGATGCCGGCAGCCACCACGCTACCAAACATCACAATGGTCGCGCCGCCCAGTACCGGCGGTGGAATCTGTTGCAGCATATAGCCAATCGCCGGGAACATACCGAGCAGCACCAGCATCACGCCGATCACCATGCCAACGTAACGGCTGGCGACGCCGGTCATCTGGATGACGCCATTATTTTGCGCGAAAGTGGTGTTGGGAAAGGCAGAGAACACGGCGGCAAGCAAGCAGCTGATGCCATCGGCAAAAATACCGCCCTGCATGCGGCGCTCAAACGCTTCGCCTTCAATCGGCTGCTGCGACAACATGCAGTTCGCCGTAAGGTCGCCCACCGCTTCAATCACAGCAATCACCGATACCAGCGCAATGGGAATGAAGATGGTCCAGTCAAAGGCAAAACCAAAACGGAACAACGTCGGCAGTACCAGCCACGGCGTATCGGCCATCGGCTTAATAGTGAGATGGCCGGTTAACGCCGCAGCGATACAGCCCGCGGCAATGCCGGCCACCACCGCAACCAGCCGCGTCCAGCGATTTTGCGAACGGTTAAGTACGATAATCACCAGCAGCGTCAAGGCACCGAGCGCCAGATTGCCGGGCGCGCCAAAATCGTTGGCGTTATGGCCGCCAGCCCAATCGGTGATGCTGACTTTGATCAGGCTGATACCAATTAAGGTAATAACGGTGCCGGTAACCACCGGCGTCAACACTTTGCGTAATGGCGCGATGCAGCGGCTGATCAACATCGGAATCATCGCCGCTACTAAGTTGCAGCCAAAGATCATCGCCATGATCTCTTCTGGCGATCCGCCGCGCGCTTTGACCATCAATCCGCCCGACAGAATCACACCGAGAAAGGCAAAGCTGGTGCCCTGCAGGCAGATCATGCCTGCGCCAATGCCCATAAAGCGGCGCGCCTGCAGGAAAGTACCGAGACCGGAAACGAGCAGCGACATGCTGATCAGATAAGGGATCCATGCCTGTAATCCCAACACGGAACCAATAATCAGCGGCGGCGTAATGATGCCCACTACGCTGGCCAGCACATGTTGCAGTGCGGCACAAAATGCAGGCAATGGACCGATGCGGTCATTCAGCCCATACAACAAACCTTTCTCATCTGATTGCGACATACAGGTGCTCCGGCAAGATATTCATCAGAGCTGCTGATGCATGAATCACGCCAGAACAAGGGGTTTATTAAAATTTGTAAGTAAAATATTGAATATTATGGCAATTAATTCAGTAAAGAGGAGGGCTGAATCTGAAATCTTAGATTCAGCCATTGATCATTTGCGGCTTTTTGTTTCATCAGGCCGCAGGCTTTGCACTGTTGTCGTGCGTAAAATTTTCATCGAGCAGTGAAATATCCAGATAACCACTCAGCTCCCGCTGTTCTGCGCGCGGCAGATAAGGCAACTCGCCTAATAAAGGTGCACCTAACTTGTTGCTCAAAACATCAATAATTTCAGCGTAATGCGCCAGACCGGGATTAATACGGTTGGCTACCCAACCCACGAGTCGCAATCCATCCTGCGCAATCGCCTCGGCGGTCAGTAAAGCGTGGCTGATGCAACCTTCTTTAATGCCGACTACCATCACAACCGGCAAATGTTCCTGCCGCACCCAGTTTGACAAAGGCTGTAAGTCGTTCATTAAACTGCGCCAGCCGCCAGTGCCTTCCACTACCACGCGCGCGGCGCGCTGCTGCAAATCGTTTAGACTGCAACTGAGCAACGGATAATCTATGCGCTGCGACGCGCTGGTGCTGATTTCATCCTCTTGTAAGGCTATAGGATTGACGGCGGAATAATCGAGAGCGAGACCTGAAGCCTGCTGTAATAACAGGGCATCTTTATTACGTAAGCCTTCAGATGTGAGTTGCGCGCTTTTGGCGACAGGTTTGAAGCCTGCGGCGCACAGATTCGCCTTGGCAAAGCACTGTAATAACGCGCGTGATACCACGGTTTTACCCACCGCGGTGTCGGTACCGGTGACAAAAAGCGTTTTCACCATTCTCCTCCTTCATTAAAGCGATGTGTAACGTGCGAAGGAGGCAGTTTAAGGAAATGTTTTCACGGGCAGATTGCGTTAGGACAAACTTAAGGTGAGCTGTAATTATCCCTGCAACAGTTTTACCAATAAATGGCCGCTATAGAGCGCGTCTTTTATCAGTGCGGCGCCGCCAAAGGTGCCGGGATCGCTGAAAGCCGTTGGTGTGAGCTGAATTTCATTGCTATATGCGGGCAACGCCTGTTGTCGGATGGTACTGCTCACCGCAGGAAACAGCACATCGGCGGCCTGATTAAGCGGCGAACCGATAAGGATTTGTTGAGGATTAAAGATGTTGACCATCATCGCCAGCATGCGGCCAATATGATGTCCGACGCCCGCAATCACATCACGCGCCAGGCGATCGCCCTGCTGCGCGGCTGCGCATAAGCTCTCAATCGTCAACGGTGTCTGATGCAATACACTGTCCGGCTGCGACGGCAAACGCTGGGCGGTGAGAGTAAGCAAGCTTCCGATGCTGGCGACGGTTTCCAGACAGCCGTTATTGCCGCAATAACACTGCTGGCCGTAAGGATCGATTTGCGTATGACCAATTTCCACCAGCGTACGACCATTTTTGTGCAGCAGTTGCCCGTCGCTGATCACGCCCGCGCCGACGGTTTCATCAATCACAATCTGAATCACATGTTGCGCGCCACTGGATGCGCCAAACAGCGCTTCGGCTAAGGTCCAGGCGGAAATATCATGCTGCACGAACACCGGCAAACCGGTGCGCTGCGCCAGCGTTTCTCCCAGCGGCATATCCTGCACGTCATAACCCGGCATGCGATGGACCACGCCAGAAGCGGCGTTAATCAATCCCGGCAAAGTAATGGCGATGGCGGTCAAACGCTCTAGCTTGCTTTGATGACGAATAAAGAAGTCATTCACTGTCTCGTGCAAGGTTTGCAGCAGCGGTTTGTCGGCGCTGGCGTGCAGCGGCAGGCGGTCTTCCTGCAGCGCGCGGCTGCTGAGATCGCGCAGCGTCAGCGTAATGAATCCGGGCTGAATGCGAACGGCAAGATAGTGCCAGGCAAGTGTATCGAGGATCAAACCAATTGCGGGACGACCGCGACTGCCCGGCTCCTGAAATTCGGTTTCCTGAACCAGATGGGCATCGAGCATTTCACGCACGATTTTGGTAATGCTGGCGGGTGCTAACTGGGCACGTTTAGAAAGCTCAATACGCGAAATCGGGCCGTAAAGGTCAATCAGTCGGTAAACCACACCTGCGTTGGTCTGTTTTATCTGATCAATATGACCAGGTTGACTGTACAGATTCACGCCCAGCTCCCATTATTTTCGCGCTTCTAAATAAACAGCAGCTATGGTGATGCAGATTGACCAGCAGCGTCAAATATTTGATTAGAAATGTGATTTATCGCACATAAAGTTTGGGCCCTCATTCAACTGCGGACTCAATTCTCTGCATTTTGCAGCATCAGCGACATCATATTGGTCATTTGCGCCGTAGGTTCTCGCGTCGCTGACCAGACCAGCCAAACTTCAGAAATCGCGTCGCTCTCCTGCAACGGGATCCACACCACATCAGCCAGACGTGCACGGCTGAATGACGCCGGCAGAATCGAAACGCCGAGTCCGGTCGCCACCAGACCAAGGATGGTCATCGCCTCGCCCACTTCCTGCGTAATAAAAGGTTTGATTTGATAGCGATGCAGCAGCGCCAGGATTTCACCGTACAACGCAGTGCCGCCTTGCGGATCGAAAAATACAAACGGCTCGTTGGCTAATGCCTGAATGGAAATCGACTCTGCATCGGCCAGCGGATGCGCCCAATGCACTACCGCGCATAGCGGCTCACGCAGTAACACGCGGTGCTGCAGATCGCTGGGCAGCGGCGTATTGCGCATCACACCAAGATCGAGTCGAGCATCATGAAGTGGCGCAAGCTGCTGCCGCGTGTTGTTCTCCTGCATCTGAATGTGTACTTCTGGCCAACGCTGACGGAATTGGTACAGCGCGTCAGAAACCAGACCGGTAAACGGCGCTGAGGAGGTAAAGCCGATGCGCAACTCGCCCTCCTGCCCGCTATGCACGCGTGCGGCGCGGCGGGTGGCCTGCTCCACCTGTAACAAAATGGCACGCGCATCCTGCAAAAACAGCGCGCCGGCGGGCGTGATCTGTACGCTGCGATTGGTGCGGGTAAACAGCTGGGCGCCAATTTCCTGCTCCAGTTGCTGGATCTGCTGACTCAGCGGCGGTTGCGAAATATTCAGGCGCTGCGCGGCGCGGCCAAAATGCAGTTCCTCCGCGACGGCAGCGAAATAGCGTAAATGACGCAACTCAACATTCATACTTTAAAAGTCTCATTTGAGATTATTAATATATTGTACAACCTATTCGCCCTTTCCTACAGTAACGGCATGATTGTTCAAACGAGGATGTTCCGTGAGTCGCTCTTCTCAGGCGGTGATACTCGATGAAGACGAGTTGTCCGTAAAGCCTGCTCCAGCTGCAACCCCTTCAGAATGGATTGAACGCGGATCGCCGCAATTTATGCGCGTTACGCTGGCGCTGTTCTCTGCCGGTCTTGCCACTTTCGCCCTGCTGTATTGCGTGCAGCCCATTTTGCCGGTGTTATCGCAACAGTTTGGTGTTTCTCCAGCGCAAAGCAGTATTTCTCTCTCGCTATCGACCGGCTTAATGGCATTCGGATTGCTGTTTACCGGGCCGCTGTCGGATGCGATTGGGCGTAAATCGGTGATGGTTACCGCGCTGTTGCTCGCGGCTATCTGTACCTTGATTTCCGCCACCATGAGTAGTTGGCAGGGGATTTTGCTGATGCGCGCGCTGATTGGCTTATCGCTGAGCGGGGTTGCGGCGGTTGGCATGACCTATCTGAGTGAAGAGATACATCCACGCGTTATCGCCTTTTCCATGGGGCTGTACATCAGCGGTAACTCGATTGGCGGCATGAGCGGACGCCTGTTGACGGGCGTATTGACCGATTTCTTCTCGTGGCGCGTTGCGGTGGGCGTGATTGGCTGTTTCGCGTTGGCGGGCGCGCTGATGTTTTGGAAAATCCTGCCTGCATCGCGTCATTTCCGTCCAGCTTCGCTGCGTCCGCGTAGTTTGCTGATCAACTTCCGTTTACACTGGCGCGATAAAGGATTACCGCTGCTGTTCGCTGAGGGCTTCCTGCTGATGGGCGCGTTCGTCACGCTGTTCAACTACATCGGCTATCGCCTGCTGAGTGCGCCCTGGTCGCTGAGCCAGGCGGTGGTGGGATTGCTGTCGGTGGTCTATCTGACCGGCTCCTGGAGTTCACCGAAAGCCGGCGCGATGACCAGCCGCTTTGGACGCGGTCCGGTGATGATTGGCGCAACTGCGATTATGCTGACGGGATTGCTGCTGACGGCGTTTAACTCACTGTGGCTGATTTTACCCGGCATGATGTTGTTCACCGCCGGATTTTTTGCGGCGCACTCTGTTGCCAGCGGCTGGATTGGCCCGCGTGCGCGTCGGGCTAAAGGCCAGGCATCGTCACTCTATCTGTTTAGCTATTACGTTGGATCCAGCGTGGCGGGTACATTGGGCGGCGTGTTCTGGCACAGCTATGGCTGGATGGGCGTTACGGCATTCATTAGCTTGCTATTATTAATGGCTTTGTTGGTCGGCTGGCGATTGCAGTGCCGGAAACTGTAATACCTTTCATCTGTTAAACGGGGCTAATGCGCCCCGTTCTCTCATCAAGTCCACGCCATCCGGTGATCTCACAGTCCCAGATAAAACAAAACGGCCAATCGTCGCTATAATTCATTCCATTCCAACAATAGTTAGACTTTTATTATTTCACAGCAATGAGGACGATAGATGGGACTCTATTATTACGTCGATAAGCATGCCGGCTATAACGACAACCATGTAGTACACGCAACGGGATGCCCGTACCTACCCGCCGATGAGGCACGCCGTTTCCTTGGGACTTTCTACACGCCAAATGCCGCCATTCAGCAAGCGCGTAAATTTTATGCCAGCGCGCTGGGCTGCGAGCACTGCTGTCCGGTGGGGTTAAAAAAAAACATGACGACTCAGAATAGTGTGGCACTAAAACATATGGTGCGACTCTGATAATCATGATGTGAGAGTGGTCAGCAGACCTAACTCTTTTGTTAAGCAGCACTGCGGCGTTTCATAATAATTATAAATTTAAGTGTAATAATAACTGGACCTTAAGGCGCTCAAGGTGGCGTCAGGTCCAGTTGCCTCTTTCTCCCCCGTTGTTAATCTTGCTCGCTCTCGTATTGATGACAGAAAGCTTAAAAACCTCAGGCTATTAATTACGCCACTCTTGATAAAAAATATTCAGTAATAAAAGCCCGACAAACGGTTTCCCTCCGCTCATTAATGCTCCACAATAGCGGCAATTTGTGACTCCGGTCACTTTCTGGGGTGCTTTTTGCCCTTTCATTTGCCGTCTGACTGATTTGAACTCCATGCAATCTACTACTGTTTCCCGTAAAACGGCCTGGCTACGCGTTGTACTGCTGGCTATTGCTGCTTTTGTCTTTAACACCACAGAATTCGTGCCTGTCGGTCTGCTGTCGGATATCGCCGCCAGCTATGACATGAAGACTGCCGATGTTGGCATTATGCTGACCATCTACGCGTGGGTTGTCGCGCTATTGTCACTGCCGTTGATGCTGTTAACGCGCAATATTGAGCGTCGCCTGCTGTTGGCGGTGTTGTTCATTGTGTTTGTTGCCAGCCATGTGCTCTCGTCTTTGGCATGGGATTTCACCTCACTGGTTATCTCGCGCATCGGTATTGCCTTAGCGCACGCCGTGTTCTGGTCAATTACCGCTTCGCTGGCCATTCGCGTGGCGCCTGCAGGCAAGAAAACTCAGGCGTTGAGTATGCTGGCAACCGGTACCGCGCTGGCGATGGTGCTGGGCGTGCCGATTGGGCGTATCGTCGGTCAATATCTTGGCTGGCGCACTACTTTCGGCATGATCGGCTTGTCTGCTTTGGTATTGCTGATTTTGCTGATGCGCATACTGCCGCGTCTGCCGAGCGAGCACACGGGTTCACTGAGCAGCGTTCCGATGCTATTCCGCCGTCCGGCGCTGGTGGCAATGTACGTTCTGGTTACCGTGGTGGTGACGGCGCATTACACCGCTTACAGCTACATCGAACCGTTTATGCAGGTGGTGGCTAATGCCGATGATAATTTCACCACGCTGCTGTTACTGCTGTTTGGATCAGCGGGCATTCTCGGCAGCGTGCTGTTTAGTACGCTGGGCAATAGATTCCCTTCTGCGATGCTGATCGCCGCGATTGCGATGATCACGCTAAGCATGGGCTTGCTGGTGTTTGCTGCTGTACGTCCCGCTGCAATCACCGTGCTGTGCATCGTTTGGGGCATGGCAATGATGATGATTGGTCTGGCGATGCAGGTGCGCGTTTTGGCGCTGGCACCGGATGCCACCGACGTCGCGATGTCGCTGTTCTCGGGTATCTACAACATCGGTATCGGCGCGGGTGCGCTACTGGGTAATCAGGTCAGTTTGCATATGCAAATGTCGGATGTCGGTAACGTCGGCGGCATTATTGGCCTTGCCGCACTGTTCTGGTGTATCGCTATCTTCCGCCGCTATCCTCAGCTGCGTTCTAACGGATAAGAAAAAAGGCTTCAGAAGGTTATCTTCTGAAGCCTTTTAAACACTTCCTGCGGAATGCTTAATTGACCTCCGCTCAATTCTCTTAGTTATAAATTACTGCTGTGCCATTTAGCTTGTTGTTGCCAGAGGTCGAAGTGATGCGGAATGACTTTGCTCCGGCAGCACTGGCCTTTTCCGCTAGCTGATTCTCCAGCGATGTCAGGTTAGTGCTACCTGATGCGCTAACCACACCAATTTGTTGTTGATTCAGCGGCGCTTCGTTTACTAAGTCTGCAGCCATGCTACCAAACGCGATTGAAGACAATGCTACAGCGGCCAAAGTCAGTTTGATGCTTTTCATAGTTTTGCTCTCTTAAACAGGTGAATTGGGGTCGGTCGCGATTAAGTTAACAACCGTTAATTAAATGCTACTGCCGAATGGGTCCGCGCGTCAATCATTTTATTAACGGTCATTATTTTAATCGGAAGTGGCGTGATTATGGGCTTCCCAGCCCTTTTTAACTTATCCATTTGGGTGCTTGCGCCAGCCAAAAGCACAAACGGGCAAAGACGAATAGACTCATTCCGGGCTGCGCTTGCATATTTATTTAATGATCGGTAATTTAATGGGGTGTTTTTACGCTTTGAGGTGCCCAATGACAGAAGTTATCGATGTGGTGAACAGGAAAACGCGCGGCCGTCCGAAAGTGTTTGATCGCAACGATGCCCTGGACAAGGCATTGATGTTGTTCTGGGCGCATGGCTATGAAGGCACTTCGCTGTCCGATTTGGTTAACGCTACCGGCGCTAAGGCCCCAACCCTTTATGCTGAGTTTGAAAATAAAGAAGGGTTATTCCGTGCGGCGATGCAGCGATACATTGAAACGTTCAGCGCGCAGCGCAACGCCGTGCTAAATGATGATGCTTTAGACGTGAAAACGGCCATTGAAGCCTATTTTCGCGCAACCGCCGCATGCTTCACCGAATGTGATAAGCCTGCTGGCTGTTTCTTTATTTGTACCTCGAGCGCGCTCTCTTCCGGCTCAGAAGAAGTGGCGCAAATGCTGGCTCAACAGCATCACGCGCAGGAATCAGCGTTAAAAGCATTTCTTGATACCCGGCAGCAGCGCGGCGAGTTACCGCAATGTGCCAATAGTGCAAGGTTAGCCCGCTACCTGGCGTGTTTACTGCAGGGAATGTCGGTGCGTGCGCGTGAAGGCGCTAATCGTGAGGACCTTGACCAGATCGTGGATACGCAGATGGCAATCTGGCCCGCTCTGGCGGGATATTGTGAATTGAGCACCAAATAAAATTCAGGCCGACTTCCGTGTCGGCCTAAAATTATTGCCTCCATACAAATACTGAGGTGAGCGAGCGTTAAGGCAGGAAAAACATCGGTTTCAACGCTGCACTCACCGGACTGTTATCCGGATTCGATGGCATTAAATCCTTCATCGATGCCCACCAGCGCTGACACACTTCCGTTTTTGCCACTGCTTCCCAGCGCGCTTCAGACTCAATTTCCACGCTGGCAAACAGCAGATTGCGTTCAGCATCCAGCCAGATAGCGTAATTGTGCGCGCCATGCGCTTTTAGCGTCTCAGCCAGCTCCGGCCAAATTGGCGTATGACGGCGCAGATACTCATCGTGGCAGTGTGCATGCACCTGCATCACAAAGGCTTTACGCAACATCGCTGCGCTCCGCCTGCAGCGCGGCTTGCCACGGCTTAACGTTGAAGCGTTCACCCAGCGCGATCAGCTGCTCAGTAGTGATGCTTTGACGAATACCGCCCATTGACAGCGCTTTTACCACCACTTCGGAGGATTTCTCCGCCGTATCGATCAGGCCGAAAGTCTCGTCGAGGTTTGGACCCGCGCCAAAGATGCCATGGAACGGCCACATCACAATGCTGTGATTTGCCATTGCGTCTGCCGTTGCCTGACCAATTCCATCGGTACCGGGCACCATCCATGGCAGAATACCTACGCCATCCGGGAACACCACCAGACATTCGGTGCTGCCTTCCCACAACAGGCGTGTGAAGCGTGCGGAATCCAGATCGACCACATAGCTCAGCGCCATAAAGTTGGTGGCGTGGCAATGCATGATGACGCGATCAACGCCGTTTGAGACCTGCTTGCGCACGCTGTGCGACTGGAAGTGAGCTGCCAACTCTGATGTTGGCAGGCCGCCGTTACTCAAACCCCAATGGATTTTGTATGACAAGCCTTTGTCATCCACCTGAAGCAGCGCCAGACAGTCGGCCGGGTCGAGCTGAACGTTACGGAAAAACTTACCCGACCCGGTGACCAGGAACCAATCATTGGCCAGTGCTGGAGCAGGTTTGGTTAGCTCAATACAGCGCGGCTCGGCATAGAAATCACCGGCGAAATCTTTAACTTCTTCCGGCAGTAAACGTAAGCTGACGTTGCCGCCGTTACGTTCATCCCAGCCCTTCAACCACATGTCGCTGGTCGCTTTAACCATTCCCTGAACAAAAGCGGAAGAGAGAATATTTTGCATGGTGTGTCCCTTAACGTTGACGCAGTGTTTGTTGTTCATAATGACGGACTTCGCTCAGCCAGCTAGCATCAGCAGGGACATCGTGGCGCAGACACCAGGCTTCCCACACCGCTTGCCACGGCAACGATTTTTGTTCTTCCAGCATCGCCAGGCGGCCGGTGTAATCCCCTTCGCTCTCTAGCTTGCGTAACTGGTCGGTAGGTTCCAGCAGAGCACGCAGCAGCGCTTTTTTGGCATTGCGTGTCCCAATTACCCACGCCGCGATGCGGTTGATCGACGCATCGAAGAAGTCGAGACCGATGTGCACCTTGTCGAACAATTTGTGGCGCGCGATCTCGGTAGCGATGGCTTGGGTTTCATCGTCGAGAATCACCACGTGATCGCTGTCCCAGCGCACCGGACGGCTTACGTGCAGCAGCAGGCGCGGCACATAGAGCATGGCCGTGGAAATTTTGTCGGAAATCACTTCGGTTGGATGGAAGTGGCCGGCGTCCAGAGTCAGCGCGGTCTGGCGGCTGCTGGCATAACCCAGGCAGAATTCATTGGAACCCACGGTGTAGCTCTCTGCGCCGATGCCAAACAGTTTGCTCTCTACCGCATCAATGTGGTGCGCAGGATTGATTTTTTCACTGATCACTTCATCAAGCGCACTCGCCAGGCGTTGACGCGGTCCTAAACGATCGACGGTGAGATCTTTCATTCCGTCCGGCACCCAGATATTCATAACGGATGCAGTACCCAGTTGCTCACCAAAGTGTGCAGAGATACGACGGCTGGCCTTGCAGTGATCGATCCAGAACTGACGAATCCCTTTGTCGGCGTGTGACAACGTAAAACCATCGGCGCTCAGCGGATGTGAGAAGCAGCTTGGATTAAAATCGAGGCCCAGCTTGTGCGTTTTGGCCCATTCTACCCAATTGCTGAAGTGTTTCGGTTCAATCGCATCACGATCGACCGGCTTATCGCTCTCCAGATAAATCGCATGCAGGTTGAGGCGTTTTGCTCCGGGAATGAGTGACATCGCTTTTTCAACATCAGAGCGCAGCTCATCAGCATTACGTGCACGTCCCGGATAGTTGCCGGTGGCCTGAATACCGCCGGTCAGTTCACCGTTGGGATTTTCGAAGCCGCGTACGTCATCGCCTTGCCAGCAGTGCATCGAGACCGGAATGCCATCCAGCTGCGCCATTACCTGTTCCACATCCACACCGATGGCGGCGTAACGTTGTTTGGCCAGTTCGAAGGCCTGTTCAATCAGCTTAGTCATATGCAAGTTCCTTAGCAGGTTGGCTGAGCGCGGTAAAGCGTGCCTGATGGGCAGCGAAGGCGCTGTTGTTCAACGGTTCAAATTTTTCTAACGGGAAGTTTTGGCTAATGCAGCGGCGTAAATCGCTGACGTCACGCAGTTCGCCCAAAGCAATGAGCTGGCAGCCGACGTTGCCGAGCGTCGAGGCTTCAATCGGCCCCGCCAATACCGGCAGCTGGCAGGCATCGGCACACAATTGATTTAACAGCGGGTTCTGACTGCCGCCGCCCACCACATGCAGTTGACGCAGCGGTGCCGCGCGCAGTGTGCCGAGTTCGCCAATCACCTGGCGATAGAGCAAGGCCAGACTGTCGAAGATGGTGCGAGCCAGCGCAGCCGGCGTCTGCGGCACGGGCATGTTCTGTTCGGCGCAGGCGTTTTGAATCTCCTGAACCATGCTGTCTGGATTGATAAAACGACTATGATTGGGGTTAACCAGCGCACGACAGGCGGGCTCTTTTGCGGCTTCTTTGATCAGCGAACAGAGATCGGTAATTTGCAGCTCGGTGCAGACACGTTGCAGCAGCCACAAACCCATAATGTTTTTCAGAACGCGGTAGCCTTCTGCTCCACCTTCATTGGTTACGTTGGCATTGAGCGCCGCCGTGCTGACACAAGGCTGCAAGCTCTCAATTCCCATCAGTGACCAGGTTCCCGAGCTGAGATAAGCGGCATCATCCTGCATTAACGGGGTGGCCAAAACCGCGCTCGCCGTATCGTGAGTCGCAACCGCGATCACCGGAATGTGGTTGCCGCTGGCGCTGGTCCAGTAACCGACAGTGTTACCTGGCGATGTGGGTTTGCCGAACCACTTAGCTGGCACGCCAGCCCACGCAAGCAAATCGCTGTCCCATTCGCCGCTGTGAATATTAAGCAGTTGTGTGGTGGTGGCGTTGGTGTATTCCCAGTTCATCTGGCCGGTAAGGCGATAGTGCAGATAGTCAGGAATCATCAGCGCATGCTGCACTTTTTCCTGCCAATCTGGCTGCTGCTGATGCAGTGCGTGCAGTTGATAAAGGGTGTTGAACGGCAAGAATTGAATGCCGGTGCGCTGATAGATTGCACCTTTGCCGAGATCGTTAATGGCCTGAGCCATGTGCCCTTCTGTACGCTTATCTCGATAACTTACCGCCTCGCCGACGCGTTTACCGTTGGCATCCAGCAACACCAAATCAACGCCCCAGGTATCGATGCCAATGCTGTCCGGCACAATGCCTTCATCATCAAGCTGGGCCAGCCCTAAACGAATCTCTTGCTCCAGTCGCTCCAAATCCCAACAATCATAATCTGCACGGCGCACACGCTGATTGGTGAAGCGACGCACTTCGCGCAGGCTGATCTGCTGATTCGCTGAACTCCATTGTGCGAGCATCACGCGCCCGCTGGATGCGCCTAAATCAATGGCAACAATGTTACGCATACTCATGGCGTGTTCTTCCTGTAATGAGATGACTACAGATTAGAAATCTCCGCTTTTTGCCACCTTCCCCTTACTGCCAGTGCGTAATAGTCACTGGCAGGCTGACAAAGAAGTTCGTGAGAAAGCTCACAGAACCACACAAGTGGCGAGATGTGAGCCTTGCCGCATTTCTGTCAATCGCCGGTGAGATCTTGAAAAATTAGCCATTTTCCTGCGTCACTAAGATGAAAATTCAAGGTAAGGTGCGGGGCGCCTGCGTAGACTCGGCAACGGTTGAGTTAATTAAGAGGCGAATCATGACCGTTCTACATAGCGCAGATTTCTTCCCTGAAGGGAATTACGCCATCGCCATCGAGCCGCGTGTGCCGCAGCAGGCATTTCCGGAGCACCATCATGATTTCCATGAAATCGTGTTGGTGGAACACGGTTCTGGCATTCATGTGTTTAACGGTCAGCCACAAGCTTTATCCGCAGGATGCGTATGCTTTGTGCGCGATCACGATCGTCATCTTTATGAGCAAACGGAAAATTTGTGCCTGACCAACGTGCTGTATCGCAGTCCGGCGTCATTTCGTTTTCTCTCGGGTTTGCAGGCGCTCCTGCCGCGCGAAGAAGAGGATCACTACGCGTCGCACTGGCGCATTAATCACAAGGTGATGGCGCAGGCGCTGCAAATCGTTACGCAGATGAAGCAGCAAGATGTGTGGTCGCTGGAACGTCACGCACGCCAGGAGCAACTTTTTCTGCAACTGCTGGTGTTGTTGCGCGAAGCGGCTCACAACGATCAATTACAGGATCAGGAAGCACGCTTACATCGGTTGCTCGACTGGCTCAATGAGCACTACAGTGAAGAGATTGTGTGGGATGCATTAGCCGATCGTTTTTCATTGTCGCTGCGCACTCTGCACCGCCAGATGAAGCAGCAAACCGGTAATACACCGCAGCGTTACCTTAATCGGCTTCGCCTGTTACAGGCACGGCATTTACTGCGTCATAGCGATATGCGCATTACAGACATCGCCTACCAGTGTGGATTTGGTGACAGCAACCACTTCTCCACGCTGTTCCGGCGGGAATTTGGCTGTGCGCCCAGAGCGGAGCGCCAGCAGATGCTATAACTGGAGCGTTTCCTCATGTCGCTGATCTTAACGCGCGAAGACTATTTTCCGGCCACCAATCTGCCGATTGCGGTGGCCGAGCGCATGCCGCAGCCCTCCTTTCCTCCGCACCGTCATGAATTCAGTGAAATCGTTATCGTCTGGCGCGGTAACGGCCTGCATGTGTTGAACGATCGTCCATGGTTGGTAACCTGCGGCGACGTTTTTTACATTCACGATAACGACTGCCACAGCTATGACAGCGTCAACGATCTGGCGCTGGATAACATTCTTTACTGCCGCGATCGCTTTCGCCTTGGCCTTGACTGGAGCCAGTTGTTGCCGCCGCAAGAAGAAGATTCGCCGGGCTGCTGGCGTTTGACCACTCGCGGAATGGCGTTAGCGCGCGGTGTGATTAGCCAGCTGGAACGCGAAAGCCGCAAAAGTGATTCGCTATCAATTCAACTCTCTGAAGCGCTGTTTCTGCAACTCGCGCTGATTTTGCGCCGTCACGGTTATGCTGCCGATCGGCCCTGGGCGTTACCTGAGGGAGAACAACTGGATCTGCTGATGTCGGCATTGCAGGGTGCCATCAGCCGTCCGTTCGATTTGGCGGTGTTTTGCCAGCAGAATCAGTTGAGCGAGCGCGCGTTGAAGCAACTGTTTCGCCAGCAAACCGGTATGACCGTGGGACACTATCTGCGGCAACTACAGCTGTGTCAGGCGAAGTATCTGCTGCGGACGCAGGATTGCTTAATCAGTGAAGTGGCCGCGCGTTGCGGCTTCGATGACAGTAACTACTTTTCGGTGGTGTTTACGCGGGAAACCGGTTTAACGCCGAGCGCCTGGCGGCAGCGTTTCCTGCCGCAGCGTGAACTCTCAACAGAGAAAGTGAAGGCCTGACGTGCCGTAGCGGCGTCAGGCTATACATCAGGCTGCCATGCCTAATCCAACAATGTTGGCAGCAATGATAATCACCACACAACCCAGTGACAGAACGCGAACCGGACGTTGACCCGCCGATTTCCACTCTTTTAGTACCAGACCAACCAAACCACCGCAAAGCACGTAGAGGCTCATATGCAGCATCCAGCTGATGAAGTCATACTGTGCCGGAATTTTGGCGTGTCCCCAGGCGTAGAAGAAGAACTGCAGATACCACATGGTGCCGCCCAGCACAGCAAACGCGATATTGGCCAGCAGCATTGGTTTAGCGACGGAGAAATCACGGCGTACAGAAATATCGGTTTTTACCACCAGACGGATAAAGCAGTAAGCCAGATTGATTAACGCACCACCGCCCATAATCACCACATAGCTTGGCAACGCAACATAGAGTGGATTGATGCCCAGATTGGCTGCGGCTTCATGCATCGGCTTAGCGGCATCCATCGCAAACGACATGCCGGCCGAAAAGATGCCACACATCACGGCCAGAATCAGCCCTTTTTTCAGGTTGAACTCTTCGGCATTGATGCCCAGCGCCCGCTCTTTTAACAGACCGGCACGCGATACAATCCCCACGCCGATCAGCGCAACTAACACGCCGAGCAGCGTCATGCGTCCGCCGGGTGAGCTGAACAGCTCGACAAAGCGGCCTTGTAGCAGCGGTGTCATCAGGGTTCCCACCACTAGAGTGATACCGATGGCAATACCGATGCCCATTGACATCCCGAGGTAGCGCATGGTCAAACCGTAGTTGATGTTACCGATGCCCCACATGGCGCCAAACAGAAATACCGGCATCAGTTGAGAGAAACTAAAGCTGCCGTAATACGCCCAGAAGTTCGGCAGTAATACCGCACTGACTGCCCAGGGAAGAATCAGCCACGACATGACGCCGCCTACCGACCACATCGTTTCCCAGGACCACTTTTTCACCTGCTTAAATGGAGCATAAAAACAGGCGGCACTGGCGGCACCCACTAGATGCCAGAAAATACCTGCAATGATGGCACTGTTCATTGTTATTCCTTCGTAAGGTTGAGGCCAACAGGAAACCGGCGGTTTCCCGATTACCGGCAGTCTACGGTGAGCAGCTTTTCGTCAGCCTTTGGATGGCTGCCGGAATGCGGAGGTTGCTGGCAAAATTCGGTGGGTCGTCAACATAAGGATCACAAAATCGCATTTGCAGGCAGGTCACGGGGTGATTTTTATAAGTGGCTTATTCTTCAGCATATTTTTCTATTATGCTGTGCCGATCAGCACAGTTTTTGATCCACTGCCACTGCAACAGTTAACATGGCAGTCACACAAAGCCGCGTACCAGACTTTCCCCGCAGGCGTTTAATCCGTATAACGTTGGGAAAATCATCAGGACGAAGGATTGAGATGAATACCAAAAGATTGCGGCTGTTGCTGTCACAATCGGTGAGCCGCGTGATGCTGGATGACATCCGGGCCATCGTGCCGGCGCAGGCGCTGAACGTCTTTATTAATGGATTAGATGAAGCACATTACGCCACACTGGATTGCGTGCAGAGCGAGGAGAATTGCGCCCTGCTGGCTTCGGTGATTGTGGTGTGGCGACAGCTGGGTCACGTTCATGCAATTCATTATCAGAAAGGTGAGCATCTGCGTCAGGTCGACGACGCCACGCAATTCCAGTTGTTCAGTATGATGAAAACCCATCGCGCGATCGTGCAGATCGCTTAACTCTCGGGATAACTATGAAAATCGGACTGCTTTTCCCTATTGCCATCATCATTGCTGGCGTCAGTTTTTTGGCGTGGTTTATTGCCAGCGGCGCGGCGATGCCAGGTTCCTGACATTTATTTAACATACGTTGAATCGCCTCTAAGCCGCTGAAAGCGCGGCATTTCGCCAGGAATGCTGCGTCTGTCGTGCTGTTCTTCCCTTCTTTGCCATCCCTCAAGTTGCATTGGCAATAGCAAAAAGGTACTGCACCTTGATCTGTTTCACTCTGCACTTCACAAATCTTTAACGAAACCGATCGCGGAGAACCTGCACATGACAACACACCATCAACATTACATTAATGGCGCGTTTGTTGCCGTTCAGAACGACAAGTGGATAGAAGTGATTAACCCGGCAACTGAGGCATTATTGTCGCGCGTGCCGGAAGGCAGTAAACACGACGCCGCGCAGGCCATCGACGCTGCTGAAGTGGCGCAGCCGGATTGGGAAGCGCTCCCCGCCGTTGAACGCGGCAACTGGCTGCGCAAAATTGCCGCTGCTATTCGTCAGCGTGAACCGGAACTGACCGCCACTATCGTCGCCGAAGGCGGCAAAACTCAAGGTCTGGCGCAAACCGAAGTGCTGTTTACTGCTGATTATCTGGAGTACATGGCCGAATGGGCACGCCGTTATGATGGCGAGATCGTTAACAGCGATCGTCCCAACGAAAACATCTTCGTGTTCAAGAAGGCGATTGGCGTCACCACCGGTATTCTACCGTGGAACTTCCCCTTCTTCCTGATTGCACGTAAAGCCGCGCCCGCGCTGGTGACCGGCAATACCATTGTTATCAAGCCAAGTGAGCTGACGCCTAATAATGCGGCGATTTTTGCGCAGATCATCCATGAAATTGGTCTGCCAAAAGGCGTAATCAACTTTGTTTACGGCTATGGCCCGGAGATTGGTCAGGAGCTGGCAGGTAACCCGAAAGTCGGCTTGGTCAGTCTGACCGGCAGCGTCAACGCCGGTATCGCCACCATGGAAGCTGCGGCGAAAAATGTTACCAAAGTCTCGCTTGAACTGGGCGGAAAAGCGCCAGCCATCGTCATGGATGATGCCGATCTCGATCTGGCGGTTAAAGCGATTGTTAGCTCTCGCGTGATCAACAGCGGACAGGTGTGTAACTGTGCTGAGCGCGTTTACGTGCAGGAAGGCATCTACGACCGCTTTATCAGCGCGCTGACTACCGCCATGCAGCAGGTGAAGTTTGGTAATCCGGCCGAGCAAAACGATATCGATATGGGGCCGCTAATCACTGCGGCCGCGCTGGAACGCGTTGAGCAGAAAGTGGCGAACGCGGTCGCGGATGGCGGCAAAGTAGTGCTAGGCGGGAAGCGTGCAGGCAGCAAAGGCTTCTATTTTGAACCAACCATTATCACGGGCGTGCGTCAGGATATGGAGATCATGCAGCAGGAGATTTTTGGTCCAGTGCTGCCAGTGATGACCTTTAAAACCCTTGATGAAGCCATAGCGCTGGCGAATGACTGTGAATATGGTCTGACCTCATCGATTTACACTCAGAACCTCAACACCGCGATGGTTGCCCTGCGTAAGTTGAAGTTTGGTGAAACCTATATCAACCGTGAGAACTTCGAAGCGATGCAAGGCTTCCATGCGGGCTGGCGTAAATCGGGCATTGGCGGCGCTGATGGCCGTCACGGTTTGGAAGAGTTCTTGCAGACGCACGTGGCGTATTTGCAGTTCTCGTAGATAGTGATCTCCAGAAGCCATGAACAGCGAAATGCTTGTTAGTAAGAAAGCATTTTTCTTCAGGATTGTTATTCGTGCGGGCACTGACACATCTGCTGCGTCACGGGCCGTCCTCGCGCCGCTAACGCGGTACCTTCGGCTTCCACGTTGTGCCAACGGACCGTTCGCGGATCGGCCATCCATGGCCGGCCCCGAACTGCCTCAAGCATCCATGCGTGAGGCTCCTGGCCCAACGTAAAAGCCTCAGCGCTTCGATTAGCCCTTTTGCCGCAGCAGAAGCGCCAGCGCCTCTGGCAAATGAGCCCTTTTCAATAATACGCACTGAAGTTGATGAGCAGGCCGGGGCCGCTTTTGGGCCGGCAATCCGCAGCGCTGAACGAAGCGAGGAAGCCAGGAGAGCCCGCAGGACGCGGGCGAAAGGCGGAGCCGGGACAAGGACGTCCCGTCTCCGCCGGTCCGTCAGGCAGACGAGTGAAGTGAAGGTACCGCGCTAGCGGCGCGAGGACCGCCGGACCAAAAGTGGCCCCGGCCAGCACACTCGCCGTTGCCTTAGCTGACAAGCATTACGCCATAAGTGGCGACCTGTAACCCTGAAACCTCTATGAAACCCGCTTCTGGCTGCGCAGCAGCGCCAGGCCGCTTAACACCGACATCGCCATCAGATAATAACCGGGCGCCAGACTGGTGCCGGTCACGCTAATCAGCAGTGTACAAATCAGCGGGGCAAAGCCACCAAACACCGTAACCGCCACGTTATAGCTGATCGCCATGCCGCTGGCGCGCGTACCCATCGGGAACAGATCCGCCATCACCGACGGCACCGTTGAGAAGTAGATCGACTTCAGCAGCGCCATCCAGCACACCAGCAAAATCAACGTAGTCGGCGTGGTGTGATCAACCACCAGCTTAAACGCCGGATAGATGGTGACGATCAGCAAAATCAACGATCCCCACATCAGCGGCACGCGCCCCACCCGCTCGGCCCATAACCCCATAATTGGCGTGACCACCGTCAGAATCACACCCGCCAACAAGGTAGAAGTAAACGCCACGCTGCCCGACAGGTGCAGATTTTTGGTGGCGTAAGTCGGCACATAGTTCAGCATGTAGTTCACCGCAGTCGAAATCACCATCAGGCCGATCGCCAACAGCATCAACTCCTTCTGGCGACCAAACAGACTTCTCAGCGGCGCGGCTTCCGGTTTGTGCTCAGCAAAGCTCGCCGGTTCATGTACGTGACGTCGAATATAGATCCCCAGCGGGCCAATCAGCAGGCCGAAGGCGAAGGGAATACGCCATCCCCAATCCTGAATCTGGCTTTCGCTGAGAATCTGCGTCAGTCCGAGGCCAAACGCCGATGCCATCAACGTACTGGCGCCCTGCGTGGCGAACTGCCAGCTGGCGATAAAGGCTTTGCGCTCCGGGAAATGCTCAACCAGGAACGCCGTCGAGCTGCCAAATTCGCCCCCGGCAGAGAAACCCTGCACCAGACGCGCCAGCAAAATCAGCAGCGGTGCCATCAGGCCAATGCTGCTGTAGCTCGGCATAAAGGTGATGACCGCGCCGCCGAGCATCATCAGGTTGATCGATAACAGCAGCGCTTTTTTTCGACCGTGACGATCGGCATAGTTGCCCAGCACAATCGCGCCCAGCGGACGAATCAGGAATGACACACCAAAACTGCCAAAGGTGAGCAACATTGAAACCGACGGATCGCTGGTAGGAAAGAAAGCATGCGCAATGTAGCTGGCAAAAAAGCCGTACACGGCGATATCAAACCACTCCAGCGCGTTACCGATACAGGTCGCGAACAGCGTTTTGTGCAGATTGGGCTTCGCTGCGTTCAACGGCATCGTGGTATTTAATGTACTCATTGGCCACCTCCAACGTGCGCACGATGCTGCGCCACCAGTTCCGTTCCCTGCTCGCCGAGATCCCACAGCAGACGCGTCATAATCTGCAAACCTTCGCGGGCAATCGATTTCAACATATGCTCGTTGACGCCATGCTGGCCGCAGGCTGGATACGAGTGCGGCACCCACAAGGTTGGCAAACCGAGAATGTCGGAGAACACGTCATTGGGCAGCGAGCCGCCGAGGTTAGGCAGCAGCGCCGGTTTCTTGCCGCTGGTTTCCGCCATGCTGGTCAGCACCCAATTGACCAGCGGATCGGTGGGATCAAGGCGTGTCGCGGGCGATCCGCGCATAAACTCCACGTCCACATAGTCAAAACCGTGCTGATGCAGATGGGCGCGCACATGCTGGGCGAGATTTTCCCAGTCGGTACCCACCACAAAACGCAGCTGACAAACGGCGGTGGCGCTGCCCGGAATAGCATTCATCGGACGCGCCGGATTGCCGGTGAGAAACGACAACACTTCCAGCGTGTTCCAGCCATACAGGCGTTCGGTTGGCGTCAGTCCCGGCTCGCCCCAGTTCACATCGATATCGGGATCGCCCGGCATGCCGCCCACCTCGATATCGCCGAGAATATCGCGCACCTGCGGCGTCAAAGAGTTGGGTTTCAGCGCCTCAACCTGCAACACGCCCTGCGCGTTGACCAGCGAGGCGATGGCGTTGGCCAACTGCGTACCCGGATTGCTCAACAATCCGCCCCAGTTGCCGGAGTGATAGGCGTTGTCACGCGCGTTGATCGTCAAACGGAAATTAACCGCGCCGCGTGAGCCCAGGAACAGCGTTGGACGAACCGCATTGAGACGCGGACCGTCTGAAGCAATAAACAGATCGGCTTGCAGCAGTTCGCCATGCTGCTGGCACAACTGCGCCAGCCCTGGCGAGCTGATCTCTTCACCCATCTCGAACAGTATTTTGCAGTTAAAGCCCAGGCTGCTGCCGCGCAACGCAAACACCTGCTCCAGCGCCGCCAGATTGACGCAGTGCTGACCCTTATTATCTGCGCTGCCACGCGCATACCAGCGATCGCCCTCTTCAACCATCTGCCATGGCGATAAGCCGTCGCGCCAGTTTTCATCATCACCAAACACCACATCGCCGTGACCATAGCTGAGCAAGGTTGGCAGCATGGGATCTTCAATGCGTACCGCCACGAGGAACGGTCGATTAGCAGCTTCCGCGTTGTCGATGAAATGCAACGTGAAGCCCAGAGCGATCAGCTGCGGGCCGATCTCATCCTGCAAATAGCGCTGTAATTCGCTGTCACGATCGTCGCGCTGGCTTTCGGTACGTTGCGCCACGCGACGCGCCAAAATTCGTTGAAATTCCCCGCTGTCAAAATAAGCGGTGGCCTGTTGAACCGCCTGTTGTGCTGTCATGTTTGCCCTGTCTTTTATTGTTTTGTCGTTAAGGCATCTTTGCGGAAACACTGCTTTGCCACAATTATCAATTTATCGAGTAAGATTTGCTTTTATAGCAAAGCTAGCCTGCCCGATTTCGAGGCATGCACCACCATGAGGCATCCGCATGTTAAGCAGTGAAATCCGCTATTTTCTCGCCGTCGCTAATACTGGCTCGCTCAGCGCCGCCAGCGAACAGCTGTTTGTGGCGGTGTCGGCGATCAGCAGGCAAATTCAGCGGCTGGAAAATCAGGTTGGCGTGCCGCTGTTTGCGCGTCACGCGCGCGGCATGGTGTTGAACGAAGCGGGCGAAATCTTTGCACATCACGTACGTAAGAACCTGCTGGATATGGAGTATGCGCTGGCGGAAATTAAGGGACTGAAAGCGGTGCGCCGCACGTTGATTCGCGTGGCATGCACCGATGGGCTGGCATTTACGCTGCTACCGCGTTTGATCGCAGATTTTCGCAATGACAATCCGGGCGTGCTGTTTGATGTGAAAGTCGCCAGCACGCAAGGCGTGGCGGAAGCGCTGCGCAACGGCGAGTGTGACGTGGCGCTGCAATTTAGTCTTCACGCTGAGCGCGGTGTGGAAGTGATGGGTTCGTGGCCGGCACCGGTATTAATCGTGATGCATCAAACGCATCCGCTGGCCAACGCGCCGCAGGTCACGCTCGCCGATCTCAGTCACTATCCGCTGGCCTTGCCGCAGCAAAACACCACCGTGCGGCAACTGTTTGAGCTCGCCAGCCATATGAACGGCAGCCTGGTTGAGCCGGTGATGACCTGCGATACCTTTTCGATGCTGTTTCAATTCCTGCTGCGTACGCCGCAGGCGGTGACAATTTGCAGCGCCTTTACCGTGCTGCAGGAAGCGGAAACGCACGGTTTGATTTTGCGCTC
The DNA here is from genome assembly GCF_019795935.1 of Pantoea sp. DY-15. Taxonomy (NCBI): domain Bacteria; kingdom Pseudomonadati; phylum Pseudomonadota; class Gammaproteobacteria; order Enterobacterales; family Erwiniaceae; genus Pantoea; species Pantoea sp. DY-15. Next base: position 1,216,373 of record NZ_JAIMIF010000001.1, read on the forward strand.
GGTAGGCATCGATCAGCTGAGCCAGCGCACCTTGCAGCTGCAGACGCAATCAGGGCGACCTCGCAGTGCCGCCCTGAATGTGTTTCTCACCTTTATGCTGCAACAGCTGGATGCGTTAGAGGAACCGCTGCGCCAGCGCTGGAAGCCGTGACTCAGTTCTTGATATCCACCGGGTAGAAGATGTGTTTACCGAACGGATCGACCTGATAACCACTCACCGATTTGCGCACCGGCTCGAAGATGGTTGAGTGAGCAATCATCACCGCTGGCATTTGATCATGCATAATCTGCTGCGCTTGCTGATACAGCGCCACGCGTTTGTCGTGATTTTGCTCGGCGCGCGCTTCGGTAATGATCTTCTCAAACGGCTGATAACACCATTTCGACGAGTTGGAGCCGCCATTTGCGGAGGTGCAGCTGTAAAGCGGACCGAAGAAGTTATCCGGATCGCCGGTCGCCGTGGTCCAGCCCATCAGCGCCGCCTGATGCTCACCGCCTTTCACGCGCTTGAGGTATTCGCCCCACTCATAACTGACGATATTGGCTTTGATACCCACTTTGGCCCAGTCCGCCTGAATCATCTCCGCCATTCGTCGCGCATTCGGGTTATACGGTCGCTGTACCGGCATCGCCCACAGGGCGATTTCGGTGCCTGGCTTAATCCCCGCCTCCTGCAGCAGCGCTTTGGCTTTCTGCGGATCGTAGTCGTAATCCTTCAGATCTTTATCCGCACTCCACACGTCCGGCGGCAGGATGTTTTTCGCTACCGTGCCAGTACCTTTGAAGATGGCATCAATGATCGCCTGCTTATTGATCGCCATCGCCAGCGCCTGACGCACCTTGACGTTATCCAGCGGCGCTTTGGTGGTGTTGAACGACAGGAAACCGGTATTCAGGCCTGATTTCTGTTCCAGCGTTAAATCGGGATTGGTGCGCATCTTCTCCAGATCGGCCGGATTGGGGAACGGCATAATCTGGCATTCGTTTTTCTCCAGCTTGGCATAACGCACCGAGGCGTCCGGCGTGATCGAGAAGACAATACGATCGAGCTTCGCCTTGCCCTGCCAGTATTCCGGGAAGGCTTTATAGAGAATGCGCGAATCTTTTTGATACTGCACCAGCTCAAACGGCCCGGTGCCAATCGGCTCCATATCGACCTTCTCCGGCGTGCCGGCTTTCAACATCTGGTCGGCGTATTCAGCCGAATGGATCGAGGCAAAATACCAGGCTAAGTCGGCGAGGAATGGCGCTTCAGCGTGAGCTAAGGTGATGCGCACGGTATTGTCATCGACCTTCTCAATGCTGGTGATCAGCTTCGCCAGCTCGAGGCTTTCGAAGTTGGCATAGTTACCGCCGGAGACATTGTGGTAGGGGTTTTTGGCATCCATCTGGCGCATAAACGAGAAGATTACGTCGTCGGCGTTAAAATCGCGCGACGGCTTAAATAGCTTGTTGCTCTGGAATTTCACCCCTTTGCGCAGATGGAAGGTGTAGACCTTACCATCCGGGCTGATATCCCAGCTCTCGGCGAGGCTCGGCACCAGTTCGGTGGTGCCGGGCGTGAAGTCCACCAGTCGGTTAAAAATCGGTACCGCGCTGGCATCGACGCTGGTTCCCGACGTGTACAATTGCGGGTTAAAGTTCTCTGGCGATCCTTCTGAACAGTACACCAGCGTTTTTGCCGAAACCCCGCCCGCGACCGCCAAGCCGATTGCAGTGAGAGTGAGATTTGCCATCATTTTTTTCATCATGATCCTCGCTTTTTATTGACTTCCATGAGTCTGCTTCGTTATGTAATGTTCATCTGATTAATAAATAACATGATTTAACCAGCACGCGTACTACAGACGCCGCAATGCTAATAAGGAATTGTGATGACAGACCAACTTGCCAGCCAATTGACCCAGCGTTTCTACCGTTATCTGGCGGTTTCCAGCCAGAGCGATGCCAAATCAACCACGCTGCCGAGTACGCCGTCCCAACATGCGATGGCGGAGTTACTGGCAAAGGAGCTGGGCGAACTGGGATTACAGGATATCGTGATTGACCAGCACGCCACGGTCACCGCGGTGAAACCTGGCAATCGCCCTGATGCGCCGCGCATCGGTTTTATCACCCATATTGATACCGTGGATGTTGGCCTATCGCCGGACATCCACCCGCAAACCCTCAGGTTCACCGGGGAAGATCTGTGCCTCAACAGCACGCAGGACATCTGGCTGCGCGTGGCGGAACATCCGGAGATCCAACCTTATCTCGGGCAGGAGATTATCTTCAGCGACGGCACCAGCGTGCTGGGCGCCGATAACAAAGCGGCGGTGACGGTGGTGATGACGCTGCTGGAGAACCTGCGTGGCGATCACGGTGATATCGTGGTGGCATTTGTGCCCGATGAAGAGATTGGCCTGCGCGGCGCTAAAGCGCTGGATCTGGAGCAACGCTTTAACGTCGATTTCGCCTGGACTATCGACTGCTGCGAGCTGGGTGAAGTGGTGTATGAAAACTTCAATGCCGCTGCCGCAGAGCTGGTGTTCACCGGCGTGCCGGCGCATCCGATGTCGGGCAAAGGCGTGTTGGTCAATCCGCTGCTGATGGCGCATGACTTCATCTCCCGCTTCGATCGCTTAAAAACCCCCGAACATACCGAAGGCCGCGAAGGTTATATCTGGTTTAACGATATGAATGCCAACGCCAGCCGTGCGGTGTTGAAAGCGTCGATTCGTGATTTCGATTTGCAGGGTTTTGATGCGAAGAAACAGCAACTGGTGGAAGTGGCCGATGAAATCGCCGCGCGTTATCCCACCGGCCATGTGGCGCTAACGATTAACGACACTTACAGCAATATCAGTAATGCGATTGGCGAGGATCGTCGGGCGATTGATTTGATTTTTGCCGCGCTGCAGCAGGTGGGCGTGGAGCCGAAAGTGATCGCGATGCGCGGCGGCACCGACGGTGCAGCGCTATCAGCGAAAGGATTATTGACGCCGAACTTCTTCACCGGCGCGCACAATTTCCATTCGCGTTTTGAGTTTTTGCCGGTTCCCTCATTTGTGAAGTCGTATCAGGTGGCCGAAGCGTTGTGTTATTTAGCCGCGAAATAAAAAAAGGTCGCCATTCATGGCGACCTTTTTTAGGTTATTTACTCGCTGAAACATCAATCCCAGGGAAGAATTTCGCCGCCAGCTTAGTGACGGTGCCATCGGCTTGCACCTTGGTGATTGCCGCATCCAGCTCTTGTTTCAGTTTGTCATCGCCTTTACGCAGACCAAAACCGATACCGGTGCCGAGAATAGTGTCATCTTCTACCGGCTTGCCGGCAAAGGCGAAACCTTTACCCTGCGGCTTTTCGAGGAAGCCCGATTGACCGGCCGCTGACATCACCAGCGTGCCGTCAAGACGACCGGCAACCATGTCGTTGTAAACCTGGTTCTGATCCTGATAAGAGGTCACTGTAACGCCCTGCGCTTCCCAGTGCTTCTTGGCATAGGTTTCCTGGATCGAACCCTGCAGCACCCCGATGTTTTTCCCTTTCAGTGATTCGGCGGTTGGCAGCAGCTTCTCGCCCTCTTTCACGATTAACATGGTCGGAATGCGGTAGATCGGCTTAGTGAAGTCGATGCTTTTCGCCCGCGCTTCGGTGATGTTCATTGCGGAGTTAATGGCATCAAATTTTTTCGCCTGCAGCGCCGGAATCAACGCATCAAAGCTGCTTTCCACCCACTTACAGTCGAAGTTGCCTACCTGACAAATCGCTTTACCCAGTTCGATATCGAAACCTTCCAGTTCGCCCTGCGCGTTGCGGCTCTCAAATGGCGGATACTGCGATTCAAGACCATAGCGTAAGGTTTCCTGCGCCAACGCGTGCGCCGAAGTCAGCATGCCCAAAGCTACAAACAGTGCGTTCAATTTTTTCATTATATTTACCCCTAAGTTACCCTTTGACCTGGCAGAGCGCTTCTGCTCCGGCCTGAAGTGTTGCGTCGTCTTTTGCGAATGACAGGCGAATTAATTTATTGTCAGTGCCGTCCATATAAAACGCCGACAGCGGAATGGTGGCCACACCGTGATCGACGATGAGACGTTTTACCATTTCGCTATCACTTTCGTCACTGAAATGTCCGTAGCTGGCTAACATAAAGAACGAACCGGCGCTCGGCAGCAGTTTAAACGGCGAATCCTCCATCAAGGTCAGCAGGCGATCGCGCTTCTCCTGATAGAACGGCGACAGCTGCAGATAGTTCTTCGGATTTTGCAGATAGTGAGCAAAACCGACCTGCATCGGCGTATCGGCGGCATACATCATGAACTGATGGACTTTGACGATCTCTTCCATCAGCGCTGCCGGTGCCAGCGCATAACCCACGCGCCAGCCGGTGACATGGAAGGTTTTACCGAAGGAGGAAACCACCACGCTGCGCTGCGCCAGTTCCGGATGCGTTGCCATGCCGCAGTGCGTACGGCCATCAAACAGGATGTGTTCATAGACTTCGTCAGACAGCACCACAATATCGGTGTTGCGCGTCAACGCGGCTAACTGATCCAGATCCGCAGCTGACAGCACCTGCGCGCTGGGGTTGTGCGGCGTATTGATGATGATCATGCGGGTGCGCGGCGTAATGGTGGCGCGCAGTTCGTCCCAATTGATGGCGAAATCCGGCACCTGCAACTTCAGGCCAATTGGCGTAGCGCCCTGCAGACGGACCACCGGCGCGTAGCTGTCAAACGCCGGCTCGAAGAAGATCACTTCATCGCCTGCGTGGACCAGCGCGGAAATCGCCATGTAAATGCCCTGGCTGGCGCTGCCGGTGATCAGCACTTCGCTGCCGGCATCATAGTGCTGGCCATACAGCGTGTGAACTTTCTCCGCCAGCGCTTCACGCAGCGACGGCAGGCCGGTCATTGAAGCGTATTGGTTATGACCGTCACGCATCGCCTGGCTGACCAGCTCAACCAGCTGTGGATCACACGGGAAGTTGGGTGCGCCTTGCGACAGGTTAATGGCTTTATGCTGCGCCGACAGCTGGCCAATGACGCTAAAAATCGTCGTGCCGACATCGGGCTGTTTGGAAGAGATGTTCACACTGCTGTTCAAGGTCATCGGTGCCTCGTAAGGTTGCATAACCACGTATCGAAAGTAGATTTCTATTCAACAGTGTGCGGCTTGAGTCGACAAGCGAATTGTTGTCATAATAGCCATGATTAAAAATCATAGCTTGAGGTTGTTATGTCCCGCTCTGCTCTGCCGCTCAATGCCATCCACGCGTTTCTGGTCACCGCGCGCCATCTCAATTTGACGCGTGCCGCCAGCGAGCTGTGCATCACCCAAGGCGCGGTGAGCCGTAAAATCGCCACGCTGGAGAGTTGGCTGGGCTTCGCGCTGTTTACCCGCCACGCCCGTGGTCTACATCTCACCGAACAAGGTGCCGCGCTGCTGCCGGAATTGCAGCAAGGTTTCGCCATGCTGGTGAATGCCACAGAAAAAGCCAGCCGCATCAACGCCTCGATTCGCCTGAAAGCGCCCACCTGCGCCATGCGCTGGCTGGTGCCGCGTCTGGTGGCGCTGGAACAGCAGCGGCCAGATATTCATGTGGCGTTGACCACCACGCTCGATCATGGCTCGCAGCTCGATAATTTTGACGCGGCGATTGTGTTTGGCCCGTCGCCAGCCGGTTCGATTTGCCTGTTTGAGGAGCGTTTGACGCCGGTGATGGCCAGCAGCGTCACGCCGCCCACGCAGATTGGCGAACTGGCGAAGTTTACTTTTCTGCATCCCACGCCGGATTCACGCGACTGGCAACTTTGGCTGGCCGGGCTGGATGCTGCGTTGCCAATGGCGCGCAATCAGCATTTCGCCACCATGGATCTCGCGATCAGCGCTGCGATTCAGGGATTTGGCGTCACGGTGGCGGATGTCACCTTGGTGCAGAACGATGTGGTGAATGGACGACTGATTGCGCCGTTTGCCACCAGTGTGGCGACCGGCGCAAGCTACAGCCTGTTACAGCGGGCGGAAAAAGATGCGCCACCGTTCCTGCCGGAACTGGTGGCGTGGTTATCTGAGGTTTAGAACGAGACCCATTCGTCAGAGGCTGATTTCGGCTGTGCAAGGCCTGCGCCGGTCAACACCGGCCGACGCAGCGCGGTTGGCGATACCACGGCCTTGTTCACAGGCGCGCTGTCCGACAGACGGAATTTCGCCACCGAGGCCTGCAGCTCCTGCGTCTGGCGCTCCAGCGCACTGGCAGCGGCAGAAACTTCCTCAACCAGCGAGGCGTTCTGCTGAGTGACGCTGTCCATCTCGGTGACGGCGGTACCGACCTGCGAAATCCCTTTGCTCTGCTCTTCTGACGCCGCAGCGATGTGCTTCATGATTTCATTTACATCCTGCACCGACTTAAGAATGTCGTGCATGGTGCTGCCCGCGCTGCTCACCAGCGCCGACCCTTTTTCCACGCGCTGCACGGAATCTTCGATCAATGTGGCGATCTCTTTCGCCGCACCGGCGCTGCGCTGTGCCAGATTGCGCACTTCACTGGCCACCACGGCAAAACCGCGGCCCTGTTCACCGGCGCGTGCGGCTTCTACCGCGGCGTTTAGCGCCAGGATGTTGGTCTGGAAAGCGATACTGTTAATCACGCTCGTGATCTCAGCGATCTTCTTCGAGCTGCCTGAGATGCCTTGCATGGTGGTAACCACTTCGCCTACCAACCGTCCGCCCTGCTGCGCGGTACCGGTAGCGGTTTCGGCCAGCGAACTGGCCTGTCGCGCGTTGTCGGCGTTGAACTTCACGGTAGCGGTTAACTGCTCCATGCTGGCCGCGGTTTGCTCCAGCGCGGCCGCCTGCTCTTCGGTGCGCGATGAGAGATCGTTGTTGCCAGAGGAGATCTCCGCTGCGCCGCGATAGATGTTTTCAGTGCCGCTGCGAATCGCGCTTACCGCTTCGCGCAGGCTGTCCTGCATGGCACGCAGCAGCGGCACCAGCTTGCCGACGCAGTTACGGCCAAAATCTTCCACCGGCTGGCTGAGGTCGCCCTGCGCAATAATCGTGAAATGGTTACGGATACGCTCCAGTGGTTTCACCAGCATCGCCACCAGATAGCGATCGGTAAACAGCAAGATAAACAAGCCAATCACCACCGCCACCAGAATAATGACTTTAGTGATGCTGGTGAGCTTATCGACGGTGACGCGCGTCTCATCCAGTTTGCTGCCTGCGGCTTTATTGAAAGCTTCCGCGCTGGCACCAAACGCACGACTAAGCGGCGGCGTGACGTTATTGGCTTGCGCACGATAGGCTTCAAGCGTGCCCTGCTGCGCCAACGAAACCTGCGGTGCGATGCCTTCATCGAGCAGTTTTTGCCAGTTGGCGATGACGCTATTAGCGGTCTCCGCATCCATCGGACCCGGCGCCATGGTTTTAAACTGCGCCAGCAGCGTTTTCATATTGTCGAGCGCTTGTTGCACCGGGGTAAAAGCATCAGCACCGACTGCGCTGCCGGAGGCGCGGCCTTCCATCACGCGAGACAGACGCGTAACGACACGAAAATATTGATCATTTCCTTTGCTTAAAATCGTCATTTGATTGACCAGCTGGCGGTCAATCTCGTTGCCCTCGCCGAGGGCGTTCAGTGAGTGGACGCTAAACAGCCCAACGGCACACCACAGCAGGCAAAACAGCCCAAGAATGGTGAGCAATACGGCGCGGATGGTGAAATTTTTTAAGATACCCATACATAATCCCTTGGTGTGAAACGCGAAGGAGGCCCGATAAAATCGGGCATATTGCGTTTATCGGCATCGGATCGGGAAAATGTAACGGTTTTGTAAGCTAATTAATTGCTTACTGACGCGGGTGAGGAATATGCGCTTTTAAGATTTATCAGCAAGATAGGCGAAAATTTGCCTTATAAATTGATTTGCCAGATTACACCATTAGCACGCTCATTAAAGCTTAACGTGGCTGCGCATCATCAAACGGAACAAACGCAGCCGTCCACGCATAAAGCGCGCCTTCACCACCGCCTGGGCTTTGCCCTGTTCGCCCAGCGCCAGCGTCAGATCGTCGCCCGGTCGCCAGGCTGGCCAATCTACTTCACCCGCTAAGTGCGAGCTAAACTCGCTGGCTTCACGCGCGAAGGTGACCCAATAAGCGCTGACTGTGGAGGCGAACGCTTTATCCTGCTCGCTGTAGCTGCGTTCCGCTGGCGGCGCTAGCGTATCCAGCGTGTTAAAGACATAGGGAATTTCGTTGCCGTGCCAGGTGCCGTGCGGGTAGAGATCGCGCGCGTTTTCGGAGACGTAATCGAACCAGTAACGCCATGCGGGCAGGCCGATATTGTGCTGCGCCTGAGCGATGATTAACGGTAACACCGTGAACGCCATATCGCGCGCCACCGCACGTCCCAGCAGCGCATCATCATGAATGTCGTACAGCCACTTCATCAGGCGATAACTGATGCGGTTTTTGCTGCGCATCTGTCGCAATACTGCCGTGGCATCCACGCCAAAATAGTCCAGTACGCTGGCTTCATCGCTGTTGCTGCCGATCATTAACGGAATGCGATTCTGCTTGCCGGAGATAAACGTGGTTAACATCGGTTTCGGCAGTACCGCATCGCCGCTGATGGGCACCGGGCCGAGCGCCAGCGGGCGTTCTAACGGCCAGAATTGTTCGGCCGGTAGCTCGCGCAGCTGCTCGGCGCTGGCATCTTCGGGTAACGCAAAATGCGCCGCGACCTGTAAACCGATCTGTTGTGCCTGCTTTTGCGGGATGTCGGGCAAGCTGTAGGCGCTTTGTACGATGCCTTTGTGAAATAGCGCCTCGGAGAGCGGCGAGCAGCACAGCGATAACACACTACGCGCACCGGAGGATTCACCAAACAGCGTCACATTATGACGATCGCCGCCAAAGGCAGGAATGTTGCGCTGAATCCACTGCAAAGCAGCAATTTGATCGAGTAAGGCAAAGTTGTTGATTACGCGCCCGTCGGGGTATTGCGCATCCAGCGCCGGATGAGAGAAAAAACCGAAGTGACCGAGTCGGTAGTTAAGCGTTACCACCACCACACCTTGCGCCGCCAGCGCTTTACCGCGATAAGGATCAAGATTACCGGCGCCGATGGAAAATCCCCCGCCATGCAACCAGACCATTACCGGCAACGGCCGCGAAGGCTCAACATCCGGCGTCCAGATATTCAGGTAGAGACAATCCTCACTAAAGCGACCGGGATCGCCACCGCCAGCGGCCACGCAATAGTCACGATTTTGCCAGCTTGCTGCGCCCCATTCGGTCGCATCACGCACCGCTTGCCACGGCTGGACCGGCTGCGGCGGTCGCCAGCGTAAAGCGCCAGTAGGTGCAGCTGCGTACGGTATTCCTTTAAAGACAAAAAGATCTTCGTCCATCAGGCCTCTGAGTTCCCCTTCTGCGGTCATGATCCTCAGACGTCGTTCATTATTCATCTCGGGTTCCCTGATAATGCATCGTTCCATTATTTGCAGGCCTTGGACGAATGTCCATGTTCTGAAAGCATTTGCAGATTAAGCCGAAACGCGGCGCGATTCTTTGAACAACTCCATCAAATATTTTGGCTAACCCCATCGAGGCCATTTGTTTTAAGGTTGCAAGTTAACCTGGCGCGACGGAGAAACACCATGTTTGGTGGCATTAATCAAATGTTCAACCGGATGTGCGATCACCCGGACCTTGGCAAACTGCTTTTGCGCCTGACGTTTGGCGGATTGCTGCTGTTTCATGGGGCGTTCAAAGTGGTGCATGGCGTGGGTTGGATTGCGCACATGCTCGCCGTCAAAGGAATGCCAGGTTTCATCGCTTACGGTGCTTACATCGGGGAAATAGCGGCACCTGTAATGGTGATCATCGGATTTTTGACGCGCCCTGCGGCGTTCGTCATTGCGGTGAACATGATTGTTGCGACACTGCTGGTAAAAATGGGCGCTGTCTGGCACCGCACCGACGTCGGTGCGTGGGCGCTGGAGACAGAAGCGCTTTACCTGCTGGGTGCGCTCGCCATTATGTTTTTGGGTGCCGGGAAGTACACGCTGGTGCGTGATTCGCGCTTGCAATAACCACAAGAAAAGCAGCCGGTCTGCTGAATTTCAGACCGGCTGTAACATTTCTCCTCAGGCTACGCCACAGCGTTCCAGACTGCGCTGCTGCATCTGCTGATACAACGCCATTTCATCCTGCACCACGCAACCTAACGCGCTTTCAAAATCCGCTCGGCTGGCATTACCCGCGCTGCGTGTTTGCGCCACGTCGCCCAAATTCGACTGGAAAATCCCCGCGGCACTGACCGGCAGGAAATCCTCGTAAACGATCGGTTCGGCACTCAAACGCTCTTCAGCCAGCAACTGCGTCACGCTTTCGCCCGCGCGTGGCGGCAAATGCTCGCCTTTTTCGGTCAGGCGATAGCGGAACCACGCCAGCTGCTGCTCGCGCAAAGACTCTTCGTCGTCGGGGAAATCACCAAACACTTCACTTAGATGTTGCTGGTGATGCTGGTTATCGCTGCCGGTACCGGCTTCGGCCAGCAGACGATCGTAAAGTTCGCGTCCTTTCGGGGTGAGCGCCGCGCCGCGCTGTTCGATCTCACCAAAGCGCGCGGTGTGCGTGCCCGGCGTACCATCGTTAAAGTGCACCGCTTCTTCCAGCGCTTTGAAGCTGGTCTGGCGCAGCAGAATCGGTACTTTACGCTGCGGCGGGCCTTCAATCAGGGTTTTGGGATCGATGCCGCGTGAAGGCATCAGCGCTTGCACCCGATCAATATCCAGCGTGCGCGGCGTCAAATGGTTGATGTGGCAACCACGGAAACACACCACATCGGCAATCAGACGATGCTGCTGGCTCAGTGCGCAATAAGTGGCGCTGTCTACGGTGGTATGCGCATGCCAGCGGAAGGTTTCCAGCGCTTCCTGCACGAAAGTGGCGGCATCCGCGGCGTTCAAACCGCCCTGCTGCTGATGCTTAGCGATCAACGCGCGGCAACCGGGCGTAAAGATATCGCGCGCGGCGAGAATTGCAGCGGCCTTCTCGCGCAGCGCCGCATCATCAATCAGTTCCAGACGCAGCAACGAAGTGAAAACGCGGAATGGATTATGGCGCAACGCGCGATCGCTGACCGGACGAAACGCCGTGGAGTGCACCGGCACACCGGCTTGCGACAGGTCGTAATACCCCACCGCTTCCATGCCCATCACGGCGAACATCTGGCGCAACGTGCTGAGTTCATCAGCCTTTCCGACGCGAATCGCACCGTGACGCTCGACGCTCAGGCGACTCAGTTCATCGGCGGCCGACAAGCGGTTTTTTAACTCGGGATTGGCTTCCAGCGTACGTTCATTAACAGCGGTGACCAACTGCGTCAGCGTGCCGTATTGCGGCACTTCCTGCTGATACAGGGTCGACATTGCCTGAGAGAACAGCGTGCGGATGGCATCGCTGCTGAGAAAGTTTGGCATCATCATCACCTTGGGCTAACGGGTTGTTGCTACTGTAGATCAACCCTTTAGCGGCGGGTAACAATTTCGTGGAACTGTGATCGCCTTGTCACTCGATGAGGTTTGACTGGTCACCAAAGCGACATTTCAGCACCAGCATGATGGTGGTTAACACGGCGGGAATCGCCAGCAGCAGGAAGATCTGACTGAACGTCCAGCCAAGCGTTAACAACTCGGCACCGACAAAGGCGCTAATGATGGCGCCGATGCGCCCTATGCCGTGCATCCAGCTGGAGCCGGTGGCACGCGCGTGAGTTGGGTAATAACTGGCGGAGAGCGCATTCATGCCGGTGTTGGCGCCGTTAAAACAGAAGCCGCTGCAGAAAGCGATGGCGCTCATTAAGCCGACCTGCGCGGGTGAAAAACCCAGCGCCACAATGGCAATGCCACCGCAGAAATAGATCACCGCCAGCGCCAGATTGGCGTTGATGCGGTCCATCAACCAACCCGCAAACAGCGAGCCAAGGGTTCCGCCAGCCTGATACATCGCCGTGACAATCGCCGCTTCCGTCACCGACATGCCGAGCGTGCTGATCAATGAGGGCATCCAGCTGCCAATCAGGTAAACGAGGAACAGCCCCATAAAGTAGCCGCCCCACAACATCAAACTGCCGAACAGATAGCGGCGCGACACCACGGTCGCCACCGAGCCTTTACGCGCGGTCGGCAGCTCAGTGCTTTGATAATGGCTATCCGGCTGCACGCTGCCGGGCAGCATACTTTCGAGGATGGCGTGAATACGTGCGGCAGGCGCGCGACGGCTAATCAGAAAACGTACCGATTCCGGTAAGCCGCGCACTAAAAAAGGCAGCACCAGCAGCGGCAGCACGCCGCCCATCAGCATAACGGAGTGCCAGTCATAGCGCGGCAGCAGCCACGAAGCGGCAAAGCCTCCCGTCGCGGCACCAAAGGTAAAGCCACAGAACACCACGGTAATAATAAATGAGCGGCGACGTTCGGGCGCGTATTCGGCCACCAGCGTGCCCACGTTGGGCATCGCGGCCCCAAGCCCTAAGCCGGTGAGAAAGCGGAACAGCATCATCTGTTCGATGTTCTGCGCCATCGCCGTGGCCAGCGTCCACAGACCGAAAAACAGCACGCTGATGAGGATCATCACGCGGCGACCATAGCGATCGGCCAGCGGTCCAGCGACCATCGCCCCCAATGCCAGACCAATCAGCGCCGCGCTGATCACCATGCCGAGTTGATGATTCGTGACGCCCCAACTGGCTTTCAGCGTGGGCGCAATAAAGCCCATCAGCGCAATGTCCATGCCGTCCAGCGCCACTACCACGAAGCACAGCGCGATTAAGCGCTTCTGCCAGCTGCTAAGCGCACTCTTATTGATAAGCTGGCGAACGTCTACTGCTTCAATGCTGGTCACGTAACGACTCCTGCACTTTTAACCGTTTAGGGCATCAGTTTTAGTAAAAAAAACGGCGCTTATCATAGCTCATCGTTAACAATAACAGGCACTCTTTTTGAATGTAACTGAGAATTATTCAACTTTTATCGGTGTATGTTGTTGATTTTAAAACGCGTGAATAGGCTGCAAAAAGTGTCTTTTTCAGCTTTACTCATAAATACATCAGGTTAGCGGCGAAGCTTGCATAGCGGTGTTTTTGTTAATATAAATTTGCAGGCAAGTTAACATAATTAACGTTTCCTCATTGCTGCTCCTCGGCATAACTCATTATGTTGGGCGTATGGACAAAAATATCCTTTTCAATCAGCGCATTCGCTTGCGTCATTTACATACCTTTGTGGCGGTGGCGCAGCAAGGCACGCTCGGTCGTGCCGCTGAAACGCTCAATCTGAGCCAGCCCGCTTTATCGAAAACACTGAATGAGCTGGAAGAGTTAGCGGGCGCGCGACTGTTTGAGCGCGGACGACTCGGCGCGCAGCTCACCACGCTGGGCGAACAGTTTCTGGTTCATGCGGTGAAAGTGCTGGATGCCCTCAATCATGCCGGGCAAAGCTTCAACGCGCCGCAGCCGGGCCGACCGGTGGTGATTCGACTCGGCGCGCTGACGACTGCGGCGATGGGCATGCTGCCGCAAATCCTCGATCGCTTCCATGAACAGCAACCTAACACCACGGTGCAGGTTGCGACATTGCATAACAACGTGTTGTTGGCCGGTTTACGTGCCGGTGAGTTTGATGTCGGGATTGGTCGTATGGCGGACAGCGATATGATGGCCGGACTCACTTATGAATTGCTGTTTCTGGAATCACTTAAACTGGTGGTGCGCCCCGATCATCCGCTATTAAGCGAGAACGTTATGCTGTCGCGCGCGATGCAGTGGCCAGTAGTGATTTCGCCGGAAGGCACCGCACCGCGCCGTATCGCGCAGCATATGCTGAATGAGCAAGGTTGTACCTTGCCAGCAAACTGCGTCGAAACCTCATCGACATCGCTGGCGCGACAGCTGGCATTGCGTTACGACTATGTGTGGTTTGTGCCTTCTGGCGCCATCAAAGAAGATTTAAATCACGATGCGTTGTGCGCGCTACCGATTGCCTCGCCAGGGCCAGGCGAACCGGTGGGCATTATTACACGCAGCGGCAGTCCATTAAGCCTGAGCGCCGAAGTGTTGATGGCGACCATCCGCAAATTCCACAGCTAGCGACTGTGTTTTGCATGACGCTCACGGTTCTCAAGGCGCGCCTGTTCGGTTTTTCGTAAACCGACATAGAGCGCGCCCGCCCCACCATCTTTCGGCTGCGCCGTACAAAAGGTCTGCACTTCTGCAAACTCCGGCAACCATCGCGCCACATAGCTGCGCACGATATTGGCGTGCGACTCATCGTCACGCCCTTTGCCATGAATAATCAATAGATTGCGCAACCCATGTTTATTGGCCTGCTGCATAAAGCTGAACAGCGCCTGACGACAGGTTTCCACCGGCTGACGCAACAGATTAAGGCTGGCTTCAGGCGGATATTTGCCCAGTCGCAGCTTATCCAGCACGCCTTGCTGTACGCCTTCAACTTTGAATTCCAGCGGTGTGGTCAGCGGAACGATGTCGAGATAGCCACGCGTGAGGAAATTTTCCTGCTCGTCACTTTCCTGCGGCGCACGCGGCGCTTTAGGCGAAGGTGCGCGCAGCCATTGGGTATTAGCGCAATTTTTTAATGGTGTCACATCACCCATGGCATCACGGAAAAGGTCTTCATCATCAAGGTTCATGGTGTTTCCTCTCGCCTGGTGTTTGCCTGCGCGTTCAATTCGACGCTAAAGCAAAAGAGTAGCAAAGGATTATGGGCAAAACATCTGTCACTTTTTGCGCTGTAATAAGCGCGCTTTAGTTGTAAACCTGGCAACAAAACGTTCCAGATCAATAAATGCGCTTCAGTCAGACCAGCGCAAACCGCGTAATACCTGACATTTGTGGGGTTTTAAGGACATTTACTGCTCGGATGAGTTCCCTTCGCTTAGAAAAATGTTAAAATTGACCGCAGTCAATAATCATCGAGCGTAACTATATGATCCAGGAAAAACGCAGCATTCGACGTATTCAGTCTGGCGGTTGTGCCATCCATTGTCAGGATTGCAGTATCAGCCAATTGTGTATTCCCTTCACGCTGAACGAGCACGAATTGGATCAGCTGGATAACATCATTGAGCGCAAAAAGCCGATTCAAAAAGGCCAGACGCTGTTCAAAGCCGGTGATGAACTGAAATCTCTCTACGCAATCCGCTCCGGCACTATCAAAAGCTACACCATCACTGAACAAGGCGACGAGCAAATTACTGGCTTCCATTTGGCAGGCGATTTGGTGGGTTTTGACGCCATTGTTGGTGCCAAACATCCAAGCTTTGCGCAAGCGCTGGAGACCGCGATGGTGTGCGAAATCCCGTTTGAAACGCTCGACGACCTCTCCGGTAAAATGCCGGCGCTGCGTCAGCAAATGATGCGTTTGATGAGCGGTGAAATCAAAGGCGATCAGGATATGATTCTGCTGCTGTCGAAGAAAAATGCCGAAGAGCGTTTGGCGGCATTTGTCTGGAATCTGTCGCGTCGTTTCGGTCAGCGCGGCTTCTCACAGCGTGAATTCCGTTTGACCATGACGCGTGGCGACATTGGTAACTATCTGGGACTAACCGTAGAAACCATCAGTCGTCTGCTGGGTCGCTTCCAGAAAAGTGGCATGCTGGCCGTAAAAGGCAAATATATCACCATTGAGAACCACGCTCTGCTGGCAGAATTAGCTGGCCAGACTGAACAAGCCGCGTGATTCTGTGCCGGGTTGATAAAAGTTATTTTATTGATCCGGCAACAACTTTTCCGCTTCTGCCCTGTCCAAACTTAGGCTATCTTTAACCCAACTTGCTTTGGTTTTAGGAGATCGGCTTATGTCCCGGTACCAAAATATTCTGGTGGCTATTGATGCCCAGCAGGACGATCAGCCCGCGCTGCGTCGTGCGGTTTATCTCAATCAACGTATTGGCGGAAAAATCAAAGCTTTCCTGCCTATTTACGACTTCTCATATGAAATGACCACGCTGCTGTCGCCCGACGAGCGCTCCAATATGCGCAAAGGGGTGATCAGTCAACGTACCGAATGGATCCGCCAACAGGCCCAAGCATATATTGAGGCTGGCGTTGAAATTGAAATCAAAGTGGTTTGGCATAACCGTCCCTATGAAGCCATCATCCAGGAAATTCTGGCACATCAGCATGATTTAGTGTTGAAAATGGCGCACCAGCACGATCGCCTCGAAGCGGTAATATTTACGCCGACGGATTGGCATCTGCTGCGTAAATGTCCATGTCCGGTGTGGATGGTGAAAGATCAGGCGTGGCCTGAAGGCGGCAAAGCGGTGGTAGCGGTCAACTTAGCCAGCGAAGAGCCGCATCATGATGAGCTGAATCAGAAGCTGATTCGTGAAACCACGCTGCTTGCCGAGATGGTGAATCACACCGAAGTGCATTTGGTTGGCGCTTATCCCATCACACCGATCAACATTGCTATCGAACTGCCCGACTTTGATCCCAGCGTCTATAACGACGCGATTCGCGGCCAGCATTTAGTGGCGATGAAAGCGCTGCGTCAAAAATTCTCCATCAGTGAAGAGTTCACCCACGTGGCGAAAGGTTTGCCCGAGGAAGTGATTCCGGATATTGCCTCGCATCTGGACGCCGGCATTGTGGTGCTCGGCACCATCGGCCGTACCGGTTTGTCAGCCGCGTTCCTGGGTAACACTGCGGAACAGGTGATTGATCATCTGCGTTGTGATTTGCTGGCGATCAAGCCAGACGATTTCAAATCGCCGATTGATTACGATGACGAAGAAGATGAAGACGATTGATTAAAAAAAGGGCGGCTCGCAATGGCCGCCCTACTTATTTCTACTCAGGGCGGTGAATCACATCACCGCCCTGCTTTTTTTACAGCGCGCGCAGAATGCCTTCCACGCTCGCTTTCGCATCGCCAAACAGCATCTGCGTATTGTCTTTAAAGAACAGCGGATTCTGTACGCCTGCGTATCCGGTGCTCATCGAGCGTTTAAACACAATCACGTTCTGCGCTTTCCACACTTCCAGCACCGGCATGCCAGCGATTGGACTGCGCGGATCTTCCAGTGCGGCTGGGTTAACGGTGTCATTCGCGCCGATAACCAAAACGGTATCGGTATCGCTGAAGTCATCGTTAATCTCATCCATTTCCAGCACCACATCGTATGGTACTTTCGCTTCCGCCAGCAGTACGTTCATGTGACCAGGCAAACGACCGGCAACCGGGTGAATACCAAAGCGAACTTTGATACCGCGCGCGCGTAGCTTTTCGGTAATCTCCGCTACCGGATACTGCGCCTGCGCCACCGCCATGCCATAACCCGGCGTGATCACTACAGAAGAAGAGGCTTTCAGCATTTCTGCCGTCTCTTCCGCCGTAATTTCACGATGCTCGCCCACTTCATCGCTCTCGCCGCCCACGCTTACGTCGGTACCAAAACCACCGGCGATCACGCTAATAAAGGAGCGGTTCATCGCTTTACACATGATGTAAGAGAGGATGGCACCGGAAGAACCGACCAGCGCACCGGTAACGATCAGCAAATCATTGCTCAGCATGAAGCCTGCCGCCGCCGCCGCCCAACCGGAGTAAGAGTTCAGCATTGAGACCACAACCGGCATATCCGCGCCACCAATTGACGCCACCAGATGCCAGCCAAACACCAGCGCAATGACGGTCATCAGCAGCAGCGCAAACACCTGCGCACCGGTGCTATCAGTTTGTACGAACCACAGCATCAGCAGGAAGGAAACCACCAACGCCGCGAGGTTCATTTTATGACGATGTGGCAGCATCAGCGCTGAAGAGGAAATCTTGCCGCGCAGTTTGCCAAACGCCACCAGTGAGCCGGTAAAGGTCACCGCACCGATGAAGATGCCGAGGAACACTTCGGTCAGATGGATATTTTCCATCACCGGCGCGAGGCCCGGAGCGTGATCGATGTAGCTGTTGAACCCCACCAACACCGCCGCCAAACCCACGAAGCTGTGCAGAATGGCAACCAGTTCCGGCATTTCGGTCATTTCGACTTTCTTCGCCAGACGCAAACCAATCGCACCACCGATCACCATCGCCAGCAGAATCCAGGCCACGTTCCCGGTGTTCGGGCCAAAAATGGTGGCGAGTAGCGCAATCGCCATGCCGCTCATACCAAAAATATTACCCTGCTTTGAGGTCTCGTGTTTCGAGAGACCGGCAAGGCTGCAAATAAACAGAATCGCGGCAACAATATATGCTGCAGTAACTAATCCGCCAGACATGTTGCTACCCCTTAATTCTTACGAAACATTTTCAGCATGCGCTGGGTGACGGTGAAACCACCGAAGATATTGATGCTGGCGATCAGTACGGCGATAAACGAAAGAATCGTTACCCAACCGCCGTGGCCCATCTGCAGCACCGCACCCACCACAATAATGCCGGAAATGGCGTTGGTAACGGCCATCAACGGCGTGTGCAATGCGTGACTCACGTTCCACACTACGTAATAGCCGACCACGCAAGAGAGCGCGAACACGGTGAAGTGCGAGAGGAAGTCCGGCGGCGCGACGTTGGCCAGGCAGGCAAACAGCACTACCGCCAGCGCCAGCAGCAGATACTTGCGCCATGGTGAAACCGGTTTGGCTTCTGCCTTCGGCAGCGGCTGTGCGGCGGGTTGCGCTTTCGGCGCTGCGGAAACCTGAATCGGCGGCGCTGGCCATGTCACTTCGCCATCACGAATCACCGTCACCCCGCGCACCACCACGTCGTCGAAATCCACGGTAATTTCGCCGTTTTTCTCTTTGCACAGCAGTTTCAGCAGGTTGACAAGGTTGGTACCGTAAAGCTGTGAGGATTGGGTTGGCAGGCGACTTGGCAAATCGGTGTAACCGATGATCTTCACGCCGTTAGGGGTTAAGGTCACCTGATCGGCCACCGTCAATTCGCAGTTACCGCCGGTTTGCGCAGCCAGATCGACGATTACGCTGCCTGGTTTCATGCTGGCAACCATCTCGGCAGTAATCAGCTTCGGGGCCGGACGGCCAGGAATCAACGCGGTGGTGACGATAATGTCCACTTCTTTCGCCTGCGCGGCAAACAGCTCCATCTCTGCCTTAATAAAGGCTTCAGACATCACTTTGGCATAACCATCGCCGCTGCCTGCTTCCTCTTCAAAGTCCAGCTCAAGGAACTCGGCGCCCATACTCTGCACCTGCTCTTTCACTTCCGGACGCGTATCGAACGCACGCACGATGGCACCTAAACTGCCTGCCGCACCGATGGCCGCTAATCCCGCGACGCCCGCACCGATCACCATCACTTTGGCTGGCGGCACTTTACCGGCAGCGGTGATTTGACCGGTGAAGAAGCGGCCGAATTCATGAGCGGCTTCAACGATGGCGCGATAACCCGCGATGTTCGCCATTGAGCTCAACGCATCCAGCGCCTGCGCACGAGAAATTCGCGGCACCGAATCCATAGCCATCACAGTGACGTTGCGTGCTGCCAGCTTTTCTAACAGCGCGGGATTCTGCGCAGGCCAGATAAAGCTCACCAACGTGCTACCGGCGCGCGTCAGTTCAATCTCCTGATCGTCCGGCGCATTCACTTTCAAAACGATGTCCGATTGCCACACATCGTGAGTGTTAGTAATAGTGGCGCCGACGGCGATAAAGCTTTCATCATCAAAGCTGGCGCGAAGTCCTGCGCTCTGTTCAACGGTGACGCTAAATCCCAGCTTGATTAGTTGCTCAACGGTCTTTGGCGTGGCGGCCACGCGCGACTCGTTGGCTAACCGTTCTTTGGGTATCCCAATTAACATACTGTTTCCTTTCAACAATTAAAGGATGAGGTTCTGTAAGTGGCAAAAAGCTCAAAAGCCGAAACAGTGTTTCAGCTTTTTATGAGCAAAATGCACAATGTAACAAAGTCTTTATAACCTACTGAAAATATGAAGAGTGATCCACAGCGATAACGCCCACTTATGACATTCACACAAATATTCAGACACAAAGATTGAATGCCATGTTTTGCCACTGCATTTGGTGTTTATTAAAAAATATTCTGCTGCGCAAAATCGTGTCATGTCGAATTAAGTGTTTTTAAAAACCTTTAATTAACAATGCGTTAACTATTATGGTACTAAGTGTTACCAGAATAAGTGGTTATCTGTGCAAAAAAGAGCCGTAACAGAAGTCAATGACAGGTCGATGAATAAACGGCAGAGATTGTCAATGTTATGCGCTTAAATTGGCTGAGACAGGCCGATTATTACATGCAATAATCAACGGCTAATCTGTTATACATCAAGAGTCCAGCACGTTTTCGTACTCATTTTGCGTAAGGCGAAGGATCATTTTTATGAAGCTGAAGAACACCATTCTGGCGTCAACCTTGTTATCACTGCTGGCAGCGAATGCGTTTGCTGCTAAAGAGTTAACGCCAGAGCAAGCGGCCGCGTTGAAACCATTCGAACGTATTAATATCAGCGGCCGTTTCAATGCGATTGGCGATGCAACTGATGCCATCTCCAAACAAGCCGATGCCAAAGGCGCTGACTCTTTCTATGTTCAGGGTATTAATGATAGCAACGGCAACGGCGGTAACTGGCGCGTAACGGCTGATTTGTATAAAGCTAACGCACCGAAAGCGGATGACTCCACTAAATATCGCACCTTCTTAGGCGTGAAAGAGCTGCCGAAAGCAGAAGCCTATCGCCTTGAGCCGTATGACACCGTATCGGTAAATGGCTTCTTCTCCAGCCAGCCAGATGTTAATGAAGCGATTGCCAAGGCAGCCAAAAATAAAGGTGCGGCATCGTTCTTTATCGTGCGTCAGGTTGATGCGAACAACGGCGGCAACCAGTTCGTGACCGCGTATGTTTACAGGGCTGATGCGCCAGAGCGTAAAGTACAGAACACCTCTGATTCAATCCCAGCAGATTCTGAAGCCGGTAAAGCAGCACTGGCCGCTGGTGGCACCGCCGCCACTAAAGTGGCCATTCCTGGCGTGGCCTCTTCGGATACCCCAAGCCGCAACGTTGGTCGTTTCTTCGAAACGCAAAGCTCAACCGGCCAACGTTACACGGTGAAAACTGCCGATGGCCGTAGCGTGCAGGAAGTGAATGCGATTACTGCTGCGCAGATGCAGCCGTTTGACACCATCACCTTCTCCGATCACTTTGGTACCCCAACCGAAATCTCGGAAGCGGTTGGCAAACGCGCAGTGGAAAAAGGCGCTAAGTACTACCACATCACGCGTCAATGGCAGAACCAGAGCGGCGGCAACCTGACCGTCACCGCCGATCTGTTCAAGTAATAGCGATTAAGGGCGGCGTCCGCCGCCCTTTTCAAAATCTCCTTCATACTAACTGCATAATCTGTGCGCAGATTTGCATAGTCTTGCATTGCCTTCCCCGTTTGCACTCCGTAAAATCTGCCGCCTGTTTTTAGGGGGATTCCGTTTCAAAGTTGGCTCATTGCCACGCGACACTCCAGCGGAATCGTCACCACCCAGCATACTCTGCTGTTTAGGATGGGCGTTTTGGATAAAAAATTAGGTCTTAGTGCGCTCACCGCGTTGGTACTCAGCTCTATGCTGGGCGCTGGCGTGTTCAGCCTGCCGCAAAATATGGCAGCGGTTGCCGGCCCGGCGGCGCTGCTGATCGGCTGGCTCATCACCGGCGTTGGCATCATCTTCCTGTCGCTCGCCATGCTGTTGCTGACGCGGCTGAAACCAGAGTTGGATGGCGGCATCTTTACCTATGCGCGCGCCGGATTTGGCGAGCTGATGGGCTTCTGCTCGGCGTGGGGATATTGGCTGTGCGCGGTAATCGCCAACGTCTCTTATCTGGTGATTGTCTTCTCGGCGCTGAGTTTCTTTACCGACACGCCGGATCGCGTGGTGTTTGGTGATGGCAATACGTGGCAGGCGATGCTCGGCGCGTCGGTGCTGCTGTGGCTGGTGCATTGTCTGGTGCTGCGCGGCGTGCAAACTGCGGCCAGCATTAATGTGCTGGCGACCTTGGGAAAACTGGTGCCGCTGTTGCTGTTTGTGGTGCTGGCGCTGCTGGCATTCAACTACGATCGCTTCCGCTTTGATTTCAGCGGCGTGGAACTCGGTCAGCCGCTGTGGCAGCAGGTGAAGCAAACCATGCTGATCACCTTGTGGGTATTTATTGGAGTGGAAGGCGCGGTGGTGGTTTCTGCGCGTGCGCGTAATAAACAGGATGTCGGACGCGCCACGCTGATGGCGGTGCTGGCCGCGCTACTGGTCTACTTGCTGGTTACGCTGCTGTCGTTAGGCGTGATTCCGCGTGCCGAGCTGGCGCAGATGCGCAATCCTTCTATGGCGGGTTTGATGAAGCATTTGCTCGGTCACTGGGGCGATGCGGTGATTGCGGTCGGATTGATTATTTCAGTGTGCGGCGCTTATCTGAGCTGGACGATTATGGCCGCTGAAGTGCCGTTCCTCGCCGCACAACAAGGTGCCTTCCCGCGCAGCATCGCGCGTCAGAACCGCCACAACTCCCCTTCGGCGTCGTTATGGCTGACCAACGGCAGCGTACAGGTTTGCCTGATTTTGATCGCCTTAACCGGTGCGGATTACAACACGCTGCTGACCATCGCTTCAGAAATGATTTTGGTGCCCTATCTGCTGGTGGGTCTGTATCTGATTAAGGTGGTGCGCGGGCAGAACAAACCCTGGGCGATGTTTACCGGCGTCGGTGCCAGCGCGTATGGCATTTGGCTGCTGTATGCGTCGGGTCCTTTGCATCTGCTGCTCTCTGTTGTGCTCTATGCGCCTGGATTGCTGCTGTTCCTGTTTGCACGACGCGGCGGCCGTGGCGACAAGGTGTTGTCACAGCTGGAGCGTATCGCGATTGTGTTGTTGATTGCGGCGTCACTGCCCGCGTTGTGGCAGCTAACGAATTAGTGCGGCTGAACCGGAATGGAAACGCACAGCAGGTCATCCTGCTGTGACAGATTGAGCGGCTTACGGTATTCCTGATGAATAGCGTCAAGCTGCTCGGTTGACAGCGGATACGGCAGCTGAATATCAAAGCGGCTGATATGTTGTTGTTCGGCCAGGGTGATCAAACGCGCGATGTTAATCTCGTCGCTCACCTGCGTTGAAATGATTTGTAATGCTAATTCTTTCAGATGATCGTCGCTGGCCTGAAGGTTGTGCGCCGATTTACGCGTCACCATGCCAAAAATAGGCATCACGCCATAAATGGCATCAACAAAACTCCAGCGTTTTTTGCAGGAAGCGGAGAGAAAATCACTGTAATTGAAGCAGATGCGATCACTGTATCCGGCTGAAGCCAGCTCTTTATCAGACACTCTCGCACTCCTCCTGTTTTTCGTTACGGTTCCGAACCTTGCGCGACAACGCGCCGCTAATGATGGCACATTTCACGGTATACATACCAGTCACGCAGGGATATTTCGTGCGATAGCGTAGAGCTCAGGACCAGGAAAAGCTATGCTGCTGAGATTCTCATCCGTCACAGTGAATTATGAACAAAATCGTCTATGTGGAAGATGAGCCAGAAGTAGGCGAACTGATCGCCGCTTATCTTGGCCGCCACGATATTGAAGTTATTGTTGAAACGCGCGGTGACCGCGCCGAAGCCACCATCGCCCTGCACGATCCCGATTTAGTGATGCTGGATATCATGTTACCCGGCAAAGATGGCATGACACTGTGCCGCGATCTGCGTGCTAGCTGGCAAGGTCCGATTGTCTTGCTCACTTCGCTTGACAGCGACATGAACCACATTCTGTCGCTGGAGATGGGCGCTAACGATTACATCCTCAAAACCACGCCGCCGGCGGTGTTGCTGGCGCGCCTGCGTTTGCATCTGCGTCAGGCGCATGCCGGTCAGCCGGAAGTGACGCCCGCCCTACAAAGCTCACAACGCGTGCTGCGTTTTGGTTCCCTGACCATCGACTCGCTCAATCGCCAGGTGACGCTGTTTGAGGAGAATATTGTGCTATCCACCGCCGATTTCGATCTGCTGTGGGAACTGGCGAATCACGCCGGACAGATCCTCAATCGCGATGCGCTGCTGAAAACCCTGCGCGGCGTGACCTACGATGGCATGGATCGCAGCATCGACGTGGCAATTTCTCGCTTACGCAAAAAACTCTACGACAGCGCCACCGAGCCATTCCGCATCAAAACCATCCGTAACAAAGGCTATCTGTTCGCGCCGCAGGCCTGGGATACCCGTTCCGCATGAGAAAGCTCTTTATTCAGTTCTATTTGCTGCTGTTCGTCTGTTTTCTGGTGATGACGCTGCTGGTTGGGCTGGTATACAAATTCACCGCCGAACGCGCCGGACGCCAGTCGATGAACGACTTGATGGCCAGCTCGCTTTTTTTGATGCGCAGCGAACTGCGCGAGATCCCACCGCGCGACTGGAGCAAAACCATTCGCAGCCTCGATCTTGACCTGTCGTTTGATCTGAATATTGAACCGATGAGCAAATATCAGCTGGGTGATGCAGACATGAAGCGCCTGCGCGCCGGGGAAATCGTGGCGATTGACGATCAGTACACCTTCTTACAGCATATTCCGCGCAGCCATTACGTGCTTTCCGTCGGCCCGATTCCTTACCTTTTCTATCTGCATCAGATGCGCATTCTGGATATCGCGCTGCTGGCGTTTATTGGTATGTCGCTGGCGCTGCCGGTGTTTATCTGGCTGCGTCCGCACTGGCAAGAGATGCAGCGGCTAGAGAAAGCCGCGCAGCGTTTTGGCCGTGGCGAACTCGACGTGCGCACCCATTTTGAAAGCACCTCTAGCCTGCACAGTCTTGGCGTGGCGTTTAATCAGATGGCGGAGAACATCAACACGCTGGTTGCCAGTAAGAAACAACTGATTGACGGCATCGCACACGAGTTGCGTACGCCGCTGGTGCGACTGCGCTACCGGCTGGAGATGAGCGATAACCTCACCGCTTCGGAATCCGCCGCGCTGAACCGCGATGTGGGCCAGCTGGAGAGTTTGATTGAGGAGTTGCTGACGTATGCGCGCCTCGATCGTCCGCGCGTTGATCTTCATCTGCAATCCTTCGATCTGGCGCATTGGCTGCGTGTACATATTGAAGACGTGCAAACCATGAATCCGCAGACGCAGATTGCGCTGGATATCCCGCAGCTGGAGAACGTCGGCAGCGCTGATACGCGCCTTATGGAGCGTGTGCTGGATAATCTGGTGAATAACGCCCTGCGCTATGCGCAACAGCGCCTGCGCGTCAGCTTATGGTTTGATGGCGCGTTGGGCTGTTTGCAGGTGGAAGACGACGGTCCGGGCATTCCGCAGGAAGAGCGCGCCCGCGTGTTCGAACCTTTTGTACGCCTCGATCCAAGCCGCGATCGCGCCACCGGCGGTTGTGGTTTGGGTCTGGCGATCGTGCACTCCATTGCGCTGGCCATGCAGGGAAATGTCTCGATTGAGAGCAGCCCGCTTGGCGGCGCCAGCGTTCGCTTTTGCTGGCCGGTTGATCTACCCTTGCGGGACATTGCGCCACGCTTACCGTCATAAGGAGCTTTTTACGTGACTTCAGCTTATCAAGAACTTAGCCGCACTTTTCAGCGTCTCTCCCGCTTTGGCCATTTAGGCGCCATTGCCGGTGTCGATATGCAAACCACCATGCCGCCGGGCGGCAGCCAGGCGCGCGGTGAAGCGATGGCCGAACTGAGCGTGTTCATGCACGAAGTGCTGACCGATAAACGCCTCGGCGTGCTGTTTGATGCCGCGCAGCAGGAATCATTGAATGATGTCGAACAGGTTAACCTGAGCGAGATGCAGCGCGCCTGGCAGCAAGCAACGCTGCTGCCCGCCTCACTGGTTGAAGCCAAGTCGCTGGCCGGTTCGCGCTGTGAACACGCCTGGCGTCAGCAGCGTCCGGCGAACGACTGGCAAGGTTTCTCCGCCAATCTGAAAGAAGTGGTCAAGCTGAGTCGTCAAGAGGCGCAGCTGCGTGCCGATGCACTCGGCGGATCGCGCTACGACGCGCTGCTGGATGTGTTTGAGCCTGGCATGACCAGCGCGCAGCTGGATCAAACCTTTGGCGATCTCAAAAGCTGGCTGCCCGACCTGCTACAAAAAGCCGTGGCGAAGCAGCAGCAAACCCCGATCGCGCAGCCGGTGGGTCCGTTCGCTATCGAATCGCAGAAACAGCTCGGCCTGAGCGTGATGAAAACGCTGGGCTTCGATTTCAATCACGGTCGTTTAGATGTGAGTGCGCACCCGTTCTGTGGCGGCGTGCCGGAAGATGTGCGTATTACCACGCGTTACAACGAGAACGACTTCCTCAGCGCCATGATGGGCGTGATCCATGAAACCGGCCATGCGCGCTACGAGCAGAATTTGCCAAAACAGTGGCGCGGTCAGCCGGTGGCGCAAGCGCGTTCTACCGCAATTCATGAGTCGCAAAGCCTATTTATGGAGATGCAGTTGGGGCGCAGTGAAGCCTTCCTGCAACATATCCATCCGCAGGTGGTGGCGCTGATGGGCGATCAGCCTGCGCTGGCGCTAAACAACTTTATCCGTCAGGCGCAGCGCGTGAAGCCGGGCTTTATTCGTGTCGACGCTGATGAACTGAGTTATCCGGCGCACGTGATTTTACGTTACGAGATCGAGCGCGCGCTGATTGAGGGCGAGATTGAGGTTGATGATATCCCGGCGCTGTGGGACGAGAAGATGCAGCAATCGTTGGGTATTGATACGCGTGGTAATTATCGCGATGGCTGCATGCAGGATATTCACTGGACTGACGGCGCGTTTGGCTATTTCCCAACCTACACCTTGGGCGCGATGTATGCAGCCCAGCTGTTCCAGGCAGTGAAGCGTGCGATTCCGCAGGTTGAGACGCTGATCCAGCAAGGTGAGTTGCAGCCGGTGTTCGACTGGTTACAGCAAAACATCTGGCAGCACGGCAGCCGTTTCCCAACGCAGCAGCTGCTGATTAATGCCACCGGCGAAGCGCTGAATCCGCGCTATTTCCGTCAGCACCTTGAACAACGTTATCTCTCTGAGTAAACTGCGCGGCGGCCGATGCGGCCGCTCTTTTCTCTTCCTTTACGCCGCTTTGTACAATCCGTTACACGCCGATACCAATGCCTCACGGAAAGCCTGAATTGTTTTTCATATAGTGTTTTCACCGGCCCCGCAGTGGGCTACACATGAAAAAATAGTTCGAGGATTTTGCAATGAAAAAATTATTTGCACTGGTGATCGCCGCTGCTATGGGTATGTCTTCTGTTGCTTTCGCTGCTGAGACCACAGCTGCTCCAGCAACGCCAGCAACCACTGCAGCGCCAGCGAAACACAAAGCAGTACACCATAAGAAACCTGCTGCTCAGAAAGCGCAGGCGGCTAAGAAGCACAAAAAAGTAGAGAAGAAAGCGCCAGCTGCACAGAAAGCTCAGGCCGCTAAAAAGCATCATAAAAAAGCAACCAAGCCAGCGGCACAGAAAGCCCAGGCTGCGAAAAAGCACCACAAAAAAGCAACCAAGCCAGCTGCACAGAAAGCTCAGGCTGCTAAAAAGCACCACAAAGCAACCAAACCAGCTGCACAGAAAGCTCAGGCTGCTAAAAAGCACCACAAAGTAACCAAGCCAGCTGCGCAGAAAGCTCAGGCTGCTAAAAAGCATCACAAAGTGAAAAAAGCAGCTAAATAAGATCGCCTTTAGCGCCAACACCGTATTGATGATTGAAAACACCCGGTTATGCCGGGTGTTTATTTACTGGAGTAGCGAAAAATGGTGCGTCGCTATCGCTTCGAAATTATTCTGATTGTGATGATCCTCTGTGGCATAGTTGCAGCCAGCTTTTTTATCTAGTTGTTGTAGCGTGCTGATTACTCCAATATTTCTCCCTTTTTCACCGCTCACCGACTATAGTTATCGCTCAAGCGTGATGACAACAACTTCTACTTATTCTCGCCATTGAGAGAACTATGCGCCTGGCTATCCTGTTACTCGTTGGTCTTTTCAGTTTTACCCACACAGCACATGCCGATGATGAAGATGGGCCAAGCCCGGAAGACATCAAAACGTTGTTCTTTGGCAAAGATCATCGCCAGGCGATTAGCGACGTGAGCGCCGCGCCCTGGGATGCCATCGGTCAGTTAGAGACCGAAAGCGGTAACCTCTGCACTGCCACCCTGATTTCTGCCCATCTGGCGTTGACCGCCGGACACTGTTTATTGGCTCCGCCCGGCAAATTTGATAAGCCGGTGGCGCTGCGTTTTATGGCCAGCGCGAAAGGCTGGCGCTACGAGATTCATGATATTGATGCGCGCGTTGAACCCTCTTTAGCGCGCCGGTTGCAGGCAGACGGCGAAGGCTGGATCGTGCCGCCGGGAGCCGCACCCTACGATTACGGACTGGTTATTTTGCATAACCCTCCCTCCGGTATTGTGCCGATTCCATTGTTTGAGGGTTCGCGTGGCGATTTAACCGCCGCGTTGAAAACCACGCAACGTAAAGTGACGCAAGCCGGATATCCGGCCGATCATCTGGATACGCTCTATTCGCACAGCGATTGTTTAGTGACCGGTTGGGCGCAGCGTGCAGTGTTGTCGCATCAGTGCGATACCTTGCCGGGCGACAGCGGTTCGCCGCTGCTGTTGAAGAACGGTGATGAGTGGCAGTTGATTGCGGTACAGAGTTCAGCACCCGCGCCGGCCGATCGTTACCGTGCCGATAACCGCGCGATTGCGGTGCCGTCCTTTAAAGATAAGCTGGAAGAGTTAGCCCAGTAATTCCGCGCTCTCAGGCAAAAAGGCGGAGCCGCTACGTAACGTCGTCGTGGCCCATCCCTGGGGCCGCTGCCCCGCCTTGCCGTTTTCTTCGAGAATTGTGCGATGTTAAAAACGCGCTGTTTCGTAGCGGCGCGATTTATCGCGCCATCTAACAATTAACTCAACTGCTCCATCGCCTGCAGAATACGCTTATCCGAAATTGGATAAGGCGTGCCCAACTGCTGGGCGAAATAGCTAATTCGCAGCTCTTCCAGCATCCAGCGAATCGCCTGCACGTCGGCATCATCCTGACGCTGGGGCGGCAATTTATTCCGCCACGTCTGCCAGGCTTGCTCCACCGCCTGCACTTTTAGCATACGCGCACGATCGCTGTGAGGATCGACCGGCAGCTTCTCGAGACGACGCTCAATACCTTGCAGATAGCGCAGCGTATCACCAAGACGCGACCAGCCATTGCCGGTGACGAAACCGCGATACACCAGGCCATTCATTTGCGCTTTGATATCGCCTAACGCCAGCGCCAGCGACATGTCCACGCGTCCTTTAAGGAACTTGTTGATATTGAACACGCAGGTCAGGATCTGTTCGACCTGTTTAGCGATGGTGACCACGGTTTCATTCAAATCAGCACGCACTTTGTCGCGCAGCTGTTCGAAGTTTTCCTGTTGCCACGCCGGGCCGCCCGCCTCCGCCATCAGCTTATCCACGCCGCAGGCGATGCAGTCATCGATCAGTTCCAGCACTTTGCCGTAGGGATTGAAGTACAAACCGAGTTTGGCTTTGTTCGGTAGCTTCTCGTGCAGATACTTGGTTGGCGACGGAATGTTGAGCAGCAGCAGGCGACGCTGACCGCGCCACATCATTTTCTGCTGTTCCACTTCGCTATCGAACAGGCGAATCGCCACGCTGTCCTTTTCATCCACCAGCGCCGGCCAGGCTTTGACCTGATAGCTGCCGCGCTTCTGCTCGTAGCTTTGCGGCAAATCGCCAAAGCTCCAGATGTGCAAACCGCTCTGCTCCAGGCCATCGTCCGCCACTTTCGACAGCGTTTCCTGCACTTTGCCTTTCAGCAGCAGCCGCAGCTGATGCAGATTTTTGCCTTCCTGCAGCTTACGGTTGTGCTCGTCAACCACCCGGAAAGTCATTTTCAGGTGATCGGGCACCTGATCCCACTGCCAGGCTTCCCGGTCAATGGTGACGCCGGTCATGCGGCGGAATTCGCGTTCCAGCGCATCCAGCAACGGCAGTTCCATCGCCGTTACGCGACCGAGAAACGCTTCGGCGTAGTTGGGCGCGGGTACCAGATTACGGCGCACCGGCTTGGGCAGTGATTTGATCAGCGCGATAACCAGTTCGCGGCGCACGCCCGGAATTTGCCACTCAAAACCGGTCTCTTCGATTTGGTTCAGCAGCGGCAGCGGAATGTGCACCGTCACGCCATCGGCATCCGCGCCCGGTTCAAACTGATAGCTCAGTTTGAGCTTCAGGTTGCCTTGATGCCAGAAGTTGGGGTAATCGAGCTGGCTGACTTTGTCCGCGCCGTCTTTGATCAGCATTTGCTTATCAAAGCTCAGCAGATCCGGATTCTCTTTGCTGGCCTGCTTCCACCAGCTATCGAAATGGCGTGCAGACACCACGTCGCTGCCGATGCGGCGATCGTAGAAAGCGAACAGCGTTTCATCATCGACCAGAATGTCGCGACGACGCGATTTGTGCTCCAGATCTTCAATTTCGTTGCGCAGTTTCAGGTTATTGCGGAAGAACGCGTGACGCGTCTGCCAATCGCCCTCCACCAGCGCATGACGGATAAACAGCTCGCGGCTCAGTTGCGGATCAATGCGGCTGTAGTTAACCTTACGCGCCTGCACAATTGCCAGGCCGTAAAGCGTCACTTTTTCCGTCGCCATCACCGCGCCCTGTGCTTTTTCCCAGTGCGGTTCGCTGTAACTGCGTTTAATCAGATGCTGCGCCAGCGGCTCGATCCATTCCGGATCGATACGGGCGGCAACGCGGCCCCATAAACGGCTGGTTTCCACCAG
Organism: Pantoea sp. DY-15; assembly: GCF_019795935.1. NCBI lineage: Bacteria > Pseudomonadati > Pseudomonadota > Gammaproteobacteria > Enterobacterales > Erwiniaceae > Pantoea > Pantoea sp. DY-15. The sequence continues at coordinate 1,247,213 of NZ_JAIMIF010000001.1, forward strand.
TTCCGCCACCATCGTCCACTTCGGCGGCTTCTTAAACAGCCCGGAACCGGGGAAGATGGCGAAGCGCGCGTTGCGAGCGCCGGTAAACTCCTGCTTGTCGTTATCTTTCTGACCAATATGCGACAGCAAGCCGGTAAGCAAAGCGCAGTGCACTTCACGATACGGCGCAGGTTCGCTGTTGACTGGCATCCCCTGTTCCCGCACCACCTGACGCAGTTGCGTGTAGATATCCTGCCATTCACGCACGCGCAGATAGTTAAGGAACTCGGTTTTACACAGGCGGCGGAAGTGATTGCTGGAGAGCGCTTTTTGCTGTTCCTGCAGGTAATTCCACAGATTGACGAAGGCGAGGAAATCAGACTCTTTATCCTCAAAACGACGATGTTTTTCGTCAGATGCCTGCTTTTTATCCGAAGGACGCTCGCGCGGGTCCTGAATCGATAGCGCCGCGGTGATGATCATCGCTTCGCGTACGCAGCCAAATTTTTGCGCTTCCAGCACCATGCGCGCCATACGCGGATCGACGGGCAGCTGCGCGAGCTGGCGGCCCGAAGGCGTCAGCTTGTAGGTTTCGTCTTCACTCAGCGTGATGGCACCCAGCTCTTCCAGCAGGCGCACGCCATCCTGAATATTGCGCTTGTCCGGTGCTTCGACAAATGGGAAGGCAGCAATATCGCCCAGTCCCAGCGCGGTCATCTGAAGAATCACCGAGGCGAGGTTAGTACGCAGAATTTCGGGATCGGTAAATTCCGGGCGGCTAAGGAAATCATCCTCGGAATAGAGGCGAATACAGATACCTTCCGAAACGCGGCCGCAGCGACCTTTTCGCTGATTAGCGGAAGCCTGCGAAATCGGCTCAATCGGCAAGCGCTGCACTTTAGTGCGGAAACTGTAGCGGCTGATACGCGCGGTACCAGGATCGATAACGTATTTGATGCCAGGCACGGTCAGCGAGGTTTCCGCCACGTTGGTCGCCAGCACGATGCGGCGTCCACTGTGCGACTGGAACACACGGTTTTGCTCGGCGTTCGACAGGCGCGCATACAGCGGCAGAATCTCGGTGTGCGCAATATCGCGCTTCATCAGCGCATCGGCAGTATCGCGGATTTCGCGCTCGCCGCTCATAAAGATCAGGATATCGCCGCGGCTCTCTTGTCCCAGCTCATCGACCGCATCAAAAATAGCCTGCAGCTGATCGCGATCGGTGTCGTCAGCCTCTTCCACCATTGGGCGATAACGTACTTCGACCGGATACGTCCGGCCGGACACTTCAATCACCGGCGCATTGTGGAAATGGCGTGAGAAGCGCTGCGGATCGATGGTCGCTGACGTGATAATGACTTTTAAGTCGGGACGACGCGGCAAAAGTTCGCGCAGATAGCCGAGCAGGAAATCGATGTTGAGACTGCGTTCGTGCGCTTCATCGATAATGATGGTGTCGTACTGCAGCAACAGGCGATCCTGCTGGATTTCTGCCAGCAGGATACCGTCGGTCATCAGCTTAACCTGGGTGGTTTCGCTCACCTGATCGTTAAAGCGCACCTTGTAACCGATGGTGCCGCCGAGCGAGGTTTCCAGCTCATCGGCAATGCGGTTGGCCACGGTGCGCGCCGCCAGACGACGCGGCTGAGTGTGACCAATCAGCCCTTTAACCCCGCGCCCCAGCGCCAGGCAGATTTTCGGCAACTGCGTGGTTTTACCCGATCCGGTTTCACCCGCGACGATCACCACCTGATGCTGACCGATCGCATCAGCAATGTCCTGCTGCTTCTGACTCACCGGCAGGTTGTCAGGGAAAGTGATGCGCGGTGTCGCCGCCGTGCGCTGCGCCAGGCGCTGCTCCGCCGCGACAAATTCCGGCTCCAGTTCAGCCACAATGCCCTGCTGCGCCGCAGGATTTTTCACCTTTGCAGCGCCCAGCAGTCGACGTCGCAGACGTTGACTGTCGCGCAGCGTCAGATTATCGAGCCGCGGCCAGAGGGAGGCTAAAGGTGAAGAGTCGGATGATGACATAGCGATGCGTTACCTGTTGTTGCAGCGGGCAGATGATTTCCCGGCGGATTCAAGCAATTAATGGTCGGCATCATAGCACAATTTGGAACACCTGCCTGAACGGGACGTGCGAGGTTATTCAATTATTTCGAACATTGATCTCGAAATATTGCGCTTTTACCCCGCGGGCTAACTCCGTACAGTGTAAAGCATTGAGCGGTAAGCCAACCGCGTAACGCACAGGAAAATACCATGAGCAAAGTTTTAGTTCTGAAATCAAGCATCCTCGCTGGTTACTCTCAGTCAAATCAACTGGCTGACTTCTACGCTGACGAAGCACGCGCTAAAGGTGACTCGGTTACCGTACGTGATTTAGCCGCGCAGCCGATTCCGGTGCTGGATGGTGAGCTGGTTGGCGCGCTGCGCCCATCCGATGCCCCACTGTCACCACGTCAGCAGGAAGCGCTGTCTCTCTCCGATGAGCTGATTGCTGAACTGCAAGCCCATGACACCGTGGTTATTGCCGCCCCCATGTACAACTTCAACATTCCAACTCAGTTGAAAAATTACTTCGATCTGATTGCCCGCGCTGGCGTGACCTTCCGTTACACCGAAGCAGGTCCGGAAGGCCTGGTGACCGGCAAACGTGCGGTGATCCTCTCCAGCCGTGGCGGCATCCATAAAGATACGGCCAGCGATCTGCTGACCCCGTACGTGAAGCTGTTCCTCGGCTTCATCGGTATCACTGACGTAGACTTCGTGTTCGCGGAAGGCATCGCTTATGGTCCAGAAGTGGCGACCAAAGCGGCTAACGATGCAAAAGACGCCATCAAACAAATTGTTGCTGCGTAATCATTTTTTTCGCATGATCAATGCCCGTCAGGCTTAACTGGCGGGCATTTTTTTTGCTGTTATTTTTCAGCACAGCGAAAGGAGATGAAGTGACACAACACAATCAATATGGTCAGCCTATCGGTTTTGCGCTACCCGACTGGCAACCCGCAATCTTCCCGCCCGCTGCTATTCTCACTGGCCGCTTTTGCCATCTCACACCGCTTCAACTCAATCACGCGCCTGCCCTGCTTACCTCCTTTTTGCTGGCACCCGACGATCGCGACTGGACCTGGCTTGGCGCATCGCAGCCGCAATCGTTAGCCGAGATGAACGATTGGATTGCTAACAAAATAGGTGACCGTGGATTGGTCAGTTATGCGGTGATCGATCAGGCTAATCAGCAAGCGGTTGGCGCGGTCTGTTTCGCCAATATCGACGTGCAGAACGGCGCGATTGAGATTGGCCATGTGACCTGGTCGCCGCTGATGCAGCGCAACGTATTGGGCAGTGAAGCGTTATATTTGCTGTTGCAGCAGGCCTTCGCGCTCGGTTATCGCCGCGTGGCTTGGCGTTGTGATTCCCTAAATCTGGCGTCCCGACGCGCAGCTGAACGTATCGGCTTTACCTTTGAAGGTCGTTTTCGTCAGGCCATGACGCGCAAACAGCGCAATCGCGATACCGATTGGTTATCAATCATTGATGGTGAATGGCCGCCGATTCAGCAGGCTTTAAGCCAATGGCTGGCGGTGGAGAATATGGATCAGCACGGACGCGAAAGGCAAAAGCTGCGCTGCTTTTTCTCCACAGATTGACGTTGGCTATACTGACTCGCTGTTATCCACGCAATTGAAGAGGTACTCATGTCCAAGGTATTTATCATTGGCGGCGCAGGCAACATTGGCCGTCGTCTGGCATCACTGCTGGCCGCAAACGGGCACGTTGCGCGCCCGCTGTTTCGCAAAGCGGAACAGGAGCAGCCTTTGCGTGAACGGGGTGCGGAGCCGGTTAACGGCGACTTAACCGCGCTGGACGCAACATCGCTGGCCGCGCTAATGAAGGGCAGCGATGTGGTGGTCTTTACCGCCGGTGCCGGCGGCAAAGGCGGTGAAGAGATGACGAACGCCATTGATGGCAAAGGATTAACCACCGCGGTTGCTGCCGCGCAGCAGGCCGGCATCTCACGCTTTCTGCTGGTGTCGGCTTTCCCTGAAGCCGGCAGAAACAAAAACCTCTCCGCCAGCTTCGAAAATTACATGCGCGTGAAGAAAGCAGCGGATGTCGAGCTGGCGCAAAGCGATCTGGATTGGGTGATTTTACGCCCCGGCACGCTAACGGATGAGCAAAGCCAAGGCCGGGTGCGTGCTGGTTTGGCCATCCCGTATGGCGATATTCCTCGCGATGACGTGGCGGCGACGCTGGCTGAAATCATCGATCAACCGGCGGTCAGCCGGGTGATCATTGAGTTAACCGGCGGTGAAGTGCCGGTGCATGAAGCAGTTAAGCAACTGGCAACACGCTAGCGTCTTCAACCATCTGCTTCATCCAGCGAACGCAGATGGTCTTTTTTGTTTAGCGTCATCAGCGCCGGAATACTGATTGCAGCTGTGACCATGATGTACCAGGCGGGGATATCCAGATTCCCCGTTTGCTTAATCAGGGAGGTGATAATCAGTCCGGCACACCCCGAGAAAACTGCGTTAGAGAGTGAATAGGCCAGTCCCAGCCCGGTATAGCGGACGCGCGTGGGGAACATTTCAGCTAACATTGCCGGGCCCGGTCCTGCCAGCAATCCCACAATCCCCCCCGCCACAAACACTACCAGCGCCTTGATCAACAGCGTTGAGGAATCGGCCTGCAACACTTTGAGTAACGGCAATGCCAGCACCAGCAACAAACATGCCGCGATAACCATCACGCTGCGGCGTCCGATTTTATCGCTAAGCATGCCCGCTGGAATGATGGTGGCGGCAAAGCCAAGATTGGAGATCACCGCAATCAATAGCGCCTGGTTAAAGCCGGTGTGCAGCGAAGATTGCAGATAGGTTGGCATGATCACCAGATAGGTATAGCCCGCCGCTGACCACACCATCACGCGGCTGATTGCCAGCAAGATAATCCTGAGCGTCGCGCCAAAACTGGCGCTGACCGCCATTGGCTGATGCGCTTTTTGCGTTTGCTGCTGACGCACGAAGCTGGGCGTTTCTTCCATGCTATAGCGCAGCCACAGCGCCACCATCCCCATCGGCAAGGCGAGGAAGAAGGGAATGCGCCAGCCCCAACTGTGCATCTGATCCACACTCAACACCGCCGACAGCAACGCGACAATGCCAGCGCCCGCCAGCAGGCCCAACGCCACGGTGAATGATTGCCAGGCACCGTAACGTCCTCGCTGCCCTTTGGGGGCAAACTCTGTCATCAGTGACACCGCACCGCCGTATTCCCCCCCAGCAAACAAGCCCTGCAGAATACGCAGACCGGTAATGATCAGCGGCGCCGCCACGCCAATGCTGGCATAGGTGGGAATAATGCCGATCGCGGTCGTTACCAGCGTCATCATGATCAAGACAAAAATCAGCGTCGGCTTGCGCCCAATACGATCGCCCATGCGGCCAAAAAATATTGCGCCCAACGGACGGAAGAAAAAGGCAATGGCGAAGGAAGCGTAGGTCAAAATAATGCCGGTCAGCTCGGCTTCGCCCTGCAGGCGAAAGAAGTTCTGCGCGATCACCGTCGCGAGAAAGCCATAAACCGCAAACTCGTACCATTCAATGAAATTGCCTACTGAACCGGCGATTAAGGCGCGCTTCTGTGCATCCGTTGTCGTTTGCGGCATTGGCATTTTAAGCTCCCAAAAAGATTATCTGCGGATAAACCTTACTTACGCAGCCACTGCCCATTGATGCCGCGCACATACTCGCCGCTACCTGCGCGGTTCACCAGCTTTTCGCCGGCGATGCGCGCCACTTCGCTGGCGGTCAGGTTATTTTGCTGCCCCACGCGCTGATATTGCTGCAGGCGGCCATCGTTGATGCGCTTGACCAGCGCCAGCGTTTCTTCGTCCTGCTGACGCGCCGCCACATAGCCGCTGAGCGTTTCGCCCACGCGCCCCTGTTGACGCGCCTCATCCAGCGTGAGCGCCCAGGCAGACGGCATCAGCAGCAGCGCTGCAAGCAGCGCGATCCCCTTGCGTTTCATCATGCTTCTCCTCAAAACAGCCCGCTCTGATTCTTCAGCAGCGCTTCCACATCTTTATCCACCTTGATGTGAATCTCATGCTCAATTTTGACGTTCATATTGATGGTGATGGGCTCTTTCGGCGCCGCAACTTCAATGCGCGGCACGCAGCCAATCAGCGGCAGCCAGGCTGCCAGCACCAGTAATGCCCTGAGGCTCATGGTTGGGGATCCTTCTTCGAGGGTAAGGTGGCATTTTGCTCCACCCAGGATTGCAAATTATCGCCAAAGCGCAGGCTGCGCCACAGCTGGAACAAATTTTCCTGATGCCGGTAGTTCAGATTAACGGTCTGTCGGCGGTTACTGAACTGGCTAACGCCTTTCACTTCCGATTGCATGATCAGATTGCCGAAGTTATCCAGATCGATAGTGGCCCATGAACGCGAGATTTCCATGTAGCGCAGCCAATCCAGCGCCGCTCCGGCCGCAAAGTTATTGCTGACAATCGCGTCCGCCATATCTTTATCCAGCCGGAAGGTGAGCGGACCGCTGTTGGCGATCCAGCCCTTTTCAACCAGCCATTGCGGATTATTTACCCACAGCGGCAATTCGCCATTGACCTTGCCAGACATGGCAAACTGCTTGGGTTTGATCGCGCTGACCAGCTTGCTGAGATTGATCTCCTTCAGCGAGACGCGCGCCGCTTGATGCTGTGGCATGCGCAGTTCGGGCATGCTGACGTGTCCGCCTAACAGATCGAGATTGACGTTGCTGAGCGTTAGCGGCTGGCGCTCCTGCCATGGATAGTGACCTTGCAAATCAGCGGTGATGTTTTGCAGTGAGAACTGATTTTTTACTTCGGCGATACGCAGTGAAACCGGGCCGCGCCGTCCAAGCTGCCATTGATGATCCTTCAGCCGGAACGGCAGCGAGAAATCGATGCCGTTGATTTCACTGTCCGGCATCCACAGGCTGCCGTTTTTCACCGCCCAGTGACCGCCCGCTTCAAAGCCCTGCTCGCTAGCCGCCGAGAATGCCACCTGCGCGCGCAGTTCACCCGACTGGATACGCATTTTTAAATCGCTGCTGAGCAGCGGCTGGAACACCGTCAAAGATTGCGCCGGCCACCAGGCTTCGCCGCGCAGACGTTCGCCATCCCAGCGGCCATGCACGCGTACCGGGCCAATATCCTCCGCCGTCAGCTGACCGCGCCAGATAAACTGGCTGGGATCGCTGCCTTTGGCTTCAAAATTGAGTTCTGATGGCGGCAGCCAGCCGCCGTAGCTGAACTGGGTTTGACCGGATTTTAGTGTGAAGCCACCGTTAAACGCCGGATGCGCAGCATCGCGTTGCCAGCGCACCGGCGCATTGAGCGTCAGGCGCGGTTTAGCCACTTGCACCATGCCGTACGCCAGCTGATCGAAACCGGTATTCAGCGTGTCGAGGCTGATCAAGGTGTCCTGCCAGCTGCCGGTGCCCTTCACGTCCCATTTGGCGGTGAGCGGCTCGATCAGGCCGTCCCCCCAATAACGCCACTTCCACACGCCGCTGTCGGGCCAGAAATCGCTGGCGCGGCCATCGAGATGCAATTTGAAACGACCAAAGCTGGGATCGTGTGCCTTAAGTATTGCCTGGAGGCGACCATTAATACCGCTCGACGCCACCGTTACGCCCGCCAGCGGCCAGCGCGCTTCATCCACTTCCAGCGTTGAGAGCAAGCGACCGCGCAAACGCAGCAGCGCGCCTTGTTTCAGGGTCAATTGCGGATCGGTCAGCACGCCGTGCAGTAAGCCCGGCATGCTGCCAAACAGCTGCAGATCGGCGAATTTGCTCTCGCCGGTCAACTGGAACGGCAAGGCGCTATCGACCATGCTCAGTTTGCCAGGGCCAACGCTTAATACCAGATTGCCTTTACCGCCGCGCCCTTGCGTCAGCAAATTAAATCGCCCGCTGACTAGCGTGTTTTCCAGTCCTTGCTGCCAGTTTTCCAGCGTTACTGCCACGCCACCCGATAGCGGCTGATCGGCCTGCGGCCAGCGCCATTGACCTTGCGTAATACGAATCTGCCGCTCATCGACCTGCCACGGCAGCTGCAGCAGCGGCTGATCGTCATCCTGCTGCTTCACCGTCAAGGTGCCTTGCTGTTGCTGCCAGTTGAGCGTCAGCGCCAGCGGCTGCGGCCACTGCACCACATTGAGATCGGCGCTGAGTTCGCCCGCTACCGGCAAACCATCGGCAAAGGTTGGCAAGGTGACATCGCCATGCAGGTTGAGCGGTTTGGGCAGTAAAGGATGACTGAGCTGCAGCTGGGCAATCTGCAGCAGTTGGCCTTGCAACCGCGCATCCACACTCAGGTTGTCGCCCTGATAATGCAGCCGCTGCACATCGTTATTTAAGGTGAGATCGAAACGGCCGGCATATTGTTGCCACGGCAGAATGGTGATTTTTTGCAGGTGGACATCGGCGCCAGGCAACATCTTCTGCCAGTCGGCCAGGCTGCGCGGCGCACCGCTCGCTTCGCTATGCGGCAGCGATTGCAGGCAGTCGCTGTTGAGTTGGACTTCTCCCGCGCTAAGTTGCCAGCGCTTTTGCTGCCAGCCGAGCGCCGCATCGCTGACGTTTGCCAGTACACAATCGCCCGCCAGATAGCGCACCGCCGGGAAATGCAGCGCGCCTTGCTGCCAGCGCGGCGTGCCGTTGAGTTCCACGCGGGTGTTTTCGGGCAGCCAGATACCGGCCAGACGCGGCAACCATTGCGTGAGCGTCAGCAGCAATCCCAATAGCAGCAGTATCAGCGCCAGCAGCGCAGCAAGTGTTCGGCGAAGGCCACGCGTCATGGCAGTTAACGTTCCTGTTCTTTACACAATCCTGACGAGGAGCCAAATGATGGCATGTTACGTCCGGCAAATGAAGGTGTTAGCGACATAGTCTGGCTGAAGAACAGCAAAATGACGCGGAAAACGTTATCCTGTTGTGATACCGACGTTGCATTTTTCAGGAGCGAAACAATGAAAGTTGCGGTTTACAGCACCAAGCATTACGACCAGAAATACCTCGAACACGTCAACGACAGCTACGGATTTGAGCTGCAGTTTTTTGACTTCCTGCTGACACCGGCGACGGCGAAAAACGCTGCGGGCTGTGATGCGGTGTGTATTTTCGTCAACGATGATGCCAGCAAAGCCGTGCTGGAAGAGTTGGCGGCGCTGGGTGTGAAGCACATTGCGCTGCGCTGTGCCGGTTTCAATAACGTCGATCTGGCGGCGGCGAAAGCGCTGGGCTTAAACGTGGTGCGCGTTCCGGCATATTCGCCAGAAGCGGTAGCGGAACATGCGGTTGGCCTGATGATGACGCTGAATCGTCGCATTCACCGCGCCTATCAACGCACGCGCGACGCTAACTTCTCGCTGGATGGCTTAACCGGCTTCAACATGCATAACAAAACCGCGGGCGTGGTCGGAACCGGCAAGATTGGTATCGCGGCGATGCGTATCCTCAAGGGATTTGGCATGCGCCTGTTAGCGTTCGATCCCTATCCAAGCCAGGCGGCGCTGGAGCTGGGCGCTGAATATGTCGATCTTAAAACACTGTTCGCCGAAGCCGATGTGATTACGTTGCACTGTCCGCTCACGCCGGAAAACCACCATCTGCTTAACGCGCAGGCGTTCAGCCAAATGAAAGATGGCGTGATGATCATCAACACCAGCCGTGGCGGTTTGATTGATTCACAAGCGGCAATTGATGCGCTTAAACAGCAGAAGATTGGTTCGCTGGGGATGGATGTGTATGAAAACGAGCGCGATCTGTTCTTTGAAGACAAATCGAATGACGTAATTCAGGATGATGTGTTCCGTCGTCTGTCGGCTTGTCACAACGTGCTGTTCACCGGCCATCAGGCTTTCCTGACCGCCGAAGCCTTGACGGCTATTTCAGAAACCACGCTCAGCAACTTGCAGCAGCTGGAGCGCGGCGAAATCAGCCCGAATCAGGTCACCGCCTAACCCTTCTGCGCCTGCCTTAGCGGGCGCAGCTTCCACCCATTAGCGCCTGTTCGTCACAACGACGACCATTCGCCAACTGGCACATACCGATGCGTGAACCGTCTAACTGACGCGAAAACGCCAGCGATCCCCCGGCATTACTGCAATTCACTTCAGCCATTGATGACATCACAACGCGCGGTTGTACGTGGGCGGCAGTAGCTTGTTGCGGCGGTTCGTTGTCACTGTTGCTGCTGCAGGCAGAAAGTAACAAGGTGGCGCCAGCCAGCAGGAAGAGAGCGGCTTTCATCGATGGGGCTCCGGGGATTGAGCGAAAAAGTCGCACCAGCATATGTCAGGTGCGCTGAGGGATCGATAGGCGACACAGCTTTTTACAAAATTTAATTTCATTGTTTGCAAGCAGAATTATCCTGTTTGAGATGTTTCCGCCCTTTTCGCCCGGCGGAGGGTTTGTTTTTCAATAACTAAGGAGAGAACGATGTTGACGGATATGCTTATCCGCATCGCGCTGGCTGGAATTCTCGGCGGACTGATTGGGCTAGAGCGGCAGCTGCGCGCCAAAGAGGCCGGTTTGCGCACCCATATCCTGGTCGGTATCGGTAGCGCGATGTTTATGCTGGTATCGAAATATGGCTTTGCCGATATGTTAGTCAGCGACCATGTAGCGCTCGATCCCAGCCGTATTGCGGCGCAGGTGGTGAGCGGCATGGGCTTCCTCGGCGCCGGTACCATCATCATTCAAAAGCAAGTGGTGAAAGGTCTCACCACCGCCGCCGGTTTATGGGTGACGGCGGCGATTGGTCTGGTGATCGGTAGCGGCATGTATGAAATCGGTATCTACGGCACCGTGCTGGCGCTGGTGGTGCTGGAGACGTTCCGTCGCATCAGTCACTGGCTGATTGGCCGTCACCATACGCTGCTGGTGCACCTCAAACCCAAAAGCGTGCCGCTGGTGCTGCTGGTGCTGCAACGCGAAAATGTGCGTTACGGTCACATCGCCGTAGTTAACCGTGATGAAGAGGTTGGTCTGTGCGAACTGAGCGTTGAGGTGACGTTGTCACGACGTACACCAATGCATAATATCTATGACAAAGTGATGGAAATCAAAGGGGTTCAATCGCTGGAGATGATGTAAAAATCATCAATGTTAGATTGCGGTGCGCTGCCACCTCGCCAGCACACAGATGAAAAAGTCGCGTCATAGCCCTTTGCTAAACTGAACTGATAACCCCCGTAAAGTTTGCGGGTTTCTCAGCTTAGCAAAGGACGATTTATGATTACCGTCGACGGTAACGGTGCAGTGGCTTCAGTCGCCTTCCGCACCAGCGAAGTGATTGCCATTTATCCCATCACGCCCAGCTCAACCATGGCCGAGCTGGCGGATAGCTGGTCCGGCGAAGGCCGCCGTAATATCTGGGGCGATGTGCCGCGCGTGGTCGAGATGCAATCTGAAGGCGGCGCGATTGCCACGGTGCACGGCGCGCTGCAAACCGGCGCACTCTCAACCACCTTCACCTCTTCGCAGGGATTGCTGTTGATGATCCCGACGCTCTACAAACTGGCGGGCCAGCTGACGCCGTTTGTGCTGCACGTCGCGGCGCGGACCGTGGCGACGCACGCGCTGTCGATATTTGGCGATCACTCCGATGTCATGGCAGTACGACAAACCGGCTGCGCGCAGCTCTGCGCCTCCAGCGTGCAGGAAGCGCAGGATTTTGCCCTGATTGCCCAAATCGCCTCACTGAATAGCCGCATCCCGTTTATCCACTTCTTCGATGGCTTCCGCACCTCGCACGAGATCAACAAGATCGTGCCGATCAGCGATGAAACCTTGCAGGCGCTGATGCCCGCCGAGGCAATTAACGCCCATCGCGCTCGTGCATTAACGCCAGATCGACCAACGATTCGCGGCACATCCGCCAACCCTGATACCTATTTTCAGTCACGCGAAGCCACCAACCGCTGGTACGACGATTGCACGCAGCACGTTGAGGCTGCAATGACCGCGTTTGGCGAAAATACCGGCCGCCATTATCAGCCGTTTGAGTTTTACGGCCATCCGCAGGCCGAGCGCGTAATGGTGATGATGGGCTCCGGCTGCGGCACGGCTGAAGAGGCGATTGATGAAATGCTGCAGCGTGGCGAGAAAGTCGGGCTGTTGAAAGTGCGCCTCTATCGCCCGTTTTCGGCGGCGCATTTGCTGCAAAAGATCCCCGCTTCCGCCCAGCGGATTGCGGTGCTCGATCGCACCAAAGAGCCCGGCGCGCTCGGCGAACCGCTATTCCTGGATGTGATGACCGCGCTGGCTGAAGCTTACAGCCGTGGCGAGCGTGGGTCGCTGCCGAAGGTAATCGGCGGTCGCTATGGTTTGTCGTCGAAAGAGTTCGCACCCGATGCGGTGCTGGCGGTTTTTCGTGCCTTGCTGCGCGAAACACCGCCAGCGCGTTTTACCGTCGGCATTTACGACGACGTCACCCATCTTTCGCTGCCACTGGAAGCCAATATCGTGCCGAATCGCGCACGGCTTGAAGCGCTGTTTTATGGTTTGGGCAGCGACGGCAGCGTCAGCGCCAGTAAAAACAACCTGAAGATAATCGGTAACGCCACGCCGTGGCAGGTGCAGGGCTATTTCGTCTACGACTCGAAGAAAGCCGGCGGCCTGACGGTTTCCCATCTGCGCGTCAGTGAATATCCGATTCAATCCGCCTATTTGATTCAGCAAGCCGATTTCATTGGCTGCCATCAGCTGCAGTTTATCGATAAGTATTCGATGCTCGATCAGCTTAAACCGGGCGGGATTTTTCTACTCAATACGCCCTACAGCGCTGAGGAAGTGTGGCCGCGCCTGCCGCAGGAAGTGCAGAGCCAGCTCAACGACAAACAGGCGCGCTTCTATGTGATCAACGCTGCGCGTATCGCGCGCGAATGCCAGCTGGGTGCGCGTATCAACACCGTGATGCAGATGGCCTTTTTCCAGCTGACCCAGATTTTGCCAGGCGATAGCGCATTAACTGAACTGCAAAACGCCATTGCGCGCAGCTACAGCAGCAAAGGCGAAGAGCTGGTGCAGCGAAACTGGCAAGCGCTGGCGATGGCACAACAAGCGCTGCAGAGGGTGCCGCTGCAGCCGGTAGACGATCGCAGTCCGCATCGCCCGCCGGTGGTGTCCGATAGCGCACCCGATTTCGTCAAAACCGTCACCGCAGCGATGCTGGCCGGCCTTGGCGATAAACTGCCGGTTTCGGCACTGCCGCCTGATGGAACCTGGCCAGTTGGCACCACGCAATGGGAAAAGCGCAATATCGCCGAAGCCGTGCCGATCTGGCAGCCCGATCTCTGTACGCAGTGCAACCATTGCGTCGCCGCCTGCCCGCACTCAGCCATTCGCGCCAAAGTGGTCGATCCTGGAGCGCTGGACGATGCGCCACCTTCGCTCGCTTCACTCGATGTGAAATCGCGCGATATGCGCGGACAGAAATACGTGCTGCAGGTAGCGCCGGAAGATTGCACCGGCTGCAATCTTTGCGTGGAAGTGTGCCCGGCCAGCGATCGCCAGCATCCGGAAATCAAAGCCATCAACATGAAATCACGCCTGGAGCATGTTGAGACGGAAAAGGTCAATTACGCTGCCTTCCTCGCGCTGCCGGAGATCACCGCCGAGCAGCTGGAACGTATTGATATCCGCACATCTCAGCTGATCACGCCGCTATTTGAATATTCCGGTGCCTGCTCGGGCTGCGGGGAAACGCCCTATATCAAACTACTGACGCAGCTGTATGGCGATCGCCTGCTAATTGCTAACGCCACCGGCTGCTCCTCCATTTATGGCGGCAATCTGCCTTCCACGCCTTACACCACCAATGCAGAAGGTCGCGGTCCGGCGTGGGCGAATTCGCTGTTTGAAGATAACGCCGAATTTGGTCTGGGCTTCCGCTTGAGCGTCGACCAGCAGAAACAGCGCGCACTGAGGTTACTGGAGCAATGTGCTGCGCAGCTACCGGCGGCATTGGTTAATGAACTAAAAGGTGACAATGTCACCACATCGCAGCGACGCGAGCAGATTACACAGCTGCGCGCCCTGCTCGCGGCTTTACCGCAGCCTGAAGCCAAAGCGTTAAACGATGCAGCCGATGCGCTGGTGGAGAAATCGGTCTGGCTGATTGGTGGCGATGGCTGGGCGTACGACATTGGCTACGGCGGCCTCGATCACGTGATGAGCCTGAGCGAAAACGTCAACGTGCTGGTGCTGGATACGCAGTGCTACTCGAACACGGGCGGCCAGGCATCAAAAGCGACGCCGCTCGGCGCGGTGACCAAGTTTGGCGAACAGGGGAAACGCAAGGCGCGCAAGGATCTCGGCATGTCGACGCTGCTGTATGGGCATGTGTATGTGGCGCAGATTTCGCTGGGCGCGCAGCTCAATCAAACCGTGAAAGCGATTCAGGAAGCGGAAGCCTGGCCGGGACCCTCGCTGATCATCGCTTACAGCCCGTGTGAAGAGCATGGTTACGATCTGGCTTATAGCCACGAGCAGATGCGCCTGTTGACCACCAGCGGTTTCTGGCCGCTTTATCGTTTTGATCCTCGACGCGCCCAGCAAGGTAAAGCCGCGCTGGCGCTGGATTCGCGTTCGCCGACCTCGGAACTCGAACAAGCATTAATGAACGAGCAGCGTTTCCGCCAGTTGCAAACTCAGCGGCCAGAAGAAGCGTCGCAGCTGTGGCGTGATGCAACGGAAGCCGCCAGTCAGCGTTATCAGCGGCTGGCCGAGTTAGCCGGGAAAACCGAGAAAAGTGAGTAGATGAAAAAGCCCGGCGCGATGGCCGGGCGTTTCTTTGCTGGGTTAATGTTGATGGATTAACAAGGCTTGAGCTGAACGATGGCCATCTCTACCGCCCGATTCGGTGAGCCGGTGAGTTCACGATAGCGCAACTGTAGATTGCGCAACTCGCTGGCTAACACCTCTTTTTCGGTTGCTGCGCCACGCTGTGCCAGCTCCAGATAACATTGCCCCACCAGCCGACATGCCTCTTCAAAAACCATATCGTACGTTTGCATTTGCCGCTCCTCACCTAAAGAAAGTAAAAAAAGCACTTCGGCCATCCTGTCAGGCCCAGATGAGGTAAATATTTGCCCAGATCAATAAATAGCCAGATTGTTCTGACAAAGTGTGCGTCTATGTCTCAAGCGCAATGAGTTATCATCAGAAAGAGATCACTTCAGGCTAGCATTCGCGCCCGCAATCCGTACCATACGCAGTCATGTTTATAGGGTTTATTGCCGTTGAAGATTGCTTCAGCCGCTAACGGCCCTCGCCTTCACTCTCAAGCGTGAAAATAATGTCAGAAAATCAAGAAGTAACAAAAAAAGAGCAGTACAACCTCAACAAACTGCAGAAGCGTTTGCGTCGCAACGTTGGCGAAGCCATTGCTGACTTCAACATGATTGAAGAAGGCGATCGCATCATGGTTTGTCTGTCTGGTGGTAAAGACAGCTACACCATGCTGGAGATCCTGCGTAATTTGCAGCAGAGCGCACCGGTGAATTTCTCGCTGGTAGCAGTGAATCTCGACCAGAAACAGCCCGGTTTCCCGGAGCATATTCTGCCAGCCTATCTGGAACAACAGGGCGTTGAGTATCACATCGTTAACGAAGACACTTATTCCATCGTTAAAGATAAGATTCCTGAAGGCAAAACTACCTGCTCGCTCTGTTCGCGTCTGCGCCGCGGTATTCTGTATCGCACCGCCACCGAGTTGGGTTGTAGCAAAATCGCCTTAGGTCATCATCGCGACGATATTCTGCAGACCATGTTCCTCAACATGTTCTACGGCGGCAAGATGAAAGGCATGCCACCAAAACTGATGAGCGATGACGGTAAACATATTGTGATTCGTCCGCTGGCATACTGCCGCGAGAAAGACATCATTCGTTTTGCGGAAGCGCGCCAGTTCCCGATCATTCCGTGCAACCTGTGCGGTTCGCAGCCGAATCTGCAACGTCAGGTGGTTGCCGACATGCTGCGTGACTGGGATAAACGTTATCCAGGCCGTATCGAAACCATGTTTACCGCGATGCAGAATGTGGTGCCATCACACATGGCCGACATTAATCTGTTCGATTTCAAAGGCATCAAACACGGTGATGCCGTGGTGGATGGCGGTGATTTGGCGTTTGATCGCGAAAGCTTGCCGGTGCAGCCCGCGGGCTGGCAGCCAGAAGAGGATGATGCGCCGAATCTCAGCGTACGTCTTGATGTGCTGGAAATTAAGTAATAGGTTTTGCTGTGAAAAAGGCGCGTCGCTTCGGCTACGCGCCTTTTTTATTAACGGTGCGGCGGTGGATCCTGGATCGGTGGGAATTCGGGATCGTGCGGTGGCTGTGCGGGTGGTATCGGCTGCGGTTGTGGAATCGGTTCGGGAATCGGTGGTGGATCGGTAGGAATCGGTTCGCTGGCAATGATCTCTTGCATGCCCTTCTCCTTGTCGCTGAATGTCCTTTAAGCATAGGAAAGGTTGGCCGAGCAAGCCAGGCGGGCAAAAAAAAGCCGGCGGATAAGCCGGCGTCGTACGAATCAAATGTGCTATGCAGTAATTCAAAAAAGGAAGTAAGACAATATGGAGCGCAACGCCCATCGCTTGACGTTGCATTCACCTGCGGGAAAGAGTTTGCCCCGATTGCGCTGGCGGGATATTGATATCGATCAGGTTTAATCCGCTTTTCTGCCTTACAACCATTTCCGCCGTTTCAGCCATATTGCCACGCCGCCAACCATTACCAATAGCAGCACGCAGAACGCGGTAAAGCCCAGCGCCCAATTGCCGCCCGGAATGCCGCCGAGGTTGACGCCGAATAAGCCGGTAAGGAACGTGGCCGGTAAAAAAATCATCGCCATCAACGACATGGTGTAAGTGCGGCGGTTCATCGATTCCGCAAGGATTGACGCCACTTCATCCGCCAGAATCGAAGTACGCGCCACGCCCGCATTAAGATCGTCCAATCCGCGACCTAAGCGATCGGCAACTTCTTGCATACGGCGACGATCGTCGTCGTTCATCCACGCCATCTTCTCGATAGCCAGCCGCGCATACACATCGCGCTGTGGTGCCATATAACGACGCATCACAATCAGCTGCTTACGCAGCAGCGCCAAATCGCCGCGCGCTGGTACTTCCTGATTCATCAGCGCATCTTCCAGCTCGATAATTTTATCGTGCATCTCTTCGATAAATTCGCTGGCGTGATCGGTTAACGCATCGCACACATCCACCAGCCAGCTGCCGCCATCAACCGGACCGTTACCTTGTTGTAGATCGGTCAGCACGGCATCAATGGCGTACACTTTGCGCCGGCGCGTCGAGACAATCAGCTTATCGTTGATAAATACGCGCATCGCCACCAGCTGATCGGGACGTGAATCGGCGTTATGGTTAACGCTGCGCAATACAATCATGAAGCCGTCGCCGAGCCTTGTCACGCGCGGCCGCATGCTGTCGCCCGCCAGCGCATCACGCACCGAATCGGGGATCAGCGGCGTGTTTTGCAGCCATTCCGCACTTTGTCGTTGGGTGTAATTGAGGTGCAACCAGCAGGGACGTTCGCAGTTGATGACGTCTTTATCTTCGATGGGGATCATGCCGCCTGCGCCATCCAGCTGACAGGACACAATGGCATCGGATACTTGTAACGCTTTTCCTTCAATGACGTTCACGAACTCGCCTCACTATCAAAATCAATACGATACAGTCTAGCGTGGCGCAGACCAGTTGCAATCATCAGGCTGTGAGCAAAGATGACAGGCGGTGACAATCACCGCCTGCGGATGTGCGGGGTTAATGCTTCTCAATCCAAAGCTCGCGGCTGTACGCCACGTCTTCAGGATTGGTGATCGGATAACCTTTCACCCACGGCTTGATTAAGCGGCCGTTGGTGTATTGGTAGATCGGCGCGATCGGCGCCTGATCGGCGATGATCTGCTCGGCTTTGTTGTAATCGGTGTTACGCGCCGCCACGCTGGTTTCAGTGCTGGCTTTGGTGATCACCGCATCGTAATCGGCACTGCGGAAGCGCGCGATATTGCCGGTGTGGGTCGAGGTCAGCAGACTGAGGAAGGTTGAAGGCTCATTATAATCGCCGATCCATGACGCGCGGATCACATCGAAATTGCCGCTGTTACGGCTGTCGATATAGGTTTTCCACTCCTGATTTTGCAAGGTGACATCCACGCCAAGATTCTTCTTCCACATTGACGCCACCGCGATAGCAATTTTCTGATGGCTTTCCGAGGTGTTGTAGAGCAGCGTCAAATGCAGCGGTTTGCCCGGTCCATAACCTGCCGCTGTCAGCAATGCTTTGGCCTGCGCGTTCAGCTCCTGCTGGCTATGTTGCTGCAGATAGCTCTTCATCGGGGTGAAACCGGCGGTAACGTCCGGCGTGAAGTGCCAGGCCGGTTTTTCGCCGGTGCCCAATACTTTCTCCGCAATGATGCGACGATCGATGCTCCACGACAGCGCCTTGCGTACGCGTACATCAGCGGTTGGCCCTTTCTCGGTATTGAACGCGTAGTAATAGGTGCCAAGCTGATCCGGCGTATACACCTGACCAGGCAACTCTTTTTTCAGCAGCGCGTACATGTTTTTCGGGAAGGATTCGGTGATATCGATATCGTTGGCACGATAGCGTTTGGTAGCACTGGATTCTTCATTAATCGGAATAAACGTGACTTTCGTCAGCACCGATTTTTGGTCATCCCAATAGTTAGCGTTGCGCACCAATACAATTTTTTCGTTCACCACGCGATCCTGCAGCTGATAAGCGCCATTGCCCACCAGCTTGCCCGGTGACGTCCAGCTATCGCCCTCTTTTTCAATTACTTGCTTCGATACCGGATACATAGCGGCGTTGGCGACCATGCTCGGGAACCACGGCACAGGACGTGACAACGTCACCTTAAGGTGGGTCGCATCGGTTGCCGTCACGCCCAGCTTATCGGCGCTCATCTGCCCTTTAGTGATCGCTTCGGCGTTTTCAATGCCGCTCAAGGCGGCGAACCAGGCAAACGGCGAGCTGTTCTTCGGCTCAACTAAACGTTGCCAGCTATAGACAAAATCCTGCGCAGTAACCGGCTCGCCATTTGACCAGCGCGCATATTTGCGCAGGGTAAACATCCAGGTTTTGTTGTCGTTGCTGCTCCAGCTTAGCGCCACGCCCGGCACGATTTTTCCGTGGGCGTCCTGATTGGTCAGCCCTTCAAACAGATCGCGCATCACCTGAATTTCTGGCAAGCCAACCGCCTTCATCGGATCGAGTGAAGCGGGTTCATCTTTAATATGGCGAACAATTTCCTGGGTGCTGGCCAGCTGTGCGCCCGGCGGCACGTTGGCGGCGAATGCGGGTGAGGCTGCACTGGCTACAATTAAGGCAGTCAGCGTTTTGCGGAACGTTAGTTTCATCACCACTCCTTTACGCGAAAAAAATGGCGACCGCGAAGAGATTGTGTCGCCAGCAACTTTTGGCACTTTATCGCAAATTGCTGATTGATATATAGCTATTTCCCCGCAGGCTATTTACCGTTATGTTGAGGCTGGATTCCCGGTCACATTTTTACCTTGAGCGCCAGAAAGCTTTTGGCGGTGTTGGAAGCATTTCATA
This sequence comes from Pantoea sp. DY-15, assembly GCF_019795935.1. Taxonomy (NCBI): domain Bacteria; kingdom Pseudomonadati; phylum Pseudomonadota; class Gammaproteobacteria; order Enterobacterales; family Erwiniaceae; genus Pantoea; species Pantoea sp. DY-15. The sequence goes on from NZ_JAIMIF010000001.1 coordinate 1,266,864, forward strand.
GAGGAACGTCATGTCGTCATACCATCCACGTCCGCTGCGCGGCAAGCTGGACGCTGTCTGGCAACAATACGGGCAATCGGTGCTGGGTGCACCGCTGCTGTGGTTTCCGGCACCCGCCGCCGATGCCGAAAGCGGGCTGATTATTGCTGGCACGCACGGCGACGAGAATGCCGCGATTGCCACCTTATCGGGCGCGATGCGCACCTTGCCGGACGGGCTGCGGCGTCATCACGTTGTTCTGGCGGTCAATCCCGATGGTTGTCAGTTGGGGCTGCGCGCCAACGCCAATGGCGTCGATCTCAACCGTAACTTCCCCGCCGCTAACTGGCAGCATGGCGACACGGTGTATCGCTGGAACAGCGAAGCGGATGAGCGTGATGTGGTGCTTTCAACCGGATCAGCGCCCTCTTCCGAACCAGAAACCCGCGCGCTGTGCCAGCTGATTCATCAGATCAAACCGCGTTGGGTGGTTTCGTGGCATGAACCGCTGGCCTGTATTGATGATCCGCACCACAGCGATTTAGCGCAGTGGCTGGCGCAGCAGACCGCGCTGCCGGTGGTGAGCAGCGTGGGTTATGCTACGCCGGGTTCGTTTGGCAGCTGGTGCGACGATCTCGGCCTGTTATGCATTACCGCCGAGATGCCGCCGATTTCGGTGGACGAAGCCACCGAAGTCTATCTGGAAGCGATGATCAATCTGCTGCGCTGGCAGCCAGCGGCTTGAGTACGCCGTGAGAGAAATGCAGCGACGGTTCAACATCGGCCGCAAGCCAAGTTGGACCGTCGAGATCCGCGAAGGTCGCGCGCGCCGTCAGCGGTAATGCCGCACGAATCGCCCGCGACGTGCAGAGCATGCAGCCGAGCATAATCGCGAATCCCTGCTGCTGCGCCGCCTCTGCCAGCGCCAGCGCTTCCGTTAATCCGCCGGTTTTATCCAGCTTGATATTCACCATCTCATAGCGCCCTTTCAGCTGCGGCAGGCTTTCACGCGTATGGCAGCTTTCATCGGCGCAGATTGGCAGCGGATGGATAAAGTTGCCCAGCGCGCTGTCTTCTGCGGCCGGTAGCGGCTGTTCCAGCATCGCGACATTGAGGTCGGCCAGCAGCTGACAGCGTGCCGCCAGGCCTTCGGCATGCCAGGATTCGTTGGCATCGACAATCAAAGTCGCGTCCGGTACCGCGCTGCGTATCGCCACCAAACGTTCGCTGATCAGGTGATCGTCCATTTTAATCTTCAATAAACGCGCGCCATGTTGCCACAGCGCCTGCGCGCTGCTGGCCATCGCATCTGGCGTATCGATGCTGATGGTATGTGCGGTGACAATCTCTTCAGCCAGTGGTACCGCGCACAATTGCACCAGACTTTCGCCCTGCTGCTGTCGTGCCAGATCCCACATTGCGCAGTCAATCGCGTTGCGTGCCGCGCCTGCCGGTAACGCCTGTTGCAGCGCTTCTCGCGTCATGCCGCTTTGCAACGCGCTTAGCTGCGAGGCGATCTGCTTGAGCACCGACTCCTCACTTTCACCGTAGCGCGCGTAAGGCGTCGCTTCGCCAACACCTTTAACGCCATCCTGCTCGATTTCCACTACCACAACATGCGCCTCGGTGCGGCTGCCGCGCGAAATAACAAAAGGCGAATGTAACGGCCAGGCTTCCGGATAACTCTTCACTGTTCTCATTATTTCTCCTTAAATCCGTCGCTTTAATGCGAGCCGGCTCGATTATCGGCAGGAAATGCGCTCGTAAACCCTTAAAAATTATGTCATAAACAAGCGCTATACCTGTTCTGACGTTCCAAAAGTCAGATATTTCATCGTTAAAAAAGGAAATCGCATGTCTCAGACTGTTCACTTTCAGGGCAATCCGGTGCCGGTTGCAGGCCAGTTCCCACAAGTTGGCGAGCAAGCTAAACCTTTCAACCTGGTCGCAAAAGATCTTACTGACGTATCCCTGGCTAATTATGCAGGCAAACGCAAAGTTCTGAACATTTTCCCAAGCATTGATACTGGCGTGTGTGCGGCATCGGTGCGTAAGTTTAACGAGCGTTCAGGTGAAGCGAACAACACGGTTGTGCTGTGCATCTCCTCCGACCTGCCTTTCGCTCAGTCACGATTCTGTGGCGCAGAGAACGTCAGCAACGTGATCACGCTCTCTTCCCTGCGCGGCGCTGAGTTCAAAGAAAACTATGGCGTGGCGATTGCTGATGGCCCGCTGAAAGGCCTGACCGCACGTGCGGTTGTGGTGCTGGATGAAAACGATAAAGTGATTTACAGCGAGCTGGTGAATGAAATCACCGAAGAGCCAAACTACGATGCCGCGCTGGCTGCGCTGAAGTAAATCTCTCGCCTGCCAGGCGAAACAGAAAGCACCGAATGATTAACGCGTCGGTGCTTTTTTTATGCTCACCTTCAGGATGGCTCAATTTTCAACCTGTTGATTTATCGCGATACGTAGCACTTCTTCCCGCCATGTTGCATTTTTACTGTGATTCTTGTTACCCGTATCACATTAATTAAAAAACATAAAACCCGTAACAAATCCCGCAATTGTTCCCATCAGCATCGCTACCTATAACTAACCGTCAATTGCACTTAAGCGATTCAAAGACAGGCGGGAATCTTTATGCAAGCAAGCTTATCCATTAAAGAAAAGTTCAGTTACGGCCTCGGTGATATGGCCAGCCATATCGCCATCGATAACGTCATTATTTTTCTCACCTTTTACTACACCGATGTGGTGGGTTTGCCCGCAATCTTTGTTGGCACGCTGTTTTTACTGGCGCGCGTCGCCGATGCGGTGATCGACCCGGCGATGGGGATGGTGGCTGACCGAACCCGTTCACGCTGGGGCAAATTCCGTCCCTGGCTATTGATGCTCGCGGTACCGTTCGGCGTCAGCTGTATGTTGATTTATGCGGTGCCGGAAAGCCTGTCGCTGACTGGCAAGATGATTTACGCCGCCGTGACCTACAGCCTGATGATGCTGATGTACACCGCCATCAATATTCCTTACTGCTCGATGGGGGCGATTATCACCGCCGATGATAATCAGCGCATCTCCCTGCAATCATGGCGTTTCTTCCTCGCCACGCTGGGCGGCGCGATGTCCACTTTCCTGATGATCCCGCTCGCCACCTGGCTAGGCGGCGGTAACAAACTGGACGGTTACTTCGCAGCAATGTCGATAATGGCGACGCTGGCAACCCTGCTGTTTTTTATCTGTTTTCTCAATACACGCGAACGCATCAATGCTCCCGCAAACCACGGCAACTTTCTTGCCGATCTGCGCGATTTGCTGCGTAACGATCAGTGGCGCGTGGTCGCGTTGCTGGTGTTCTGCAATATCTCATTCGGCGTGGTGCGGCTCGGCGCGATGATGTACTACGTCACCTATTTTCTGGGTGATGCCAGCCTCTTCATGTGGCTGCTGGCCGCGCATATTGTCGGCAAAAGCGTCGGTAGCGTGCTGGCGAAACTGCTGACGCGCCGCCTGAACAAAATCACCGCCTTTACGCTCAGCGCCATTACTGCTGGCGTGCTAAGCATCAGCATCGTGTTCCTGCCCGGCTCGCTGGCGCTGTTGGTTGGCATGACATTCATCGTCTCCAGCTTCTATCAAGTCACCACCACGCTGATGTGGGTGATGATGGCCGATGTGGTGGATTACGGTGAATATCGTCAGGGAAAACGCCTCGATGGCACCGTCTTCTCGACTCTGCTCGCCGTATTGAAAATGGGCATGGCCATTAGCGGCGCGATTGTCGGCTGGACGCTTGGCCTGAGCGGTTACGTCGCTCAGGCACCGCATCAGCAACCCGCCGCCATGATGGCCATCGTGGCACTGTTTTCGGTAGTTCCCGGCCTGCTGTCGCTGTTAAGCGCGCTGGCGATGCGCGGCTACAAACTAAACGATGCCACCATGCGCACCATCAATCAGCACAAAGTGTCAGCCCAACCGACTGCCACTGCTTCCCCCCTTTTACAACCACAGGAGTTGTCATGAGTGAATTACGCGCCGAATCCCAGCGTATTATCTGGACATTTGACCGTCAGACGCTGGTTATCGAACCCTGGGGCGCGCATAGCCTGCGAGTACGAGCCACCTGTCAGCCCGAACTGATCGACCATGACTGGGCGTTGTTATCGCCTGCGGCTTGCGAGGTGGAGATCCAGCGCGAGCATGAATCTCTCAGCCTGCGTAACGGCAATATCACCGCCACGCTGAATATTCGCGGCCAGCTGGCTTTCTATAATCAGCACGGCGAATTGCTGCTCGAGGAGTTCTGGCGTCAGCGCAGCACCGTGGGCATCGGTGCCAGCGAAAAGAGCCAGGACAAATACATCAGCGCCCTGAAGCTGGATGCGCGCGCCTTTCGACCGATTCCGGGAGGGAAATATCAGCTGAGCGTGCGCTTTGAAGCGCGTGCCGAAGAGAAAATCTATGGCATGGGCCAGTATCAGCAGGATTGTCTCGATCTGAAAGGCTGCACGCTTGAGCTGGCACAGCGCAATTCGCAGGCAAGCGTGCCGTTTATGGTATCCAATCTGGGCTACGGCTTGCTGTGGCATAACCCGGCCATCGGCGAGGTGACCTTTGGTAAAAACGGCACGCGCTGGCAAGCCGAAGTAACCGATCAGATGGATTACTGGATCACCGCAGGCGACACACCCGCTGAGATCGTGCGTCAGTATGGCCGCGCCACCGGCACAGCTCCGATGATGCCCAGCTTCGCGACCGGTTTCTGGCAATGCAAACTGCGCTATCGCACTCAGCAGGAAGTGCTGGAGGTCGCGCGCGAATATCGCCGCCTGCAGCTACCGCTCTCGGTGATCGTCATCGACTTTTTCCACTGGCCAAATCAGGGAACCTGGTGTTTCGATGCGCGCGACTGGCCGGATCCGCGTGCCATGGTGCAGGAGCTGAAAGAGATGGGCATCGAAACCATGGTGTCGGTGTGGCCCACGGTGGATAGCCGCAGTGATAACTATCGTCTGATGAAATCCAAAGGCTTGCTGGTTAACAGCGAGCGCGGCGTATCGGTGAACCTTGATTTTATGGGCAATACCACCTTTTTTGACGCCACGCATCCCGCCGCACGCGAGTTCGTCTGGCAGGAAGTTAAGCGCAACTATTATGACCACGGCATCCGCACTTTCTGGCTCGACGAAGCAGAGCCAGAATACCGCGCCTACGATTTTGATAATTACCGCTATCATCTCGGTCCGGTACAGGAAGTGGGCAATATCTATCCGCAGCTGTTTGCCCGCGGATTTTATGAAGGTCTGCAACAACAGGGCGAGAGCGAGATCGTCAATCTGGTGCGCTGCGCCTGGGCGGGCAGCCAGCGTTACGGCGTGCTTGCCTGGTCGGGCGACGTTCACTCCTCGTTCCATGCCTTACGTAATCAGTTCACTGCCGGGCTGAATATGGCGATGGCAGGTATTCCATGGTGGACCACCGACATCGGCGGTTTTCAGGGCGGGAACATTCATGATCCGGCGTTTCATGAACTGTTGATCCGTTGGTTCCAGTGGGCGGTATTCTGTCCGGTGATGCGTCTGCATGGTTACCGCGAGCCACAAATTGCACCTGACGAAGCCTGGCGCGATGGCATTGCGCAGTGCAATAGCGGCTCACCCAATGAAGTATGGAGTTACGGTGAGGAGAATTACGCGCTGATGAAAAGCTGCCTGCTGCAACGTGAGCAGATTCGCCCCTATATTGATGGCCTGATGCGCGAAGCGCATGAGCTCGGTGATCCGGTGATGCGCCCGCTGTTCTATCACTACCCGCAGCAGCCAGAGAGCTGGCAAGTGGAAGATCAGTATCTGCTGGGCCGCGACCTTCTGGTCGCGCCGGTACTGCACGCCGGGCAGCGTGAACGTGAAGTGTGGTTACCTGCTGGTGAACAATGGATTACCCGCAATGGTGAGTGCTATCAAGGCGGCCAACGCATCAGCGTCGCCGCGCCACTGAGGGAAATTCCGGTGTTTACGAGAGCAGGAAGTCAGGTAGACATCCGCGTGCCAGAGTAGATGCAGATTTACGAAAGGTCGCCATGAATGGCGTAATGCTTGTCAGTTAAGCCCACGATGAATCTTCAGTGAGTGCTGCTGAAAAGGGCTCATTTGCCAGAGGCGCTGGCGCGTCTGCTGCGGCAAAAGGGCCATTCGCAGCGCTGAGGCTTTTACGTTGGGCCAGGAGCCTCGCGCATGGATGCGCGAGGCAGTTCGGGGCCGGCCAGGACGGCCGATCCGCGAACGGTCCGTTTCGCACAACGTGAAAGCCGAAGGTACCGCGCTAGCGGCGCGAGGACGGCCCGTGACGCAGCAGATGTGTCAGAGCCCGCACCGAATTTAAAGCAAAATGCTTCCTTAACTGACAGGCAACGCCATAAATGGCGACCGCATGCAGAACGGCGTTGCGGGATGCACGCGCTCTATTACTCGCTCTCGTTGCGCTTCTGCCCTAACCCATATTCACGCAGCTTATTGGCAATCGCGGTATGCGACACGCCGAGGCGTTTCGCCAGTTTGCGCGTGCTGGGATAAGAGAGATAGAGACGCGTCAGCACCGAACGTTCGAAACGGCTGGTGATATCGTCCAGCGAACCTTCCATCGCCTCTTCGCCCAATGACACATCCAGCGCCTGCTCTGGCAACACAATATCTTGTGGTCCCAGCTCGTAACCTTCCAGCTGCGTCAGCGCGCGGTACAGCGCATTCTTTAACTGGCGTACGTTACCGGGCCAGTTATAACGCGTCAGGAATGGCGTCAGCTGCGATGAGAGTCGCGGACGCGGCAAGCCTTGTTCATCGGCGAAACGCGCGACAAACATTTCGGTGAGCGGCAGAATATCCAGTGGACGTTCACGCAGCGGCGGCAGATTGAGCGTCAGCACATTCAAGCGATAAAACAGATCTTCGCGGAACTCACCACGCTGCACCAGCTCAATCAAATTCTTCTGCGTGGCGCAAATCACGCGCACATCAACGTGGACTTCATGCTCTTCACCCACGCGGCGGAACGTGCCGTCGTTGAGGAAACGCAATAGTTTGGTCTGCATGCGTGGCGACATTTCGCCAATCTCATCCAGCAATACCGAACCGCCGTTAGCCTGCTCGAAGAAGCCTTTCTTGCCTTCCAGCGCATTGGGATAAGCACCGGCAGCGTGACCAAATAGCTCGCTCTCCGCCACATCATCCGGCAATGAGGCGCAGTTCAGCGCCAGGAACGGTTTTTTGCCGCGCGCGCTACGCAAATGACAGGCGCGCGCCAGCATATCTTTGCCGGTGCCGGTATCACCCACGATCAACAGCGGCGCATCGTGCATCGCCAGCTTGCGCGCCTGATCCATCACCTGACGCATTTTTGGCGTAACCGCCACGATATGATCGAACTCCGATTCATCGGTAACGGTAAGATTCTGCAACTGTCGGCCCATACGCGCCGTCGATTTCAGGGTGATCATCGCGCCGACCGGCAGGTCGCTCTGGCCCTCTTCTTCTGCCAGATAAATCGGTCGCGCTTCCATCAGGAAATCGCGCCCCTGAATCACCACATGCTGCGCCTGTGCGTCAACGCGATCATTCTCCAGCCAGCGCTGGAAATTGAAGCCGGTGATTAAAGTGCCAACGTTTTGATTGCGCAGCTTCTGTTCATCAAGGGTAAACAGATTTTGCGCTGCCGGATTGGCCAGCTCGACTTTGCATTTCAGATCGATGGATAACACCGGTTCTGGCATCGCCACCAGCAGCGCGCTCAATGCGCGATGCTCGCGTTCAGATGGCATAAACGAAACGGTACGCACATCTGTCACGCCAGGTGTACGGCGGATTTCCGCCATCAGATTGCTGAAGGGTTCAAACTCCAGCGCGGTAAAATTGAGGTAAATGCGACCGAGTGGCGCAATTTCGATGCCGCGCAGGTCGATATTGCGGGCAACCAGCAGGTCGAGCAACTCGCGCGCCAGACCGATTCGGTCCTGGCAGAAAACTTCCAAACGCATTGCGATGAGCCTTAGTCAGGTTTTGATTTTAGTGATAATACGCTAACTTGCAGCGCCTCAGAAGAGGCCTGTCAGGAAAAGTTGACAGCCAGAGGCAGGTGATAAAGGGAAGTGTAACGGAGCGACCAACAAAAATCCCGCCGAATATGCGTGGTAACACAGATAATTTTACCTTTCACGCCAGTTCCAGCGTGAAAGGTACGCAAGTGCTGATTATTTAGCAGCCTGCCCTGCTTTATCCCCACTTTTTACCAGGGATTCTTTCAGCTGACCAATTAACTCGCGACGGAAATCCCCCAGACGCGGCTTATCATCTTCCAGCCACGGTAATGGGCGACACAGCTCCATGGCTTTAATGCCGAGACGTGCGGTGAGCAAACCGGCACCGATCCCTTGCGCAGCGCGGGTTGACAGCCGCGCGGCAAGATCCTGTGACATCCAATCCATCCCGACTTCGCGCACCAGTTCGGAAGCGCCCGCAAACGCCATATTGAGCAGCACTAAGCGGAACAGGCGGATGCGGCTAAAGTAACCCAGCTCAATGCCATAGATCGCCGCGATGCGATTGACCAGCCGCAGATTGCGCCAGGCGATAAACGCCATGTCGACCAAAGCCAGCGGGCTAACGGCGATCATTAACGTCGATTCGGCGGCGTGACGGCTTATTTCCCGGCGCGCCTGACGATCCAGCACCGGCTGCACCAGTTGGGCATATAAGGTGACAATTTCACGATCGTTGTGGGTTTCATGCAGCGCCGCATGCCAGCGCTGCAGTGCAGGATGCGCCTGATCAAGCTGCGCCTGTTGCGCCAGCTTTTCACAGAACGCACGACCTTTGCCGACGCCGTGACTGTGCAGCAATTCGCGGCCAATATCGCGCTCTTCGGCCCGCTGACGCAGACGATATAAACGCCGCCATTCGCCAATCAGCGCACCCGCCCCCGCGGCGACAATCAATGTGCCCGCCACGCCGGTGCCGAGGGTAAACCAGTCGCGCAGCAGCCACGCATCGTGCAGCGTTTGCGCGCCCTGCGCCACCACGCTGACGCCGAAAATAGCGAGGCCAACGCCCACCATTTTACGCCACAGGCTGCGCTTCGGCCGAAGCGCGGCTTCCACCACTTTTTCGCCTTCGCCCTCTTCCAACGGCTCGGCTTCCGCCGTGGCGAGAAAGGCTTTCTCGCTGTCCGCGCTAAAGGTTTGTGCGGCGCGCAGCGGTTTTTCCGCTTCCACCGTCAGCGGACGGGCAAAATCAATGCGTCCTTTCAAAGGTGTTTCGTCGCTCATCGCAATTTATCTCCCAGTAAAAATTCCAGCGCGGCATCCATGCGAATATGCGGCAGCGGGCGATCAACATCCAGCTGCTGCGGCCGGAACTGTTCAAACTGAAATCCCTGCTGCTGCCAGAAATTGTGGCCAGGCAAGCGCGGCGGCACTTCGCCAGGATAGAACGTCAGCGCTTCATTATCGGCAAGACGATGACCGCGCAACGCCGGTAATTTCTCGCCACGATGATCAACCAGCCCACTTTCTGTGGCCTGCACCGAGGCTAAACCGAGGCAATCCATATTGATGCCTTCGAACGCAGCATTCTGCCACGCGTCCTGCACCAGTTGCTGCAGCAGCGACACCATATTGGCGTGCTGATCCGAAGTCACATGATCGGCTTTGGTGGCGGCAAACAGCAGCTTATCGATCACCGGAGAGAACAGACGGCGGAACAGCGTGCGCTGACCGTAGTGGAAACTCTGCATCAGTTGCGTCAAGGCGAGACGCATATCGTTGAACGCTTGCGGCCCGCTGTTAAGCGGTTGCAGACAATCGACCAGCACGATTTGGCGATCGAAACGCAGGAAATGATTTTTATAGAATCCTTTCACCACGTGCTGGCAGTAATAGTTGAAACGCTGCTGCAGCATGGCGAAGTTGCTGCCTGCTGGCGCTTGCGCCAGCTTGCTAACCTGCATCTCGTCGACCTGCGGCCACGGGAAGAACTGCAGCGCCGGCGCGCCGGCCATATCGCCCGGCAATACAAAGCGGCCCGGCTGGATAAAGTGCAAGCCTTCGCTTTTGCATTGGTGCAGATAATCGGTCCAGGCAGCGGCAATGGCTGCCAGACGATTTTCATCGGCGGGCGCAAAAGGATCGAGATCGGCGCACAAGCTGCGCCATTGCGCTGACCAGCCCGCGCGATCGCCCTGCAGCAAGCCCACCATCTGACGTGACCAGCTGAGATAATCCTGCGCCAGCATCGGCAGATCCAGCAGCCATTCGCCGGGATAATCGACAATTTCAAGGTAGAGCGTGGCGGTATCTTTGAAATGGCGCAGCAGCGATTCATCCGGCCGATAGCGCAGCGCCAGACGCATTTCGCTCACACCACGCGTCGGCGTCGGCCACATCGGCGGCGTGCCGTACAGTTGCGCCAGACCTTCGTCGTAGGTGAAACGCGGCGTGCCGAGTTCACGCTGCGGCACGCGCTTGACGCCCAGCAGGCGATCTTCGCGCACCACGGAAAACAGCGGCAAACGTGCGCCGCTGTGGACATTGAGAAGCTGGTTAACCAGCGAAGTGATAAACGCGGTTTTACCGCTACGGCTTAAACCGGTTACAGCCAGGCGCAGATGGCGGTCAACACCGCGGTTCATCAACGCCACAAATTCATTTTGCAGTCTTTTCATCGTTCTCCCTGATGAATCGTGCCGATAAGCGTTTAAACGCTTTGCTCAGCAACGGTTCCAGGGCGGCCGCCAGCAACAGGCGCAGCGGACGGCGCGCCACCGATTTCACCGCCCAGCCAGCGATACCGCCGGGCCCGTAAGTTACTGCACTAATGATGATAAATTTCCCCGCCGACATCAACGCAGGTGTCGCGCGACGGCGCAGAGCAGTAAAACGTTGAGTTTGCATAGAGCCTCTTATCACAATAGAAGAAGTGGGCCCGAAAGCCCGGGAATTTAGATCTGGCGGAAGCGGCTGCGCACGCTAAACGTCTCTGAAGTGACGTAGCGTTCTACTTCACGCACTTTTCGCTCATCGCTTTGCAGCGTTGTTTCCAGCTCGTCGAGCAGTTCACGTGCGCTGGGTGCCCGTTCAGATGCAGCATCATCGGGTTTCTCGTCCAGCACAAAGCCCAGAATAAAATAGGCGACGATGGTGAACATAAACAGTCCAAGGAACAGCGACAGCACCACAATCACACGCAGCAAGCGCACCGGAATGTCGAGGTGCTCGGCGATACCCGCGCAGACGCCGCGTACTTTGCCCTGCTGCGGAATGCGCCACAGTTTACGGCCATTCATCATGGTTGCCTCCAGTTTGGATGTTCGGCATCCAAAATGGCTTCCAGTGCTTCAACACGCTCACGCATGCGGCGCGCATCCTGGGTAATTTGTTGCAAACGCTGCAGGTCACTCGACGATAGATCGGCGCCGCCGTTGCGTTTGTTGCTGTAATGCAGCCATAACCAAATTGGTGCGACAAACAGCACGAAAATCGTTAAAGGTATGGCTAAAAAAAGTGCGCTCATTGACTCTCCTTAATCACTAACACCATTTTTAACTCGGGCCCGCAATCAGGCCCGTGGCGATCACTCAGGGCGGTTCATTTTAGCTTTCAGCGCGGCCAGCTGCTGGCTGATTTCATCATCGGCTTTCAGCTCGGCGAACTCCTGATCCAAACCTTTTGGTTTACCAAAACGCTGGCTTTCTGCTTCTGCTTCCATGTGATCGATGCGACGTTCAAAGGATTCGAAACGTGCCATCGCATCATCAATCTTGCCGCTGTCGAGTTGACGACGCACATCACGTGATGACGATGCTGCCTGATGGCGCAGCGTTAACGCCTGCTGACGCGCACGGGTTTCAGTGAGTTTTTTCTCCAGCTCACCGATCTCGCCTTTCATGCGGTCCAGCGTCTCTTCAACCTGAGTCGATTCCTGCTGCAGCGCAGCAATCAAATCGGTCAGCTTTTGCTTCTCAATTAAAGCAGCACGCGCCAGATCTTCTTTACCTTTATTAATCGCCAGCTCCGCTTTTTCCTGCCATTCGGCCTGCTGAATTTCAGCCTGCTCGCTGCGGCGCAGCAGCTGTTTCTTTTCGGCCAGCGCACGGGCTGAGGTTGAACGGACTTCTACCAGCGTGTCTTCCATTTCCTGAATCATCAGGCGTACCAGTTTCTGCGGATCTTCGGCGCGCTCCAGCAGAGAGTTGATGTTAGCGTTCACGATGTCGGCGAAACGAGAAAAAATACCCATAATGATGTTCCTCAAATTTTGTATGTAGGTGCGCGAGGCGCTCATCACTAATACAATTCGCGTGCCAACTTTTAATTTATTGATTTTACGCAATTTGTTTATTTTACATCCGCCAGAACATCCCTTAAGGTAGTGAAATTGATTAATCAGTGGCGAATTTCATCATGTCGAACAGTTCAGACAACCTTTTGGGTGAATCCAATAACTTTCTGGAAGTATTAGAGCAGGTTTCCCGCTTAGCGTCGCTGGAAAAACCGGTGCTGGTGATTGGCGAACGCGGCACCGGCAAAGAGCTGATTGCCAGCCGCCTGCATTATCTGTCAAACCGCTGGGAAGGGCCGTTTGTTTCGCTGAACTGTGCTGCGCTGAATGAAAACCTGCTCGATTCCGAACTCTTCGGTCATGAAGCCGGCGCGTTTACCGGGGCGCAAAAACGCCATCTGGGACGCTTCGAACGCGCCGATGGCGGCACGCTGTTTCTTGATGAACTCGCCACCGCGCCGATGCTGGTGCAGGAGAAATTGCTGCGCGTGATTGAATATGGCCAGCTGGAGCGCGTTGGCGGCAATCAATCGTTGCAGGTGAATGTACGTCTGGTGTGCGCCACCAATGAAGATCTGCCGGCGCTTGCCGCCGCCGGAAAATTCCGCGCCGACCTGCTCGATCGCCTCGCCTTTGATGTGGTGCAGCTGCCGCCGCTGCGTGAACGTCGCAGTGACATTCTGGTGATGGCCAACCATTTTGCCATTCAGATGTGCCGCGAACTGGGCTTGCCGCTGTTCCCTGGCTTCAGCGATCGCGCCCAGCTGACGCTGCTGAATCACAGCTGGCCCGGCAACGTGCGTGAACTGAAGAACGTGGTCGAGCGTTCGGTTTATCGCCATCACAGCGCCGACGATGAGCTGGATAACATTATCATTAACCCGTTCGCCCCCCGCACGCCGCCCGCCGACGTCATTGCCCAGGCGGACGTATCTGCCTTGCCTTCCCTGCCGCTGGATTTGCGTCAGTGGCAAAATCAACAGGAACGCGAGCTGGTTGAAGCGAGTTTACAGCAAGCCAAATACAACCAGCGCCGCGCCGCCGAGTTATTGCGTGTGACGTATCACCAATTACGCGCCATGATGAAAAAGCACGGTATTCAGGCCCGTGACGAGGATTAACCAGGTCGCCATAAATGGCGTGTATTAATTTGATTTTATTTTTTTTAAGCAAATCGCACGGTGTTTTTTTCTAACTGTTTCGAGTAGATGCAAGGCGGCAAGCGAGGACATCCCTGGGAGCATACATAAGTATGTGACCAGAGTGGACGAGCGCAGCCAACGCAGCAGCCGCTCGAAACAGGACGAAAAAAGGCCCGCGGGTTAACGCGGGCAACTAATACTGGAAGCAATGTGAGCAATGTCGTGCTCTTCTTCGGTAGAGCCACCGTCGAAGCGCAGAAGAATAATAATCATTCTTATTATCATCTGTAAACCCTTAATTGAGAATTTTTCTCATCTCCACACAGAGATTGTGATTACCCCATCGCCAGTTTGGCGAAAAACACAACAGAAGCGTCGCGAATTTGGGGAGTACGTGACGTTTAAGATACACTCACGCTATTGCCTCAGAATCGTTGAGTTCTATGCCAAAATTATTCCCCTCTCTGCTGCTGGGTCTCAGCATGATGAGCGCGTCAGCGTGGGCCGCGCCAACGGACAACATCCGCAACAGCGGTTTTGTCTATTGCGTTAACGGCACGGTTAATACCTTCAATCCACAAATGGTCAGCAGCGGCTTAGTCGTCGATACGCTGGCGGCGCAGCTGTATGACCGGCTGCTGGACGTGGATCCTTATACTTATCGGCTGATTCCCGACCTCGCCCAGAGCTGGGAAGTGCGGGATAACGGCGCAACCTACCGTTTTCACCTGCGTAAAGATGTCGCCTTCCAGCACACCAACTGGTTTAAACCGACGCGTAAAATGAACGCCGATGATGTGGTGTTCAGCTTTGCACGCATGTTTGATCGCAAGCATCCGTGGCACAACGTCAACGGCGGCAGCTATCCCTATTTTGATAGCCTGCAGTTTGCCGATTCGGTGCAGAGCGTGAAAAAGCTCGATAGCGATACGGTTGAAATCCGCCTGAACAGCCCGGACGCCTCTTTCTTGTGGCATATCGCGACGCATTACGCGCCGATTTTGTCGCAGGAGTACGCCAATAAACTCAGCGCTAAAGGCCAGCAGGAACAGCTGGACCGCGAACCGGTCGGCACCGGCCCGTTCCAGCTGAGCGAATACCGTACCGGGCAATATCTCCGCCTGGCGCGTAATCCGCAGTACTGGAAAGGCGTGCCGCGTCTGCAGCAGGTGGTGATTGATTTGGGCGTCGGCGGCACCGGAAGGTTATCCAAACTGCTGACCGGCGAATGCGATGTGCTGGCCTATCCCGCCGCCAGCCAGCTGAGCATTTTGCGTGACGATCCGCGCCTGCGCATGACGCTGCGTCCCGGCATGAACATCGCCTATCTGGCGTTCAACACGCGCAAACCGCCACTGGATCGCCCGGAAGTGCGTCACGCGCTGGCGCTGGCGATCAATAACGAACGCCTGATGGAGTCGATCTATTACGGCACCGCTGAAACTGCCGCCTCCATTTTGCCGCGTGCGTCCTGGGCGTATGACAACGATGCGCGCGTCACCGAATACAATCCGGCTAAAGCGCGTGAAGAGTTGAAAGCGCTGGGGCTGGAAGATTTGCATTTACGTTTAGTGGTGCCCTCTTCCTCACAGTCGTGGAATCCCAGCCCGTTAAAAACCGCTGAATTGTTGCAAGCGGATTTGGCTCAGGTTGGCGTGCGCGTCACTATCGCGCCGGTGGAAGGCCGCTTCCAGGAAGCGCAGTTGATGGAGATGAATCATGACCTCACGCTCACCGGCTGGGCAACCGACAGTAACGATCCCGACAGTTTCTTCCGTCCACTGTTAAGCTGCGCGGCGATCCGTTCGCAAACCAACTACGCACACTGGTGCTCGCCCGCTTTTGATGAAGCGTTGCAGCACGCGCTGTTGTCCCAGCAGCTGTCGGCGCGCATTGATAGCTACGACAAGGCGCAGCAGATTTTGGCGCAGGAGTTGCCGGTGCTGCCGCTGGCGTCATCGCTGCGTTTGCAAGCCTATCGGCATGACATCAAAGGCCTGGTATTGAGCCCGTTTGGTAACGCCTCGTTCGCTGGCGTTTACCGCGATGAGAGCAGCGAGGAGTAAGCATGATTATCTATATTCTGCGTCGCGTGGTGCTGCTGCTGATCACCCTGTTTTTGCTGTCGCTGGTTAGCTTCAGTCTGAGCTACTTCACGCCAAACGCCCCGCTTGAAGGTGCGTCGCTGTTTGATGCTTGGTGGTTCTGGTTTAAGGGCTTGCTGCAGTTCGATTTTGGCGTCTCCAGCACCAACGGCCAGCCGATTGATCTTCAGCTGCGCGAAGTGTTTCCCGCCACGCTGGAGCTGTGCGTAATGGCATTTATTCTGGCGCTACTGGTGGGGATTCCGCTGGGAATTTGCGCCGGCGTGATGCGCAAAAAATGGCAGGATAAAGCCATTAGCGCACTGGCGCTGCTTGGCTTCTCGATGCCGGTATTCTGGCTGGCGCTGCTGTTTACACTGTTCTTCTCGTTAACGCTCGGCTGGTTGCCGGTGTCCGGACGTTTCGACCTGCTCTATCCGGTGCAAAACGTTACCGGCTTTGCGCTGATTGATGCCTGGCTGAGCCCGTCGCCGTGGCGTCATGAAATGCTGGTCAGCGCCTTAACGCACATGATTCTGCCGGTGGTCGTTCTCGCCGTTGCGCCTGCTACCGAAATGATCCGCTTACTGCGCAGCAGCACCAGCGATGTGATGGACAAAAACTACGTCAAAGCCGCCGCCACGCGCGGCCTGTCGCGCTTCACGGTGATCCGCCGCCACGTGCTGCACAATGCGCTGCCGCCGGTGATTCCGCGCCTTGGGCTGCAATTTTCCACCATGCTGACGCTGGCGATGATCACCGAGGTGGTGTTCAACTGGCCGGGCCTCGGCCGCTGGCTGATTAACGCCATTCGCCAGCAGGATTACGCGGCGATTTCCGCTGGCGTGATGGTGGTGGGCGGTCTGGTGATTCTGGTCAGCGTGTTATCCGATATTCTGGGTGCGGCGCTTAACCCGCTGAAACATAAGGAATGGTATGCCCTTAGATAATGTCTACGACGAGAAGCGGCTGCCCAGCACGCTGCGTCGCAGCTGGCAGCGCTTGTATCGTGATACCAGCGGCATGGTCGGCTTGTACGGCTTTGGCCTGCTACTGTTCCTGTGCCTGTTTGGCGGCCTGCTGGCGCCGTATGGCATCGATCAGCAATTCCTGGGTTATCAGTTGCTGCCGCCATCGTGGTCGCGCTACGGCGATGTCTCCTTTTTCCTCGGCACCGACGATTTAGGCCGTGATGTGCTGAGCCGCCTGCTAAGCGGCGTAGCGCCGACCGTCGGCTCGGCGATTCTGGTGACGGTGCTGGCGGCAATTTGTGCGCTGGTGCTTGGCGTGTTTGCCGGTATCACGCACGGCATGCGCTCGGCGGTGATGAATCACGTGCTGGATACCTTACTGTCGATTCCCTCGCTGCTGCTGGCGATTATCGTGGTGGCATTTCTCGGCCCGCGCCTGGAACACGCGATGCTGGCGGTGTTTCTCGCGCTGATCCCACGTCTGGTGCGCGAGATCTATACTGCTGTGCATGATGAGATGGAAAAAGAGTATGTGGTGGCGCTGCGTCTTGATGGCGCGCGCAACCTGAATATCTTGTGGAATGCGGTGCTGCCTAACGTGCTGCCGCTGCTGGTGAGCGAATTTACCCGCTCGCTGTCGATGGCGATTCTGGACATCGCCGCACTCGGTTTCCTCGATCTTGGCGCGCAGCTGCCCTCACCCGAATGGGGTGCGATGCTGGGTGACGCGCTGGAGCTGATCTACGTTGCGCCGTGGACGGTCATGCTGCCGGGCGTGGCGCTGATGGTCAGCGTGTTGATCGTTAACCTGCTGGGCGACGGCATTCGTCGCGCTGTAGAAGCGGGAGTTGAATAATGCCGCTACTGGATATCCGTAACCTGACCATCGAATTTATGACCGCTGACGGTCCGGTCAAAGCGGTTGATCGCATCAACCTGACGCTAAGCGAAGGCGAAATCCGCGGTTTGGTGGGTGAATCGGGTTCAGGCAAAAGCCTGATCGCCAAAGCAATTTGCGGCGTCACCAAAGATAACTGGCGCGTCACCGCCGATCGCATGGTGTTTGATGATATTGATCTGCTGCGCCTGTCACCGCGCGAACGCCGTCGGATTGTCGGCCATAACGTGTCGATGATTTTTCAGGAGCCGCAATCCTGTCTTGATCCGTCAGAAAGTATTGGTCGCCAGCTGATGCAGGCGATTCCGCGTTGGACGCACAAAGGCCGTTGGTATAAACGGCTGTGGTTCTGGCGCAAAGTGCGCGCCATTGAGCTGCTGCATCGCGTCGGCATCAAAGATCATAAAGACATCATGCGCAGTTTCCCGTATGAACTCACCGACGGCGAATGCCAGAAAGTGATGATCGCCATCGCGCTGGCCAATCAGCCGCGTTTGCTGATTGCCGATGAACCAACCAATGCGATGGAGCCGACCACGCAGGCGCAGATTTTCCGCCTGCTGAGCCGCCTCAATCAGAATAACAACACCACCATTTTGCTGATCAGCCACGATCTGCGCACCATGAGCCACTGGGCCGACCGCATTAATGTGATGTATTGCGGCCAGACGGTGGAGATCGCGCAGAGCGAAGAGTTAATGGATACGCCGCATCATCCTTACACGCAGGCGCTGATCCGGGCGATGCCCGATTTCGGTAGCGCGCTGCCGCACAAAAGCCGCCTCAACACGCTTTCTGGCGCGATTCCGTCGCTGGAACATCTGCCGATTGGCTGTCGTCTGGGGCCGCGCTGCCCGTATGCGCAGCGTAAGTGCATCGAAACACCGCGCCTGACCGGCAATAAAGCGCATCTGTTTGCTTGTCACTTCCCGCTGAATATGGAGAGCCAGTAAACATGGAAACGCTGCTGGAAGTGCGCAACCTGAGTAAAACCTACCGCTATCGCACCGGTTTGTTCCGTCGTCAGCACGTTGAGGCGGTGAAAGGCGTCAGTTTTACCCTGCGTGAAAAACAGACGCTGGCGGTGATTGGTGAAAACGGTTCGGGAAAATCGACGCTGGCAAAAATGCTCAGCGGCATGGTCGAGCCAAGCGAGGGCGAGATGCTGATTGACGATCATCCGCTGGAGTACGGTGATTATGGTTATCGCAGCCAGCGCATTCGCATGATTTTTCAGGATCCCTCAACCTCGCTGAATCCGCGCCAGCGCATCAGCCAGATACTCGATTTCCCGCTGCGCCTGAATACCGAGCTGGATGATGACGCGCGTGAAAAACGCATTATCGCCACGCTGCGTCAGGTCGGTTTGCTGCGCGACCACGCCGGATACTATCCGCACATGCTGGCGCCGGGCCAGAAGCAGCGCCTGGCGCTGGCGCGAGCGCTGATTCTGCAGCCAAAAGTGATCGTCGCCGATGAAGCCCTCGCCTCGCTGGATATGACCATGCGTTCACAGCTGGTGAACCTGATGCTGGAACTGCAGGAGAAGCACGGCATCGCCTATATTTATGTCACGCAGCATCTCGGCATGATGAAGCACATCAGCGATCAGGTGCTGGTGATGCATCAGGGCGAAGTGGTCGAGCGCGGCGGCACCGCCGATGTATTGGCCTCGCCGCTGCACGATCTCACCAAACGCCTGATCACCAGCCACTTTGGTGAAGCCTTAACCGCTGAAGCCTGGCGCCGCGAGCGTTAAGGCGCCGAAAACGCGGTGCGATTTACCGCATTTATAGAGACGTGCTAGACTTCGCACGAGATTAACGTCGGTCGCCTGTTTTTCAACCACCGCGACCGCCAACAACAATGACCAAAAGGATTACAGCTATGGGTTTTCTTTCCGGTAAGCGCATTCTGATTACTGGCGTTGCCAGTAAACTCTCAATCGCCTACGGTATTGCGCAGGCGATGCACAAACAGGGCGCAGAACTGGCTTTCACCTACCAGAACGACAAACTGAAAAGTCGTGTGGAAGAGTTTGCTAAAGATCTGGGTTCAGACATTGTTCTGCCATGCGATGTGGCTGAAGACGAGAGCATCACTGCGCTGTTCACCGAACTGGCAAAAACCTGGCCGAAATTTGACGGTTTCGTTCACTCCATCGGTTTCGCCCCTGGCGATCAGCTGGATGGCGACTACGTGAATGCCGTGACGCGTGAAGGCTTCAAAATCGCTCACGACATCAGCGCGTACAGCTTTGTGGCGATGGCGAAAGAGTGCCGTGCGATGCTGAACCCGAATTCCGCCCTGCTGACCTTGTCTTACCTGGGTGCAGAGCGCGCTATCCCGAACTACAACGTGATGGGTCTGGCGAAAGCCTCTCTGGAAGCTAACGTGCGCTACATGGCGAACGCGATGGGCCCAGAAGGCACGCGTGTTAACGCCGTTTCTGCTGGTCCAATCCGTACGCTGGCCGCGTCAGGCATCAAAGATTTCCGTAAAATGCTGGCGCACTGCGAAGCGGTTACCCCGATTCGTCGTACCGTTACCATCGAAGATGTGGGTAACTCAGCTGCATTCCTTTGCTCTGATCTGGCGGGTGGTATCACCGGTGAAGTGGTACACGTTGATGGCGGCTTCAGCATTGCCGCAATGAACGAGCTGGAACTGAAATAAGATTTCCCCAGGGTCGCCATTCATGGCGACCTCTCTATCAAAAAAATCCCCCCTTATACTCGTAAGCTATTAATTATTCCCCATCATTCTTTTGCCGTGGACAGCCGTTCAGCGACGATAAGCTAGCCCTTTGTTGCATGCCTGCTTTTCAGATTCGCACGCTGTGCAGCAAGTCCGTTTTTAGCGCAAGGAATGACCATGGAACAACGCCGTTCTCCCGGCCATGACCACTGGTTTTATGAAAGCCAGACTCGCCCGAATAGCACCGCCACTGCGCCGCTGGTGCCCGAAGCCGCCTATATCGACGATCGTTTCTTACTCGGTTTGCAACAGGAAGCGACCGCGTTACAGCCGCTGTTGTCGCGTTTTCAGCCTGCGTTATTGGCCGCGCGCGATCTCAGCCAGATTATGTTTCCCGATACGCTTGCCACCAGTTTGACCCACACCTTAACGCTGTACGATCGCCTCAGCACTGCGCTGACGGTGGCGCAGGTCGCAGGTGTGCAGCGCTTGTGCAATCACTACTCCGCCCGGCTCAATCCGTTGCCGGGTCCGGACTCGTCACGTGAAAGTAATAATCGCCTGACGCAAATCACCCAATATGCGCGTCAACTGGCGATGCAGCCGGAACTGATCACCGCCAGCAGCATCAGCGCGCTGGACGCGGTGGGCTTAACCGAGCCCGATATCGTCACGCTGAATCAACTGGTGGGATATGTCAGCTATCAGTCACGCGTGGTGGCATCGCTGCAGGCGATGATGGGCTTGCCGGTGCGCTGGATTCCGGGCGTAACACCGCCGCCGGACGCCAGCGCAGCGCTGTTTACCGGCAACGACGGCTGGCAGCACGCGTTGAAACCGGTTGAACTGCGCTATGCCAGCGCCGATCAACTGGCGGCGGTTACTTTCTGTCAGGGTATTGAGGGATTGGATGATGCCATTTGGCTGCTGGTGCACGATGCGCAAGCGCTGTATGGCTTCGCCACGCTAAAACAGCGGCTGAGTGAACATTTTGCCGGAGATGAAGCGTTGGCGCAGGCGGTTAGCGCGCGCGTGCTGGGTTGTCGACGTCAGTTTGATTTTGTTACCGATGAATGGCGTGCTGCACTGGTGCAGGATGTCGAAAGCGCTGGCGCAGCATCGCCGGTGATTTTACTCAGCGCCCAGCTCACTCGCCTGCCCGATCGCTTCAGCGCTGCGCATTTGCAGCCGCTGCTGAACGCGGGCTGGGGCAGCGAACGCATCTTCACACTGTTGCAAGCGGTGGCTTTCGCCAGCTGGCAGGATCGCTTGCTGATGGCGCTTGGCGAAACCCGTTAATCGGGCAGATGCCGCCGCGCTTCATCAAAGAAATGCTGAGCCAGCGGCGATGCTCTGCCCGGCTCGGCAATCACTAATGCCGCCTGCCGGCCCATCGGCGCCATCTCAATCGGCCGCCGCGCCAGATTCTGCATCAGCTCCGGCAACAGATGTCCGCATGGCGACACCATCACGCCCAAACCAACCTGCGCACTTTGCAGCAGTTGCATGATCGACGCGCTCTCAACAATCACACGTGGGATCAAGCCGGTTTCCCGCAGCTGCCCATCAAGATAGCGTCGAAAATAGCGCGTGGGTTCTGCCAGACACAGCGGCTGGCAGGCAAGCGTGGCGAGCGAGATGTTCTCTTGTTCCAGCAGCGCCGGAAAGTGCGCCGGATTGAACAGCGCCTCGACACCAGGATCTTTCAACAGCGCAGTTTGAAAATGCAGCTCGCGCAGTGACGTCAGTTCAAAAAAGCCGATACCGCCATCCACGGTGTGGCTGTTGAGCGCTTCCAGCAGTTGATCGGCGCTCATCGCGGCCACGCGATAATCCAGCTGTGGATAACGCGCTTCAACCGCTTTCAACAACGCAGGCAGCGCCACGCTGCACTGCGGCATAACGCCCAGCCGCAAGGTGCCGTTGACGCCATGCTTGAGCGACTCCACTTCCAGCTTCAATCCCTGATACACCGAAACAATTTCCCGCGCCCAGGTCAGCACGCGCTCGCCTTCCGGCGTAAAGCCATCGAAATTATTACTGCGGTTGATCAGCGACAGCCCTAATTCGCGTTCGAGGTTTTTCAGGCGCATCGATAGCGTCGGCTGGCTGACAAAGCTGACCTCTGCCGCGCGGCCAAAGTGGCGTTCGCGTTCAAGATTTGTCAGATAGATTAATTGTTTGATGTCCATGGAAAGCAGAATTGGCTGGAAAACAGCAGTGTATCATGGCGGTTGCCGCTGCGCTGCGTCCACGCGCAGCGGCCATTGTGTTACGCCACACCTAAGGCACTTTTTACGTCGTTGGCGATCTTCTCGACCTGCGGGCCGTAAATTACCTGGATATCGTGTTCGCTGACGCGATTGATGCCGTTCGCGCCGGTGGTCAGTAACGTTTGATCGACCACCTCATTCATCTGTTTGACCCGCACGCGCAGCCGGGTGAAGCAGCAATCGACGTCCTCTATATTGGCTTCACCGCCCAGCCCGCTGATGATCACTTTGGTGCGCTCATCCGCCGCCACCTGTTCGGGTTTGTGCTCCTCATCGGATTCCCGTCCCGGCGTTTCAACCCGCATCCGCGTGATGACAAAACGGAAGCCGTAGTAGTAAATCGGCACATAAATTACGCCGAGCACAATCGTCCACCACCAATGCGTTTTGCTGCCACCGAGAATGCCGAACACCACCAGATCGATGGCGCCGCCCTGCACGTTGCCAATCATCAAATGCAGCATCGACATCAACATAAATGACAGGCCGGTTAATAGCGCATGCAGGATATACAGCACCGGCGACACGAAGATGAAACAGAACTCCAGCGGCTCGGTGATGCCGGTGGTAAAGGAAGTCAGTGCACCGGCCAGCACCAGCGCTTTAACGCGCTGCTTATGCTCAGGGCGCGCGGTGTGGTAGATCGCCAGCGCGGCGGCTGGTAAGCCAAACATCATTACCGGAATTTTGCCCTGCGCGAGGAACTGCGTCGCGCCGCGCACCGTATCGTCCGGGATGGCGCCGGGATGCGTTAGCGAGGTGTTGAAGATGTTCAGCGCGCCGACGATGCTTTGTCCATCAACCGTTGCCATGCCGCCAATTGGCGTGAAGCGCACGGTTTCGTTGAGGATATGGTGCAAACCGGTGGGAATCAGTAAGCGTTCGCTGGTGCCAAGCAGGAAGGCGCCGTATTGCCCGCTTTTACCAATCATCAAACCCACCCACGCGATGCCTTCGCCGATGGTCGGCCAAATCAACGCCAGCAGCACGCCCACCAGCGGCAGCACCACCACGGTCACGATCGGCACAAAGCGGCGTCCACCAAAGAAGCTGATCGCCGTCGGCAGTTGCTGAGTGTAAAAACGGTTATGCAGCAGCACGGTAATCAATCCAGCAATCACGCCGCCCAGCACGCTCATGTTGTAAGTAAAGATGCCGAGCATGTCGATGTATTCGGCCGACGTCATCATCGCTGCGGTTTGATCCATACCCGCTTTCTGCAGCGCTTCTGGCGTGGTGGTAGCGGCCGTCAAACCTTTCGACGCCAGCGTGGAGCTGATTCCGACATTCATGGCGATATAGCCAATTACGGCGGCAAAGGCGGCGGTCGGTTTCTCCGCTTTCGCCAGCCCGATGGCACTGGCCACCGCAAAGAACAGCGGCAAATTGGCGAACAGCGCGCCCGCCACCTTGCGGATAAACCCGATAATCAGCTGTGGCACCTGCAGATTGGCGAAGGCATCGCCGGTGATGGCCGGATTTTGCATTGCGGCGGCCAGGCCAAGAAAGATCCCTGCGGCAGCAATCACCGAAATGGGCATCATTAAGGCTTTACCGAAGGCGTGAATTTGGCTTGCCAGATTCTTCATGCTGCGTGCCCTTTTCAGAATGGAAAGAGCAATTATTAGTCAGTTATCTCAGCAGCACGTAACTGCCGCCCCTTAACAGCCGGGGAAGTTTGACTTAGGTCACGCTTTGCGTGCGTTTCACGATAAACGCCGCCTATCGCACCATTAAACCAATCAATTAGACAACTTTTAAGGAGAGTCGCACACTTCCCGCTAACAGAAGACATATTCTGATAACAACTCATAAACAAATAAGCCTGCAACTATGAAATTTAAACGTAAGATTCAACCCTATCGCGCTGCTGCGGGCGGCTGGGGTTCATTGGAAGCCACCACCCGTTTCGTCCTTGATAGTAAAGCTGCCCTGAAGAACATGCGAAACCTGATGCGCATGAACAAAGCGCGCGGTTTCGACTGCCCAGGCTGCGCATGGGGCGATGACAACAAAAGCACCTTCAGCTTCTGTGAAAATGGGGCGAAAGCGGTGACGTGGGAAGCCACGCGTCGTGTGGTTGAGCCGGAGTTTTTTGCCCAGCACAGCGTCAGCACTCTTTACCAGCAGAGCGATTACTTCCTTGAGTATCAGGGACGCTTAACCCATCCGATGCGCTACAACAGCGCGACTGACCACTACGAACCCATCAGTTGGGACGATGCGTTAGCCTTGATTGCTCGCCACCTGCAGGCGATGGATCATCCAAATCAAATGGAGCTTTACACCTCCGGCCGCGCCAGTAATGAAGCTTCCTGGCTGTATCAGCTGTTTGGCCGCGTGATGGGCACCAACAACTTCCCCGACTGCTCCAACATGTGTCACGAAGCCAGCGGCACCGGCCTGAAGCGCAGCATCGGCGTGGGTAAAGGCACCATTCGTCTGGACGATTTTGATCACGCTGACGCGATTTTCGTGTTGGGTCAGAATCCGGGCACCAACCATCCGCGCATGCTGCACAGCCTGCGGCACGCGGCCGATCACGGCGCGAAAATCGTCACCTTTAACACGCTGCGCGAGCGCGGCCTCGAGCGTTTTGCCGATCCGCAAAAGCCGCTGGAGATTGTCACGTCGATGGCCGGCACCATCAGTTCCGCCTATTACCAACCTAATCTGGGCGGCGATATGGCAGCGGTGCGCGGCATGGTGAAAGCCCTGCTCGAGCTACAGCGTGCACGGTTGGCAGCCGGTGAAGAAGGCATTTTCGATCAGGCGTTTATCGATGCCAACACCCACGGTATTGACGCGTATCTTGCCGCCGTCGATAACACCCGCTGGGACGATATCGTGCGCCAATCTGGTCTGAGCGAAGTGCAGATTCGCGAAGCGGCGGCGATTTATCAAAGTGCTGAACGCGTGATTGTCACCTGGGCGATGGGCATTACCCAGCATAAACACTCGGTGGATACCGTTCGCGAGATCACCAACCTGCAGCTGCTGTTTGGTCAGTTGGGCAAGAAAGGCGCAGGCCTGTGTCCGGTACGCGGCCACAGTAATGTGCAGGGCAACCGCACCATGGGCATCGATGAGAAACCGGGCAAGCCGTTCCTTGATGCCCTCGGCGCGCACTTTGATTTCGAGCCTCCACGCGAGCACGGTCACAACACCGTTGAAGCGCTGAACGCGATGCTGCGTGATGAAGTGAAAGTGCTGATTGCGCTGGGCGGCAACCTCGCGGCGGCCGCACCGGATTCACCGGTCACTGAAGAAGCGTTGCAGCATTGCGGTTTGACCGTGCACATCAGCACCAAACTCAATCGCAGCCATTTGGTGCCGGGCCACGAAGGGCTGATTCTGCCGACGCTGGGCCGTACCGAACGCGATCGCCAGGCAAGCGGCAATCAGTACATCACCGTGGAAGACTCGTTCAGCATGGTGCACGCTTCAGAAGGCGTCGGCATTCCCCTGGCAGAGACGCAGCGTTCTGAAACCGCGATTGTGGCTGGCATCGCCCATGCGACGCTAGGCAGCGATAAAATCGACTGGCTGGCGATGGCAGGCAATTACGATCTGATTCGCGATCACATCGCCGCCACTATTCCGGGCTTTGCTGATTTCAATAACAAGTGCGACATTCCGGGCGGTTTCTACCTGGGTAGCGCTGCTGCCGAGCTGCGCTTCAATACGCCGAGCAAACGCGCCGAGTTTAGCGCCGCCGCCCTGCCAACTTCGCTGTTCCCGCAGTTAGGCGATGTCGCGGTGCCGTTCACGCTGCAAACGCTGCGTTCACACGATCAGTACAACACCACGATTTACGGCCTCGATGACCGTTATCGTGGCGTGTACGGTCAGCGCGAAGTGGTGTTTATCCATCCGGATGATATGACGTCGTTGGGCTTCACTGAAGGCCAGTTGGTGGATATCGAGACGCTGTGGAATGACGGTTTAACCCGTCGCGTCAGCGGTTTCAAGCTGGTGCCCTACAACATTCCGCGCGGTAACCTCGCGGCGTATTATCCGGAAACCAACCCGCTGGTGCCGCTCTCGAGTTTTGGCGACGGCAGCGGTACGCCGACCTCAAAATCGGTGCCGGTGAAGCTGGCATTAAGCGCCGCCACACCGTCACAACGTATCGCCTGACCAAAGCGTTATCAGAAGGTAAAAAGCCGCGTAAAGCGGCTTTTAAGCCTGTTTTGGCCTTGCCGCGCGGACCCGATTCGCGTAAAACTGTCAGCCGCTCTTAGGCCACGAAACTAGATAAATTATGTTCCAGGATAACCCGCTGCTCGCGCAGCTTAAAGAGAAGCTTCACGCGCAGACTCCGCGCGTCGAAGGTGTTGTTAAAGGTACGGAAAAAGGCTTTGGCTTCCTCGAAGTTGATGCCCAGAAAAGCTACTTCATTCCGCCACCGCAAATGAAGAAAGTGATGCACGGCGACCGTATTACGGCCGTGATCCACACCGATAAAGACCGCGAGAGTGCCGAGCCGGAAACCCTGGTTGAGCCGTTCCTGACCCGTTTTGTCGGCCGCGTGCAGAAGAAAGACGATCGCCTGTCGATTGTGCCGGATCATCCGCTGCTGAAAGAGGCGATTCAGTGCCGCGCCGAACGTGGCGTGACTCACGATTTCCAGACCGGCGATTGGACGGTAGCAGAGATGCGTCGTCACCCGCTGAAAGGCGATCGCGGTTTCTATGCTGAACTGACCGAATTCATTGTCACTGCGGACGATCACCTCGCGCCGTGGTGGGTAACGTTGTCGCGCCATAACCTCGAACGTCAGGCTCCGGACGTCGGTTTTGGTGAGATGCTCGACGAAAATCTGCAGCGTGAAGATTTGACCGCACTGAACTTCGTCACCATCGACAGCGCCAGCACCCAGGATATGGATGATGCGCTGTACGTGGAAGAAGCTGCCGACGGCAATCTGATTCTGACCATCGCCATCGCCGATCCGACCGCTTATGTGCCGGAAGGCAGCGAGCTGGATAAGCTGGCGTCGAAACGCGCGTTCACCAACTATCTGCCGGGCTTCAACATTCCGATGCTGCCGCGCGAACTCTCTGACGACATCTGTTCCCTGCGTCCGAACGAGCGCCGTCCCGCGCTGGCTTGTCGCGTTACCGTGCTGAAAGATGGCAGCCTGGCTGATGACGTGCATTTCTTTGCTGCGTGGATCGAGTCGAAAGCCAAGCTGGTTTATGACGAAGTTTCTGATTGGCTGGAAAACAGCGGCAGCTGGCAGCCTGAAAACGACGCCATTGCTCAGCAGATTCGCCTGCTGCATCAGGTTTGCCTGGCGCGCAGCGAATGGCGTCAAACCCACGCGCTGGTGTTTAAAGATCGTCCAGACTACCGCTTTGTGTTGGGCGAGAAAGGTGAAGTACTGGATATCATCTCTGAGCCACGTCGCATCGCGAACCGCATCGTTGAAGAGTCGATGATTCTGGCTAACGTCTGTGCCGCGAAAGTGCTGCAGGAGAAGCTGGGCTTCGGTATCTATAACCTGCACACCGGTTTCGATCTGGCCAATGCTGAGCAGGCCGCTGGCGTGCTGGCAGGGCATGGCATCACCGTGGATCCGCAGGCGATTACCACGCTGGAAGGCTTCCGCCAGCTGCGTCGTCAACTCGATGCGCAGCCAACCCAGTATCTGGATAGCCGCATTCGTCGCTTCCAGTCGTTTGCAGAAGTCGGCACCGAGCCGGGCCCGCACTTTGGTCTTGGACTCGAAGCCTACGCGACCTGGACTTCGCCGATTCGTAAGTTCGGCGACATGATCAACCATCGCTTGCTGAAGGCGATCGTGCGCGGTGAAAGCACTGGCCGTCCGCAGGATGAGCTGACCACCATCATGAGCGAACGTCGTCGCCTGAACCGCATGGCCGAGCGCGATGTTGGGGACTGGTTATATGCCCGCTTCCTTGCACCGTTTGCCGCTACCGATCGTAAGTTCAGCGCCGAGATCATCGACGTGTCTCGCGGCGGCATGCGCGTTCGTCTGCTGGAGAATGGCGCGGTAGCCTTCATTCCTGCGCCGTTCATCCACGCGGTGCGTGATGAGCTGGTGTGCTCGCAGGAAAGCGGCACCGTGCAGATAAAAGGTGAAGTCGCTTACCGTGTCACTGACATCATCGACGTGACCATCGCCGAAGTGCGTATGGAAACCCGCAGCGTGGTCGCGCGTCCGGCCGCCTGAGCATGAAAACTCGCGGGATAACAGCCGTTATCCCGCATTTCTCTCCGCCCGCTTTAGCAAATGTTAAATTTGCTTTCCGCTTCACATTTCTAATGCCTTTGTCTGTCGTTAACAATTCATTACATTACTTTTAACTTGTTGTATTCGATCGCCTCTTTTCCCGGTCCCTACAAGGAGTTAACTCATGAACAACGTCAAAACCAGTCTCATCTGGTTAGCGGTGGCGTTAATTGGCGCGGGCGCATTTGCCATGCTGGCCCTCAGCCGTGGCGAACACGTCAACGCGGTGTGGCTGGTGATTGCCTCCGTCGCCTGCTACAGCATTGCCTATCGCTTTTACAGCCTGTTTATCGCCAAGCGTATTTTCGAACTGGACGATCGTCGTCGCACGCCGGCGGAGCGCTTAAGTGACGGCCTCGATTATGTGCCTACCAATAAATGGGTGCTGTTCGGCCACCATTTTGCGGCGATTGCCGGTGCGGGCCCGCTGGTCGGTCCGATCCTTGCGGCGCAAATGGGCTTCCTGCCTGGCACCATCTGGATTTTGGTTGGCGTGATGTTTGCTGGTGCGGTGCAGGATTTCCTGATCCTGTTTATCTCAACGCGTCGTGATGGCCGCTCGCTGGGTGAGATGGCGCGTCAGGAGCTAGGCTCGTTCGCTGGCGTGGTCACCATGCTCGGCGCACTGGGCGTGATGATCATCATCCTCTCCGCGCTGGCTCTGGTGGTGGTGAAGGCGCTGGCCAACAGTCCGTGGGGCTTGTTCACCATTGCCGCAACCATTCCGATTGCCTTGTTTATGGGCGTGTATATGCGCTTCCTGCGTCCGGGAAAAATCGCGGAAGTGTCGATCATTGGCTTCGTGCTGATGATGGCGGCGATTATTTACGGCGGCAATGTAGCGGCTGATCCCTATTGGGGCCCGCTGTTCACGCTGAAAGGCACCGAGCTGACGTGGGTGCTGGTGATCTACGGGTTTGTCGCCTCTTCGCTGCCGGTGTGGCTGCTGCTGGCGCCGCGTGATTATCTCTCCACCTTCCTGAAAATTGGCGTGATCATCGGTCTGGCCATCGGCATCGTGTTTGCCATGCCCGAGATGAAGATGCCCGCAGTGACCAAATTTATTGATGGCACCGGGCCGGTCTTCTCCGGTGCGCTGTTCCCGTTCCTGTTTATCACCATCGCCTGTGGCGCCATTTCAGGTTTCCATGCGCTGGTTTCCAGCGGTACCACGCCGAAACTGGTGGAGCGCGAAAGTCATATCCGCTTTATCGGCTACGGCGCGATGCTGATGGAATCCTTTGTGGCAATCATGGCGCTGATCTGTGCCTCGGTGCTCGATCCGGGCGTCTACTTCGCCATGAACTCCCCTGCCGCGCTGATTGGCACCACGGTGGAAAATGCGTCGCAGGTGATTAATGGCTGGGGGTTCGTGGTGACGCCCGAGATGCTGAGCGGCATTGCGCGCGACGTCGGCGAAAGCACCATTCTTTCGCGTGCTGGTGGTGCACCAACCTTTGCGGTCGGCATGGCGCATATCATTACCGAAGTGTTTAACAGCCGCGCCATGATGGCGTTCTGGTATCACTTCGCCATCTTGTTTGAAGCGCTGTTTATCCTGACCGCTGTGGATGCCGGCACCCGCGCCTGTCGCTTTATGGTGCAGGATCTGGTGGGCACCGTGGTACCGTCGATGGCGAATAACCGTTCATGGTTGGGCAACATGGCGGGAACCACCGTCGCGGTGGCGGGCTGGGGCTTCTTTGTGTATCAGGGCGTGGTCGATCCGCTCGGCGGCATCAATACGCTGTGGCCGCTGTTTGGTATCGGCAACCAGATGCTGGCGTCAATGGCGCTGATTCTCGGCACCGTGGTGTTGTTCAAAATGAAGAAGCAGCGTTATGCGTGGGTGACAATTGTTCCAACCGCCTGGCTGTTTATTACCTCGATGACCGCGGGCTGGCAGAAGATTTTCCACGAAAAACCTTCGATTGGTTTCCTGGCGCAGGCCAACAAGTTCCGCAAAGGCATTGATGACGGCATCGTCATCGCCCCGGCGAAGAGTGTCGCTGACATGCAAACCATCGTCTTCAGCAATCAAATTAACGCGGCCCTGTGCGCCTTCTTCATGCTGGTGGCGGTGACCATGCTGGTGGCGGCCTTCTTCGTGATTCGTCGGGCGCTCAACAGCACGGTGCCAACCACCCATGAATCTGAGATCTCACTGCGCAAAGAGGTGCGAAATGTCTGAGTTCATTTATCACTGGAGAAAACCCACCGGGGCGTGGCACATTCAGCAGTGCTTACCAATCGCACCCGCCACGGCTGGGCAAAATCTTACGCGCTGGCAGCGCATCTGGCAGGGATTGCAGCAAAGTTTTCGTTTAATGGTCGGCGTTCATGACTATCAAACTTATCTGAAGCATATGCGCGAACATCATCCAACCATCGCCCCCATGGATGAGCGTGCTTTTCACCGTCACTGCCTCGATGCCCGCTTTCCCAGCCAGGCCGGAAAACTGGGTAAGTGCCCTTGCTAACAGAGATCAGCCCCGCTTGTCGGGGCTTTTTCGTGCCATTCTTTAATAAAAACAAAAATATATTTGGATTGCATCTTGTGCTGACGCAGGAGGTTGAATACTGTTGCTAAAATAATGAGATACCGCCCGCTGAGCATTCCCCCGGAGGAAGTTTCCATGACCGATGAACAAGGGCAAACATTGCTATATACCTTGTTTGGCACCACCAGCCCTCATTGGCGTTTAACTTCAGATAGTGATGCTCTGCATTTTGCCGAAGATGAGAACGCGAACACCAATATGGCGGTTCCGCTGACTCCCGCACAGGCCAGTTTATTACGTGCGATGACGGTCATTACCTCAAGTATTAACCTCACGCTGTCGCTGCATGGCGAACCCGTTCCGATGCATTTTGTCGGCCGTAAAGTCAATCAATCTACCTGGGCTGGCACCTCTTCAGCCTGGGGCGATACGTCGTCTGTCGCGCGCGATTTGACGCTGGGTTTATCCTTCGCCGAGCAAGTGGTTTCTGAGGCGAATTCCGTCATCGTGATCCTCGATCAACGCGGCAATATCCAGCGTTTCAACCGTTTGAGTGAAGAGTACACCGGGCTGAAAGAGCAGGAAGTGATTGGCCGCAACGTCTTCCAGCTGTTTATGACCAAGCAGGAAGCGCAGGCATCACGCCGTAATATCGCCGGTTTCTTCCGTGAAGGCAGTTCTTACGAAGTTGAACGCTGGATAAAAACCCGTAAAGGCCAGCGACTGTTTCTGTTTCGTAATAAGTTCGTTCACAGCGGTAGCGGAAAAAATGAAATTTTCCTCATCTGTTCCGGAACCGACATAACCGAAGAACGCCGCGCTCAGGAACGTCTGCGCGTGCTGGCCAATACCGATACCGTCACCGGCTTACCCAATCGCAACGCGATCCATCAGCAGATTAGTCTGGCACTGGAGCTGGCGAATGGCAGTCAAACTGGCGTGGTGTACCTCGATTTAGACAATTTTAAGAAGGTGAACGACGCTTACGGCCATATGTTTGGCGATCAGCTGCTGCAAGCGGTGTCGTTAGCCATCCTCAGCTGCCTTGGCAAAGACCAGACGCTGGCGCGCCTTGGCGGCGATGAGTTTGTTGTGCTGGCGGAACACACCAGCCAGGCAGCGCTGGAAGCGATGGCGTCGCGCATTCTTGAGCGGCTGCGTCAGCCGTTCCGCATTGGCCTGATTGAGGTTTACAGCGGCTGCTCGATTGGTATCGCCCTCGCCCCGCTGCATGGCGAAGATCGCGAAAGCCTGATTCGTAACGCCGATACCGCGATGTATCACGCCAAAGAGAATGGGCGCGGCAAGTTCTGCGTGTTCGCTAACGAGATGAATCAGCGCGTGTTTGAGTATCTGTGGCTCGATACCAACCTGCGTAAAGCGCTCGAGCTGGATCATCTGGTGGTGCATTATCAACCAAAGCTCAATGCCGAGGGCGAGGTTCTGAGCGCCGAGGCGCTGGTGCGCTGGAACTCGCCGGAGCGCGGTCTGGTGCCGCCGGGCGACTTTATCTCCTACGCCGAAGAGTCCGGTTTGATTGTGCCCTTGGGCCGCTGGGTGATGCTCAACGTGCTGCAGCAGATCATTAAGTGGCGCAGCGAAGGCATCTTTCTGCGCGTCGCGGTTAACGTCTCGGCTAAGCAGCTGATCGACCAGAGCATTTACACCGATCTGAAACAGGCATTGAATGAAGCCGGTTTGACCGATTGTCCGATTGATATCGAACTGACGGAAAGCTGTCTGATTGAGAATGAAGCCGGTGCGCTGATGCTGATGAAACAGTTCCAGGAGCTGGGTGCGCAAGTGCATCTCGATGACTTTGGTACCGGTTACTCCTCACTTTCTCAACTGGCGCGCGTCCCGATTGATGCCATTAAGCTGGATCAGAGCTTTGTACGTAATATCAACAAACAACCCGTGGCGCAGTCGCTGGTGCGTGCGATTGTCGCGGTGGCCAAAGCCCTGAAGCTGCAGGTGATTGCCGAGGGCATTGAAACCAAAGCCGAAGAGAAGTTTGTTATGGCCAACGGTGTTGATGGGCGTCAAGGTTATTATTATGCAAAACCAATGCCCGCAGAACAGCTCGGGCATTGGCTGGCTAAGCATCCTGCCCGCGTTTAACGCTGGTCTGCGAGATTAGCCGGCTTTGCGCAAGGATGCGCTATGACGGTTCTGCAGTTGTACCAGTCGTTCCATGTAAGCAATGTCTTTAGGTTCCAGTGTGAAGGCATAATCGACCCAGTCCTCCGTGATATCCATTAGCTCAGCGCGTGATAACTGCAATACGCGTTGACGCGCTTTCAGCATTGCCCGCACGCCGTTCAGTTTTGGACGTAACGTATCGATGAAGGTGCGTGTGGTGCGATAACCATCGCCCGGCTGGAACACCTTGTCGACCAATCCACGCGTTTCATACCATTCCGCGCTATGTGACTCACCTTCCATAATCAGCTCTTCGGCCAGCTTCATGCCAGACCGACGCGCCACTAACGAGTAGCCGCCCATACCCGGGAACAGGTTGAATGCGATCTCCGGGAAACCCATGCGCGCGCTGTTCTGCGCCAGAATGAAGTGATGTGCCAGCGCCGCTTCAAAGCCGCCGCCGAGCGCACTGCCCTCAATCATTGCCAGCGTAACCGCACCGGTATCGAAACCTCGCGCTGCGGAGTGGATGCAGTCGACACAGGCACGCGCATAAGCGCGCAGTGCTTCACGACGGTTATTGCGAATGCATTCCACGAAGAAACGCAAATCGCCTCCGGCGTTAAACATCTGTGGCACTAACGAACCCGTCACCCAAAAATCAATCGGCAGACCGGAACGCTGAGCGGAATAGCTCAGGTTCATGATCTCCTCGATTAATTCGTGGTTAAAACTCGGACGGGGTTGCGCACGCAGCATCATCCACATGGTGCGGCGGCCCTCTTCATAGTAGGCCGCGAGCTGTGTGGTTTGTCCAACTTCGGTGAACAGTCTGCATGTTGGTTGGTTAATTACTGTCATTGTCTCATCCTCTGTTTATGTTTATGTAGTGCGTTAAACGCCACATCAGCGTAATCCAGAGTGAGGCCAGACCAAATGAGAGATTGATTTATAAAGCAAAATCCAGAGATATCCCCGACCAGCGGCCGGGGAAGCATTAGCGGGCTTACTTGATGGCAGCGCGTTGCCCCACAGCAACATGAGAACGCTTAACGCGTCGTGAATAAACCGCGGTGATGATGGGGACAATGACGGAGGTGACAATGACCGAAGTGGCGACTAACGCCGTTGCGGCGGGTGCTACCGGTTTAAACTGTGGCAGCATCTCGGCGATCAACACTGGCGTGGCTACGGCTGCGCCTGCAGTGCTGGATGCCGCGATCCCCGCTGTACCATCGCCACCGCCAATCAGTCGATCGGCAATAATCAGCGGAATGCCGGTGACAATGATCACTGCGACACCCAGCATAATGCCCAGCAGGCCAGTTTGCGCGATGACGGTCAAATCAATGGTATTACCCAACGCGAAAGCAAAGAACGGAATCAGCGTGTGAACCGCTTTGCCAAAGAACTCGCGCAGTTCGGGATCGAGATTACCCAACGCGAACCCGACGATAAACGGCAGTACCGCGCCAACGAAGACATGTGGCTCAAACGACGCAATGCCTGCGGTGCCGAGAATCACCATCGTCATCAGCGGCCCGGACTCCAGCGACATCAAGACAAACGCACCGGCCTCTTCTTTCGAACCGTATTGCTGCATGATGGATGCGTATAAACCGCCATTGGTCATATCCATCGCCGCTACTAAAGCCAGCGTCGAGAGACCGGCAAACATGCCCACTTCCACGCCATTTTCCGGCATCACACGTGAAGCAATCGCCGCGACCACCCACGCCACCGCAATCTTGGTGAGCACGAGCGTGCCCGATTTACGCAGTACTGTGCCGGTGGCGCTGAGTTTGATAGATGCGCCCATGCAGAAGAACCACACCGCAAGAATCGGGACGGTGCCGGTCATCAACCCATTGGTGAACGAACCAAAGTATTTACCTGCGCCCGGAGAGAACGTATGGCACAGCGCGCCCAAAAACAGCGGAATCAGCATCATGCCGCCAGGAATTTTATCGATTGCACGTTTGATATGCATAAAGGTGTCACCTTAACTGAGCCAGAGGGAGGTGTTTTTATGAATTGCCAGATGGCATGGCGAGCAAGATAACGATTGGCAGAAAGGAAAAAAGTGATCGCAAATGCATTTATGAAACGCTGTTTTATTTTTATTGATTGATCATTTTGTATTTATGACGTGAATCGCCATACCAGATGATTGGAAGTTAAAAGAGAGGAGCCGGGAGGCGTTTTTGCTCAAAGGATGGATTATCTTTGCGGGCGCTGACACATCTGCCCTTTTCAACAACTCGCACTGAAGCTTATGAGCAGGCCGGGGGCGCTTTTGTGCCGGCAATCCGCAGCGCTGAACGAAGCGAGGAGGCCAGGAGAGCCCGCAGGACGCGGGCGAAAGGCGGAGCCGGGACAAGGACGTCCCGTCTCCGCCGGTCCGTCAGGCAGACGAACGAAGTGAAGGTACCGCGTAAGCGGCGCGAGGACCACCGGACCAAAAGTGCCCCCGGCCTGCGCGCTCACCATTAGCTTAATTAACTGGCATTACGTCAGCAGGCGTATATGTTTCAGAATTGACTTTAATTCTGCCCATACCAGGCATTTTTACCGTGCTTACGCAGGTAGTGCAGATCAAGCAAAGTTTGCGAAATCGGCGGTAACTCAGTGCGCAGCTGCTCGGTATGCAATGCCATATAGGCCACCTCTTCTAATACCACCGCGCTGTGTACTGCAGCATGCGCGTCTTTACCCCAGGCAAACGGGCCGTGGGAGTTCACCAGCACGGCGGGGATTGCCGTTGGTTCAATTCCGCGCTGCGCAAAAGTTTCAATGATCACTTGGCCGGTATTCCACTCGTATCCCTGCTCAATCTCTTCGCGGTTCATCTGCCGCGTGCAGGGAATGGTGCCGTAAAAATCATCGGCGTGCGTGGTGCCTAACGCGATGATTTCACGTCCAGCCTGAGCCCAAATGGTGGCATGGCGCGAGTGCGTATGCACGATGCCGCCGATCTCTGGCCAGGCGAGATAGAGCGCGCGGTGGGTGGCGGTATCCGAAGATGGGCGCATTTTCCCTTCTATCACCTCGCCGCTGGCGAGATCGACGACCACCATATCGTCGCGCTGCATCTGCTCGTACTTCACACCCGACGGCTTGATCACCAGTAAACCCCGATCGCGGTCCACCGCACTGACGTTGCCCCAGGTAAAGGTGACCAGGTTGTAACGGGGTAAATCGAGATTGGCTTCCAGCACCTGCTGCTTTAACGCTTCCAGCATCTTTTTTCTCCTGCGAACTGTGATAGCTGAATTGTGCGGAGCAGGGAGAAAAAGCGTTATGGATG
The DNA here is from genome assembly GCF_019795935.1 of Pantoea sp. DY-15. NCBI lineage: Bacteria > Pseudomonadati > Pseudomonadota > Gammaproteobacteria > Enterobacterales > Erwiniaceae > Pantoea > Pantoea sp. DY-15. The sequence goes on from NZ_JAIMIF010000001.1 coordinate 1,303,443, forward strand.
GAACGGCTGTAAAAGCTGCGGAAAGTGGCTAAGGCGTTAAATGTGTGGCGCGGGTTGGTTTTGATGATTAAACAAGAAGTGGCTTGCAAACTCGCATTTTAGGACCGTTTTACCCTGCCGAGTGCGGTGTAACATCTATACTTATATGGTTACCACGGTGTTAACAATCAAGGAGAAGTTAATGACTACAACAATGAAACGTCTTACTGCTGCCGTATTGGCAACAACACTAGTTGTCGCGCTGAGCGGCTGCTCTAACTGGTCTAAACGCGACCGTAATACCGCAATCGGTGCGGGTGCGGGTGCCATTGGTGGTTCAGTGCTGACCAACGGTAGCGGACTTGGTACCGTTGGTGGCGCAGCTGTCGGCGGCATCATCGGCCACCAGATCAGCAAATAAATTATAATTATCAGGCTACGCAGCGCATCTACTTAACAACGGGCCACCTAAAAAGTGGCCCGAACTGCTTAACCACCCGCCAGCTTGACTTTCATGCCTTTGGCTTCCAGCAGCGTTTTTATCAAATCGCGTTTATCGCCCTGAATCTCAATTACGCCCTCTTTCACTGCTCCACCGCAACCACACTTTTTCTTCAGTTCAGCAGCCAGTTTTTCGAGAGCACTATCATCCAGATCGACACCGGTAATCAGACACACGCCCTTACCTTTTCGTCCACTGGTTTGACGCTGAATACGCACGATGCCATCGCCTTTAGGTCGTGGCGCTTTCTCTTCTTCATGGGTGATACGACCGCTATCGGTCGAATACACCAATCGATTGTCCTGAGCCATTAAGCCTCCTGTAAACTCTGCAGGATTTGCTGCAGCGTGGCGGCCGGATCGGTGGATTGGGTGATCGGACGCCCGATGACCATATAATCCACGCCGGCGTGTTTTGCCTGCTGCGGCGTCATGATACGGCGCTGATCGCCCGCATCGCTGCCGGCCGGACGAATGCCTGGCGTAACCAGCGCGAAATCCTGACCTATCACCTGCTTAAAATGCGCGGCTTCCTGCGCCGAACAAACCACGCCGTGCAGGCCGCAATCGCGGGTCAAACGTGCCAGCCGCTCAGCCTGCGCGGCTGGAGATAAGGTAATGCCTAAACCTTTGAGGTCGTCTTCATCCATGCTGGTCAATACGGTGACAGCAATCAGCAGCGGCGCATCGTTGCCGAATGGCACCAGCGCTTCACGTGCCGCGTTCATCATGCGAGCGCCACCGCTGGCGTGCACGTTCACCATCCACACGCCGAGATCGGCTGCTGCAGCGACTGCATGTGCGGTGGTGTTCGGGATGTCATGAAACTTGAGATCGAGGAACACTTCAAAACCACGTCCCTGCAGCGTTTTCACCAGCGATGGACCAAACAGCGTGAACATCTCTTTGCCCACTTTCAGGCGACACTGGCCTGGATCGATGCGGTCTACAAACTGCAGCGCGCTGTTGAGATCATGATAGTCGAGTGCCACCAGAATAGGTGAAGTGGTTACAGGCATAACGTTTCCTCAGTAACTGGCACCCGCAGGCGCGATGGACAAACGGCAAGCATTCTACCTGCGCAGGCCGGTGCCGACAATCACGCTACCGCCAGAACTTGCCTGTTTGACTGCTGGCTGCACGATGCCAGGGCAGTTTCTTAATCAAACTTAGTAGTATGTTGTAACTAAATAGGTGTACCCAGACGCGTGATGCGGCCATTTATTGGCCGTCGAGTCCACGGATGGGTTTAACTGAAGACCATGCGCGACAAGATGGGCAATGCCAGTACAAAGCATGGGCAGTGAAGCCACATTTCTGGCAGCGATATCGCGGCTTAGTGCGGATCTGCTCGCCGACCATATCGCGCAGCACCATCAAGCTCTCTTTCGCACGTCCGTCTTCCGCTTCGTGTAAGTGGAAATCCATCAAACGATGAAACACACGCATCGTCGGATGACGCTGAAGCTGACGATTGATATACAGCTGTGCCGCTTCCGGTCCCTGCTGTTGCTCAAGAATATCAGAGAGATAAAGCTCTGCTGCGGCGCCGGTATTCTCGTCGACACAACGCTGTAAAAATTGCGCCCAGTTTTCGGGTTGGTTCAGGCGCTGGTAGCAGGTTTCCAGCATGGGTAACGTTTCACTCACCAGCTCTTTGTCCTGCTCCAGCACGCGCTGCAGTCGGCTGGCGGCTTTAGCGTACTCGCCCTGCTCCATCAAAATGCGGCCCATCATGATTGAGACGCGCGCACTTTGATGATCGGCTGACTCGCCCTTCTTCAGCAAGCTCATCGCCCGATCAAGGTCGTCACTGCTTAAAGCCTGCAACGCCAGCTCACAGTAGAAATGGGCAATTTCCCCTTTCTGCTTGTCTTTGCCGAGCTTAACCAGCTTTTCCGCCACGTCGATGGCTTTTTGCCAGTCGCTGGTTGCCTGATGAATCAACAACAATTGCTGCAACGCGCCAATACGGAAATCGGTCTCTTCCACCAGTTGCCCAAACATATCTTCGGCACGATCGTACAATCCGGCTGCCATGTAATCGCGGCCGAGTTGCTGGATCGCCAGCAAGCGCTGCTCGTAGCTGAGCGACGCACTTTCCATTAGGGATTGGTGAATGCGAATGGCGCGATCAACTTCACCACGCGAACGGAACAGATTGCCAAGCGTCAGATGCGCCTCAACCGTGCCGCTGTCCTCTTTCAACATGTCGAGAAAGAGATCAACCGCTTTGTCCTGTTGATTGGAGAGCAGGAAGTTTACGCCGGTCACATAATCGCGCGACAGGCGGTTCGCTTCCTGTTGCTTATCCTGATGTGCACTGCGGCGGCCCATATACCAGCCATACGCCGCAGCAACAGGAAGAAGCAGAAACAGCAATTCAAGCATCGAAAATTAATCCCGACGACTGGCAGTTGGTGATGGGGTCACTGCAGTAGATTGTTCATTCTGTGCCTGCATACGTTTAAGCTTACGCTGTGCATTTGCCAGAGAAACACGTAAGCGTAACCAGAACAGACCACAAATCGCCCATCCCAGCAGGAATCCAGCGCCAAACAAACTGGCGAGCAGTGTTGAAATGCGGAATTCGCCCTGCGCAAGCAGAAAGTTAAAGGTGATGATTTGGTCGTTATGCGCTCCGAGCGTGACGGAGATGATGAAAATGACCAATACCACGAGAAAAATAAGCAAATATTTCACAATGCGTCCTGTCGAGAGGTTATCCAATAGAAGTATGCCAAAAAACCGCCGTCGATGCTGCTTATCCCCACATCAGTTAGCGCTTTTTTCTGCAAGCACAATCAATCATATGGGGATGAATAGCCTAATTACAATCCATCATCACGTTGCGCGATCTCACGATGTTCTTCTGGCGGGATGGTGAGCGGGCCGCAGAAACGCTGAGCCAGCAGCGTAGCAACGGTCACCAATAACCAGGATATTAGCGTTGCCATCACTAAATCACGCGGCCAGTGCATTCCTAATACCAGGCGGCTGCCCATCACCGCGGTTGCCCAAACGAATAATACGGCAACCGTGGCAAAATGGCGGCGCGGCCACAATAAGCCGATGGCTAAAAGCGCCCAGCTGGCGGCAAACATAGTGTGTCCGGAAGGAAATGCATAGCCGGTTTCAAACGCCCAATGATTCTTCAGCCATTGCGGCAGTTGGGTGTCGTTGGCCAGCAAAGTTGAGACCATTTCGCCGCGCTGCTGGCGATGAAGCTGATAAAACTCATCACCGTTAATGCCATGACTTTTTTCCAGCCAGATGACATACGGGCGCGGTTCCTGCACATGCTCTTTGATTGAGGATTTGGTGTACTGACCGGCAAGAATTGCGCCGTTCATAATGAGAAGGAGCAGAATCGCGGGTTTAAGTCGAAAGCGTAAACACCACAACACCCAGGCGCTAAGGATGATACTGGTGAGGATACCCCACGGACTGGTAACGGTTTCCGTCATCCAAAACAGCACGCGAAGTAGAGTGCCGCTTTCCCCGGGTTGCCATTGCCAGTTAGATATCCACACGCCCAACGGCATCAACAACAATAAAAACGCCCCTAAGGTGGTGCGCTGAATGATTTTTAACATTCGCTTCCTTTTAGATCCGCATTAACAGGTGCGTTAAGCATAACTTTAGCTGAAAAAAGAATAACATACCTATTGCGGCTTGGATAATTGTGCTTTATCACTACAATCACTCTGACCGATTAACGGCAGCCGTTCGGGTTGTGGCACAATAGCGTAAGTTTCATCGGGCCACATGGCCCGTGCGTTATCATGATGATAGCGCATCCTCTGAAGGTTCTGGAGAGTCACATGCAGCTTAAACGGGTAGCAGAAGCCAAACTGCCCACGCCATGGGGAGATTTCCTGATGGTTGGTTTTGAAGAACTGGCAACCGGCCACGACCATGTCGCGCTGGTTTATGGTGATATTAGCGATCACAATCCGGTGCTGGCGCGCGTCCATTCCGAATGTCTTACCGGCGATGCCCTGTTCAGCTTACGCTGTGACTGCGGTTTCCAGTTGGAAGCGGCGTTAACGGCGATTGCGGAAGAAGGTCGTGGCATTCTCATGTATCACCGTCAGGAAGGTCGTAACATCGGTTTGCTGAATAAAATTCGTGCTTATGCATTGCAGGATAAAGGCTACGACACGGTCGAAGCCAACCATCAGCTCGGTTTCGCCGCTGATGAGCGTGACTTCACGCTATGTGCAGATATGTTCAAACTGTTGGGCGTCAATGAAGTGCGCTTGCTGACAAACAATCCGCGCAAGGTTGAAATCCTGAGTGAAGCCGGTATCAATATCGTCGAACGCGTGCCGTTGGTTGTCGGGCGTAACCCGAAAAACGCGCACTATCTCGATACGAAAGCCGAGAAAATGGGTCATCTGTTGCCGAAGTCGTAAGCTGTGTTTATAGCAGATAAAAAAAGCCGGGAAATCCCGGCTTTTTCTTTTAGTTCAGCATATTGCGTATCACATAATGCAAAATGCCGTCGTTCTGGTAATAGGTTAGCTCGTTACCCGTATCGATACGGCAGCGCGTTTCCAGCGTCTCCTGGCTGCCATCCGCGCGCGTCAGAGTTACGGTTACCGTGCCACCCGGCTTAAGCTGCGACAGGTTCGCCACATCTATAAACTCTTCACCCGTAAGCTGCAGCGTTTTACGCGTCACGCCAGCCGGAAACTCGAGCGGCAGAATCCCCATACCAATCAGGTTAGAGCGGTGAATACGCTCGAAGGATTCGGAGATTACCACGCGCACGCCTTGTAAGCGCGGCCCTTTTGCTGCCCAGTCACGACTTGAGCCGGAACCGTACTCTTTACCGGCAATCACCGCTAACGGCACGCCTTCCTGCTGATACTTCATCGCCGCGTCGTAAATCGCCAGTTGCTCGTTGGTTGGGAAGTGTTTGGTATAACCGCCCTCCACACCCGGCACCATTTCGTTACGAATACGGATGTTAGCGAAGGTGCCGCGCATCATTACTTCGTGGTTACCACGACGCGAACCGTAAGAGTTGAAATCGGTGCGCTCAACGCCATGCGACAGCAAATAGCGTCCGGCTGGACTTTCTGCTTTGATGCTCCCCGCTGGAGAAATGTGGTCGGTGGTTACCGAATCACCCAGTATCGCCAGAATGCGCGCACCTTTGATATCCTGCACCGGCTTCGGCGTTTTATCCATGTCGTCAAAGAATGGCGACAGACGAATGTAGGTCGAATCGCCATCCCAATCGTAGGTAGCCGCTTCGCTCACTTTGATTTGCTGCCACTCCGGCGTGCCGTCAAACACCTCGGCATACTCTTTGTGGAACATATCGCTGGTCACTTTCTGCACCGCTTCCGCAATCTCTTCCGGCGAAGGCCAGATATCCTTGAGGAAAACATCGTTGCCCTGTCGATCCTGGCCGAGCGGATCGGACTGCAGATTGAGCTTCATATTGCCCGCTAAGGCATAAGCAACCACTAGCGGCGGCGATGCCAGCCAGTTGGTTTTAATCAACGGATGAATACGGCCTTCGAAGTTACGGTTACCCGAAAGCACAGCGGCAACCGTGAGATCGCCCTCTTTTATCGCGCTTTCGATCGCATCCGGTAATGGACCGGAGTTACCGATACAAGTAGTACAACCGTAACCGACCAGATTGAATCCTAACTCGTCCAGATAAGGCGTGAGCTGGGCTACAGCAAGGTAGTCAGAAACCACTTTGGAACCGGGTGCCAGCGAGGCTTTAACCCACGGCTTGCGCATCAGACCGCGTTCAACGGCTTTCTTCGCCAGTAAACCGGCAGCCATCAGCACGCTTGGATTCGAGGTGTTGGTGCAGGAGGTAATCGCCGAGATCACGACCGCACCGTCATTCAGCTGATAGCTTTCTCCGGTTTCGCTATCGCGATAGCTGACGGTTTTGTGCGGTTTTTGCGCCTGATTGACTTCCAGCTCATTGCTGGCATCAAAGGCGGTGGGAACATCACCCAGTGATACACGATCCTGCGGACGTTTTGGTCCGGCCAGGCTGGACTCAACGTCGCCCATATCCAGCGCTAAAGAGCTGGTGAACACCGGCTCATCACCCGCGTTACGCCACATACCTTGTTGCTTAGCATAAGCCTCAACCAGTTCAACCTGCTCCGCATCGCGGCCGGTGAGCGTCATATAACTCAGGGTGACATCATCGACAGGGAAAAAGCCGCAGGTCGCACCATACTCAGGCGCCATGTTGGCGATGGTGGCGCGGTCGGCAAGCGGCAGGTCGGCTAAGCCGTCACCGTAAAATTCTACAAATTTACCCACAACACCATGTTTGCGCAGCATTTGCGTGACAGTTAACACCAAATCCGTTGCGGTAATGCCCGGACGCAATTTACCGGTGAGTTTGAAACCGACTACGTCAGGAATCAGCATCGAGACCGGCTGACCAAGCATCGCCGCTTCAGCCTCAATCCCTCCAACGCCCCAACCTAGTACGCCGAGCGCATTGATCATAGTGGTGTGCGAATCGGTGCCGACCAATGTGTCGGGATAGGCAACCTCTTGCCCATTCAGCGTCTCATGCCAGACAGATTTACCGAGGTATTCCAGATTGACCTGATGACAAATCCCGGTGCCCGGCGGCACTACGCGGAATCGATTGAAGGCTTTTTGCCCCCAGCGCAGGAAGACGTAGCGCTCATGGTTGCGCTCCATTTCCAGGTGCACATTTTCACCAAAGGCTTTGTCATCACCGAAATGATCCACCGTCACAGAGTGGTCAATGACCAGATCTACCGGGGATAAGGGATTGACTTTGGCGACGTCGCCGCCAAGGCGTTTCACCGCTTCGCGCATGGCAGCCAAATCTACCACCGCCGGTACGCCGGTAAAATCTTGCATTAATACACGCGCGGGACGATAGGCAATCTCACGATCGGCGTGAGCATCTTTTTGCCAGGCGACCAGCGCTTCAATATCTTCAAGCGTGACAGAATCACCATCCTGCCAGCGTAAAAGGTTTTCCAGCAGGACTTTCATCGACTTGGGCAAGCGATCGATATTGCCCAGTTGCTGAGCTGCTTTGGGCAAGCTGTAGTAATGATATTTTTTTGCCCGAACATCCAGCGTGTCCTGACTCTGCTCGCGTAACGTTAACGACATAGCGCCTCCATGTAAGTGAATCTTTTTTTTAAACCTCAGTGACTGCAAGGTTTAACTTAAAGATAGACTACATTGCCGTTAACGTTTTGATAACAACACGAATAGACACATTAAAACACAATGAAAAATGCCCCGACGTTTGTCAGGGCATTTATAAAATTCAGTGTAATTTGAGTTAGGGCTTAAATCATCGCCCAGAAGGCGGCGGCCCAAAAAGCCAGGGAAAAGGTATATACGCTCACCCAGGATAATGTTGTTGTATTGATGTTCATGATTCACTCCCTCCCGGATTCCGGGCAAAAAAAGTCCACCGTCTTCAGCGTTGTACTGATGACACCGTTTTTTTAATGCTGAGTGTTAAAGGACGGGCTTTTAACTTGCCCACCGGATAATCCGGCAAAAAGAGGGACTAAACGACTAAATATAGTACGGAACGCATGCTGCGTTATTTCGACTTCATATCCATGAAGGATTCAATAAAGTTGCGCTGATTCTCGCTGAGTTCCCACGAAGTCGGAATGGTGACCTGAGGTTCAGTGGATACAACGTCTTTAACTTTGCACGCAGGCGTTTGCGGCTGACGTGCAGAAACCGGATGCTTACGACTGAGTGTATTTGCCCACATGGCTTAACCCCACATACGCCAAATCATTAACGCCACCACTACCCAGAACAGTGCTGAAGCAGCGAAGACAGTCATCCAAGCTTTGCGACGGGTATTACCAGTACGCTCAACTTTGGTGCTTTTAGTCCGGAAGCCCGGCTGTACAGTTATTCTCGTGTTCATAGTTTTTGATAATCACTCTCAATAAAACGATTGATGACAACGATTAAGATTTAGGACGAATCCTAAACTTGTTAAGACCGAAAATCCAGTTATTTTTATTGAGCACAACGATTAACGCTATTTATCAAAACGCCAAAAATTGATGAGATAAATTTAATTACCAACACAACTATTAATTAAATCGTTACATTGTAAATTTGGGTTAACAGCAAATTAGATCCAATCTAAATTTGAGTTTAATTTACCAAGCCAATTAAAAAGCCCTTCTTCATCAACTCTTAACTAGAGTATGGGAATATTCCTGGCGAGCTGCAAAGCAGCATCGTAAAAATTGTGTACTGATTCGCATTTAATAGATAACAATGAAAAAACATGTGACCCATGTTTCATTTACAAAAAAATAATGATTTTTTTTGAAGTACTCGTGGCGCTAAGCGCTAAGGGATTCCGAAGGTGCCCACTGGACACCTTGGCAAAAGAATGAGTTAGGAATTTACTTGAAGGGTAACTTGATGTCGCGGAACATAGCTTCGATGTCTTCATTGGAGCGCAATGCGACCGCCGCATCCACCACATCACGCGTCAGGTGTGGTGCGAAACGTTGAATGAAATCATACATATAGCTGCGGAGGAAGGTGCTACGTCTAAAGCCAATTTTGGTCGTACTATTCGTAAAGATTTCTGAAGCTTCTATACGCACCAAATCGGGGTCTGCGACCGGATCCACCGCCATGCTGGCAATCACGCCCACGCCCAGCCCTAAACGCACGTAAGTCTTGATTACGTCAGCATCCGTCGCAGTAAAGACGATGCGTGGCGCTAATCCTGCACGATTAAATGCGGTATCCAGCTCTGAACGACCGGTAAAGCCGAAGGTGTAAGTCACTAACGGGAAATCCGCCAGCTCTTCAATCGTCACATTCGATTTTCCCGCCAGCGGATGATCTGGCGTTACCACAATGGCGCGGTTCCAGTGATAGCACGGCAGCATAATCAAATCGTCATACAGATGCAGCGCTTCTGTGGCAATGGCAAAGTCGGCATTGCCCTTTGAAACCGCCTCAGCTATTTGCGTCGGCGACCCCTGATGCATATGCAAAGAGACGCGAGGATAGCGCTCAATAAAGCCTTTTATCACGCCTGGCAGCGCATAACGTGCCTGCGTATGGGTAGTTGCTACATACAGCGAGCCTTTATCTGGCCAGGTGTGTTCACCAGCAACAGATTTAATCGCATCAACTTTGGACAGCACTTCGCGCGCAATCCGAATAATCTCTTCACCTGCAGGCGTTACTTGCGTCAGATGCTTACCACTGCGTGCAAATATCTGCACGCCCAGCTCATCTTCTAACATACGGACTTGCTTACTGATGCCTGGCTGCGAGGTATATAAGCCTTCGGCGGTCGATGAGACATTAAGATTGTGATTAACCACTTCGACGATGTAACGCAACTGCTGCAATTTCATAGTTATATCTTCCTGGTAGCGACAGAGGTGCATTCCCGGCAGGCGTGTTTCCGCTTTAATTGCGGTGAGGGAGGGAAAGCGAGTCAGCGAAACGAAAAGAGTTCTATAACTACTATATCAGTTAAAGGAAGAATGTAGAACGATTAGCTATAAGGATAAGAGAAAGGCCAGCGAATGCTGGCCTTGCGGGGAATTACTTTTTCGCCTCCTGCCATTTGCCATCAATATAGAACATTGACCAGCCAGTGGCTTTGCCATCCTTTTCGGAAGAGACGTATTGCTGTTTGGTCTTGCGACTGAAACGTACCATCGTCTTATTCCCTTCCGGATCGGCGGCTGGCGCTTCTGACAGATATTTCAGCTTTTCTGGCAGACGGTCGGCAAAGCGTTGCAGCTCTTCCACCAGCGGCGCGCGCGTTTCACGTGATTTCGGGAAGGTATTCGCAGCAAGGAACACGCCCGCTGCACCATCACGCAACACAAAGTAAGCATCCGACTTTTCACACTGCAATTCTGGCAGCGGCACCGGATCTTCTTTTGGCGGCGCGACATCACCGTTACGCAGAATCTTACGGGTGTTTTTGCACTCGTCGTTGGTACACGCCATGTACTTACCGAAACGACCCATTTTCAGATGCATTTCAGAACCACACTTCTCGCACTCAACAATCGGACCGTCGTAGCCCTTGATGCGGAATTCGCCCTGCTCAATCTCGTAGCCGTCGCACTCTGGGTTATTACCGCAGACGTGTAACTTGCGCTGGTTATCGATCAGATAGCTGTCCATCGCGGTGCCACACTTCTGGCAACGACGACGAGCGCGCAGCGCATTGGTTTCAGCATCATCGCCTTCCAGCACGTTGAGCACTTCATTTTCCGGGATCAAGTTGATGGTCTGCTTGCAGCGCTCTTTCGGCGGCAAAGCATAACCCGAGCAACCCAGGAACACGCCGGTACTGGCGGTGCGAATCCCCATCGGGCGGCTACAGGTTGGACAATCAATTGACGTCAACACCATCTGGTTCGGCTGCATGCCGCCCTCTTCCGGATCTTTCTCAGCATCATCTAGCTGCTGACTGAAATCACTGAAGAAGGAGTCGAGTACCGCTTTCCATTCGGCTTCATTATTCGCCACCTGATCGAGGCTATTTTCCATGCGCGCGGTGAAGTCATAGTTCATCAGCTCGCGGAAATTAGACTCCAGACGATCGGTAACAATTTCACCCATTTTTTCAGCGTAGAAACGGCGGTTCTCAACACGCACGTAACCACGATCCTGAATGGTGGAGATAATCGAGGCGTACGTTGATGGACGACCAATGCCACGTTTTTCCAGCTCACGCACCAGGGATGCTTCACTGAAACGCGCCGGCGGTTTGGTGAAGTGCTGGCTTGGCATCAACTCTTTAAGATCCAGCATGTCGCCAACGTCTACCGGCGGCAGCGTCAGATCTTCATCATTTTTACGCAGCGCAGGCATCACGCGCGTCCAGCCATCGAAACGCAGCGTGCGGCCTTTGGCTTTCAATTTGAATTCAGCCGCGCCCACGGTCAGCGTGGTGGAGTCGTACTGAGCCGGAACCATCTGGCAGGCAACAAACTGGCGCCAAATCAGCTGATAGAGTTTCTGCGCATCAGCTTCCATATCTTTCAGCTGCTCAGCCAAGATATTCACGTCAGAAGGACGAATCGCTTCGTGCGCTTCCTGTGAGTTCTCTTTGCTGGCATAGGTATTCGGCGCTTCTGGCAGATACTTTTTACCGAAGCTGCTCTCAACATAACCCCGCGCCATCGCAACGGCATCCTGGCTCAGGTTGGTGGAGTCGGTACGCATATAGGTGATGTGACCCGCTTCATATAAGCGCTGCGCCATCATCATGGTCTTCTTCACGCCGAAGCCCAGACGCGTACTCGCCGCCTGTTGCAGCGTTGAGGTAATAAAGGGTGCAGAAGGCTTGCTGCTGGTCGGTTTATCTTCGCGATCCAGCACCTGGTAACGCGCTTTCTGCAAAATCGCCACCGCCGCGTGAGTTTGCTCACGATTAACCGGACGGAACGCTTTGTCATTCTGATGCGTCACCTGCATGGCCAGATCGGCGCCTTTCGGCGTGGCGAAATCAGCATCGATTTCCCAATACTCTTCTGGCACAAAGGCTTTGATTTCGTGCTCGCGCTCAACCACCAAGCGCACCGCAACCGACTGAACGCGACCGGCTGACAAGCCACGAGCGATTTTCTTCCACAGCAGTGGCGATACCATGTAACCCACCACGCGATCCATAAAGCGGCGCGCTTGCTGTGCGTTGACACGTTCGATATTAAGCTCGCCCGGCTTGTCAAACGCCTGACGAATCGCATTCTTGGTGATTTCGTTAAACACCACGCGGCTAAAACGCTTATCGTCCCCACCGATCACTTCCCGCAGGTGCCAGGCAATGGCTTCCCCTTCGCGGTCAAGGTCGGTTGCAAGATAGATATGGTCTGCATCGGCAGCCAGATTTTTCAGCTCAGCGACAACTTTTTCTTTGCCTGGCAGAATTTGATAATCCGCTTCCCAACCATGCCAGGGATCCACACCCATGCGGTTTACGAGTGCGGCTTTCTCATCCTTTTTAACCTTTTTTCCAGGTTTCGTTTTTTCCCCGTCGGCACTTTTACGGGCAGTTGAACCGCTGGTCGGCAAATCACGGATATGACCGACACTGGATTTCACCACGTAGTCATTACCGAGGTATTTATTGATTGTTTTGGCCTTTGCCGGGGACTCAACGATTACGAGTGATTTACCCATATGTACCTTTACCTAAATGAAACGTCCTGATAAACGGGAGAGAATTGGAGGTCCCAAAACCCAATGGGTTCAATATTGCTGCCAGGATTTCGCATTTCAAGGCAGCAGGGATAATCTCAGGTCAGATTGCGTCGACTTCTGCAACTTTATGATTAGGAGCGAGTTTTCCATCTGACAGAACCACACATCCGGGTGTGATCTCCCTGAAAGCTGAATCGCCCACACTCTACCTGATAAAATCCGTTACGCAACTTAATTAGCATTCTGCCTAATTTTGCGCCAGTTTTATGACGCAATGCTGATTTGCTGAACGCGATGGCTCGCAAGTAATATAGAAGGGGAAAAATGGCTGTCAAAAAAGAGGTGAAAAATGTCAGTGCCAACGGAATCTATTTCACGCCAGGCGTTACTGGAAATAGCCAATCAGATAATCACGCAGCACGACGATTATTTTGTCGGATTAGAAGCCAATGATGTGATTCAGCAAGGTGATGTTTTGGTGTTTCGCGGTCCCTACTTTCTCGATGATGAAGGCTTGCCCACCGCCAAAACCACCACGGTATTTAACGTGTTTAAGCACCTCGCGGTCGAGCTCTCCTCTCAATATCATCTGGCATAAAAAAGCCCGGCAGTTGCCGGGCTCGGTTACAACAGCGGCTTCTCGCCGCGCTGCCATATTTTCAGAATCAACCGTTCTGCCGCCAGACTGGCGCTGTTGGTGAAGCGATCCATCATTTTACGCTTACGTGCATAATGGACGCCCAGCACGGTGAAGCGATCCATATACTTGATAATCAACGCATCGCTGGTGCCGATTTCATCAATCAAACCCAAATCCAGCGCCTGACGGCCATACCAATGCTCGCCGGTCGCCACTTTGTTTAGATCAAGCGACGGACGCATCTGCTGTACAAAATCTTTAAACAGCTGATGCGTTTCGTTGAGATCTTCCTGGAATTTCTCGCGCCCTTCTTCGGTGTTTTCACCAAACAGCGTCAAAGTCCGTTTGTACTGACCGGCGGTATGCAGCTCAACGTCAATATCGTTACGCTTTAACAGGCGGTTAAAGTTGGGAATCTGCGCGACCACGCCAATTGAACCAATAATAGAAAACGGTGCGGCCACAATACGATCCGCCACGCAAGCCATCATGTAACCGCCGCTGGCAGCGACTTTATCCACCACCGCCGTCAATTGCAGACCGGCATCGCGCAGGCGTTGCAGCTGCGAAGCCGCCAAACCGTAGCCGTGTACTACGCCGCCGGGGCTTTCCAGGCGAAGTAGCACTTCATCGCCCGGCACCGCAACTGCCAGCACCGCGGAGATCTCTTCACGCAATGAGGTGACCTCACTCGCGTCCATGCTGCCTTTGAACTCCAGCACATACAGCGTGGGCTTCAGCGTCTCGCTCACGCCCGCTTTAGCATTGCGTTTATCGGCTTTCGCCTTTTGCTTCTCTTCTTTCTTATGCTGCTTGAGCCACACTTTTTGCGCCTGTGGCTTCATTTTGGCGAGCTGCAGATCTTCCTTCATCTCACGATAATCATCATCAAGATGCGTCAAACGCAGCTGACCGCTGCTGTGACGTTTACGCAGCGCGGCATTTAGCACAATCAGAACAATAGCTGCGATCGCCACCACCACGGTAACGGCCTTAGCCAGAAATAATCCATAACTGGAGAAAAAATCCATTCTGCCGCCTTATTAAACAGTAAATTACAACAGCTATAAGTTTACCCGCTTTACGCGCTGTCGTCGCCTGAAATGCCCGCAGGCGGCACAGAATGCGAGGCTCAAGCGTTGCACCGCGCGGCAAATTCAGGCATAAAGCCAAAAACCTTCTCACCCGAGCAAAGGACATCGCTGTGCATTATCAACCGAAAAGCGATCTGCTGGAAAATCGCATCATCCTCGTCACCGGCGCTTCCGATGGCATCGGCCGTGAAGCGGCGCTGACCTATGCGCGCTACGGCGCGCGCGTCATCCTGTTGGGCCGCAACGCCGACACCCTACAGAAAACGGAGCAGGCCATTAACCAGTTAAATAAGCAGCCAGCCGCTTCTTTATTACTGGATCTGGCCGAAGCTACGCCAGAAAGCTGCCAGCAGTTAGCCGACCAGGTTACTGCGCTGGTGCCGCGACTGGATGGCGTGCTGCACAACGCTGGCATTCTGGGCGAAATCGTACCGTTGGAGGAGCTCGATCCACAGATCTGGCGTGACGTGATGCAGATTAACCTTGATGCCACCTTCTATTTAACCCAGGCATTACTGCCGCTGCTGCTGAAATCAGATGCCGGTTCGCTGGTGTTCACCACGTCCAGCGTGGGCCGCACCGGCCGTGCAGGCTGGGGCGCGTATGCGGTTTCAAAGTTTGCCACTGAAGGTATGATGCAGGTGCTGGCCGACGAGTATAAAAACCGTCACTTGCGGGTCAACTGCATCAATCCTGGCGGTACGCGCACCAAAATGCGCGCCAGCGCTTTCCCGGATGAGGATGCCAATTTACTCAAAACCCCCGCGGATTTAATGCCGCTCTACCTCTATTTGATGGGTGATGACAGCCGACGTAAAACCGGCACCAGCTTTGATGCGCAGCCGGGACGCAAAGCGGGGCCGGCAACCGCATGAATGATCGCCATCAGCAACGCCAGCAGCGACTAAAAGAGCAGGTTGATGCCCGTATCGCCGCCGCCACCGAGACGCGCGGCATTTTGATGGTGTTCACGGGTAACGGCAAAGGGAAAACCACCGCTGCTTTTGGCACCGCGTTGCGCGCCTGCGGACACGGTAAAAAAGTGGCGGCGGTACAGTTCATTAAAGGCGAATGGCCCAACGGTGAACGCAACTTGCTGGAACAGCACGGCGTCGAATTTCAGGTGATGTCCACCGGTTTTACCTGGGATACGCAGAACCGCGAGACCGACACTGCCGCCTGTCAGTTGGTGTGGCAGCAGGCGCGTCGTATGTTGGCCGATAGCCGCGTCGATCTGGTGATCCTGGATGAAATCACGTACATGGTGAGCATGGATTATCTCGATTTAGCGGAGCTGGTCGATGCGCTGCAACAGCGCCCTGCTCAGCAAAGCGTAATCATTACCGGTCGAGGCTGTCATCGCACGTTGCTGGATTTGGCTGATACCGTAACGGAAATGCGTCCGGTGAAACATGCGTTTGATGCGGGAATTCAGGCACAGCAAGGAATAGATTGGTAACACGCTGACGCCGCAGAGCGCGGCGTCAGGCTTAGGATCAGGAACCGCGTTTGGTGTTATTCCGACGCGGATTGTTGCTCACCACACCGTGACGTTTTACCGCACGACGAATTTGGTTAGCTTTGGTGCGACGACGATCCTTTTCAACGGCCACTTTCGTTACCGTCTCTTCCGGCATACTGACTAACGTACGCAGATAGTTGACTGCCGGTAATTCCATCTCGATCCAGCCGCCGCGTGGCAAGCCTTTTGGCAACTGGATATCACCGTAACGCACACGCATCAGTCGGCTAACCTGCACGCCAACCGCTTCCCACAGACGGCGCACTTCGCGGTTACGTCCTTCGGTCAGCGTCACGTTGTACCATTGGTTAATGCCTTCGCCGCCGGCAAACTTAATGGTTTTGAACGATGCCGGGCCATCTTCCAGCTGCACGCCTTTGCTCAGCTGACGGATTTTATCGTCATCCACTTCGCCAAACACGCGAACCGCATATTCACGCTCCACTTCACGGCTTGGGTGCATCAAACGGTTAGCCAGTTCACCATCGGTGGTGAACAGCATCAAACCGCAGGTATTTACATCCAGACGACCGACGGCAATCCAGCGTGAACCACGCAGACGCGGCAGACGATCAAATACGGTTGGACGCCCTTCCGGATCGTTACGCGTGCAGAGTTCACCTTCCGGTTTGTAGTACGCGAGTACGCGGCAAACTTCGGTCGCCGACTCAGCGATGGAAACCAGATGGCCATCGATACGGATTTTCAGGGATTTATCACTTTCGATGCGATCGCCAAGCGTCGCCAGTTTGCCGTCAACGCTGACGCGTCCGGCTGAAATCATGGTTTCGATTTCGCGACGCGAACCGTGACCGGCGCGCGCTAATACTTTCTGTAATTTTTCGCTCATGGAGCCTCGTTGTCGCCTTCCCAGGCGTCGTGGTAAGAAGAGGTGCGATACAGGGATTACCAATTCCCATATCAGAATCTGTTACCGCTCTGCATCGCTGCTGCAATCTCAGACGGCCCGCGATTTTACACTAACGCAAGTTTTGTTAACACCTTTTCCTTTGCTGCCGATAACAGAAGGTCCGGTAAAAACGGGCACATTAATAAACATTCAGCCGACTGATAGATCGATCTCATTTTCGTCCGCGGCATTCACGCCAAGTGACTGAATTATTATCACTTGACGCTCACCTTTCCCGATTGAATCTGTTACCGACTTAAGCCAGCTGATACATTAGCACTTTGCAAGACTGCTTAACCGCTATTGCTCGCCACGCTTAAGGATAATCACAAACTTTAAATCTAAGTAAAAACAATAAAACAGCATAAAAAACTATTTAATAGCATTAAATAAGGTCCATTACAGTAATAAATGCAAACTGATAGTTTATTGGCACTACAGGTTGGATTAAGTCTGTATTTTTGTATTATTTGATTAATATTAAATTTGATGAATTGTTCTGCAGAAAAAACTGTGTAAAATTTAAGCCTGAAATCCAGTGCGTCGTCATAATAACATAGCTTTCATTTACTATTTATATTCGTTCAACTTACAAATCATTAACGAACCACTGTGTAATTTCACTGATATTACAAACCGGCGCGCGCGGGATTAGACGCGTTTATTCATTTACGGAATGAATTTAATTTGCATGTCGAAAGTCTTCACCAGGGATTTTACGGACATGCTTTAAAGAAGATCACAGCCATGAAAACCTCTCTGCTTTGGCCTGCGCTCGCTGCGCTGGCACTGAGCGGTTGTTCCGTGGGCCACACTGAGTACAGTCGTACTGCGATGCAACACGTTGATATGAGCGTGACAGGCATCCCGACCGTGCTGGGTTTGGGCATTCTCGGTACAACCATTCCTTTGACGCCAGAATACAGCCTGACGGCGGCGCACGTGGCAAAAACGGCCGTGCAGCGTGTCAAGGCCTATCATCCTTATTGCGACGTCGCGATTATTTATCATAAAAACAGTCCAGAAACGCTAGCGAAATTCCGCAACGGTGCTATTGGTGAACCGATTAAAATGTACGGTTACAGCTTTATTTCCGCTATGCCGGTGGAATCGAGCGGCGTTAATTTAGCGCGTACCGCCATTACCAATAAATGGAATAAAAAGCCCTGCATGGCAATGGCATCAAATGCTGGCGTGGTGCAAGGGATGTCGGGTGGCGCGGTATATAATGCGGACCAAACTATTGGCGGGGTGATTGTCGGTTACAGCCATGAAATATCTAACGTTCGCAGCAAGAAAGTCATCTTAAAAGATGTCTCGCTGTATATTCCGTACGGGGATTTCAAAACCTGGCTGGAATCCAATATTGGTCAGACGCAGGAAGCCACGCCTGACCATGCATGATTACTGGAACGGGCGCGTGTCACCGACACCTTCGCGCACCACCACCGGCGCATCGCTGGTGAGATCGATCACCGTGGTCGGCTGCTGTCCCAGCGTGCCGCCATCAATGATCAGATCCACCAGCTTGCCAATGCTGTACTGAATCTCTTCCGGATCGGACTCGGTGAAATCATTGCCGGGCAGCATCAGCGAAGTCGACATCATCGGCTCGTTGAGGCGCTCCAATAGCGCCAGCGCCACCGGGTTGGACGGCACGCGTAGCCCGATGGTTTTACGTTTGTCATTCATCAGACGACGCGGCACTTCTTTCGTCGCCTTCAAAATGAAGGTGTAGTTGCCCGGCGTGTTGTTTTTCAGAAGGCGAAACGCGGAGTTATCCACCTGCGCGTAAGTCGACAGCTCCGACAGATCGCGGCACATCAGCGTAAAGTTGTGATTGCCATCCAATTGGCGAATGCGACAAATGCGCTCCATGGCATTTTTCTCTTCCAGACGACAACCCAGCGCATAGCCAGAGTCGGTTGGATAAACAATCACGCTGCCTTTATTCAGATAATCAACGGCCTGATTTACAAGGCGCGGCTGCGGATTGTCGGGATGAATGTGAAAATATTGACTCATAAAAACCTCATATCACCTGTCTGCAACAGCAATGCTGGGCGCCAACTCGGGGAAGCGTTCCCAAACCGGCTCCACGCCGCCCGGTAGCCATAACTTGCGTCCCAGTTCTATCCACGGACAAGGTTGGTGGAAATCTGATCCCTGCGACCCGGCTAACTGATGGTCACGCGCATAGGTTGCCAGCTGCGTGCGCTCGTTGGGCGCTTGCTGGCACTGCGCGACCTCCATGGCATCGCCACCCACGTCGGCAAAATGCGCAATCAGCCGCTTTAACCATTTAGCCGACAAATCATAACGACCGGGATGCGCCAAAACAGCATAGCCGCCAGAATGATGAATAGCATCAATGGCTTGTTTAATTGTACACCATTGCGGCGGCACGTAGCCGGTTTTCCCGCGCGCCAGATAATTCTTGAATACCTGCGCCATATTGTCGGCTTTGCCAATCTCCACCAGATAACGCGCAAAGTGGCCACGCGTGATCAAGCCGCCCTGCGCCAGTCGCTGCGCACCGGCTAGCGCATCAGGAATGCGAGCGCGCTCGAGGCGTTCGGCAATCTGCTGCGCACGATCAAGGCGTGTCTGATACTGCTGCGCAAGGAATTCAGTCAGCGCGGGATGCTGGCAATCGACATTCAGCCCCACAATGTGGATTTCGTGATTTTCCCATAAGGTTGATGCTTCTAAACCGGCTAGCACGCGGATCGGTAGATCCTGTTGCATCACTGCCGCCTGCGCTTCTGCCACGCCCGCCACCGTGTCGTGATCGGTAATCGCCAGCACACCGACTTTCATCTCAACCGCGCGCTGCACCAGCGCGGTCGGCGTCAATAAGCCGTCAGAAGCCAGCGTATGGCTGTGTAAATCGTAAAGGGGAAAACGAGCGATGTCCGACAAGATAACTCCAGCAACTGCATAAACCGGCAGGCATGATAACGATTTTGCCCCTGGCTGAAAAAGGGTATTGACATTTTTCGCCCGAACCAGTTAACTAGTACACAAGTTCACACGTAACGGGTATTTAATCATGACTATTTTTGGTACGCATCTAAATGGTTGGTGGCGCGAAGATCCCTTTATCGGGCGACGTCGTCGTGCACAATTTGCGTAACCGCAGTGCAGATTGATACCTAAGCCCGCCGCCGAGCGGGCTTTTTTTTGAGCGAAATTCAGAGAATCCATTATGGCTATTGCGAAACCTACATTGAAGTTGATAACCGGTACCGCGCCCTACCGCGAAGATCCGGCCGCAGTGTTTCATCAGTTATGCGGCGCACGTCCAGCAACTCTGCTGCTTGAATCCGCAGATATCGACAGCAAACAAAACCTGAAAAGCCTGTTAATCGTGGATAGCGCGCTGCGCGTCAGCGCATTGGGCAACATCGTCACCATCAAAGCGCTGTCGGAAAATGGTCGCGCTATCTTGCCGCTGCTGGACGAGGCGCTGCCCTCTGAAGTGCGTATCGAGGTGCGCCCTGATGGCCGCGAGCTGCATTTCACCCAGCCGCAAGGCATGCAGGACGAAGATTCCCGCCTGAAGGCCCTTTCCGTATTTGATGCGCTGCGCCTGATCCCGCAGCTGGTGAACAGCCCGGAAGAGGAGCGTGAAGCGATGCTACTTGGCGGCTTGTTCGCTTATGACTTAGTGGCCGGTTTCGAAGATCTGCCGCAACTGCGCAACGAACAGCGTTGCCCGGATTACTGCTTCTATCTGGCCGAAACCTTACTGGTGATCGACCACCAGCAGCGCACTGCTCGCCTGCAGGCCAGCTTGTTCAGCCCATCGACCAGCGAGTTCCAGCGTTTGCAAGGCCGCATTGAACAATTGCGCGGCCAGATGACGCAAGCAGCGCCCGCATTGCCGGTCCAGCGCGTCGAGCACATGACGCTGAGCACCAGTCAGAGCGATGAAGAGTACTGCAACGTGGTGCGTGAGATGCAGGAAGCGATTCGCATTGGCGAAATCTTCCAGGTTGTCCCTTCACGTCGCTTCTCGCTGCCGTGCCCTTCTCCACTGGCCGCTTACGACACGTTGAAAAACAGCAATCCAAGTCCTTACATGTTCTTTATGCAGGATCAGGATTTCGCGCTGTTTGGTGCCTCGCCAGAAAGCTCACTGAAATATGACGCGACGTCGCGTCAGATTGAGATCTACCCGATTGCCGGTACGCGTCCACGCGGCCGCCATGCCGATGGCTCGCTGGATCGCGATCTCGACAGCCGCATCGAACTGGAAATGCGCACCGACCATAAAGAGATGGCTGAGCACCTGATGCTGGTGGATTTAGCACGTAACGATTTGGCGCGTATCTGCGTGCCGGGCAGCCGTTACGTGGCAGACCTGACTAAAGTTGACCGCTACTCGTTTGTCATGCATCTGGTGTCACGCGTGGTCGGCACGCTACGCGCAGATCTCGACGTGCTGCACGCCTACCGCGCCTGCATGAACATGGGCACGCTGAGCGGCGCACCGAAAGTGCGTGCGATGCAACTGATTGCCGGGAAAGAAGGCACACGTCGCGGCAGCTACGGCGGCGCAGTCGGCTATTTCACCGCTAACGGCGACCTTGATACCTGCATCGTTATCCGTTCCGCGTGGGTTGAAGACGGCGTAGCCACCGTACAAGCCGGCGCCGGTGTGGTGCTGGATTCCCAGCCTCAGGCAGAAGCGGACGAGAGCCGCAACAAAGCGCGCGCGGTATTGCGTGCCATCGCAACAGCCCATCACTGCAAGGAGATTTTCTGATGGCCGATATCCTGCTGCTCGATAACATCGACTCTTTTACTTACAACCTCGTTGATCAGCTGCGTACCTTTGGCCATAACGTGGTGATTTACCGCAACAACGTGCCCGCTGAGGTGCTGATTGAACGCCTGCAGCAGATGGAAAACCCAATTCTGATGCTGTCGCCGGGTCCGGGCGCGCCGAAAGATGCCGGATGCATGCCAGATTTGCTGCAAGCGCTTCGCGGTCGTCTGCCGATTATCGGCATCTGTCTCGGTCATCAGGCGATTGTTGAAGCTTACGGCGGCCATGTCGGCCAGGCCGGCGAGATCCTGCACGGCAAAGCCTCTTCTATTACCCACGATGGCGAAGGCATGTTCGCTGGCCTGAGCAATCCGCTGCCGGTGGCGCGCTATCACTCGCTGGTCGGTAGCAATACGCCAGCCGAATTGACCGTTAACGCCAGCTACAACGGCATGGTGATGGCCGTGCGCCACGATGCCGACCGCGTGTGTGGCTTCCAGTTCCACCCCGAATCCATTCTCACCACTCAGGGCGCGCGCTTATTAGAACAGACGTTGGCCTGGGCGCTGGCGAAGTAATAGGGAGATTATGATGCAAACTATTCTGGAAAAACTTTATCAGTCTGAGACGCTGAGCCAGGGCGAAAGCCACCAGCTATTTAGCGCTATTATTACCGGTCAGCTGGAGCCGACGCAGTTAGCCGCCGCGCTGATTGCCATGAAAGTCCGTGGCGAGCGTCCGGAAGAGATCGCCGGTGCCGCTTCCGCGCTGCTGGCCGATGCAAAACCGTTCCCGCGCCCGGATTACACCTTTGCCGATATCGTCGGTACCGGCGGTGACGGCAGCAACAGCATCAATATCTCGACCGCCAGCGCCTTTGTTGCGGCAACCTGCGGCCTGAAAGTGGCAAAGCACGGTAATCGCAGCGTCTCCAGCAAGTCGGGTTCTTCCGATCTGCTGGCGGCATTTGGCATCAATCTGGATATGCCTGCGGAACAAGCACGCCAGGCGCTGGACGATCTCAACGTCTGCTTCCTGTTTGCTCCGCAGTATCACAGCGGTTTTCGTCACGCGATGCCGGTACGTCAGCAGTTGAAAACCCGTACCATCTTTAACGTGCTGGGTCCGCTGATTAACCCCGCGCGTCCACCGCTGGCGGTGATTGGCGTGTACAGCCCGGAGCTGGTACTGCCAATCGCCCAAACGCTAAAAGTGCTCGGCTATCAACGTGCGGCTGTGGTTCACGGCGGCGGCATGGATGAAGTGGCGCTGCACAGCCCAACGCAGGTCGCCGAGCTGCGTGATGGCGAAATCACTGGCTATCAGCTGACGCCAGAAGACTTCGGTTTTGGCTTCCATGATAAAGACGCGTTGGCAGGCGGCACGCCGGAAGAAAACCGTGACATTCTGACCCGTTTACTCCAGGGTAAAGGCCAGCCCGCCCATGAGCAGGCGGTGGCGGTCAACGTCGCAATGTTACTGAAAGTGTTCGGAAATGAAGATTTGCGCGACAACGCACAGCGCGCCATCGCTGCCATTCGCAGCGGACAGGCCTACGAGCGCGTTGTCGCTCTGGCAGCGAGAGGATGAGATGAGTATTAAGGGCACTGTTTTAAAGAAAATCGTACAAGATAAAGCCGTCTGGGTTGAAGCGCGCAAAGCACAGCAGCCGCTGGCCACCTTCCAGAACGATTTGCAGCCTGCGGAACGTCATTTTTACGATGCACTGCGTGGCTCACGCACCGTATTCATCCTGGAATGCAAAAAAGCATCGCCCTCCAAAGGGCTGATTCGCGAGGATTTCGATCCCGCCACCATCGCTGGCGTATATCGTCATTACGCTTCTGCGGTGTCGGTGTTAACCGATGAGAAATACTTCCAGGGCGATTTTGCGTTCCTGCCGATTGTTAGCGCCGCCATCACGCAACCGGTGTTGTGCAAAGACTTCATCATCGATCCGTATCAGATCTATCTGGCACGACATTATCAGGCCGACGCCATTTTGCTGATGTTGTCGGTGCTCGATGATGAGCAATATCGTCAGCTCGCCGCCGTGGCGCACAGCCTGAAAATGGGCGTGCTGACCGAAGTCAGTAATGAAGAAGAGATGGAACGCGCGATTGCGCTGGAAGCCAAAGTCGTCGGCATTAATAACCGCGACCTGCGCGACCTGTCCATCGACCTGAATCGCACGCGTCAGTTAGCGCCGCGCCTCGGACATGGCGTCACCGTCATCAGCGAATCTGGCATTCACAATTATGCGCAGGTTCGTGAGCTGAGCCACTTCTCTAACGGCTTCCTGATTGGCTCCGCGCTGATGGAAGAAGCCGATCTCACCGCTGGCGTGCGTCGCGTATTGCTCGGTGATAACAAAGTCTGCGGCCTGACCCGCGCCGAAGATGCACGCGCAGCGCAGGAAGCCGGTGCCATTTACGGTGGCTTGATCTTCGCCGAAGGCTCGCCACGTAAAATCAGCAGTGAGCAGGCGCAGGTTGTTCAGGCGGCTGCCCCGCTGAAGTATGTTGGCGTGTTCCGTAATAACACGTTGAGTGACATTGTCACGTTAGCAGAAACGTTAAATCTGTCAGCAGTGCAACTGCACGGCGATGAAGATCAGGCGTTTGTCGCACAATTGCGTCAGGCGCTGCCAGCAAGCACCAAAATCTGGAAAGCGCTGAGCATTAAGGAGCAGTTACCTGCGCGCGACTGGCCGCACGTCGATCGCTACGTGTTTGATAACGGCCAGGGCGGCACCGGCCAGCGTTTCGATTGGTCACTGTTGCAAGGCCAGGATCTCAGCAATGTGCTGCTGGCCGGTGGCCTAAGCGCTGACAACTGCGTAGAGGCCGCGCAGCTGGGCTGTGCCGGCCTTGATTTCAACTCCGGCGTAGAATCTGCGCCAGGCATTAAAGATGCCAGCAAAGTCGCGGCGGTATTCCGCACGCTGCGCGCCTATTAATTTCGCTTGCCCGCCATGGCGCGGGCCGAATAAGGAAGATGAAAAAATGACCACGTTATTGAATCCCTATTTTGGCGAGTTTGGCGGCCAGTACGTACCACAAATCCTGATGCCAGCCTTGCGCCAGTTGGAAAATGCGTTTGTTGAAGCGCAGCGCGATCCCGAGTTTCAGGCCGAGTTTACTGACCTGCTGAAAAACTACGCTGGACGCCCAACGGCTTTGACGCTGTGCAGCAACCTGACTAAAGGCAGCAAAACCCGCCTTTATCTTAAGCGTGAAGATTTGCTGCACGGTGGTGCGCATAAAACCAACCAGGTGCTGGGTCAGGCGCTGTTGGCTAAGCGCATGGGCAAAAACGAGATCATCGCGGAAACCGGCGCCGGTCAGCACGGTGTCGCGTCAGCGTTAGCCTGTGCCCTGCTGGGTATGAAGTGCCGCATTTATATGGGTGCCAAGGATGTTGAGCGTCAGTCGCCAAACGTATTCCGTATGCGTCTGATGGGCGCGGAAGTGATTCCGGTGCATAGCGGCTCAGCCACGCTGAAAGATGCCTGTAACGAGGCGCTGCGCGACTGGTCTGGCAGCTATGAAACCGCGCACTACATGCTCGGCACCGCCGCTGGCCCGCATCCGTTCCCGACTATCGTGCGTGAATTCCAGCGCATGATTGGTGAAGAGACCAAAGCGCAGATTCTGGAGCGCGAAGGTCGCCTGCCGGATGCGGTGTTAGCCTGCGTGGGCGGTGGTTCGAACGCTATCGGCATGTTCGCTGATTTTATCGAAGAAGAAAGTGTTGGTCTGATCGGCGTAGAGCCGGCCGGTCACGGGATCGAAACCGGAGAACACGGTGCGCCGCTCAAGCACGGTCGCGTAGGGATCTACTTCGGTATGAAAGCGCCGATGATGCAGACCGAAGAGGGTCAGATTGAAGAATCTTACTCAATCTCTGCGGGTCTGGACTTCCCGTCAGTGGGTCCTCAGCATGCGCATCTGAACAGTATCGGCCGCGCGGAATATGTTTCGATCACCGATGACGAAGCGCTCAGCGCCTTTAAAGAGCTGTGCCGTGCGGAAGGTATTATTCCTGCGCTCGAATCCTCACACGCGCTGGCACATGCACTGAAAATGATCCGCGAAAATCCGGAAAAAGAGCAGCTGCTGGTGGTTAACCTTTCTGGTCGCGGCGATAAAGACATCTTCACCGTTCACGATATTTTGAAAGCCAAGGGAGAGATCTGATGGAACGTTATAATCAGCTGTTTCAACGTCTGTCGGCGCAGCAAGAAGGCGCGTTTGTTCCCTTCGTTACTCTCGGCGATCCGTCACCTGAACTGTCGCTGAAAATTATCGATACTTTGGTGGAAGGCGGTGCGGACGCGTTAGAACTCGGTATTCCGTTCTCGGATCCGCTGGCCGACGGCCCAACCATTCAGGGCGCGACGCTGCGTGCCTTTGCTTCCGGCACCACCGTGGCGCAGTGCTTTGAAATTCTGGCGACCGTGCGCCAGAAATATCCCGAGCTGCCGATTGGCTTGCTGATGTACGCCAATCTGGTGTTCAGCAAAGGTATCGACAACTTTTATGCGCAGTGTGAAGCGGTGGGCGTCGATTCCGTGCTGGTTGCGGATGTGCCGCTGGAAGAGTCTGCGCCCTTCCGTCAGGCTGCGCTGCGCCACAATGTGGCACCGATCTTTATCTGTCCACCAAATGCTGACGATGAACTGCTGCGTGAGATCGCTGCGCACGGTCGCGGTTATACCTATTTGCTGTCACGCGCAGGCGTCACCGGTTCGGAAAATCGTGCCAGCCTGCCGCTGCATCACCTGATCGAAAAGCTGCGTGAGTTTAACGCTGCGCCGCCGCTGCAGGGCTTTGGTATCTCTGAACCCGGCCAGGTTAAAGAAGCCATCGCCGCTGGTGCGGCGGGTGCCATTTCCGGGTCGGCAATTGTGAAAATCATTGAGCGTAACCAGAACGATCCGGCAACGCTGCTCAGCGAACTGAAAGCCTTTGTGAGCAGTCTGAAAGCAGCCACCCGCTAAAATCTTCAGGGCCTTATTCGCTGGTGCGGATAAGGCCTTTTTATTGCCACAATTATCCCCAAACTCAAATTCCCGTCTACTCTCAGATTTTCTCGCCCAGCGAAAACTGCGATTGGATCATTAAGTGGTAAAAACGCCCTTTTTCTGACTTTTTCGCGCGCGCCGATTTGCTGATTTCGCATCTCCAGACCACAATTAACTGCGCCGCCCCATTGCGGCGAAACATCATCTAAGACAGGGAGATAACCAATGAAATTTTTCAAAGTCGTTGCAGGATTTATGATGGCTGCGGTAATGGCGCTGGCACTTAGCGCGTGTGCACCCACAGCATCCAAAGAAGGCACTGGCGGTTACATCGACGATACCGTGGTAACCACCAAAGTTAAGGCTCAGCTGTTGAATGACGAGTCGCTGAAATCGACCGAAATTAACGTTGAAACCTTCAAGGGTAAAGTTCAGCTGAGCGGTTTTGTTAGCTCACCGCAGATGGCAAATCGCGCGGTTGCCGTAACGCGTAGCGTGGCGGGCGTGAAATCAGTGGTTAACAATATGCAGATCAAATAACACAACGGGCGACCTTCTGGTCGCCCGCTTCATTTCTGGTTGCCGATCAGAACCGATATCCCGCACCAAAGAAGAACACCCACGGATCGATACGCGTGTTGATGTTTTGCTGCTCACCGCCGGCTTTGAATTTCACTTCGGTATCAATATCCATGTACCACAGCGATGCGTTCAGCATCCAGTCGCGGTTGATTTGATAATCCAGACCGACCTGGCCCGCCATGCCCCACGAATCTTTGACACTCAGGTCGCTTAAACCGGCATCCTCACCCGTTTGGTTGAATTTGGCATCGTAGAAGGTGGTGTAGTTGATACCGACGCCAACGTACGGGCGGACTTTGCTTTTGCTATCAAAGAAATAGTACTGCGCCATTAAGGTTGGCGGCAGCTGGCGCACGGTGGCCAGATTTCCGGTGGCGCCCAGGCCAACCTTATGACGGAACGGGGTTGCAGCCAGCAGCTCAACGCCGATGTTATCCGTTGCCATATAGGTGAAGGTCAAGCCCAGCTGCGTATCGTTGCTAACGTTAAAGCCGCCCATACCCAGCACATTGTCAGAGCCTTCGGTCGGACGAACGGTGGCGCTACCTGCACGCATAAAGAAATCACCGGCTTCATGAGCCAGAGCCAGTTGCGGAATTGCCAGCGCCATCAGCAGTGCGCATTTTGCCAGTTTCATAATCACTCCTTTGCCAAATAAAGATGGGTCACAATGTTGAATGCGGCACAACATTTACCCCTTTTTTGGTAAAAGATCATCTGCATCAATCTAAATTAATCACTTAAAAAACAATGAATTGATTCAGATCAATTTTGGCTTTACAGCGCGTAATAAAAGTCCGCTTGCGAAAATTTTTAGCCGTGACTATTTTCACTTTCCCCTGTGTGATTTTGGTTCGATACCTTAAAGGTGGCGGGCGATCAGATGAGCGATTCACTAAATCCTTGCGTGACCTGTGGCGCATGCTGCGCGCACTTCCGTGTCTCATTTTACTGGGCCGAAGCCGATGATGGCGCCGGTGCTGTTCCCGTTGAATTAACCGAACCGTTAACTCCGTTTATGCGCAATATGCGCGGCACCAACCAACGCCAGCCGCGCTGTATTGCGCTGCAGGGCGACGTCGGCGGCTGCGTATCCTGCGGCATTTATCAGCAGCGCCCTTCGCCCTGTCGGGAGTTTTCGATGTCCGGCGAGAACGGTGAACAGAACGAAGCCTGCGATCGCGCCCGTGCTCGCTACGGTCTTCCTGCGCTTTTTCACCCTTCTTTACCTGTTATGACAGAAAGTTATCCCAATGCGGGTGCCAGCACGCCAGTAGAACATGTACAATCGCCGGGTTAATTAATCCGGTTCTTTCAAGGAGTTTACATGTCTATCACGGCAAGCTCGTTATACCGTGACACAGGAAATTTTTTGCGCCATCAGCTGGTTACTATTTTACTGCTGGCGCTGCTGACCTCGTTCATTACTGTGATCGTCGGCCACGCGTTAACGCCAGGTGAAGACCAGCTCTCGTTGTTGAGCCAGTCCGATGACAGCGCATCGTCGCTGTTTGAGCTGGTACAAAATATGTCTCCGGATCAGCAGCGTATTTTGCTGCGCGCTTCCGCTGCAGGCACGTTCGCTGCGTTGATTGGCAACACGCTGCTGCTGGGTGGCATGCTGCTTCTAATCCCAATGGTATCGGGCGGACAACGCGTCAGCGCGCTGCGCGCTATTGGTGCATCTGCGCCCATCCTGCCAAAGCTGCTGCTGCAGACCTTCCTGATTACCCTGCTGGTTCAATTGGGCTTTATGGTGCTGATGGTACCGGGCGTGATTCTGGCGATCCTGTTTTCACTGGCACCGGTGATTCTCGCCAATGAGAAGCTCGGCGTGATTGGCGCGATGCGTGCCAGCATGCGTCTCGCCTGGAAGAATATTAAGGTTATCGCACCGGCTATTGTGCTGTGGCTGCTGGCCAAAATTGTGCTGATGTTCTTCTTTTCATCGCTGACCGTGCTGCCCGCCAATATCGCCTCCGTGGTGTTGAACGCGCTGGGTAATCTGGTCTCCGCAGTGCTGATTATCTATCTGTACCGGCTGTATATGCTGTTACGTTAATCGTTATGGCGCTCACCCGGGCGCCATAACTGTACGCTCCTGCCCTAATTGGAAACGCTATGAAGCAGTTACTCGATTTTCTTCCCCTGGTGGTTTTCTTCATCTTCTACAAGCTGTACGACATCTTTGTCGCCTCTGGCGCATTGATCGTTGCCACCGGTCTGGCACTGGTCGTCAGTTGGGTGCTCTACCGCAAGCTGGAAAAGATGACCATTTTTACCTTTGTGCTGGTTGCGGTATTCGGCACGCTGACGCTGGTGTTCCATAACGATGAATTCATCAAATGGAAAGTCACGGTGATCTATTCGCTGTTTGCCGTCGCGCTGCTCTACAGCCAGTGGTTTATGAAGCAACCGCTGATCCAAACCATGTTGGGTAAAGAGTTACAACTACCGTCAGGCGTGTGGCGCAATCTCAACATTGCCTGGGCAATCTTCTTCCTCGCCTGCGGCTTAGCGAATATTTATGTTGCGTTTTGGTTATCGCAGGAATTTTGGGTTAACTTTAAGGTGTTCGGTCTGACCGGCCTGACCCTACTCTTTACCCTGTTAAGCGGCGTGTATATCTGGCGACAGATGCCGCAACAAGAACAAAAATAATGCCACTCCGCCCGACAGCGTCGGGCTTCTCTTCACCTGCAGAAGAACTGAGCAATGGACGAAAAACATAAGTCGCCGCAAGGCGAGATGGTGTTGCGTACCCTGGCAATGCCAGCGGATACCAATGCTAACGGTGATATTTTTGGTGGCTGGTTGATGTCGCAGATGGACATGGGCGGCGCAATTAAGGCGAAAGAGATTGCCGAAGGACGTGTCGTCACCGTGCGCGTGGACGGAATGACGTTCCTTAAACCGGTGGCGGTTGGCGATGTGGTGAGCTGCTACGCACGCTGCATCCGCACCGGCAACAGTTCCATGACCATAAACGTCGAAGTGTGGATAAAGAAAGTGTCGTCCGAACCGATTGGACAGACCTACTGCGCAACCGAAGCGGTGTTTGTCTACGTCGCTGTCGACAATACCGGTCAATCTCGCCCGTTGCCGCCCGGCAGAAGCAATTTAAGCGATCTGTAACATTAAAAAAGCGGTCATCTGACCGCTTTCTTATTGCCTCTCAGCCACGAGTGCTTATTCGATATTGGCGCCACCATTGATGCGGAATACGATGTTCATGGTGAGATTCTTGCCCGGTCGACCTGGCTGATAACGCCACTTCTTCATCGCCTGCTTCACTTCGCGCTCGAACATGTTGCGCGGTTCTGCCGACAAAATCTGGACGTTATCCACACGACCGTCGCTATCAACGTCAAACTGCACCCGCACACGTCCCTCAACACGCAGCGCGAACGCACGTGCCGGATAGGCAGGCTTGCTGACGCTCATCGCTTTCGGACCATCTGAAATGCTCGGCGTTGCGGTCGGATTGGCTTTCGGCGCGGTTGTTGGACGCGTCTGCGTGGTTGGCGCTTCCTGCTTAAACGGATTTTCCTGTGGCTTCACTTGCTGACGCGGTTTCGGCTCAACCTTCTTTTCAACCTTTGGCTTCGGTTTAGGTTTTGGCTTCGGCTTAGGCTCCGGCTTAGGAATCGGTACCGGCTCAACCTTCGGCGGCTCTGGCGCCACTTCAGGCTCCGGCTCAGGTTCAGGTGGCGGCGGCGTGACCTGGGCAGGCGCAGGTTCGGGTTGCACTTCCGGAGCCACCAGCGAAACGCTGATAGGCTGGGACGCTTTTGGAACTTCAATCACCTGATGAAACGATGCATAGAGAATGCCAGCGATCAACGAACCGTGAAGTACCACGGATAAAATTACAGCAATGGGGGTACGTGAAGGTAAAGGCGTAGTCAACGTGGTCATATCATTCATGTTCATTGAGTGAAGCGCAGATTTTAAATGCAAATAGCAATCAGTTTCAATAAGCGATGTGCAAGCGCCCCGCAGAAAGGTCTTTTTTAACCCTGATTGCGCTGAATGACAGCGTATTTATCTTTCGTTTGCACTCTGATTAACGATCACTTAACGTGTCACGCAATTTCGGCAAGTCTAACGGGAGTATCCCATCGTGCTTTACGTCATTTATGCGGAAGATACCGCTGATTCACTGGAAAAACGCAACTCGGTACGTCCCGCGCATCTTGCTCGTTTGAAGCTGTTGCAAGATGAAGGTCGACTGATTGCTGCGGGTCCGCTGCCAGCAGTTGACAGCAACGATCCAGGCCCGGCCGGTTTCAGCGGTTCCGTGATCATCGCCGAATTCTCTTCACTGGAAGTCGCGGAATCATGGGCCAAGGATGATCCCTACATTGCCGCAGGCGTGTATGAGAAAGTCGCGGTCAAACCGTTCAAACGCGTTTTCTAATCAATGTGGCAGTCAGTTTTACTGCTGGTGATAGCATTCGCTCTCATCGGCAGAGCACTTTGGCTATGGCGTCAGCAAGGCTGGCGCAACGCTCGACAGCACATCGTGATGTTAATTGTGCTGGCAGCGGCAGTCGAGATGGTCAATGTCATTCGGGTGCTACGCGGCGCATAGTGGCCGCGTAAGCCCATCAGACCATTTGCGAGATAAACAGGATGGAGCGGCGATGCTGCTGCGCCACCTGATGACGAATGGTGTGGATGCGTTTATAACGACGCGACTGCCCTTCCAGCCAGCGAGAACGACGACGGTGTACCTGACGTAACATTCTCCAGCGCGCCACTTCATTTTTGCTGCGTCTCATCACATCCTCTCAGACAGGCTAAACTCGGCAGGCATTATAAAGATCTGTTGGGAAATGCCAAATCGAAAGCTTCATCGAAACGTCATTCACGATTAAAGGTTTCACTACCTGTGATCAGCACGTAAACTTTGCACAACAAAGCGCGAACAGGACGTCCACTTAATGACCACATTTTATACCCTAATCAGTTGGTTGCTGCTGTTTGGTTACTGGCTGCTGATTGCGGGTGTCACGCTACGTATTCTGATGAAACGCCGCGCAGTCACCTCAGCAATGGCCTGGCTGCTGATCATCTACATTCTGCCGCTGGTGGGTATAATCGCCTATCTCTCCTTTGGGGAGCTGCATTTAGGTAAACGGCGGGCCGAGCGCGCGCGCACCATGTGGCCCTCCACCGCCAAATGGCTCAACGATCTCAAACAGTGCCGGCATATCTTCGCCACTGAACACAGCGACGTGGCGCGGTCCCTGTTTGATTTGTGCCGCCATCGTCAGGGCATCGCCGGCGTGAAAGGTAATCAGCTGCAGTTGCTGACCAACTCCGATGACGTGATGCACGCACTGATCCGTGATATCCAGCTGGCACGGCATAATATCGAGATGGTGTTCTATATCTGGCATCCCGGCGGGCTGGCCGATGAAGTGGCGGAATCGCTGATGGCCGCATCGCGTCGCGGTGTACATTGCCGTTTGATGCTGGATTCAGCGGGCAGCGTCACCTTTTTCCGCAGTCCGTGGGTCAATATGATGCGCAATGCCGGCATCGACGTGGTTGAAGCATTGCAGGTAAGCCTGCTGCGCGTGTTCCTGCGCCGCATGGACTTGCGACAGCATCGTAAAGTGGTGCTGATCGATAACTACATCGCTTATACCGGCAGCATGAATCTGGTCGATCCACGCTTCTTTAAGCAGGAAGCCGGCGTGGGACAATGGATTGACCTGATGGCGCGCATGGAAGGCCCGGTGGCAACCACCATGGGCATTGTGTATGCCTGCGACTGGGAGATTGAAACCGGCAAACGCATTCTGCCGCCCGCGCCGGATGGCAACGTGATGCCCTTCGAACAGGAGAGCGGACATACCATTCAGGTAATCGCTTCTGGTCCCGGCTTTCCGGAAGATATGATCCATCAGGCGTTACTCACAGCGGTCTACTCCGCGCGTCAGCAGCTGATTATGACCACGCCCTACTTTGTGCCGAGCGATGACCTGCTGCACGCCATCTGTACCGCAGCGTTACGCGGTGTGGAAGTGAGCATCATTGTGCCGCGCCATAATGATTCGCTGCTGGTAGGCTGGGCGAGTCGTGCCTTCTTCACCGAACTGCTGGAAGCCGGCGTGAAGATTTACCAGTTTGAAGATGGCCTGTTGCATACCAAAAGTGTGCTGGTTGACGGGCAGCTGAGTTTGGTCGGCACGGTAAATCTGGATATGCGCAGCCTGTGGCTCAACTTTGAGATCACTCTGGTGGTTGATGATGACGGCTTTGGCAGCGATCTCGCTACCGTGCAGGATGATTACATCGCCCGCTCACGCTTACTGGATGGTGCTCGCTGGTCTAAACGTGCCTGGTGGCAACGCATCGTTGAACGACTGTTTTACTTCTTTAGTCCTTTACTGTAAAACGAGCGAAAATATTACCGCCTCAGGGCAAGCAGGAATGACCATGGATTTAAATAATCGCCTTACTGAAGATGAAACGCTGGAGCAGGCTTACGATATTTTTCTTGAGCTGGCTGGCGACAATCTCGATCCCGCTGACATTATTCTGTTCAATCTGCAGTTTGAAGAGCGCGGTGGCGCGGAACTGTTCGATCCGGCGGAAGACTGGCAGGAACATGTTGATTTCGATCTCAACCCAGACTTCTTCGCAGAAGTGGTGATTGGATTGGGTGAAGCCGACGGCGAGCCGATCACTGATGTGTTCGCACGCGTCCTGCTTTGCCGCGAGAAAGATCACAAACTCTGCCACATCCTGTGGCGCGAGTAAGCGACAGACAAAAAAACGCCGGGCAATCGCCCGGCGTTTTCATTTACAGCGGATCGACTTTTAAACAAGACACCGCATGACGGAAGCTGCCTTCCAGCAGCGGCCGGGTTTTCGCGCACTCTGGTCCGGCAATCGGGCAACGGGTACGGAACACGCAACCCGATGGCGGATTGATCGGCGATGGCAGCTCCCCTTCCAGCAGCTGGATTTGCTTGTTCTTCTCCAGGTCCGGATCGGGAATCGGCACCGCTGACATCAGCGCGCGGGTGTACGGATGCTGCGGATTGTTATACACCGCATCGTAAGTACCCAGCTCAACCGCATGCCCGAGATACATCACCAGCACGCGATCGGAGATGTGTTTTACCACCGCCAAATCGTGTGCGATAAAGATCAGTGACAGCCCCATTTCTCGCTGCAATTGCTGCAAAAGGTTAACGACCTGCGCCTGAATCGACACGTCCAGCGCCGATACCGGCTCATCGCAGATGATCAGCTTTGGCTCGAGAATCAACGCACGCGCGATGCCAATACGCTGACACTGGCCGCCCGAGAACTCGTGCGGATAGCGGTTGATGAGGTTAGGTAACAACCCAACCTTCATCATCATGGTTTTCACCTTATCCTTCACTTGCTGTCCCGGCATCTTCGGGTAATAGGTACGCAGCGGTTCAGCAATGATATCGCCAATGGTCATACGCGGATTGAGCGATGCCAGCGGATCCTGGAAGATCATCTGGATATCGCTGCGCGCCTGACGCCACTGCTCCTGACTTTGCCCCAGCAAATCGCGACCTAACCAGGCGACGCGCCCTTCTGTGGCTTTTACCAGGCCAATGATGGCGCGGGCCAGCGTTGATTTACCGCAGCCTGATTCGCCTACCACGCCCAATGTTTCACCTTCATACAAACGCAGACTGACGCCGTCGACCGCTTTCAGGGTATGCGGTGGCTGCCAGAACCACTGTTTGCCATCCTTAATCTCGAAGTGCACCTTAAGGTCGGCGATCTCCAGCAGGACTTTTTTCTCTTCGACTACGGTGCTCATACTAACTCCTCCACCGGCTTGAAGCAGGCACGCAAGCGACCTTCAGCGAAAGGCTCCAGCGGCGGTGCCTTGGCACAAATGTCCATGGCGTAGGCGCAGCGAGGCTGGAACGGACAGCCTTGCGGCAGGCGCAGCAGGTTTGGCGGGTTGCCTGGAATGGTGGTCAGCGACTCGCCCTCCTCAGCATCCAGACGCGGCACCGCACTCAGCAAGCCAATCGAGTATGGATGGGCAGGATGATAGAACACATCACGTGCACGGCCATATTCCATGGTACGACCGGCGTACATCACCAGCACTTTGTCACAGATACCCGCTACCACGCCGAGATCGTGGGTAATCATCACAATCGCGGTATTGAATTCGCGCTTCAGCTCATTCAGCAGCGTCATGATCTGCGCCTGTACGGTCACGTCGAGCGCCGTAGTCGGCTCATCGGCAATCAGCAGCTTCGGCCGACACAGCAGCGCCATCGCAATCATCACACGCTGACGCATACCGCCCGAGAACTCATGCGGAAACATCTTCATACGCTTACGCGCTTCCGGCATTTTCACCGCATCCAGCATGCGCACCGACTCTTCGAACGCCTGCGCGCTGTTCATGCCTTTATGCAGCTTCAGCACTTCCATTAACTGCTCGCCGACGCGCATGTAAGGGTTAAGCGACGTCATTGGATCCTGGAAGATCATCGCAATCTGCTCTGCGCGCAGTTTGTTGAGCTTGTTTTCCGGCAGATTGAGGATCTCTGCGCCGTTAAATTTCGCTGAACCGCCAATGCGCCCATTTTTTGCCAGCAGCCCCATCAAGGCAAACGCGGTTTGAGATTTCCCCGAGCCGGATTCGCCAACAATGCCCAGCGTTTCACCCGCATGCAGTGAAAAGTTGAGGTCGTTCACAGCGGTGACATCGCCATCGTGGGTGCTGAAGGTGACGCGCAGGTCTTTTACATCAAGCAGCAGGTTATTGTTTCCCGCACGTGCAGCCAGGGCTGGCTGAAATTCATGAATGGTCATCGGGAAACTCCTTAACGATCTTTCGGGTCGAGGGCATCACGCAAGCCATCGCCGATAAAGTTAAAACAGAACAGCGTGACCACGAGGAAACCTGCCGGGAACATCAGTAACCACGGCGACACTTCCATCGAGTTGGCGCCATCGCTTAGCAATGCGCCCCAACTGCTCAGCGGTTCCTGAGTGCCGAGGCCAAGGAAGCTGAGGAAAGATTCGAACAGGATCATGCTCGGCACCAGCAGCGAGGCATACACCACCACCACGCCTAATACGTTTGGCACAATGTGACGCAGCACGATTTTGAAGGTGCTCACACCGCCGACCTGCGCCGCTTCGATGAACTCTTTACGCTTCAGGCCCAGCGTCTGCCCACGTACGATACGCGCCATATCTAGCCACGACACCATGCCGATCGCCACAAAGATCAGCAGAATGTTGCGACCAAAGAAGGTTACCAGCAGGATAACGAAGAACATGAACGGGAAGGAGTTGAGGATCTCCAGAATACGCATCATCACCGAGTCGATTTTACCGCCCAGATAACCCGCCAGTGAGCCATACAGCGTGCCCACCAGCACCGCGATCAGCGCGGAGGCGATACCCACCATCAGCGAGATACGGCCACCAATCGCAACGCGCACCAGCAAATCGCGACCCGATGAATCGGTGCCAAACCAGTGGCCGGAGACGGTATCCGGCGCGGCAGACATCATCGCCCAGTCGGTATCGTCATATTTGAACTGCGACAACATCGGGGCGAACACCACGAACAAAGTGATCACCAGCAGCACCAGCAGGCTGATGAAGGCTGCGCGGTTGTGAATAAAGCGGCGACGCGCATCCTGCCAGAGGCTGCGCCCTTCGACTTCCAGTTTTTCACTGAAGGCATCCAGAGCTTCGCTGTTTTTCTTACTTAACATATGGGCGAGCTCCACAATCAGTAACGGATTTTCGGATCGATCACGGCGTACAGCACATCAACGATCGCGTTAAACAGAATGGTCAGCACGCCAACCAGAATGGTCAGACTCATCACCAGCGAGTAGTCACGGTTCAATGCCCCGTTAACAAACAGCTGGCCGATGCCCGGCAAACCATAGATGGATTCAATCACCATGGAACCGGTGATGATGCCGACAAACGCCGGTCCCATATAGGAAAGCACCGGCAACATGGCAGGCTTCAGCGCGTGACGCAGCACGATACGGCGCAGTGGCAGACCTTTGGCGCGCGCAGTACGGATGAAGTTTGAGTGCATCACTTCAATCATCGAACCACGGGTGATACGCGCGATGCTGGCGATGTAGGCCAGCGACAGCGCCACCATCGGCAGCAACATATAATTCCATTGGCCGCCGTTCCAGCCGCCGCCTGGCAGCCAGCGTAAGGTAATCGCAAACACCAGCACCAGTAACGGTGCCACGACAAAGCTGGGGATCACCACGCCGGTCATCGCGACCCCCATCACGGCATAATCCCACAAACTGTTCTGCTTCAGGGCGGCGATAACGCCAGCCGTTACGCCCAGCACCACGGCGAGGAAGAAGGCAGCCAGACCCAATTTGGCTGATACCGGGAAAGCGTGGCCGACCAGATAATTGACCGAGTAATCTTTGTATTTAAACGAAGGGCCAAAGTCGCCATGTGCCAACTGCACCAGATAGCTAAGGTACTGTTTGCCAATCGGATCGTTGAGATGGTACTTCGCTTCGATATTCGCCATCACTTCCGGCGAGAGGACACGTTCGCCGGTAAATGGACTGCCGGGTGCCAGTCGCATCATAAAGAAAGAGATGGTGATGAGGATAAACAGCGTCGGGATGGCTTCAAGGAGCCGACGCAGGATGAATTTTAACATTGCCGTACCTACCAGGCTGTTGCTTCACAAAGTAAAAAGGCGGTGCCGCAGCACCGCCACTGTCGATAGCCTGAGTGCTATTAATGTTTAATGATATACAGATTTTTATCGACGGTTTTATCCAGCGGATCGTTGCCGGTATAACCGCCCACGTAAGGTTTCACCAAACGCGCATTGACGTAGTAGTAAACCGGCACGATGGTGCTGTCTTTATCCAGAATCTGCTCAGCTTTCTGATAATCCGCTACGCGCGCTTTATCGTCTGTGGCTTTCACCGCATCGTGGATAACTTTATCGAAGTCAGCGCTCTTGTAGTGCGAGGTGTTACTGCTGCTGTCAGACAGCATGATGTTCAGGAATGAAGTCGGTTCGTTGTAATCCGCACACCATGCCGCACGAGAAACATCAAAGTTGCCCTGATGACGCGTGTCGAGGAAAGTTTTCCACTCCTGGTTTTCCAGCTTGATGTTGACGCCGATGTTTTTCTTCCAGATAGATGAGGCGGCGATCGCCAGTTTTTTGTGCAGATCGGAGGTGTTGTACAGCAGGTTGAAGGTCAGCGGTTTATCCGCGGTGTAACCCGCTTCAGCCAGCAGCTTTTTCGCTTCTTCGTTACGCTTGTTCTGATCCCACTTGAACCAATCCGGCGGTAGCAGCTCCATGCCATCGGTGGCTGGCGGGGTGAAGCTGTAAGCCGGTTGCTGACCTTGTGCCAGAACCTTGTTCACCATGATGTCGCGATCCAGACCGAGTTTCAGTGCGGTACGCACGCGTGGATCGGTGAATGGCGCTTTCTGGTTATTGATTTCGTAGTAATAGGTGCACAGGTATGGCTTCACCATCAACTCTTTGCCGTTGTCACGCTGCAGTTTTTTGAACAGCTCGATAGGCATGTTGTTGTAAGTGATATCGCTGCCGTTCTCAGAGAAGTAACGGTTAACGTCGCTGACTTCAGAGTTAATTGGCAGGAAGGTGACTTTGTTCAGCACGGTGTGCTCGTTATCCCAATACTGCGGGTTACGCACCAGCGTTACGCGTTCGTTGATCACGTGGGATTCAAGTTTAAAGGCGCCGTTACCAACCCAGTTTTGCGGTTGGGTCCATTGATCGCCAAACTTGTCGATCGCCGGCTTATATACCGGAGACATCACGGAGTTGATCAGCAGCTTGTAGAAGTACGGCACGGGCTCGCTCAGCGTCACTTCCAGCGTGTGATCGTCGATGGCTTTTACGCCCAGCTCGGAAGTTGGCTTTTTACCGGCGATGATGTCGTCGACATTGACGATATGGCCGTATTGCGGATAGCTGGCGTATGGCGATGCGGTTTTCGGATCGACCAGACGCTGCCAGCTGTAAACGAAATCTTGTGCGGTGACCGGCTCACCGTTGGACCATTTAGCGTTCTTGCGCAGGTGGAAAGTCCAGACTTTGAAATCTTTGTTTTCCCAGCTTTCCGCCACCCCCGGTACCGGTTTGCCATCGCTGTCGCTGGTTATCAAACCTTCATACAGGTCACGCGCGATGTTGTCTTCAGGTACACCTTCAATCTTGTGAGGATCCAGCGACTGTACTTCATCGCCGTTACCGCGAACCAGTTCCTGTTTTGCTGCCAATTCAACGCCTGCTGGCACTGTTGCTGCCAGCGCGGCATTCCCTGCCAGCGCGCCGATTGCGGCTAATACGCCCGCTGCAATCAGGCTTTTTTTTGTGATGTTGTTCATTATTACGCTCCAGTTTTATTATCTTTACCGGGTCGATTTAACGCCCGGAGTACCCCGTTTCCAGGTGATCTTCGCGTGTCTGAACGAAGACCCTAATCACCCTTCAGGGTTTACCACGGTAAAGTGCCGCCCGACTGTAGCGCCGGATCGGTCCATTACTCAATGTTTCTTTATGTAATAGTATTTCAACGCCAGCATGTCCTGCGGATCCTTGCCGGTAAAACCGCCCACCCAGGGTTTTACCAACCGCACGCTAACGCGGTAATAGACAGGTACAAATGGCGAGTCTTTATCGAGTTGCGCTTCCGCCTGCTGATAAAGCGAGGCACGCTTTACTTCGTCTGCGCTGGTTAATGTTTGCTTCATCAACTGGTCAAACGCCGGGCTGTGGTAAAACGCGGTGTTATTGGATGAACCGCTTAACAGCATATTCAGGAAGGTAGAAGGTTCGTTGTAATCCGCGCACCATGTGGCGCGTACCACGTCGTACTGCGCCTGATGACGCGTTTCAAGTAGCGTTTTCCACTCCTGATTCTGCAATGTCACCACTGCACCCAAATTTTTCTGCCACATCGAGGCCGCAGCAATCGCCTGCCGCTTGTTTTGTTCGGAGGTGTTGTACAGCAGCGTAAAACGCAGCGGGTTTTGCTGATTGAAGCCAGCATCGGCTAATAACTGTTTGGCGCTGGCATTACGCTCGGACTGCGTTTGTTGCGCCCAGGCCGGTGGGGAAAGCGTGATACCGTGGGTAAACGGCGGCGTCAATCCGTAGGCAGGAATCTGCCCCTGTCCCATGATCTTCTGCGCAATGATGTCGCGATCGAGGGTTAACTTCAGGGCAGCGCGTACGCGCGCGTCATCGAATGGCGCTTTTTTGTTATTGATTTCGTAATAGAAGGTGCACAGCAGCGGGCTGATTTTGACCTCATCGCCGAGATCCTGCTGTAACTTTTTGAACATTTCCGGCGGCACCACGCTGTTAGTCATATCAGTGCCACCGCTGCGATAGCGGTTGATATCGCTGATCTCTGAGGAGAGCGGTAAAAATACGCCCTCTTCCATCACCGTGTGGGCATTATCCCAATACTGTGGGTTGCGTTTCACCACGATTTTTTCATTTACCACCCATTCCGCCAGCGTAAAAGCGCCGTTGCCAACATAGTGTTGCGGCTGCGTCCACTGCTCGCCCCACTGCTCTATCGCCGGACGATAGACCGGTTTCATCGCGCTGTGAGCCAGCATGGCTACAAAATAGGGAACAGGTTCAGAAAGGGTGACTTGCAGATGACGATCGTCGAGGGCTTTAATGCCGAGTTCAGACGGTGCGGCTTTGCCAGACAGAATGGCGTCAACGTTCGCCACATGCGCAGCCTGTAAGTAGCTGGCGTAAGGCGAAGCAGTTTTAGGATCGGCCAGGCGTTGCCAGCTGTAGACGAAATCCTGAGCAGTAACAGGCTGGCCGTTACTCCAGCGCGCATCGTCACGCAGCGTGAAAATCCAGATGCGCCCTTCTTCGCTTTGCCATTGCTTAGCGACACCGGGGACGAGTTGACCGTTATTATCGGTTTCAACCAGGCCTTCCAGCAAATTACGCATGACATTGGATTCCGGCACGCCTTCTGCTTTCTGCGGATCAAGCGTTGCCACCTCACTGCCATTATTAATCACGATACGCTGTAATTCTGATAATTGCGTGCCCGCGGGAATTTGGGCTGCCTGGCTTGCTGCCAGTGCGCCTGTAAGGCAGAAGGCAAGCACTGAACGTACGGCCGTTTTCGCTACCATGCATTTCATCAACAAATATCAACCTTAATCATAAGCCTGATAGCCTGTAAGCAAGAAGCGTACACATTTGTCACTATCAGATAAAAAATTTGTGATGTGCCGAAAATTATCAGAACCGATGCCCGCACGCCAAAGCTAAACTGCAAAAATGTTAGCAGATTCTCTTTTATCACGTTCGCGAGAGTAGGAGAAGTGTTAATTCTTTTATTGAATTATCGATTAACCAAATGATTTTAAAGTTATTTGTAGGATAACTGCATGTAATTTACTCGTTATTGTTCTTTCAATATGATTTTTACGAATTCGACTATAAAAATAGCCATTATCCGCATAAAGAGTCATCGATTAACTTATCAACTTTTCTCAAATGCTAATTTCAAAGACATGTGCAGAACAATTATCTGTGACAATTATCACAGTTTAGTGTGAGGTTTTACTCGGGTGGGATGAGGATAGTAGTAAAAGTGATGCTGGACGTTTGCAGTTAAGGCTAATGAATAAATTAACTAAAATGGTGCAATAAAATGAAGATATGCACCATTTTGGATCGTGAAATCTCTCAAAAGGAAAAAATAACTTCGATTAATTCAGCAAACCAGGAAAAATAGATTTCATACCTGTAACAATAAACTCGATGCCCAACGCCATTAACAACAAGCCCATAATACGGGTAATCACGTTAATCCCGGTTTGTCCAAGCACCCGCACCATCAACGGTGCTGCGCGGAACAGCAGCCAACAGCAAAAGGCGAAAATGGCAATCGCGATACTAAAACCAATTAAGTTCTGCCAGCTGTGATAACGCGTACTCCAGACAATGGTTGAACTAATTGCACCGGGACCAGCCATTAACGGTAACGCTAGCGGTACCACGCCAATGCTTTCGCGAATAGCGCTCTCTGACTTCTCCTGCTTGTTCTGCTTATCCTCACCCAGTTTTCCGCTGATCATCGACATCGCGATAGTGACCACCAGAATACCGCCAGCAATACGGAATGAATCTATCGAAATGCCAAACAGATGCAGGATGCCATCGCCAAGAAACAGTGACGTCCAGAGGATGATGGCCACGGCCAGGTTGGCGGTAAGATTAGTTTTATTACGTTCAACAACCGCCTGATAGCTGGTCATGCTGATAAAGACCGGGATGATACCGACCGGATTTACCAGGGCAAACAAACCGACAAAAAACTTAATGTAGCCGGAAAGATCGAGTAGCACGGGATTCAAAGTAGGCTCCGGTAAAGTCTGAGTAGAAAAGCGCGCTTAATGTAGTGCATAAGCCGGGCGAAAAACCAGAGGTGACGGCAGAAATTTATGCTATACGTCTGGCTTTGAGCCAGTTTTTTCAACTGCTGTTAACCGTTGGTTATTGCGATGCAGCCGATGCGTGCAGAATATGTGGCACATCGCGCTAACTTTACTTGCGAAAGTTAGTGCTGAAAGGTGTCAGCTTAGATCCGGATTGATCTGCATCAAAATTTACCTACCTCATCAGGGGTAATCTTACCCCGTCGAAACAACTTCCTGACGCTTAAGTATCTTGACCAGGAAACCCTTTTAGTAAGCAACGGCAAAACAGACGCCAACCTGCCCAATATATAAGCATAGCGTGACTATACTTCTGGATTCAGGCTTGTTTACTAAAAGAGTTTAACTTCCTTCAGGAGAGCACTATGGCCGTTACTAATGTTGCCGAACTTAATGCACTGGTTGAACGTGTAAAAAAGGCACAGCGTGAGTACGCTAATTTTAGTCAGGAACAAGTTGATGCAATCTTCCGCGCTGCCGCCCTTGCCGCTGCTGACGCACGAATTCCACTGGCCAAGCTGGCCGTTGCCGAATCAGGCATGGGTATTGTTGAAGATAAAGTCATCAAGAACCACTTTGCTTCTGAATACATCTACAACGCTTACAAAGATGAAAAAACCTGCGGTATTCTCGCCACTGATGACACCTTCGGCACCATCACTATTGCTGAGCCGATTGGCCTGATCTGCGGCATTGTTCCTACCACCAACCCAACTTCTACGGCTATTTTCAAAGCGCTGATCAGCCTGAAAACCCGTAACGGCATTATCTTTTCTCCGCATCCACGTGCGAAAGATGCGACTAACAAAGCCGCTGACATTGTGCTGCAGGCAGCGATTGCGGCGGGCGCGCCAAAAGATATCATCGGCTGGATCGATACCCCATCTGTCGAACTTTCTAATCAGTTAATGCATCACCCTGATATCAACCTGATCCTTGCAACCGGCGGTCCGGGCATGGTCAAAGCCGCTTACAGTTCCGGTAAGCCCGCAATTGGTGTTGGTGCCGGTAACACGCCAGTCGTAATTGATGAAACAGCGGATATCAAACGCGCTGTCGCATCCATCCTGATGTCGAAGACCTTCGATAACGGTGTGATTTGTGCGTCTGAGCAATCCGTAATTGTGGTTGATTCGGCTTATGATGCGGTACGTGAGCGTTTTGCCAGCCACGGCGGCTATCTGCTGCAAGGTAAAGAGCTTAAAGCGATTCAGGATATCATTCTGAAGAATGGCGCGTTGAATGCGGCGAT
Organism: Pantoea sp. DY-15; assembly: GCF_019795935.1. Lineage (NCBI taxonomy): Bacteria > Pseudomonadati > Pseudomonadota > Gammaproteobacteria > Enterobacterales > Erwiniaceae > Pantoea > Pantoea sp. DY-15. Next base: position 1,347,449 of record NZ_JAIMIF010000001.1, read on the forward strand.
TGTCGGCCAGCCAGCGACGAAGATTGCCGAATTGGCGGGAATTAGCGTGCCGGCAACCACCAAGATTCTGATTGGTGAAGTGAAACTGGTTGATGAATCAGAGCCCTTCGCGCATGAAAAACTCTCTCCAACCTTAGCGATGTACCGGGCGAAGGATTACCACGACGCGGTCGATAAAGCTGAAAAACTGGTAACCATGGGCGGTATTGGCCACACCTCATGTCTGTATACCGATCAGGATAATCAGATCGAGCGTGTGCATTACTTCGGCGACAAAATGAAGACCGCGCGTATTCTGATTAACACGCCGGCGTCACAAGGTGGTATCGGTGACCTGTACAACTTCAAATTGGCTCCATCACTGACGTTGGGCTGTGGTTCATGGGGCGGTAACTCCATTTCTGAGAACGTGGGACCAAAACATCTCATCAACAAGAAAACCGTGGCCAAGCGAGCTGAGAATATGTTGTGGCATAAACTTCCGAAGTCTATTTACTTCCGTCGCGGCTCACTGCCGATTGCTCTGGAAGAAGTGGCAACTGATGGTGCCAAACGCGCCTTTATCGTTACCGACCGCTTCCTGTTCAATAATGGCTATGCCGATCAGGTGACTCGCGTACTGAAATCTCACGGTATTGAAACCGAAGTCTTCTTCGAAGTAGAAGCTGACCCAACGCTGAGCATCGTCCGTAAAGGTGCAGAGCAGATGAACAGCTTTAAACCTGATGTGATTATCGCACTCGGCGGTGGTTCACCGATGGATGCAGCAAAAATCATGTGGGTGATGTACGAACATCCTGAGACGCATTTCGAAGAACTGGCACTGCGCTTTATGGACATCCGTAAACGCATCTATAAGTTCCCGAAAATGGGTGTTAAAGCGCGTATGGTGGCCATCACTACCACTTCCGGTACTGGTTCTGAAGTAACGCCGTTTGCCGTGGTGACGGACGATGCGACCGGCCAGAAATATCCATTAGCGGATTATGCGCTGACGCCAGATATGGCCATAGTTGATGCCAACCTGGTGATGGATATGCCGCGTTCACTTTGCGCCTTCGGTGGCCTCGATGCGGTAACGCACTCACTCGAAGCCTATGTCTCCGTATTAGCGAATGAGTATTCTGATGGCCAGGCCTTGCAAGCACTGAAACTGCTGAAAGAGAACCTGCCAGCCAGTTATCGCGATGGCGCAAAAAATCCGGTAGCACGTGAACGCGTTCACAATGCGGCAACTATCGCGGGGATTGCGTTCGCAAACGCCTTCCTGGGTGTGTGTCACTCAATGGCGCATAAACTGGGCTCTGAGTTCCACATTCCACACGGTCTGGCAAACGCCCTGCTGATTTCAAACGTCATTCGCTATAACGCCAATGACAACCCGACTAAGCAAACGGCTTTCAGCCAGTACGACCGCCCACAAGCACGTCGTCGTTATGCTGAGGTTGCTGACCATCTGGGGCTCTCCGCCGCTGGCGACCGCACCGCGCAGAAAATTGAAAAACTGCTCGCCTGGCTTGAAGAGATGAAAACGCAGTTGGGCATCCCAACCTCAATCCGCGAAGCGGGTGTGCAGGAAGCTGATTTCCTCGCGAAAGTGGACAAACTGGCTGAGGATGCATTCGATGACCAATGTACCGGTGCGAACCCACGCTATCCGCTGATTGCTGAGTTAAAACAAATCATGCTGGATACCTTCTACGGTCGTGAATTCTCTGAGTCATTGAGTGAGAATGCTCAAGAAGTTAAAGCCGAAGTGAAAATTGACAAGAAAACGAAAAAAGCCTAAACCGCTTTGAACAAAAAACCCGCTACGGCGGGTTTTTTTATGGCTTGCTGATGAGTTAAACCTGCGGCGATTGTGAGCCATATATCGCCTGAAGTGAACCCTGATCGATTGCCTGCTTATAATGTTTACGGCAGACCGATATATAACGCTCATTGCCACCAATCACCACCTGCTCGCCTTCGCTGAAAGGTTTACCCTTTGCATCAAGACGAAGCACCATACTGGCTTTTCTGCCACAGTGGCAGATGGTTTTAAGCTCAACCAGCTTATCCGCCCATGCCAGTAAATATTGGCTGCCAACAAACAGCTCTCCACGGAAATCGGTGCGCAGGCCATAGCAAAGCACCGGAATATCCAGATTGTCGACAACATCAGATAATGCTTTGACCTGTTCGCGCGTAAGGAACTGGCTTTCATCGACTAACACGCAATGCACGGGTTGCTTCGCATGTTCTGCAGCTATTTCCTCATCGAGCTTTGTCTCATCGTTATATAAAAATGCAGGAGACGAAAGCCCGATACGTGAACTGACTTTGCCTGCACCAAAACGGTTGTCGATCTCGGCGGTATAAACCAACGATCGCATACCACGTTCATGATAATTATAAGAAGACTGTAGCAAAGCCGTTGATTTACCCGCATTCATCGCAGAGTAATAAAAATAAAGTTGAGCCATTAGAAAATCTCATCGCAGCCTATATCTGTTGCGGCGCAGTTTACCATAAACCTGTATAGCTGTAGCGATGCATTATTTTTATCATCTGCTCAAAATAACATCACCATTAAGATGGATATCACAGTCATTATAGAAAGAAAGCACGTTTTGACAAAATAGCGATTACGCCGATATTTTATTCATTTAAATTAAAGCCGAAGCGTCAGGTTTAGCATGAGGCTTAGCGTTCGGCCTGGTCAGCAAGTTAGAAAAGATTACCAAATAAGTAAATATATTCTGAAGAGCGTTATCAATCTGCCCTTCTTTTTTATTTTTACGTTTTGCTTTTAAATCTGGCTATTGCAGTTATTTTTTTGCACCACTATTATGAGTCGGCAGAACAACTCCCATTTATTATATTTTGAGATTAGGACAATGAGCGAAGCACTTAAAATTCTTAATAATATCCGTACATTGCGCGCACAAGCTCGGGAATGCTCTCTGGAAACATTGGAAGAGATGCTAGAAAAACTCGAAGTTGTGGTCAATGAGCGTCGTGAAGATGATACTCATGCACAAGCGGAAAATGCAGAACGCACACGCAAACTCGAACAATACCGCGAGATGCTAATTGCCGATGGTATTGACCCAAATGATCTGTTACAGGCATTATCTGAAACGAAAGTTCCGGGCAAAGCTAAGCGCGCTGCGCGTCCGGCTAAATATTCTTACGTTGATGAAAACGGTGAAAACCGTACCTGGACTGGCCAGGGCCGCACTCCTGCTGTGATTAAAAAAGCAATTGAAGAACAAGGTAAACAACTCGACGATTTCCTACTGTAATCATTCCAGCGCTCAGCTTTGTAATTAGCTCATCGCTAATTCACTTTAACCAGGTATGAAAAAGGAAGCCAATGGCTTCCTTTTTTCATGCTTAATTATTGTTGATAGAAGCGGCGATACCAATCAACAAAATACTGCACACCCTGCTCTACGCTAGTTTTAGGACGGAAATTGATCGCCTCGTACAAAGGTTGCGTGTCAGCGCTGGTGCCCAGTACGTCGCCAGGTTGCATAGGCAGCATATTTTTCTTCGCTTCAATGCCCAATGCTTTTTCCAGCGACTCAATATACGTCATTAAGCTGGTCGGCTGGCTATTACCAATGTTGTAAACGCGGTAAGGAGCCGAGCTGCTGGCAGGAGAACCTGCTTCCACCGTCCACTTTTCATCCGGTTGAGGAATCACATCCTGCAAGCGCACGATTGCTTCAGCAATATCATCGATATACGTAAAGTCACGCGTCATTTGTCCGTTGTTATAGACGTCAATTTGCTCACCCGCTAACATCGCGCGTGTAAATTTGAACAATGCCATATCCGGACGGCCCCATGGGCCATACACGGTGAAGAAACGTAATCCCGTAGTGGGCAATTGATAAAGGTGTGAATAGGTATGCGACATCAATTCGTTGGCTTTTTTTGTGGCCGCATAAAGTGAAACCGGATGGTCAACGGAATCGTCCGTTGAAAAAGGCATTTTACGATTCAGGCCATAAACTGAACTGGATGAGGCATACAAAAGGTGGCCGATTTTATGATGACGGCAACCTTCAAGAATATTGAGGTGGCCGATTAGATTTGCTTCGGCATAAGCATGGGGATTTTCGATTGAATAACGCACGCCGGCTTGAGCGCCCAAATGAATAACGCGTTCAAACGCATGCTCAGCGAATAAAGAGGAAATGGCCTGGCGATCCGCCAGGTCCATTTTTACGAAAATAAAATCAGGATGTTGGGTGTTCTGGTCTAAACGAGCCTGTTTAAGGCTGACATCATAATAGTCATTCAGGTTATCGATACCGACAACCTGGTGACCAGCGGCCAGCAAACGCTGACTGACGTGAAATCCAATAAAACCTGCCGCGCCGGTGACCAGAAACTTCATACATCCCTCATTATTCTACGATTTTAATTGACGCTCCGCGGCCGATTGCATAGTACGTGAAACCGCGCTTGCTGATACGCTCAGGATCATACAGGTTACGACCATCAAAAATCACGGGTTCTTTTAACGCACTTTTAATGACGTCAAAGTCTGGCGCACGGAAGTTTTGCCACTCAGTACAGATCACTAAGCCATCCGCACCCTGCAGCGCGGCTTCCTTAGTACCCATCAACTTCAGATCGTTACGATGTCCGTAAATGCGTTGCGCTTCGTCCATCGCTTCTGGGTCGAACGCCTGAACCGTTGCCCCGGCTTCCCACAGCGTCTCCATCAGAACGCGGCTGGAGGCTTCACGCATATCGTCAGTGTTCGGTTTGAACGCCAGTCCCCACAGAGCAAAGGTTTTGCCGCGCAAATCGTCGCCAAAATGGCGTTTGATAAATGTAGGCAGCTTGTTCTTCTGCGAGTCGTTAACGTCTTCAACCGCCTGCAGTAGACGCGGAGTGTAACCAATTGACTCAGCAGTACGAATCAGCGCCTGCACGTCTTTCGGGAAACAAGAACCGCCATAGCCGCAGCCAGGATAGATGAAGTGATAACCAATACGTGAATCTGAACCAATACCCTGGCGAACTTTCTCAACGTCGGCTCCCAGACGTTCTGCCAGGTTAGAGATCTCGTTCATGAAGCTAATTTTGGTTGCAAGCATGCAGTTAGCCGCATATTTGGTCAGCTCTGCACTGCGGATATCCATCAAAATCATACGATCATGATTACGGTTGAACGGCTCGTACAGCTCGCGTAGCAGCTCAACCACTTCATCATTATCGGTACCGACAACGATGCGTTCAGGACGCATGCAGTCATTGACTGCCGCACCTTCTTTGAGGAATTCCGGGTTTGAAACCACGTCAAAGGCGATGTTTGCATCACGCTTTTGCAGGGTTTCCGTCATTACCGCTCGCACGCGATCTGCGGTACCCACTGGTACAGTAGATTTGTCGATAACAACTTTGTGATCGTTCATGTGCTGCGCAATCGTGCGCGCAACGGCAGTCACATACTTCAGATCGGCAGAACCGTCTTCATCCGGTGGCGTACCCACGGCGATAAACTGCATCACGCCATGATTAACGCCTTCTTCCGCATTCGTACTGAACTTCAGGCGACCCGACTCGTAATTAGACATAACAAGCGGCGTCAGGCCTGGTTCAAAGATCGGAATATTGCCTTTCTTTAAGTTCTCGACTTTCTTTTCGTCGACATCAATGCAGAGAACGTCATGTCCGACTTCGGCCAACACCGCAGCCTGAACCAGACCGACATAGCCGATACCAAATACAGTGACTTTCATTGAATTATCCTGTGTTTATTGAGTTACTTTTTGTTGCCTACCGCGCCTTCAAGCCACTGGGTGAAATCTTTACCCAGCACTGGATGGCGAACGCCGTACTCAACAAACGCTTGCATGTAACCCAGTTTGTTACCGCAGTCATGGCTGACACCGTTCAGGTGATAAGCTTCAACGGTCTCTTTTTCCATCAGCATCGCAATGGAGTCAGTCAGCTGAACTTCGCCACCTGCACCTGGAGGCGTTTTCGCCAGCAGCGGCCAGATTTCAGCAGACAACACGTAACGTCCCACAACGGCCAGGTTTGATGGGGCTTCTGAAGCTTTAGGCTTCTCAACCACGCCAACCATTGGCGCGCTCTGACCTGCAGAGAGTTCAGCACCCTGGCAATCAACTACGCCGTAAGCGGTTACATCAGCAACCGGCTCGACCATGATCTGGCTGCGGCCGCTCTCTTCGTAACGAGCCAGCATCTCTGCCAGGTTGTCTTTGGTTGGATCAGATTCGTATTCGTCGATGATTACGTCTGGCAGGATTACAGCGAACGGCTCATCACCAATCAGCGGATGTGCGCACATTACTGCGTGGCCCAGGCCTTTCGCTATACCCTGACGAACCTGCATGATGGTGACGTGTGGAGGGCAGATTGACTGGATTTCGTCCAGCAGCTGACGCTTAACACGTTTTTCCAGCATAGATTCCAGCTCAAAACTGGTATCAAAGTGGTTTTCGATGGCGTTTTTAGAAGAGTGCGTAACCAGCACAATCTCGTTAATGCCTGCTGCAATGCACTCATTTACGACATACTGGATCAACGGCTTATCGACCAACGGTAACATCTCTTTTGGAATAGCTTTGGTCGCAGGCAGCATACGCGTGCCGAGGCCTGCAACTGGGATTACCGCTTTTTTAACTTTAGTCTTATAGGCAGACATCAAAAATACCTCTCTTAATAGGCCGTTCAAGTTAATACTTGATATGTCGGTTTAAAAACGAAATGAGTATATCAGTTACTATCAGGTGGAATTATCCTGGAAGAAGTTAATCCACGGAATTTAGGACTATTACCCAAGTGTAAAGCTTGCTCCTGGTCCTGTCTTTAACCCACGGAAAAATTAAATCTAACCGGTTATTCTTCGGCTGAAAGCATCAAACGTAACCTGCCTCCGGCGCCCCAAATATGACACTGCCAGGCGTCGGCACGTTGGCTGATTTGATTAAGATGAGTGCTGCCCATAGTACCAAGCGGCACACCATTACTGAGTTGGATTTGATGAGTATTGACATGCAACGTCGCGTTGAGCCCTGCTGAAACCAGGATTAGGTTTTTTAACTGGCGATGATAATAGCCCACCAGCAACGGGAACTGCCCGCTGAGATTCGCCTGCCTTAACAGCATGTTGACCTGTCGCAGCAGCCCATTTAACTCAGGCAGTCGCTGCTTCTGGCCGGAGAGCTGCTCCTGCAGCAAACCATTAAATAGTGCGCGCAGTAACAGCGCGGCTAACACGCCATTATCGCCAGCGCGCGTTACATCAAGGCAATAGAATGCCAAGTCGTTATCTGACAGCGCCGCGATATCCAGTACTAAGCCCGGCTGTTCCGCCATGGTGAGCTGACGGTAATTGATACGGCAATTGGCAATGGTTTGCTGCACCGGCGGCTGGAGCTGTTTAAGTAATTTAGAGGCCGCCAGCGGATCGCTGACCAGCGCATCCCAATCCTGAAAGAGTTGTTCATCCTCCTCGACTTTGGAGGTAAACATGGATGGATAGAGACACTCAAACACCGCTTCACGGAAACGTTCCATATTTTTGAGCGGTTTTAGCAATACGTCCTGCACGCCCAAACGCAACACATGCGCGATATCCGCCATATTTTGTGTGGCGGAGATAATCAGAATGGGCACATTGTTGCCGCGCGTGCGAAGACGCTCAACGAACGGGATACCGCCCATACGCGGCATTTCAAGATCGCAAATAACCAGATCCACTGATTGCGCCGACAACAAGGTTAAGCCATCAACACCATCACCTGCCTCAAGCGTTGTTGCACCTAAGCTGGTTAATAAATTGTCTATCAATGAACGGAAAACGACCTCATCTTCGACAATGAGTATCTTTTTGCCGATTAGCGGTTTTTCCATTCTCTCCCCCTGCGTACCAGATAATTCAATAGTGGTTCATAAAATGCCGTTGCGCCTTTCAGAATTGGCTGAAGTCGCAACACCTGTGAATGAACAACCTGACTATCTGCCACGGACCAGCGGTAATAGTTCATCCATTTTTTTCTCAACGGCGGCCTTGCCAGCCGCAATGGCTTCTTCTGCACGATGGAAGTCCAGTGTGGAAATTTGTGGACAAAACGGCTGAATCAGCACATCCGGCGGATCGCCCGCCATGCGGTTACGTTTCAGGCGATTTTCCAGAACCTGGATAGATGTCGACATAATCTCCATCGCACCCGGCGTTTGATTAGCACGGCGATGCGTCAGGCCAATCAGGCGTTGACGCAGTTTCTTTCCCCAGCTCAGCGCTTCTACTGCCGCCGCTTCTTCACCGCTCTGCGGCGTAACTGACAATAAATCCTGTTGCATCAGATGTGCGTCATGCTGTAAATCCACGGCGATAACGATGTCAGCACCCAATGCGCGGGTTAATGAGATCGGCACGGGATTCACCACCGCGCCATCCACCAACCAGTATCCATTGTAAGCAATGGGTGGCAATAAGCCTGGCATACTACAGGACGCACGCACAGCTTGATGCAAATCGCCTTCGGTCAACCACACTTCTCGTCCGGTACTGAGATTGGTCGCGACGACGCCAAATGGCTTATCGCACTCATCGATGAGGTCGTTGGGAATCAGCTGGCGGATGTGGCTAAACACCCGGTCGCCGCGCAATAAACCACCGCGCTGCCACGACAGGTCCATTAATCGAATGACATCCCAATAACGGAATGCACTCACCCACTTCTCCATCACGCCCAGCCGTCCATTCACGTAAGCCGAACCGACCAACGCGCCAACAGAACATCCGGCCACCACATCGATTTCAATCCCTGCGCGTTCCAGCGCATTGATCACGCCGATGTGGGACCAACCTTTGGCAGCACCTGAACCCAGTGCCAGCCCAATCCTGACCTTTCTCATCTCACCTCATGATTGGCATGGTACGTAGCATCACGCCTGACAGTCGGCTACCATAGCGCACGCTTAAATTTACTTTAATCACTTCCAGGAGATGACGTGTCTGAAAAGTGCCCTTGCTGCAGCGGAAAGGAGTATAGCGTATGTTGCCAACCCTTTCTGAATGGCCAAGCGAACCCGTCCAGCGCGGAACAATTAATGCGCTCACGCTACACCGCCTACGTCGTGAAAGATGCCGCGTGGCTGGCGAAAACCTGGCACTCCAGTAAACGCGTGGCCGACCTTGAGACGTTATTATCCGAAAGTTTTGCCGGTACTGAATGGCTGGGCTTGAATGTAACTCGTTGTAATCATGGAAGCCATGAGAATGAAGCCTTCGTGACGTTTTTTGCGCGTTACCTCGAAAAAGGCCGCACTTCAGCCATCTATGAATGTTCGCGCTTTCTTCGCGAGGATCAACGCTGGTACTATGTTGACGGAACAACGCCTGAGTTGGGACGTAACGATCGCTGTCCTTGTGGCGCCGATAAAAAATACAAAAAATGTTGTGGGTAATCTGGACAGATACACAACGGCTTTACCATTCATCGCTTTGACAGGACTCTGATCGAGATGCAAGCGCAAACCATCCAACGAAAAGTTTTACGAACCATTTGCCCTGATGCGAAAGGTTTGATCGCCAAGATCACCAACATTTGCTACAAGCACGAACTCAACATTGTGCAGAATAATGAGTTTGTCGATCACCGCACCGGACGCTTTTTCATGCGCACCGAGCTGGAAGGCATTTTCAACGACAACACCTTGCTGGCCGATCTCGATAGCGCGCTACCCGTCGGTTCAGTGCGTGAACTGCAAAGTGCCGGTCGTCGCCGTGTCGTGATTCTGGTGACCAAAGAGGCGCATTGCCTGGGCGATCTACTAATGAAAAGCGCGTTTGGCGGTCTGGATATGGAGATTGCTGCAGTCATCGGTAACCACGAAACGCTGCGCTCACTGGTTGAACGTTTCGATATTCCGTTTGTGATGGTGAGCCACGAAGGCCACACGCGTGAAGAGCACGACAACCGCATGGCGGATGAAATTGACCGTTATCAGCCTGATTATGTGGTGCTGGCAAAATATATGCGCGTGTTGACGCCCGCCTTTGTGCAACGTTATCCAAACCAGATCATCAATATTCACCACTCCTTCTTGCCGGCGTTCATTGGCGCGCGTCCGTATCATCAGGCTTATGAGCGCGGCGTGAAAATCATCGGCGCCACCGCGCACTACGTGAACGATAACCTCGATGAAGGTCCAATTATCATGCAGGACGTGATCAACGTCGATCATAGCTACACCGCAGAAGAGATGATGCGTGCAGGACGAGACGTTGAGAAGAATGTGTTGAGCCGCGCACTGTATAAAGTGTTAGGCCAGCGCGTGTTCGTTTACGGCAACCGCACGATCATTCTTTAACCACTTCGGCGCTGAACTGCACAACTCTTCAGCGCCACGCATAAAAAGTGGGCAAACAGTTTTTATTTTCAGTGACGGCGCTTTACAGACCGAGCGCATTTGTTATGATGCGCCCCGCTTTAAGACGCAATGATTCAGGCCAGTGGTGGGATTCCCGAGCGGCCAAAGGGAGCAGACTGTAAATCTGCCGTCACAGACTTCGAAGGTTCGAATCCTTCTCCCACCACCATCTGAATCGTCTCTGCCTTAAGCCACAATATGTCATATCCCCGGTGGGATTCCCGAGCGGCCAAAGGGAGCAGACTGTAAATCTGCCGTCACAGACTTCGAAGGTTCGAATCCTTCTCCCACCACCATCAATACCATTCTCCTGTTTTTCCCACTTGTTTTAATCGTTGTAACCTCCTGATTCACACCATGACTTTTCCCCAAAAACTCGTTACCATCGCGCCATACTTTTGCGGATAAAAATGGCAGCGAAATGAAATTTGTCTCTTTCAACATCAACGGCTTGCGTGCGCGTCCTCATCAATTAGCCGCGCTGGTTGAACAGCATCAACCCGATGTTATCGGCTTGCAGGAAACTAAAGTGCATGACGATATGTTCCCGCTCGAAGACGTCAGCAAACTGGGTTATCACGTGTTTTATCACGGGCAGAAAGGTCACTACGGCGTCGCGCTGCTGACCAAAGCTGAGCCTGTCAGCGTCTACCGTGGTTTCCCTGGCGATGAGGAAGATGCACAGCGTCGTTTGATCATGGCGGAAATCCCGAGTCCGATTGGTGATATCACGGTGATCAACGGTTATTTTCCGCAGGGTGAAAGCCGCGACCATCCCACCAAGTTCCCGGCGAAAGAGAAGTTTTATCGCGAACTGCAAAGCTATCTTGAGCAACAGCTAGCCGTGGATAAACCGGTATTGATCATGGGCGACATGAACATCAGCAGCACCGATTTTGACATCGGCATTGGTGAAGACAATCGTAAACGCTGGCTGCGTACCGGAAAATGCTCGTTCCTGCCTGAAGAGCGCGAGTGGATGGATCGCTTGCTAAAGTGGGGTTTAGTTGATACCTGGCGCGCTAAGTTCCCGGAAACCAACGATCGTTTCTCATGGTTTGACTACCGTTCGAAAGGCTTTGACGACAACCGTGGTCTGCGCATTGATCTGCTGCTGGCAAGCCAACCGCTTGCCTCGCGCTGCATTGAGAGTGGCATCGATTACGATATCCGCAGCATGGAAAAACCGTCGGATCACGCCCCGGTTTGGTCGACATTTAAGCTGTGATGAAGCAGCGTGGCGTCTGGCGCCACGCGCTTTTATTTGATGATTTTCCAGATAAGCGGATTAGTGCCTAATACCTTCTCATCCCTGCCGCACTGCAATAACACGCCTTCTGCTTTGACCACCGCACCTTCAGAATAACTGCGGTTCTCATAGGTACAGCACTGCATGCAATTGCTCTGACGATTGTTTTGCCCTTGTGTCCAAGCTTCTGGCGGCAGATCCACCACCACATCGGTATTGCCCATACGATTGTTTTCCGGCTGGCGGTTGGCCAGCGCCGAGGTGCTGCATAACAACAATCCGCCCAGCAACATCATTGCATAACGCATCACTCTGTCTCCTTGGTTTTGCGACGAGCCGTTTTCGGTTTGGCTTTCTTTTTGGCCCCAGGCGCTGTCAATCCGCGAAAGGCCTGTAACGACGGTCGCTGGCGTGCTTCACCAATCAGCCCAATCAAGGTGCTGACCAGCGGCTGCATAAACTCATCATAGCGACAAGACTTCTCGCTAATCCGGGTAAGCGTCGATTCCCATTGCGCCGTCATATCGGGCCGGGCGGCCATTTCTGGCAGTGCATGGATCAACGCCCTGCCCGCATCCGTCGAATGAATATAGCGGCCTTTTTTCACCAGGAAAGTGCGGCGGAACAGCAATTCGATAATGCCCGCACGCGTCGCTTCCGTACCTAAACCATCGGTTGCACGCAGCACTTTCTTTAATTCTTTATCCTGCACAAAGCGGGCGATGCCGGTCATCGCAGACAACAGCGTCGCATCGGTAAACGGACGCGGCGGTTGCGTCTGCTTCGCCAGCACTTCGCCGCGCTCGCACAGCAGCTCATCACCTTTAGCGACGACCGGCAGCGGCGTGCCATCGTTCTCCTCGTCACGCTCTTTGCTGCCGAGCAGCGCACGCCAGCCGGCTTCGGCCAGAAAACGCGCTTTAGCGATAAATTTTCCGCCGCCGATATCAAGATCAATAACGCATTTGCGGAACACCGCATCCGGGCAAAACTGCATTAAATACTGGCGGGCGATCAATCCGTAAATATTGGCCTCATTTTCGGTCAGACTAACCTTACTGGCACGCGCAGTGGGAATGATGGCATGGTGCGCATCGACCTTTTTGTCGTCCCAGCAGCGGTTCTTCTGGTCGGGATTGAAATCAGCAGGCGGTGTTAGATTGGGCTGATGCGCCTGAATGGCGTTCAACACCGCATGGCGTCCGGCAAAGTGCTCATCGGGAAGATAGCGACTATCGGAACGCGGGTAGGTGATCAGCTTATGGGTTTCATAAAGCCGCTGACAGCAATCCAGTACGTTCTGCGCGCTGAGGCCAAAGCGCTTACCGGCTTCAATCTGCAGGCCAGAAAGCGAGAATGGTAGCGGTGCGGTATCGGATTCACGTTTGTCGTTATATCCGGTGACCAGCGCCGGCTTACCATTAATGCGCTCAAGCACGTGATCCGCCAGCGGACGATGCAGCAAACGCCCCTCTTCATCCTGCCACGGCTCGCAAGCATCGCTTGGCACCCATGTCGCGACAAAACGCTCGTCTTTTGGCGTGACGATGTGCGCTTTAACTTCGAAATAGTCCTTAGGGATAAAGTTTTCGATCTCTTCATCGCGGCGCACCACTAAACCCAGCACCGGCGTCTGCACGCGGCCAACCGACAGCACGCCGTCGTAACCGGCGTTACGGCCCAGCAAGGTAAAGGCGCGCGTCATGTTGATGCCGTACAGCCAGTCGGCGCGCGCACGCGCTAACGCAGACACACACAGCGGAATGAATTCGCGGTTCTCACGTAGGCGCCCAACCGCACGTTCAACCGCCGAGGGATTAAGATCGTTAATCAGGCAGCGCTGCACCGCTTTGCGTTTCTCTGGTGCGAGCTGCAGATAATCCAGCACTTCATCCACCAGCAGTTGACCTTCACGATCGGGGTCACCCGCATGCACCACCATGCTGGCTTGTTGCAGCAGGCCTTCAATCACTTTTAACTGCTTAGCCACGGATGGACGTGGCTGCAAGCGCCATTTTTCCGGAATAATCGGTAAATCAGCCAGATTCCAGCGCGCATAGCGGCTGTCATAACTGTCGGGCTGCGCCTGCTCCAGCAGGTGCCCAACACACCAGGTCACAACCTGGTCATTCCCGCAGGCAATATAGCCGTCTCCGCGTCGATGCGGTTTTGGCAACACGTCGGCAATCGCACGCGCTAAGCTGGGTTTTTCGGCAATAAACAAACGCATGGATGGCGTCGTTCCTTAACGTCAGGTAACTACGGTAATCAGTGGACGATCGGCTCTAGCGGCAAACAGTTCGCCAATAGACGTTGCTTGCACGCCTGCTGCAGAGGCGCAGCGCTGGAATGCCTCAATGGCGCTGGGTTGAACCGCCACCAGCAGACCACCGGAGGTTTGTGGATCGCACAGCAACGCGCGGGTGGCGTCATCTAAGGGTGAAACCTGCTCGCCATAGCTGGCGAAGTTGCGGCTGGTGCCACCGGGCACCGCTCCCGCAGCGATATAGTCATCGACGCCCGCCAGGCGCGGTACCTGCGCTGCAATCACTTCGGCACGCAATCCTGAACCCTGGCAGATTTCACTTAAATGGCCGAGCAAGCCAAAACCGGTGACATCGGTCATCGCGCTGATGCCCGCCAGTTTGGCGAACTCCGCTCCGGCCTTATTCAGCTGGCACATTACGTCGGCGGCCAGCGACTGGTGTTCAGGCCGCAGCAGGCCTTTTTTCTCCGCGGTAGTGAGAATGCCAATGCCTAATGGTTTGGTGAGGAAAAGCTGACAACCGGCCTGCGCCGCGCTGTTCTTTTTCACCCGTGCCACATCGACGATACCGGTTGCGGCCAGGCCGAAGATCGGCTCTGGCGCATCAATCGAATGGCCGCCCGCCAGGGCGATTCCCGCCGCCTGACAAGCGGCACGCCCGCCCTCGACCACCTGCTGCGCCACTTCCGGACTCAGTAGATTCACCGGCCAGCCTAATATAGCGATCGCCATGATTGGTTTCCCGCCCATGGCGTAGATATCGCTGATGGCGTTAGTGGCGGCGATACGACCAAAGGTAAAAGGATCGTCGACGATCGGCATAAAGAAGTCGGTGGTGCTTACCACCGCAGTACCGTTGCCGAGATCGTAGACTGCAGCATCATCACGCGTTTCATTGCCAACCAGCAGTTGCGGATCGTGAAACGGACTGAGCTCACTGCGCAGAATGGTTTCCAACACTTGCGGCGAAATCTTGCACCCACAACCCGCACCGTGGCTGTATTGCGTTAAACGAACAGGTTCACTCATGGCGACTTCCTTATGCGATGAACAGAAGGCGCTATGTTAGCCTGGCTGTCAGTTGGGAGTAAGTGTTGCACGACCTAACCTCGATCTTTCGCACAGGCTCTGTGCAATCTTTGCAACGGCGCCTAACCTGCCGCAAAAGTCCAGCATTGTCTGTCAGAAATAACTGACAAACTGCGCGGTGTCCGGCGCAACCACGGTGGTGTTGGCTTTCAACTGTGGCGTGCCGAGATAGAGGAAACCAACAATCGCATCTTGCTCGCGGCAGCCAAAGGCTTCGCGCACGGACGGATGATCGGTCCACGGACCGCTGCGCCAGATGCCATTAAAACCTTGCGCCACGGCGGCCATCTGCATCGCCATCACTGCACAGCTGGCAGACGCCAGTTGCTCCCACTGCGGCACTTTGGCGTTCTCTTCACAATGCGCCACCACGGTGATGATCATCGGCGCGCGATAAGGCGCGGAGGCTGCTTTGTCAATCGCCTTCTGCTCAAGATTGCTGTCACGCGCGGCCTGTTCCAGCAAGTTAGCAAAGCGCTCGCGCCCCTCATTTTCGACAATAATGAAACGCCATGGCTGCAGCGTACCGTGATCGGGGGCGCGCATCGCGGCGTGCAGAATATTTTGCAACGCTTCACCTGCCGGAGCCGGTTCTGCCAGACGAGACGCCGAGCGGCGATTAACTAATAAATCCAATGCATCCATTATTCTTCTCCCGTGAATAAAAAGCGTGGACTAATCCTGGCACAGCACGATCTTTTGTAACAGTCTGGCGCGATTTCCTGCTGACTTTTCGCACGCCGCTCTTTAGGATGAACCCGACATCGGGGCAGACCGCGTGCTGGCTGCCCTGCTACGTGAATATGGAGAGTTTATGCGCACTTTGTGGCGAATTATTTCCGGTCTGTTCCGCTGGACCTGGCGGGTACTGAATTTTATTCGGGAATTTATTCTTAATTTATTTCTTATTGTTTTGATCCTGGCGGGCGTCGGGATTTGGCTGCAGGTTTCCAGTTCCAATAGCAGTGAACCTGTACAGCAAGGCGCATTGAAAATCGATCTGAGCGGAGTGCTGGTCGATAAACCTTCCGTCAGCAATCGTCTGAGTCGTATCAGCCGTCAACTGTTGGGCGCCAATAGCGATCGCCTGCAGGAGAATTCCCTGTTCGATGTCGTCGATGCGATCCGCCAGGCAAAAACTGATAAAAACATCACTGGCATCGTGCTGGAGCTGCGTGACTTTGCTGGTGGCGATCAACCTTCGCTGCAATATGTGGGTAAAGCACTGCGCGAATTCCGTGACGCCGGCAAACCTATTTATGCAGTCGGCGACAGTTACAGCCAGGCGCAATACTACATCGCCAGTTACGCCAACAAGGTGTATCTCTCACCTCAGGGCACGGTCGATCTGCACGGTTTCGCCACCAACGGCCTGTACTACAAGACTTTGCTGGAAAAGCTGAAAGTTAATTCGCATGTCTTCCGCGTAGGCACTTATAAATCTGCGGTTGAGCCGTTCCTGCGTGACGATATGTCACCAGAAGCACGCGACGCTGATGGGCGCTGGATTGGCCAGCTATGGCAGAATTACCTGAATACTGTGGCAGCCAATCGTCAGATCACACCAGAACAGCTGTTCCCAGGTGCAGCCGGCATCATTAGCGGCCTGCAAGCGGTGCAAGGTGATACCGCGAAATATGCGCTGAACAATAAGTTAGTGGATGTGCTGGATACGCGAGCAGCCGCCGATCAGGAACTGGTAAAGACCTTCGGCTGGGATAAGGCGAATAACGATTACCGTAGCGTCAGTATCTACGATTACACCGTTAAACAGCCGCCGCAGAGTCATGATGGCAATATCGCCGTGATCCTCGCCAGCGGTGCGATTATGGACGGTGAAGAGAGCGCCGGAAACGTCGGCGGTGATACCACGGCGTCGCAAATCCGCGATGCGCGTCTGGATCCTAAAATTAAAGCCATTGTGTTGCGTGTCAACAGCCCAGGCGGCAGCGTCACGGCATCTGAAGCCATTCGTGAAGAGCTGGCGGCAGCCCACGATGCGGGTAAACCGGTGGTGGTCTCGATGGGCGGCATGGCGGCTTCGGGCGGTTACTGGATTTCAACGCCAGCTGATTACATCGTGGCGGCACCCAGCACGCTGACCGGTTCCATCGGTATCTTTGGCGTGATTAACACCGTTGAAAACAGCCTGAGTTCGGTGGGTGTGCATACTGACGGCGTTGCCACATCACCGCTGGCGGCCGTCGCCACCACCAAAGCGCTGCCAACCGAAGTGCAGCAGCTGATGCAGCTGACCATTGAGAACGGCTATCGTAATTTCGTGGGCCTGGTGGCAACCTCGCGTCACAAAACGCCTGAGGAAATCAATGCGATTGCGCAGGGTCACGTCTGGACCGGTAGCGATGCGAAAGCCAATGGTTTGGTCGATGCGTTGGGTGACTTTGACGATGCCGTGGCGAAAGCTGCTGAGCTGGCGAAAGTCGCTAAGCCGGAGTTGAGCTGGTATCAGGACGATCCGGGCATGATCGATCTGCTGCTGAATCAGATGAACGCGTCGGTTCAGGCGGTGTTGCCGGCTGCGCTGAAAGTCTGGCTGCCTGCGCCAATGCTGGACGTAATGAGCGCAATGAAACAGCAACCTGGCTTATTGAATAACCTCAACGATCCGCAAAATCGCTACGCTTTCTGCCTGAACTGCGGCAACGTACGCTAATCTTTACAGCCCGGCCGCTGGTCGGGCTGCTTTTCGTTCGCAATCCCCTTATACTGCGCGTTTTACGGCAAGTCTGAGTTCCTTCATGCAAAAGAAAAATATCTACGTAGCCTACACCGGCGGCACCATCGGGATGCAGCGCTCTTCGCAGGGCTACATTCCGGTATCGGGTCATCTGCAACAGCAGCTGGCAAACATGCCCGAATTCCATCGGCCTGAAATGCCGGATTTCACCATCCATGAGTATCAGCCGCTGATGGATTCCTCGGACATGACGCCGCAGGATTGGCAATCGATTGCGAACGATATTAAGCAAAACTACGATCGCTACGATGGCTTTGTGATTTTGCATGGTACCGACACCATGGCCTTCACCGCTTCGGCGCTCTCCTTTATGCTGGAGAACCTCGCTAAGCCGGTGATTGTCACCGGCTCGCAAATTCCCCTGGCAGAATTGCGTTCTGATGGGCAGCAAAACCTGCTGAACTCGCTGTATGTGGCGGCCAATTATCCGATCAGTGAAGTTGCCCTGTTTTTCAATAACACGCTGTTCCGCGGCAACCGTACCACTAAGGCACATGCTGACGGCTTTAATGCCTTCGCATCGCCAAACCTGGCGCCCTTGCTGGAAGCGGGGATTCATATCCGCCGGTTAAACACCCCGCCCGCACCGCAAGGTCACGGCGAGCTGATTGTGCATCCGATAACACCACAGCCGATTGGCGTGGTAACGATTTATCCGGGTATCTCTGCCGACGTGGTGGGTAATTTCCTGCGTCAACCGGTGAAAGCCTTGATCCTGCGCTCTTACGGCGTTGGCAACGCGCCGCAAAATGCTGAGTTTCTCTCGGAACTGCAACAGGCCAGCGATCGCGGCATTGTGGTGGTGAATCTGACGCAGTGTATGTCCGGCAAAGTGAATATGGGCGGCTATGCCACCGGCAATGCGCTTGAGCATGCGGGTGTGATCAGCGGTTTTGATCTCACCGTTGAGGCCACATTAACCAAACTGCATTTTTTATTGAGTCAGAACCTTACCAGCGCGGAAATTCGTGCCAAAATGCAGCAGAATTTACGCGGCGAACTGACCGAAGATTGATACGGAGCGAAACCAATGAAGCGGGCATTGATAATCATCGATATTCAGAACGATTTTTGCCCCGGCGGCCCAATGGCGGTGCGTGAAGGTGACCAAACGGTTGCCGTCGCCAATCGATTTGCGCGTGAGTTTCACGATCGGGGTGAATGTGTGGTGGCATTGCAAGACTGGCATCCAGCCAATCACGGCAGCTTCGCCTCGATCTCCGGCGAGCCGGTCTACACGCTTGGCGAATTAAACGGTTTAGCGCAGATCTGGTGGCCCGATCACGGTATTGAGAATTCTGTCGGGGCGGATTTTCATCCCGATCTCGATCGCTCTCTGATTGATGCCGTGTTTCATAAAGGGGGCGATGTTGAGGTGGATAGCTACAGCGCCTTCTTCGATAACGGCCATCGACGCAAGACAGAACTCGACAGTTGGCTGCGCGAGCGCGGCATTAACGATTTAGTGATGTTGGGTATTGCGACCGATTACTGCGTCAAATACAGCGTGCTGGATGCGCTGGAGTTAGGTTACAACGTGGAGGTGGTTAAAGAGGGCTGCCGCGGTGTGAACCTGAATCCGGATGACAGTGAAATTGCTTTCGCTCAGATGGAAGCACAAGGTGCGGTATTAATCTGAAAATTAGGGGCTGGTGAGAACCAGCCCTTTTGATTGTTAGTGCAGGTTGATGCGCGTGACTTCGGGCTCAATGCCGAACTCTTCTTTAAGCTGTTTCTTCGATTTCATCACCATATCCCCACCTTTGCTGATGGTCATATGTTGCGGATCGTCATTGTGGCGAGCCTGCCATAACATCACCAGCTGCAGACAATTCTCTTTCTGCTCTGGCGTCAGCGCGACGCCATCTGGCCATTTACCGATTTCAACCGCCGTGGAGAGTCGCTCGTATACTTCCGGCGTCAGCGCCTCCAGCATCGCTTCCAGTTCCTGTTTCATGCTTAGCCCTCTTGCTGATTGCCCTGCTCATCAGTGAAATTTAGCGAGGCGGAGTTCACGCAGTAGCGCTCGCCGCTCGGCTGTGGGCCATCCGGGAACACATGTCCCAAATGCGCATCACAGTTGCCACAGCGAATCTCAACCCGGTGCATGCCGTGTGAATCATCTTCCAGATAGCGGATAGCGTCGTCACTGAAAGGCTGATAGAAACTTGGCCAGCCACAGCCTGAATCGTATTTGGTTTCGGAGAGAAACAGCGGCGAATTACAAACTAAGCAGTGGTAAATCCCTTCCTGCTTGTTGTGCAGCAAGGCGCCCGAGAAAGGGGGCTCCGTTCCACGATGCTGAGTGACATAGCGCTGCATTTCGGAAAGCTGCGCAATTTTTGCGTCGGGTGCGGTGTCTTTAGCCATTTTGAGTTCCGGAGTGTCATTCTGAAAAAATCGACTAGTATTCTAACAAACGTACAACATCTATCGGGTCTTTTTTCGTGCTAACGCCTCCGACATCTGTTCCACAGCACGATTTTGTGATGGCGATCACCCTTTGTAAAAGTCATCCCTTTTCAGCCCGCATTCGGCGTAACATAGGCGCGCAATAAGGGTGCTGCGTAAGCGATTGCGCAACGAATTATTCCTGGTGTTGGAATTGACCTGTCGCAACAATTGACACGATTCCGCTTGACGCTTGGTAAGGTTTTTGTAATTTTACAGCCAACCTTTTATTCACTAACAAATAGCTGGTGGAATATATGACTATCAAAGTAGGTATTAACGGTTTTGGCCGTATCGGTCGCATCGTTTTCCGTGCTGCGCAGCAGCGTTCTGACATCGAAATCGTCGCGATCAACGATCTGCTCGACGCCGATTACATGGCATACATGCTGAAGTATGACTCTACTCACGGTCGTTTTGACGGCACTGTAGAAGTGAAAGACGGTGCACTGATTGTTAACGGTAAGAAAATCCGTGTTACCGCTGAGAAAGACCCGGCTAACCTGAAGTGGGACGAAGTGGGTGTTGACGTTGTTGCTGAAGCGACCGGTATCTTCCTGACCGACGAAACTGCACGTAAACACATCACCGCTGGCGCGAAGAAAGTGGTTCTGACTGGTCCATCTAAAGACAGCACCCCGATGTTCGTACGTGGCGCTAACTTTGACAAATATGCTGGTCAGGACATCGTTTCTAACGCGTCTTGCACCACTAACTGCCTGGCTCCACTGGCTAAAGTTATCAACGACAACTTCGGTATCGTTGAAGGTCTGATGACCACCGTTCACGCGACTACCGCTACTCAGAAAACCGTTGATGGCCCGTCTCACAAAGACTGGCGCGGCGGCCGTGGCGCAGCGCAGAACATCATCCCATCTTCTACCGGTGCAGCTAAAGCAGTTGGCGTTGTTCTGCCAGAGCTGAACGGCAAACTGACCGGTATGGCGTTCCGCGTTCCTACTCCAAACGTGTCTGTTGTTGACCTGACTGTTCGCCTGGAAAAACCAGCGACTTACAAAGAAATTTGTGCAGTGATCAAAGCTGAGTCAGAAGGCAAAATGAAAGGCGTTCTGGGCTACATTGAAGACGACGTGGTTTCTACCGACTTCAACGGCGAAACCCTGACTTCAGTATTCGATGCTAAAGCAGGTATCGCTCTGAATGACAACTTCGTGAAACTGGTTTCCTGGTACGATAACGAAACTGGCTACTCACATAAAGTTCTCGATCTGATTGCACTGGTTGCTTCTAAGTAAGCTAACCGGCTACACAGACAAGGGGTGACTTCGGTCGCCCCTTTTTTTCGACTGGATAAAAGAGAAGGTATGACCATGCAAGATACGCTTTATACCCTTCCGGTAGTGAATCAAATCACCCCTTATCTGTCACAGCGCCAGCAGGGTGATTTGCCGATTGTGGTGATTAGCCATCCTAAAGTGCGAGCGGCGATTGCCCTGCAAGGTGCGCATCTGCTTTCGTGGCAGCCTAGCGGCCAAAAACCGGTGATTTGGCTCAGTGAAAAAACCCCGTTTACCACAGGTAAAGCAATCCGCGGCGGCATACCTATTTGCTGGCCGTGGTTCGGTCCGGCAGGTGAACCGGCGCACGGTTTTGCACGCAATATGCCGTGGACGCTGACCGCCCATGACGAAAACGAAGATGCGGTAATGCTGACTTTTACGCTGGAAAGCAACGCACAAACCAAAAAGCTCTGGCCGCACGATTTCACCCTGCTTGCTCGCTTCCGGATTGCTGAGCATTGTGAAATTGAGCTGGAAGCCTACGGCGACTATGAAGCCACCGCAGCGCTGCACAGCTACTTCCGAATTGCGGATATCGCGCAGGTCGAAGTGAGCGGATTGGGTAACAGCTTTATCGATAAGGTTAACGATAATGCGGTTGGCGCATCAGACGGCAAGCAGACCTATCCAAACCGCGTGGATCGTATTCACACCGCGGCGGATGATTGCAGCGTGATTCACGATAAAGCGGGCAAACGCCAGATTGAAGTCTATCACCACTATCAGAGTGACGTTGTCACGTGGAATCCAGGTCCGGAGTTATCATGCAGCATGGGGGACATGCCAAATGAAGGCTATAAAACCATGGTGTGCGTGGAAACGGCGCGCATTAGCAAGCCGTTAAAAAGCGCGGGTGAATCCCCTGCGCGTTTGGGTACCACAATTCGTATCGTTAATAAGTAATAAGATGCGGCGCCGTTGCGCCGCTAAACCACATCTAATGAAGTTTTAGATTGAGGCGCAGGAAACGCCCGTTCAATGATGCTCAGCTCTTCATTAGTCAGATTGATGCTAAGCGCGGCCGCGTTTTGCTGCACATGTGCAACGCTGCTGGCTTTAGGAATGGCCAAAACACCTTGTTGACGGATCACCCAAGCCAATAGCACTTGCGCCACGCTGATGCCCTTCTGTTGTGCAATCTGTTGAAGATGCGCATCGTCAAACAGCGCTTGTCGCAGTCGTCCAGCCTGCGCTAACGGGCAATAGGCCATAATCGGCATCTCGCGCTGCTGACACTGCGGCAACAGATCATACTCAATCCCCCGCGACGCTAAGTGGTACAGCACCTGATTAGTTAAACAGGCCTTGCCGCCGGGCTCATTCCACAGTTCCAGCATATCGTCATGGTCAAAGTTCGAGACGCCCCAGTGGCGGATTTTGCCCTGCTGCTGCAAGGATTCCATCGCGCGAATGGTTTCTTCCAAGGGCACATTGCCACGCCAGTGCAGCAGGTAGAGATCGAGGTAATCGGTTTGCAGACGACGCAGACTGCTCTCGCAGGCCTTGATAGCATCGACTTCACCGGCATTCCAGGGATACACCTTCGATACCAGCCAGGCTTGATCGCGACGGCCGCGTAACGCTTCGCCGACCACCTCTTCGGCAGCGCCTTCCGCATACATTTCTGCCGTGTCGATAACCTTGAGTCCAAGATCTAATCCCGCCTGCAGTGCCGCCACTTCCTGGCTGCGCAGCGCTTCATTTTCACCCATATACCAGGTTCCCTGGCCAATAGCGGGTAAAGCTGATTCACCGTGAAATTGGATAGTCTTCATCACTCCTCCTGTTGCGCTGAAATGGGGCTCTGAATTGGTGCAATGTAAGAAAAACGCCTCATTACGAGGCGTTTATTTAATCGTCAGAAGCTGTAACTGATGCCGGTCCAGAGTGTGAACTGGCCACTCTTATCGACCATCGGGCTGTCTTTGATTTCGCTGTCGAAGCGCGTGTAACGACCAGACAAGCTGGCGTTCCAGCTTTGGCTGATTTGGTAGCTGGCATTCATCTCGACATACGGCGACCAGCTGTCGTCTGGATGATACTCAGCGATGCCGGTTCGCGCACTTTCATGGGATGAAACACCGTAGTAATAACGGTTCTGATTGGCGCTGTTCCACATGGCACCAATGCCCGGCGTCAGGCTGAATGCGCCGAAATCAAAGCGATATAGATAGGTGAGATCCCAGATTAACCCATTGCTGTTATTGAGCACATCACCCAGCAGAGCGGTGCGCACGATACCCCAATCGGCAACATGGCGATAGTTGGCGCCGGCCATCAGCGTCATACGGCGCTTATCCAGCGCTTTCATGTCACCCAAATCGTTGTCTTTCGGATCGTACTGCTGCGGCGATCCCAGCACCGTCAGCGACAGCTGATTCTGCGGGTCTTTCCACAGGTAATAGCCGCCTTGCAGGCTACGGAACCAGAAGTTTTCACCTTCATAATTAATCACCGGAATCGGCAGATAGCGGTCTTGTCCGCCCCGATAAGGTGACTGCGCATAAATCACCGAAGCGCCAAGAGATAAGGGTTCTGCATGAGTGCCGAACGCCGCAAAATAACAAGGTACAGCCAGAGCAAGCGCTTTAAGTTTGAATTGGTTCACAATTTATTCAGTCCATTAATATAACAATCACACGCAGAGTCTAACCAAATTTTTGCTATCGGTTAACGTTTAATGATGCTCTCTAATCAGCATAGCGAAATATTCTCAGTAGCTTCATCGCTCTCACGGCTTAGGTTGATTGCCTCAGTGCTTATGAGACTTTGTTATTGATATATCGCTGAATAAGGAGAAAAGTGGCTGCAGGTTTTCTGAATGCCTTCTACAGTTAAATGTAAGACGAGACTTTTTTGTACGAGCAGAGTAACCATAAGAATTGTGTATCCCGATAAAAAAACGTCAGGTTGGCATAAGGGTTGCTGTACTCAATAAAGAATATCTTCCGGGAGCTGCTACAAACTTTTATTACGCTCCTTTACCTGTGCTAAAAACGAAAGGACGGGCATCGCTATGAATATATTCGATCACTATCGTCAGCGTTATGAAGCTGCCAAGGACGAAGAGTTCTCATTGCAGGAATTCCTCGCCATCTGTAAACAGGATCGCAGTGCATACGCCAACGCTGCCGAGCGACTATTAATGGCCATCGGTGAGCCGGTGATGGTTGACACTGCGCAAGAGCCTCGCCTTTCCCGAATCTTTTCCAACCGAGTCATGGGACGCTACCCGGCCTTCGAAGAGTTTTACGGTATGGAGGAAGCGATTGAGCAAATCGTCTCCTACCTGAAACACGCCGCGCAGGGTTTGGAAGAGAAGAAACAGATCCTTTACTTACTGGGCCCGGTGGGTGGCGGTAAATCCTCATTGGCCGAGCGCCTGAAAGCGCTGATGCAGCGAGTGCCGATCTATGTGCTGAGCGCCGACGGCGAGCGCAGCCCGGTAAACGATCATCCGCTCTGCCTGTTTAACCCGCAGGAAGACGCCAATATTCTGGAAAAAGAGTATGGCGTGCCACGGCGTTATCTGGGCACCATCATGTCGCCCTGGGCGGCGAAACGCCTGCATGAGTTTGGCGGCGATATCACCCGCTTCAAAGTGGTGAAAGTGTGGCCGTCAATTCTGGAGCAGGTAGCAATTGCCAAAACAGAACCAGGCGATGAGAACAACCAGGATATTTCTGCGTTGGTCGGCAAAGTGGATATCCGTAAACTGGAAAATCACGCGCAAAACGATCCTGACGCATACGGCTATTCAGGTGCCCTTTGCCGCGCAAACCAAGGCGTGATGGAATTCGTTGAGATGTTTAAAGCACCGATTAAAGTGCTGCATCCGCTGCTGACCGCCACGCAGGAAGGTAACTACAACGGTACCGAAGGGATTTCTGCCCTGCCGTTCAACGGCATCATTCTGGCGCACTCTAACGAATCAGAATGGGTCACCTTCCGTAATAACAAAAACAATGAGGCCTTCCTCGACCGTGTTTACATCGTCAAAGTGCCTTATTGCCTACGCGTTTCCGAAGAGATCAAGATCTACAACAAACTGTTGGATCACAGTGAGTTGACCACTGCGCCATGCGCGCCGGGCACGCTGGAAACCCTGGCCCGTTTCTCGATTCTGTCGCGTTTGAAAGAGCCGGAAAACTCCAGCATCTACTCCAAAATGCGCGTCTATGATGGCGAAAGCCTGAAAGATACCGATCCAAAAGCCAAATCCTGGCAGGAGTATCACGATTACGCGGGCGTTGATGAGGGCATGAACGGTCTTTCAACCCGCTTCGCGTTTAAAATCCTGTCGCGCGTGTTTAACTTCGACCATGCCGAAGTAGCGGCCAACCCGGTGCATCTGTTCTACGTACTGGAGCAGCAAATTGAGCGCGAGCAGTTCCCTCAGGATCAAGCCGAGAAGTATCTGGAGCACCTGAAAGGCTATTTGATTCCAAAATACGCCGAATTTATCGGTAAAGAGATTCAGACCGCGTATCTGGAGTCCTACTCGGAATACGGTCAAAACATCTTTGATCGCTACGTTACCTACGCTGATTTCTGGATTCAGGATCAAGAGTACCGCGATCCCGACACCGGACAGCTGTTTGACCGCGAATCGCTGAACGCCGAGCTGGAAAAGATCGAGAAACCTGCCGGGATCAGTAACCCGAAAGATTTCCGTAACGAGATTGTCAACTTTGTGCTGCGTGCCCGTGCGCAGAATAGCGGACGCAATCCGAACTGGACCAGCTACGAAAAACTGCGCACGGTCATTGAGAAGAAAATGTTCTCGAACACCGAAGAGTTGCTGCCGGTGATTTCGTTCAATACCAAAACCTCAACGGACGAGCAGAAAAAACACGATGATTTTGTCGATCGCATGATGGAAAAAGGCTATACCCGCAAGCAAGTACGCCTGCTGTGCGAGTGGTATCTGCGCGTGCGTAAATCTTCATAATCGTTATCTGTAAGCGTTGCGGCGCTACGGTGCTGCAACAGGAGGCCGGGTTTCCCGGCCTAAGCTTGCAATGCAGTTTGGGGGATTTTTATGGCCTATTTTATCGATCGGCGTCTCAACGGTAAGAACAAAAGCGCCGTAAATCGGCAGCGCTTTCTGCGCCGTTACAAGTCGCAAATTAAGCAATCGATCTCCGAGGCCATCAACAAGCGTTCGGTGACCGATGTCGAGAGCGGCGAATCGGTCTCGATTCCAATTGACGATATCAACGAACCGAGCTTCCATCAGGGCCGCGGCGGCAGTCGCCATCGCGTGCATCCTGGGAATGACCATTTCGTGCAAAACGATCGCATTGAACGTCCGCAAGGTGGCGGCGGCAGCGGCGGTAGCGGCCAAGGCAACGCCAGTCAGGATGGTGAAGGCCAGGACGAATTCAGCTTCCAGATATCTAAAGATGAATATCTCGATCTTCTGTTCGAAGATTTGGCGTTGCCGAACCTGCGTAAGAATCAACATCGGCAGTTAAACGAGTACAAAACCCATCGCGCGGGCTACACCTCAAACGGTACGCCGGCTAATATCAGTGTGGTGCGCTCGCTGCAGAACTCGCTGGCTCGTCGTACGGCGATGACGGCGGGTAAACGCCGCATGTTAAACGAACTGGAAGCTACGCTATCCGAAGTGGAAAACAGCGAACCGGCGCAGTTACTGGAAGAGGAGCGTTTACGTAAAGAGATCGCTGAGTTGCGCGCGCGCATCGACCGCGTACCGTTTATCGATACCTTTGACCTGCGCTACAAAAACTTCGAGAAGCGACCAGAACCTTCCAGCCAGGCCGTGATGTTCTGCCTGATGGACGTGTCTGGTTCGATGGATCAAGCCACCAAAGATATGGCGAAGCGTTTCTACATTCTGCTGTATCTGTTCCTGAGCCGTACTTACAAGAACGTCGACGTGGTTTATATTCGCCATCACACTCAGGCGAAAGAGGTCGACGAACAGGAGTTCTTCTACTCGCAGGAAACGGGCGGCACCATTGTTTCCAGTGCACTGAAGTTGATGGATGAAGTGGTTAAAGAGCGTTATGACCCGTCACAGTGGAACATCTATGCGGCGCAAGCGTCGGATGGTGATAACTGGGCCGATGATTCACCGCTCTGCCACGAGATCTTAGCCAAACATATTCTGCCGGTTGTGCGTTATTACAGCTACATCGAGATTACGCGTCGCGCGCACCAGACCTTGTGGCGCGAGTATGAACATCTGCAGGCGATGTTTGATAACTTCGCAATCCAACATATTCGCGAGCCAGAAGACATCTATCCGGTATTTAGAGAACTTTTCCACAAACAGGCTGCAGAAGCCTGAGTCCATAAGCCGGTCACTGACCGGCTTTTTCTTTGCAGCAGCCCCACTCACTTCGCGCCATTTCCTGTTGTTTTTTCATACAAATTTAGCTGTGTATGGGATGCGGCCCCACAGAATGAAAAAATGTGCAATTAAGCGCTGACAAGCTATTGATAAGGCATTATCTTTCCACCTTGTCTGTGTGAATCGCCCGCAGTTTGTCTTTTTTGCCCCACCGCAGGAGAACGCCGTTGAATACCAGCATGATTTACAGTTTGTTCATTATTGGGTCCGTGCTGGTAGCAGCAAGTATTTTGCTCAGTTCCTTTTCCTCACGCCTTGGCATTCCGATTCTGGTGATCTTCCTCGCTCTCGGCATGTTGGCCGGGATTGATGGTATCGGTGGCATCGCGTTTGATAACTATCCCGTCGCCTATCTGGTCTCCAACCTCGCTCTAGCCATCATCTTGCTTGATGGCGGCATGCGCACCAAAGCATCTTCGTTAAAGGTGGCGCTCGGCCCGGCATTATCGCTGGCGACGGTTGGCGTGATGATCACCGCAGGGTTAACCGGCGTTGCCGCTGCCTGGCTGTTTAAGCTCGATCTGATGCAGGGCTTTCTGATTGGCGCGATTATCGGTTCGACCGATGCCGCCGCCGTATTTTCGCTGCTGGGTGATAAAGGCCTCAATGAACGTGTCAGCTCCACGCTGGAGATTGAATCCGGCAGCAACGATCCGATGGCGGTGTTTCTCACCATCACGCTGATCGACATGATTCAGCAAGGCCAGTCCGGCCTGAGCTGGATGTTTGTGGTGCATCTGGTGCAGCAGTTTGGTCTTGGCATCGTATTAGGCCTGGGCGGCGGCTGGGCGCTGCAGCAGTTGATTAACCGTATCAATCTGGCGCAGGGTTTATATCCGCTGCTGGCGGTGAGTGGCGGCATCATCGTGTTTGCGCTCACCACCGTGATGGAAGGCAGCGGCATTCTGGCGGTGTATCTTTGCGGCTTCCTGCTGGGCAACAGCCCGATTCGCAACCGCCACGGTATTTTGCAAACCTTTGACGGCATGGCATGGCTGAGCCAAATCGGCATGTTCATTGTGCTGGGCTTGCTGGTGACACCCTCCGATTTGTGGCACATCGCGGTGCCGGCGATGATTCTGTCGCTGTGGTTGATTCTGGTAGCGCGCCCGCTGTCGATTCTGGTTGGTCTGTTACCGTTCAAAGGCTTCACCGGACGCGAACGTATCTTCATCAGTTGGGTGGGCTTACGTGGCGCAGTGCCGATCATCCTCGCCGTATTTCCGATGATGGCCGGACTGGAGAACGCCAAGCTCTACTTCAACATCGCTTTCTTTGTAGTGTTGGTGTCGTTGATGCTGCAAGGTACCTCGCTGGGCTATGCCGCCAAACGCGCCAAAGTGGTGGTGCCACCAACCGCCTCGCCGATTAGCCGGGTTGGGCTGGATATCCATCCGGAGAATCCGTGGGAACAATTTATTTACCAGCTGAGCGCCGACAAATGGTGCGTCGGCGCAGCGCTGCGTGATTTACAGATGCCGCGCGAAACCCGCATCGCCGCCCTGTTCCGCGATAACGCGTTAATGCATCCCAACGGCAATACGCGCCTGAAAGAAGGCGATGTGCTGTGTGTGATTGGCCGTGAACGTGATCTCCCCGCCTTAGGTAAAATGTTCAGCCAATCGCCGCCGGTATCGCTGGATCAGCGCTTCTTCGGCGACTTTATTCTGGATGCCGAAGCGCGCCTGCGCGACGTGGCGCAAATCTATGGGTTGGAGTTAGATGAACAGACCAACGATCAGCAGTCGCTAGGACAGCTGGTAATGAGTTTGCTCGGCAGCACGCCAGTGGTTGGCGATCAGGTGGAATGGAAGCAGTTAACCTGGACGGTAGCAGAGAAAGAAGATAACCAGATTGTGAAGGTCGGCGTGCGCGTCAGCGAAGACAAGGATTAATCCGAGGCTTTATCGCTCGTAAACTGCGTGTGAACGACTATGCTCACTATTCAACCCAGCAAATACGGGAGAATGTAATGGGACGCGTGGTGAAGATTGGTCAATATGAAATCGTTGATGCAGAGTTCAATAGTGACAATGGCGACACTGTCAGTATTCCCTGCCATACCAATCCCGGCCTGAGTGACCAACTCGACGGCTGGGATGTGGATACCAGTGTACCGGCATGGATTGATGAAGAGGCTGTCGATCTGCAAATCGGACACTATGACAAGCAGCAGGACCTGTGGGTATTAAAAAAACCCGCCTGATTGGCTGGCGCCGCCATTGATGTGAATGGCGGTCATTCCGAAAAGCTGTCTTAAAATGAAGCGTAATATTCGCGATTAATTAACTTTTAACCATACATTTCAATTAAATAGCCAATTATTTCTTTAGTCATTTATTTCCTTTTCAGACTATTTCCATATTAACTCTGTCAAATAACTCCTGCATACTCTTAAACGTTGCTGCAGCTTTTCGTGACGTGCATCACGTCTCAAACGGTCCTTTCCTTGCAGCGCTTATGGCAGCACTGACTTATATCTCGCTGAAAGAATTAATCTTTCCATTTTTCAGCGGACCACTCCTGAGCGCGTACTTGATTCTGGTCAGGCCATCTTTTACTTAAGAAAAGAGAGCAGGTTTTATGGCAAGTACTTTGATAATGAATGATGCAACCCGCTCGTGGAGCGGACTGCGCAAAAACCTCATCGCAAAAGTCGCACTTAGTTTCTCGGATTTAATTGCATTAAATCTGGCATTGTTTTTATCTGCCGCCACCGTTCAAGGTATTTGGGGCGAACTGGATACCTTTATTCCGCCCCAGCAGATTGAATACCGGTTTATTGCCCAATTTAGCCTTTCTATTCTTTGCACCGCCTGGTTCTGGGTGCGTATGCGTCACTACACTTATCGCAAGCCGTTTTGGTTTGAACTGAAAGAAGTGATTAAAACCCTGTTCGTCTTCTCTCTGCTTGATCTGGCGTTGATTGCCTTTTCAAAATGGGACTTCTCGCGCATGGTTTGGGTATTTAGCTGGACTTACGCTCTGCTGCTGCTGCCGCTGATGCGTGCCGTGGTAAAACGCGCCATCAACCGCGCAGGTCAGTGGCAGAAGGAAACCATCATCATTGGTTCCGGTAAAAATGCCATGGAAGCTTATGCGGCGCTGCAGAGCGAGGAGATCCTCGGTTATAACGTGCAGGCGTTTATCTCGCTGGATGATGACCAACAGCATGAGAAGGTTAATGGCGTTCCGGTGATCACCTGGAAAGACATCAACTGGCAAACCATGGACCGTGACAACACGCAATTTATCGTCGCCACCGAATTTGAGCAGCAAGTGGTGCGCGATAAATGGCTGAAGTTCCTGTCCAAAATGAAGTGCCGTTCAATTTCCGTGATCCCAACGCTGCGCGGCGTGCCGCTGTATGGCACCGATATGTCATTCATCTTCAGCCATGAAGTGATGATTTTGCGCGTCAGCAATAACCTGGCGAAACGCTCTTCGCGCTTCCTGAAACGCACCTTCGATATCGTGGTGGCATCCATGCTGCTGCTGTTCCTCGGACCGGTATTTGGACTGCTGTGTGCGATGGTGAAACGTGACGGCGGCAATGCGATTTATGGTCATGAACGCGTTGGGCAAGATGGCGTGAAGTTTAAGTGCCTGAAGTTCCGCTCAATGGTGACCAACTCGCAGGAAGTGCTGCAAAACCTGCTGGCGACCAGCGAGGAAGCGCGTGCCGAATGGGACCGTGATTTCAAACTGAAAAACGATCCGCGTGTGACCAAAATTGGTAACTTCCTGCGCAAAACCAGCCTTGATGAGCTGCCACAGTTGTGGAATGTCATTCGTGGCGAAATGAGTCTGGTCGGTCCGCGTCCGGTGATTGAAGCAGAACTGGAGCGTTATGCCGGTGATGTGGATTACTACCTGATGGCGAAACCGGGCATGACCGGCTTGTGGCAGGTCAGCGGACGTAACGACATTGACTACGATACGCGCGTCTACTTCGATTCCTGGTACGTGAAAAACTGGGCGTTATGGACTGACATTGCGATTCTGTTCAAAACCGCTGGCGTAGTGGTTCGTCGCGACGGCGCTTACTAATACCCTCGAGGCGATGTCTGTGCACTTCGGCAGGCATCGCTTTTATTATCCCTTTCTTTTTCCCCTAAGAGTCATTACCCTTCCGGATTGTTTAACAGGTCGTCCGGTTCGTAATGCAAAAATTCACCTTAATACTTCTTAGCCTGGTGCTGCTGGCGCCGCTTGGCATTGATCTTTACCTCCCGACATTGCCGCAAATCGCCGAAGGTCTTAACAGCCCGGTGAGCCTCATCCAAATCACGATTCCTCTGTTTTTATTGGTGATGGGCATTGGCCAATTGATTACCGGTCCGCTGGTGGATAATTTTGGTCGTAAGCCGCTCGCGTTAATTGGTCTTGCGCTTTACATCACTGGCAGCGCGATTGCCGCTACGAGCACGCTGTGGCCGGTGTTCTTCCTCGCCCGCATCATTCAGGGTTGCGCGGTGTGCTGCACGGCGGTGGTGGCCTTCAGCGGCGTGCGTGACCGTCTCAGTGGCGAGGATGCCGCACGCGCTTACGGCTTTCTCAATGGTGCGCTGAATATCGTTCCCGCGCTGGCGCCACTGCTGGGTGGGATCCTCGCCGAAGCCTACGGCTGGCGGATGCCGTTCTGGTTCCTGTGCGGTTATGCGGTGGTGATCGGCTTGATCGTCCTGCTGTGGCTGCCGGAAACGCGCCCGGCGGACACCTTACGCGTTAAAGGTTTACCGCTGGCGCAGTATGCTGCCATCGCCCGTGAACCGCGCTTTCTCGCCTTTGCCTTTGCTAACGCCGGCGCGCTGGGCATGGTGCTGACCTATGTGTCTCTGGCGCCACACGTGCTGATGACCGAAGGCGGCCTGACGCCGTTGCAATTCTCTTTCGCCTTTGGCGCCAACGGGTTTTGGATCATGCTGGTTAGCGCGTTCGTAAACAAAACCATTCGCAAAGCGGGACGCCCGTTCTGCCTGGCGATGGGTTTCGCCACCATGTTGATCGGCGCAATTCTTCTGATGATGGGCAACACGCTGTTACCGGCGGCGTGGCAAAACCATTGGGCGCTGTACATGATTCCCGTGGCGGTTTCCGTTGCTGGCCTGGCGTTCACGGTCGGTCCCGCCACCAGCTACGCGCTGGAGCCGTATCAGCAGCAAGCGGGCGTGGCCTCAGCACTGCAGGGATTTATTCAGATGGCGTGTGGTGCGGGCGGCAGCATGGCAATCGTAGCATTGCCCGTTGCTGAGAAGTCGTCACTGGCATTGATGATGCTGCTGGGTGCAGCGCTGGCACTGACCGCCTGGCGCTGCAGTAAGAAAATGCACGGTCGCGTGACCGCGCTTAAATAACCTCAACCGGAACGCGTGGCGCGAGCGCACACATCAGCTCGTAGCCCACCGTTCCGGCGGCTTTTGCCACCTCATCGATCTTCACCTGATTGCCCCACAGCTCCACCTTTGAACCGATGCCGGCCTGCGGGCAAGGTTCTAAATCGATCATCATCATGTCCATGGAGATGGCGCCCAGCGTTTGCGTGCGTATGCCATCCACGCTGACTGGCGTGCCGGTGGGCGCATGACGCGGATAACCGTCGGCGTAACCACAGGCGACAATGCCGATACGCTGGGTGCCGCTGGCGTGATAGCGATAACCGTAACCCACGCCGTCACCGGCATTCAGCTGCTGCACACCAATGATTTCGCTGGTGAGCGTCATCACCGGCTGCAATCCGGTGCTGGCGATATCCTGCCAGTCGCCGCTCGGTGACGCGCCATAGAGAATAATGCCGGGACGCACCCAGTCAAAATGCGCTTCAGGATGCCACAGCGTAGCCGCAGAGTTAGACAGAGAACGCGGACAATTGAGCCCTTCCGCCGCCAGTTCGACGCGCTTCATTGGCTCAACGACTCCTTGCGGATTCTCCGCATCAGCGAAGTGCGCCATCAACGTCATTGCACCGACGTTCGGCAGAGCGCGCAGTTTTTGCCACGCCGCATGAGCCTGCTCAGGACGGAAACCAAGCCGGTTCATACCGCTGTTGATTTTGAGGTACACATCCACCGGTGCCGACAGCTGCGCTTTTGCCAGCGCCTGAATCTGCCAGTTGCTGTGCACGCTGGTGGTGAGGCGGTAACGATCGATTAGCGCTAAATCCTCGGCATGAAAGAAACCTTCCAGCAGCAGGATCGGTTTTTTCCAGCCCTGCTCACGCAGCAGGATCGCCTCTTCCATATTCAGCAGCGCGAAACCATCGGTTTCTGCCAGGCTTTGCCACACGCGAGCCACACCGTGACCATACGCATTGGCTTTTATCACCGACCAGACGCGTGATTGCGGGGCCGCCCGGCGAACAACGGCCAGATTATGACGCAGTGCCTGTTGATTGATGGTGGCACCGGTTGGACGTGACATGCTTTTACTCTCCCTGAGGTCTCAGCGCGCCGCGCTGGCGTTACGCAGTGGCGAAGAATGTGGCTCAAAACCTGGCAGGTAGCGCAGCACTGACAAATCATCTGCGGCAATCGCCGGTTTCTGACCAGAAATTAAATCAGCCAGAAGCTGACCGGAACCACAAGCCATCGTCCATCCCAGCGTACCGTGACCGGTATTGAGATAGAGATTGGAGAGCGGCGTGCGCCCGACAATCGGCGTACCGTCTGGCGTCATCGGACGCAATCCGGTCCAGAACGTGGCCTGTTCGACAAAACCGCCTTCAGGATAGAGATCGCGGACCACCATCTCCAGCGTTTCGCGTCGTGCCGGCAACAGTTTGGTGTTAAAACCAACAATTTCTGCCATGCCGCCCACGCGAATGCGATCGTCAAAGCGCGTTACCGCCACTTTGTAGGTTTCATCGAGGATGGTGGAAACCGGTGCGGCGTCGGCATTCTTGATTGGAATCGTCAGCGAATAGCCTTTCAACGGGTAAACCGGGATGGCGAGAATGTCTTTCAGCAGCGCGGTTGAATAGGAACCGAATGCCACCACGTAAGCATCGGCTTTGATCACTTCATCGCCACACTTCACGCCATAAATGCGATTGCCCTCACGCAACAACTGATCAACCGAGGTGTTGTAGCGGAAGGTTACGCCCGCCGCCGCTGCCATCGCAGCCAGACGTTGGGTGAACAGTTGGCAGTCGCCGGTTTCGTCGTTAGGGAGACGCAAACCGCCGGTGAGTTTATGCGCCGTTGCCGCCAGCGCAGGTTCGACATTTTTGAGCTGATGCGCTTCCAGCAGCTCATAGGGCACGCCCGCATCGCGCAGCACGGCGATATCTTTGCTGGCACTTTCGAACTGTTGCTGCGTGCGGAACAGCTGCAGCGTGCCGCCCTGCCGACCTTCATAGGCAATGCCGGTGCTGGCGCGCAGCGTTTTCAGGCAGTCGCGGCTGTACTCCGCGATGCGCACCATGCGGCTTTTATTCTCTTGATAGTGCTGCATGTCGCAGTTACGCAGCATATTCCACATCCATTCCAGCTGGAACTTGCTGCCATCGAGACGAACTGCCAGCGGCGCGTGACGCTGGAACATCCATTTGACCGCTTTCAGCGGAACGCCCGGCGCCGCCCAGGGCGCAGCATAGCCCGGTGAAATCTGTCCCGCATTACCGGCGCTGGTTTCCAGCGCGGCGGCAGGTTGACGATCAATAACCGTGACCTCATGTCCGGCCTGCGCCAGATACCATGCGCTCGCTACCCCAACGACACCACTACCAAGAATCACTACGCGCATAAGCCCCTCGTCGCAGCAAAAGAATAATTAACTATTAACCCAGCCCAACACAGCATAACCCGACCGCTGTTGAAATCTTACATTCGACCGACTTATTTCACATGTTTTTTACCTGACTGCACACTGAAATCATGCAACAGCGGCAAAATCAGAATTTTTTATGCCTTAAATCCCTTAATCAGCCATTTATTATGCGGAGGGCAGCGGTTTTGACTTTTTTCAGGAGAAAGCGCCGCAGTCATACAATCCACTTATAAACAGAGCATTATTCTGCTAAATGAATAATATCCAACATTTGCCATCAGTATTGGCTTAACTAACGCTTTTTGAATGATTTTCTGCCAAAAGAATTCGATTGAGATTCAGTTTCGGATAGGCGACAGTGGACTATCATTGAAGTGTTCGCTCAGTTTTTTGGGCCATCTTTACTCAGGATGAGGCCTTAAACGATCGTGACAGGTAACTCCTGCCGCTTGCAAAACAGAGGTGCGCTATGACGACAATCTTTGACGAGCCAACCCGCAACAGTAAACGACTCAGTGATGGTCCCGACTGGACCTTCGAACTGCTGGATGATTATCTGGCGGAAATTGACCGCGTAGCCAAAAGTTACGGACTGGAAACCTATCCGCACCAAATTGAAGTGATCACCTCCGAGCAGATGATGGATGCCTACTCCAGCGTGGGTATGCCGATCAACTATGCGCACTGGTCGTTCGGCAAGAAATTCATCGAAACGGAACAGCGCTACAAGCATGGTCAGCAAGGCCTGGCGTATGAGATCGTCATCAACTCCAATCCGTGTATCGCCTATTTGATGGAAGAGAACACCATGACCATGCAGGCGCTGGTAATGGCGCACGCCTGTTACGGTCACAACTCTTTCTTTAAAAATAACTATCTGTTCCGCAGCTGGACCGATGCCAGTTCGATTGTGGATTACCTGCTGTTTGCGCGAAATTACATTACCGATTGCGAAGAGCGCTATGGCGTAGAGGAGGTTGAGCGTCTGCTCGATTCCTGCCATGCGTTGATGAACTACGGTGTGGATCGCTATAAGCGTCCGCAGAAAATTTCGCTGCAGGAAGAGAAAGCTCGCCAGCAGAGCCGCGAAGAGTATTTGCAGAGTCAGGTGAATACGCTGTGGCGTACCCTGCCGCGTAAAGAGAAGGAGTCGGTGCACGTTGAGGCATCGCGCTACCCTTCTGAACCGCAGGAAAACCTGCTCTATTTCATGGAAAAAAATGCGCCATTGCTGGAATCCTGGCAACGTGAAGTGCTGCGCATTGTTCGCAAGGTCAGTCAGTATTTTTATCCGCAGAAACAGACGCAGGTAATGAACGAAGGCTGGGCCACGTTCTGGCACTACACCATCCTTAATCATCTGTATGACGAAGGCAAAGTTTCGGAACGTTTCATGATGGAGTTCCTGCACAGCCACACCAACGTGGTGTATCAGCCGCCGTATAACAGCCAGTGGTATAACGGCATCAACCCGTATGCGCTGGGCTTCGCGATGTTCCAGGATATCAAACGCATCTGTCAGACACCGACCGAAGAAGATCGCTACTGGTTCCCGGACATTGCCGGTTCGGATTGGCTGAAAACCCTGCATTTCGCCATGCGCGAATTTAAGGACGAGAGCTTTATCAGCCAGTTCCTGTCACCAAAAGTGATGCGTGATTTCCGCTTGTTCACGGTGATGGATGATGACCGTAACAATTTCCTCGAAATTGCGGCGATCCATGATGAAGCAGGTTATCGCGCCATTCGTCAGCAGCTGTCGGCGCAGTACAATCTGAGCAATCTGGAACCTAACATTCAGGTCTACAACGTGGATTTGCGTGGCGACCGCTCACTAACGCTGCGTTATGTGCCGCAACAGCGTGCGCCGCTTGATAAGAGCCGCAAAGAAGTGTTGAAGCATGTGCATCGTTTGTGGGGCTTTGATGTGATTCTGGAACAGCAGAATGAAGACGGCAGCGTCGAGTTGCTGGATCGTTCGCCCACGCGCGGCCCAACGTTGTAAGGCAAAAAAAACCGGACTGTCGAAGTCCGGTTTTTCTTTTATCGCTTGCTGGCTAAATCGTCCGGCATGCTTTTCTGCATCTTGTGCCAAATCTCACCGCTGCGGCGTCCGTATTCACGCACTCTATCGACAATCTGCTCCTGCGAAGGATTAGCCACGCACAGGTCAGCCAGCTGGCGATAGAAGTTACGCGCCAGTTCACGCGCTTCCAGACTGGAGAAGTAGTGACGACCCACGCGGGTATACAACCCTTTCAGGCCATTCAAAATCAGACCATAAATCGGGTTACCTGATGCAAACGCCAGGCCGCGGAACACGCGATAATCCAGCTCGGTATAGGCTTCGGCTTTGTCTTCCTCGATCAGTGCATTTTCCAGCACTTCGCGCGCTTTATCAGGATGATGACGCAGCGCACGGCTGATAAAAATCGAAGAGATGTTAGTCCGCACCGACAGCAGATTATCAATCAACTGTGGAACGCTATCGTGATCGAGTCGGGCCAGGGTTTCGAGGATGTTTAAACCGGAGGTTTCCCAAAAATCGTTAACGCGCGTCGGTTTGCCATGTTGAATGGTTAACCAGCCATCGCGCGCCAGACGCTGCAACACTTCACGCAACGTGGTGCGGGTCACGCCAATAAGTTCAGAAAGCTCACGTTCGGCAGGTAGAATGGATCCCGGCGGAAAACGACTGTTCCAGATGCTTTCAATAATATACTCTTCAGCAAATCCCGCGGGGCTCTGCGCCTTAATCACCATAGCATTTATTTCTCGTTGCTTTCTTTATCGTAATGCGACTCATCATACCAGAGCGGCTATAGCGGAAATAGCCTGCCAACCGATTAAAAGCGCGCGCTGGCGCAAAATTCAGCCGTGAATTCAGACGAAACGACGCTGGCAAGCACACGTTTGCGCTGCGCCTGCGGCTTGCACTTATCGGATGAAGCGCATGACCGGATCTTTTTTGGCCTCAACGCGACTTAAGTCATTTTTGTACATGATTTTTTCCCTTTACCTGGCTGGCACGGTTGCGCTTTTGGTTT
This sequence comes from Pantoea sp. DY-15, assembly GCF_019795935.1. Taxonomy (NCBI): domain Bacteria; kingdom Pseudomonadati; phylum Pseudomonadota; class Gammaproteobacteria; order Enterobacterales; family Erwiniaceae; genus Pantoea; species Pantoea sp. DY-15. Next base: position 1,386,172 of record NZ_JAIMIF010000001.1, read on the forward strand.
ACACTGCGAAACATTAACGGTTACAGGAAAAGCAATATGTTGCGATATTTGAATCAATGCTCGCGTGGACGCGGTGCCTGGCTTCTGCTGGCCCTAACGGCGCTAGCGTTTGAATTGACGGCGTTGTATTTTCAGCATGTCATGGGGCTGCAACCCTGCGTAATGTGTATTTATGAGCGTTGCGCGCTGTTTGGCGTGATGGGCGCGGGCATCGTGGGTGCGATTGCGCCAAAAACCCCGCTGCGCTGGGCGGCGATCCTCATCTGGATTTATAGCGCGATTGAAGGCACTCGCCTCTCTTACGATCACACCATGATTCAGTTGCATCCCAATCCGTTTGTCACCTGCGACTTTGCCGCTCGTTTCCCAACCTGGTTGCCACTGGATAAATGGTTGCCTTCGGTGTTTGTGGCCAGCGGTGACTGCGCCGAGCGCGGCTGGACTTTCCTGACCTGGAGCATGCCGCAGTGGATGATTGTGATATTCGGCGCTTATCTGCTGGTGGCGCTGCTGGTGTTGATTGCACAACCGTTCAAACCGAAACGCCGCGATCTGTTCGGACGTTAAACACAAAAAAACAGGCAGCCCTGGCTGCCTGTTTTATGTTTAACCGTTGCGATCCGGTCGATCGATTATATGCTCTTCCCAATCCCGCACTTCACTCTCCCGCACCGCAATAAAACGCACTGAAATGCGCTGCGCATGCATCGCCTTTTTAGAACCGGCGATCAGCGGATGCCAGGCCGGCAAGGTTTTCCCTTCCCCTAACACGCGATAGGCGCAGGTACGCGGCAGCCATTCAAAGCTGGTGAGGTTTTCACGCGTCAACTTGATGCAATTCTCTTCTAACTCAAAACGATGCTCGTAGTTACGGCATTGGCAGGTTTTGATATTCAGCTGATTGCAGGCCACGTTGGTGAAGTAGATTTCGTCGGTATCCGCATCCTGCAACTTATTCAAGCAACATTGGCCGCAGCCGTCGCACAGGGATTCCCACTCTGCGTCGTTCATTTGGTCAAGGCGTTTTGTCTGCCAGAAAGGTTGTTCAGTCATGATGGCGGTCCGGGTTAGCAAAGAGACCGCACCTTATAAAGGTTCAGGTGCGGTGATGCAAGTTTTACAGAACGCGCGTCGAAATACCGTGACCCGCCAGCGATACTTCCAGTTTGTCGCCAGAACGCATCGGGCCAACGCCTTCAGGCGTACCGGTCAGCACCACATCGCCCGCGCGCAGAGTGAAATACTGGCTCATGTAGGCAATTAACGGCAGAATTTTGTGGATCATATCGGCGGTCGTCCCGTGCTGACGCACTTCGCCGTTAACCATCAGCTTCAGTTCGGTATTCTGGGGATCGCCGCTGAACTCGGCAACCGGAATAAAACCTGACAGCGGACACGAGTTATCGAAACCTTTGGATTTTTCCCACGGTTGGCCCGCTTTCTTCAACCCGGCCTGCACGTCACGTAAGGTCAAATCCAGCGCGACGCCATAACCGGCAATCGCCTTCGCCACATGCTCTTCGCTCGCCTGCTTTAGCGTCGAGCCAATCAGCACCGCCAGCTCCACTTCATGATGCACTTCACCAAAATTTGCCGGGATTGACAGCGGCTGGCGCAGATCGCACACCGCGGTTTCCGGTTTGATAAACACTACCGGTTCGGTTGGTGTGGCACTTCCCATTTCCTTTATGTGCTTTGCATAGTTGCTGCCGACGCAAACCACTTTGCTGACCGGATGATCCAACAGAGCGCCCTGCCAGTTACGATGCTGATACATGCTATTCCCCTGCTTTGGTTGTGTTTGCCGCCAGTGCATCTGGCGATGAAGTCTGGCTCAGAGCCGGAACGCGGCACGCTGAGGTGGAATATATTAGCGGGTTTATGGCGGCAGGCGTGGCGGAAATTGTCAAAAGTCATTAATCGTGTACAACAAAATCAGCTAAACGCCCGGATAATTGCCCGCAATAAAAGGTTAAAGCGGGCAGTTAATTAACGCAAATAGCACTGATTATTTCTACAGGATATATTTACAGAGGAATCTGAATTAATCTTTTTTACCCTGATCGAGATGAATGTTGAGCAGACTTTCAACCGGCGGTGGAATTTGCAAATAAAAACCGTGGTCGCTTAAACCTTGCTTAACTTTATTGATATCCGCGTTAGCCAGCTTGTCACGCTTATCCAGTGACAGCACCATGGCCAGCTGGGGTTTGCCGAAGCCACGCAGCAGTTCTTCCGGCACCCGTGAGAAATCGTCTTTTTTTTCAACATAGAGATAAGTCTGTTCACGTTGCGGGCTTCTGTAGATCACACAAAACATATTTTTTACTCGAATTAACCGATGGCGTCACTTGCCTGAATATAGCAGTAACTATAACATGCTTGCAGAACTTCGAATATTGACCGTTTGATGTTATTGCCGATTTTATCGGCGAGCATTTAAGGGTCGTAAAACAGGACTGAGTCAGCACAGATGTCGCAAACGCCAATCGAATTCAAGGGAAGCAGTTTTACCCTGTCAGTCGTTCATCTGCATCATTCGCAACCCGAGGTGATTCGTCAGGCGCTACAGGACAAAATCGATCAGGCACCTGCCTTTTTGCTGAATGCGCCGGTGGTGCTGAATGTTTCAGCGTTAACCGGCGACATTAACTGGAAACAGATGCAACAAGCGGTGATGGCGACCGGTCTGCGTATCGTGGGTGTCAGCGGTTGCAAAGATGAAGCCCTGAAAAAAATGATTGCCCGCGCAGGTTTGCCGGTCCTTTCTGAAGGTAAAGAGAGCCGCAAACAAGCCGCTGCGCCGGTCGCTGTAGCCGCACCAGTTGTTCCGGCGGTGGTGGCTGATGCCGCCAGTAAAACCCGCATCATTAATACGCCAGTGCGTTCGGGCCAACAGATTTATGCGCGCAATGCCGATCTCATCGTCACCAGCAGCGTGAGCGCCGGTGCCGAACTGGTCGCCGACGGTAACATCCATATTTACGGCATGATGCGCGGTCGCGCGTTGGCCGGCGTCGGCGGACAACGCGACAGCCAGATTTTTTGCACCAACCTCGCCGCAGAGTTGGTCTCTATTGCCGGGGAATATTGGATGATCGATCAAATCCCGGCGGAATTCTTTGGTAAAGCGGCGCGCCTCAGCCTGATAGAGGGCGCGCTTACCATTCAGACACTTAATTAAGCCCCTTTTCTTTCGTTAAGGAAATCAACATTTATGGCACGCATTATTGTAGTTACATCGGGTAAAGGGGGCGTTGGCAAGACCACGTCAAGCGCGGCCATCGCTACCGGGTTAGCGCAGAAAGGCAAAAAAACCGTCGTCATCGATTTCGATATCGGTCTGCGTAACCTGGATTTGATCATGGGCTGTGAACGCCGCGTGGTGTATGACTTTGTAAACGTCATTCAGGGCGATGCAACGCTGAATCAAGCGCTGATTCGCGACAAGCGCACAGAGCAACTCTACATTCTGCCGGCTTCACAGACGCGCGATAAAGATGCACTGACGCGTGAAGGCGTTGAAAAAGTGCTGAACGATCTGGCGGCGATGGAGTTCGACTTTATCGTCTGTGACTCACCAGCAGGTATCGAAACCGGCGCGCTGATGGCATTGTACTTCGCCGATGAAGCCATCATCACCACCAACCCGGAAGTCTCTTCAGTACGTGACTCCGACCGTATTCTCGGCATTATCTCTTCGAAATCCCGTCGTGCAGAGAACAGCCAGGATCCGGTGAAAGAGCATCTGCTGCTGACCCGTTACAATCCTGGCCGCGTAACCCGTGGCGATATGCTGAGCATGGAAGATGTGCTGGAAATTCTGCGCATTCCTCTGGTTGGCGTCATCCCGGAAGATCAATCTGTCCTGCGCGCCTCTAACCAGGGTGAGCCGGTGATCCTCGACGCAAACGCTGACGCCGGTAAAGCCTATGCTGATACCGTAGATCGCCTGCTTGGCGAAGAACGCCCCTTCCGCTTTATCGAAGAAGAGAAGAAGGGTTTCCTTAAACGCCTGTTCGGGGGATAACCAATGGCATTACTTGATTTCTTTTTATCCCGTAAGAAGAACACAGCCAATATAGCCAAGGAAAGGCTGCAGATTATCGTAGCCGAACGCAGAAGGGGCGATAGTGAGCCCCACTATCTGCCGCAGCTGAAGCGCGATATTTTGGAAGTGATCTGTAAATACGTAAAAATTGACCCGGATATGGTGACCGTTCAGCTGGATCAGAAAGGGGATGATATCTCGATCCTCGAGCTCAACGTGACACTGCCGGAGCCGGAAGACGTTCCTAAATGATTAAAGCGGTATCCTGATTTTCCCCTGCGGTGTTGCGCAGGGGAAAATGCTCGCGTTAAAGTGCCTGCAAAATCTCGTCGATACCTACTTTCAGCAAATCGCCCCGCCAACCTGTCTGTAACTCAGGTGTGCGCGACGCGTTTTTCAATCCCCAATACACACTCAGTACCTGATTAATCTGGCGACGTGATGCCAGCAGTTCCTGGCTGAAACCACTCTCTTCACTCACCTTTTGCACCAGCGCTTTGATAGCTTTAAACGCCTGCTTATAGTGCGGATGATCGATCAGATTGGGCAGCGGCTGCGGCAAAGTCGCTTCATCCTGCGCCTGCGCTTCAGCCACCAGCGCCACCATCGCTTTACCGTGGAAGCGGATTTCATGGCCGTTCAGCCCTAAATGATCCAGCTCACCAAGGCTACCCGGCATAAAGCGCGCCACTTTCCACAGATTCTCTTCGCGCACCACGAAGTTCACCGCCATATCTTTCTGACGCGCGAGGTTTAAACGCCACGCGGCCAGGCGCTGCAACGCCGCCAGCTGACGCGGACGCAGCTGCCACGCATTGGTGATGTCGCGCCAGGCTTCTTCCGGTTGCAGCACATCCAGGCGGCGCTGGCACAGCATATTGCATTCGCTTAGCGCCGCCGCCATGTTGCCAGCTTCTTCAGTTTGCGCCACCAGCTGATGGGCAATCGGCAGCAGATAGGCGACATCGGCAGCGGCATATTCACATTGACGTTCGGTCAACGGACGCGCCAGCCAATCGGTACGCGATTCGCTTTTATCCAGCTCGATTTGGTTGAAATGCATCACCATCGAGGCAAAGCCCCACGACAGCGCCTGACCGGTAAACGCCGCCAGAATTTGCGTATCAATCATCGGATCGGGCAGGCATTTAAAGCGATGCAGGAACACTTCCAGATCTTCGCCACCGGCGTGCAGAAATTTGGTGACCTGCTTGTCCTGCAGCAGCGCCACAAACGGCGTCCAGTCACTGATATTAAGCGGATCGATCAGGATCAGCTGGTCGCCATCAAACAGCTGAATCAGGCCGAGCTGCGGATAGTAGGTGCGTGTGCGCACGAATTCGGTATCCAGCGCCACGGCGGCATGCTGGCGTGCTTTCTCGCACACGGCGGCCAGTTGGTCATTTTGGTCGATCAGGGTGTAATTCACGTTGTCTTTCTCGCTGCGGCAAACTACGCGCAGCGCTCCATGTTAAAAGCAATAAAAACGCCGGACTGTGCCGGCGTTAACCTGAGGAGAATGGCGCGTTACTGCCCTTCTCGCTTCGCCTCATCACGCAATTCGCGACGCAATATTTTGCCGACGTTGGTCTTCGGCAACTCGTCACGAAACTCGATAATCTTCGGCACTTTGTAGCCGGTGAGCTGGCGACGGCAATGATCCAGCACTTCTTCTTTCGTCAGTGACGGATCTTTCTTCACAATGCACACTTTTACCGCTTCGCCCGACAGATCGCTGGGAACGCCAATCGCCGCGGCTTCACGCACTTTCTCGTGCTGCATCAGCACATCTTCGATCTCGTTAGGATACACGTTAAAGCCTGACACCAGAATCATGTCTTTCTTACGATCGACGATGCGAATAAAGCCTTCGCTATCAACGGTAACAATATCACCGGTGTGCAGCCAGCCATTTTTCAGCACTTCATCGGTAGCGTCGGCGCGCTGCCAGTAGCCGGTCATCACCTGCGGTCCGCGAATACACAGCTCGCCCGGTTCACCTGGCACCACATCCTTGTCTTCATCATCGACGATGCGCACATCGGTGGACGGCACCGGCAAACCGATGCTGCCGGTATGACAGGTAATGTCATACGGATTCACTGACACCAGCGGCGAACACTCGGTCAGACCGTAACCTTCCAGCAGATAGTGTCCGGTGAGTTTTTCCCAGCGCTCGGCGACCGCTTTCTGCACCGCCATGCCGCCGCCGGCTGACAGGCGCAGCGTGGAGAAATCGAGCTTATTGAAGTTGGCATCATTCAGCAGCGCATTGAACAAGGTGTTGACGCCGGTGATGGCGGTAAACGGGAACTTGCTGAGCTCTTTGACAAAGCCGGGAATATCGCGCGGATTGGTAATCAGCAGGTTGGTGCCGCCAAGATCAAGGAACAGCAGCCCGTTCACCGTCAGCGCGAAGATGTGATAGAGCGGCAGCGCGGTCACCACTTGCTCTTTGCCCGGACGCAGCAGCTTGCCGTAAGTGGCTTTAGTCTGTTCCAGGTTGGCCTGCATATTGCGGTGCGTCAGCATCGCGCCTTTGGCCACGCCGGTGGTGCCGCCGGTGTATTGCAGGAATGCGAGATCGTCGTTGGTCACGGTCGGGCGCTGATAGGTCATCTGTTCGCCCTGCGACAAAGCGCTGCGGAACGGCACCGCGCCCGGCAGATGGTATTTTGGCACCAGCTTTTTCACGTATTTGACGACGAAGTTCACCAGCGTGGCTTTCACCGGCGCCAGCTGATCGCCCATACGCGTTAACATCACATGTTTGATGGGCGTTTCGGCCACCACTTTTTCCAGCGTGTGGGCAAAGTTCGAGACAATCACAATGGCGCTGGCGCCGCTGTCAATCAGCTGATGCTTGAGTTCACGCGGCGTGTAGAGCGGATTGACGTTAACCACCACCATGCCAGCGCGCAGCACGCCAAACAGCGCGACGGGATATTGCAGCAGGTTTGGCATCATCAGCGCCACGCGATCGCCCTGTTTTAACCCTAAACCTTGCTGCAGCCAGGCGGCAAAGGCGCGGCTCTGCTTTTCCAGCTGCCGATAAGTCATCGGCTGGCCCATATTGATGAAAGCCACCTGATCGGCGTATTGCTCTGTTGCGTGCTCGAAAAGATCGACCAGAGAAGCGTAACGATCCGCATTAATTTCCGCAGGGACATCTGCCGGATAGCGTTTGAGCCAAACCTTATTCAAAGAATCACCCCGATAATCTTGTTGCGTAGCCATCGCCGCCTCGACAATCAATGTTGTTAACAATATTTTAACTGATTGTACCAGTTTGCCTGTTTCGGCATTTTCAGGTTGCGAAGCGCATCACTAAATTTCGCGCATCGGTTGCGCGCCCAATAAAAAGGCCCGTTCGCAAGCACCGCGACCGGGCCGTAAATAACACAATTAATAGCTTACTCGGTGAGGATAGTTTGCACCTGCGCCGGTTGGCCGAGGTTCATGCCCCAGTACGGATTGGGTCCCCAATATCCGGGACGATGGCGCGTTGGGCCATACCAGATGTAGGGATCAATCGGCTGCGGCGGCGTCATCACCTGTTGCGTCAAATGCCAGCGCTGATAGCCGCGCACATCGATCACCACAAAGTTGTAGCTGGCCTTACCGATATCGCCTTTCTCGATGCCTTTGATGTTGCCCAGCACCGTGATGTATTGGTTATTCAAATCCACCGGATCAACAAAGCCGCGGATGTCGGCAAAGATGCGGCCAACTGAGGCTGCACCTAAACGCGGACGCGCGCTCTCATCCAGCGGTTGGGTCGCAATCTCCACGCGCGTTAAGCCGTTAAGATTGGTGACTTTCACCACTTTCCCGCCGAAGCGTGATTCCTGGCCGACAAACAGTTGCGGCGCGTTCATCACGCGCAGTAAATCTTGCTGTGGAAGCTCAGAACTTCCTTTAATTGAATCTGGCACCGAAACACAGCCGCTGAGCAGCATTGCGCAGGCTAACAGAGCGCCAGACATCCCTTTACGACTTATTGGCATAGCACTTCTCCTGTTATTTCTCTGATTAGACTGAGCACGCGAAAATAAGTTGCGCGCGACCTAGCGTCCCGGCAACTTTTTCCATGCCACTTCATTGCGCAGATAAACCGGCTCGGCATTCTCCACCGCGACCGCTTCATCACGCTGCCAGGCGCTGAGCGCCAGCGGCAGCATATCTTCGGCTGCGGGTAACAACACCTCTGAGGCAATAAGCTGTGCGCCTGGTGAGGTCAGCAGATGCGGATAAGCTTGCCAGCCGGTGCCAACAACGGTCCATTCGCCGCCTAATGCGGCAATACGTTGCTGCGCCACGTCAGGTTTGATCACCGCTTCGGTTTCCGCACCCTGCCATTCGCCGTTTTCGTCGCGCTGATATTCAGCCCAATAGAGTTCGCCCATTCGCGCGTCGATTGCGGCCAGCACGCGCGTCGCGCCGGTTAAACGCCACACGCCCTGCGCCATGGTCGCTAATGAGGAGACGCCGATCATCGGCAGATTCGCGCCGAGCGCCAGCCCTTGAGCAATGCCAATGCCGATACGCACACCGGTAAAACTGCCCGGTCCACGGCCAAACGCCAGCACGTCAAGCGCGGTCAGCTCCAGCTGCTGCGCCTGCAACAGCTCTTGCACCAGCGGCAGAATACGTTGGGTGTGATCGCGCGGGGCGATTTCAAAGCGGGCATCAATCTGCTGCAGATTTTGCAGCGCGGCAGAACAGGCTTCTGTCGCCGTGTCCAGAGCTAAAATTCGGGCGGACATAACAACCTCAGAGAGTCAAAATGGCGCGCATCTTATCACAGCCTGGCACAAATTAGTGATCCACTGGCTGACGGACAAATTCGATGGCGCGCGCAATATCGCGGGTGCGCGGCGTGGGTGGCAAACTGTTCAGGAACAGGCCGCCGTAAGGGCGAGAAACCAGACGCTGATCGCAAATCACCAGCACACCGCGATCTTCGGTATCACGAATCAAACGCCCCACGCCCTGTTTCAGAGTGATCACCGCATCGGGCAGTTGCACATCATTAAAGGGATCGCCGCCGCGCAAGCGGCAATCTTCCATGCGTGCTTTGAGCAGCGGATCTTCCGGCGAGGTAAACGGCAGCTTGTCGATGATCACCAACGACAGCGCATCGCCGCGCACGTCGACACCTTCCCAGAAGCTGCTGGTGGCGACCAACAACGCGTTACCGGCTTCCAGGAACTGCTTCAGCAGCTGTCCTTTACTGGTTTCACCCTGCAGCAGCACCGGCAACGTCATAGAAGCACGAAACTCAATGGCTAACTCGCGCATCATCTTGTGCGAGGTGCAGAGGAAGAAGCAGCGGCCTTTGTTGGCATCAATTAGCGGCTTCATCATGCGCGCCAGCTGGCGCGCGCCGCCAGGGTGATTGGGTTCCGGCATGTTGCGTGGCACGCACAGCAGCGCCTGCTGGGTGTAATCGAACGGGCTGTCGAGGATCATGGTGGTGGCGTTATCCACGCCAAGGCGGCTGGAGAAATGGCTCATCTGCTCATTTACCGCCAGCGTAGCAGACGTGAAAATCCACGCGGCTTTGCGGTTATCCATCACTTCCCGGAAGCGTTCCGCCACCGACAGCGGGGTCAGCGCCAGCGTGAAATGGCGGCTGTTGCACTCATACCAATAGCTGAAGCCAGGCTCATCAATGGCGCGCAGCCGTTTCAGGCGCGTGCGATACAGCGCCGCGCGCTCAAAAGCGGCGTCCAGCAGCGCGGAACGGCCGAGCGACAGTTTGATCACGTCGTAACAGAGTTCGAGCGCATCATCCAGCAAGGTAAACATGCGCATGATGTTGTTGTCGCTCAGCAGATCGCGCAGGTTGCCGCGAAAACCCGGTTCGCCGAGCGTCAAACGGAAATCCTGCGCGCACTGCGCCAGGCGATCGGCAGATTTCTGTAGCTGCTGTACATCCCGCACTTCGGTGCGATAGGCGATGATGATGTCTTTGGCGAGGTCCTGCAGTTGACGGCTCGACAGCCGCTGACCGAAATACTGGCTGGCGATATCGGGGAGCTGATGCGCTTCATCGAAGATCATCACATCGGCCTCCGGAATCAGTTCGCCAAAGCCGCCCTCTTTCACCACCAGATCGGCAAGAAACAGATGATGGTTCACCACCACCACATCGGCGTCCATGGCTTTTTTGCGCGCTTTGACCACGAAGCAATCTTTATACAGCGGGCAATCGCTGCCGAGGCAGTTATCGTTGGTGCTGGTGACGAACGGCCAGATCGGGCTGTCTTCGGCCACGCCGTTGCAGTTGCTGACGTCGCCATCGGTGGTTTCTGACGACCAGCCGCGCACGCTGATCAAATCGCCCAGCGCCTGAACGCTGAGATCGCCGCCGGTTTGATTCTGCTGCTCAAGACGTTCGAGGCATAAATAGTTGGAGCGCCCTTTCAGCAGCGCAGTTTTGCCGCTGAACTTCAGGGCACGCGCGATGGTAGGCAGATCGCGATTATAGAGCTGATCCTGCAACGCTTTGGAACCGGTGGAGACAATGACTTTTTTCTTTGCCCGCAATGCCGGCGCCAGATAGGCATAGGTTTTACCGGTTCCGGTGCCCGCTTCTACTACCAGCTCGCCGCCTGTTTTCACCGCCTCGGTTACCGCTTTGGCCATTTGGCGCTGTGCTTCACGCGGTTTAAAGCCCGGAATTGCCTGCGCCAGTGCGCCATCAGCTGCAAAATCGTCTGCCACACTTCCTCACATCAAAAATTAAAACCACTGTAATTATGTCAGGATTCCCGGCGGGCAACCACAACAGATGACATGCGCCCCTGGGATATGGCAGGCTAGCGCAGCAAAATTAAAGGAGAACAGCATGACCATTACGCGTATTGATCCAGAGCACCGTATGTCCGAAGCCGTGGTGCATAACCAAACCGTCTATTACACCAGCGTACCGGAAAACCTGGATGAAGATGCGGAAGCGCAAACCGCCAATGCGTTGGCGGTGATTGACGCCATTCTGACGCGCGTGGGATCGGATAAGAGCAAGATCCTCGACGCCACCATTTTTCTGGTGGAGAAAAGCGATTTTCCGGCGATGAATCGCGCCTGGGATGCGTGGGTTTCGCCAGGCAATGCGCCGGTGCGTTGCACCGTGCAGGCCGGTTTGATGAACCCGAAGTATAAAGTCGAAATTAAAATCATCGCCGCGCTGTAAAATCCGTTCGGGCGTTATTCGTTGTCGTCTTCTTCATCCTCGTCGTCTTCGAACATCGCCCGAATGGCTTCACCTTTATAGGTTTGACGAATCTCCTGCGCCACCTGCGCAATCGCCTGTCCGCTCGACATACCGCCCGCCATCAATTCCTGGATGCGTTCAACCGCTTGCTGCTGTTGCTCATGGGATAACGCTGGAAGACCTGTAAACATAATTCACTCCTGGTGCATGGGGGACGCATTATTACCACGTGGAACAAACGGGTGCCAGCAACAAAAAAATATGTCAGGCTAGCGACCTGCTTGCTGAAGTGATTTGTCCCATGATGGTAAAAAGCCTCGTTCTGAAGTATACGCCCGAAACGCTGTTAGACCTTTTTGCTCCGCTAGCCCACCAACGCTGGGCGATGTTGCTGACCTCCGGCCAGGCCGATCATGCGGATAATCGCTTTGATATCCTCACCGCCGATCCGCGCGCGACGCTGACTACACGCGGTGCCAGCACCGAAATTATCTGCGGTGATGACGTCATTCACTCCGCCGCCGATCCGCTGCTGCTGGTGCAACAGCAATGTGCCGCGCTGGGCTTCACGCCAGCTTTTGATGCCGGATTACCGTTTCAGGGCGGCGCCCTCGGCCTGTTCGGTTACGATTTAGGACGACGCTTTGAAAACCTGCCGCAGCGCGCGCTGCAGGATCTCACCACGCCGGATATGGCGGTAGGCATTTATGACTGGGCGCTGATCGCCGATCACCATCTGCAAAAACTGACGCTGATTTCGCTCAGCGATGCCGGGCAGCGCTGGCACTGGCTGCAAGCACAAACCGCGCCGCCCGCCGAGCCTTTCGCCTTGACCAGCGAGTGGCAATCCAACCTCAGTTATGACCAGTATGCGCAGCGGTTCCACGCGGTGCAGGCCTATATTCAAGCCGGTGATTGCTATCAGGTGAATCTGGCACAGCGTTTTCAGGCGGGCTATCGCGGTGATGAGTGGCAGGCATTTTTGAGTCTTACGCAGGCGAATCGCGCGCCGTTCAGCGCCTTCCTGCGTTTGCCGGACAGCGTGCTGCTGAGTTTATCGCCTGAGCGCTTCCTCGCTTTACAGCAGCAGGAAATAGAAACGCGTCCGATTAAAGGTACTTTGCCGCGTCTTGCTGATGCCGAGGCCGACCGTTTGCAGGCAGAGAAGCTCGCCAACTCGCAGAAAGATCGCGCTGAGAACCTGATGATTGTCGATCTGCTGCGCAATGATATTGGCCGCGTGGCCGTGCCCGGCAGCGTCAGCGTACCGGAACTGTTCGTGGTTGAACCTTTCCCGGCGGTGCATCATCTGGTTAGCACCGTGCGTGCGCGTTTGCCTGAGACGCTGAGTGCAACCGACCTGCTGCGCGCCTGTTTCCCCGGCGGTTCAATTACCGGCGCACCGAAGATCCGCGCGATGGAGATCATCGAAGAGTTAGAGCCGCATCGCCGCAATGCGTGGTGTGGCAGCATCGGCTACATCAGCCTGTGTGGCCGTATGGATACCAGCATCACCATTCGCACGCTGATTGCGGAAAACCATCAGCTTTACTGCGCCGCCGGTGGCGGATTAGTGGCAGACAGCGACCTTGATGCCGAATATCAGGAAACCTTCCATAAGGTGAACCGTATTTTGCCCAGCCTGCGTGATGGGACCTGAAATGAATTTAACCCTTGAGCAGTTCCTCAGCCACTTTGTCCTGCAACCGCCGCTGCACGTGCCGAAAAGCGCCATCAGCGGACGCCGTGCGGCGGTGCTGGTGCCGGTGATCGACGGCGCAGAACCTGGCTTGCTGCTCACGCGCCGCTCATCGCACCTGCGTAAACACGCCGGGCAAGTCGCCTTTCCCGGCGGCATGCAGGATGCCACTGACACCTCGCTGATCCACACCGCACTGCGTGAAGCGCAGGAAGAAGTGGGGATTCAGCCGGAACAGGTGCAGATCATCGGCGTTCTGCCGCCGGTGACCAGCAGCACCGGTTTCGCCGTTACGCCGGTAGTTGGCATTATTCCGGCTGATTTTGCTTTGCAGCTCAATCCGGACGAAGTGGAAAGCGCCTTTGCCATGCCGCTGGCGGAAGCATTGCGTTTGAGCCGCTACAGCGATCTCACCTTGCGCCGTGGTCATCGCCAACATCAGGTTTGGTTATCCTGGTACGAGGATTATTTTATCTGGGGCATGACCGCCGGGATTATTCGTGCGCTCGGTCAACAAATCGCCCTGCCGTAAATCGCCTAATGCTTGCCAGTTAAAATATCTTTTTGCTTTAGATCTGATGCGAGCTCTGGCAAAGGTGCCCTTTTCAGCAGCACACACTGAAGCTTCGGAGCAGGCCGGGGCCCTTTTGGGCCGGCAATCCGCAGCGCTGAACGTTAGCCTTTCGCCGGGAAAACCGATCCGCTTCACAACTGTACAAACGGATAACTATTTCTGGGGTTTATAATTAGTTTATTTCATGCGAAAAGCTGCTCGTTATACGGCATGGGCGATTACTATTAGCCGCATAAACGGCTTATGCCGTGCAGAATAAGATTTGTGAGGAGTGTCACCGGTGATTAGTGTTTTTGACATGTTTAAAGTGGGCATCGGCCCATCCAGTTCACATACCGTCGGCCCGATGAAAGCGGGCAAGCAGTTTGTTGATCTGCTGGCCGAACAAGGCAAATTGCAGGACGTGACGCGCGTGGCGGTTGACGTCTATGGTTCGCTGTCGCTCACGGGCAAAGGTCACCACACTGATATCGCGATTATCATGGGCCTGGCGGGCTTCGAACCGGCCACCGTCGATATCGATGGCATTCCCGCGTTCATCAAAGATGTGGAGCAGCGCGAACGTCTGCTGTTAGCCAACGGCGCGCGTGAAGTGGATTTTCCACGTGAAGGCGGCATGGTATTCCGCAGCGAAAACCTGTCGCTGCATGAAAACGGCATGACGGTATTTGCCTTCGCGGGCGATCTGCTGATTCTAAGCAAAACCTACTACTCCATCGGCGGCGGTTTCATCGTCGATGAAGAGCATTTCGGCCAACCGGTGTTGAACGAAGTTTCTGTGCCGTGGCCTTTCCACTCTGCTAAAGAGCTGCTCAGCCACTGTCGCGAAAGTGGGCTGTCGCTGTCCGGTTTGGTGATGAAAAACGAACTGGCGCTGCATACTCGCGACGAGATTTATGCCTATTTTGGCAACGTGTGGCAAACCATGCAGGCCTGTATCGATCGTGGTCTGAATACCGAAGGCGTGCTGCCGGGTCCGTTGCGCGTACCTCGTCGTGCGGCTTCACTGCGCCGTCTGCTGGTGTCATCCTCAAAGCACTCGAAAGATCCGATGGATGTGATCGACTGGGTGAATATGTTTGCGCTGGCAGTGAATGAAGAGAACGCGGCCGGCGGTCGTGTAGTGACGGCGCCAACAAACGGCGCCTGCGGCATCGTGCCTGCAGTGCTGGCCTATTACGATCACTTTATCGAACCCGTTACGCCGGACATCTTTATCCGCTACTTCCTCTCTTCTGGTGCCATTGGCGTGCTGTATAAAATGAACGCCTCTATTTCGGGTGCCGAAGTGGGCTGTCAGGGCGAAGTGGGCGTGGCGTGTTCCATGGCGGCCGCTGGTCTGGCGGAACTGCTGGGCGGCAGCCCGGAACAGGTATGCGTGGCGGCGGAAATCGGCATGGAACACAATCTGGGATTAACCTGCGATCCGGTCGCTGGCCAGGTTCAGGTGCCGTGCATTGAGCGTAACGCCATCGCTTCCGTAAAAGCCATTAACTCCGCGCGCATGGCGCTGCGCCGCACCAGTGAACCACGCGTGTCGCTGGATAAAGTGATTGAGACCATGTACGAAACCGGTAAGGACATGAACGCCAAATACCGTGAAACTTCACGCGGCGGATTGGCGATTAAGGTCCAGTGCGACTAACGCTTCGCTGGTGATTTAAACAACAGTTGAATATTTTTATTCATCTGTTGCTACCTCCAACTGAGTAAACCAGATACATTGATTTCGAGCGCGGCCCTTAGTGGCCGCGCTTTTTTTAGTGCCGTATTTTTTATTCAGCCGCGCTAAACCTGGCCGCCTCAATGCCGATAACCTACACGTTAATTTGGCTTCAATCTTTGTTTTGCAAGGTGGTTACTGATGCTCATTCCCCAGCAATTTGTGGGTCAATTTCGCCGTAAGCGACTGCTTATCGCGTTAGTGATCGCCTCGCTGGTTCTGGTCCTGACGCTGACTTTTCGTTATATCGAAGAGAAATCGCGCATTGAGCAGCAGTCACTGAATTTCGCTACCCGCGCGATTGAACGCTTTGATCGTATGTTCTCGCCGCTGGACGTTTCCGCCAACAACACGCTCGGCCTGGTTGGCGTACCTTGCGCACAAGTGCGCTATCCGCTGATTGAGAAAATTGCCGCGCTGCAAACCGTGCGCACCGTGCTGCTGGTGCAGGACGACACGCTCTACTGCTCCAGCATTTTCGGCCCGCAAAATCTCTCCTTCAGCCAAACCTATCCTGAATTAGCCATCAATAATCAGCGCATGATGTTAGCCGCCGACAGTGATCTGTTGAAAGGATCGCCGGTACTGTTGCTGTGGACGCCAAAATCGCTGGATAACCGCGAAGGTCTGTTGCAAGTCATTAATATTGAATTGATGACCAATTATCTGCTGGAGCCGCAGTTGCCGTGGGTTGAGCGCGCCATCTTCAACGTGGGTGGTCAGAGCCTTGAATACGGTAATCCGCTGATTGAACAAACTGAACCCTCTGAAGATGAAGTGGCTTACGATCAGGCGTCGCTGCGTTATCCGTTCAGCATCACCTTGTATGGCCCTTCTCCCGCCCGGCTGGCGCTCAACACGTTGCCTTCACAGCTGCCGCTGGCGCTGATGCTAAGCCTGCTAATGGGTTACATCGTCTGGTTGGCGACCGCCAATCGCATGAGCCTCAGCTGGCAGATCAGTTATGGCATCACCGCTAACGAATTTATGGTTTATTGCCAGCCGCTGATTAACGCCAAAAGCGGCGAATGTGACGGCATGGAGCTGCTGCTGCGCTGGCATAACCAGCGTCAGGGCTGGATTGCGCCGGACGTGTTTATTCCGCTGGCCGAACGGCAAAATCTGATCGCGCCGTTAACCCGATTCGTGCTGGCGAAAGTGGTGGATGAGCTGCCGAATCTGCCGCAATGTCCGTCATTCCACATTGCGATTAACGTCGCTGCCAGCCATTTTCGCGATCGCGCCATTGTGGAAGATCTGCAAAATATCTGGTGGCCGGCCAATCCCATTCCAAAACTGGTGGTTGAGCTGACGGAGCGTGATGCTCTGCCCATCATCGATCAATCGGTGGTGTCGCAGCTGCATGAGATTGGCGTGCGTCTGGCGATTGATGATTTTGGTACCGGCCACAGTTCGCTGGCTTATCTGAAAGACCTCAAACCGGACGTGCTTAAAATCGATAAGATTTTCACTGCCGCCATTGGTACCGATGCGATTAACGCTACCGTCACCGATATGGTGATTTCGCTGGCGCAGCGCCTGAATATTTCGCTGGTGGCGGAAGGTGTGGAAACTGCCGAGCAGGCGCATTATCTGCGTGAGCGCGGCGTCGACCATCTGCAAGGCTATCTCTACGCGCGCCCGATGCCGATTGAAGATTTCCCGCAATGGCTGGAGCAGCATCAGGCGCAGCTTAGCGCATAAAAAAACGGCCACTCCTTTTGGGATGGCCGTTTTTGTTTACTTCAGTGCGATTACTTACTCGGCGTGTTCTTCGTCATCGAATGGCTTATCTTTGGTGACGCGCACCAGGTCGATACGGTAATCCGTCGCCTCAATCACCTGGAAATGCAGCGGCGGCAAATCAATCACTTCGCCCGGCAGCGGCAGCTGACCTTTCTGTGCAATCAACAAACCGGCTAGCGAGGCGTGATGTTCATCGGCTTTCACCAACTCGTGATGATCCAGCAGCTGTTGCAGCGAGTGTAAATCGGTCCCGCCCTTCACTAACCAACCGTCACCATCGGCAATGATATCTGGCGTTTCGTCTTCATCCGGGAACTCACCGGCAATCGCTTCCAGCACGTCCAGCGGCGTGATTAAGCCCTGCACCACACCAAATTCGTTGGTGACAATTACAAAGCTACCTTTAGCACGGCGCAGCACGCCCAGCAGATTGATTGGGTCCAGGGTTTCCGGAACCACTATCGCCGGCGTGTTAGCCGCAAAGGTCGCCACATCCATGCCGTGTTCCAGCGCCACCAGCAGCTCTTTGGCACGCACCACGCCGATGATTTCATCCAGCTCACCGCGACATACCGGGAACAAACTGTGTGGCGTATCCAGCAGCTGAATACGAATTTCATCCAGCGGACGCGAAACATCCACCCACGAAATGTTACCGCGCGGCGTCATGATGCTACGGATTGAACGCTGCGATAACGTCAATACGCCGTTGATCATGTAGCGCTCTTCGTCCTTAAACGCTTCCTGCGGCATCGCTTCGGTCAATGAGGTTTCTTCAGTTGTCGTCGCTTGCTTACGCTGGCGTCCACCCATCAAACGCAGAATCGCTTCGGCGGTGCGTTCACGCATCGGGCGATGTTCCTGATGCTTAATAAAGTTACGGCGCGCAATCTGGTTAAATAGCTCGATGATGATCGAGAAGCCGATCGCGGCGTACAGGTAACCTTTGGGAATGTGGAAACCAAAACCTTCGGCCACCAGCGACAAACCAATCATCAGCAGGAAGCTCAGACACAGCACCACCACCGTTGGGTGTTCATTCACAAAACGCGTCAGCGGTTTCGAGGCCAGCAGCATGACGCCCATGGCGATCACCACGGCGGTCATCATCACCGGCAGATGGTTTACCATACCGACCGCGGTAATCACCGCGTCGAGTGAGAACACCGCATCCAGCACCACAATCTGAATCACCACCGCCCAGAAACTGGCGTAGCTCTTATTGCCCTGATGTTCGAGCCCGCGGTTCTCAAGCCGCTCATGCAGTTCCATGGTTCCCTTGAATAACAGGAACAAACCACCAAACAACAGAATTAAATCTCGTCCGGAAAAGCTGAAATCGCCTACGCTGAATAGGGGCCGCGTCAGCGTCACGATCCAGGAGATCAGCGACAGCAAGCCAAGACGCATCACCAGGGCGAGCGACAATCCGATTAGACGGGCTTTATCGCGCTGCTTCGGCGGCAATTTGTCCGCGAGGATGGCGATAAACACCAGGTTATCAATGCCGAGAACAATTTCCAGCACGATCAGCGTGAGCAAACCCGCCCAAATTGAGGGGTCGAAGAGAAATTCCATCAATGACTCCTTACCGGACGTGAAGGCGCACGAAATTGAGTCTGCACCAGAGGGCGAGACGAGAGATCGTTACAGGCGGTGATAACGCTGAAGAGCGTGGAAGCGGGCGCGTTAAAGCGCTGAGAACATGTTGAGCGACGTCGGTGACGGTCCATAAAGGTGAGCTGAAGCCCGGTACTCCTGAATAAAAAACAGAACGCTAATGTATCAGTTACATCAACGACGTCAAAAAAATTTATTACATTTACAAATATCTACGTTAACGCAGGAATATCGAACAAAAGTGCACATTAGCGCCGTTACGCGCGAAATAGCTGACAAACATCACATAATTTATTTTTTCGATCACTAAAATAAATCGCGACCTTATCGCTGTGCAGCGGATTGTTGCGTTTTATTTATTGATGCTTTTTCTCTATCACATCATTAACGATCCACCTGAAACACTAACGGTAATTTTCAATGATTCCCGGCAATGCCAGAGAATCTCTCACGCGAACGGAGGTAGCAAGTGACCATTGCTATTGTAATTGGTACACATGGCTGGGCGGCAGAACAGTTGCTTAAAACAGCAGAGATGCTGTTGGGTGAGCAGGAAAATGTCGGATGGATTGATTTCGTTCCCGGCGAAAATGCAGAAACGCTAATCGAAAAGTATCAGGCACGGCTGGCCGATCTCGACACGTCAAAGGGCGTGTTGTTCCTGGTCGATACCTGGGGTGGCAGTCCATTTAATGCGGCCAGCCGCATTGTGGTGGATAAGGATGGCTATGATGTCATCGCTGGCGTCAACATCCCGATGCTGGTGGAAACCTTGATGGGACGTGATGACAACCCATCGCTGGAAGAACTGATTCACATCGCGGTAGAGGCCGGTCGTGAAGGCGTTAAAGCCCTCAAAACTGAAACGCCAGCGCAAGCCGCAGCTGCGCCTGCTCCGGTTGCAGCGAAAGCGCCTGCTCAGCCGCAAAAACCAATGGCTGCAGGCGATCACATGAAAATCGGCCTGGCGCGTATTGATGACCGCTTGATTCACGGGCAAGTGGCCACGCGCTGGACCAAAGAGACCAACGTTACCCGCATCATCGTGGTATCTGATGAAGTGGCGAACGACCATGTGCGCAAAACGCTGCTGACGCAGGTGGCCCCGCCGGGCGTTACCGCGCACGTGGTGGATATCGATAAGATGGTTCGCGTGTGGAACAACCCGAAATATGGCAATGACAAGGTGATGCTGCTGTTCACCAATCCTACCGATGTGGTGAGGATTGTCGAGCAAGGCGTGGACATTAAGTCGGTCAATATTGGCGGCATGGCGTTCCGTCAGGGCAAAACGCAGGTGAACAACGCGGTATCGGTGGATGAAAAAGATATCACGGCGTTCCGCAAACTTAATGAGCGCGGTATCGAACTGGAAGTACGTAAAGTGTCCAGCGATCAGCGACTGAAAATGATGGACCTGATCGCCAAGGTCAATCCGTAGTTCGCCCTTTGCCTGCATACGTGGGCGAATTTTAGAGACCTTGCAGAGGAGAAATGCAATGGAGATAACCACGCTACAAATCATTTTGATATTTATTGTGGCCTGTATTGCCGGGATGGGATCGATTCTTGATGAGTTCCAGTTCCACCGTCCGCTGGTGGCTTGTACCTTAATTGGTGCGGTCCTCGGTGATATGAAAACCGGTATCATCATCGGCGGTACGCTGGAGATGATTGCACTGGGCTGGATGAACATCGGTGCGGCCGTTGCACCGGATGCGGCGCTGGCTTCGATTATCTCAACCATTCTGGTTATTGCCGGTGGTCAAAGCGTGGGCGCCGGAATCGCGCTGGCGATTCCGCTGGCTGCGGCCGGTCAGGTTCTGACCATCATCGTGCGTACCATCACCGTGGCCTTCCAGCACGCCGCCGATAAGGCAGCCGAGAAGGGTAACCTGACGGCGATCAGCTGGATCCACGTATCCGCGCTGGTACTGCAGGCGATGCGTATTGCCATCCCAGCACTGATCGTGGCGATTTCTGTCGGTACTCACGTGGTTCAGGAACTGCTGAACTCAATTCCAGACGTGGTCACCAACGGCCTGAACATCGCCGGCGGCATGATCGTGGTGGTGGGTTACGCGATGGTCATCAACATGATGCGCGCGGGCTACCTGATGCCGTTCTTCTACCTTGGCTTCGTTACTGCAGCCTTCACCAACTTTAACCTGGTTGCGCTTGGCGTGATTGGCGTGGTGATGGCGGTGCTGTATATCCAGCTGGCACCGAAATATAACCGCGTTGCAGGTGCTGCAACCAGCGG
This sequence comes from Pantoea sp. DY-15, assembly GCF_019795935.1. Lineage (NCBI taxonomy): Bacteria > Pseudomonadati > Pseudomonadota > Gammaproteobacteria > Enterobacterales > Erwiniaceae > Pantoea > Pantoea sp. DY-15. The sequence continues at coordinate 1,407,067 of NZ_JAIMIF010000001.1, forward strand.
TCCTGCAAACAATGACCTCGATAACGAACTCGACTAGGAACAGGTGAAATCATGGTTGATACAACTAACACTCCAAAGAAACTCACCCCCGGCGATGTCCGCGGTGTGTTCCTGCGCTCTAACCTGTTTCAGGGTTCGTGGAACTTTGAACGTATGCAGGCGCTGGGTTTTTGCTACTCAATGGTGCCGGTGATTCGTCGCCTCTATCCAGAAAACAACGACGAACGTAAACAGGCGATTAAACGTCACCTCGAGTTCTTCAACACCCATCCTTACGTAGCGGCGCCGGTGCTGGGCGTTACCATGGCAATGGAAGAGCAGCGTGCCAACGGTGCGCCAATTGATGATGCAGCGATTAACGGCATCAAAGTGGGTCTGATGGGTCCGCTGGCTGGTGTAGGTGACCCGATTTTCTGGGGTACCGTGCGTCCGGTGTTTGCTGCGCTGGGTGCCGGTATCGCGATGAGCGGTAGCCTGCTGGGTCCATTGCTGTTCTTCATCCTGTTTAACGCTGTGCGTCTGTTAACGCGTTATTACGGTGTGGCTTATGGCTACCGTAAAGGCGTGGATATCGTCAGCGATATGGGCGGCGGTTTCCTGCAGAAACTGACGGAGGGCGCGTCGATTCTCGGCCTCTTTGTCATGGGGGCCTTGGTTAATAAGTGGACGCATGTGAATGTGCCGCTGGTGGTGTCGCGCATCACCGACCAAACTGGTAAAACCACGGTTACTACGGTGCAATCGATCCTCGATCAGCTGATGCCAGGCCTGATTCCGCTACTGCTGACTTTTGGCTGTATGTGGCTGTTGCGTCGTAAGGTGAATGCGTTGTGGATTATCGTCGGCTTCTTCGCCCTCGGTATCTTCGGTTACTGGATCGGCCTGCTCGGTCTGTAATCATCCCGCCGGGAGTCCTGCTCCCGGCTATTTTCGAGCGGCATTACCTGAGCGCCCACGTTGAGGTAATTTCGATTGAGGAAGAACACCTAATGTCACTGACTGACGCCCTGATCGCCCTGTTGATTGCAGGCTTCATTCTGTTCGCCATCTATGATGAAGCGATTCTGCCGCGCCGCAATGGCCCTACCAAACTGCGCGTCGCACTGCGCCGTCGCCATAAAATCGATAGCGCCATTTTTGTGGTGCTGCTGCTGATTCTGCTGTGGAACAACATTGATAAACATGGCACACAACTCACCACCAATTTGTTGATGGTGCTGTGCTTTATGGCGATTTGGCTATTCTGGGTGCGCAGCCCGAAGCTGTTGATGAAGGAAAATGGACTGTTTTTTGGCAGCGTGTGGATCGACTACGGTCGCATTCAGAGTATGAATCTGTCTGAAGACGGCATTCTGGTGATGCAGCTGGAGCAGCGCCGCCTGCTGATTGCCGTCAAACAGCTTGATGACCTGGAACGAATCTACAATACGCTGGTTGAAGCGCGTTAATCGCGCTGCCATAACGTCAGCATGAAGTCGGCATCACAGTTAAACTCGCTGGATGCCGCCAGGTTCTGCCACACTTCTTCGCGCGCGCGCCAGGCAAATGGCGTCATCTGCAATAAGCTCACCGCCTCACTTCCGCTCAACGTCATGCTGTAAGTCAGGTTTTGTTGATCGACCTGCTTAAAGCCGGCATACACCTTCTCTTCCGCCGCGTGCAGCTGCACTTCGCGATAAATCAGCGCCTTGAATTGCTGCAAGTGATGCGGTCCCGGCGTCACCGTTAGCAGGTAGCCACCTGCTTTAATTACGCGGCTCAGCTCATCTTCATTGCAGGGCGCATAGATGCGCACCACGCCATCCAGAGAAGCATCGGCAAAAGGTAAACGCTGGCTGGACGCCACGCAAAATTTCACCTCGCGATAACGTTTTGCTGCCATGCGAATCGCCGCTTTCGCTACATCCAGCCCAAAGAGTTGCGCCTGCGGTAACGCATCGGCCATCGCCGCAGTGTAATAACCTTCTCCACATCCGATATCTAACAGCTGCGCACCTTGCTCACTCAGATGCTGCGCGAGGATCCCGGCGACACCCTCTTGCAACGGCTGATAGTGTCCGGCATCGAGAAAGGCGCGTCGTGCCTGCAGCATCTCGGCGCTATCACCCGGTTCGCGCGAACCTTTGTGCTGCACCGGCAGTAAATTGACGTACCCTTCTTTCGCCTGATCAAACTGATGACCTGCATCACAGCGGAAGCTATTGGCCTGCTGCAATAAAGGCTGATGACAAAGTGGGCAAATCAAAGACATAGATAACTCCGGGTTAGCAATTCGCGGCGCAGTTTACCCTGATCATCTGGCTACAGAAAGAATAAAAGAAAAAGCCCCGTTCAGTGAACGGGGCTTTAGGATTCGTTTCAGTGGTGCATGGCACCGAGCCTGAGGGCGAAATCAGATTGGGGTAACGTTGACCGCAGCAGGACCTTTCTGGCCATCCTGGATTTCGAACTCAACGCTTTGGCCTTCAGCCAGAGTTTTAAAACCATTGCCCTGGATTGCAGAGAAGTGTACGAACACATCTTTGCTACCATCAGCAGGAGTAATAAAACCAAAACCTTTAGACTCGTTGAACCACTTAACCTGACCTTTAATCTTTGCCATTTCGCAAATTTCCTTTCAATGATTATATTGCCCGCAGGCAGACTTACAGATAAACCAGAGACATTACTGAATGAGGCACTAATTTAAGGTTCGGCAAGGAAGCGGTATTCAACGTCAACGTCTTTACTCGTAACTTCTTTACTGAAGATGCCATACATAAACAGAACTGTACCTCGTTTGACCTACGATTTGTTATCACATATCCGTAAATTAATGGCAAGCCATTTTTAAACGGTGATCGACGTGACGCACATAATTAGTTAATTAACGCGGCACTTCATCAATCAACATATTGACACCCAACGCGCAAGGTGCGCGAAAAAGGGTTATCAGTCAGTATAGTTAGCGCTAAATCGCCGCTTAGTCAAGCGCAGCGGTAATGTCTAAATCGGTACAAATTTAAGGGGTTAACACTACGACAAAAATATTGCACTAATATGGCATCAATAAAATATTCCACTGAAAAGTTCGCTCGCTACACAACAACTGCGTGCTGTTCAAATCTTGTACAAATAATTTTATCGGGTATAAGTTCGTAATTGATTTGCACCAAAATCAGGAGAAGCCAATAATATGCGCCCCATATAAACGCATTAACATTACGTGGCATTTATCTCAATTTTAACTATCTACCCAACAATTAAATGTTAAAAAAACATTCAAGAGGTTGATTTAACAAAAACTCATTAGGATAAATCTTAGTTGATATTCATTCGGGCAGGGATGGTTGCTATTCATACCTGGCTTAAAAGGGAATTTACTAGAAGCCATTATCCCGCCACGCACCATTTTAGTGCGCAGCGGTTGCCATAACGGCGATCATTTCACCCCTTCCTACGGCTTAACGTTCCGGGATCATCCGAATAAAATCGCGTTTTTCATCCTCGTCTTCATCTGCGGGTACTTTTGCTGTGGATGGCTGTGCGTCAACCAGACGACGCAGGAGCGCATTCTGTTTCTTTTGCTCTTCGATAACGGCTTCCAGCAAACGGATCTGCTCACTGGCGCGCACGCTAGCCCGGTTAACAAAGAACCAGACAATAAAGGCCACAAGAATGATGATGGCCAGAACGCCATAGTTAAACAGCGGGCTGGTGTTTGCGGCTAATTCGTTCATAACTGCCTCTGTAGTCAAAAATCAAACATCTACTCCGCCGCTGATTCTACTCGTTGCCGACGCAAAAGATAATGGGTAGCGACGGAAAGCAGATTATCCCGCATCTCCTCTCTTTCAGTTATCTCTGATCGATTCGATGGCTAAAGCGCGGCATGCTGCTACAGTAGATTCGCAGCAACGTTGGACGCGCTGCGTTGTGTATCACAAGGAGAAAAGATGAAACTACTTATTCGGACGATTATGCTGGTGGCATTAATTTGGTTAGCGATGCTGCTAACCGGCTATGGCGTACTCACCGGCAGCAATAAGAATGCGGCGGGATTGGGGCTGCAATGCAGCTATCTGACCGCACGCGGAATGATTACGGCACAGTATCTGCACACAGACAGCGGTATCGTCGGCGTAACGGATTGTCCACTGCTGAAGAAAAGTGGCGAAGTGGTCGACAATTAAGCATTGAAACGGGCTGTTGCCAGCCCGTTTTTCATTTCAGAAAGGATAGTCGTGGTAGCCCATTTGTTCGGACAGATTGCGCGCCGCACGGTGCAGCATCGCCACATACTCATTTTTGGCTTCTTCGGAAAAACGAATGGTGGGGAACGAGATGCTTAGCCCCGCAATCACCACGCCAAAACGGTCAAATACCGGCACCGCGATGCAACGTAAGCCCTCTTCCTGCTCTTCATTATCTTCGCCAAATCCCTGTACTTTTACCTGATCCAACACCGCTAGCAACGCTTCTGCAGTAACAATGGTTTTCGCGGTACTGCGGCGGAATTCCACTTCGCTCAGGATCTCCTGCACTTCAGCGCGATCGCGCCATGCCAGCAGCACTTTACCAATCGCGGTGGTGTGCAGTGGATTGCGGCGGCCGATGCGCGAATACATACGCAGGTTATAAAGAGAATCGATTTTATGGATGTAGACGATGCTGTCTTCTTCCAGCGCGCCGAGGTGAATGGTTTCTTTAGTCAGACGCGACAGCTCACGCATCTCAATATCGGCGCTACGAATCAGATCGACGTTCTGCAACGCTTTGGCGCCGAGTTCGAACAGCTTGAGCGTCAGCGAGTATTTCTCACTTTCCCCTTCCTGCGCCACATAGCCGAGCGATTTCATGGTCTGTAGAAAGCGATAGACGGTGCTTTTCGACATCATCACACGCTGGGACAATTCGGTGATACCGTGATCGCGCTCTTCGCCCAGCGCCTGCAGAATGCCAAACACTTTCATCACTGATGAAACCGAGTCTGGCTGTTTATCATTATCGCTGCTCGCCATGGCGCGTATCCTTTTTTGACAGTGTTTCAAAAAAAACGGAACAGAAACGCCAGTATATGCGTTTCAGCCTGATGGCGGCAACGACTGACGCTAAGTGACACATTCACACGTAATTTTATGTAAATGAATACGGTGCTTTTCAGCAGCGAATTGATTAGCATGATGATATTCACTCTCTTTACTTACTTTACTTATGCCTTCTACTGTTGCACAGGATGGATTACCCCTTCCACAGCGCTATGGCGCGATCATCACCATTGCGCTCGGTATTATGATGGCGGTGCTGGATGGAGCTATCGCCAACGTGGCCTTACCAACCATTGCGCGTGAATTGAATGCCAGCCCAGCCGAATCGATCTGGATTGTTAACGCCTACCAAATCGCCATCGTTATTTCGCTGCTGTCGCTGTCGTTTCTCGGCGATATGCTCGGCTACCGCCGCGTCTATCAGGTTGGACTCGCGCTGTTTATCGCTACCTCCCTGTTTTGCGCCCTCTCCTCATCGTTGAATACGCTGACCGTGGCGCGTGTGCTGCAAGGCTTTGGTGGTGCCGCGTTGATGAGCGTGAACACGGCGCTGATCCGCATCATCTATCCGCAGCGCTTCCTCGGGCGCGGTATGGCGATCAATTCGCTGATTGTTGCGGTCTCCAGCGCGGCCGGTCCAACCGTAGCGGCGGCGATCCTGTCTGTTGCCAGCTGGAAATGGCTGTTTCTGATCAACATTCCACTCGGCATCGTTGCGCTGTGGCTGGCGTTGCGTTTCCTGCCGGATAACACCCAGAAAGCCAAACAACAGAAATTCGACGTGCCAAGCGCCGTGATGAATGCGCTGTTCTTTGGCCTGCTCATATCTGCACTGAGCGGTTTCTCGCAGGGACAAAACGGCTGGCTGATTGTGGCCGAACTGGTGGCATTGGTATTGGTTGGCATCGTGTTTGTCCGTCGCCAGTTGGCGATGCCAGTGCCGTTGCTGCCGGTGGATTTGCTGCGCATTCCGATCTTTTCGCTGTCGATTGGCACCTCAATTTGCTCGTTCTGCGCGCAGATGCTGGCGATGGTGGCGTTGCCGTTCTTCCTGCAAAACGTGCTGGGCCGGGATGAAGTGGCAACCGGTTTGCTGCTCACGCCGTGGCCGCTGGCAACCATGGTGATGGCACCGATTGCGGGTCGCCTGATCGAGAAGTTCCATGCCGGATTACTGGGTGGATTGGGATTAGCGATGTTCGCCGCCGGTCTGTTCCTGCTGGCGCTATTGCCGAATCAGCCAACTGACGTGGATATCATCTGGCGCATGATGCTGTGCGGTGCCGGTTTTGGCCTGTTCCAGTCGCCCAACAATCACACCATCATCACCGCAGCACCACGTAATCGCAGCGGTGGCGCCAGCGGAATGCTGGGCACCGCGCGTCTGGTGGGACAAAGCAGCGGCGCGGCGCTGGTGGCGCTGATGTTTAATCTGTTCAACGACAGCGGCACACACGCGTCTCTGCTGTTAGCGGGCAGCTTTGCCAGCGTCGCCGCTGTGGTAAGCCTGGCACGCATGACGCAGTCACGGCAGGCTGCCGAATCCTAGAAACAGCAAGGGCGCCATCTGGCGCCCTTTTTTCTGTCAATCACCGACTACTTCAGATATTCACCGCTACGCAGCGCTTCGATACGTTTATCGAGCGGCGGATGCGACATGAACAGCTCGCTCAACGATTTGTTTTTACCGTTGATACAGAACGCCATCATGCTGCTTGGCTCCTGCGGCTCGTAGCTGGTTTTCAGACGCTGCAGTGCGGCAATCATCTTCTCGCGTCCAACCAGTTTGGCAGAACCCGCATCGGCGTGGAATTCACGGTGACGTGAGAACCACATGGTAATGATGCTGGCAAGGAAACCGAACAGCAGTTCCAGCACCATAGAGACTGCGAAATACACCATCGGGTTTCCGTTGCTGCTCTCTTCACCGTCGCGGTTACCCGACAGGAAGCCGGATGCGATCTGCGCCAGAATACGCGAGATAAAGATGACAAAGGTGTTCACCACACCCTGAATCAGCGTCATGGTGATCATGTCACCGTTGGCGATATGGGCGATTTCGTGCGCCAGCACCGCTTCAGCTTCATCACGGCTCATGTTTTGCAACAGGCCGGTGGAAACAGCGACCAGCGACGCGTCACGGCGTGCGCCTGTCGCAAAGGCGTTAATGTCCGGCGCGTGATAAATCGCCACCTGCGGCATCGCAATGCCAGCCTGTTGTGCCTGGCGGCCGACGGTTTCCATCAGCCAGCGTTCCGTCTCATTACGCGGTTGTTCAATGACCTCACCGCCAACGGATCGTAACGCCATCCATTTGGACATCAGCAGTGAAACAAACGCACCGCCAAAGCCAAACAGACCTGCCATAATCATCAGACCCATAACACTGCTTGACTGGATTCCTGTCAGACTCAAAATCAGTCCGAATACCAACATCACCGCCAGGTTGGTGAGCAGGAAAAGAGCAATACGCATCATAAACGTTAATCTTCCTCAGTTGTGCACGCGCTTATGCGCGGATATCTATCCTATGGTCATCGCCGCGCATTTCAAGCAACCTTAATCTTTAAGTGCCTAAAAAGACATAACTTTACATTAGCCAGTGAAGTGCGCAATTCAGTGCATCAGCAGCGCTTAATAACGATTTTAGCTTAAAAAAAAGCACCGCCTAAGCGGTGCTGTTTCACAGGCCAAACGGTTATTTCGCGCTTTCGGCTGCAGGCTGAGATTTCTCCAGCTGCGCCATGTCGTTAGCGATTTTCACCGTTTCATCCAGATACGGATCTGGCTCTTTATAGTCTTTCGGCAGATCTTCAATGCTCTTCAGCGGCGCTTTGCCTTCCGCCTGATAGCGTGCGTTGATACGTTCCAGGCGCAGTGTATCATCTTCGCGGTTCTCTTTCTCACGCTGAGCAAGATTGAGCGACACGATATTACGCTTGTTTTTCATCGCATCGAAACGCGCAATATCTTTCATGATGTACTGGAACTCGCGATCTTTAGCGATGCGATCGGCGTGCTCTTTGGTCAGCTGCGGTACCAATGGCGCGATATCGCCGGTTTTGGTGTAGCTTGCCGCATTCACGCTGTCCCAAGGCAACGCGTTGTCCTCGAACTTCTCGCCGGTTTCTGCCGCTTCCACGCCGGTTGGCATCAGCAGATCGGGCGTTACGCCTTTACGCTGGGTGCTGCCACCGTTAATGCGGTAGAACTTCTGAATGGTGTACTGTACAGAACCCAGCGCTGGCCACTCCGGACGCAGCATCTGATCGTAGATACGGTTCAGCGAACGATACTGCTGCACGGTGCCTTTACCGAAGGTCGGCTCACCGACAATCAGCGCACGGCCGTAATCCTGCATCGCGGCAGCGAAGATCTCTGAAGCCGAAGCACTGAAGCGATCGACCAGCACCACCAGCGGACCTTTGTAGTACACAATGCCGTCGTTATCGCTGTCTTCACGCACGCGGCCATTGTTATCACGTACCTGCACCACCGGACCGCTTGGAATAAACAGGCCAGAGAGTGAAACGGCTTCGGTCAAAGCGCCACCACCGTTGGTACGCAGATCGATCACCACGCTGTCGACGTTCTGCTTCTGCAGTTTCTGCAGCTGCACTTTCACATCGTCAGTTAGACCAACGTAGAAGCCAGGAATGTCGAGCACGCCGACTTTCTGTTTGCCGACGTTATGCACGGTGCCTTTTACGGCGCGATCTTCCAGACGAATTTTTTCACGCGTCAGCGTTACGGTGCGGGTTTTGGTGCCCTTGCCCGCTGGCAGGATTTCCAGGCGTACTTTGCTGCCTTTCGGTCCTTTGATTTTTGAAACCACATCATCCAGACGCCAGCCAATCACATCTTCCATCGGCTTGCCCGGCTGAGCGACACCGACAATGCGGTCGCCGACGCTGATAGCTTTACTCTTCGCCGCCGGACCGCCGGCGACCATCGAGTTGATCACCGTGTAATCGTCATCCATCTGCAGCACGGCGCCGATACCTTCCAGCGACAGGCTCATTTCGGTGTTGAACTGCTCAGTGTTGCGCGGCGAAAGATAGTTGGTATGCGGATCGATTTCATGCGCGAATGCGGTCATCGCCAGCTGGAACACATCTTCGCTGTTGCTTTGCGCCAGACGACGAATGGCAAAGTTGTAACGCTTAGTCAGCGTTTCGCGGATCTCTTTCTCATCTTTACCGGCCAGTTTCAGGCTCAGTTCGTCATATTTAACTTTGGCATCCCACAGCGCGTTGAGCTCATCAACGCTCTTTGGCCATGGCGATTTTGCCCGGTCAATGTCAATGGTGTCATTGCCGGTGAAATTCATTGGGCGGTTCAGCACGCTCAGCGCATATTGATAGCGCTCAAAGCGGCGTTTCTGCGCCAGATTGTAGAGATCGTAAAACACATCCAGCTTACCGCTGCGGAACTCATCACCGACGGTGGTTTTCTTATCGGCGAATTGCGCGATATCCGATGCCAGTAGCACGTTGTGGCTGTAGTCGAGCAGATTCAGGTAGCGATCAAAAATTTTCGCGGAAAAGTCCTGATTCAAATCGAACTGGCGATAGTGAGAGCGGGTGAAACGCGAGGTAACGCGTTCGCTGACGGTGGGATGCTGTGGCTCTTCGTGTAGCTGGGGAATCTGGTCGGCGCGGGTAATATTATCTGCACCAAAGGTGGGGCCTGCTAAAAGCAGGCCCGCGATCATACCGATCTTTAAAATGTTGTTCATGCCAGGGTCAGCCTCCGTTTCAGAACTGCAAATGTTCTGCGCGCACAATCATAGCCATGCCGGAAGCGAGCTGAACCCGAACGCCATCTTTAGTAATTTCAAGAATGGTAGCGTCCATTGCACCTTTGCCTGCAGTCACTTTGATGTTCTGGCCGGGCTGCAACGTTGAGGTATCAGTGACAGGTTTGGCCCGCGGTGGCTGCGGTGCGGCTGCACGCTCAGTCGCGGCCGCACGCGGCGCCTGAGGACGTGGCTTACGCGCGGCATCACCTTCGGCAGCTTTACGCGGAGCAGGCTTGCGCGGACGACGTTCAGCGGCCTCTTCACCGGCTTCACGCTTCTTCGCTTTCTGCTGATCGCGCTGCGCCTGAACGCGGGCTTTCGCTTCTTCCAGTTGCTTGCGCGCATGTTCTACGTGTTGCTCATCCAGCACGCCACAGGCGTTGCCATCGAGATCGACACGAATGGCACCTGCTTTGATGCCATAAAGATAACGCCAGCTAGAGGTATAAAGACGTAAGGCAGAACGCAGTTGCGTCTTGCTCAGGCTCAGTTCGCCTTGAACACGCTCGACCAGATCTTGAAAAATGCCGATTTTGAGCGGACGCGCCTCGCCTTCGGCGCTAAAGCATTGCGGAAAACGTTCCGCCAAAAAGGCGATGACTTCTTTACTGCTATTCAACTTAGGTTGATTTTCCATGAAATTTCCTGATTACAACGGATTTGCCGACCAGAGCAGGCATGAACAGGCGACATTATAATGACAACATCGCCAAATGCTATGTGATCCAGTCGATTAGCTGTGCGTCAGCTGAATAAATTTTACGATGTCGCTGCCCGCCAGCACTTCACAAAGCCCGTCGGTAAGGGCCACCAGCCCCGCTTCATCCTCGCTATCGAAGCGAGAATAAACCGTACTATCAATGTCTAAAACACCCACGAGGGTGCCATTTACTTTCAGAGGAATCACGATTTCGGCATTACTGGCGGCGTCACAGGCGATATGACCAGGGAACGCGTGCACGTCTTCCACCAATTGCACTTTGTCCTCAGCTACCGCGGTTCCGCACACGCCTTTGCCAACCGGAATACGTACGCAGGCAATTTTGCCCTGGAACGGGCCCAGCACCAGCGTGTTCGGTTCCGTCAGTAAATAGAATCCAGCCCAGTTCACGCCTTCCAGGCGTTCAAAAAGCAGCGCACTGCAATTGCCGAGCGCGGCCAGGAACGAGGTTTCACCCGCCAACAGGGCGCGGACATCGCGATTCAAATCCTCGTAAAAAGCTTTTTTGTTCATTGTTCAACCATAACTCGTCACTGTGGTGACCTTGATGTCACTCAGTTGTTAAAATAAGCACTAATTATCCAGGCGCATAAGGTGAATCATTCTGTTAGTTACTATACCCTTAGCAGTCGGTGGATAAGCGTATTCTGCTACCACCGAATATTGCAGGCAAATTTGCGCTACTCAGCATGCCGGTAAACGTAACGAACGATGGGCACTTGCGTCACCTATGAAAATTCACGCTATCAGCCAGACGTTGCCCCACGCACGTTATCAGCGTTGTCCGCAATGCGATACCCTTTTTTCCTTACCGGATGTGAAATCGCATCAGACAGCCTATTGCCCTCGCTGTCATGCACAAATTCAGAGCGGTCGTGACTGGTCGATGACGCGACTCACCGCCATGGCGGTGGTAATGATCGTGCTGATGCCGTTCGCCTTTAGCTTGCCGTTGGTCGATATTCGCCTGCTTGGCATGCGTATTAACGCCAGCCTGCTGGAGGGCGTGATTCAAATGACGCAGCAAGGCAACATCCTCACCGCTTCAATGGTGGCGTTTTGCACCATTGGCGCGCCGGTCACGCTGGTGATCGGCATTCTCTATCTGTGGGTGGGTAACGCGCTCGGGATGAACCTGCGCCCGGTCCTGCTGATGATGGACAAGCTCAAAGAGTGGGTGATGCTGGATATCTATCTGGTCGGCGTGGCGGTGGCATCGATCAAAGTGCAGGATTACGCCTCACTGGAAGTGGGCTACGGTTTAGTGGCCTATATTGCGCTGACGGTGCTGAGCCTGCTGACGCTGATCCACCTGAACGTCGAGCAACTGTGGGAACACTATTATCCCCAAGCGATGCCCACCTCCCCGCCTGAAGAGTGGCAAGTGTGCCTGAATTGCCATCAAACCGGTGTAGCCGATGAGCGTGGGCGCTGCACGCGTTGCCACACGCCGCTTGACTACCGCCGACGCCACAGTTTGCAGAAATCCTGGGCAGCGCTCATCGCCTCGATTGTGCTGCTGATCCCCGCCAATTTGCTGCCGATTTCGGTGGTCTACGTTAATGGCGCCCGCCGTGAAGACACCATCTTCTCCGGCATTCTGGGATTGGCATCGGGCAATATACCGGTGGCCGCGGTGGTGTTTATCGCCAGCATTCTGGTGCCCTTTACCAAAGTGTTAGTGATGTTGACTCTGTTACTCAGCATTCACTTTAAATGCGAACAGGGCTTAAAAACCCGCATTCGCCTGCTGCGCGCCGTCACCTGGGTGGGCCGCTGGTCGATGCTGGATCTGTTCGTCATTGCTGTAACCATGTCGCTGGTCAATCGTGATCAGCTGCTGGCTTTTACCATGGGACCGGCCGCCTTCTATTTTGGCGCCGCCGTTGTTCTGACCATTATGGCTGTAGAGTGGCTTGATAGCCGCCTGATCTGGGATGCACATGCAACAGGAAACGCCGACTACACCGACTAGCGCTAATCTGCGCAACAAGCGCAAGATTTCGCCGTTCTGGTTATTGCCCATTATCGCCCTGCTGATTGCCGGCTGGCTGCTGTGGACCAATTATCAGGAGCGCGGTACGACGATCACCATTAACTTCCAGACTGCCGACGGGATTGTGCCAGGCCGTACGCCGATTCGTTATCAGGGCGTGGAAGTGGGTACGGTGCAAGGCATTGTGCTGAGTGATGACTATCGCAGCATCCAGATTAAAGCCAGCATCAAAAGCGACATGCGCGATGCACTGCGTGAAGACACTCAGTTCTGGCTGGTGACGCCGAAAGCGTCATTGGCGGGCGTCTCCGGGCTTGATGCGCTGGTCGGCGGTAACTACATCGGCATGATGCCGGGTAAAGGTAAAGAGAGCGATCACTTCACCGCACTCGATACCCAACCGAAGTATCGCGTTAATACCGGCGAACTGCTTATCCACCTGCGCGCGCCCGACCTCGGCTCGCTCAACACCGGTTCGCTGGTTTATTACCGCAAAATTCCGGTGGGTCGCGTTTACGATTACAGCCTCAACAACAGCACCGACGGCGTTACCATTGATGTGCTGATTGAGCGCCGCTTTATTAATCTGGTGAAAAAGCAGAGCCGCTTCTGGAATGTTTCCGGCGTTGATGCGGATGTCAGCCTGAGCGGTGCCAAAGTGAAGCTGGAAAGCCTGGCCGCGTTAGTGAATGGCGCGATTGCCTTCGATTCACCTAATGACGGCGAGCAAGCTCAGGTGGATGCCAACTACCAGCTCTATCCGGATTTGGCGCGCAGTCAGCGCGGCGTGCAAGTGAAACTGAACCTGCCGAGCGGCGATAACCTGAAAGCCGATAGCACACCGCTGATGTATCAGGGACTGGAAGTCGGCACCTTAACCAAACTCAACCTGCTGGATGGCGGCAAAGTCACCGGCGAGCTGACGGTTGATCCTTCAGTAACCGGTTTGATGCGCAGCGGGACGCGCATTGAAATGCGCACGCCGAAGATCAGCCTGACCGACACCAATCTCAGCAGCCTGTTAACCGGCAATACCTTTGAACTGGTGCCAGGCGAAGGCGAGCCGCAGGATCACTTCACCGTGTTACCAGCCAGCGAAACATTGCTGCAGAAACCTGACGTGCTGACGGTAAAACTCAGCGCGCCGGAAACCTACGGTATCGATGCCGGCCAGCCGGTGATGTTGTATGGCATGAAAATCGGTCAGGTGATTTCACGCACGCTGGACGAAAATGGCATCAGCTTTGTCGCGGCCATCAATCCGGAGCACCGTAATCTGGTGCATGCTGACAGCAAGTTTGTGGTGAATAGCCGCCTTGATGTGAAGTTTGGACTTGACGGGATGAAAGTGCTGGGCGCCAGCGCGCGCGAGTGGGTAGATGGCGGCATTCGCCTGATTCCTGGCGCGAAAGGCAATCCTTCCAGTCGTTATCCTTTATATGCGGATGCGGAACGTGCCGAAGAAGGCATCGTGGGTGAACAGCCGCCAACCACGCTGAAACTTACCGCCAAAAGCTTGCCGGATGTACAGGCCGGTTCAGTGCTGCTGTACCGCAAATTCCAGGTCGGTGAAGTGGTGGATGTAGTGCCGCGCGCGGATGCGTTTGAAATCTCGATTCATATCCAGCCGCAGTATCGCAAGTTGCTGACCAGCGAGAGTGTGTTCTGGGCCGAAGGCGGCGCCAAAGTTCAGCTCAACGGCAGCGGTTTGACCGTGCAAGCGTCCCCGCTCAACCGCGCGCTCAAAGGCGCGATCAGTTTCGATAATCTCACCGGCGCGCAGGCGGCGAAAGGCGTGAAACGCGTGCTCTACTCGTCAGAAACCGCGGCGCGTGCAGTTGGCAGCCAGATTACGCTGCACACCTTCGATGCCAGCAAACTGGCGGCGGGCATGCCGATTCGCTATCTCGGCATCAATATTGGTCAGGTTGAATCACTGGCGCTGAGTTCTGATAACAATCAGGTTGTCGCCAAAGCGGTGCTTTATCCGGAATACGTGCAGGACTTCGCGCGCATCGGCAGCCGCTTCTCGGTGGTGTCGCCGGAGATTTCTGCGGCGGGGGTTAACCATATCGAAACGCTGCTACAGCCTTATCTCAACGTCGATCCGGGCAAAGGTTCGCCGGCGCGCACCTTTGAACTGCAGGAAAGCACCATCACCGATTCACGCTACCTGAACGGCCTGACGATTTATGTCGATGCCGCTGACGCGGGATCGCTGTCGGTCGGTACGCCAGTGCTGTTCCGTGGCGTCGAAGTGGGCACCGTCACCGGAACGTCGCTGGGTAATATGGCGGATCGCGTGCAGATCGCGCTGCGTATCAGCAAGAAGTATCAACATCTGGTGCGCAACAACTCGGTGTTCTGGCTGGCTTCCGGCTATAACTTCGATTTCGGTCTGATCGGCGGCGTGTTGAAAACCGGCACCTTCCAGCAGTTCATTCGCGGCGGCGTACAGTTTGCCACGCCGCCGACGGTGCCGTTAGCACCGCAGGCTGGCGCCAACAAACACTTCCTGCTACAGGATGAAGCGCCGAAAGCGTGGCGCGACTGGGGCACGGCGATTCCGGACCCTCATCAACCTTAAGCAAATCGGGCAGCCTGGCTGCCCGATTCTTTTTCGCGTGTTACACTTCGCGCTCATTTTGTTTCCCGGTAGATGCCCGTGTCCGATCGCTTTCCCGAAGATTTCCTCGCGCTGATGCGCGCCAGCCTTGCTGACGACGCCGAACTGCAACGCTTTATCGCCATTAGCCAGCAACCGCTGCGTCGCAGCTTACGTGTCAACACCTTAAAAATTAGCGTGGATGATTTCCTCGCCCGAACCGCCGATTATGGCTGGCGCTTATCGCCCATTCCGTGGTGCGCCGAAGGGTTCTGGATCGAGCGTGACGATGAATCGCTACCGCTCGGTAGCGTGGCGGAGCATTTGAGCGGACTGTTCTACATTCAGGAAGCCAGCTCGATGCTGCCGGTTACCGCGCTTTTTGACGCCGCACCCGATGCACGTCAGGTTATGGATGTGGCTGCCGCGCCCGGTTCTAAAACCACCCAGATGGCCGCGCTGATGCGCAATGAAGGCGCCATTCTGGCGAACGAATACTCGGCCAGCCGTGTCAAAGTGCTGCACGCTAACATCAGCCGCTGTGGCGTCAGCAATGTTGCGCTGACCCATTTTGATGGTCGTGTATTTGGCGCCGCGCTGCCGGAGCGTTTCGATGCCATTCTGCTCGATGCGCCCTGCTCTGGCGAAGGCGTGGTGCGCAAAGATGCTGATGCGTTGCGTAACTGGACGCTGGCCAGCACCGAAGCGATTGCGGGAACCCAACGTGATCTGCTCGACAGCGCTTTCCATGCCTTACAGCCAGGCGGCACGCTGATTTACTCTACCTGCACATTGAATCAAATCGAGAATCAGCAGGTGATTCATTGGTTGCAGCAGCGTTATCCCGACGCGGTTGAAATCGTGCCGCTGAACGGTTTATTCGACGGAGCCGATCAGGCGTTAACCGCCGAAGGTTTCCTGCACGTATTCCCGCAGATTTTCGATAGTGAAGGTTTTTTCGTCGCGCGTCTGCGTAAAACCGCCAGCATTCCCGCGCTGCCAAAGCCAACCTACAAAGTCGGCAAACTGCCCTTCTCACCAGCCAGCCGCAAGCTGAGCGCCGAAGTGCAACAGGCTGCGGCCATAGTCGGCTTGCGTTGGGATGAAAATCACACGCTGTGGCAGCGCGATAAAGAGCTGTGGCTGTTCCCCGCGGCGCTAGAGAGTTGGCTGGGTAAAGTGCGCTTCTCGCGCATCGGCCTCAAGTTGGCCGAAACCTTCCCGAAAGGCTATCGCTGGCAGCATGAAGCGGTCGTGGCGTTGACGCAGCCAGGCAGCGCGCTGGATTTCGAACTCACCGATGCAGAAGCGGAAACCTGGTATCGCGGTCAGGATATTCATCCGGACACGTTGCCCAGCCGGGATGAGGTGATCGTCACTTACCAGCAGCAGTCGCTGGGATTGGCGAAGAAAGTGGGTAATCGGATTAAAAACAGTTATCCGCGTGAACTGGTGCGCGACGGACGTCTGTTCCGCTAAGCGTTACTGCAACTGCACCAGGGTGAGGCGATTGCCGAAGACCGCGCCGGTATCGATATAATGCTGATTCGCCACATTGAGCGGTTGTTCTAGCGGCGTGTGGCCGAAGTAGAAATCACTGGCGCCATCGATGCGGGCTGAACTGCCGCGTTGATGGCGTCCCAGTCGATCGCGACTCCACACCACTTGCTGCCAGTCAACCTCTTTCCCTAACGCATAATGACTGGCGGGATAATCGGCGTGGGCAATCACCACCACGCGATCGCCGAAATCCAGATGCAGGATCAACGGTAACTCAGCACAGCGCTTCAACGCATGGCGCGCAGCAATCAACGCTGCGCCTTTGAGTTGCCAGAACCACTCGCCGCCGTTCATCATCCACAAGGTTTGGTCGCGCCCATCCAGCGCAGCGAGCGCCATCTGCTCATGATTGCCGCGCACGCAGCGAAACCAGGGCTCCTGCATCAGCGCTAAGCAGCCGGGGCTGTCCGGGCCACGATCGATTAAATCGCCCACAGACAGCAGTAGATCCTGCTGCTTATCGAAATCCCGCTTGAGCAGTTGCGCATCGAGTTGGGCGCGGCAACCGTGCAGATCGCCAACCACCCAAATATTTCGCCACATTTGCGCGTTCACCTTTTGGTAAAGCATGTAATCTTCCCCGGTTGACTGGAAGTTTAGTGAGCCCGGCTTAAAGTATAGTCCGGCAACGTTAGCCAGCGGAGGGAACAGCATGAGCGGACGGAAGCAATTCATTGGTGTATTAATCGTTATTTTCATCGGTAGCTTGCTGCTGCTGGAATCACTCGCTCGTCTGGTACATCTGTTATTTGTGGGATAATTACGCGACTTTACATTCCGCGCTAAACGCCTAAACTCCTTTGCGCATCATATAAAGGAGCCTGTATGAGCCAGAATATTTACGACAACCCCACTTTTTTTGCCGGTTACGCCACCTTGCCACGTTCCGTTAAGGGATTAGACGGCGCGCCAGAATGGCCCGCACTGCGTGCGCTACTACCCGTCCTGCATGATAAACGTATTCTCGATCTCGGCTGCGGTTACGGCTGGTTTTGCCGCTACGCGCAGCAGCAAGGCGCGCGTGAGGTGCTGGGTCTGGACGTTTCCGAGAAGATGTTAGCGCAAGCCGCGACCATGACGCAGGGAACCGGGATTCGCTATCAGCGCGCCGATTTAGAATCGCTACAGCTCAGCGAATCCTATGATCTCGCCTATAGCTCGCTGGCGCTGCACTACCTCAGCAACATTGACGCACTTTTCGCAACCGTGTTTGAGGCGCTAACGCCGGGCGGCGCGCTGGTGTTTTCCTGTGAGCATCCGATTTACACCGCACCTACTCAACAACAGTGGATTGTGGATGAACAGCAGCAGCGCAGCTGGCCAGTTAATCATTACCAGCAGGAAGGGGAACGCATCAGCAACTGGTTTGCCGATGGCGTGAAGAAGCAACATCGCAAGCTGGCAACCTGGATCAATGCGTTAATTGGCGCAGGATTTGAGATCGTACATCTTGATGAATGGGGCCCGAGCGAAGAGATGGTTGCACTCAATCCCGCGCTGGCGGAAGAACGCGATCGTCCGATGATGTTCTTGCTGGCCGCGCGTAAACCGCTCTGAATATTCTCGTGGCGGCAGAATGCTGCCACGTCGTTATTCCATCTATCGCCATTCTTAATTATCAGCCAGATTGGTCGCCTGTCTTGGGCGAATTCCTTCTCTGAGCTGCTGACCGTGACTGACTACATTTTTAATTTTCGCCCTCATCTCGATATCCACTATCGCTATAAACCGGCTTCAGTAGACAATCAGCATTTATTGATAGTGATGTCAGGGTTTAACCTTCCTAATCCCACCATCTACGATTTCACCCTTTTACAGCATACTCAATCAGCGGTGTTGTGGATCAAGGATGATTTCAACGGCTTGCCCGCTTACTATCTGTGCAACAATATGAATTTTGAAATTGAACATGGGGTAAGCCAGCTTATTCGCTCGGTAATTGAGCTGACAACACCCTCAAACGTTTCCATACTTGGCGCCTCAAAAGGTGGCAGCGCGGCGCTCTATTTCGGGGTTCGGCATAATATTAAAAATATCATTACTGCCGTACCACAGTTTTATCTCGGGGATTATGCAGCCACAATGTGGCCGAATGTGGGTGACGCAATGATGGGTTCGACAACGCCCGCAGCCATCTCGCTATTAAATAAGCTTTTGCCGAACGCTATTCGACGCGATCGCCAAACGGACAAGAATATTTACCTATTTACTGCTCTCGCTGATTATCAGCGTGAACAGGAGATTCTGCCTCACCTGGAGTTGCTTGAGAAATATCAAAACTTCAATTTGATCGAATCAGCATCGCCTTGCATCACTCACCATAATGAAGTCACGCGATATAATCTTAATCTCATCCTCGCTCTAATTTATCAGTTAGAACAGGAGATTATCCCACGCTGGGGGCACATCCGTAATGGTAGTCGCTGGGACACTGTACAGAAATGATCCCAGCAAATATTGCTCGTTGCAGCGTTCAATGCTTTAGCGAGTAATTAAAAATATCGCCACTAAGAAGAAGGCTAATAAACCCGCAAAAGTCATTGTTCCAATCCGCGGCGTTTTTGCCCGCCCAACGACCACACCAATAAAGATACAAAGCAGAGTTAACGTGCCAATCATTACCCAAAGAAGATATTGTGTGTTTGCCATGAAGGATCCTTATTAACCGGCAATAAAACAGATGCGCCAACTTTATACCATTTTTTATGCATGCTGGCTGCAGCTATTTGACCGCACAATTGTCGGGGTAGATGCTCAGAAGGCTAATTATTAAGTTGCACTGTGCGCGCAACGCACTGATTGCAGTTTCTGCAACTGCTCCAGGCGCGCCTTCACTTTGCTGTTAGCGCTGGCCTTTGCAATGCCATTACCGATACCAAAATCCCCGACGAATCCCAATACCGTTAACGCATCAAACTCGCCGGTTTTATCAATCTGCTGCTGAACGCTTTGGCTTTTAGCGATCTCCTGATTCAGTGCTGCACAGTCATAGGTTTGCGCTTCGGCATCGCTCACTTTGGCGGACTGCGGATACTGTTTCAGTGCGCAACCACTCAGCAGCAAGGCGATCAGGATAACGGGCTTGTGCATCTCGCAAGATTCTCTCTATGACGGTAATTTATTTCGGAATAAGAGAAAAAGTAGCATGTGGGTAAGATGGTAAACGTGGGAATAAGTGAAGATATGCGGGGGTATTTAAAATAAAAAAGCACTGCCTGAGCAGTGCTAATGATTCTGATATCAGGCAATTGCCTGATAAGCCCTGATAATTATCAGGGCAGAATATCCGCTATTAAGCAGTTTTCAACACAATCATTGATGATTTGCAGAAAATACATTTAGCGCCATGTGGGTTCATTTTCGTAATATCGAACGCGGAGGTGCGATATTGTGAACTCTGGCAATGCGGACATCTTAAACGATTATAAATGCGAATAATTACAGACCTAATACATTTGTTGCAGACGGACCTTTTGGACCATCTTCAACTGAAAACTCAACACGCTGACCTTCATCAAGTGAGCGATAATCAGTGCCCTGAATGGCTGAGAAGTGGACGAAAACGTCCTTGCTGCCATTTTCAGGAGAAATAAAGCCGAAGCCTTTTTCTGAGTTGAACCATTTTACCGTTCCAAGAATTTTATTAGACATAATTTTTACCTTTTAAATGAGCCTATTGGCGTAAGGGCCGAGTTGCAGATACGAATCAGAACTTAGGATAAGACTCAAAGAGAAAGGGCTTGAAGCGGCACTAACCGGGATGAGAAATACAATGGGAACTAACCTTCTAACTGTCTGCTATTCAGACCGACGACGCATTAACGCATTTATCTTACCAGGTAGCAAGGTAAAAAAATTTTTATTTCATATAAAAAAGAAAAGCAGAAAATAAAAAAACCCACCGAAGTGGGTTTAATCATCAATCAGGCTGCTTGTCGCCCGACTCCGGTGCCAGACTCTCATCGTCTTTTTCATGCTCATCCGGCTTCACCTTGGTATCTTCTTCAAGCTCATCCGCTTCAATCGGTCTATCAGACATAAATCCTCCTGAGTTGCCTAGAGAATTAAGTATAGATGCCAGCATAAAGGTAAGCCTAACGCGTGCAGACAATTTATTATTATACAGATAAAAAAAGACCGAATACTATTTTTTTGTATAAAAATCATGGCATTGAAGAAGACGGTGGCGACTTTTTGGCTGCCCATCATTTGGACACTCACCATAGTGTGAACATATAATGTGCATAATTATAGTGGGCCTACCAACTAGCGGAGTGCCCTTGAAACTGTATCCCATGTCTTAGGTATTGATGAGGTTTTATTTTTTAGCAATAACCTTTAAATTTTTATTTATTTCTTTTGTACTGCAAATCCATACAATATCTCTGATATCACCTATTTCAAGTCTATATGCCTTGCACTCATTATTTTCCTTTCGGACTGCCACTCTAAATTCAGACTGATGAGCGTATTTATTATTTTTCTTGAAAGCACTATCAAGCGAGGATTCATCAATTGAAAAAGAGTCCGTATTTTCGTCGTAATACTCTACAGGCTTGTATGAATACTCGTCAATTTCGTGATTATCAATGCATCGTTCCAATTCTCTTTTAATCCTGTTCATAAACTCGGGAACATTATGAATTACTGCTGCATGCTCACCTAATTTATATGACTCATCAGGCAGTCGATAATATGACTTTAACAGCTCATATTCATCTTCATCAAAAGAATCCTGATCTAATATTCCATGTGAATGCAGATAAGTTAAGCAAAACACATTAATCTGTTCCATCCAATTCATACTAAATATAATTGGGCCAACCATATCTTGAGGGTTTATCTGCACACCATTTACAGATAGAGTCAACTCATGGGGTTGACTAATTTGATAAGCCCCCTCATGCTTATCGGCAATGTTATATTTAGTTTCTTCGTTTAAACCTCGAAAATATTTCAGCGCATTCATGTACAGTGAGCCATTTAAAAATTCCTCACGAAATGCTCTTTCACTAAAAACCTTCACAAAAAAATGTATATCTCTTTTCATAACCAAACCACGAAGCTATTTTAATAATCAATAAAATCAGCATGTAAAATTAAAGCCGATGCTTAGCCTTCCATTTTTGCAGCCCACTCAAAACTATTCATAGCCTCACCTGTATCACGAATGACAATGTCACCGTCAATCCTATCAAGCCTGAACGTCTTGAATTTACGAGACAAATGGCAATAACCTTCTACGTACTCACCATCAAAGCTTTTAACATCTACGTCTCGGAAACTACTTTCACCTTTACTATTCACATATGAAAATGCGACGTTTTTGATTTCTGCATCCTTGCCTTTTGCATGGTTTACTGAGCGATACTTACTTGGTTTATTCTTGTTACTGGCTAAATCAAAATCTCTTACAGCGTCAGCATGACCGCTTAATATATCGTTGTTATTCGTAGGTGCTTTATAATTCCGATTGCAATACCAAACGACAAATGCACCGACCATCATCATAATTATCGAGATCGGTACTGAATCAGATGGCGACACTGCCAAACCGGCAGCTGTTAAAAAATACCATGCTGAAAAAACAGATTTACCAACTTTCTTACCAATACTTTGCTGCTTTATACAAATGCTGCGAATAGACCAGATTGCTAAAATCAAACCCAAAATTGCAAAAATCATATCCATGATTCATCCCTAATTAAAAATTATAATCCATCGTCAAAACTACTTTACCAGCAGTCTTTACTTCCTCAGCGCCACAAGTGAAATTTGTTCCCTTATTAGTAACGCTAATTTTACGTCCCGGTAAAAGAGCAATGTCATAAACATCGTATTTACCGTCTATTCCCATTAACCAACGCCCATTACTAATCTCGCCAATATTCATATCAACAACCCACGCGGAGTTACTGCTCGATATGAACACCGGTTCAATAAGACTTTGAGAGATAAAACTGAGGTTGATTTCCCACAGTCCAGCTTCATGTAAGCTGCCAGCTACTAGATTTCGTCGCGGGATGGAATGGTTAGCGGATAATTTATCCGTTTCAATTTGCTGCTTGCCTTTGCCTAATGCAAGCCATTGGAGATCGACACCGGTCTCAAGTGCACATGCGACAACTACGTCACCGGGGAAATAGTTTCTCCTTATCCAAGTGCTAACCGTACCTGATGAAATTCCTAAAAGCTCACAAAGCTGTTTTTGTAGTGTGAATCCATACGCATCCATAATTCTGCGCAACACGGCTTTACCTCCATTGGAGGTAATTTCATTCAATAGACTCTCGCCAGACGGTAGCTCAGCACCACGCTTATAATTTGCTTTTGCAAGTTCGCCATTCACAAGCCATTGCAGGTCTACACCTGTATCGAGCACACATTTAATAATTGCACTACCCGGCACACTGTTGCGTTGAGACCAAGCACTTACATTGTTTGAAGGCACATTAAGCGCCTCAGCCAATGCGCGCTGTGTCGTTACGCCATAAGCCGAAAGCAGCCTTTCAATCACTTCCTGAGCATTTGACTCGAAGTTAGACATACAAATACAACCACAAAAGTAGTTTACATGAGCACAATTGTGATCTAACGTATGCACACACCACATGTTACACCGTAGAACACACCTATCAACTGGAGATACTGCGTTATGCATACTGAAAATGCAAACAGTCAGAACGCATTTGACTTAGTGCAATCTCAAGATTTTATTGCCAATGTCGCTGCGATTTTAATGCCTGCCATTAGTGAAGCGGTTAACGACGCCGTGAACAAGGCTGTTACACTCGCGACTTCACCAACTATGTCTAAGCAAGACTTCGCATCTGCTAACCGCATCAGCCTGTCTGTGCTGGAAAAATGGATCGCTAACGGCGTTGTGCTGCTTGCCCCTACTCCATCCTTCACCTACACACAGAACCGCACCAACCGTAAGACCGGTGAAGTGGTAGAAACCACCATGACCAAACATGGCAATCCGCTTATCAATGTTGCTGCCTGGCGCGAAAAGAATCGTCAACAGGCAATCAAATGTCGCTACATCAAACCATAACTTGATTTTGCAAGTTGAGGGCTATTTGCACATGTTTGATTTCAAGGTTTCTACCCATGCGCATTATGACGATGCCTGCCGTAAATTCGCTTTATCACACAACATGGAAGACGTCGCCAAGCAATCCGGAATGCGCGCCCAAACTCTGCGTAACAAGCTCAACCCAGATCAGCCACATCAGCTGACAGTGCATGAGGTTCTGACGCTTACCGATGTCACAGAAGATGCGACGCTCATTGATGGCTTACTTGCGCAAATCCAGTGCTTGCCATGCGTCCCGGTTAACGAAGTTGCCAACGACAAACTGCCGCTGTATGTGATGAAAGCCACCGCTGAGGTTGGGCAGTTAGCGGCTGGCGCAATTTCCACTGAGCAATTGAGCGCTAGTTGCAAACGTAGCCTGCTGCAAAACGTTAACAGCGGTATTCGTTGTTTAACACTCGCCGCACTGGCCGTCCAGGCGCGCATACAGGCAAACCCAGCTTTGTCTTCAACAGTCGATGCGATCAGCGGTCTTGGCGCGTCGTTTGGCGTGGTTTGAGGTGCAGTCATGATTTCATTTGCTGCACAGCTCAAAAGACAAAGCCCGTCAATGTCCTACGGACATGGCTGGATTTTAGGTGACAACGGTAAGCGCTGGCATCCGGTTAAAGAGGTTTCAAGCGCACCACGAAATCAAGCAACACCCAAGAGAGGCAAGTCATGGCTATTGAAGGCGATTCAATGCTTGTCGAACTGAGCGCCGGTCAACGTGTCGCGGCACTCAATCACGTTGCGTTGTTGCGCTCGCAATTTAAGGGCGGCGACAGTGAACAGGATTTATCGCGATTCTTCGACTCAATGCGTGATGTTAGAGACAGCAATTATCAGGACAATAAGCGCGCATTGAGCGCCATCTTTTTCCTGGCAAATATTGGCAAAGACCGACACAACGCCGATTTTAGCGAATTAAGCACCAATGAAAAAACCGCAGTCATACGTGCAATGAACCAATTAAAAGCCGTCGTGAGTTTTTTCCCTAAGCGAATGACTCTCTCTAACTAAATAACCCAATGCAATTAACTGGCGTAAACCCGCCGGGATTCACTTTGCCCAAAAACAGGAAATTACATGCTGAATAATTCATCCCAACCTAAACAAACGGCTTCATATATCGATCTCGACATGATGCTGAATGATGCGCGTAAAGAAGAACGTCGCGGTAGTGCTGACCTAATGGTCAACCGTCTGAACATCCTCGCTGCGAAAATCCGGCACGACGAATTATCGCCGATTGAAGCCGCTGAGCTGCTCCATCAGGAAATCGAAAGAATCCAAACACAAATCGCGGAGGCGCACTAATGGCCGACTCAATGGATATCGTGCAGCAGCGCACCGAGGAAATGCTCGAACGTAACATCGCGCTCGTCGTAAACCGTGCCCCTGCGATTAGCGCTTCTTTCTGCGAAGACTGTGACGCTCCAATTCCTGAATTGCGTCGGCGAGCCTATCTTGGCGTTACTCGCTGCGTTTCTTGTCAGGAGATTATAGAGCAGCGCGGAAAACATCTGCAGGCTAAAGCCTGATGAAAGAGAATTATGCTTACCCGTGGAATGCTCCACGGGAAGCCATTGCCAGCCCCTATCCTACTTATAAGGAACTGCGAAGCCGCGATCAGTTGATTGCGGCTTTGGCGCATGCTGAGCAGTTACTCGCTCAACAGCCAACGCTGATTCAGCTCGATGTCAGGCGACGCGTCGCCGAACTGGAAAAATCACAGGGCATTGCCCGTGCCAATGCGTACTTAACGAAGACTTTTGTTGAGCGCACATTGCCACGCGTCGAATGTGTAAATGCAAAGTATCGGCTCGACGAAATGAAGGTCAACACGTTTAATTTGCTGACAGCAAATGCCGCAAAGGATATCGGTGCGGCGAGAGTTTGCGGCGCGCTATGGGAGTTAATGCGTCGTTTTAACCGCTTGCCGGATATGGCTCGCGCCGATGTTGATTTGCTGGCTGGCGACATTGCCAACTTTGCCCTGGCTGAACTGGTGCAGGCGCATACTCAATCTGACAACGAATCAGATTATAAATACACGCACCGCATTTACATGACCGCAGCTACCATCACTCGCGAATTCAATCAAACACCGCCGTTGTGGGAAAAAGTAACGTCCAGATTCTTTGACCCGGAAGAAATCACACCTGCGATCATGCGCATGCAAACCGAGAAATGGTGGAAAAGTCGCCTGCGTCGTATCGCGACGTCATGGCGTGAACATCTGCAAATCGCTCTCGCTAACGTCAGTAAGAAACACACACCCTATGCCAGCAATATGACCGTGTCGGAATGGCGCGAGCAAAAGCGCCGCACGCGTGAGTTTCTTAAAGGGCTTGAGCTGGAGAATGAAGAAACCGGCGAGAGGATCAGCTTAATCGACAAGTTTGATTCCAGCGTGTCGAATCCCGCCATTAAGCGCTGCGAGTTGATGAATCGCATTCGCGGCTTTGAAAATATCTGCAACGAGATGGGCTTTGTTGGCGAGTTCTACACGGTCACCGCGCCTTCTCGTTACCACGCCACTATCAAGACCGGTCATCGTAACCGCAAGTGGAATGGTGCCAGCCCGGCAGACACGCAGCGTTATCTGTGCAACGTGTGGCAGAAAATTCGCGCCAAGCTGCATCGCGAAGAGATCCGCATCTTTGGTATCCGTGTTGCCGAACCCCATCACGATGCAACTCCACATTGGCACATGCTGATGTTTATGCTGCCTGAAAATGTTGATCGCGTACGTGAGGTGATTAGCGACTATGCATGGCGCGAAGATGGCACTGAACTAACCACCGAAAAGGCACGTAGAGCGCGCTTCCATGCGGAAGCTATCGATCCCGATAAAGGCAGCGCCACCGGTTATGTGGCGAAATACATCTCAAAAAATATCGATGGCTATGCGCTCGACGGCGAGCTGGACGACGAGAGCGGCAAAGAGCTGAAAGAAACTGCCTCAGCCGTTTCAGCATGGGCGGCGCGTTGGCACATTCGCCAGTTCCAGTTCATTGGCGGCGCACCGGTTACTGTATATCGCGAGTTGCGCCGCATGACAGACAGCGAAACCGCGCACGGACTCAGCATCGAGTTCGCTGCTGCACATGACGCAGCAGATGCTGGCGATTGGGCTGGCTACGTTAACGCACAAGGCGGCGCATTTGTTCGCCGTGATGAACTGGCCGTACGTACATGGTATCAACCGAGTGAAGACCTCAATGC
Organism: Pantoea sp. DY-15; assembly: GCF_019795935.1. Classification (NCBI taxonomy): domain Bacteria; kingdom Pseudomonadati; phylum Pseudomonadota; class Gammaproteobacteria; order Enterobacterales; family Erwiniaceae; genus Pantoea; species Pantoea sp. DY-15. The sequence goes on from NZ_JAIMIF010000001.1 coordinate 1,434,086, forward strand.
CTATGGCGAGGAAACCATGCGCATCAAAGGCGTGTATGCAACAGACGCTGGCGCTGATACGCCGATTCTAACCAGACTGACGCAATGGAAGATGGTGCCGAAGCGTGTCGTTGATTTGGCCGTTGACGTTAAGGGCGCGTCCGCGTCCTCTTGGAGTTCTGTCAATAACTGTACGGCCCCGCCGGATGATGATCCCCCTATCGACTTCACGCGCTCGCCGAGCCGTGCCGAGAGAAGACGTATTTTGAAGAGATTGCATGAAAGCACGCCTGCAAAACCGCGAAAAAAACGACAGGCGCCGGTTTCTGATAAATATCGCGATCAACGTAAGCAGCTGAAAGACAGTTTTTATGATGTCTCACGCCTAACCCTTTCCGAAGGTGAAGTTACGCGCATGATGATGGGGCACAAGCTCAAAGTTGGCGCGCAAATATTCTGGAGTGGAACAAGCGGCCATCTTTTCGTTGAACGTAGAAAACCTTCTACCGCCCTGCAGCGGTTTGATGCATTGGCCGCTCAACATCGAAAAAGCCGTAATGTTCAATAATCCATCGGTCGGACAAATCCGAGCCATACGATTGTTTACGATTCCTTAACGCCATGATACTGTTTATACATACAGTATATTTTATTGATAAGGAGTTAATTAGCTGATGGACATCGATAATCTGAGCGAGACCGTTGCCAGAATCCAATTTGTAGCCGACGTATCACTCATCGCACACTGCAAGGAAGATGAATTGAAAATGGCACTGTCGATGATCAGTGACATGGCCGGTTCGATTGACACCTCACTTTACCAGGACGCTATCTACTGCCAGGCAGAATGATCGCCAGTAGTTCCAGCACTGCGACTTAGCCACCGTTTCGGTGGCTTTTTTGATGCTGCAGCAGAACGCATGTAGGTGCGTGATTTCGCATGATCCAAACAGGATCGCTAATCTCCCTTCTGCCCACGGCTGGCGCGGTATGAGGTGAGGCATGCAGTTGCATTAAAAATGATGCACAAAGCGGGCAGGCGTGGCGGGGAAAGCATTGCGCGCCAGCATATAAACTTGTTAAAGCACCATCCTTATAGGATTGGGTATAATGAATCATGTTGATGCTTTTAAGTAGCTTGTACTAATCTTAAGTAATCAATAATCAAGTAATTTCCACTAACCGAGTTGCATTTATCTCCATTCTGATAAAATATAATAACTCATAGGACTGTTTGAATTTAGGTGACTTAACTTAAATTACTTCAAGGATAATATGGACGCTAAAAACTTTCGGCTTTTATGTGATGAAGTTTCATCGCAACCAGTGTTAGAGAAACTATCCACTAAAGATGCGTATGCTGAAATACAGAGCTTATGTAATGATTACAATTGGAATATTCGAAGGGAGTGTTTCTTTTTAAAAAAGGAATTAATATTTGATTCAATATGTTACGATCATGAATTTAGACCTCATTTCGCTGTTGCCAGCATGATATTTGATGCTTCAAATTTCACTTTATCCATCCAGAATGCAGTTAACACTGGAAGTAAGCCTTGGCGTAGATTATTAGAAATTTGCTTTTCGGCTAAAGATGATTCTCATTATTTTGATTCTTCATATGATCACTATAGCTTTTACAATAAGACTGTAGACTTTTCCCGCTCCGCAAAGGAGCTTATTGCTTTGGGTATCAACTTTAAAATAGTTGATAATCGATACTATATCGACGAAAATTCACATGCGAAAATTGATAATATCATTAATGATTATGTTATTAGAATTGGTGGAATAAACATAATAAACATGACATTTCAGATATTATCAAATATTTACACCCCTGATCAACAGCGCTTTCAAATTTATAGAAAAACAACTCAAGGAATTGATAAAATTGAGCCCGAGTATCCTTGGGGCTACATTATAGCGTTAGGTGCTAAACACTCTAACAATATAGGGGATGCTGGTCCGTCAACATTATCTAGTTGCTTCATGGATTTCGTTAACTTTATGAGAACTCTTGTATCTTGCTTTGAGATACAGCCATATTCCGTTTGGGAATCAATACATGTTAGCCCGGAAGATTTTATTCAATTCTTACAAGATAATGTACAGTATGATAATTTAATTTCTTTTTTCCAGATTAAACAAAGTTATGCTTTAGAGATTATGGAATTTATTAGTGACAAGCATGACATGAGCCTTACCAGTTACGGGCTTAAACTTAGAACAATATTCGACGTAGCTAAAGCGCTGATGAATTTAAGTGACCCTCTTTCTATCAAGGTAATTACTACAGAGGATATAAGAAGCATTTCACAATCCAGCAAAAAAAATATTAATATTGCTTTAGAAAAAATATTCCAAACATCTGAAAATCAAGGGCTTGCATTTCCTCCATCAAGTGAAGATATTGAGCACGTACTAAAGCCAGTTACAAATTTTAAAAATAGTAAAGTAATTCTTCCGTCAGGAATCACATGTTTAGCAGCTATTAACTCAGCGATAGTTCAGATAAGTAAACCTGATGGGGTGTTTATTAATACTTCAGATAGTAAAATCGGTCCATATTTAGAGGCGTTTTTATCCAGCAGGTTCAAGAAATCTGGAATAAAGGTTTTTAGCGGGGATTTTAGGTCAGCTGATGGAAAAATAAATGGGGATTGTGATCTTGTAATATCTTCCCCAAGATTTTTTTATATATTTGAACTCAAAAAGAAATCTTTGACTCGTAAAGCCATGGCTGGGCACGATTATGCGCTAATCAAAGACCTTGGCGACAGTGTCATTCGCTCACAGGCTCAATGCGCTAAAATAGAGTATGTATTGACACATGACAATCAACTCACATTGAAAAAAAACAATATTAAAGAAATCATAACTTACAGTGGAAAGCCGATTCAAAAAATATCAGTCAGCTTGAATGATTTCGGTGCACTTCAAGACAAGATTGTTTTTTCTACAATTTTAAAGCTGGCAGTTCAAACTAACTTCTCATCCAGTGATCCGAGTATCGATTCAAACTTGATTAAATGGAGGGAGCATTTGAAAAACTTTATTAGTTATAGAGAACTCACTGCCAAGATAAAAGATCATGATGATAATCAATTCATGGATAATACATTCATGAGCTTACCGCAATTAATGACAATACTCGATGACTGCACTAACATTCAAGATTTTGATGAGAGATTCCAAACAACTAGGGCTATGACATATTCGACTCGCGATTTTTATAAGGAGTATATGCAAATATCCAAATTAAAAAAAGCCGTATAAGCACGGCTTGAATATTATAGGCTATATGGAGTGAAAGATATTATTTCATCATTAAACCATGTATTTAGTTCTTTCATCCTTTCCTGCAGCGGCGTAAGTTCATTTCTAACAAATACCTGCGCCGCCTTAACCGCATCACCAAACCCACCTGTATTATCAGGGACAATCCCCATCATCTGAGGCGGCACGCGGTGCGCGCTTAGCAGATCGTCGCGGCTGGCCTTCTTAATATTGAAAAAGTCATCACGCGTTGCCACTTCGCTGAGCGGCAAAATTTTGATGCCATCCGGCTTTCCGTTAGGTGCATACATAAACAGGTTGCGGAAGTTGCCGATCCCTTTGGTATCGCGCATAGCCTGCCGCATGCGCTCTATGTCGCTGCTGCTCTGAGCTGCGTCGGTCATGTAGAGAATGTAACCGGCGTGCGCGCCGTTCTGGTAATACTTGCGGCGGAATAGCGTAGCCGACTCATTCAGCCAGGCCGAGTTAAGCGCGCTGAGATATTCCGGCAGGCCGTACAGCTCCTGATTAATATCCGGTTCGATAAGGTGGAACACCTGATCCGTATCGAACTGGTGCGCCTCCTTCCATTCCCCAACAAACCAATACACGCCCTCCTCCACTCCTCGCCGCGTATATTTAGCCGGTGACGTTTCAAGGCGCAGCGGCTGACCGAGCGTGTTGCGACGCAGCTCGGCAAAGGCATTACCAAACACCAGATAATCCAGCGCGAACTTGCTGAACTCCTGCTGACTCAATAGCGGGTGCGGGATAAAGGTTGAAGCCAGAATGTTGCGCTTAACGTACAGCGGTGAGCTGTGATGCACCGCCGAGCGCAGGCTTTTCGCCAGCCCGTGAAAGCTGACCGGCGGCTCGTACCACCGCCCGTTATGGATGCACTCGGTGTAATCCATAATGTCACGCTTATCGAGTACTGCCGTTGGCTCGCCGAAGCTGAACGCCTCGAACGGTTGTGGCTGTGCCGGCGATGGTTGCGATTGGGCCGTGAATGCCCTACGGTCTTTGCGTTTGCTCATCAGTAGAATTCCATGAATGAAGGGTTATCGCCGCCGCTGGCAGCGGTAAGCGGTTCGTTAAGCAGTGCGTGCATGATTGCCCACGCGACGTCGGCGTGGCTGGCCTCTTCGCTGCGGCTGGCTTCGTAGGTGGAACGGTTGCCACTGGCGGTCATGGTTTTGCGGATCGCCATAAACGATTGGGTGATATCCGTCTGGCCCGCGTCGTATTCGAGTCGCCCGCTGCTGATGGTGTCCTTCGCTTTCAGCACCATCGCGGTTTTTACTTCGGGCGAATATTTGATTTCGCGCGCCGCCGGAAAGAACTGGCGCACAAGCTGAAACACGCCCTGACCAATGCCGGTCGCATCTACGCCGATGTATTCCACGGTGTATTTTTCGGTGAGCTGCTTTATCGACTGCGCCTGTGCGGCGAAGTCCATGCCGCGCCACTGGTGGCGCTCCAGTACGCGGAATTTGCCGCCTTTCACAAGCGGCGGCGCGATAACCGCACATCCGGCGCTGTCGCCGGTATGCGAGGGATCGTAGCCAATCCATACCGGGCGATAGTCGAACGGGCGCAGCGCGTAAGGGTTGAAGTCCGTCCATTCCTCCAGGCTGTCGACCATGCAGGTCTGCAGCTCGGCGAACGGGAACACGCTGGCCTCATCATCGACAAATTCACACATCAGCAGGTTCTGATATTCAGACGGGCTATATTCGAGCTGCAGCTGATCGATATCGAACAGGTTGCAGCCGCCGGTCAGCGCATCCTCAACCGTGACAATCTGCCGCCACTGACCGTCGCCGCACAGCGCGCCTTTCGCCAGGTGCGAGTGTGAGAGATCCAGCTCGATGCGGTCATCTTTGTTACGGCGCCCTTTGTTGAACAGCTCGCCAGACCAGAACGGATAGGCGCTGTGCGACAGGCTCGACGGCGTGGAAAAATAGGTCGTGCGCCACTTCTTGTGCAGCGACATGCCGCTGGCGACCTTACGCAGCTCCTGAAACTTCGGTATCCAGAAATATTCATCCAGGTACAGATTGCCTGTGTAGCTCTGCGCGGTGCGCACGTTGGTGCCGAGGAAAATCAGGCGCGCGCCGTTGGGCAGCACAATCGGATCGCCTTTCAGGTCTACGTCCACCTGACGGGCGAAATCGAGTATGAAGTTTTTGAAGACGTGCGCCTGCGCCTTACTGGCGGATAAGAAAATCTGATTGCGCCCGGTGGTCAGCGCATCAATCAGCGCCTCGCGGGCAAAGTAGAACGTTGCGCCAATCTGGCGCGATTTGAGGATGTTGCGGATGCGGTGCGCGAGTCCGGCCTGATGCCAGCCGAGCTGATACGCAAAGCAGCCGTCCATAAACAGGCCGGTGAGCTTGTCGGTCTGCTCGTCGCTGAATACGTTCTTGATTACCGGCTGGCGCTCGCCCTTATTGCGGTTGCGCACGTTGGGATTGAGATCCGCCTCGTTGCCGCTGCTGCGGTAGCGCTCGACGCGCGCCAGCCGTTCAATCTGACGCCCGAGGGCGTCTATCTCTTTATAATCACCGTTCCCCTTGACCTCTTTCATGATGAGCTGAATCAACCGCGCTTCCATGCTGGCTTCCACGCGACTGATGGGCGCGATGCTGTCCCATTCGTCGCGCAGCTTCCAGCTCTGCACGGTCGGCGTTTTCTGTCCAAGCGTCTCCGCTATCTGGCGCACGGAAAATCCCTGCCAGTAAAGCAGCGCAGCCTGACGGCGCGGATCGCTGATGATGGTGCCGGGTGTCATGTTCATGCCGGTAAGGCTACCGGTGGCAAATTGGGCGCGCCTGCACTCGCTGTTTGCTGATGTATGAGCGGGCTGACATGCGTTGAGGGATTGGGTGGCGGCGGTGAAACTGGCCCCGAACCGAACCAACCCACTGACCGGAGCCTGATTAATGGCAACTAAAGCAAAGCGTTTCCGCATCGCTGTGCAGGGCGCAACCACCGACGGTCGCGAGATTTCCCGCGACTGGATTTCGCAAATGGCGAAAAACTATGACCCCACCGTCTACGGTGCGCGCGTCAACATGGAACACATCAAAGGCTATGCCGCCGACAGCACGTTCCGCCGCTTTGGTGACGTCACGAAGGTCGAAGCCGAAGAAATCACCGAAGGGCCGCTGGCGGGTAAGCTCGCGCTGTTTGGCTACATCGATCCCACGCCAGAGCTTGTTGAGCTGACTAAAGCACGCCAGAAGGTTTACACCTCGATTGAAGTGAACCCGAAATTCTCCGACACCGGCGAAGCCTATCTGATTGGTCTGGCCGTGACCGACGATCCGGCAAGCCTCGGCACGGAATACCTGAGCTTCAGCGCCACCGCCAAAGCCAGCCCGCTGGCGTCCCGCAAGCAGGACAAAGAGAACCTGTTTACCGCCGCCGAAGAAACTCTGATCGAGTTTTACGACGAAGCCGACGCAGGCCCGTCGCTGCTGTCGCGCGTTAAAGAGCTGTTTACCCGCAAAGAAAAAACCGACGACGAGCGCTTTAGCGACGTGAGCGCAGCGGTCACTGCCGTCGCTGAGCAGGTGCAGAAGAACGGCGAAACCCACTCGCAGCAGGTGGCCGCGCTGGACAAAACCTTTTCCGATCGCATTGCAGTGCTGGAGCTGGAAGCCGGTAAAGACCGCGAAGCACTGAGCACCCTGCAGGAGACGCTGGCGAAAACTGACGGCGGCTTTAACCGTCGTCCGCCTGCAACCGGCGGCGACAACAAAGGCAGCGTACAGACGGACTGCTGATACGCCGTATTGAGTAAACCCGAATACTGATGAACAGGAGCGCCAATGCGCAAGAATACCCGCTTTAAATTTAACGCCTATATGTCCCGCGTCGCCGAGCTGAACGGCGTTGAAATCGACGACATGAACAAAAAATTCAGCGTCGAGCCGTCGGTCACGCAAAAGCTGATGACCCGCGTGCAGGAGTCGTCCGCGTTTCTGACCCGCATCAACATCGTGCCGGTGCCGGAAATGAAAGGCGAAAAAATCGGCGTCGGCGTGTCCGGCTCGATTGCCAGCACCACCGATACCGCTGGCGGCGACGAGCGCGAAACCGCTGATTTCTCTTCGTTCGACAGCCAGGGCTATGAGTGCGCGCAGGTCAACTTCGATTTCCACATCCGCTACAACACGCTTGACCTGTGGGCGCGTTATGACGATTTCCAGACCCGTTTGCGTGATTCCATCATTCAGCGACAGGCGCTTGACCGCATCATGATCGGCTTTAACGGCACGCACCGCGCTAAAACCTCCAATCGTGCCGCCAACCCGATGCTGCAGGACGTGGCGGTAGGCTGGCTGCAGAAGTACCGCAACGAAGCGCCGAGCCGCGTGATGAGCAAAATCACGGAGGAAGATGGCACGGTGATTTCGCCCAAAATCCGCGTGGGCAAAGACGGCGACTACGCCAACCTCGACGCGCTGGTAATGGACGCCACCAATAACCTGATCGAGCCGTGGTATCAGGAAGACCCGGAGCTGGTCGTCATCGTTGGCCGTCAGCTACTCGCCGACAAGTATTTCCCGATTGTGAACAAAGACCAGGCGAACACCGAGCAGCTGGCCGCTGACGTTATCATCAGCCAGAAGCGCATCGGCAACCTGCCAGCGGTGCGCGTGCCGTACTTCCCGGCCAACGCCATGATGATCACCCGCACCGATAACCTGTCGATTTACTGGCAGGAAGGCACGCAGCGCCGCCACATCGAAGAGGTGCCGAAGCGTGACCGCATCGAAAACTACGAATCCGCTAACGAGGATTACGTGGTGGAGGACTACGCGGCGGGCTGCGTGATTGAAAACATCGAACTCGGTGATTTCAGTGAACCGGCTGAAACCAAAACTGAAACCCCGGCAGCGGGAGAGTAACGCATGCTGAGTCCCGCCCGCCGTCACCGTATGCGCGTCCAGGCCGAAACCGAATCGCAGCGGGATGCGAACCCGCTGCGCCACGCCACCGGCTATGAGCAGATGCTCGTGAAACTCAACGAGGACAAGCGCCGCCTGAAGAAAGTCCACTCGGTAGAGCGCAAGGCTGATCTAAAGCGCCAGCTCCTGCCCGACTACCTGCCGTGGATTGCAGGCGTGATGAACAGCGGGCGCGGCGCGCAGGATGCCATCGTGATGACCGTCATGATCTGGCGACTGGACACAGGCGACGTAACCGGCGCGCTCGAAATCGCCCGTTACGCATTAACGCACGGTCTTGTACCGCCCGACGGATTCAAACGCGACAGCCTGCCGTACCTGCTGGCTGAGGAAGTTGCCAGCGCCGCGACACGCGCCTGGACGGCTAAAGAGGCGGTCGATATTGCGCCGCTGCTTGAAACCATCCGGTTGACCGATGCCGAAGACATGCCCGATCAGGTGCGCGCCAAGCTGCACAAAATCGCCGGGTATGTGTATCGCGATTCGGGCGGGACTCTGGAAGCCATGCATCACCTGAAACGCGCGCTGCAGCTGCACGAGGGCTGCGGCGTGAAAAAAGACATAGAGCGGCTGGCGACTGCCATGAAAAAGCAGGCGCAGGCCAGCCGCTGACCGGACGCGACCCCGCGCAGGGCGGCAGGACGGCAACGCACTTTCAGTGCCTGCGCCGTCCTCCACCGCCCACCTATTTCTGAGGCCAACTATGAGCACGCTGGTAATAGCAGCACAGCGACCGGCAGAGACTGCCGAGCCGCCGGTTAAGAACACCTTTTTCTGGCCTGATATCGACCTGCAGCAGCTGCGCGAGTCACTGCGCTACGAGGGAACCGTCACCGCGCAGCGTCTGCGGCTGGCGGTGAAAACGGCGATTAGTGAAGTAAACGCCGAGCTGTACGACTGGCGCGCCGACCAGATGGCGGCGGGTTTTAAAACGCTCGCTGACGTCCCGGCGGAAGCGCTGGACGGCGTGAGCGAAAAAATCACGCACTACCTCGCCGCCGTCGAGGCGATCACCGCCGCCACTATTGCCGAGCGCTATCGCGGCTATGACGCCAGCGGCACGAAGAAGGCCGGAGACGTTGAAACCAGCGCCGACGAATACTGGCGCGACGCGCGGTTCAGCATCAGCCGCGTCGGTGAGCGCCCTAACTGCATCGTGAGCCTGCTGTGACGCGGGTTTACGCGCTGCAGGGCGATACCGTCGACGATATCTGTTACCGCCATTACGGGCGCACGGAGCAGGTAACGGAATCGGTCTTTGATGCCAACCCCGGCCTCGCCGACGCCGGGCCGATACTGCCGCACGGCTGGCCGGTCGATCTGCCTGAGCTGCCGGAATCGTCAACGGGTGAGACCGTTAACCTTTGGGACTGAATCATGAACATCACGATGGAGCGCATCAGCGCCTTTATCACCTACAGCATTGCCGTGGTGATGGGCTGGCTCGGTAAATGGGATTTGCAGGACGTGGCGACCATTCTCGGCATGGTGCTCGGCGTCGGCATGTTTCTGGTGAGCTGGTATTACCGGCGCAAAACCTACCAGCTCTTTGCAACGGGCCGCATCAGCCGGAGTGACTATGAATCTGCAAACCGTTAAGCGCTGCTCGATTGGCGTGGTGCTGGCGATTGCCGCCACGCTGCCGGGCTTTCAGCAACTACACACTTCGATTGAGGGGCTGAAACTTATCGCCGATTACGAGGGCTGTCGCCTGAGTCCGTACAAATGCGACGCGGACAAATGGACGGACGGCATCGGCAACACGGTTGGCGTGGTGCCGGGCAAGAGCATCACAGAACGGCAGGCCGCAGGAACCTTTATCGCCAACGTGCTCCGCACGGAAAAGGCGTTAACGCGCTGCCTGTTCGTGAAGGTGCCGCAAAAGGTGTATGACGCCGTGGTGTCGCTTGCCTTCAACGTCGGTATAGGCAACGCCTGCAGCTCAACGATGGTGAAGCTGCTGAACCAGAACCGCTGGCGCGAAGCCTGCTATCAGTTGCCGCGCTGGGTATACGTGAAAGGCGTGTTCAATCAGGGACTGGATAACCGGCGCGTGCGCGAACTGGCATGGTGCCTTAAGGGGGCGTTGTGATCCGCATTACTGGGACGCTTTTAGCCGTAGCGCTGCTGGCGCTGGCGTTAACCGGCTGGCGCTGGACGGTTGCCAGCGATGAGCTGGCGGACGCGCAGCGGGTTGTCGGCACACTGTCCGCCGGTATCGAGAGCCGGGATAAAGCCATCACCCGGCTTAAAACTGAAAACAACGAAAGGCAGAAGCGCGAAGCCACGCTGCGGCTGATGCAGGGCAAAGCCAGCGCCGGAGCGCTGACGCGAGAGGCACTTATACAGAGGGAAACCGATGCAAACCCGATACTCCGTGACTGGTCTGTTACTGCTTTGCCTGACGATGTTATCAGGCTGCACACCCGTCCCGCCTTCACCAACGCCAGAGATTATCTGGATTGGCTGTCCGCGCGTGACAAGCTGCCCGGTGCCGGGAAATAACCTGAGAACGGCGGGCGATCTGGCGGCGGATAACCGGCAGCTTGAGGCGGCGCTCGCCTCATGCGGGCTGCAGGTCGAAATCATTAAAGATTGCCAGGAGCAACACGATGCTGAAACCCCAACAACTCCGCAAGGCGCTGACCGACAGCGTGCCGCTGCTGCAGCGCAACCCTGACAGCCTGAATGTATTTATCGACAGCGGACGTATCGTGTCAACGCTCGCCACCTCGCTGTCGTTTGAATATCAGTACCGGCTGAACATGGTGATCACTGATTACACTGGCGATATCGATCTACTGATCGTGCCTATGCTGGAATGGCTGCGGGTGAATGAACCTGACATCATGGCGACCAAAGACAAGCAGCAGAACGGCTTCACGTTCAAGGCGGACGTGATCAGCGACACCGCGAGCGACATCAGTATTGACCTGCAATTAAGCGAGCGGGTGATCGTCAAGCGCGTGGGTGATGAACTGCACGTTAAACACGTTGGCGAAAATCCATTGCCGGAGAACGATACGCGGCCCGTGCAGCTCTATGCTGGCGGTGATTTGGTTAGCGAGTGGCGAACATGAGTGACTTACAACTGGTCAATGACCGGCTGAATGCGTTGATTGGCAACCTTTCGCCGTCTTCACGTAAAGAGATGGCGCGCAACATCGCTAAGAAGCTGCGCGCCAGCCAGCAGCAGAATATCAAACGCCAACAGGCACCGGACGGCACACCCTTCAAGCCACGCAAGGCACAGCCTATACGTAGCAAAAAGGGCCGGGTTAAGCGAGAGATGTTCGCCAAACTCCGCACCGCGAAATACATGAAAGCACAGGCAACCTCAAATGAGGCTGCAATTGAGTTTACTGGTCGTGTGCAACGTATGGCGCGGGTGCATAATTACGGGCTTCGGGATCGGCCGTCACGAAATGGCAAAGATGTGCAGTATGAGGCTCGTCCATTATTAGGAGTTAGCCCTAAAGATATTGATATCATTCAAGACGTAATTATCCTCACACTGCAGCATCATTAGAAAATCATCCTTTAGGTTTTAATGATGATATGAAATTAGCCATTTGTTCAATTCCGTCAAAGGTGGAAGGTATTTTATCCTCTGACGCCATTATATTTGAAAATATAACATCCTCAAATTTTGCCAATAGCTGAGGGTTTTTTGCGCTTATTCCTTCTGAGTACTCGGAATATCGTTGAATAAATCGACAAAGACTTTTGCGCAACTCAATCTGCATAATTTGGGCACGCACCGACGAGTAATTCCCGAGCGTAACTCTAAAATAATATATCATTATTAGTGTAATGCTAGCACCAGGAATGATCTTGACAAGATCCATTGGTTTTTCGAATGTTGTATTCATTGTATTATAAAAAAATGCTTGTGCGATAATTAATGCGGGAATCAATATTCCAATTGACAACATCGCCATCCGTGACCAAAATAGTTCTTTTACTTTAATACGTCCCAACTTAGCAAAACCTGCATGTAAACCTACAAAATTATACGAATCTTGTTGATTAGTAAGTATAGCATTAAGGGAAACTACTTTATCCTCTTTTAGTTTTAATTCTTCATCCCATTTTCCTTTAAGATCCTCAGCTTGTTTTTTAACAGCACTGAAGTTCCTAATAGCCTTAAGCCCGTCCTCATTATATAATGTTTTAAACATCGATAATGTCATTTGATTCATAGCATAGTTAATTTGTTCTCTAGCAACTTCCTCAAAACTATCAATCCGCTCAGTGGCGAATTTTCTTATCGCCCTAGATTCCATAGTCATATCTCCAGGTGTGCTTATATACTTCTCAATGAAGAATCTATACAAGGAAGAAAAGACAGCATCGACATTTGTCTTACTCATGGTTTCTTGTGCTAATTCCATCTTAAAAACATCACCGAAATAGGAAATATTTATCTGAGTCCCTTCGTCCCAATCTTTAGGTGACGATATTATGTAATCAATTATTCTAGTAATGTACTGATTACGTTCTTGCTCGAAACTGTTATCAGGCTCTAGCCTTGTCACTGCTCTGCGATAGTTAGTCAAAAGTCTTTTGTTTTCATCATTATCAAAAAATGCATTCATTAATATCACGTCCTTTTAGTGATTTTCAGTTTTGTCTATAGGCCAGCAAACAAGCTTTATTATAAGAATTAATATCAACAGTTCATTATGAACATTATGAACGAACAAATCAGCGAAATCCTGCGCCTGCTGCGCAACCTGATCCGCATTGGCACCGTATCCGCCGTAAAACTGGACGACGGGTTATGCCGTGTGGATACAGGGAATAACACTACTGACTGGCTTCACTGGCTGTCTGCGCGTGCGGGTAAAACTCGTTCGTGGAATGCCCCGTCGGTGGGTGAGCAGGTACTCGTTTTATGCCTCGGCGGTGAACTCGATACCGGGTTTGTGCTGCCTGGCATCTTCTCTGATGACAATCCCGCCCCATCTGCATCGGCTGACGCACTGCACTGGTCATTCCCTGACGGCGCCGTAATTGAATACGAACCGGAAACCGGTGCGCTCAAAGCAACCGGCATACAAACCGCCACCATTGAGGCGGCGGTAAAAATCCTGCTGAGTACACCAGAGGTTGAATGTTCGGCGCACCTGAAAGCCAAAACGTTTGAGTTTTCAGAGGGCGGAAAGATGACCGGCAACGTCGAGCACAGCGGCGGAAAGTTCGATTCGAACGGCGTTGTTGTGGATGACCACGATCACGGTGGCGTGCAGCGCGGCGGAAGCAGAACGGATGGCCCTGAATGACGGCAGCAAAATATATCGGCATGAACCGGGAGACCGGCGAGGCGCTTAACGACCTCGACCATATCCGCCAGTCAGTGCGCGACATTCTTTTAACGCCGCTCGGCTCCAGGGTGATGCGGCGCAAATATGGCTCGCTGCTGTCGGCGCTGATTGACCAGCCGCAAAACGAATCGCTGCGCCTGCAGATTATGTCTGCCTGCTATATGGCGATCCTGCTGTGGGAGCCGCGGGTAAAACTCACCGGCATCAATTTCGATTCTGATTTCAACGGCGGCATGGTGGTCGAGCTGACCGGCAACCGCGCCGACACGACGCAACCTTTTTCCTTAACCGTTCCTGTGAGCTGAGAACATGGCAACTATCGACCTGAGCCAGCTACCCGCGCCCGACGTGGTGGAAACGCTGGACTATGAAACCCTGCTAGCCGAGCGCAAAGCCACGCTGATTTCGCTTTACCCGGAAGAACAGCAGGCCGCTATCGCCCGCACGCTGTCGCTGGAATCTGAACCCATCGTCAAGCTGCTGCAGGAAAATGCCTATCGTGAAGTGATTCTGCGCCAACGCATCAACGAAGCGGCTAAGGCGGTCATGGTGGCTTATGCACTTGACGACGATCTCGACCAGCTCGGCGCGAATAACGGCGTTGAGCGCCTGACCATTACAGCGGCAGATGAAACAACAATCCCGCCCACGGCGGCGGTGATGGAGAGTAATGATGATTTTCGCGCCCGTATCGCCGCTGCATTCGAAGGCTTAAGCGTTGCCGGGCCAACTGGCGCATATGAGTATCACGCCCGAAGCGCCGACGGCAGAGTGGCGGATGCGTCCGCCATCAGTCCATCGCCCGCAGTTGTTACCGTTACTGTGCTGGCACGCGAGGGTAATGGCACCGCTGCCGACGACCTGCTGGCTGTGGTGGATGCCGCGCTTAACGATGAGAACGTGCGCCCGGTGGCTGACCGCGTAGGCGTGCAGTCGGCGGAGATCGTTGATTACACCATTGAGGCCGAGCTTTATCTTTATCCGGGGCCGGAGGCTGAACCCATCCGCGCGGCATCAGAGGCAAAACTCGCGGCCTACGTGACGGCACAAAAACGGCTGGGGCGCGATATTCGGCTGTCGGCGTTATATGCGGCTATCCATGTTGAAGGTGTGCAGCGCGTAAACCTTATTCAGCCTGTCGCTGACGTAGTGCTCGACAAAACGCAGGCGGCATATTGCACCGGCTACACACTGACCGTGGGAGGCTCGGATGAGTGATCGCCTGCTGCCCACTGGTTCATCTTCACTGGAAGTCGCCGCCGCTGAAGCGCTGGCAATCCTCAGCACGATGAACGTGCCACTGCGCCAGCTTTGGAACCCGCAAACCTGCCCGGTGCAGTTGCTGCCCTATCTGGCGTGGGCATGGTCGGTTGACCGCTGGGATTCGGGCTGGACTGAATCAACCAAGCGCGCCGTTGTGACGGCAGCGCGATACGTGCATCGCCATAAAGGAACCATTGGCGCAATCCGTCGCGTGGTTGAGCCGCTGGGCTATCTGATCCGCGTTATCGAATGGTGGAAGACAAACGAAACACCCGGCACGTTCCGGCTTGATGTGGGTGTGCTTGATACCGGCATCACTGAGGAAATGTACAACGAGATGGAACGGTTAATTGCGGATGCTAAGCCGTGCAGCCGCCATCTTATCGGCCTGTCCATCAATCTCGATGCAAACGGCGCAATCCCGGTTGCTGTCGCCAGCTACAGCGGCGACGAGCTGACTGTTTATCCCTACACCCCTGAACTTATCAGCGTCGGCGTGCCGGTCTATTCCGGTGCGGCGGTGCATCTTATCGACCTGACGGAAGTGAGCGCATGACGACAAAATATTTTGCCCTGCTGACCAATCAGGGCGCGGCTAAGCTGGCGAACGCCGCCGCGCTCGGCACCAAAGTAGACCTCAAAGAAATGGCCGTGGGGGACGGTGGCGGCACGCTGCCCACGCCAGACCCGGCGCAAACGAAACTTATCGGTGAGAAACGTCGCGCACAGCTTAACTCACTGTCGATTGACGCGGCGAACAGCAGCCAGATTATTGCCGAGCAGATAATCCCGGAAAGCGAGGGCGGCTTCTGGATTCGTGAGATTGGGCTTTATGACGCTGACGGCGTGTTGATTGCGGTGGCGAACTGCGCGGAGACCTATAAGCCGCAGCTTGCAGAGGGCAGTGGTCGCACGCAGACAGTGCGCATGATTCTGATTGTGAATAGCACCAGCGCCGTGACGCTGAAAATCGACCCGTCCGTGGTGCTGGCGACCCGTAAGTACGTGGATGACGGTGTGATTGTGGCGAAGCAGTATGCCGATACGCTGCTGGAGCAGGCAAAGAAATACGCTGATGATCAGCTGGCTCTGCACCTCAAAGCGGGTAATCCCCATGCTCAGTATCTGCAAATCGCTAAGTCACTGGCAGAAATCAAAGATGCGGGCAAAGTGGTGGAAGCGCTTAAAAGTCTCGGCATTGGTGAAGGTGCACCACTCATTGGCTCACCTTTCCCGTGGCCTCATGCGCAGATGCCTAACGAGTTGTTTGTCTCAATGTCGGATATGGTTTTTCTGAAAACAAACGGTGCAAGTTTTAGCGGGACGCTTTATCCAAAGCTGGCGCTGCCTTATCCAGGGTTGAAACTGCCTGATCTGCGTGGCGAATTTATTCGCGGCTGGGATGACGGGCGAGGCATCGATAGTGGACGTGCGTTGCTTACGCTGCAAACTGATGCTTTGCAGCGAATTACCGGCACGCTGGAAATGGGCAACGGTATCGGCCTGATGACTAGTCCCCATGCCTCGACAGGTGGCGCATTTGGTGAAGGGCCGTCGCGTGATTCAACGCCAGCAACACAACTTAAGAGTGGATTTGCGGTCAGTTTTGACTCAGCAAACGTCACCCGCTCGGCAACAGAAACCCGCCCGCGTAACGTGGCATTCAATTACCTTGTGAGGGCTGCATAATGGCTTCAGTGAAAAAAATAGAGCTGGGCAATGATGGTCTGGCGGCAGAATCAGGGGTGATTACAGTTTACAACTATGACCCGGAAACCGGCATTTTTGCAGGAGAATCAGATGAATTTCTGGCGCAAGGCGTGGGTATTCCGGCAAATTCAACAACTGATGCACCACCCGGTGTTAAGTCCGGTAAAGTAAGCGTCTTCCTCAATAATGCGTGGGTGCAGGCTGACGATCATCGCGGCGAAACGGTTTATGACATCGAGTCACGTGAACCAACAGAAATCACTTTGCCCGGAGAATACCCCGCAGGAACCACACCGTTAAAGCCAGCTACAGAGTTTGATATCTGGAGTGGTAAGGCATGGAAGACTGATACAAAAGCACAGAAAGCGGCGGCAGTCAGCTCGGCAACGCTGGAGAAAGCATCGCGAATTTCTGAGGCCAATAGCTTTACACAAGTCTGGCAGACTCAGCTCATGCTCGACATCATTACAGATACAGACCGCTTAGCGCTTATAGCCTGGATGAAATACATCCAGGCAGTGCAAAAGGTTGATACAACAAGTATTGAAGAAATCAATTGGCCTGAAAAACCTGATTGAATTTTTTATTTAAAAGCCAATATAAATGGCACCAATAAATACTAGAGCGGTGAGTGCATATACTATAGGTATGTATTTCGCCTCTCTGATTATTGACTGAAAAGATGTTGCCCCTTCCTTTCGGCATTGAATGTAAAAAACTGAGCAAAATGCAAATATCATAATTAATAAGCTAGTAAATGCCAAAAGATAAATGAGCGAATGAATATCCTTAACTCCTTCCTTATAGATGGCTTTTGAAGCTGTTACTATAGTAATCAGAGTAATACCAAATGAAATGCCACATCCCCATAGCAAAAACTCGGAGGAAATTTTTCTGACTATTGCCCCAAACTTTCCTATGGCATGGTCTTGCTTCCAAAACTTTCCTACACGAACTTCCATGTCTTTAAAAATTGCTGCTGCAATAAGGAGAAGAATTCCTGCAGGAAGTACAAAGTTGATTATAGTCAGCGCATTATTAAGGCTTGATTTATAATAATCCATGAGTGAAAAATCAGCTTGTGAGGACATTATCATATAAGAAGTGATGGTAATAACTGTCCAGGGGATTGATCTATAAATTATCTCGTATCGTAAATCACGCTTGATATATTGGTCTATGAAATTTGATTCAACTTTCAAACATTCACCTCGTTCTTCTGGGCCAGTT
Source organism: Pantoea sp. DY-15 (assembly GCF_019795935.1). Taxonomy (NCBI): domain Bacteria; kingdom Pseudomonadati; phylum Pseudomonadota; class Gammaproteobacteria; order Enterobacterales; family Erwiniaceae; genus Pantoea; species Pantoea sp. DY-15. The sequence goes on from NZ_JAIMIF010000001.1 coordinate 1,451,853, forward strand.
GATTTTGATATCATGATTCTAATTAAACTATCTTGTTTTGTAGGAGACCAGCAAAATCTAAATGAATGCACCAATTCATTTGAGCTGACACCCTGAGCACACCTTTAACCTGGAGTGCAACAGATGGCAGATTATCATCACGGTGTCCGCGTCGTCGAAATCAATGACGGCACGCGCACCATCTCTACCGTATCAACAGCAATTGTTGGCATGGTCTGCACCGCGCAGGATGCGGATGTGGCAACGTTCCCGCTTAATACGCCGGTACTGATCACTAACGTGCAGGGCGCAGTTGGCAAAGCTGGCGTTAAAGGCACGCTCGCCGCCGCACTGCAGGCTATCGCAGATCAGTCAAAGCCCGTTACCGTTGTGGTGCGCGTGGCGGAAGGCGCAGACGATGCCGAAACCATTTCCAACATCATCGGCGGCACAGACCAGAACGGCCAGTACACCGGCATGAAAGCGTTGCTTGCTGCACAGACGCAACTCGACGTTAAGCCGCGCATCCTCGGCGTGCCGGGCCTCGACTCGCTGGAAGTTGCCACCGCGCTAGCCAGCATCGCGCAGCAACTGCGCGCCTTCGCCTACGTGTCAGCGTGGGAGTGCAAAACCATTTCCGAAGCCCGCCTTTATCGCGACAACTTCAGCCAGCGTGAGCTGATGGTGATCTGGCCGGACTTCCTCGCATGGAACACCACCACAAACAAATCTGATGTGGCTTACGCCACCGCCCGCGCGCTGGGCCTGCGCGCCAAAATCGACAATGACACCGGCTGGCATAAAACCCTGTCGAACGTTGGCGTTAACGGCGTGACCGGTATCTCCGCGTCGGTATTCTGGGATCTGCAGCAGACAGGCACCGATGCCGACCTGCTCAACGAGGCGGACGTCACCACGCTGATCCGTAAAGACGGCTTCCGCTTCTGGGGCAACCGTACCTGCAGCGACGATCCGCTGTTCCAGTTTGAGAACTACACCCGCACCGCGCAGGTGCTGGCCGACACAATGGCCGAGGCGCACATGTGGGCGGTTGATAAGCCGCTGACGCCGGTACTGGTGCGCGAAATTATTGCAGGCATCAACGCGAAATTCCGCGAGCTGGTCAACGCCGGTTATCTGCTGGGCGCGTCCGCCTGGTATGACGAAAGTGCCAACGATAAAGACACCCTGAAAGCGGGCAAGCTCTTTATCGATTACGACTACACGCCGGTTCCGCCGCTGGAAGACCTGACGTTACGCCAGCGCATTACCGATACCTATCTGGCGAGCTTCGCCGCATCCGTTAACAGCTAAGGAGCCGGATAAATGGCACTGCCACGCAAACTAAAGGCGATGAACCTTTTCAACGATTCCAACAGCTATCAGGGCGTCGTCACCGCCGTCACGCTACCGAAGCTGGCACGCAAGCTCGATCCTTACCGCGCAGGCGGTATGAGCGGCGCAGCGCACATCGACAATGGTCTGGAAGATGATGCACTTGATGTGGAATGGAGTATCGGCGGCATGGATGAGCTGGTACTCACGCAATGGGGTGCATCTGCCGTGCCGCTGCGTTTCACCGGTTCTTATCAGCGCGACGATACCGGCGAAGAGATCGCGGTAGAGGTTGAGGTACGCGGTAAGCACCAGAGTTTTGACTTTGGCGAAGCCAAACAGGGCGAGGATACCGAGACCAAAATCACCTCGAAGTGCACCTACTACAAACTGACGTGGAACGGCAAAGAGCTGATCGAAATCGACACCATCAACATGGTGGAGAAGGTAAACGGCGTTGACCGCCTCGAACAGCGCCGCAAAAACATCGGCCTGGTATAAACCTGCAACCAGCGCCAGTGCGGCGCTGACTTAATTGAAGAGATAACCAAGATGGAACAGAACGAAAACACCGTGGTATTTGAAACTCCGCTTAAGCGTGGCGACAGCGAAATCAAACAGGTTGAACTGATTAAACCAACGGCTGGAAGTCTGCGAGGCGTGCGCCTGGCCGATCTTTGTCAGTCTGACGTTGACGCACTGCTGACCGTTTTACCGCGCATCACCCTGCCCTCATTAACGAAAGCTGAGTGCAATGCCCTCGACCCGATTGACCTTATTTCACTCGGCGGCAAGGTGATCGGTTTTTTGCAAACGAAGTCGGACGAATAGAGTGGCCGCGCGGCCTGACGGTCAATGATCTGATTGCCGATATTGCTACAATCTTTCACTGGCCTCCTTCTGAAATGTACGACATGCCGCTTGCCGAGCTGATGGATTGGCGGCATAAAGCTTTTATCCGCAGCGGAGCAAACCCGGATGAGTAATAACCTCAGAGTACAGGTGCTGCTGAACGCGGTAGACAAAGCCTCGCGCCCCTTCAAAGCCGTCGAACGTGCCACCAAAGGGCTTGCCATTGAGATCCGCCAGACACAGAACAACATCAAAGCCCTCGATGCGCAGGCGGGTAAAATCGAGGGGTTCCGCAAGACCAGCGCGCAGCTTGCTATCACCCAACAGAAACTCAAAGATGCCAAGGCCGAAGCGGCAGCGCTGGCGGTGGCATTCAGAAGCACCGAGCGCCCAACGGCACAGCAGGCGCGTGCGCTTGAGAAAGCTAAGCAGGCAGCGGCAGAGCTACAAACCAAGTCGAACTCTTTGCGCCTGTCAGTGCAGCAGCAGCGTGAGGCATTAAAATCTGCAGGTATTTCCACGCGCAATCTCAGCAGTGAACAGCAGCGACTTAAGAGCGCCTCGGCACAAGCTACGCTCTCGATGAACCGGCAGAAACAGGAGCTGCAGCGGCTCAATGCGCAGCAGGAAAGATTAAACCGAACCAGCGAACGCTATCGCCGTGGGCAGGAGCTTTCAGCGAAAGTGCGCAATACCGGCGCGGCAGGCTTTGCCGGTGGCAGCGCTGCACTCTATGCAGAAGGCAGGCTGATTGCACCGGGTATGGAATTCGACAAGCAGATGTCTGAAACGCAGGCGTTGCTCGATACCGGTAAAAACGATCCTAAGCTGGCAGCTATCCGCAAACAGGCGCGAGACATTGGCGGCAGTACGGCATTTTCTCCAACGGATGTAGCGCGTACGCAGAGCACGCTGGCCCGTTCCGGCTACGATGCCGACGCCATACTGGCGTCAACCGAGTCGACGGTAAACCTGTCACTGGCGTCTAAGGTCGATATTGCCGAGGCGGCTGACATCGTTACCAACATGCAGACCGCCTTCAAAATCCCGATGGCGGAGATCCAGCGCGTTTCTGACGTGATGACAAAGGGGTTTACAAAGTCCAATACCAACCTGCTTGAGCTGGGCGAGGCAATGAAATACGTCGCGCCGGTTGCACGTGCGGCCGGTGCCAGCATTGAAGACACCACCGCCATGCTTGGCGTGATGGCGGATAACGGCATCAAAGGTTCGATGGCGGGAACCGGAGGGAGCGTAATATTCACCCGATTGCAGGCACCGACCGGCAGAACGTCCGCCGCCCTGGGCGAGTTGGGAGTTAAAACCCGTGACAGCAAAGGCAACATGCTGCCGGTGTTTGGCATCCTCAAAAGTATTGATGCCTCATTCAAAAAGAACCGGCTCGGCACAGCGCAGCAAGCGGAATACATCAAAACCATTTTTGGCGAAGAAGCGATGAAAGGTGCCATCAACCTTATCGACGCCGCTGGGAACGGTAAGCTTGATGAAAAGCGCGGCTACCTGATGAGCGCAGGCGGAGCCGCTAAGCAGGTGGCAAACGTTCAGGTTGATAACCTTGATGGCGATCTGCTCAACCTGTCATCAGCATGGGAAGACGTGCGGATTGAGGTTTTTGAACAGCAGGATAAATCTCTTCGCAAGCTGACGACCACCGCCAACAAATGGCTTATCACCGCTGGCAACTGGGTTAAAGCCAATCCTGAGCTGACAACCAAAATCGTCATGCTGACCGGCGCGGCGACTGCGTTAGTCGCGGGGCTAGGATTGATTGGTTTAGTCGCATGGCCGGTCGTCGCGGGAATCAACGCATTGATTGCAGGCGCGGCTTTTCTTGGCACAGCATTCAGCATTGCTGGCGGTGCAATAACAGCGGCGCTTGGTTTAATCACGCTGCCGGTCGTCGCTGTCGTGGCGGCCATCGTGGCGGGTGCATTGATGATCCGTAAATATTGGGAACCTATCAGCGCATTTATGGCTGGCGTTGCTGAGGGATTTACCGCCGCAATGGGGCCAATCAGCGAATCATTTGGCTCACTAAAACCGCCGTTTGAATGGCTTGGCGGTAAGGTCAAGGAGCTTTGGGGCTGGTTTGGCAAGCTGCTGGAGCCGGTGAAATCCACGCAAACAGAGCTGGCCTCTGCGGGTGAGATGGGTAAGAAGTTCGGCAATATGCTGGCGGAGGCTTTGAAGATACCAGGAGAAGCACTTGATCAGCTGCGCGGTGGTATTGATTGGGTGCTGGAAAAACTCGGCATCATCGACACCAAATCTGATGGTCTGAAAGACAAAGTCCCCTCACCTGATCCGATAGCAACGGGCGGCGCTGACGTAAATACGAGCGGGTTGCAATACAGCCTGGCAACTGGAGGCGCGCCTTATCGACCCGTGTCGGCGCCGTCTGCAGGCGGCGGATTTACCGACCGCAGTCAGAACAGTTATCAGTATGAAATCAACATGCATGAAGGGATGAGCAAAGACGATGCGCTGGCACTTATGGCGCAGCATCAGGCGCGTGAGCAGCGTAACCGACAGGCGCAGAATCGCAGCAAAATGAGTTGGGAGGATTAAGCGATGATGATGATCTACGGCATGATGCCGTTTATGCGACAGACGCTGCCATATGGCGAACTGCAGCAGAATATCGATTACCGCTGGCCGACTAACAACCGTGTCGGTCAGCGACCGGCGGCGCAGTTCATTGGGCCAGGTGACGAAAAAATTACGCTGTCTGGAGAGCTTCGACCGGAGATTACTGGCGGCGCCATTTCTTTGATGACGATTCGGCTGTTGGCCGATCAGGGAATGGCATGGCCGCTAATTGGCGGCAGCGGCATGATTTACGGCATGTACGTTATCGAGAACATTTCGAATACCCACAGCGAATTTTTTCCTAACGGTACGGCCAGCAAAATCATGTTTACGCTAAGCCTCTTGCGTGTAGATGAGTCTCTTACGTCAATGTTTGGCGATCTGAAAAAGCAGGCTGATGGGCTTATCAGCGGTGCGGGAAATCTACCAGGGCAAATCACATCGGCCATCGGCAGCGTTAAGTCAGCGGCCGGCAATCTCATTTCACAGGCGGGAGGGTTGATCGGATGACCGGTATCAGTGGCCTGCCGGTGCAGATGGGCGCGCGCTTAACACCTGATTTTATGCTGACGGTCAATTCAAAAGATGTCACAGCGAACATTCGTGATCGCCTGATATCGCTCACGCTGACCGATAACCGCGGCTTTGAGGCTGACCAGCTCGACGTCGAGCTGGACGACGCAGACGGTCAACTGGCGATGCCAGTACGCGGCGCTGTGGTAAAGCTGTTTCTCGGCTGGAAAGGACAAGCGCTGATCGGGAAAGGGAGTTTTACCGTCGATGAAGTCGAGCATCACGGCGCGCCGGACACTATGACGATTCGCGCCCGCAGTGCTGATTTTCGCGGCTCACTGAATTCCCGCCGCGAAGTGTCCTACCACGAAACAACCTTGGGCGATATTGTTACGCAGATTGCCGGTCGCTATAAACTTAAACCTATGCTGGCTGATGGCTTTGCCGGGATTGCGGTGGCGCATATTGACCAGACACAAGAGACCGACGCCAAATTCCTGACACGCCTTGCCACGCTCTATGGCGCGGTCGCTGCAGTAAAAGCCGGTCGTCTGTTGTTTATCCGACCGGGCAATGGCGTCACCATTAGCGGCAAACCCATCCCGCAGATGACCATCACGCGTAAAGATGGTGATCGACACACTTTCAGCATCGCTGACCGTGGCGCCTATACCGGCGTATCAGCAAGCTGGCTTCATACCAAAGACCCAAAGCCAAAGAAGGTGAAGCTGCAGCGTAAAACAAAAGTGCGGCAGCTTCGCGCGTTGGAACATCCTGCAGCGAAGAAATCAAAAGCAAAGGCGGCTAAACCACCCGAGGCGAAAGAAGGCGATTATCTGGCAGGCAGCGAAGACAACGTGTTTTCGTTAACGACAGTATATTCCAGCAAAGCAACAGCGATGCGCGCCGCTAAAGCTAAGTGGGAAAAGCTACAGCGTGGCGTGGCTGAGTTCTCGCTTACGCTGGCAATGGGCCGGGCTGATCTCTATCCCGAAACTCCGGTCAAAGTCAGTGGCTTTAAATCGGTGATCGATGCGCAGCCGTGGCTTATCAGTAAGGTGACTCATAGCCTGAGCAACAACGGCTACACCACACAACTCGATTTTGAGGTGCTGCTCACCGACATTGAATATCAGTCAGAGTCAGAGGGTGAAACGGAAAGCGGCTAATTAGGCTGTAATTTGCAAACCGGGATTTGCTTATTCAAAATTAGCCTCAACCGCCCTACTTTACTTGCTAAGGATTTCAACATGATGCATTGCCCGTTATGCCAAACAGCGGCTCACGCCAAGAGCAGCCGTTACGTCTCTAAAGAGACGAAAGAACGCTATCACCAGTGCCAGAATATTAATTGCAGCTGCACCTTCAAAACCCTTGAGTCAGTTGCAGGAATCATTGTTTCGCCCGGCCAGGTAAACAAGGTTCCGCTCTACTCTAATCAACAACATCAACCGTCGCTACTCCACTAATTTAGCCCGCTTACGCGGGCTTTTTCATGTTTACTTTCTGATAAACAAACATTGAATACTGTTTTTATATACAGTAATTTAGCGCCATTTTTTATAATGGAGCTTGGTCATGGCAATCAGAAAGTTGAGCACCGGAAAATGGTTGTGCGAGTGCTATCTCAGCGGGCGCGAAGGCAAACGCGTCAGGCGCCAATTTAAAACCCGCGCCGAAGCGATCGCCTTCGAGCAATACACCCTCGACGAGATGAAAGCAAAGCCGTGGCTGGCAGAAAAAGAGGATAAGCGCAGATTAAATGAACTGGTTGAGCTGTGGTACAAATTGCATGGACGCGCCCTAAGCGATAACAAAGGCCGCCTGGCAAAGCTCTATATCATCAGCAATGGAATGGGAAATCCTGTTGCATCCGAGATAACAGCAAAGGATTGGGCACACTATCGTGATGATCGGTTGGAAGGCAAAATTCAGAACGGTTATAAGACTAGCTTGAAGTCATTAAAAGTTTCGCCTGGCACCGTTAACTGTGAGCATGCATTCCTGCGCGCGTTGTTCAACGAACTAGAGCGGCTCGGTGAAATCTCTTACCCCAACCCGCTCAAAAATATTCGTGAGTTTGACCAGCCAGAAAAAGAAATGGCTTGGCTGACCGGCGAGCAAATACAAAAACTTTTTGCTGCCTGTAAAATTCACGGCAACGATGACCTGACACTCATAATTAAAATCTGCCTTTCAACTGGATGCCGCTGGAGTGAAGCTGCGTCATTAAAGGCGACTCAACTTTCCCCGAATAAACTCACCTTCATCAATACCAAAGGGAAAAAGAATCGCTCTGTGCCGATCAGCGATGAACTATATAAAGAATTGAAGGAAAGGAAAGACCGTTATTTTAACGAGTGCTATCGCCAGTTTTACCGCGTCATTCGTATGGCAGGCATTGAGCTGCCTGAGGGGCAAATGAGTCACGTCCTGCGACACAGCTTCGCCAGCCACTTCATGATGGCCGGGGGAAACATCATCGTGCTGCAGCGCATCCTGGGACACTCAGACATCAGGGTAACCATGCGTTATGCCCACTTCGCACCGGATCACCTGGAAGATGCAATTCGCTGTAATCCATTGGCGTTAATGGCTAAGAATAATGGCGGCAAAGTGGCGGCAGAGGTTCCAGCAGAGTAGAACAGAAGGCAACAGGATGGAGTTTAACTCATTGATTTTACGATAAGTCATTGATGTCAAATGCTAAACAAAAAAAGACCGAATACGATTCCTGTTTACGATGCATAGGGATATTTCTCTTATCTATCATGGAGATAGATAACAAAAACACCCCTTTTCATGGTTGCAATACTTACTATTGCACACTTTGCAGATCAAACACTTACCAGTTTATTCGGATCGGGTTCGGACAAATTTCGGTACCGCTATATTGGCAAATCATCCTCGCCGTAAATAGTCGCAATTTCATGCGTCACCACCCCCACCACCGCAATATCTTCCAGCAGGTCATCCATCAGGAATGCGCCATCGTCGGTAATCAGGCGCCGCGGATGAATCATGATCATCGCCCACTCATACATGCCTGAGATATCAATCAACACCGTGTCACCGTTTACCGGGTAACGCTGCTTATCGATTATGCACCTGCGGCCATTCAGCTCCACCATGCTGGAAGTCTCACGCGTAGACAGGATGTGCTGCAGCGGCTGAAGCAGAAACGTCACTTCGCCACTGGCAGGTCCGACAGTCTGGTTGTGTATGCCGGCGACAACATTTCTCGCTTCATCTCCCAGGATTTCTGGATACCCTGTCCTGCAAACCATAATTTCCCCTTCCCGCTCTGGTTTAGACCGTCAACGACACGCATCAGCGATTCGCTGTTGGCCTGTGGCTTGAATTCGTCAAAGAGATTGAGCTGCGAGACGCCCTGACTGTAGAAGTCGCCCAGCATGACGCCTGCTTTCATATATCGGCAACCGTCGCGCCATATGTGGTCGAGACCCTGCATAGCAACCCTGATGATGTCACGTGTATCATTGGAGGGCGTTAGCAGCCTGCCTATTGCCTGATTGCCGTAGAACACCTCTCCTTCGGCGTGCGGGCTGGTACGGACGAACACCGCTATCTGTCGGCAATACTGGCGCTCGCGCCTTAGCTTCTCGGCAGCGCGTTCTGCATACGAGCAAACCGCCTGGCGCATATCCATGTACTCGGTGATGCGTGAGCCAAATGAACGGGAGCAGACAATCTGCTGCTTCGTCGGCGCGAACTCTTCCAGCTCAAGACATGGCTCGCCGCGCAGCTCGCGCACCGTTCTCTCCAGCACCACATTGAAGTGCTTGCGGATGATGTATGTGCTCTGCTCCGACAGGTCTTTGGCGGTGATGATGCCCATCGCGTTCAGCTTCTTGCTTATGCGGCGGCCGACGCCCCACACATCCTCTACCGGTACCAGCGCCATCAGCTTTTTCTGCCGGTCAACATTCGACAGGTCGACGACGCCTCCGGTCTGTTTCCACTTCTTCGCGGCGTGGTTGGCAAGCTTAGCCAGCGTCTTAGTCTGAGCAATGCCCACACCGACGGTCAGATGTGTATCGCGCTTGATTCGCTCCCGCACCTCGCGTCCAAAGTCTTCCAGTACACGACAATTACGGACGCCGGTCAGGTCGAGAAAGGCTTCGTCGATGGAATACACCTCCACCGATGGCGCCATCTGCTCCAGCGTCGTCATCACCCGGTTCGACATATCCGCATACAGCGCATAGTTGCTGCTGAATACGTGAATCTTGTGCCGGCGGATTTCGTCCTTCAGCTTGAAGTAAGGCGCACCCATAGGGATTTTCAGCTCTTTCACTTCGGCGCTCCGGGCGATCACACAGCCGTCGTTATTGCTCAGCACCAGAACCGGCTTACCGCGCAAATCAGGTCTGAACACCGTCTCGCAGCTGGCGTAAAACGAGTTGACGTCAACGAGCGCAAACATCACATGCCGCCGTTTGGATTGAAAACCTGAAAGGTGCGTTCATCGCCATCAGCCGTTGAAATGTCACGAAAGGTCGTCGTGTGCATCTCTATCCAGCTATTGGCGGCGCGAAGCGTGTAATGCCAGTTAAGGCGCTCCAGTTCGCTCACAAAGTCGAGCGTGCTGATAGTAAATCGGCCTGAGGCATCTCGCTTCATAGCCTGCTTAAAGGCCATCCTGATTTCGTAGTCGCGGGGCATGGTCATCTCCCTCCCTGATAGATACTGTATATAAATACAGTAATATCGATCGATGGGATCGATCAAGTCGATTGATGGGGGTTTTTGCGAAGGGATTGGTGGGGAAGGAAATTTAGGTGGGCGACAATGCCGCCCGGCTGGTGTCAGCGTTCAAGCAGATGAAGGGCGATGTCTCTGGCTATGTTGGGCTCTTGGTTAAATTCACCGAGAATCACTTGCATCAGAGCATCTCTCGATAGCGGGCGCTTTTCTGCAAGAACGGTTATCGCAGCATCGCCGATTATGCGAGCCACTTCATGTTGAGCCTCTTTGTTGAGTAGGTTTTCCATAACGCCTCCTTGGTCTGCAGTTCTAACGTACGCCTACAAACGTCAGGGTGTATGAGAAACGGCTCAAATGAACTCATAATAATGATGACAAACATTCATGCTTGAGCTTTAAATATCTATAAGACTTTCAAGCTAAGCAGGGTTTTCTGAAAGCTTATTTGAAAGGCTTTTCCCTAAATTTACGCTATATACCTCAACTGTAACATGCATTAGGTAAGATATTATTATCGATACCACAATTGACATTATAGAAGAAGTATAAAAACCAAGCCCAAGGCTTAGTAATATTGGTATCATTACATAGCCGCAAGTTGAATGAATCAAATACAGCGGATAACTTATTTTTGCCATGAAATCCAATAAGATATTATCTTTGGAGTGATCTCTAAAAAAATAGAAAATCATAAACACAATGAAACCGTACAGATAGTTATTTAGATATCCAAAAAAAACAGGTGGCTTGTATTCTGCATATAATAAAGATGCAAATATCAGCATAAAAAAAGCCAATAACACTGACAGCTTGCTTGATTTAATAATTCCTTTAAAGTGCAGATAGACAGCTACGCCTGAAAGCATAAATGATACATACTTCAACTTCATCACAGTAACCCTTAATACATCACTTGCGATTGAGTTAACGCCTGTAAAATTCAGATAAATAGCAACGCCTGCAAGAATCGCCGCCGAAGAAAACAAAAATGTCTCTCTGTCCCTAACGCTTCTAACACCCAGCGCCATAATGATATAGAAAAGAATCTCTACAGGTAGAGTCCAGTTGACAAAATTTATAGACGGATAAAGAAAGTATTCGTAAACCAAAAGAATATTTGCAGCAATAACTTTAAAATCTAGTGATATGTAACCGCTTGCTCCGCCAAAGTAGTAAGAAGAAATGAGAGTAAGCACGAAGCATATTAAAAGCGAGAGCCAATAAGTGGGGAATATTCTGAAAAACCTTTGAACCAAGAACTGACTGGAGGATATTTTGTCCAGTGAGAACATCACAACAAAGCCGCTAACCATAAAAAACATAGCGACTCCAAGCGGACCAAGAAATATATTAAAATAATGCTGTGCTATTACCTTTGGCAAAAAAAAGCTATTAACATCTAGGTTTACTTTATGCGCGCCAGTTATTGATGTTATGTAGTCTTGTTGAAAGAATATGCTTCCATAATAGTGCGATATTAACACTAAGATTGCGGCTATACCGCGAAACTGGTTTGCGAAAGTAACTCTCATTCCCATCCCCTGATGTCGTTATTCTCAAACAATATCACATCATCAGGGGATCATAAATGCCAATTAAGGGCTATCAGGCCATTCTATTTTTGGGGCCTTACTTGTATTGATGCTCATAATAGCCTCGATGTAGTCAAGCCACTTATTTAAGCTATCTTTTTCAGTGTCTGAAATCCTTCCCAGAAGAAGCTTAGTTTGCCAAAGTGATATCGTACTTTCCGCAACACTCAGCTTTTGGTTCTTTTCTTGCTCTGCCTGAGACACGTAATCCACGGCAGGCTCAGTGAATTTATTACCATCAAAAACCCATCCATAGACAGGTGCTGGTTTGGTTTTCGTCACATCAATCCATACGAAATCCTCGGGGAACATTGTTGAGATATCGCCATCCGTTTCGAAAAACTCCTCAATTTTTCCGTTATCAATTCTTGCGTATAGAGACATTATGAATACTCCTCAATGTATACAATTCCAGGAAGCCCCTTGTAACGGTCAGCTATATTTTGCGCTCTATTTCCACCGCCGCCGCCGCCTGGAGCGCCTATTGATGTTTGTGCGACGTTCCCTGCTCCGCGCTGGCCGCCGCCCCAATAGGACGCGCCTCCATCACCACTGCCGCTGCCTAGCGCAGGATCAGCCGCGTCACTTCCGCTACCACCATAGATATTTATATCTCCTCCAGAGCCAATTCCCGGATCTCCGCCCGCTCCGCCAGAAGCAGCGTTGCCACCTGTAGCTGCACATTCCGCTCCAAAAGAACTTGATCCAGACCGCACTGGAGTGGTGGCTGGTGCTCCAACTACAATTGAATATGACGACTGGAGATTTTTAATGAATTTTATAGCCGTTCCGCCCGCACCTCCTCCTGCTCCAGGAGGTGCGGAGGTAGATGTGTTACCCAATCCAAGGCCTCCTGCTCCAGTCACAATAACTTTGCCTGCTTTGGCGCCTGGAGTTGGTGTATAGGTGTATGTTCCCGGAGAAGAGAATGTCTGGGTATTAATGAGCCTGCCAGGAACACCAAGTAGCGGCGCGTCTTGAATAATATTTGTCCCATTGCCAACTAGCGACGCCGTAATTCCTGAGGGAATTGATATCCCACTGCCGCTTGGCGTTTTGACGGTTACATTAAAATTACCAGTACAGCTGTTTACAAATGTCCAACGCTTTACCCACGCAGGTACAACAAGATTGATATTTGCAGTAAGCGCACCAGTCAATGTGATGCGTTCCTTTGACGCCTGAAGAGTTGTCAGTGTTACGCTTGACCCAGAAAGGCCTGTAATAGCTGTTGATCCATAGTTTCCAGAAGGCACCCAGCCAGTTATAGCCGCAGTCGTGTTTTCAGGGTTAGTGGTGTTTCCATCAACAGTATTAAGCCAGAAGCCATCCAGTGTTGAGTTTGGGATTCTGGCGCCTTTAGGATAACCAGATACGGCAGTGTTAAATGCCGTGTTAAATGGATATCCTGCACCAGCCTGTGTCCAGCGAACCGCAGCCGTAATATCATTAAGCACGCCATTAAAGTCGGTACCGAACGGAGGTACACCTCCCGCTGCTAATGGGGTGCGCGTCAACGGCGGAAAGCCATCGCTATAAGAGGCTCGGCCAGCCGTAATACCTATCTGAGAGTCGTTGGGAATGTCCTGCTTTGTACCCGCATCAGCGAACGGGATTGGAAGTAATTTAGGCTGTGAGCTGGTTTGCATTTTGAATTCCTGAATCAGGGAAGAACGTTCCGCTTTCGAAGGGCTGCATATCAGCCTCGGCGAAGCCAAATGTGTTGTTGAAATCGAGTGACATAATGCTGACGCTTACCCCTGCAGGTTTGGCGATCGCATTGGAGTTGATCAAAATCGCCCATTCAACAGGCGACAGGTTGAAGCTGAACACGTAGCTCATCGACATCACGCCGGTTATTGCTACAAAAGCATCACCCTCTCCCTCGAAGAGGTAATTGAGTGCGTTATTCAATGAAGGGATTGAGCAATCGGTGATGTTCGCCATCGCTTTGGCAAGGATGAGTTTTCTGTAGCCATCATTAGCCAGCCGAACCGTAGTAGTCAGCTGTAAGCCTTCATAAAACGGCGCTTCATCGAACGGCTTAGGTGAGTCATCGCTCGCACTTATAAACGCTTCGTCGAACCCGAAATTGGTAGTTTGCTGCGGCACGTTAAGCAGCCTGGAAACGCCGACTATCTTGCCCCACACGTCCAGCCCGTAATCTTCAGCCGTAGAGATATCCCAGATAGTTGTGAGGAATCCTTCGGTGAATTCCGTCATATCCATCGTGGTATTGAATGATTCAATCAGGCTTCGGAGGTTAGGGCTGGCGGCGTATTGTGTGAGGATGGTGTCTCTCACATTCTTCATACGAGGGTTACGCTTATATCATTGGCATCTAGGGAAGGTATCTGGTCAACGCCGTACTCAACGGATGGGCTGTAGTTCGTGCCATCGATGCTGATGGTCACTGACAGGACGTTTACGGATGCAGTGTCGATGTTGTTCAGCACTGAGTAATAACCGCCTGCGAAAACCTTCGATGCGATACGCGCTTTAGGTACCAACTCCCTGTTGCCATTGAACGCACTGATAATCGCCTCCTTCGCCTGACTGACGATGTCAGAAGGAAGGGATGAAGTGTTTTCCAGCTGCACCTTGAAGTAGGTTCGCGTCTGCGTTGGCGTGTTCCATGTGATCGTATATTTTGGCGAAATATTGGTGCCACGGGATGTGTCAGTAACTACCGCCGAGGTGTTGCCAACCATCCCACAACCAGCCTGATTCTTCACGTAGATGGCCTGCGCGATGTCAGCCGCTTCACCGCCGTAAACGGCGATATAAACGCTGTGCGCTAGTACCGGGTAATTTGTGGAACCGATGTTTACCGTCGCGCCAGAGTGATTCGACCAGACATATGCATCAACAACGCCATCCACATCGAGCACCGCGGCATAAATTGACTCTGGTGTTCCCTTCGCGTTCAGAGCTACAGACTGCTTGCGTCGATATTCAAAGTTGGTGCGTGTCTCTACGGCATTCCCCGGCACACCGGCAGCGGCATTCGTGATACCTGACCAGCCATTTACAGCTCGATAAATCGTGTTCAGCGAGCCAATCGGACATGCGATAGCGCCGGTCGTCTGGTTCTGGAACACGATATCGACTGCGCCCGATGCAGGGATAGTGGCGTCAGCAAGTGAGAAGTAGATGTAACCCGCGTCATCCTGCGCAGCGCTACCAGCAGGAATTAATGTGCCAACCAACCCGGTTGCCGTCGCTGTTACTGTGGTCCCCTGCGCAGCTATGCGGTCAATGAAATAAATGCGGCCGATAGCATCCTGAAATCGTCCGGATGCATAATCGGGGTTGATGCCATTTACGATCGCCAGCTTCTGGTCATTGTTTTCCGCGATAATTGCCGTGTCACTCATGGCAATCTGCCCCTGCGGCGTCGTCAGGCTTTTGCTCATCCCGCCGCCCAGCGCGTCATCCAGATCGCTCAGTCGCCCGTCGAGAATATCTTTCTCATCAGGAACGGAGAGGCCAATGTCAGAGAACGTTGCCGCCGGCACTGAGGTTGTGACAATTACTTCATCTACCATATTGGCCTCAGAAATTGATGGTGCTCTGGTTATAGTTCGTATCGGTTATGGTCATGACGCCGGAAGCTACGCGGTTCTGCTTTCCAATGACGGTCGTGCAAGTTGCGGTCTGGACGTAATCCAGTTTCAACGCTTCTGACTGCATTTTGGTGTTGATCAGCTGAGTTCCGGGCCAGTGGCCTAGGATGCGCTGGTAGTAAGGAATGCCGAGCGTGGTGTCATACCAGGCCTCACCCAAGAACGTCTTGCAGGCGCATGCAACGTCCTGTGCCACCGCGTAGGGGTTGGCTGTCGATGCGAGGTTGCCCGCGCCATCCAGAGTGATGTCCCATGCGTTGGTGTTTAACTGAAGTGATTTGGTTAGCATGCATTCTCCGGGTAATAAAAAACCCGCCGGAGCGGGTTTGAGATTCAGTGCATTTATACACAGTAGTTAGGCCACATCAGCACCGTGAATCAGGTGGCGGAGCGCTTTCACACCCTCAGCGTTGTAGCGGAACGCTTCGACCTGTTTGTCAGAATGGCGTGATTTATCCAGAAAGAACTTGCCGTACTTCTCTGTCTTTAAGTTGTTCGCATTAGCGACTCGACCAATCTTTTGTGCACTTACACCAAGATCCGCTCCAATTTCGCCCGCGGTCTGGTAATGCTCTTCAAGCACAGGAAGCGGTATTGCGTTGAAACCAACGATAGGGTTAATAATGCTGGCTGCAGCAGTCTGTCTGGCCTCCGCTGCAAGGTTTGGCATTAGGTCGAAAAGATTAGTCACTGCATCGACGGTCATCTTTAACGTTCTGGCCTGGCGAAATTCCACTAACCCGCTGGCTGACTTTCCTTTTGTTAAATGCGCCTCCTGCATTGCTTCCAATTTATCAACTAGCCCGCGACGAACAGACTTCGACTCCCTAGCCGCAACTCGGATGGCTTGCTTGAAAGACATTTCAGCGACTTCAATATCTGCACCGTTTTTCTGACCTACAAAAATCTTGTAGGTCTCACCATCCAGTTCATCCTTGATGCGTTCGATGAAAACATTATTGCGAACGGGTTTCTCTCCACACGAAGTTCGAGCCTGATTTACCAAGGCTAGCAACTCTTGTGAGTCAATGGTTTTCTCAGTGACAGAGCCGAAACTATTTGCTAAATTTAATCCAGTCATTAAGACCTCGCAGTTTGAAGTGACACTCGATAGCCAGCAGCTAGACCCTGCTGGCTTTTCTATTTGCGCCATCCGTTGCGCCCATCAATGTAACTCCGGAATTCTAAGGTTGTTCAGCACGCGCCAGTTGTCGGTAGTATGGCGGTCGGCATGGATATGTGACGTCTCGCGCTCTAAAAGCTGCCTTGATTTGTTCAAGACGCGTGAGTATTCGCGCGGCATTGAGTGATATGCGCCTGCAAGGCGGTGCTCAGCAACGCGCAATAGTGGTTCAACGTCGGCCATCTTGCTCGCCATGCCAACAGAAGCACGCCACAACCAGCACAAGTCCTGCAGCTCATCATCAGTGAATTGTTTGGCGATCGGGGAGTGCGCGACTTCGCGATCCAGAATGTCTAGCACCCAGCGGCGGAATTCTTTGGCCACGTCAGTACGAGCAAACATCGCGATTAAATGCGCCCCGCGCAGACTGAAAACACGAACCTTTTTGCGGTAGTTACCTGTGGTACTCACTTCGAGTACCTGAGTCATAGCAGTAGTGAACTCGTCTGCGTACTTGTTATAAATCATCGTCACGGCGCGACTATTTGAATACTCCAGAGCCTTAGCTAAGTCTGATGATGTCAGCCACGTACCGGTGATGTTTGATACCGGAATAAGCGCTTTGCCGTGGAAGTTGAGATCTGATTTCGCTACAATGTTCATGTCGTTAATTCCTAGTTGGGGATTTTCGGTAAAAGGAGCCTGACGGTCTGACCACCGTTGGGCTTCTGTTATTCTGGACACTTCACACCTTGCCTTTCTGCGTACTCTCTCATAGCTCTTACTGCTTCCTTACTGAAGGAGCGATCCCCCTTTTGCGCCAAGTCTTCCATAACTTTTTCAAGCCATTCTGGCATCCGAAGAGTTTTAACTTTCATTTTAATCTCCATATGTATTTGGTATGCATACATAGTATTTTGGTACGCATTGCTAGTCAATAGGTATGCACGTACTATTTGGACAAGAGCGCAGCGCCCGCTTAGGCGAAGGAGTCAAGATGTCAGAAAGAAGATATAAAAATCCGCAGGTTAACCTTAGATTGCCTGAAGAATTAAAGGATAAAATATCTAGGCTAGCCGAAAAGCATAAGCGCTCAGCTAATGCTGAGATGGTCGCCGCTATTGAAAGCTGGGTGGAAGAGTATGAGATGCTAGAAAGCCGCCAAGAAACCCTTGACCTGATGACGAAGAACCCATCAGCTCGTGAACAACCCCATATTCGCGACCTTTTAAATGACTTTGTGGCAAAAGTTACGCCCCTTTTAGAAGAAGAGATGCAACGAAGAGAGGCGGCTGAAAAAAAAGAAAGTGAAAACAAAAAACCCACCTGACGGTGGGTTAGTTTTCATTCATGCACTTTTTCACATACTCACTATGAAATGCTCTCTGCCAATCTGCATTATTTGAAACATCGCTAGCTAGTGGAATGCTGCCATCAGCAATCCTTGCTTGAACCATTCTTGATGCCCAATCGCTACACTCTGCTATTTTTGATTGCTCTCGCTCAAATTCGTCCTTGCTTACCATCCTCTTATTTTTAAAGTCATAATAGGATTGGTTATTATTTTCAGTTGCCTGAGCGCTTAACGACATTGCCGTCAGCATGAATGCAATGATTGATATTGAATGAGTTTTCAGTTTCATCAGCACCTCCCGAGTGGGAAAGTATAACTGTGCGGGAGAGAAAAACACCGCAATTTTATTGGGGTTTGCCAGTGTTGCCACTGCCTGTTTGCACTCCATTATGCACGTGATCTGATAGTTTAATCCCCTTGCCTGTAATCTCGCCTTCAGCGGTAATATTGCCCTTAAATTTGAAATCACCCGCATAGCTTCCTGCCCCCTGACTCACAGGGCCATTCATGACAATGTTGGCCGCATTGAACGTCAGCGACGTGTCGGAGTTAATTTCAACAACCGGAGCTGATACAGTGACAGACAGGGGGGAAACGATATCAATACCATCATCACGAAAACTAACATATTGACTGGGCTCTGCATTTAACACTCCGCCAAGATAAAGAGCGTCTGCGTAATTATGCGTCCTGCTTGATCCCGGCAATGATGATTCTCTAGTGGATTTCACTCCGCTGATATCTCTGTCGCATATGGCTATCATACCTATGTCGCCGATTACAGGCGGCATGATAACCGCGCTTGCACCGCGCTGAAGTCGCCATACTGGAACGCCATAGATTTCAGTTTTAGGTATCCGCTCACCCGAGCCGGTAAAACCCTCAACCATTGGTTTTACTGTCACCTGGCTCCCGGATGTATCAACCTCAGTTACAATTGCGAGCGTAATAAACGCATTGCTCATCAACATCCTCTGGAAGAGGAATGACTGCACTCCAGCATCACTGGTGGTATCTTGTGGTCTTAACGCAAAAACATTATCCATTCTATTGCCTTACCGCTGCTATTTGGGCTGAGCTGGCCTGAATGATAGTTGTCCATGGGCCACCTTCAGTCCATGTCGATAGATGATGTTTGGCAGCCATAATTGTGTATATGCCGCTAGCATTTTTTAAAGAGGTGTTTAACTGGACTCGCCTACCTAAAACAAATAAGTTGCTGAATATGCTTTGGAAGTTGACTCCGTAGTTATTAAAAACTGGATACCCCATTAATCCAGTTTCCTTTGACACTAATGGTTTAACGTCATCCACTGCGCCCGTCTGAGGCCAAATGAATATCACCCCAAGCCGAGTATCTATATTAAACCCGCAGGCCTTTGCGACTTTTAACATTTGCTCGATTGGATTTCCGTCAAAATAGGGGTTCAGCAGAGGATAAGAAACTCCGTTATTCACTACTGTGAAATCAATGCTTTTAGCAATGGAGGTCACAATATCCGCTGCATCTACACTGCCTTTGGCACTAAACGGTGGGGCGGGAATTGATTGATCAAAACCAGTGGCATAAGCGCTTATGATCAGTGGCGCATCCGGCATTTGGTTGAAGTCTGCAAAGCAGTTGGTAACCGAACCAAAGAATATAGGATTACCATCAGCCCATACTTTCATCATATTTTGCTGAGCGCCATTCAACTGAATGCCTTTATAGCTTAGCGATGACATGAGATCCAAGCTCAACCCGAAAACCCTAGCCTCCAAAGTTGTTCCTGCATCACCACCATAAGCACCCAATTCGACCTCTGCCTTGACATTGTCGATGGTAAGTGTGTCGTTTCCTTTATCATCAAACTTCCCCTCCTTGAGTTTGAACTCAAACTTCAGGCTGCGTTTTTTGTAAGTCATGCGGCTGCACTCATTTCTTCTGCAGTGGCGAAAAAGAGCTGGAAGCGATCACCCAGGCCTTCATAAGTCGGGTCATCACTCCCCTTCGTATCAGCGAAAAACAACTCACCCCGGAATCCGAGGTGTGAATATCGGACCAACTTGTTGCCGTTGATGCAGATAACACCCTGCGCTATCCACAAATCATCAATGCCGATGTCGATATACAGACCGGTCGTCCGCTGGTAGATGCGAAGGGTCACTGACTGATCGCCAAGCCTGAGGGTCATCTCCTGCGCCTTAATGGCCTGCAATGTGATTGTCTGCATCAGGTGATTACCTTAACCAGTTCAGTGACGGATGATGAAAGCTTGTTGATAGCTGAGGTTGCAGCACCGTTTATGGATGCCGTGGTCGTCTGCGTGATATTGCTGGCTACCGAAGATACCTTGTTGGCTACCGTAGTGGCGGCGCTGGAAACTGAGTTTTTCAGGCCGGTTAGCGCCGATGAAACGCTGCTTTGCGTGGCTTCTGAGGTAGAAGAATTCACTTTCTCGGTAACCGCGCTAGATGCCTGACTTGTAGCGTTAGAGGTGGTTTTGCTCTGTGCGGTAGTGCTGGTTAGCGTCACCTCCGCCTCTTCCAGAACGGACTGGAAAATTGCCTCCACGGTCAGCAGCGTCACATCGCGCTCTGACGTTCGGTAGTTGAATCGCACCAAATCGTAATTTTCATAAGTCGTGTCCGGCGTCTCAATGTCGTAGGTCTTTGTATCAGCCACCATCGCATCGAGAGCAGCAAGCATATCGGCGCGGCTGGTCAGTGAGAAGTTGGTCAGGTTTGGCAGTGAACCGGTCAATCCGGACCAGCCTTCAAGAACGAACAGCACACGTATAACCGGCGGGCGCTTCACCTTGTTATAAGAGCTGTAAGAACCGCTCGCTATTGGCGCTGATACGACTGAAGCATCAGCACCATACTCAATGCCAAGGAATGATGACGGGCTTAACGCCTTGCCAGTTCCGTCATTAAAGTAGATGCCGTAGCCGGGGCTGATAATGCTGTTGATGACTGAGAAAATGCCGCCACCCTGCACGGCATTCAGTAGTGTTGTTTCGTTCAGAGAAAAGTTCATTATCCACCCTGCCCGGACATTGATGGCACAAGAAGACTGTTGCGGCTTATGCTGCGTTGCGCGTCCTGAGCCAGCGCATCGATGCTTGATGCATTGCTCTGCACTTTCATCTCACCGATGTGAATTTGCGTTCCGGCCTGCTGCTGCGCTCCGGGTTGACGCATTGCTGCTGCGCCAGAACCAATCTGAATACCGCTAAGGATATCGGTGTCGCTGACATAACCTTTCCCATTCTCATGATTGATGATGCCGCGAATGAGCTTGAACACGGTTTCCTGGTCATCGCCGGAAAGCGCATCGGTTGAGCCCTTTCCGGTCGCACCTACAAGCTGCTGGATATAGGATGCAACGTTGTTTCCGTCAGATGCTGGTGCGTACTTATTGACGATCGACTGAATGGTGTTGATGCCGCGATTGAAATAAAGCTGAATCTGCCTATACAGCGCCGCCACGCCTTCACCCATTGAATTGAACACAGCGAATCGGCCGTTATCACCACCTTCTTTTGTGGCGCCAGCCTGACCTGCAAAATTCAGATTGCCAGGGTTGTTGTTGCGAATTCCGCGTGGCTTAGTGCCGTAGGCGTCATATTTGTTATCTGCATCGCCGGTCTTGCTGATTGAATCCCACCATGCATATGACTTTTTGAGCCATTCATCAGCCTTGCCCATAATGCCGCTGGTGCTACCGGTGTTGCTGTTCATCTTGTCAATCAGGTACTGACCGGTGGTTTTACCTTCCTTATTGGCTTCTTCATCGCTCGAGCCGAGTTTATCCCACGCACTTACAGTTGCGATTGCAGCAAGCAACGGAGCAAAGCCGCCGCGAACTCTTGCAATGCCGGAAAGCATCTTCAGCGCCCAACTTCCGACGACAAACGCAGCTAGTATTTCCAGTGCGTTCTGCCATCCACCAACAGCATCAACCACCTTATTTACTTCGGCGGCAGAATCAGTGAAGAACTTTTCGATCTCCGGTCCGTGTTCGGCTATCCAGATGCCGACCTTCTCAATTATCGGTATGAGCTTTTCAACGTAGGGAATGAGCGCCTCATAAAGAACCTGCGCTGCTGCGGAGAAGTTCTGCTTCATCTCCTCCAGGCGCCGATTAAACTCCAGCGCCTTCCTGGTTGCATCGTCCGTTGCTTTGGATATCTGTGCAAATCGGTCTGCATCGCGCACCAGAGAGCCGTTAGATAGGCCTTGCTGTGTTGCGTTATCGAAACCGAACATGCTGCCAAATCGACGCTGAGCGTCTTTATTTAGCTTGGTCCAGTTCGTAGCAATTTTTCGCATGATCGCTTCGGAGTTATCGTTCTGATAATCGAAGTTTGCACCTGTGGCGCCGGCGAACGATGAAAGCGCCGCGAACAGCGGATTGTCCTGCCCGCCGCCCGTTCTGATTTGCGTCAGCACATCCTGAAAGTTGCTCAGTGTGCCGGTCATCTTCTCAGCGCTTGAGCCAGCAGCGCTTGCCGCACGCTCCCAGCCATCCAGCGCTTTTGCGGAAATATCCAGAGACTGCGACTGAATGCCGAGGCGCATCAGGTCGTTTGTCATGCCGGTGACGAACGATTTAAATCCCTGCACTGATAGCGTGACGCCTACCAGTGCCAGCAGTTCAGTGCGGATTGAGCCAAAGAACGAGGCCGCTCTTTTACCTGCGGCCTCCATGTCCTTCGCGGTCTGCTCTGCCTGCTTGCGGGTGTCATCTAAACCACCCTTCACATCCTTCTGGCCTTTCTTGAACCCTGACGGATCGAGACCAAGCGTTACAACCAGAGAGTCGATAATTGTTGGCATTGTTTAATCACCCTGCTTATTAGCCACCATCCGGTTGTAGTTATCCACGGTAATAATCTCCAGCCACCACCATAAGTCCTCAACGCCCAGCGTCGTGCTGAGTTCCGTCAGAGAGCACTTCCCTGACGAAAGCACGGTAGCTATGGTTTTAGGCACGTTGACATAATCAGCAAGGCCTATGATGGTCTCGCTCATCATTGGTGGAATGTCTAACTGGCGGCGGCGGTGAAAAAATCTACGTGAAGCTTGAAAACTTCCATGCGGAGCTTGAGGCGCGTGGCGATCTCCTCGATGTCATCATCGATAAGCTTGCGCTTGATGCTCTGATTGCTGGCATCTGGAACGCATTGCACACACTCCATGAGCTCATCCAGCAGCGGTTTGGCTTCTGCGGCAGGGATTTGCGACACCATTTTCAGTCCTGTGCCAGCCATCGCTGCAATACCCATGTCAGCGAAGTTATCAGGTAACTCAACACCGCTACGGGCCATCGCCATTCCAGCGCGAATTGCCCACCATTCCGCCTGTGTTGCTGACATCTCGCGGATGAAGAACACTTTTCCGAGGTCTCGCCCTTTGGTGTCTACGGTGTAGAAAATCTCTTTACGTGCCATGTGGTGCCTTATGGGTTGTAAGCTTCAGGGGTGACGTTTTCCCAGTTAATCTGGAAAGTACCCGCCGCCAGTACGCGCTGTGCATCAGGCATTGCTTTGGTGCGCTGCAGGATGCCGTTGGTCAGCGTGTACTTTTTCCCGGTTGCAGGGATGATGATCGTCGCGTTGCAGCGGAAGATTGCTTTTGCCGTTACGGAGGTAAGCACCCACGTTTCGAAGATGGGCCAGCTTGGGCTATCAGGCATGATGGTGATCGTCTGTAGGTATTCACCGAAGACGAAGCCACCTGATAGCTTGCCGTCGGCGCCACGGACAGCAACTGCCATTTCGGTGTCGCCCATCGCAAACATCGCGTCTGCGGCGTAACCCTCAAGCACCTGCGCAGTTGGGTACAGATTTGTCACAGTGAGCGAAAAAATAGCGTCAGCACTGGTGATCGTGTTATTTCCGGCCATTTATTCGGCTCCTTACTGAACCATCGTGGATGGTAATGAAATTTTCTGCACGCTGCCGCCATCGCAGTACCAAAGTTGCATCGGTGGTGAGCCACGTTGTGCGCGAACTGTTGACGTCGCATCGCCGATATACAGGTAATAACCCTTGGCATTGAGTGATGCGGAAATGTCGGATCCGACTGCGTTGTTGATCTCTGAAATCTGGGAGGATGACAGCGTCACGCCTGAGCGGATGCCACCAAACGCAACGCCTTGTGCAAAGGTGTCCGCAAATCCTGCTTCGATAATAGCCTTGCCACGCGCGTTATACGGGAATGAGCGATTCGATTTCATCGTTTCAATCGCATCACCGAGAAGGTTGGCATTCAGCCAGATTTCAAAGCAGAAGCTATCGACCCATTTGAACGAACCTGAAACGGTACCATCAGCCCAATAGTTCTCGGTGATGTTGTTTTCTGCATACTCGCCGTAGAAGTTGTATCCGTTAGCGATAAGCGCATCGTAAACCTCAGAATCAGACACCTTGGCAGTAAGGCCATCTACTTCACGGAATTTCAGCGTTACACGGCCCTCTAAACGGTCGAAGTCCAGAGATGCTGAGTAACCAAGTACAGCAGCAGCATCAAGATGATCGCCATACACCGGAATCACGCTGGCATAGTTTTTGGTGGTGATAATTTTGTATGCCAGGCAATCGGTGCTTCCACTAACCGTTGCTGTGACTGAATAATCGTGAGGCACATAGCCATAGCGGTAGTTTTGAGCATCCACCCATGAGGAGAGATCAAGACTGATTACTTCGTCGACGGCAAAGGTGGTAGTGAATAACGCCCAATTCTGTGACTTGCTTTTAATCTGCTTGAAAGCGTCGGCGGCGACAGCCGGGTCAGCACCCTGAGAAATCACCGCGCCTTGGGCGCTGGTTAGCTTCAGGCTCGTCGCGATGGTTCCAGAGGCGTAACTTATGGTGCTATCAGCACCCGCCGTTGCTGACGTGATGATAAACGCCTTTTGAGTAGTGTCGAAGGTCACTTCTACGGTATTGCCGATTGCGGTTTCAATCAGGTCGGCCGCCATAGCAAAACTAGTTGCTGTGCTCAGGTCGATGTTGGTCGATGTTTTCACGGTGCCGTCAACGGTGATCGTGAGCACCCCACTCATCAGCTTAAGCTGGTCAAGCGTGACGCTTTTCATCGAACCAGAGCGCAGAAAAGCTGAAACGTCAGTCACGTTGTAGCGAGCGAACAGCAATGCGCCAGGCTTCTTGGTCGAATTGACGAAACCTTTGAAATATATTTTCGAGAATTCATGTTCATTGGATGAGGAGCCAAAATAACTCAAAACGTCATCCGGACTGGTGAATGCGGTCACTGCACCAACTGGCGCATATTCACTATCGGTCAGAGCCAACCCATTCAGATAGAGGGCTGTACCGCCGGCAGAAAGCACGCCGGGGATGATATCAATGTCTTTACTTAAAGGGATTGGCATTTAAGCATTCTCCGGTGGGTATTTCAGGTCTGCGGCAATCGCTGTGACTTCAATTTCGTCGAAGAAATACAGAGGCGTCGTAACGACTGCGTTAAATTGCGCGATGAAATCAAGCGTCCAGCGGCTTTCATACTGCTGCTCGGCGTTTATCATCGTTGTCTGATGCGGTTCACCGGCATAAAGCGGTGTCACCGGCATGTTGTTTTGTTTGAACCAGTTCGCGGCGTACTCAGAACGAATCATCGTGCCGACGATCGCAGCCATTTCTGCAGCTGTGTTGCCGTAGAAATCGAGCTGACATCGCCACTGATTGCTTCGCTGTGTCATCTCACTGCCCGCACCCACTCCGGGATCGTTATAAGCAACGCGGTTGGTTGACAGGCCGGTAATGAACATCGGCGTCATGGTGACGAAGTCTTCATTCGGCATCGGCACAAGGTTTTCCTGCGCCAGAAACACTTCTACGTCGACAAGAGACAATAAAAAACCGCGCAAGGCGGTCGTCAGGTCATCCTGTTTAATGCTTATCGTCGCGCTCATGTGCTCACCTGCAGCGTTACAGCGAAGGCGCACCAGTCAGGCCACTCTTCCAGAGGTTGAGTAATCAGCCACGTCTCGCCGTTAACGATGAGCTTGTCGCCGCCCTTTTGCTTCGGTCGGTTAACGCCTTCAAAGTTACCGTTCACGTACGCTTTCTTTTTGATGCCCTGCAGGTTAAGCCCGTCGAGCTTCATCAGGTCGGTGTAAGTCAGTGGCTGCAGCTGCACGGTCACCTCCTGTTCACTATAAGCAGGAGTTCGGTGACCGGCTGCGTCAGTTGTGTACGTGCCAAGGCTAACCATCATCACGCCCGGAACATCCGCGTTAACGGTGGTGATAGCCCGGCGCACAATGCCATGGAGGTTCATACGCCGTCCTTAACGTCATAATCGACCGAGTTCAGCATGTGAGAGGTTTCAATCAGCGGCTTAGCAAACCCTTTCCGCTTAATGGTATAGGGAGATAAAGGTGGGTCTGTGAATTCACGAATTGACTCCTGCAGCTGCGACTTGATGTGCTCGCCCATTAATGGAAGAAAAGAACGCGGGTCGTAACTGGTGGCGATCGCAATTCTTGATATGTCATTTCCCCACCCAGGTGATTTGACCGCAATCATACGTCGAAAGAATGGGCGCGCCGGACGATTCATGCCCGGATCGCCAAATTCATTCGCTGCAGCAACCATAGGTACCGATTCGCCGTCAGGGTAAGTTGCGCCTTCAAGAAATCCAACCCGCAACGTAGAGCCGTTACCCAATTTCTCCGCAATCTCCGCCAGCGCTTTCTCGAGGCCTTCACCACCTGAAAAGCTAGTCATGATTACCTCCGAAAGGTGCCGCGGCGATTGTAGTGATACGGGTACATCGATGGTGAGCCACCGGGCAGGTAACGAATCGTCCTGTATGGCAGCGTGGCCTGCCAGTACTGTGCGCCGTAAGGTGTCTGGAGATACCACCATGAAGCGGAGCTGGAGGGGCCAGCATCCACTGACACCGACACAGAACCTTCAGATGCGCTCGTTACCCGCCCAACCAACCCTGACGCCGCCTGCCCCCCTACCCCACTAGTGAGGGCGGTGATGTGAGCTACCAGCATATTCAGGAACACCGCTCGCTGATTCACATCAGTGACCGGGCTTGTGTCGGTGTTGTTCAGGTAGACCGTTGCTTTAATGAAGTTAGCATTCAGCAGCGTGTCACTTACGGTTTCGAATTCCGGGTAACTTTCGCGGAACGCCGCGACATCAAACACAACGACCGCCATGATTACTTACCGTCAGATTTGGTTACGCCGGGAGCCGGGTTATCCTGCGGCAGACCTTCGAGGCCTGACTTCACGTCAGCATTCTCTTTGGCCTTAGATTCGGCGCTGTTGGTTTTCGCCTGAGCAAATACCAGCTCGTTTTTCACATAGGGCTGGTCTTTATGCTGCTCCAGCCACTTATCGAAAACTGCCTTATCGACGTTCTCTGTCAGGCCATAGCCACCAATTACGGTGGCTGAATTTGCGCCATTCAGTACGATCGGTTGAGAGCCTTCAACATCCAGCACCAGACCATTCGGCAGTTTGCATCCTACAGTTACGACTTCAGCCATTTCTTACACTCCCAACATGGTGGCGATTGCCAGCGGTTGACGGATGATTGCACCCCAGGTGCCGCCAGATTTTTTCTGCTTCCATGATGACTCTTCAGTCACCACGGCATGCGCACGCATCTTCTCCGTGAAGGCGGCGTAAGCAGTGTCCTGCTCACCCAGGCGATCTGCGATCAGCTGAACAATTTCACCGGCTGTAGTTGAGTACTCAATAGCCGTCTCAATCTTCAGGTTAGGGAAGTTTTTCTTCAGCAGGTCGGAGACGTTCACGTTATACATGTTCGTCTTAGCCAGGTTCACAGACATAGCCGGTGACATAGCAAGCGTCATCGGCGTGCTCATGTCCAGCAGGCCTTTGGTCTGCGATACCAGTTGACCGAACAGCTTCAGGATATCGTCATACACAGCCTGACCATCTTTGGTTGACCATGTAACACCGCTACCGGTGCCGGTTGCGTTTGGCGTGATTGATGCTGGCAGCGAAGGGTCGTTCAGCAGGCCGTAGTTCTGCAGGCCAGCGATGCCGTAGAAGTAGGATTTGTTCTGGAACTTATTCAGCACCAGAGCAGAAGCCACGTTCAGTTCAGCGGCGTAACCGATACGCGCAGCACCGTACATTTCCAGCTCGCGCTCACCCCAGCGGGTGTGAGTCTGGTAATGGTAGGACTGACGCGGAACCCAGTTAACGTTCGCTGCGGTCATGCCGTTGTGGTTGTAGTCACCGTAAGAGCTGGTTTCACCCGCTGATTCTACGATCGGGAACTGCGCGGTAAGAGTGGTCCAGTCGCCTTTTTTCACTTCACCGATGATTTCTGCAGCCTTCATCGGTGTGACCAGTACGCGGATGAGTTCCGGATCAACGTAGTTGGTGAAGAATGCCGGGATGCCTGAGCTACCAGTGGTAACCATTGTTGGCTGGGCATCCATCGCCAGAGAGAAGTTTTCTGCAAACTCCGGCTTCAGATAGTCTTTCGCGCCCGGCAGCACGATGCCGTACTTGCCGCTCGCTGCGGCGTAGTGCTGTTGAAACTTATTCATTAGTTGCTCCAGGTGCTGATTTTAACCAGTTCGTTTGCTGCTGCGACGCTACCGGCTTTAAATGGGGTTTCGACATAACCGGCGATCGTGGCGCCAGCCGCACCCGTCTGAATCTGACCAGTGGTCAGTGACGCAAAGATTTTCTGTCCGCGCGTAGCAGCAGTAGAAGTACGCGCCCAGAAGTCACCAGCAACCATCAGGGTCACTTCGCGACCGGACTGGATAACGTTTGATGCTGCGCCCAGCCAGGTGGTGATTACTGCCTGACCATCGCGATGCACGAAGCCAGAAGGAACGCCAGTGCCGGCATTAGATGCCACGCCGTTAACGTCCCATGCAAAGCGGCCAATGGTCAGGCCGTCGGTGCCTGCAACCAGAGCCGCTTCACCCGCCAGATAGGTGGCATGTTCGTTGGTGCTTGCGAAACCACCCTCAACACCCGGGGCCGGGTATTGGTTAATTACACTCTGAAAACCTGCCATCTCAGTAACCTCGTTTCAGTTTGCCAGCGGTCGGGAACTCTTTCTCGAAGTCGCTGATGGAAGCGGCGTCCTGCGCAATAGTTGCAGGGCGTGAATTTTCTTTATGGCTGATAGCCTGAGCTACCATCGCGCGGAACGCTGAAGGGTGAACGCCAGAGACGTCTACGCCATGCTGTTCCAGCGCGGTGCGGTAGACATCATCAGCTGAGTCCATCGCAACCAGATCGCCTACAAGCGGCTTAACGTCCTGCTCGGCTTGGCGCACTAAGCGGAAGTTTTCAGCAGCTTTCTTAGTGGCGTTGTCAGTGGCGTGGCGAATGGCAGCGTCCATAGCGGGCTTGTCCACTTTCTCGTCCTTTTCGTCTTTGTCGTCGTCTTTGTCGGCATCCTGAGCAACTGCAGGAGACAGAGCGGCGGAGATTTTGGCGATTACCTCTTCAGATACGCCAGCTTCGCGCAGCAGAGAAATAATCGATTCGTTATCGTCATCACCTGCAACCTTCACTTCTTCTTCCGGCTCAACGCCTTCAGCAGATGCTTCGATGATTTCAACCAGCTCTTCTGGCTCAAGCTCCATGTCGGCGGCCAGTGTCGGTTTGTATTTGCTGGAGATGGCCTGTGCAATTGCCTTCGGTGTTTTGTGGGCATTCAGGATGGCCGTCAGGTCTTTCGGGGCGGCGTCCTGAGCCAGTCGCGGCTTAAGGTACGCTCCCAGCGCTGCACGGATGGCAACGCCTTTGCGGTCTAACTTCATGTGTTTGAACTCCTGTGGGAGAGAATCGCCGACTACTACGTCAGCTCCTGCGCGGCCGGTTTCGACCAGTGCAACGTGGTTCCCGACGATGTCACGCATGACGCCGTCAAATGCTTCGCCATCTGGTGCTTCGCCGGGAGTCATGTCAGCCCTGTACTGGTACGAGGACGACAGTTCTTTTTGCTCTTCAGTCTCAATGCCTGCGATAGCCGAGTTGTCCCAGATGGACAGGCCATTAGCTAAATACGTGCCATCGAAGGAAGCGCTTGAGTGGGTAGAGCCAACCCGATATTCGCGCGGCGGGTCGCCGGGGAAGTCAGGGGTATGAATGCAGAGGATCGGGATGTTGTTGAATGTCTGCGCGGCTTTCTTAAGTTCTTCAGGGTCTCGGTACAGCCGGTAGATTTTGTCAGGGTCAAGGCCCAGCTCTTCGTGACCGGGAATCTCTCGCCCATAGTAGGGGCAGACATTCGCTTTGCTGATGTTGCTGACTGAAACCTGAAGCCTGCCGACATGATCGAGTTTGCGCACGGATGCGCGGTCAAACGCTAACCGTTCGATAGTCATGTGTGCTTCCGTTTAATTAAGTCCGGGGATGATTGGGCGCCAACCGCATTTGCAGCCGGGTAGCTGGCCGGGGAAAATCCACTCACCATCGATAAAGCAACCTTTATCCAGGCGAAAACGTTTCTTTTCTTTACCCGCCTTAACATGTGAATGGCGTGGGTGCTTACCAGCGCCAGAGTGGCTCCATTCACCCTCTACAATCCCAAGCGATTGCTGCCTTGCGGCCTGCATAACAGATGTAGCCTTATTGTTCTGGTCAAGGGCAATGAAGGCGGCGCGACGTCGGGTTATGCCATATCTCTTTTGCAACTCACCCGTGAGGTAGCCAAGGTCGCGACCACTCGCAACGGATCGCATTACCATCCCTTCAACCTGAGTTAAATACTGCTCAGGAATGCTGCGTATCAGCCCAACATTTTCAGCTATGGTCGCCTGCAATGCGTTATTCATCGCTGGCGTCATTTTGAACTGAACCGTCATACCGGCAGTCTCCAGCGCGTTGTAGAGCGACACGTCTGAGTTCTTCTGCGCCTGACCTGCGAACCGGTCAGCAAGCTTTGCGGCCACATCATCGAAACGCTTCTGCCAGCGCTTAGCCAGCTTCTTCATCGCGTCACGCATAAACACCGCTGGGGATGCGTCCATTGCCAATGCGCCGGATGCCCGGTAATTCGCTTTCAGCCAGTACACCACCGAGTCGTTCATTTCGGTGATTAGCTTATCGAGCTGCTTACGGTACCAGGCTTCAACACCGGCGTTAGGTCTTGTCGGGCGGATCGTCTTCGGACTCGGCTTCCTCGTTTTCGTCGAGGTCGCCTTCTTCGATTTCGAGGTCATCGCTTAAGTCCAGTGAGTGATAAGGGCTTTCGGGGTCGTCAGCAATCTTCTGGCGTATTTCCACATTTGATAACGCCTGAACCTGAGTGACGTAAACTGCGTCAGTGTCAGCGTCGATTTTGCGAATCTCAGCCTTCTCTTTCGCGCTCATCTCAAACAGCGGTTCGAACTCGAAGAAGATATCCGGGTCGATTTCTCCAAACTCTGATAGCTGAATAACGTCCATCACACGCTTTAGCGGGCCGCTGAACATTGCCTGCTGTAGTGAGTGGATGTAGTCGTAGAAAACGCGAATCTCGCCGTCTGATGAAGCGTTCAGGCCATTTGGCGTGATACCCAGCAACTTGACCAGCGGGATGCTGGAAACTGCCGCCATGTGCTCCTGAGACTGCGCCTGAAGCACATCAAGGCCAGACAGTGGAGCGTTGACGAATTCAACCGTTTCTTCGCTCTCGCCGATATTGTTCTTGGCAAACACACCACGGTTATCACGGCAGCGGTTAAACAGCTCCATGCGGCTAAGCAGCTCATCCGCGCCATTACCCATCAGCACCTGACTCATGTCGGTACCGAGCACCGGAATGCTGAAGGAGTGAATCATATCGCTGACGCTGTCACGCGTGCGTAGCCAGTTGTTAACGTAAGGCTCCGCCATTTGCACCAGAGACAGCCCGCGGAAGTTATACGAGGACTTCAGCAGGTCTGGCACCTGACGCGATACGAAATCAATCATGCGGCTGGCGTGAACCGTCTTACCCATCACAAACCATTCTGTCGGCTTGTAGAAATCAGGGCTTAGCGGGTTGCTCGCGTTATAAACGCCGGGGTATGTCCAGACAGGCTCGATAACCTGCAACCCTTTCAGACTGCCTTTGGTTATCTTTTTGTCGCTGATAAACAGCTTGCTTTGCAGCTCAGCATCATCAGTCCAGGCCGATACATTTTTAGGCGACAGGACATCGATATAAATCTGTCCACCACCGAAGTAACCATCGTGCTCCGCTGCTTCGCGAAACTTCTCGCGAACCTGATAGCGCTCCAGCGCATCAACCAGTTGCTTAACGCGGTCTGACTTATCGTCATCGCCAACCGTCTTGAGCTTGATCCACTTACGTGTCATCTCTTCGGCGATGGTGCCGACCATCTTGCGATACTCTGGCTTCTGTGCCATTGCTGCGAGATAGGGATAACCGGGGAAGCTGTCGAGGTTGCCGTGGCCCATGCCCATCGCGTAGGCATCATTCATCGCAACGTAGTCGGTCGAGTCCATTGCAAGAAAGGCTGTCTCAATGTTTGCGGGGATGACGCCTTTAGGTGGTTTGTACGGCTGAAACTCTCTGGCAGGCTTTGCTGTGACGCTGGCTACTTCTTCGGGCTTAATCTTCATAACCGGCTTTTCAGGCGGCTTCACCGGCTCAGGCGCGGCGATTTGTTTTTTCTTAAACCACCACATCAAATTCTCCTGAGTTGGTTCGGGTCGATAGCCATTGGCGCGTGTCCTGAAATCAGGTTGTCGTCGATGGCATCCATCCATGTATCAAGAATGTCGTCGTTGTCGTGGCTGTCATCAGCAGAGAACGCGGCGCACTCAGTCATTGCCGTCAGCACCCACGAGGTGTTGCCAGCGACCGTGTTGTCTTCGTAGTAGGTATGGATGATTGCCGCACCGTTCTGATCGTGCGTTGCCGGCACAAACACTTTGCCGGTTTTAATCTGCGGGATGACGTTCAGGCAGCGAACCAGTTTGTTCTGACCGGTGCCGCGTGGAATTTCTTTAACCGGGATGCTCATCTGACCGGGGATGGTGCTGCGCTTCTTCAGCGTGGTGATAAGACCTTGTCCGGCCTGTTTCTCTTCAATCGCCATGTGACGCATTGGCATGACGCGAACAGAGCCGCTCATTTTCCATCTGGCCCAAAGTTCCTCTGCCTTCTTCAGCAGGTCTTCCGGGTCCCAGCGTCCGCGCACCACATCGATGATGTAGAGATTGCCGTCAACGCCCATTCCAACCAGCGTAAACACGGTGTAATCCAGCCAGTCCTCAACCTTGCCGCTGTTCGTATCGACATACACAGCGCGATACTGAAGCTTTGGCAAGGTGACGTATGTCTGAAACCATGCTGTGTCGAGAATACCGCCAGTAAGCGCCATCGGGTTTTGCTGGTACTGAGACAGGAATGTGTAGCGGTCACGCTCCCAAAGAGCAACCAGATCGTTCACATCCTCCATCTGAGGCCAGTATGACCAGTAGCGTTCACCTGATACGGTTACGCACTCTGTGTCTTTGACCGTTTCCCAGCAAAGCGTCTTCCACGGCTCAGCAAGCGACTCGATGTACTTTTCGGTAATCAGCGCCGGTATAGCAACGTGATGGAAGTTTACACCCATACCACCGGACAGCATGAAGCCTGTAGCGTCCTCTGTGTGAAGGCGCTGCTGAATGCTCACGAATGGCGTTGGGTGCTCTTTCGACTTATCGCCGCGACGTGAGCGGATGGTGTTAACCAGCAAGCTATTGGCGCTGTTGCGCCTTGACTCGCTGAGCATGTCGACCGGCTTGTTGTAGTCATCAAGCATCACCATGCCAGAGAAGTCAGGGCCGAAGTAACCTCCGCGACCACCGGTAATTTGTCCATTACTGGAGCGTGAAACCGTCTGACCTGTTGAGCGTGCTTTAACGTCCAGTATCTCCCACTCTTCAGCCTGATTAACGCCAAATGAGCAAGGCCACAGCTCCTGATATTCTTTGCTGGCGATAATGTCGCGGGTGCGGCGTGAGTTACGCTTAACCAGCGTGTCAGCGAATGAGATGTTCAGGTTGCGAAAGCGCTTTAACTTACCTTCCTGCACCAACGCGTTAACGTAGGCTGGAAAGTGGATGGAGAAAAATTCTGTCTTTGTTCCACCTGGCGGAATGTTGATTATCAGATTGCGCGGCTGCAACTCACCGGCGATCAGGTCATCAATCTTCGATGCCATCAAGCGGTGATGCCAGTTAACCAGCAGGCGATCGCCCTGAATCAGTTCGAACCATAAGCGGGTGAAGTTGAGAAACGACTTGGTTGATTTTGACTTAACGGCAACGCGCTCTGGGAACGGTAAATCCTCCCATTCGATTACTCTCGCCATATCAGTCTAATCCGTCTAGTTTCCCCTCGAGCTGCTGCTGAGCGGCTGCGTAATCTGCTGGGGAATAATTCACTACCTGAATCGGCAGGCCATCTTTGCCAACAAGCTCTGATTTAACGTTGGCTTTGAATGCCTGAACGGTGACGTGATCGCCAACCAATCGTAATGCTGCAGCTGCGCCTTTGGCGTCGAAAGCGTAAACGACATTGCCTTTCTCATCGGTTACGACATCACCGCGCCTGTCGGTCAATGGCTCAACCTCTTGCATGCATCGCTCGTGAAGCTTTACGGCCTGCTTGAGCACATAGTCGGCGTCAATCTGCACCCTCTCCATGCGATCTTTGTTTAGCTCCGCTATCAACTCCTGAATGTGAGGTTTTGTGAGGTTCTCATATCCAGTCTCTTTGGCGGTCTTTTCGCTGTAACCCGCCCTGATAGCTGCCTGAGTGGCATTGAGGTCTTTCAGGTACTCACGGGCAAACAGCTCTTGCTTGTCGGTGAGCTTTGCCATTTATTTCTCTTCAATAAATTCAGGTTCGATATTGAATGCCAGCACCTCACGCAAATTCACCCCACTCTGCGCACCATCAAGGTTTTCGAAGAGAAGGAATCCCGCGTCGATGTTTGGGTTTGGTGAGCGCTGAGCGCCAACAAGAATACGATCGCCACCATGAGAAAATGATGCTTGGGTAGTGATGAACACATTCCAGTGCTTGATTAGCTTCGCCATCAAATCAATCCTGCAGTTCGTGCCTTCGCAAGCAGCGCATTGAAGTCTGTCACCAGTCCAGCAACATCGGTTGCGGTTGAATCAGCCTGCGTTGCCATTTTCTTCACGCCACCGATCGCAGTGGTTGTTGCTGCCGGTAGCGTGTATTCACCACCCTCAGCATCTTCAGGGGTTGCTACGTCTACCGGGTAGCCGCCAACTGACATGCATTTAGTGCTCATGTTCGATTCCTCGCTTGGGTAAATCATTATCAGAGCCACTTGGAAAAGTTGATGGCTCTTGTAATGCCTTACAGGTACTTCTGCGCCAGCGCTTTCAGTTCATCTTTAGCTGCAACTCCCAGTTGAGCGACGCCGTGCTCAACGAAAGTGAATGCTGCTTCGAAGTCTTTCACGCCGGTTTTTACTGCAACTACTGGAGATGCTTCTTGTGCTTCTACTGCAACTGGCTCTGATGCGGTAATATCGCTCACGATGCTTTCCCTGGTTGAAGGCTCTGATTTAGTCAGCAGCCATTTAAGTGGATTCATTTCTTGTCTCCGCACAGCTTGTCGTACAGGTCGTTGTGAGCGTTGATAGCCCGGACGGTTCTGATGTCCATGACCTTGTAGTCGTCGCCGTGGGTGATGATGGGTGAGAATGCGCTACAGGATGAATCGACTACCTGTGTTGGCTGGTTAGTCGGCTGAGTTGTACTTCGACCGCTGCAGCTTGTCGCGAGCAGCACTATCGCTAATGCCGGAATTAATCGACTGAACATTCTTGGCGGCCTCCGCGTTCTCATTCTGTTTCTTCGCTACCGCCTCAACCTGGCTCTTATCTTTTTCAGCAGCAGCCACATCTGCCTTTGCCTGCGTCTGGACAGTGCCAACTTTCTTACCTCCGAAATAACTCGTCAGTAATGCAGCCACGACAGCAACTGCGGCCAGAACGTAATTCCAGCCGCCAGAGAAGAGGGAGAGTATTTCGCTCATGGATTACCTCTCATCTGGTCAGCTCGGTCTTTCAGTTTGT
The DNA here is from genome assembly GCF_019795935.1 of Pantoea sp. DY-15. Lineage (NCBI taxonomy): Bacteria > Pseudomonadati > Pseudomonadota > Gammaproteobacteria > Enterobacterales > Erwiniaceae > Pantoea > Pantoea sp. DY-15. Next base: position 1,487,631 of record NZ_JAIMIF010000001.1, read on the forward strand.
TCTGCCTCACATACTGAGCAAGCACAGCCATCACCATCAACGTGGGGCTGATGTAACCAAGCAGGTTTGGCGGGATGAAGCTCTTCAGGTCAGGAGGTAGCGAGTTCCATGCATCAAGCGCAGCATTTGGAAACTGCATCATGTAGCCGGTCACCGCCGCCGAGATTGCACCAAGCCACACGCTCCACGCCTTAAACAACAATTTGGCATGGGCAACGAATTCGAGACTGGTGTATTTGCGGATCAGCAGCAGCGCGATAATCATCACGAAGATATTCAGTAGCCATACAAGGAATGTCATATCAGCCCCTTGTAGATGTCGTAGCTGCCGGTGCGCATCACATCGGCGTGACGTAAAGCGCGATTCTTTGTCTGGCGAGCCCACAGGCTATTCATCATCCCGTTAGCTGCACCAGTGAAGTTGCCCACTGCAATCATCGACAGTGTGTTTTTGAAACCAGCCAGGCCATTGGTGCCAAGCTGGTACGCCATGCTAACCAGCATATCCGAACGTGCTGGATTGCATTGCTTCAGCGCAGCGTAGATTGCGGGGTTAGCACGCATCTCTGCTGTTTTAACGTCGACCAGTTCCTGCAGCCACACATCTGAAACATTCTTTGATAGCGTGAACGTGTAGTTGGTGACCGGTGAGCCTTTAGGGCCAATCAGGAAGCCGGTGCCGATTGTCGGGTAACCTTCAGAGTCGATATAAGCGCGTGGCTTAAAACCTTCCTCAAAATTGAGGATCTGAATAATCTGGCTCATCGCTTCTGATCCTCCTGAATGTCCCGGTTAATCTGCTGAGGTAGCTGTTCAACTTTCTGCTTAATTTCATTAACCACTTTGTCTCGCGCTTCCGTCTTTGGAAGGTATTCAGACCGGGCAAGGAAATACCCTGATGACATTCCACCAAGGAAGATAGCCAGCGAGGTAAGAGAGACGATGAGCACGGTGCGCAGGGTGACGGGACGATCGTCCAGTAATTCTGTCATCGTTAAACCCTCAGTGAATCCCTGAGCTCTACCACCTGCTTCATCAGCTCGATGTTGGATGTGGTGAGTTCGTGAATTTGTTCTTTGAGAAGAGTGTTCTGCTCTTCGAGATGTCGCTGAGATTCCTGGATGAGCCGGAGGGAGGTTTTTGTCTCTCCAATCTCCGCCCAGTATTTTCGGATAGTCTCGTCGCGCTGCTCTATCTCATCGCGAAGCTCTTTGTTTTCCGCCTTTGTGCTTTTGAGCTCATCGGTTAGAAACTGAAGCATGTTCATCTGAGAGCGGTCATTGGCGTTTGCCGCCCTGCCGCTTACCCAGTATCTGGAGAATCCAAGAATTCCAGCGACGCACGCAGCAAGTGAACCGCCGGCGCCTATGAAAAACTCTTTGGTAATTTCGAAGTCCATAGCCGTCTCCGGCGATCCCGGATATTCCGGCCCATTGCTGTGAATAAAAGACGCCCGATGCCAGACACGATAACGAGGGATGTTTAAGTTGATTGGCATGGGCGAAAGAGGTGATCAGCTCTATGGCTGACCTTTAATCTCAGGCAATCGCAAAAGTGCCTGATTTTGAGATTTGGTTGCTGGATGCCGCAGTTTCGAACCGTCCAGCGCGGAAGCCTCATGACCCATCAGCGGCGTTGGTTCCCGCATCATCCTTTCAGATGCGGGGCATTCCAGCTGGCTGCCAGAATCCAGAAAAACAAAAAGCCCCATCGGTTAAGACGGGGCTTTCGGCCTGATATGCGAGATGAATGATTGGACTAAAGAACAATACACATCAGGCGATTCACTTTTTACAAAAACTTTTTTCGGGTGTCAATATCGCAAAAAAGCCCCGCTAGCTGGTGAGGCTACGAGGCTCTTTAACTATCTCACTGTGATGGAATTTGTCGCTGCTGGCTCATTTAAGAACACTTACGGCAGCTTACATCCAAATTGTGGCTCATTGGCTCAATGGAGTCAACCCCTACTATGCGACTTTTCTAATTTTCACTACACGTTTGCGATCGTTAAATGCATTTAGCAGCGGAGTATAGAGAAGATACAAACTCGCATTGAGTATTTCGTCCACTTCTCGCCGGCAAGTAATCATCGACGGTACGCGATAGCTTTCACCACCGCGACCCGACATTTTGCGAGGACTTGCGCACTTGTGATAGTAAGATGCGATCGCACGCTTGGAAGAGCCGTGAGCGTAGTAACTGAGCAGGATGCCAAGGGCTTTTTTATCGATGCACATGACGGAGTCCACGACCTGAGAAATCAAGAGTCCGTCATCATCGTTGCACATTGGCCGGTAAGGATATGATTGTGGTTCAACAGTAGCCATGTATTGCGCTATGACGCTGGTCATGCGCTTTTCAAGCCTTCCCGAATATACCCATGCTCCCCACAGTTCTAACCAGCCATTAAGCCAGTCATGTTGATCTTTGCTGAGATTAAGCTCGCGTACTGGCATGGTGCCCTCCCATCAATTTTGCTGAGTTCCGGATAATTCGATAGTTGATCTCATACATGCCGCGCATCTTCATGATGCGTAGCCGGAGCCACTTTTGTCTTAGGAAATCGGTCATGATGGTCTCCCGGTTAATGCCCTAATCGCTTTGTACTTCTGCATGAAGCGATAGCCTTTGTTCATTGCACGTAGTGACCTCATTCGCTTTCGATGCTGCATGTGCTTCCTGGGCATCCAAACAAACAAGAGTGTTCCCCATGCGGCAATGATGAAAACCACATCCCAGTTCATGCTGCCTCTCTTTGCTTATTCAGCTCTCTGGTTTTCTGCCGGTAGTGCGCCGCCAGCTCCTGCAATTCTTCCCGCGTCCACTTCTTCTGCTCATGCGGACCCATCAGGCGGTCGAAAGCTTCCCGCCCTATTTTGGCAATCAGGTTCGGCTTGTATCCGGGGATGTTTCCACTGAGGTGGTGGTTGCAAGGCATGCACTGTTTGTGACATCCGTCTTCATCGAAGCGGGTTTCTGGAGAAGCCTTTACCGTTCTGAAGTGCCCTGCGTGCCATTGGCCTTGATGCATACGTCCGCAGCTGATACAGCAATCATCCGCGTCACGGGTTCTGATGAACTCGTTGAACGCCTGCTGAGCCAGCTTTGTCCAGTGGCTTAATGGCTTTGCATCTGCTTTCCGCTGGTTCCATGCAGCACGCTCCTCTTTCGCCTGACGCTTTTGTTTGCGCTCGGTGATTTGGTTAGCGAGTTGAATGGCACATTTGGGTGAGCAGACGGTTTGAAGGCTATTGCGGGGGATAAATTTTTCAGGGCAGCATTTGCATTTCTTCGGCTTCGGCGGTTTCGGCTTGATGCCTTTAGCCATCATCGTCTCCTGTCATGCCGAAATTGGGATCGGCTTCCTGTAGATGGTCGGCGCAATCTGTGCAGCAGTAGGTCTCGCAATCGGCCAGGGTAATGGCGCAGAACACGCACACCAAAGCAGATAGCTCGCCAGCGCCAGTAGGCTGATTTGATGGGGCTGTGTTGCTCATACTCCTCCCACTTGAGGTCGTTTTCGCATTGGTTGCATGCGATTTCGTAGTAGTGCTTATCTTCACTGGTGAGGATGGTGTGGCAGCGGTGGCAGCGTTCACGCGGCATTTTCTTCCTCCCGATAGCGCTCAAACCAGAAAATAACTGGTGCCTGCGTTACCTCGATTTGTCCAAATCGCTCAGCAGTGCGGAAGTTGACGCTTGAGGCTCTTGCTCTCTCCACCTGCTTTGCAATTTGTTCGCGAAACACCTCAACACTAAATGTCGCTTTGAAGAGATTGCACGGTGCGCATGCCGGGTAATGATTTTCAATGTTCTCTCTCGAGGCATACGTAACATCTCCGGTGTTCCTCAGCTTCCACAGCCCTTTTTTCCTCGCTACTTCGTCAATTTCAGAGATGCGCAGAACCGGCTCAACGTGGTCTGCATGCCAGCCTTTCTCTGGCAGTAGGCAGCCGCAATATGCACATCGCCCGCCAAACTTCATACGCAGCGCTGAGCGTTGCTTGGTGGTTAGCTTCATCGGGTAAACCTCATCCTGTCCCATTTCGCGCGCAGCAATCCGTAGGTGTAGTCAAAAGTCTTCACCTCACTGGCTGGCGGTATGGGTTTGCGTTTTGAGCGGGTTCGCTTGGTGGGCTGGAATATCAGGTGGTCGATGCAGATTTGAGTGGGTGATTTACGCTGTCTGCTCATCTCGCCCTCGCACACATATGGCGGCATGTATCGATGCTGCATCCCATTCGCTGGCTGATGATTGCGTATGTCAGCCCCATTTTTCTAAGCCTCCCTACCTTGTTGCACTCTTCCTGTGTGTGGTGTTGGTATCTGCCTTTGCTCATGCTGCGCACCTATATTCAGTGGTTACGGTTCCCGGCGTGCCGGTGGTGAACATTGCGTTGCGATCGGGATGCTCTGGCTTCACTTCCATCAGGCCGTCAAAGCGCTGATATACGCAGTGAGGTTTCTTATGGACGTACGCCAGCCACGCAGCTTCTTCGATGGCTGCGCCAATATCGGTAAAGGGTGTCATTGGTTAACTTCCGAATCGGTTAGCCCACTCGGCGGCGCGTGCTGATTCATCGCTGAATCTGACGTTATGCTCTGCGCCGAATGCGTGGATGATGGTTATCAGGTCGCGCATCTCGCCGACGCGCATCTTGCTGGTTGACTGGCCCAGCACTACAAAGCCGCCGTCGATACCCGGCACGGTTTCCTGCTTCTTCAGCGCGGCGCTGAAAACGTGCTTCCAGCTCTCCGAGTCCAGCTTTCGCCCATACCAGACAACCTGTGATGAAACGTCATGCAGGCAGGCCCATAGCATGCGGTTCTGCGCAAGGCTGCGGGTGTCTTCCTGGATGGTTACTTGCAGCGGTTTGTCGGTATCGGTGGGTAATTGCTGGATGACGCTGATGCAGTGTTGCCGGACGTTGCTGTTACGCAACAGGTAACGTTGTGTCTCCATGCCTGGCCTCAATCATTTTCTGCACCAATGCCAAAGCCTCATCAACGATGCGCTTAGTCTCTGGTGTAGGGTTGGTGTCGTGGATGCTGTCGATTAGTTCGTAGAGATTGCGGAGTGGGTCAGGACGGAGTGGGATTACGTTGCTCATCTGATTTCACCTTGATTCCATTAACAGCGAGTCTCGCGGTCATCTTCTCAAGCGATACTGCTGGGCCTATCTCGGCAGTAATAACGCGGGGTGGCAAGCTGATTTCGATAGCGCCGCGGCTGGCCTGCCATGCTGACCACGCTATATTCCGCAACCGATGTCGCTCGAACATGCTCATGCTGGACACTTTTCCAATCCAGTGAATTTGAAACCATGCTTCAAACTGCTCCCTGCTGGTTTCCCCCCCTCCACTTTCACGGCAATCATCGCCGCTGGTTTGATGGTTGGTGAACTGGTTCACGATGCCTCCGGTTCGAATCGCTGGTTCCAGTCCTGCACCATCAGCTCATATTGACCTTCAGCAGCGGAGTACTGCGGCTCATGGTCTTCGAGGATGCAGTTTTCAGCATGCTCAACGTGCAAGTAATGCCAGCTTCTGTTGCTTTGAATTTGCGCAGCACCACCGCAGAACGGACACGGCTTCAGTTTCTCTCTCATCCTTCCCTCCCATCATTTTCAATCTGCCGGTAGGTGTCCGTTATCAAATCTGGCTTATCCGTTATCAACGGTGCGTTATCCGTTATCATTTCCTGCTGCTCCAGAACTGGCAGGGCAATCTCAAGTGCTTGCATCATGTACTCGCTTTTTATGCTCAGTACTTGCTGCTCTGCGCCAGCGCGGAGCATCGCTAAAGCGTGTCTGGCTTTATCTGCGGTTAGTTTGTTCATTGGCAACTCCTTGACTATCTACGAATGAAACTACCTCGTGTGGGAATCGCTGCAGGAATCGTTTGTAACCACAGAACACGTTGTGATGGGTTCCAGCTGCGTTGAATAGCACCTGAAATCCATTACTTGCGCGGCACACGTTTAAAACAGTGACATACGCATGGGGAAAGTTGATGTTTGAGCAGTACATCCGACCATTCATCGCGTCTCGCAAAGCGAACATCTGTTCAATTCTCGTCATCTGAATCCACCTTTAGTTTTGCTCTTGCCGCCTTTTTCGGAACGGGAATCAGCATTCAATTTCATGCTCATAGCCCTCTTGGTTAATCTGACTTAAATTGACCGGATCCAGCCCGGATAAGGAGCTGCTGAAGTAATACGGCTTTTCGGCGCCCGGGACGTGGCGCGATTTGGTGCAGATGATTTCAGTGATGCCTTTGAATTCGGTCTGCGGGTTGTATTTGTCGTCGCGATAAACCATGAAAATTACGTCAGCCTCTTGCTCGATAACGCCTGATTCACGCAGGTCAGAGTTGACCGGGCGCTTATTGGCGCGTTGCTCAAGGTTTCGGTTTAACTGCGCCAGTGCGATGACCGGGCAACGCAATTCCTTAGCGAGGTTTTTCAAGCCGGTGGCGATCTCCCCTACTGACTGATTCATGTTTTCCGGGTTCGTCATTTTCATCTTCTGGAGGTAGTCCACGATGATTACGCCAAGACCGCCTGTCTGCTTATGCATGCGGCGCGCTTCAGATCGAATCTGATGGACGCTTAATGCGGTTTTGTCATTGATGTGAATTGGCGCCCCCTGGAAGTCCTGAAGCGCCATGCTTAGCTTTGCCCACGCCGCATCACAAACGCTTTTGTCGCTCTCGTTGAGAAGCTGCTCTTTGCTGATCCGGGCGCGGTGATAAGCGATGCGCTGGGAAATCTGCTCGATAGGCATTTCAAGGCTGAAGAACAGTACAGGCTTTTTGCTGTGAAGCGCCACGCACTCTGTAACCGTCGTGCTGAACATGGTTTTACCCATACCAGGACGACCGCCAACCACGATGAAATCGGTGTTGTTGAAGCCACCGAATGCTTCGTCGATTGTCTTCATACCTAGCTGGGTGCGGTGCTTCCAGATGTCGCCATTGATGATCGACTCAATCTCGTTGATGGAAATGTTGATGCCGTCCATGATGTGACGTGTTCCGTCATCCTGCTGCGTCTCAATGGCGCCAATCTCCGACTGAATGCTGCCGATGATATCTACCAGCGGAACAATCCCCGGATCCTGCAGTTTGCTTATGCCGGCATTCAGCGTTGCCTGCGCACGACGACCAAGCGTTAACTCTTTCAGCTTCGCGCTGTAGGCGCCAAGGTTACGCGCGGATGGCGTGTTTTTGGTGATTTCAGCCAGGTATGCGAAGCCGCCAGCCATATCGATTTCGCCGGTTTGCTCCAGTTCGGCACTGAGCGTCAGCAGATCGATTTTGGCGCCACTCAGGTGCAGTCGCTTTATGGCACCAATTACCAGTCGGTGTGATGAGCTGGTAAAGTCATCAGCCGTCAAGTTCTCGATAGCGTCCATCGCGCTGTCCTGCAAATCCTCGATTGAGGATGCCAGCATCATTGAACCAATAACGCTCTGTTCAACGTACATGTCTGAATATCTGGTAATTTGATTCATGCCATCACTCCCTGTTTTGACTGCTTGTACTCGCGGCGGGCTTGCTCGTAGACCTTCGCCCAGTTTTTGGCATCGAGGATCCAGTCCAGTGTCAGCCATGTTTTTTCATGCAATCCGTCACACAGCTTGGATTTGCGGATCAGGTCGAACACGGTGGCGAAGTGCTTCACTTCACGCCATGCGCCGTTATTGGTTTTCCCATTCCACACGCGCTCCATTCCACGGTATGCCGGCCGCGATTTGTTCCATTCATGTGATTCCACTGCTCGCTCCGGGAATTTGGCATTCCAGAGATTGACCAGTTCGTCATGGGGGCATGGCGCCGGGTTGCGTTCTGTGCAGTCATTCCATTTGAGGGCGTCAGACAGGTAGGTATCGAACCGCGTCATGCGGCACAGGTTGTTTGGCGATGGTTTGTTCTTCCAGACCTTGAATGCCCACTCCGTTACCAGCTTGACCTCTTCAGCGCTGTAACAAACACCTTTGGCTTTCACAGTGCTGAGGGCTTTTTCAAAAGGGGCTGTTGATGAGCATCTGCTGTCGGTCGTCTGGTTATAAAAATCCAGGCATTCTTGAGCGAGATCTGAATCGCCCCCTTGGGGGGTTAGGGGGGTATTTTCTTTTGTATTTAAATAATGTCTTTTGTGTGTCTCTGACTTAGAGACTCGAACTGTCTCTAGCTTAGAGACTTTTTTTGTCTCCAGATTAGAGACAAGGTTGCTAACTTGGAGACTCTTGCTGAAATGCCACGCTGAAACCTCCTTGTTAATGCCGATTTGATTGCCATTTCTGAACAGGCAATTCATTTCCAGCAGCTCTTTTTTTGCCTTGTTCACGTTCTGGCGAGAGATGCCGGTAATGGCAGATATTTGCTCATCAGCGATGCGATCTGACTTCTTGTTGAAACCATATGTCTTGCGCATATAGGCAAGCATTATCTTCAACTGGCGAGCGGTAAGATCAGCGCTTGCAATGGCTTCCAGAAGCTCGTTAGCGACTTTGGTATAACCATCATCGATATCGACCACTCTGCGCTCCACGGGCTGCTGATTGGCCCCGAAATTTGCATAGGCTACGTTGTTCATTTTGCCCTCTCCTTCGCTCTGTGCTCTTCCAGAATTTTCTTCAACTTCTCAGCCACCTTCGGGTTGAACGCTTTGCAGAATTCGATGCGGGCAAGGTTTTTGTGCATTTCTGCCTGGTACACGACGTGTTTCTTTGTCATAATTACCCCTGTGATTTGATCCAGTCATTTCGCATCAGGCCTCAAACGTTCCCGCGTTTGGGGCTTTTTCTTTGGCGCTTATCGCCTCAATCGTTTCCTGCACTAACCGGCCCATCGGGCTAACTTCCCAAGCCATACGAGCCGTACAAATCACAGCTGCAATAAAGCGCCAGTCAGCGCGGCTAATCTTCGTCTCATGGCACCCAACGCCTTTAGCGAACTCTCGCCCGGTCATTTGAGACACAGCCAGTAAAAGATCTGTTTGAGTGCGGTTAATCTCGCTCTCTGTTGGTTTGCTGTAGTTTGCTGATTCCATTGCGTAATATTCCTTTGTTGAATAAGTAATTGCGTGACATTGCGGACTGCAGTCACGTCATTGAATCGTTTGTTTGATTACTGCCCTTTTTCAGGGCGGGGATGTTTAAGAGCGGAACTGCTTAAGCTGCGGTCTTTCTTGGTGGGAACAAAACATCTAGGTTTGTTTTGCCACCCAATTTGTTCAGCGCTTTAACCAGGCTGCGGCATGACTCTAAATCTGGTGCTCGAATTCCTGTTTCGTAATTAGCCAGGCGGGACTGATTCCAGCCGCACGCTGTCGCCAGCACAGATTGAGTGATGCCAAGCTTTTTCCGTTCGTTGGCAATGTTGTTCATACTCGTTCCTTAAAAGTGGTCACTCAACGCACATTAAACACAATTTGTGATTCGATATCAACACAAATCGTGTAAAGCCTTTTAACACGGACTGTGATACAAAATGCGCATGAACAGAATCGAATCCATTTCATCCAGAATTAAGCGCTTGCGCGAAGAACGTGGTCTTTCTCAGAAGGCTCTGGCGGAGCTTTGTGGATGGGGCTCGCAATCTCGCATCGGAAATTATGAATCAGGGACCAGAAGCGTTAGCGTAGAAGACGCAGAGGTGATCGCTAAGGCGTTGGGCGTGTCTGCGCCTGAGCTTCTGTTTGGCGATGCTTATAAGGGACAATATAAGCCTGGTAAAAAATATCCGCTGATCAGCTGGGTCAGCGCCGGTGCATGGAGCGAAGCTATGGAACCCTATTCTCTACAAGAGATTGATGAGTGGTATGAAACTGACGAGCCGGTTTTTGGCAGTGGTTTTTGGCTGCGCGTGCAAGGCGACTCAATGACTGCTCCAGCCGGGATAAGCATTCCCGAAGGTATGCTTGTGCTGTTCGATACTGGCAAGGAGCCAGTAAATGGCAGCCTTGTGATCGCAAAAATCACAGAAGCAAATGAAGCGACATTCAAAAAGCTGGTCATTGATGGCGGGCAGAAGTATCTCAAAGGCCTTAACCCCGCCTACCCAGCGGTTCCAATCAATGGTAATTGCCGGATTATAGGCGTTGCAGTTCAATCTCTTATGAAGCTTTAAACCTAAAGCACACCATATCAAACCCGCTTCGGCGGGTTTTTTATTGCCCTCAAAAAATATTTTCCATTCCAAATCAATCACATCACGTGGCGTGATGAAATAAATCACAATTTGTGTTGACTGATAAAACACAATTTGTGATTATTCATCTCACAGCAGGACGCTGAAGCAATAACGGGACAAGAGATGCAGTCCCTGCTCCTTAACAGATAGCGCTGAAAAAGCGCAAACATTCAAAGCAGCAAGCTTTGGGTTGTGGTGGGTAGCAACTTCGTGCAGGTCTCAGCGATAGCTGGTCCACGATGCCACCACAACACCAAAGCTAACTGACAGGAGAATGACCATGAATGCACAAGAAAAACGCCGTGCAGCTCGTGCTGAGAAGCAATCGGCATGGAAGCAAGCCAACCCCCTGTTGGTTGGCGTTAAAGCATCACCAGCGTGCCGCCCTATCCTCACGATGAACCGCAAGCCGGCAGATCGCGTAATGAAGGCAGTCGACACCGAGACGGAGTATCACAAGCAGATTCTGGCGGGTGCGGCTAAGTACATCGGCGGTGAGATTGAACCAGGAATGTGTCTGACAGACGTTGCAATTTACGCAGCTGGCTATCGTAAATCTAAAGACAACGTGACGGCGAGAGGTTGAGCATGAGTAAGCGCCTGGACATTTTGAAAGCTTCACTGGCAAAGAAACAGCAGCGATTTGACGATCGCCTTCAGAACCACTTTGACACAGTTGCTTCGGCTAACGGACAGCCACTGAATGACAAGCGCAATGGACAAGCAACGCTGAACAAGTGGGATAAGCAAAGTGACGCTTTGCGAGCGTTACAGGACAGCATTCATCGCACTAAGGACGCAATTGAACGAGAAGAAACAAAGATTGCGATCGTAAGTCTGGTTGAGTTACCTGCATATCTTCAGCAGGCGATTGATGGTGGCCTGATTACTCAATGGCGTAAGCATCCGCGGTTCTTCTTTGTGGTAGGCGTTAGCGGCGGCCGAATCGTTCTCGATGAAGAAACAGGAATTATCGGGTATCGCTATCTGAACAAAGTTTCGAAAGAGGAATACCCCACCTTCCGGGACGTATTTAACCGGCTGAATAAGCAATGTCGTGAATCACAACTGGTCGCTTAGGCGGCCTTTTTTTACGCCACCTGTTCACTAAACAGCGCGGACGCAGCAGAACCTTTTGAATCGCCACGGCGGCGGTTCGTTGCCAAAAGTGAGCCTGCCACTTACTTCCTGCAGGTTGCGCTGAGTCAGGGGGATTTATGTGAAAGGTAACGCTGGCGAGCGAATACGCACACCATTTGGCGCAACAGAACTGATAAGGGGTGAGTATGTGGGAAATTGATATCGAAGAAAACGGAAGCTGGGCGGCATCATGGAATGGAGATTGGTTGCCAAACACCTACCAAACCAGAGAAGAGGCAATGGAAGCGCTACTTAACTGGTTATCCGAAAACATTTAGCCCGCCCCCGAGCGGGTTTCTTTTTACCTACACCAAGGCCAAAACCATGAGCACACAAGATTGCATTATCTGCTGGGTAGTGATTTTTTTGCTGATGGGGTTGGCGATGATAGCGAGGATTTGAGATGAGTGAATTTAGTGGAAGTAAATCGCCGTGGTTGATTTCTGATGAGAGCGATAAGTGGAATCGAATCGTTGATGCAAATGGCGACCTGATTACCACGTGCTTTGCAATGCAGAACGAAGATGACGCAAACGCCAGATTGATAGCAACTGCTCCAGAGTTGCTTGAGGCGCTTCAGGAGATGGTCGCTATCGTCAAGAAGCACACATATCCGCAGCCTGACAAGCCATCATCAACATGGGGGCGGATGGAAGCAGCTGAATCAGTTATCGCCAAAGCGCTGGGCCAGTAGCTACTGACAACGCTCACTGCCTCCGGCAACGCTCCGAGCACTTACGCACTTCATCCCAGCACTTCTCCCACTTTTTACGCCATGTGAAAGGCCGTCCACACACGGTGCAGATTTTGGTTGGGAGTTCACTTTTCTTCATAACGCACCTCATCTGGAAAGTGATGCAGAGGGATTATTTTAGATGAATTTAGAGCGGTCGCAACGACGCGGCCGGTAACCACTGACAGGAGATTGATGGATGGAAAAGCATGTTCTGCTGAGTAACCGCGCACACGATATACAGGACAAAATCAATCAGCTTACCAAGGAGCTGAATGAGGTGACCGCTGAGTGGCAGATCGAAGGGTTGAAAGAGATCGGCCTAAATGTGGGTAGCGAAATAACTTACGGCGGCCAGAAATATTCAGTGATTCGCCGCGCGAGTAAGCCGACCTACCTTTTAGGCATTGGGTCTGTTATCTGCGCAAAAATTAGGAAGAATGGCGAGCTATACGCAACTCATTGCACGCTTTACACGTGGGATAAGTAGCAGCGCAGAAGCGATTCAAGCAGTCGCTTCGACGGTGCTAGTCACCAACGCTTAAGAGTCGAGCCCTTGAGCAACAAATAGAACGTTAGACACCTTCGCCCTCGCAATGAGGGCTTTTTTATGCCCACAGGAGAGGAACATGAGTGAAACAACGGAATTAGCAGTACTCGAAATTAAGCCTGAGCAAGCGCCAACGCTGTATGTAGCGAATGGACTTGATGCATATCTCGACCAGATTCGCGAGTTGGCCGCTGAGGTTCCTGATGTGACGACAAAGAAAGGTCGTGATCGCATCGGTTCATTGGCCCGCATGGTTGGCTCCAGCAAAAAAGCTATCGAAGAGCCGGGTCGTGCGTATCTGAAGCAGCTCAAAGAAGCCGTGAAGCCAGCAGAAGAAGAGCTGCGCCGTTTCACCCGTGAATGCGACACCATCCGAGACAAGATTCTGGCGCCACGCACTGAGTGGGACGCTGAGCAAGACCGGATCGCGGCAGAAGAGCAGATGAACGCCTGGCACACTGAAGCGCTGGAGATGAATGCAGCGCATGACAAAGCCGCAGCTGAGAAGTTTGAATCTGACCATGAGTTGGCTTTGCTTATGAATAAGGATTTTGACCGCGAGCGCGAGGAAGCGAGAGCTGAAGCTGAGCGGCAGCGCATAGCCCATGAAGATGAGATTAAGCGTCAGGCTATTGAGCAAGAGCGCATCGAAGCCGAACAAAAGCAGCAACGTGAGCGCGATGAGGCTGCGCGCCGAGAGCGTGAATTGCAGGATCGCGCAGAGCAAGAAAAGCGCGATCGCATTGCTAATGAGCAGCGCCTGGAGCGAGAGAAGCAGGAAGCCATTGAGGAAGAGCAGCGGAAAGCCCGCGAACAAGCAGATCGCATTAAACGCGAGAATGACGCCAAGGAAGCTGCCCGCCTGGCTGAAGAGAAACGCATCGCCGACGAGAATGCCCGACGCGCCGCCAATGTGCAGCATCGCAAGAACATCAACAATCAGGCGAAAGCCAACCTTATCGCTTCTGCCGGCCTTACCGAAGAGCAGGCAATTGCTGTAATCACTGCCATCGCCAAAGGCGAAGTAACCGCAATCCGCATCACCTACTGATTTAACCACTTAACCAACACCAAGGAATCACCCATGCAGACTTACGCCGTCGCTGGGGCCACCCACATGGGTGACTTCGGCTTTAACACGTCACAACTCGACCGTTTAGTGCGCCGCCTCCGTTCTGGCCTGCGCTCACTTCTGGACACTCTGAATCAGCGAGGCGAACCATGAGAACACGTCATTTCAGAAAGGCTCAGGAGCTTTCGCGTGAAGCTGTCCTGTATAGCAGCCCTGCCAAGTGGGCGATAGCAATGAACCTGTTGAGGAGTGCACTGGCATGAACATCAAAATCGAATGCGGGGAAATCGAAACCCGCGCCGGACAGCGGCCCGGAATGATGATCGCCGAACTAACAGAGGTTTCTCTGCTGGATTTCGACGGCAAAAAGGTGCTCAACCAGCTGGACATCAGAGACGTCATGGAATGGCTTTCTGAGCAGGGCTACACAATTCATCAGGAGAAAGCAGCGTGAGCGACGACGATGCAGCGTTTATTGAATTCATGCAGGGTGCGCTGGGCGACCTGTCCGACCCTATGACATACGAGCAAGCCGCAAAGGATGCGATTGCCGATCACCGCACGGAACGCCAGTATGAAATGATGGGAGGATGCCATGAGTAAAGAGTTCTATGCGCGGCTCGCGACAATTCAGCACACGCTGAACGCGCCAAAGGGCCAGTACAACAATTTTGGCAAGTACCATTATCGCAGCTGCGAAGACATTCTGGAGGGCGTTAAGCCGCTTCTTGATGGCTTATTCCTCTCGATATCTGACGAGATTGTGCTGATTGGCGATCGTTATTACGTTAAGTCGACAGCAACGATTACTGATGGCGAAACAAGCCACAGCGCGACTGCAATGGCGCGGGAGGCGCTTGATAAGAAAGGGATGGATGAGGCGCAGATTACCGGCGCTACCAGCTCTTATGCCCGCAAATACTGCCTGAATGGCTTGTTCGGTATTGATGACTCCAAGGATGCTGATACTGACGAACATCGTAATCAGCAAAACAATCAAAAAGCCAAAAACACTGGCGAGGTGAATGCTAACAAGTCGCCTGCTAATAAGTCAGCATCAGACAACCGAACCCCTCAGCAGTTTTTAACTGACTTCACCGCCTACGCAATGAATGCTGGAGTAAGTGAATTGGAAAATGCGTGGAAGTCTGCTGATAAGCGATTAATTGGAACTGAACAGCATGGCAAGGCTCTGTCTGTTTACCTTGACCGTAAATCTGAACTTGAAGGAGAGCCTGCTTAATGGCTAGTCGTGGAGTAAACAAGGTGATTCTGGTCGGGAATCTGGGTCAGGATCCGGAAGTGCGCTATATGCCCAACGGTGGCGCGGTTGCAAATATCACTCTGGCTACAAGTGAGAGCTGGCGTGATAAAAGTACCGGTGAAAACAAAGAAATCACTGAATGGCACCGCGTGGTGCTGTTCGGAAAGTTAGCCGAGGTAGCTGGAGAATACCTGCGCAAAGGCTCTCAGGTTTACATTGAAGGCCAGCTTAAAACGCGCAAGTGGCAAGACCAAAGTGGGCAGGATAAGTACACCACAGAGGTCGTTGTCAATGTCGGCGGGACCATGCAGATGTTGGGTGGCAAACAGGAAGGTGGTACGGGAAACCGACCACAGCAGCAATCGTCGCAGCAGCGCCAACCTGGGCCATCTACTCCACAGGCGAATAACGAACCTTCAATGGACTTTGAAGACGACATTCCCTTCTGATTTAAACCACCAATAAGGCCTCCATCATGAACCATTCACCGGTACACCCGGCGCATTTGTCACGCCTGGATGCAGCTGACGAAGAGTTAAAGCGTCGTAAGCAGGAAGTTCTGGATGGCGTGATGGCGGCCTTGCAGGCGCAGGCTGCCGGTGCTGACCACCCTCGCCTGTTAACGCCTGAGCGAAAGGAATCGCTCTACATCAAAGAGATTGAGCGGCTTGAGCATTACGAGATGTCGAAGCGCCCACCGCTGCCACAAATCATCGTGACGAGGAAAGTCGAGGATTACGAGTGGCGCGACTTTACGAACACCATTCGCGGACGCTTTGGTGCAATCAGACAGGAGTAGCGGCACAGCGCCGCGCCAGATTAATCGACGCTGGCCTGTACCCGGTTGGCGAATGAGGGGAAAGAGTGATGACAAAGCAATACGCAGAGCGCGATGCAATGGCGCTGGACGAAGCAGGCGGATATTACATGCGCCACGTTATGGCTATGACAGGTGAGAAACTTCATGGCAAAGGTGATATCGCCGCCGAGTTGGGCTGGCGTGATATGCAGATTGCCGCCCTGCAGCAGAAGCTGGATGCGGTGCAGGAAGAAATTGCCCGCCGTGACGCGATATTTATCCCGGTTTATCCAGATGAGAACCTGATGAATAAGCTAACAGACGTTTTTCACGACACAGCCAAGATTCATTGCGATGAGGATGGAGTGTTTGTAAACAATGCGGAGCTAGTCATCACTGCAGTAATCAACAACTACCTGCAGTCACCAGATCGCAACCAACTCCGCGCCGGCAGCAAAGAAGGAGGTGTGTGATGGCAATTTGGATTGAGTTTCGATGTGAGTTACGAAGCGAGGGGATTGAAGATCAATCCAAGCGCTGCTTATCAGACGACAATATTGGCCCGATGGAAATGGCTGGCGACACTCAGAAAAGCGTTAATGAAACCATTAGCATGCTCGGCGAGATTGCCAAGAAAGAAGGATGGGTAAGAACAAGAGATGGATGGGTTTGCCCAAATTGCATGAAAAGAGGAGCCAACCATGACTAACCAGCAACTAAAAGCACATTGCGAAGACGTTATCGCCAATCCGCAAGACCATCTGGATTGGATGGTGGATATGGCGAGAGTGGCGCTGGCGAGTCTGGAGGCTGAGCCGGTGGCAGTGATTTATAAAACTGGCGAGGTGATGTCGCGCGAAGAATGCAATGAGCCTTTCGACTGTTTCGATATCATTTGCCGCGTAGAAACTCCGCTTTATAAGGCCCAGCCAGCAGAGAGCATGAAGTTTCCAGAGGTTCTGAGACCTCATCATCACTCATTTAAAAGAGCCAATGCCGAACGTGATGGGTGGAACGCCTGCATATCCGAAACCAAGCGCCTGAACGGAGTGACATCATGATGACCGAAGAGCAGCATTTAGCGAACGCATTGACGGCCTTCATCGGGCGTCCACTGGATAACCCATTAAGCCGCAGCGAAATCATGGAGACGGCGCGCATCGCACTTGCCGCACTCACCCAACCTGCAAGACCGGATTTGAAATTGCCTGATGGCTGGGTGGCGGTGCCGCGAGAAGCAACGCGTGAAATGATTGAGTCAGGCTGGACTTACCATTTGATAACTAAAGACCCATCAGCGAAAGGAATATGGGCGTGCATGATTGCAGCAGCCCCCGCCGCCCCACACACAGCACCAATAGAGCCTATATGTGCCACAGGTGGTGCCGAGTGGGTGAAGGTGCCGCGCGAGCCTACGCAGAAAATGATTGATGCTCACATGGATGGCATGGTTAAAGGTGGTGCTATGACAGCTTATCGACAGATGTTAGCTGCTGCCGATGAGCTTAGTAATTAGTTTTTACGGCAATTAGCGAGAAGCTTCTAAGTAAAAGCAATATTCTGAAAACCCCCGCACGCTTTAAAGCCCGCCAGATAAATACTCTCTTAATTAAAGATTATATGATGAGGTTTCATCTGATTTTTATTTTCATCATGAGAGGAAGGAATGGCAACTTATCATATGTTTTCTAATGGATATTATCTCGGCCCAATCGAGAAAGACGATGGGTTAACGTCATTTTTAGCTGCACCCGCAAGCGATGTTACAGAGTTTGAAGAGTTCGATAATCCTGTAACACCAGTACCTGGTAATGACTGGGTGGAATACATTGTCAAATTAATGAAATTGAGCGATGGAGGCGATGCGTTAATTGCCGTTCACGGAGAGGTGCCTGATAGTTTAGTGATTGAAGACTTTTTAATGCACTAATCCAAAACCTCGCCACGGCGGGGTTTTTTATTGCCTAAATTCTGGAGATAAATCATGTCTGACGAATTAGACCAAGCCTCAGAACTCGAAATGCTCAACACGCAGATTGCGCTGGCTAATCGGCAGAGGCCGACCATGACTTTCACCGGCGCCTGCCATTACTGCGAGGAGAAAGTGGATAAGGGCTTCTTCTGCTGCCCTGAATGCAAAGATGATTATGAGCGCATTGAGCGTGCAGCTAAGCACCGGAGGGCGGCATGACAGACGAGCAGATAGTTGAAGCGGCAATAGAAATTGCTGGCGAGTTTTATGCGATGCAGGGTTACAGTCATCGACCCGGCTTTAAATATTGGGAGTCGCCACACCCGCAAGAACAACTAATGTGGCGTATGGCCTGCCGCGCATTCGAAACTCTCCGTGGTACCGACCCAGAAGACGCGCTATCTAACATCGAATAATATTAACTTTCTGGCTGAGACAATTCATCGCTGTAATAAGGAGTATATAATTTGACACCGATCCAAGGATATGAATCTAAATATGCTATCACTGATGACGGTAATATTTTTAGTTATCATAAAGGTGATATTGTGAACCCGGCCATTAACAGCAGAGGGTATTATATAGTACCTCTTTACAAGGATGGTAAACGTAAAAATGTACGAATCCACAGGCTTATTGCAATTCATTTCATCCCTAATAAAAACAAATTACCAGAGGTTAATCATATAGATGGTAATAAATTAAACAATCGTCCTGATAATCTCGAGTGGTGTACCCGATCAGAGAATATGCAACATGCCTATTCTACTGGGTTAGCGCGTGTAGGCGAAGATCACTGTAATGCCAAGCTAACCCAAGCAGAGGTTGACTATTGTCGTCAGGTCTGTGTTAAAAGACATCCTGAGTTTGGGGTAAAGGCTTTAGCAAGACAATTTGGTGTATCCCCTATGAATATTAGCTATGTAATTAATGGCCATACCTGGACTCATTAATAGAGTTTTACCGCTACCAACTTTCTAGTAGGTTTAATATTTTTACATCACCTTTATCGCGCTCTGCGTGAGGAGTTGTTATGTCTGATTTAGCAATGAAAGTATTTCAGTGGCAGGCCAAAGGCAGTGTTGGCGTCAGCTCGGCGACTATGGCATCTATTGCTATGGGTATGGATAAAAACTTTTACCACTCTCACTTCTGCCCACCGTGGGACCCATCTGACCTGACTCGCTGCATGAAACTGGTAGATTTCATACCAGAAATCCGCGACCACTTTCCGGCTATCGCAGAAAAATGCCCTAAGTTCGCGCCAATTCTCAATCACTGGGACGAGCTAACTGCAATGGTCAGGCGTGAATGGGCTGCCGGTGACCGTGCGCCAGAAACTTACGCTCGAATGAAAGAACTGCTCCGTGAATGACCACCACCTGCGAAGACATCACCCCGGCTGAGGTCATCATCGATTTCAGCCTTCTCGCTGCAGTAATCATCGCTTTTATCCTCGGCAAACCACCTAAGGAGTGAGTGTGGCTATATGGTCACATTTGCTCTGATTGGGTGGAGTTGTTGCTATATTCCGACATCATGAAAACTTGCGTTAATTTGCGCTCAAAACCTGGTAAAACGTTCCGGAGGTAAATCATGGCAAAACTACTCAACTTGCAAGAGTGGGCGAGCGCGACATATTCTCAGCCGCCTTCTCTGTCTACCCTTCGCCGCTGGGTGCGCGAGGGTCGAATTTATCCGTGCCCTCAGTTGCATGGAAAGGAATACAAACTGGAGCCGGATTCGGTGTACGTGGATCCGCGCAAGAGCAAGATGGTGCGCAAGCCCGCTTACACAAAACCGCCAAAAAATGGAACTCTGCTGGAGAAGTTGAAAAATGTCGAAAAGGCCGGAACGCTACGACGCTAATCTGCCAAGGAACCTGACATACCGCAAAACCAGACAGAGTTATTACTGGCGAAATCCGGTTACTGGGCAGGAGCTCTCGCTGGGACGCATATCGCGCAGGGAGGCCGTGTCGCAGGCGATCGAAGCCAACAGCTACATTGAGGAAAATTACCTGCCATCCGCACTTCTCGACAGATTGAAGGAGGCGCCCACATTTACCTTTAGCAAATGGCTGGAGCGTTACAGTGTCATTCTGGAGCGCCGGCAGCTCAAACCTAACACCATGAAAATCCGATCTAACCAGCTTTCCACCCTCCAGCATGAGTTCGGACGCAAAGCTATCGAGGCCATCACTACAAGAGACATAGCCGTGTTCCTTGAAACGTATGTCGAATGTGGAAAGAGAAGCATGGCGGTTGCACTCCGATCCTTGCTGTTGGATGTTTTTCGCGAGGCTGTGGTTGAGGGGGTTATTGATCGTAATCCAGCAGAACCCACCAAGACGCCAGCGCCAGAAGTTAAGCGAGAGAGGATGACAATCGAGCAGTTCATTGCGATACGCTCAGCCGCAGAAGAGATTGGTGGCTGGCTGGGGTCGGCGATGAACCTCGCATTATTGACAGGGCAGCGCCGCGAAGATATCTCACGGATGACGTTCAGCGATGTTCGGGAGGATCGGCTTTTCATCACGCAAGGCAAGACCGGCCATATGTTAGCCGTTCCATTAACGCTGACTTTGCACGCAGCTGGAATCAACCTGGAAGGTGTTATAGAGAAATGCCGGACAGGCAACCCATCCGATCACATCATTTATTCATCAGTGAGGAAAGGAGGAAGGAAGCCAGGGCCGGTTATGCCAGACGCCATTACAAGTGCCTTTTCAGAAGCGAGGGAATTAAGCGGGATACAGTTCGGTAATAACCCGCCCTCTTTTCACGAAATCAGAAGCCTTGCAAGTCGGCTTTATGCCGTAGAAAATGGAGAGGATTTTGCTCAAAGGTTGCTCGGACATAAAAACATGTCGATGACCAAAAAGTATTTAGATTCTCGTGGTCAGGAATACGTGATGATATAAACCGGATATCATAAATTCGGACAAAATTCGGACATTTTCGGACGCGTGATTATTTTCCCATATAAATCAAACACATAAAAAAAGACCGAATACGATTCCTATATTCGGTCCAGGGAAATGGCTCTTTGGGAGCCGTGCGCTAAAAGTTGGCATTTTTGCAGGCGAGGACGCCTTGCCATTTAAAGGTAGACCAGGATTGCTGGTTTTCCAGCCAATCATGCGGTTTGGTCGCGAAAGGTGACAACTCTGTGATCGTGGTGACAGAACGAGGGAGCAAGCGTAGCGGCAGAATTGTGCGCTACGCCTGAGAATATAGGGATTACTTGCCGCACAGTTGCTGCGCGCGATCGATGATCGGTTGCAGACTCATTTTCTGGCCTGGATGGGCTTTATCAACGGCGACAATGGTGTCGATCGATTGCAGCGTGCCCTGCCCGGCCGTTTTGCGCGCAAAGGCTTTATCGTTGAGCGGATACTGCAACAAAGTGCCTGGATTAATCGCGAACAGCGCGCCGTCTTTCTCGCAGGTCAACATCACCTCTTCGCGGGTGAAGGGCCATTTGTCTTTTCCAATCTCAAAACGGCTGACGGTAATAATCTGTGCCGCCATCGCCTGGCTGCACAGCGCCATCAATACGCAAGCTGGAATCAGTTTCTTCAGCAAAATATCGACCTCATTTCATCTTCTTTAATGACACATTCAGGCCGGTGACAGCGTGGCAAACACGCTCACCAACCCAATAACAATAATGGCCAGCAGCAGCTCAAGCTGCGTAAGGCGAATAAACAGATGCGATGTATTGCTGGCCGCCAGTCGAAAGCGCGGCACCAACAGATAGCGATTGGTCAGCGCAATAGCGATCATCAGCATGACCATCAGCACTTTCACCACCAGCAACTCGCTCCAAAGCGTGGCTTGCCAATTTAGCGGTGAACCGGCAATCAGCAGACTATTAATCATGCCCGTCAGCAGCGCTAACGCTACCGCGAGATGTCCGTAACGCGAGAAGCGCATCATGCAGCGGATCGCATCGGTGCGAAAGGCAATCTGACGCGCTTCACGCATCAGCAATAACAGCGGCAGTAATCCGCCCGCCCAGAATGCAGCCGCAATCAAATGCAGCGCGTGATTGCCTTGTTGCAGCAATCCGGGCCAGCCATCGCGCATCGCGGCGTGGCCAACACCGGCTAAAGCCACCAACTGCAACAGGCCGCTACACAGCAGCAGATTTTGCCGCAGTGTGCCACGCAGCAGCAGCGCTAATGTGCTCAGCAGTGCGAAAGCGATTTCCCAACGCCAAACCTGGCCGAAGCGCGTGCTGAGCACCGCCTGCCAGGTTGCGCTGTCACTGACATTTCGCCAGTCGCCGCTCATCAAGCCGGTTTGCGTTGCCAGCATCAACAGGGCGCTGAACAAACTCAGCAGCGCGCTGATACGTAAAATTAAACCTAAACGTTGTGATAGCAGCGGACGATAGCGGCGCGGCGCCAGCAGCGCGGTATAGAAGGCGCTACCGGCGAGCAGCAGCACCGACAAAAAATGCAGCGCCCGCAGGCCAATCCACAACGTGCTCAAACTCATCAATCACTTCACGCTGAAGGTGTAGCTACCTTTGGTTTTATGCCCATCCACGGACAGCACATGCCAGTTCACCTGATAGTTGCCCGACGGCAGCGGCTGGCTGATCGGCACAATCAGCTGATCGTGTTGTTTATCGTTGAGTTTGGCTTTTCCAACCGCCACCGGTTGATGTTGTGCATCGAGCACATCCACGCCACTGAATGCCGCTTCAACATCCTCAGTAAAGGTCAACGTTAAATTCTGCTGGGAGGTTTCCACCACCGCTTTGTCGGCTGGAACCGGGGTTTTCAGGTGAGCGTGTGCCAGAGCAACCTGGCTGAAGGCCAGCGTTGATGACGCCAGAAGTAGCGCGACGACAGCGTTGAACGCAGTTTTCTTCATGACTTCTTCCCTATTAACTGCGGCAAACCACCGCAAACGTGGCAGCAGGATACGCCGCCGATCCGCAGGTGTCGAGACTTGCGGTGCGATCCAATCCGCTTGATCCCTGGGACCGAAACCATTACTTTTGCCCCTGTTTATCAGGAGAAAAGCATGAGCCAAAACCTTGCCCTGCTCTCGCAGGAAGAGAAAGACAAAGTCAATGTCGATCTGGCCGCCGCGGGCGTTGCATTTAAAGAGCGCTACAATATGCCGGTGATTGCCGAAATGGTGGAACGCGAGCAACCCGAAGCGCTGCGTGACTGGTTTCGTCAGTGCTTAATGAACTATCGCCAGGCTTCGCTTAGCCTGTCGCGCCTGCCCTACGAACCTAAGCAGAAGTAATTTATGTTACGTGTAATTGATACCGAAACCTGCGGCCTGCAGGGCGGCGTGGTGGAAGTGGCATCGGTGGATGTCATTGATGGCCAGATCGTCAATCCGATGAGCGACTTAATTTGCCCGGATCGCCCAATCAGTCGTCAGGCGATGGCGGTACATCGCATTACGGAAGCGATGGTGGTGGGCAAACCCACTATCGAAGAAGCGATTGGCCGCTATCACGGCAGTCCGCATTACGTGGCGCACAACGCCAGTTTTGATCGCCGCATGTTGCCCACTATGCCGGGCGAATGGATCTGCACCATGACGCTGGCGCGTCAGCTGTGGCCAGGCATTAAATATGGCAATCAGGCGCTGCGTCACAGCCTGAAACTGGATGTCACACCACCGGCCGAACTGCATGCGCACCGCGCATTGTATGACTGCTACGTCACCGCTGCGCTGCTGATCCGCATTATGGAAACCTCCGGCTGGAACGCCGAGCAGATGGCGAATTTGTGCCAGCCTGCGCCCGTGAGCGGCGATGTGTTCCCGTTTGGCAAATATCGCGGTCAGAGTATTGGCAGTATCGCGCGTAAAGATCCCGGCTATCTGCGTTGGGTGCTGGAAAATGTGCGCGATTTGCGCCCACCGTTACGGCAGGCGCTGCGCAAGTACGTGAAGAGCGATCAGTAATCGACGCGGTCTGGCAAGCTGCCCTGCGCCAGGCCGATCAGGAAAGTGAACTCCTGCGCCACACCTTCATACGCTTTGAAACGCCCCGATTTGCCGCCGTGGCCAGAATCCATCTCGGTACAGAGCAACAGCAGCGAATCGTTGGTTTTCAGCTCACGCAGTTTCGCCACCCACTTAGCCGGTTCCCAATACTGCACCTGCGAATCGTGCAGGCCGGTGGTGACCAGCAAATGCGGATAGGCTTTGGCCTCGATGTTGTCATACGGGCTGTATTGGCGAATGGTGTGATAGAACTCCGCCTGTTCGGGATTGCCCCACTCATCGTATTCGCCGGTGGTCAGCGGAATCGTCGGATCGAGCATCGTCGTCACCACATCGACAAATGGCACCTGTGCCACCACGCCGTGGAACAGCTCCGGCGCCATGTTCACCACGCCGCCCATCAGTAATCCGCCGGCGCTGCCGCCCATCGCATAGAGCTGCTGGCGATGACCATAACCCTTCGCCACCAGCGCTTCGGTGACATCAATAAAGTCGGTGAAGCTGTTGATTTTATTCTTCAGGCGGCCACCGTCGTACCATTGCTGGCCGAGCTCGCCGCCGCCGCGCACGTGAATGATGGCGTAGACGAAGCCGCGCTCCAGCAAGCTGATGCGGCTGGTGCCAAAGCTGGCATCCATGCTGCTGCCGTAAGCGCCGTAACCGTACACCAGCAACGGATTGTTGCCGCGCTGGAAATGCTTGCGGTGATAGACCAGCGAAACCGGCACTTCCGTCCCATCGCGCACCGTGATCCACAGATGCTCGCTTTTGTAATCCTCAGATTTGAAGCCCGGCACCGGCGTGCGCTTCAGCACGCGACGATCGCCGGTTTCCATGTTCAGTTCAAACAAGGTGGTCGGCGTGGTCATCGAAGAGTAGCCGTAGCGCAAGGTGTCGCTTTCCGGCGAAGGATTGTAGGCAAGCCAGGTGACATAGGCGGGATCGTCGAAGGCGATACCAAAGCTTTCGCCGCTCTCCCAGTTTATCTGCCGCAAGGTATTTACGCCGTGCTGACGCTCTTCAACCACCAGCCAATGACGGAACAGCTGGAAATCTTCCAGTACCACGTTGTCACGCGCCGGGACCAGCGATTGCCAGCGCGCTTCCGCCAGCCACGCGCTGCGATAGAGGCCGAAATTTTTACCGTCGCGATTTGAGCGAATGTAGAACTGATGATTGTAGTGATCGATGCTGTATTCATGGTCGCGTCGACGCGGACAAAAGGTTTGTGGCTGCGCATCCGGATATTCGGCGTCGATCATCAGAATCTCGCTGGTATTGGTGCTGTACAACGCAATCAGAATGAAGTGCTCGGAGGTGGTTTTGTGCACGCTGAGGTGGAAAGAGTCATCCTTCTCTTCATACACCAGCTGATCGTCAGATTGCGGATGGCCCAGCTCATGGCGCCACACCTGATACGCCAGAAGTGTTTTCGGATGCTTACGCACGTAATAGAGCGTGCGGGAATCGTTGGCCCAGGCCACGCTGGATGACGCATTAGTCAGCACTTCCGGATACCAGCTGCCACTCTGCAAATTACGGAAGCGAATGCCGTATTGGCGGCGCGACAGGAAGTCTTCAGCTAAGGCCATCACCTGATTGTCCGGCGTAATCGCCAGCGCGCCCATGGTGTAAAAATCACTGTGCGCGGCGCGTTGGTTACCATCAAGTAACAACTGCCAAGGTTCATCCGCCGGTGCGTCGGTCGGCTGACGGAAATAGGCCGGATACTCATTGCCCACTTCATAGCGGCTTTGATAGCGATAACCGTTTTTCACATAGGGCACCGAGTGATCCTGCGGCGGAATACGGTCGACGATCTCTTTCAACACCCGTTCCTGCAACGGATTCTGCGACGCCATCATGGCGCGGCCATAATCATTTTCGGCGTGCAGATGGGCCAGCACTTCTGGATTCTCGCGGTCGTCATCACGTAACCAGTGATAATTATCTATGCGCGTTTCACCGTGCAGACTCATGGCATGGGGAATTTTTTTCGCGTGTGGCTGATTCATTAGGCTCTTCTCCCTGAAGGACAACATTCAGCAAGCGTGGCACTAATCACGCACGATGCCAAGCTGCACGCAGCATCACTTTACGCAGGGTAAGCAAAAGATTAAAAGCGAAGGCTGCGGATGCAACCTTCGCACGGAATTAAGCAGCTTTTTCCGCGTCGATATCGCGCTGGATACCGTCGCGCACATCCTGGGGAATTTTCAGCGCATCGCCGAGCGCGGAGAGATAGCTACGCTCCATAAAGTGGTCGACATCAATGGCTGCACAGCTGAGGAAATAGAGTTCCAGCGCCTCTTCTTCATTTTTTACGTCAGCGGCCAGCCAGTTGGGATCGAGCGGGCGATTCATCGCCTGCTGAATCAGCGCTTCGGCTTGTGCGCCGTAGCCGGCCTGCTGGATATTTTGCTCAATTGCGGCACGCTCTTGATCGTCAATGTGACCATCACTTTTCGCCGCGAACACCAGCGCCGTGACTAAACGCTCTGCGCGTTGATCCATCGGCGTTTGCAGCTGGCCAAAGCCCGCATCGTCCTGATGGGTTTCACGTATGCGCTGTTTGTATTTGTTCCACAACAGTGCGCCCGCCGCCGCGCCGCCGCCCAATAGCAAGGCTTTGCCGCCATATTTGGTCAGCAGCTTACGCGTGGATTTGCTGCCGACCAGCAATCCCGCCAGCCCGCCTAATGCGCCCGGGGCCAGCATGTCACTTAAACCGCCCGATTTTCCGTCTCCACCCTTTTTCGCCAGCACCGATTGAATTTGCTGCAGCCAATTGCTCATCGTTTAACTCCTGTTTACTTTTCCGTTCTCCATGCTGCCGCAGGCTGTGTCAGTTAACGTCAGAGCGGGAAAAGTATGGCAAACCTGATCGCGGCGAAAGCGTGAGTACGCAAACGTTTTCGTTTATACTGCGCGCGCATTTTGACTGCTAAGGTGAAATTATGACGACTCTCGGAACCGCGCTGCGCCCTGCCGCTACGCGTGTCATGCTGTTAGGTTCAGGCGAATTAGGCAAAGAAGTGGCACTTGAGTGCCAGCGTCTTGGTGTGGAAGTGATCGCGGTGGATCGTTACGCCGATGCTCCGGCGATGCACGTGGCGCATCGCAGCTATGTGATCAACATGCTGGACGGCGACGCGCTGGCCGCGCTGATTGCCGAGGAAAAGCCGCACTTCGTGGTACCAGAAATTGAAGCCATTGCCACCGAAAAACTGCTGGAGCTGGAAGCGCAAGGTCAGAAAGTGGTGCCGACCGCACGCGCCGCACGTCTGACCATGAACCGCGAAGGCATTCGCCGTCTGGCGGCGGAAGAGTTGTCCTTACCAACCTCGACTTACCAGTTTGCTGACAGCAAAGAGAATTTTGTGGCCGCGGCTGAGGCGATTGGATTCCCGTGCATCGTTAAGCCGGTGATGAGCTCATCCGGTAAAGGACAGAGCTTTATTCGCGAAGCCAGCCAGCTGGAAAAAGCCTGGGATTATGCGCAGCAAGGCGGACGTGCCGGTGCGGGCCGCGTGATCGTTGAAGGCGTGGTGAAGTTTGATTTCGAAATCACCCTGCTGACCATCAGCGCAGTAGATGGCATTCACTTCTGCGCGCCGATTGGTCATCGTCAGGAAGATGGCGATTATCGTGAATCATGGCAGCCGCAGCAAATGAGTGAACTGGCGCTGCAACGCGCGCAGGATATCGCCGCTAACGTGGTAAAAGCGCTCGGTGGATACGGCCTGTTTGGCGTGGAGCTGTTCGTGTGCGGTGATGAAGTGGTGTTCAGCGAAGTGTCACCGCGTCCGCATGATACCGGCATGGTCACGCTGATTTCGCAGGATCTGTCCGAATTCGCCCTACATGTGCGCGCTTTCCTCGGCCTGCCGATTGGCGGCATTCGTCAATACGGTCCCGCTGCGTCGGCAGTGATTTTACCTGAGCTGAACAGCCAGAACGTTGTGTTCGGGAATATCGAAGCCGCGCTGGGCGCCGGATTGCAGCTGCGCCTGTTTGGTAAGCCGGAAATCGCCGGTCAGCGCCGTTTAGGCGTGGCTTTGGCAACCGGTGAAAACACCGATGACGCTATCGCGCGCGCCGTGGCGAGTGCGGCCGCGGTACAAGTCGAAGGTTAAGTAAGATGAAGTGGTCGCCATCAATGACGACCACTTCATGAACTTATGCGCGTGCCCCTTCAACCGCTTCACGCGCCAGACGCGTAATACGATCCCAGTCACCGCTTTCCAGCGCATCATTCGGTACCAGCCACGAACCGCCAATGCACAGCACGCTTTTCAGCGCCAGATAATCCCGATAGTTGGCTGGCGAGATGCCGCCGGTTGGACAGAAACGCACCTGCGGGAACGGACCGCCAATCGCGGATAATGCTTTCACGCCACCATTGGCTTCCGCCGGGAAGAATTTGAACTCACGCAGGCCGTAATCCATGCCGGTCATCAGTTCTGAAACCGTGCTGATACCTGGAATCAATGGCACCGGACCTTCAACCGCGGCTTTCAGCAGCGATTCCGTCAATCCTGGGCTGATGACAAACTGCGCACCGGCGTCAGTGACTTCTTTCAGTTGCTGGGTGTTGATCACCGTGCCCGCACCGACAATCGCTTCCGGAACTTCTTTGATCATTGCACGCAGCGCGTCCATCGCCACCGGGGTACGCAGCGTAACTTCCAGCACGCGCACTCCGCCAGCCACCAGCGCTTTCGCCATCGGCACCGCGTGTTCCAGCTTGTTCACCACAATGACCGGCACGACCGGGCCAGTTTTCAGGATCTGTTCAGCACTTGTTTTCCAGTTCTTCATCACGTTTCCTTGGTTGCATCAGCCCGGCGTTTGGCCACGCTGTCAATTATTGGGCTCTACCATACAAGATCGGCTGGAGCGGCGTCCATTGGATATCAGATTTTTTTGAAACTCTGGTTCACTTTTCAGAAAAATGAATTCTGGACGTAAAAAAGCCCGCACATTTGGCGGGCTCAATATTAGGTTTCTATTCGAACTCGTTCCAGGAACGGCCATCGCGGGTAATCATCGCGACAGAGGCAACCGGTCCCCATGTTCCCGCCTGATACGGCTTCGGCGCTTCGGCATCGGCGCTCCAGGCATCAATGATTGAATCCACCCAGCCCCACGCTGCTTCAACTTCATCACGACGCACAAACAGTGCCTGAATACCGCGCATGGTTTCCAGCAGCAGACGCTCGTAAGCATCGGCCAGATGCGACTGGTTGAAGGTTTCGGAGTAGCTCAGATCCAGCTTGGTGGTCTGCAGTTTATGCTTGTGGTCGAGTCCCGGGACTTTGTTCAGGATTTCGATATCCACGCCTTCGTCCGGCTGCAGACGAATGGTCAGCTTGTTTTGCGGCAGTTCAGCGTACGAATCCTTAAACAGGTTCATCTCAGGATTCTTGAAATACACCACCACTTCAGAGCATTTGGTTGGCAAGCGCTTGCCGGTACGCAGATAGAACGGCACGCCAGCCCAACGCCAGTTATCGATATCCACGCGAATAGCAACAAAGCTTTCCGTGGCGCTCTGCTTGTTAGCGCCCTCTTCTTCCAGATAACCTGGCACTTTCTTGCCCTGCACAAAGCCGGCGGTGTACTGACCGCGTACGGTTTTCTCGCGCACGTTGGTTTGATCGATACGACGCAGTGAGCGCAGCACTTTCACTTTCTCATCACGAATCGCATCCGCGCTCAGATCGGACGGCGGCGACATGGCAATCATGGTGAGGATCTGCAACAGGTGGTTCTGAATCATGTCACGCATCTGGCCGGCTTTGTCGAAGTAACCCCAACGGCCTTCGATGCCCACCTCTTCTGCCACGGTGATCTGCACGTGATCGATGGTGCGATTGTCCCAGTTGTTGACGAAGATAGAGTTGGCAAAACGCAGCGCCAGCAGGTTGAGCACCGTCTCTTTACCGAGATAGTGGTCAATACGGAAAACCTGGCCTTCTTCGAAGTATTTGCCGACGCTGTCATTGATCTCTTGTGAGGTTTCCAATGAGGTGCCGAGCGGCTTTTCCATTACTACGCGTGCCGGTTTGGCGTTCAGCTTGGCGGCGCCCAGACCGTCGCAAATCGCGCCAAAGGTGCTTGGCGGCATGGCGAAGTAGTTAATGGTGACGCGGTTTTTCTGGTCAAGCATTTTGCCCAGTTTGGTGAAATGCGAGGTGTCATTTACGTCGAGGTTACAGAAGTCAAGACGGCTGCTAAGGGTGTCCCACAGCGCTTCATCGATCTTCTCTTTCATGAAGGTTTCCAGCGCTTCACGTACCACTTTGGTATACGCGGCTTTATCCCAATCCGCGCGACCCACGCCAATAATGCGAGTGGTTTCATGAATCTGACCGGCTTTTTCCAGCTGATACAGTGATGGCAACAGTTTACGGCGCGCGAGATCGCCTTTGGCACCGAAAATCACCAGATCGCATGCCTGGGCTGTTTGTGTAACCGCCATTTTCCTCTCCTCGTTGCAGGATATACCCGGCTTGAGCGTTCTCATCACGCCAGGTCCTTATTGTAATTTTCTTTCAGCACAATGTACGTTTTTAGCGGGTTTAGGACAACCCGAACGCAGTGTTTTGCTGGCGTTAACTGTGAACGTAATAAAGGTGTTACGTGTGTTGTAGCGTGCCATTTGAGCACATTTTCTGTTTCGATATTTGTCGTGGCAAAACACGTCAGCGATCAAAGTATCGCAAAAAATTCGCGTTTACATTTGTCCTCCGCTGCGTGCGAGGGGCTATTACACGGTATATTCTTGTGAATTGGCAGCGATTTCATTGATTGATGAACGCGGAAAAGTGATTGACGCTCATTAGGTTAAACCATGCTGGAACAGATTCAGGCGCAACTCGATGCGTTAAGCAAATCAGAACGTAAAGTCGCAGAGCAGATTCTTGCCGCGCCGCAACAGGCGATGCACTCCAGCATCGCCACGCTGGCACGCGCTGCTGACGTCAGCGAACCGACGGTGAATCGCTTCTGCCATCGTATGGGCACACGCGGCTTTCCTGACTTCAAATTGCAGCTCGCGCAGAGCCTGGTCAAAAGCCCGAACTGGGTGAGCCGCGATGTGGAAGAAAATGACAGTGTGGAAAGTTACAGCCACAAAATTTTTGATTCCGCATTAGCCGGCCTCAGCCGCGTCCGCCAGCAACTTGACTCACAGGTGATTCGTCAGGCGGTTCAGGCACTGTCAAATGCGCATAAAATTGCCTTTTTTGGCCTTGGTGCCTCCGCCGTGGTGGCACATGACGCCACCAATAAATTTTTGCGTTTTAATCTGCCGGTCATCTGGTCAGAGGATATTGTGATCCAGCGCATGAGTTGCATAAATAGTGGTCCAAACGATGTGTTTGTTCTCATCTCACATACTGGTCGCACCAAAAATATGGTAGAACTGGCTCGCCTGGCGCGTGTAAACGCTTCCACTGTGCTGGCTATCACCTCTCCGGGTTCTCCGCTGGCGGCGGAAGCCACGCTGGCTTTGACGCTCGACGTACCCGAAGATACCGATATCTACCTGCCAATGGTTTCCCGCCTCGCACAATTAACCGTGATTGATGTTCTGGCGACAGGGTTTACCCTTGAGCGCGGCGCTGCTTTCCGTGAAAATTTGAAGCGGGTGAAAGAAGCGCTGAAAGATTCACGCTTGGAGAAACAGGCGCAGGAAAATAATTAACATCACATTCACAATGTGAGTCGAATCACAGCCCATCGATCATATAGAATAGATGAACACTACGTGTCACTTGAGAGCGACACGATACTTTGCTAACGGAGTCCTTCATGTCCAGACGTCTCAGAAGAACCAAGATCGTTACAACCCTCGGTCCAGCCACCGATCGCGACAACAACCTCGAAAAAATCATCGCGGCGGGTGCTAACGTTGTACGACTCAACTTCTCCCACGGCACACCGGAAGATCATCAACAGCGCGCCAACAAAGTCCGTGAAATCGCGGCGAAACTCGGTCGCCACGTGGCGATCCTTGGCGACCTGCAAGGGCCAAAAATTCGCGTATCGACCTTCAAAGAAGGCAAAGTGTTCCTCAACGTCGGCGATCGTTTCTTGCTGGATGCTGATTTAACTAAAGGCGAAGGCGACAAAGAAAAAGTCGGTATCGACTATAAAGGTCTGCCAGAAGATGTGGTGCCCGGCGATATCCTGCTGCTGGACGACGGTCGCGTTCAGCTGAAAGTGCTGGAAGTTCAGGGCGTAAAAGTGTTTACCGAAGTTACCGTCGGTGGCCCGCTCTCTAACAATAAAGGCATCAACAAACTCGGCGGCGGTCTCTCTGCCGATGCGCTGACCGAGAAAGACAAAGTTGATATCGTTACCGCCGCAAAAATCGGCGTGGATTATCTGGCGGTCTCCTTCCCGCGTAACGGCGAAGATATGAATTATGCCCGCCGTCTGGCGCGCGACGCCGGCTGCGATGCCAAACTGGTGGCGAAAGTAGAGCGTGCTGAAGCCGTTGCCTCACAGGAAGCGATGGATGACATCATCCTTGCCTCTGACGTGGTGATGGTTGCGCGTGGCGATTTGGGTGTAGAGATTGGCGATCCTGAGCTGGTGGGTATTCAGAAAGCGTTGATTCGTCGTGCGCGCCAACTGAACCGCACCATCATCACCGCAACGCAGATGATGGAATCGATGATTACCAACCCGATGCCAACACGTGCCGAAGTCATGGATGTGGCGAACGCCGTGCTGGATGGTACCGATGCGGTGATGCTGTCGGCGGAAACCGCTGCAGGCCAGTATCCGGCTGAAACTGTTTCAGCGATGGCGAAAGTGTGCCTCGGCGCAGAGAAAATCCCGAGCGTTAACGTTTCTAAGCACCGCCTGGAAGTGCAGTTCGATAACGTCGAAGAAGCGATTGCCATGTCGGCGATGTATGCTGCCAACCATCTGCAAGGGGTTTCAGCGATCATCACCATGACCGAATCGGGCCGTACCGCGCTGATGACCTCACGTATCACTTCTGGTTTGCCGATCTTCGCCATGTCACGTCACGAGCGGACGCTGAACCTGACAGCGCTGTACCGTGGTGTTACGCCGGTATTCTTCGACAGTAACAATGATGGTGTGGCCGCCGCGCACGATGCAGTGAATCTGCTGCGCGAGAAAGGTTTCCTGGTTTCAGGTGACCTGGTGATTGTCACTCAGGGTGACGTGATGTCGACCACCGGCACCACCAACACCAGCCGTGTTCTGCGCGTAGACTAATACGCAGCACCGACAGCGGCTGTAACAACATGGACAAACGCGACTGCCTGGCAGTCGCGTTTTTATTTTTTTGACAAGGAGGCCAGATGGCCCGCTATCAACCTATTACCCAACTCACCGGGCGCGTGCTGCTGTTTCCGCTCGCGCTGGTGCTGTTTGAATTCGCCACCTACATCGCGCATGACATGATTCAGCCCGGCATGCTGCTGGTGACGTCTGAATTCAGCGTCGGCCCGGAATGGGTTTCGACCTCGCTGACCGCTTATCTGATGGGCGGCGTAGTGCTGCAATGGCTGCTCGGTCCGCTCTCAGACAAATATGGCCGCCGGCCGGTGCTACTGTTTGGCATCTTGTTCTTTGCCGCCGCCTGCATTCTCACAACGTGGGTTAGCAGCATTGAAGAGTTTGTCGCGCTGCGCTTTGTACAGGGCATCAGCCTGTGCTTTATTGGCGCCGTCAGCTACGCGGCGGTGCAGGAAGCCTTTGATGAAGCGTTGGCAGTACGCATGATGGCGCTGATGGCCAACGTCGCGCTGCTGGCACCGCTCGCGGGTCCGCTGGCCGGAGCCGCGTGGCTCACCGTTGGCGAGTGGCGCAGCATGTTCTGGCTGTTTGCCATCTGCAGCGTGATTGCGTTTGCCCTGCTATGGCGCGTCATGCCGGAAACCGCTGGCGATCGCAGTCACTCTATCGCCCTGCCAACGCTGGCGCGCGGCTATGCGCGTTTGGCGCGCGATCGTCAGGTGATGTACGGATCTTTTGCCATTGGTTTAGTGTTTATTCCGATCCTGACGTGGGTAGCGCTGTCGCCAGTGATTCTGATGCACGATGAAGGATTGTCACGCATGCAGTATGCGCTGCTGCAGTTGCCGGTGTTTCTGGCGATGATTGCCGGCAACATCACGCTTGGCAAACTGGCTGGACGCGTGCCGATTGAGCAGCCGGTGAAGTTTGCCGCCTGGCCGATTCTGATTGGTTTGAGTATTTCGCTGCTGGCTAATTTGCTCGATAATCACACCTATCTGCTGCTGACAGCCGGGTTAAGCTTGTACGCTTTCGGCGCAGGCATGGTGAATGCCGGTCTGTACCGTTTGACGCTTTACTCCAGCAACGAAGGCAAAGGCAGCGTGGCGGCGATGCTCGGTATGATCAGCATTCTGACCTTAGCGGTAG
Organism: Pantoea sp. DY-15; assembly: GCF_019795935.1. Lineage (NCBI taxonomy): Bacteria > Pseudomonadati > Pseudomonadota > Gammaproteobacteria > Enterobacterales > Erwiniaceae > Pantoea > Pantoea sp. DY-15. The sequence continues at coordinate 1,521,776 of NZ_JAIMIF010000001.1, forward strand.
GCATTGAGCTGGCGAAAAGTGGCTACTTCAGCGGCGGCACACCGTGGTTTAGCGGGATTAACTTCGCCGCTGGCGTGCTGTGGTTTGGTCTGGTGACCCTGTTCCTGCGCGAACGTAAACGTCGCAGTCATGTGGCGGCAATAGAATGATAAAGGGGCCAGACGGCCCCATGTTTATTTCCTACGAGGATAAAGATCTTTGCGCGCATAAGGTTCGATATCCCCTTCCTTACGCGTTTTCAGCAGCTTCAGAATCCAGGTGTACTGTTCCGGATGCGGTCGCACGAACACTTCAACTTCTTCATTCATGCGACGCGCAAGCGTATTGTCATCGGCATCCAGCAAGTCATCCATTGGCGGACGCACATAGATTTCCAGACGATGGGTTTCACTGTTGTACACCGGGAACAGCGGCACAACGCGTGCGCGGCATACTTTCATCAGGCGGCCCACTGCGGGCAATGTGGCTTTGTAAGTAGCAAAGAAATCCACAAATTCGCTATGTTCCGGGCCGTGATCCTGGTCCGGCAGATAATAGCCGTAATAACCCTGACGCACCGACGCGATAAACGGCTTAATCCCGTCATTTCGCGCATGCATACGGCCACCAAAACGGCGTCGCACAGTATTCCACAGAAAATCCATTAACGGATCGCTTTGATTGTGGAACATCGCCGCCATCATCTGACCTTCAGATGCCAGCAGCATCGCTGGAATATCCACGCCCCAACCGTGCGGCACTAAGAATATGACGTTTTCTTTATTGGCCTGCAGCTGCTCAATGATTTCCCGGCCGTGCCAGTCAACACGCTTACGCACATGCTCTGGATTACGAATGCCCAATTCGGCCATCATCGCCATCGCCTGCGGTGCGGTGGCAAACATACGATCAGCAATCTCTTCGCGCTGCGCTTCACTCAATTCCGGCAGGCAATAATAGAGATTGATCAGCGCACGGCGGCGCGCACTTTTCGCCAACTTACCGGCGAACTTGCCCAATCCGCCCAGAATCGGATCGCGCACTTTTGCAGGAAGTAATGCCATGACGGCCAGCGCGCCAACCGCCAACCAACTTCCCCAGTATTTCGGCTTTAAAAAAGAACGTTGAAAAACGGGAATAAACTCACTGTTATTTTTCTTTCGGGTTTCCATGCACTCGCCTCTGACAATGACCGGTCAATAATAGTGACGATGGTTAATTTTGCAATCTTCATGCGCCAGATAGCAAAAAACCGACGAAGAATCCGTCGGTTTTTAAGTGTTACGCGCAATAATGCGTTATTTCAACGTCAACTGCGGCAACCAGGTTTTCACTTGCGCCATGTAAGTGCTGCGATCTTTACCCGTCAACCCTTCCATGCGCGGCAGTTTTGCCGTCAACGGATTCACTGCCTGATTGTTGATCCACACTTCATAGTGCAGATGCGGGCCGGTTGAACGTCCGGTGTTACCCGACAGCGCAATACGATCGCCACGTTTCACCTTTTGCCCCGGTTTAACCAGCGCTTTACTCAAGTGCATGTAACGCGTCATATATTGACGACCGTGGCGAATCGCCACGTAATTTCCGGCAGCACCGCCGTTTTTCGCCATTACCACTTCACCATCGCCCACAGCTAAAACTGGCGTACCAATGGGCAGAGCGAAATCGACACCTTTATGCGGTGCGATGCGGCCGGTTACCGGGTTAAGCCGACGCGGATTGAAGTTGGAAGAGACACGATACTGCTTAACAGTTGGGAAGCGCATGAAGCCACGTGCTAACCCAGATGCATTGCGATCGTAGAACTTGCCATCTTCCGCACGGAAGGCGTAATAGTCTTTGCCACCGGTGCGTAAACGTACGCCAAGTAATTGGCTTTGGGCACTTTTTCCATCAAGCATTTCACGTGACATCAACACACTGAAGTCATCACCCGCGCGAAGTTTGCGGAAATCCATCTGCCACTGCATCGCTTTGATCACGTTGCTGGTTTCTGCGCTGGTCAAGCCCGCGCGCTGGGCGCTGGCAGCAAAGCTGCCGCGCACTTCACCTTTTAGTACGTTGTTTTGCCACTCACCCTTTTGCAGCTCCTGCTGCATCTTAAAGCTGCCATTGTCGGCGCGCTGATAAGTACGGGTTTCACGACGATCGATTTCCCAGCTGAAGGTTTGCAGTTGTCCATCTGCATCCAGCGTCCAGCTCAGTTGCTGACCAACGCGCATGTTACGCAGATCTTTATCGCTGCTGACTAATGCGTTGATATCGCCCATCTCAATACCGTACTGATTTAACGCGCTGCTAAGCGTATCGCCTGAAGAGACGGTGTAATCATGTACGTTAGGATTATCTGGAACGTCTTTATCAATATCGTCAGCAGGAATATCGTCGGCCGGTTCTTCGGTCGTCTGATCGATCGGCTCACTGGCTTCCGGCAATAGCGTACGCAGTTCGTCTTTATCCAGCGCGATGGTTTTCACGATGGGCGCGACATCGCGCGGATGGTAAACGTAAGGCCGCCATACTGCGACGGCCAACGTGACAACGGTTAATGAACCCAGCATAACGCGGTGGGGGCGCGGCAAATTATTAAATGCGAGGGCGACAGAGCGGGCTATCTGCTGCACTTTTACCTATTCCTCATGCTCCATTCAGGCAGCTCGCATACTGGCTCGACAGCTGTGAAAGGAATTTCACGTAACTGTCTTTGGATAAGCTGATGTCCATCCCCAACGGATCTAACGTGCCTTTTCGTACGGAAGTTCCACGGGACACGGCATCGATGACGGCCGGTCTGAATTGTGGTTCAGCGAAAACGCAAACGGCTTTCTGCTCAACCAACTGTGTTCGTATTTGATGTAAACGCTGGGCGCCCGGCTGGATTTCAGGGTTGACGGTAAAATGACCTAAAGGTGACAAACCGTAATGTTTTTCAAAGTAGCTGTAAGCGTCGTGAAAAACGAAATAACCCTTGTTCCGCACGGGCGCCAGTTGCGCGCCGATGTGTTTGTCTGCATCGGCTAATTCTGCTTTAAACTCCTGCAGATTAGCGTCAAGTTTGGCTTTGCTTTGCGGCATAAGTTCCAATAATTTTCCATGGATTGCAACCGCAGATTGTAAGGCCATGTCAGGGGACATCCACAGATGCATATTAAACTGTCCGTGATGGTGCTGCGCATGAGACCCGTCTTGGACTTCGGAATTTTCTGAGCCATGATCGTGACCGTGCTCATGTTCCTCATCTTCATCATCGCCGCTAATCAATAGCGGTTTTATGCCTGGCAATGCTGCAATTTCGAGGTTTTTGTTAGCGGGCAACTCCGCTGCTGACTTAGTGAGAAAGGCTTCCATCTCTGGGCCTGTCCACACCACTAAGTCTGCGTTTTTAATACGTTTTACATCGGAAGGACGTAAAGCATAATCATGTTCTGAGGCGCCATCGGGCAGCAATACTTCAACCGGCGTAATGCCATCTGCGATAGCCGCTGCGATAAATCCGAGAGGTTTGATTGAAGCAACCACCGCTGAGTGCGCGGGAAACGTGCTTGTGGCGGCAAATGCCGCAGCAGTAAGGGTGAAAATAAGGCACTTTTTATTGTGTAACATAATACGTCATTCCATCGTGACCCGTTGATGGAATGTGATATTATAACATTCGAAATTCAATGCAACCCGTAAATAACATGCCGCCACTTGTCACACTTGAAAACATTTCTGTGAAATTCTCCCAGCGTCCGGTGCTCGCAGGCATTAGCCTCGCACTTGAACCGGGAAAAATTCTCACCCTGCTCGGCCCGAATGGCGCCGGCAAATCCACGCTGGTTCGCGCGGTGCTCGGGCTGCTCAAACCCACCAGCGGCAGCGTCAAGCGCGCCGCTGATTTGCGTATCGGTTACGTGCCGCAAAAACTGCACATCGACCCAACGTTGCCGATCACCGTTGAACGTTTTATGCGCCTATCGCGCGGCACCAAACGCGATGCCATTTTACCGGCGCTGAAGCGCGTGCAAGCTGGGCATCTGCTGCATGCGACACTGCAAAAACTCTCTGGCGGTGAAACCCAGCGTGTGCTGCTGGCGCGCGCGTTACTTAATGACCCGCAACTGCTGGTGCTCGATGAGCCGACACAAGGCGTTGACGTCAACGGCCAGGTTGCGCTGTACGATTTGATCGATCAGCTGCGCCGCGAACTGAACTGCGGTGTGCTGATGGTTTCACACGACCTGCATCTGGTGATGGCGAAAACCGACGAAGTGCTGTGTCTCAACCATCACATCTGCTGTTCCGGCACGCCAGAAGCGGTGTCACAACATCCCGAGTTTATCGCGATGTTTGGCCCACGCGGCGCGCAGCAGTTGGCGATTTATCGTCATCATCATAATCACCGTCACGATTTACAGGGACGTATTGTTCTGCGCAAAGGAAATGGCCCGTCATGATTGAACTGTTATTGCCTGGCTGGCTGGGCGGCGTGTTGCTGGCGCTGGCGGCCGGCCCACTTGGCTCGTTTGTTGTTTGGCGCCGCATGTCTTACTTCGGCGATACTCTCGCGCATGCATCCTTGCTGGGCGTGGCGTTTGGTTTGCTGCTCAACGTGAATCCTTACTATGCGGTGATTTTGGTGACCGTGTGTCTGGCGTTGGGATTGGTATGGCTGGAGCGTCGCCCGCATCTGGCTATCGATACCCTGCTCGGCATTATGGCGCACAGCGCGCTGTCGCTGGGTTTGGTGGTCGTTAGTCTGATGCAAGGCGTACGTGTCGATCTGATGGCTTACCTGTTTGGCGATCTGCTGGCGGTGACGCCCAATGATTTATGGATGATGGCCGGCGGCGTGGCGATTGTTCTGGCGGTGATGGCATGGCAGTGGAATTCGCTGTTGTCGATGACCATCAGCCCGGAGCTGGCGCAGGTGGATGGCGTTAACATTCAGCGCACGCGTTTGATGTTGATGCTGGTCACAGCATTAACCATCGGCGTAGCGATGAAGTTTGTTGGTGCCTTGATTATTACATCGCTACTGATTATCCCGGCGGCGACGGCACGTCGCTTCTCACGCTCACCGGAACAGATGGCCGGTTTTGCCGTGATTGCCGGTATTATCGCGGTGACCGGCGGGCTGACCTTCTCCGCCACTTACGATACGCCAGCCGGTCCTTCGGTGGTGTTATGCGCTGCGGTATTGTTCATCATCAGCATGGCAAAAAAACCGGCGGCATAACGCCGGTTTACTCTTCGCGACTGATACCAAAGTGTTTGTAAGCATGCTGCGTTGCCATTCGGCCACGCGGCGTGCGTTGAATGAATCCTTGCTGGATCAGGAAGGGTTCAATCACATCCTCGATAGTTTCCCGCTCTTCGCCAATCGCCGCTGCCAGGTTATCTAAGCCCACCGGACCACCCGAAAACTTATCGATAATCGCCAGCAGCAGTTTACGGTCCATGTAATCGAAACCCTGGCTGTCGACGTTAAGCATATCCAGCGCGCTGGCTGACACTTCGCCGCTCAGGTTGCCGTTCGCTCGTACTTCCGCAAAGTCACGCACGCGGCGCAGCAGGCGGTTAGCGATACGCGGCGTACCGCGTGCACGACGCGCTATCTCCAACGCGCCCTCTTCGCTCAGCGCCAGACCAAGACAGGCCGCGCTACGGCCCACAATGTGCTGCAGATCGGGCACGTTATAGAACTCAAGGCGCTGCACGATACCGAAACGGTCGCGCAGCGGCGAGGTTAAAGAACCGGCGCGCGTCGTGGCACCAATCAGGGTAAACGGCGGCAGATCGAGCTTGATCGAACGCGCCGCCGGACCTTCACCAATCATGATATCCAGCTGATAATCTTCCATCGCCGGATACAGCACTTCTTCCACCACCGGCGACAGGCGATGGATCTCATCGATAAACAGCACATCGTGCGGTTCAAGGTTGGTGAGCATCGCCGCCAGATCGCCGGCTTTTTCCAGCACCGGACCGGACGTGGTACGCAGATTGACGCCCATTTCGTTAGCGACGATATTAGCCAGCGTGGTTTTACCCAATCCCGGCGGGCCGAAAATCAGCAGATGATCGAGTGCATCGCCACGCAGTTTCGCAGCCTGGATGAAAATCTCCATTTGCTCGCGCACCTGCGGCTGGCCAACATATTCCGTCAGCAGCTTAGGGCGAATGGCACGGTCGAGCGTTTCTTCTTCGTTAAAGGAACTGCCCGAGACCAGACGATCGGCTTCAATCATGCTTTACCTCAAATAGCTGCGCGCAGGGCTTCACGAATCAGGGTTTCGCAATCCGCATCCGGTTTACCGACTTTGCTGATCATACGGCTGGCTTCCTGCGGTTTATAGCCGAGGGCCACCAGCGCTGAAACCGCTTCGGCTTCAGCATCGTTATTGTCTTGTGCAGCGGATGGCGTGGTCAACGTAAAGGTTGAATCACCACCAAACAGATCGCCGTGCATGCCGATAAAGCGATCTTTCATCTCCACAATCAAACGCTCGGCGGTTTTTTTACCCACGCCCGGCAGTTTGATCAGCGAGGCAATCTCTTGTCGCTCAACGGCGGTCACGAACTGCTGGGCCGACATGCCAGACAGAATCGCCAGCGCCAGTTTTGGCCCAACGCCATTCACCTTAACCAGCTCGCGGAACAGCGTGCGTTCCTGCTTGTTATTGAAACCGAACAGCAGTTGCGCATCTTCACGTACCACAAACTGCGTAAAGATGATCGCTTCCTGATTGATCTCCGGCAGCTCGTAAAAGCAGGTCATTGGCATGTGCACTTCATAACCGACACCGTGCGCCTCAATCAACACCAGCGGCGGCTGTTTTTCCAGAATGTTGCCTCGTAAACGACCAATCACCTGAGCAGTTCCTTAATCTGTTAGTAAGCCTGAGTTTATAGCATAAAAAAGGCTGGATGAATATCCAGCCTAACTTAGCATTTCGTTTCCGCTAACCCGATCGCATACGCCCGCGCGTCATCACCAGTTTCGTATCGCTGATACGCGCCGCATTTTGGCTCATATGGCAATGCGTAATGGCGATGGCCAGCGCATCGGCGGCATCCGCCTGCGGATTGGCCGGCAGTTTTAGCAAGGTTCGTACCATATGCTGCACCTGACTTTTCTCTGCGCCGCCGGTACCGGTAACGGTTTGCTTCACCTGGCGCGCCGCATATTCAAACACCGGCAAATCATGATTCACCGCCGCGACAATCGCCGCACCGCGCGCCTGGCCCAGTTTCAGCGCTGAGTCCGCATTCTTGGCCATAAACACCTGCTCGATGGCAAAATAGTCGGGTGAGAACTGGGTGATAATTTCGCTGACGCCCGCGTAGATCAGTTTGAGGCGCGTCGGCAGATCGGTGACGCTGGTGCGGATACAGCCGCTGCCCAGATAGGTAAGCTGGCGGCCGGTTTGGCGAATAACACCGTAACCGGTGACGCGCGAGCCGGGATCGATCCCGAGAATTATCGCCACGGCGCGTCTCCGGTGAGTGGGGTTTTAAGCAACGCCATTACAGCGTTTCTGCGATCTCATCAGAGATTTCACCGTTATGGTAAACTTCCTGCACGTCGTCACAGTCTTCCAGCATGTCGATCAGGCGCAGCAGTTTCGGCGCGGTTTCGGCATCCATTTCAGCTTTGGTTGACGGGATCATCGAGACTTCAGCCGAGTCCGCTTTCAGACCGCCCGCTTCCAGCGCATCACGCACCGTACCCATCTCTTCCCACGCGGTGAAGACATCAATCGCACCGTCGTCATAGGCCACAACGTCTTCAGCACCGGCTTCCAGCGCCGCTTCCATCACCGCATCTTCGTCCTGACCTGGCGCGAAGGAGATCACGCCCTTCTTGCTGAACAGGTAAGAAACCGAACCGTCGGTACCGAGGTTGCCGCCGGTTTTGGTGAAGGCATGACGCACTTCGCCCACGGTACGGTTGCGGTTGTCGCTCAGGCACTCAATCATCACTGCTGAGCCGCCCGGACCGTAACCTTCATAAATGATGGTTTCCATGTTGGAATCATCTTCACCGCCCACGCCGCGTGCGATGGCACGGTTCATGGTGTCGCGCGTCATGTTGTTAGACAGCGCTTTATCCATCGCTGCGCGCAGACGTGGATTAGAACCCGCATCGCCACCGCCCAGTTTCGCAGCGGTGACCAGCTCGCGAATGATTTTGGTGAAGATTTTACCGCGCTTAGCGTCCTGAGCAGCTTTACGATGCTTAGTATTAGCCCATTTACTGTGTCCAGCCATCTTACATATTCTCCGATCTTTTACTGGGTGCAGGCTATCTTACTTGCGATCTTGTCCCCCGGCAGTGCTCGCAATCCTCACGTACATAAGTACGCTCCGGTTGCTATGCGCTGGCGGTGAACAACCTCGCGGCGCCGATTACGCCTGACTGTTCGATATTGTTCGGTGCGTTCATTTAAAACCCACCAGATTTATAAAACTTAATGCATTCGCCACCGGAAAAACGCGCGGCGGCGAGCATTCAGATAAATTCTTCAATCGCCTGGCGGTTACTCCAGGACTTGGTGAGGGCTGCGGCAGCGGCGGGTTCGAGCCAGCGCGCGGCGAGATGCTCGGTGAGCAGCAGCTCGCGTTCTGCGGGTATGGCCAACCTGAACCAGTGTTCGCGATTGTGCGTGGTGCCCGGTGCGTAACGATGGCGATAGTGCGGGAAGATCTCAAACTCGATTTGCTTGTGGCAATCGTCCAGCACTAGCTTTTCGTGCGCAATATCGATGGCGAGTTCTTCTAACACTTCGCGCTGAGCCGCCTGGCGCGGGGTTTCGCCCGCTTCCAGGCTGCCAGTGACCGATTGCCAGAAGCTGTCGTCATCACGTCGCTGCAGCATTAACACCCGGCCGGTATCGCGGGCAAAAATCACCACCAACACCGAAACCGGATGTTTAAAGCCCATTACTTGTTCTCTGTCTTTTCTTTCTTCGGCGCCACCAGAATGCCGAGGTCCAGCAACGCAGCGGGATTGGCTTCGCTTGGGGCTTCGGTCATCATGCACGCTGCGGCGGTGGTTTTCGGGAACGCGATCACATCACGAATGTTATCGGTGCCGGTCAACAGCATGGTCAGACGATCCAGGCCGAACGCCAGGCCGGCGTGCGGCGGCGTACCGTATTTCAGTGCGTCGAGCAGGAAGCCAAACTTCTCACGCTGCTCTTCTTCGGTAATGCCGAGGATGCTGAATACCGTCTGCTGCATTTTACCATTATGAATACGCACGGAACCGCCGCCCACTTCGTAGCCGTTAATCACCATATCGTAAGCATTGGCCACCGCTTGAACTGGATCGGTTGCCAGCTCTTCTGCGCTCATGTCTTTCGGCGACGTGAACGGATGGTGCATCGCTGCCAGGCCGCCCTCTTCATCTTCCTCAAACATAGGGAAGTCGATCACCCACAGCGGCGCCCAGGCTTTATCATCGGTGATTTGCAGATCGCGGCCCACTTTCAGACGCAGCGCGCCCAGCGCATCCGCCACCACTTTGGCGCGGTCCGCACCGAAGAAGATCAGGTCGCCATCTTGTGCGCCAGTACGGTTGAGAATGTCTTCAACGATTTCTGCGCTGAGGAACTTGGCAACCGGGCTCTGTACGCCTTCGAAGCCTTTCGCGCGTTCGTTGATCTTCATCCACGCCAAACCTTTGGCGCCATAAATTTTGACAAATTCACCGTACTCATCGATTTGCTTACGCGTCAGCGCTGCACCGCCCGGTACGCGCAGAGCCGCCACGCGGCCTTTGGCATCATTGGCTGGGCCAGCAAACACCTGGAATTCTACGTTTTTCAGCAGGTCGGCAACGTCGACCAGCTCCATTGGGTTACGCAGGTCTGGCTTATCTGAGCCGTAACGGTTCATCGCTTCTGCAAAAGTCATCTGCGGGAAGTCACCGAGATCCACGCCTTTGATGTCGATCCACAGTTCACGAATCAGACGTTCCATCTTTTCACGCACCTGCTCGGCGGTCATGAAAGAGGTCTCCACGTCGATCTGGGTGAATTCTGGCTGACGATCGGCGCGCAGATCTTCGTCACGGAAACACTTAACGATCTGATAGTAGCGGTCAAAACCCGACATCATCAGCAGCTGTTTGAACAGCTGTGGCGACTGCGGCAGCGCGTAGAACTTGCCTTTATGCACGCGGCTCGGCACCAGATAGTCACGCGCGCCTTCAGGCGTAGCTTTGGTCAGCATCGGCGTTTCGATATCGAGGAAACCCTGGTCGTCCATAAAGCGACGCACGAAGCTGGTAATTTTAGCGCGGGTTTTCAAACGCTGCGCCATTTCCGGACGACGCAGGTCCAGATAGCGATAGGTCAGGCGCGCTTCTTCGCTGTTGACCTGGTTAGAGTCCAGCGGCAGCGGTTCAGCGCGGTTGATGATGTTCAGCTCGTGGGCAAACACTTCCACTTCGCCGGTCGCCATATCGCTGTTTTTGTTCTTTTCGTCACGTGCACGCACAGTGCCGGTGATCTGGATACAGAATTCGTTACGCAGCTCAGATGCCAGCTGGAAAGCGTCCTGACGATCGGCATCAAAGAACACCTGCGCGATACCTTCACGGTCACGCATATCGATAAAAATCAGGCTACCCAGATCGCGACGGCGATTTACCCAGCCGCAGAGAGTGACTTGCTGACCCACGTGAGACAGATTGAGCTGTCCGCAATATTCTGTACGCATAACGTATCCTTTTAACTTCGCCGCTGCTGCCAGACAGCATCAGGCCGCGTAACCTTCTGAGATGCTGTCGCAAAAAAGGCGGCTATTATAATGGAAAAACCCAGGCAGGATAAGTGGAGCCCGATCAAAGCGGACAAAACATTATGCTTTATCGCGCTGTTTTTCCTGCCGACATCAAAACAGGTTACATTAAGCCGCCCTTTCCCGCCCTAAAGGATTCAGGAGTTCGCGTTGACACTTCGTATTGGATTACCGCAATGGCAGCACGCGCAATGGAAACAGTTCGGTATTGAGACCTTAGCCGATTACGCGCAGCTGTTTGGTTGTGTGGAAGGCAATACCACGTTGTATGCGCTGCCAAAGCCGGAAGTGGTGCTGCGCTGGCGCGACATGACGCACGACGATTTCCGTTTCTGCTTCAAGTTTCCCGAAAGCATCAGCCATAAAGCGGCGCTACGCGACTGTGATGAGTTGCTGAATGAGTTTTTCCGCCTGCTCGATCCACTCAGCACGCGCATTGGTCAATACTGGCTGCAGCTGCCGGCGGCGTTTTCTCCGGCTCAGCTCGGCGATCTATGGTCTTTTCTCGACAGTTTGCCGCGCAATTTCCGCTATGGCGTCGAGGTGCGGCATCAGGCATTTTTCGCCAAAGGAGATGCTGAACGCGCGCTGAATCGCGGTTTGCTGGAGCGTCAAATTAATCGGGTGATGCTGGATAGTCGTCCGGTGCATGCCTCCACCTCACAGTCGGCCGCAGCGGTGCACGCTCGATCGCAAAAGCCGCGCGTGCCGCTGCATGTGGTGCGTACCGGTGCGCAACCGATGGTGCGTTTCATTGGCAGTGATAGCGTGGCGGAGAGCGTGCCGCTGTTTCAGCCGTGGCACAGCAAGCTGCAAGCGTGGCAGCGGGATAGCGATCCGCTGCTGTTTATCCATACGCCGGATATGGGCGAGGTGTTTCCGCTGATTCAGGCATTGTGGCCACAGTTGCAGCAGTTGGAGCCAGGGTTACGCGATCTGCCCGACTGGCCGCAGCAATCGAGCCTGTTCTAGACGCAACGCAAAGGGTGCAGCCTGCCCGCGTTTCTGCCAAAATAGCGCCCTTTCCGTTTTCTCTCCGGACCTTTCATTATGTCTGATCGCGATACGCTATTTTCCGCGCCCATCGATAAGCTGGGCGACTGGACCTTTGACGAGCGCGTAGCTGAAGTTTTTCCCGATATGATTCAGCGCTCGGTGCCGGGTTATTCCAACATCATTTCGATGATTGGCATGCTGGCAGAACGCTTTGTTCAGCCGAATAGCCAGGTTTACGATCTCGGCTGTTCACTCGGTGCCGCCACGCTGTCGGTGCGCCGCAATATTCATGTGCCCGGCTGCCAGATTATTGCCGTGGATAATTCGCCGGCGATGGTGGAGCGCTGCCGTCGCCATATCGACGCCTTCCGCGCGGATACGCCGGTGCAGGTGATCGAAGCAGATATTCAGGACATCCACATTGAGAACGCCTCGTTGGTGGTGCTGAACTTTACCCTGCAATTCCTTGAGCCACCGGCACGTCTCGAGCTGCTGAAGAAGATTGTTAACGGATTAAATCCGGGCGGCGCGCTGGTGTTGTCGGAGAAGTTCAGTTTTGAAGATGCCGATGTCGGCGAGTTGCTGTTTAACATGCATCACGATTTCAAACGCGCTAACGGTTACAGCGAGCTGGAGATTAGCCAGAAACGCAGCATGCTGGAGAACGTGATGCTGACCGATAGCGTTGAAGCGCATAAAGCGCGCCTGAAAACCGCCGGTTTCAAACATGCGGAGTTGTGGTTCCAGTGCTTTAATTTTGGTTCGTTGGTGGCGTTGAAATGATTGAGTTTGGCCGTTTTTATCAGCAGATCGCCACCGGCCCGCTCGCCAGTTGGCTGGAAGTGTTACCGGCGCAAGTCGCCGCATGGCAGCGTGAGAATCTGCACGGTAAGTTCCGCGACTGGGAGAAGTCAGTTGATTATCTGCCGCTGCTGACGCCGCAGAAGCTGGATTTGTTGCACAGCGTGAGCGCGGATGTTGAGGATCTGACCGATCGTCAGCGTCTTGGCATTGAGAATCTACTGCGCAATCTGATGCCGTGGCGCAAAGGTCCTTATTCGCTGTACGGTACTGAGATCGATACCGAATGGCGTTCCGACTGGAAATGGGATCGCGTGTTGCCGCACATTTCGCCGTTGCAGCATCGCACGGTGCTGGATGTCGGCTGCGGTAGCGGCTATCACATGTGGCGCATGATTGGCGCGGGCGCGAAGCTGGTGGTCGGCATCGATCCAATGCAACTGTTTTTGTGCCAGTTTGAAGCGGTGCGTAAGCTGTTGGGCGACGATCGTCGTGCGCATTTGCTGCCGCTGGGCATTGAGCAACTGCCGGCGTTGCAAGCGTTTGATACCGTGTTTTCAATGGGCGTGCTTTATCATCGCCGTTCGCCGCTCGATCACTTGATGCAGCTGAAAAATCAGTTAGTCAGTGACGGTGAGCTGGTGCTGGAGACGCTGGTGATTGAAGGCGATGAGAACGCGGTGTTGGTGCCGGGCGAGCGTTATGCGCAGATGCGTAATGTTTACTTTATCCCTTCTGCGGCGGCGCTGAAGAGTTGGCTGGAGAAGTGCGGATTTGTCGATGTGCGCATCGCGGATTACGCGGTGACGTCCGTGGAAGAGCAGCGTCGCACCAGCTGGATGACCAGCGAGTCGCTGGCCGAGTTCCTTGATCCGCATGATAGCAGTAAGACCGTTGAAGGTTATCCCGCCCCGCTGCGCGCCGTGTTAGTGGCCCGCAAGCCGTAATGTCTAACGCCGCGATAGCGCCAGCTTCGCGGCGAAGCCAATAAACACGCAGCCCGTCAGGCGATCCATCACTTTTAGCACCGCTGGACGACGCAGATGTGCCGCAAAGTACTGGCTGCTGCCAATCAGTACCGCATTCCACACTAATCCAATCACCATGTGCGTGAGCGCCATCAGCGTACACCACAGCGGCACCGACGCGCCCGCCGGAATGAATTGCGGCAGGAAGGTGACGTAGAACACGCCGACTTTCGGGTTTAATAGATTGCCAAAGAGTCCGCGCGTAAAGCAGGCAACATAGCTTTGCTCTTTACTCTGCGCGTGCTGCCCTTCTTCCGCTTGGGTGCGTGGGTTGATGAGTAATTTGACACCGAGATAGAGGAGATAGGCCGCACCGATCCATTTCAGCAGGTTATACGCCATTTCCGAGGCCAGCAGCAGCGCGCCCAATCCCAAACCCACCGCAACGCCCCACAGCAGGCAACCCAGCGTGACGCCAAATGCTGTAGCCCAGGCACGTTTCCAGCCTTGCGCGGCGGCTGAACGCAGCACTAATGCAGTATCAAAACCGGGCGTGAGTGTGAGGATGGTGATGGCGAAAAGGAATGAAAGGATGAGTGTCATGTGCGGGCTCCCTGTTTGGTTCAGTGCGTTCCAGGCAAAGAATCAGGGCCGCTCCGTAAAGGCGTCGTGAACACGTCCTTGTGGACTCTGCCGCCGCATCCATGCGGCGGAAGCTTTACTCCGCGGCCCTGATTCTTTGCCTTAATGTGGGTTTTGTGTAGTTTGCTTTAATCTTGTGCGGCGGTTTCGTTGGGTGCGTTCCAGTATTGGTATTTATAAGCGGAGCTGAGATGGCGTTCAATGGTGCCTTTGGCGAAAACTTCGGTTTCATGCAGATAACTGAGCGTGCAGTTGCCCACTTCATCCCACAGCTGACACTCATCTACCGAGCGCAGCGTGCTGACTGGCGTGGTCGCGGTGCCGTTCAAACGCAGTTCCCGCCACTGGTTATCGTAGCTGTAAGTATCTTTGCTGCGCGCGCTGGTGGATGAGGTCACTAATCCTTGTGGATTCCAGCGCCAGCTGCTTTCGCCGTTGGTCATGCTATCGCTGCCGCGCGCCACGCTTTTTTCCACCCTGAACTGTTTGTCATAGCGATAAGTGGTATCGGTAAAGCCATCTTTGCCCATGCTGGTGAATTTATCGGATGAGCTGACGATGTTGCCATGCTGCCCGATTTGCCAGCTGATGGTGCCCTGACGGTTGTCGACCACTTCCTCCTGCCCCGCTTTGATCACTTTGACCATGTAGGCATATTCCGCCACCCAGCCGCGCTGAACGCGGGCGATATGTTGTTCCATCGTCAATAGAACATTGCCTTCATTTTTGTCGTAGGAAATATCGGCCACCATCAAATCGCCGCACTGATCAAACTGGCCGAGTACGCGCTTTTGCGAGTTCACATCTTTGCCAAATTCGCCTGCCACCACCTGACGCACCGCGCCTTTGGCATCGCCACCCAGCATGATCCAGTTGTTGCTGCTGGTGATGTTTTTGCTCATCGGCGGACACGCGGTGCTGACCGCCAGCGCGACGCCGCAGTACGGGAGTAGCAGCATTAAAACGGTATAAGGGATGGATTTCATGAAGGTTATCCGTACGAAGCCATAGAGTAATCAAAGCATCATTTACGCGATCACGCTATCTCCGCGGAAACTGCAGATAAAAAGAACCCCAGTTAGAAGAACTGGGGTTGGTACTTGCAAACATCACGTCATTTGAGCTGGCGTGCTGCGCGGCAAAATCGGGGGGAATTCAGGCTACCCGGACGGCGCTCAACTGCGTCATGCTTTTCATGGCTTCAACCACATCACCATCAACGCAATAGCGACTGAATTCATCGGTTTCCGCTTCGGAGCACATGGAAACACCGGCTTTACGGTAGCGCATCGGCGAAGCGACTAAACGGCTGGCGGAGCTGTGGACTTCCTGCAATCCACTGTCGATGAATTTCTGGATGTTGCTCAAACGTACGCCCGCACCGGCCATAATAATTGGACCTGTGCTGTGTTCATTTAGTTCCCTTAATAATGCAATTCCTGCTTCGGCACTCTGCTGCTGACCAGACGTCAGGATCCGCGCGATGCCTAAATCAGCCAGCACCTCAAGTGAGCGTTTCGGGCTGTGGCATAAATCAAAGGCGCGATGGAAGGTGACGTCCATGCCGTCACACAGCTTCATAATCTGCTGCATACGAGCAATATCGACATGCGCATCTTCATCCAGCATGCCAATCACTAAGCCGGGAAAACCGAGTTCACGCATTAGCGCAACGTCCGATTTCATCGACTCAAACTCAAAGTGGGTGTAGCAAAAATCGCCGCCGCGCGGACGGACGATAGGATGTACCGGGATCGAAATTTCACGTCGTGCCGCTTCCAGCACGCCGGCTGAAGGCGTCAACCCACCTTCGCGCGGTGCACTGCACAGCTCCACGCGATCGGCACCGGACAGCTGCGCAGTCATTGCGCAGTCGATGCCGTAGCAACAAATTTCCAGTTTCGTCATACCATGCTCCTTCTCATGACTTCTGGCTCGGGATGAATGCTTCAGTTAGTCTACTTAATTGGACAGTTTACGTGGAACTCGCACTATGGCATTCGATTTTAATCAATGGATAGACCGTCGTCACAGCGATAGTTTGAAATGGCACAAATATGGTGATCGCGATGTGCTGCCGCTCTGGGTAGCGGACAGCGATTTCCGTTCGCCGCCGGGTGTGATTGAGGCCATTAAACAGCGCGCTGAGCACGGTGTATTTGGCTATGGTGCAACGCCAACCGGATTGATTGATATCACCCTTTCGCGTTTAGCGCAGCGCTACAACTGGCAGATTGAGCCGGACTGGATTGTGTTATTGCCCGGCGTAGTGTGTGGTTTGAATCTTTCGGTCCGCGCATTCACGGAGTCTGGCGAATCTACTGTTTCCCCGACGCCGATCTATCCGCCGTTTCGCGGTGCAGCGAAGCTGGCTGACCGCGCGCAGGTAAATTTACCGCTGCGTTTACAAAACGATCGCTGGGTGATGGTTCTGGATGATAGAGCGATGCAGGGCAATGAACGCCTGCTAATGCTGTGTAATCCGCAGAATCCGGGCGGCACGGTTTATCGTCGTGACGAGCTGGAAGCGCAACTGGCATTTGCGCAGCAGCATGATTTGATCGTCTGCTCCGATGAAATCCATTGCGATTTATTGCTGTCACCCGGCGCGCAGCACATTCCGTTTGCGGCCTTAAGTGAAGATGCCGCACAGCGCAGCATCACGCTGCTATCTCCGTCGAAAACTTTCAATATTGCTGGATTGGGTGCATCGCTGGCGATCATTCCCAATTCAGAGCTGCGAGCACGGTTCAAACGCGTACGTGAAGGCATTGTGCCTGGCGTGGATATTCTGGCGCTGGTGGCGGCCGAAGCGGCGTGGCGCGATGGCGATGCATGGCTGGCAGCGCAGCTGGATTATCTGCGCGCCAATCGCGACTGGCTGGTGGCGCAGGTCAATGCACTGCCCGAACTGCAGATGGCCGCGCCGGAAGCGACTTACCTCGGTTGGATCGACGCCAGCAAGCTGGATGTCGCCAGCCCAATGGATTACTTCGAGCAGCACGGTCTCGGTTTTTCACCGGGCCACGATTTTGGCGACGATAATTTCGTGCGCTTCAACTTTGGCTGTACGCGCGCCACGCTGGAACAAGCGGTCGCGCGTTTGCAAAAAGCGGTCGCGGCGCGCCGTTAAGCCTGCTCGCTGGCGACGATCTCTTCCAGTCGCCACGGATGAAACTTAATCGTGGTTTGCCCGTCCGTCACCGCCAGCGTCGGATTGGGCAAACGCTCGTTCTCGCCTTTGGGCGCGCTGGTTTTAAACGAGATGCCCGGCTGCGTCAGCGCATCATCTGAAAGCAGCGCCATCGCCCGCACACCCAGCGTTTCCGGTTCTCCACGCAGCACAATCTCCACGTGTTCCCAGCCTTCATGGCGATACAGCTTTTCGCCCGGCCACGGCAGTTCAATCACATCGATTTGCCAGCCCGCCAGGTTCAATGGCTGATGCAGTTTGAACAGGCAGATCGGGCGACCATTGATCATTGCCTCGGAAAACCGCGTGCCGATCTGCAATAAGCCCGCTTTCCAGCGTTCTGCTGTCGCAAACTGGTGGCAGCGTACCGCAACGTGATCGGCTTCATGTTCGGCCAGGTTAATGCCTAAACGTTCAGAAAAATTCACTAGCGACTGCTCAAAACGAGCCATGTCTTGTTTTAAATCATCCAATTCCATAGGAAAGTGGGTCTGCATCAAGCCTTACCTCTAATTCAGTTCAGGTTTACTAATCAATATGAAATTTGCTAGCCGTTGATTCCGCTTGACAAAATTGTCGGATTCATCCGATTTAGGCGTCAAAAAGGCTGAAAACTGCATAAATAGACCATTCATTTCGGATTTATCGCCTAATCAGGTCCAGCAGTTACTTTATGAAAATGACCTAACTATTTGTTATTAATCACAATAGTTAATACAATGAGATAACTCTTATTTAGGTTGCAAACAATTGCAGCTTGAAACCCTTTCTTATAAATTTGGGTTTCACAACTACAAGGAACGGCCTTATGTCTATGCTCATTGTTGTCGCGGTCCTGATTGCATTAATGGGATTTGCAATTTCCCGCCATTGGAAGGTGCGTGAAGACAAAAGCGTTAAAAATCCTCGTCGTCACCCACGGCGCCGTTAATCGGCGCTGAGGGCCCGATGTTGCCTGTCATCAGATACCGAATAGCTGACTCACTTTAACATTTCACGTATACTTCCCCTCTTATTTTTCGTCCCGCCGCGCAGTTGCGGGATGACGACATCGGCTCGCCGCCTACAGGCGGGCCTTTTCAGCATATGAAGGTAACGCGGTGAATATTCAGGCTCTTCTTTCCGACAAAGTCAGTCAGGCAATGATTGCGGCGGGTGCGCCTGCCGATTGCGAACCTCAGGTTCGTCAGTCTGCGAAGGTACAGTTCGGTGATTACCAGGCAAACGGTATGATGGCCGTGGCGAAAAAGCTCGGTCAGGCACCGCGACAACTGGCTGAGCAGGTGATTCAGCATCTGGATCTTAACGGCATCGCCAGCAAAGTCGAAATCGCCGGTCCCGGCTTTATCAATATCTTCCTCGATCGTGCATGGCTGGCCGCGCAAACCGCGCAGGCGCTGCAGCTGCCGCGCCTTGGCGTGAGCGCGGTTGCGCCGCAAACTATCGTGGTGGATTACTCCGCGCCTAACGTGGCGAAGCAGATGCACGTCGGTCACGTTCGCTCCACCATCATTGGTGATGCGGCAGTGCGTACGCTGGAGTTCCTCGGCCATAACGTGATCCGCGCCAACCACGTCGGCGACTGGGGCACGCAGTTCGGTATGCTGATTGCCTATCTGGAAAAACAGCAGAACGAACATCACGAAGAGATTGCGCTGGCTGACCTGGAAGCCTTCTACCGCGAAGCCAAAGTGACCTACGATGCCGACGAAGCCTTCGCCGAGCGCGCGCGTAATTACGTGGTGAAACTGCAGGGTGGCGACGAATATTGCCGCAACATGTGGAAGAAGCTGGTTGATATCACCATGAGCCAGAATCAGCAGGTGTATGACCGCCTGAACGTGACGCTGACGCGCAAAGATGTGATGGGTGAAAGCCTGTACAACGACATGCTGCCGGGCATCGTCGCCGATCTGCGCGAAAAAGGCCTGGCGGTGACCAGCGAAGGCGCCACAGTAGTTTTCCTTGATGAGTTCAAAAACAAGGAAGGCGAACCGATGGGCGTGATCATTCAGAAGAAAGATGGCGGCTATCTCTACACCACCACCGACATCGCCTGCGCCAAATACCGCTTCGAAACCCTGCATGCCGATCGCGTGCTCTATTACATCGATTCCCGTCAGCATCAGCACCTGCAGCAGGCGTGGACCATCGTGCGTAAAGCCGGTTACGTGCCGGAATCGGTACCGCTTGAACATCACGCCTTCGGCATGATGCTGGGTAAAGATGGTCGTCCATTTAAAACCCGCAGCGGCGGTACTATTCGCCTCGCCGATTTGCTGGATGAAGCGGTTGAACGCGCGCATGCGTTGGTCAGCGAGAAAAATCCAGAGATGTCCGCGCAGGAGCTGAAGGATCTGTCGGAAGTGGTTGGCATCGGCGCGGTGAAATACGCTGACCTGTCAAAAAGCCGCACCACCGATTACATCTTCGACTGGGACAACATGCTGGCCTTCGAAGGCAACACCGCGCCTTACATGCAATACGCCTACACGCGCGTGCTGTCGGTGTTCCGCAAAGCCGGCATTGATGCCGATAGCCTGAGCGGTGACATCGTGCTGACCGAAGAGCGTGAAGCGCAGTTGGCTACGCGTCTGCTGCAGTTCGAAGAAGTGATAACGCAGGTCGCGCGCGACGGTACGCCACATGTGATGTGTGCTTATCTGTACGATCTGGCCGGTCAGTTCTCTGGCTTCTACGAACACTGCCCTATTCTCTCCGCCGAGGACGAGAACATCCGTCAGAGCCGCCTGCAGCTGGCCGCGTTAACCGCGAAAACGCTGAAGCAAGGTCTGGATACGCTGGGCATTAAAACCGTCGAACGCATGTAATACTTCTGGCGGAGAGCGCCACAAACGGCTCTCCGCTTGCTTTCCCCCTTTTTTCTCCTCTGACAAAATTCTGCTCTTCAGCCCGCTCTGAATAGCGCTTCTGCCGTGCCCAATACCCGCCATTCCTCAGCCTCGATACGCCTTCTCATTTTTCCGACACAGCTCACCAAATAAACAAAACTCATACCTTCATAACCATTTTATGGCAGACAAACTCGCACGCCATCCCTAATTTGGTTATGGAAGCAAGAACACAAAAACATGCAACAAGCTGTTTTAACAGCTAAAAACTATAAAACTTATCCCCTGCAATCGGGTTAAAGTGATGCCCCCGGCCAATGTCAGGGCAGAATAAAATCTCAACCCGATAACGTTATTAATAAAAAAATCAGAGCGTATCCTATGAGCAATCACGACATTATCGATGTAAAAGGCTGGATCGACGCCCGCCCGATCACCGGATACCAGTGGCTGACCCTCAGCCTGTGTTTCATCATCATCATGTTTGATGGCTACGATGCGGCAGCGATGGGTTTCATTGCGCCCGCGTTGATTGAAGACTGGGGCATCAGCCATGCAGAAATGGGGCCGATTCTCGGTGCCGCGATGTTTGGCGTGGCGATTGGCGCGCTAATTGCCGGTCCGTGGTCCGACAAATTTGGCCGCAAACGCGTGCTGCTGCTGTCGATTGCCGTCTTCGCCTGCTTCAGCCTGATGAGCGCCTTCGCGCGCACGCCGCTGGAAATGGGTGTGTTACGTTTTCTCACCGGTCTCGGTCTCGGTGCGGTGATGCCCAACTGCGTCACGCTGGTGTCGGAATATATGCCGGAACGCCGTCGCAGCCTGATGATCACCGTGATGTACAGCGGGTTTAATATCGGTTCCGGATTGGGCGGATTCATTGCCGCCGGCATGCTGCCACACTTTGGCTGGCAAGCGGTGCTGGGTTTAGGGGGCTTGCTGCCGCTACTGATGTTGCCGCTGCTGCTGTGGCTGCTGCCGGAATCGGCGATGTATATGGTGGTGCGCAAAGTCAGTCGCGACAAGATTGCCGCCGTGCTCAAACGTTTGGGCGGCGAATTCTCCGCTGGCACCGCCTTTGTGCTCAATGCGCCAATCATCCCGAAAAAAGCGCAGGTGCTGCAGCTGTTCAGCCGCGGCTATGCAGGCGGCACGGTGGTGTTATGGCTCACCTACTTCATGGGGCTATTCGTCATCTACCTGCTTAACGGCTGGCTGCCAACCATCCTGCGTTCTGGCGGCGTAACGCTGGAGCGCGCGGCGATTGTGGCGGGCTTATTCCAGCTGGGCGGCACCTTTGGCGGCTTAATGGTTGGTGGGCTGATGGACCGTTTCAAAGCGAAATATGTTATCGCCCTGTTCTATCTGCTGGGCAGCTTCTGCCTGGTGTCGCAGGGCATCTGGAGCTTTGGCCCGAATGTGCTGGCGCTGCTGGTGTTCTTCGCCGGCGTCTGCATTAACGGTGCGCAAACCGGATTGCAGGCCTTCTCCCCGGCCTTTTATCCCACTGAAATGCGCGCCACCGGCGTGTGCTGGATGCACGGCATTGGTCGCAGCGGCGCCATTATCAGCTCGTCGCTGGGCGGCGTGCTGCTCGGCGTGTTCCCTGGGCAAACAGCCATTTTTATCGTTTTGTCGCTCCCGGCAGTTTTGGCGGCACTTTCCATCACCCGACATCACCCTGCACAGGTGGCCCGTCAGGTTAAAGGCATCGAGCTTAACGACCTGCCGTCCCTGTCGCGTACCCTCAATAATCGATGAAGTAGAGGTCAAAAAATTATGGCTAAAATCATAGGCGGTTTAGCGGTTTCGCATACTCCCACCATTGGCTTTGCGGTCGATCACAACAAGCAGCAGGAAGGCGCATGGGCCCCGATTTTCGATGGCTTTGCCCCGATGCAGCGCTGGCTGAAGGAGAAAAAACCGGATGTGCTGCTGTATGTGTTTAACGATCACGTCACCTCCTTCTTTTTTGATCACTACTCGGCGTTTGTGCTGGGCATTGATGACGAATATGCCGTTGCGGATGAAGGCGGCGGCCCGCGCGATCTGCCGCCGGTAAAAGGCCATGCGGCGCTGTCACAGCATATTGGTGCCAGCCTGATGGCGGATGAGTTCGATATGTCATTCTTCCAGGACAAAGCGCTGGATCACGGCCTGTTTTCGCCGCTGTCGGCGCTGGCACCGTGGCAAGGCGGCTGGCCGATGCAGGTGGTTCCGCTGGCGGTCGGCGTGTTGCAGTTCCCGATCCCGACGGCGCGTCGCTGCTATAAACTCGGCCAGGCGCTGAAGCGCGCGGTAGAAAGTTTCCCGGAGGATCTGAACGTTGCGGTGGTCGCGACCGGCGGCGTGTCACATCAGGTACACGGCGAGCGCTGCGGCTTCAACAATCCCGAATGGGATGCGCAGTTTATTGATTTGTTGATCAACGATCCCGAGCGCCTGACCGAAATCACCCTGGCGGAATACGCCACGCTCGGCGGCCTGGAAGGTGCGGAAGTGATTATGTGGCTGATCATGCGCGGTGCGCTGTCGGCCAACGTCGAGAAACTGCATCAGGATTACTATCTGCCTTCGATGACCGGGATCGCCACGCTGATCCTTGAAAATCAGTCACGCGAAGCGCCGGTCGATGTGCACCAGCGTCAGCGCGATAAGATCAACCTGCAGCTCAGCGGCGTGGAAAAACTGCCCGGCACCTATCCGTTCACCCAGGCGCGCAGCCTTAAAGCGCTGCGCATCAACCGCTTCCTGCACCGCATGATTCAGCCAGAATGGCGTAAGCGATTCCGCGAAGCTCCGCAGGCGCTGTATCAGGAGGCCGGGCTGAGCGCTGAAGAGCAAACGCTGATTACCCAGCTCGACTGGCGCGGCATGATCCATTACGGCGTCAGCTTCTTCCTGCTGGAAAAACTGGGTGCGGTAGTCGGCGTCTCTAACCTGCATATCTACTCAGCGATGCGCGGTGAAACGCTGGAACAGTTCCAGCAGACGCGCAATCAGCAGGTGCTCTATTCGGTGGCGGGGAAAGCAGACTGATGTTTACGCAACCGGTCATCGACTGCCATCACCACGTTTTTGATCCAGTAAACTTTCCCTGGGCACCCGAGAGCGCCTATAACCCGGACGGACACGAGCTGGCGACGCCGAATTACTATCGCGCAGTGATGCAGGCCTACAACATCCGCCACTCGCTGATTGTCGGCCCAACGTCGGGCTATAACACCGACAATCGCTGCCTGCTGGATACCATCAAGCGCGGCGAAGGACGCTTCAAGGGGATTGCCGTCACGCCGCGTGACGTGGAGAGCGACACGCTCGCCAGCCTGAAAGATCAAGGCATCGTCGGCATTGCGCTTAACGTGGCGATGCTGGGCACCGAGCCGTTTCTCCAGCTTGATGCCCTGATGGGCAGGCTGGCGGAGTTGGATCTCTTTGCCCAGATTCAGGTGCAAAACGATCAGCTACTGGCGCTGATGCCGCTGCTGTCACGCACCCGCACGCGTTTGCTGATCGATCACTCCGGTCGGCCTGACGTCAGCGCGGGCGTAGCACAACCAGCCTTTCAGGCGCTGCTGTCGCTGGCCGGCCAGCAGCGCACCAGCGTCAAGCTCTCCGGGCTGGCGAAATTCTCCCGGCAGCCCTATCCCTTCAGCGATGGACATCCCTATTTGCTGGCCTTGCTGGACGCATTCGGCGCGGAAAACTGCATGTGGGGATCGGACTGGCCTTTCCTGCGCGCCACTGAACGCATGGATATGGGCACGCAACTGCTGCTGATCGAACAGCTGATCCCCGATGAAAAGAGCCGCCGTCAGGTGCTTTGGCACACGCCACAGCGGCTCTTTGGTTTTACTGAATTACAGGAGTCACGATGAGAACCATCTATGTATTGAACGGCCCGAACCTCAATCTGCTGGGCACCCGCGAGCCAGAAACCTACGGCTCCGACACGCTGCAAAGCGTCGAAGCGCTGTGCCGCGCAACGGCGGAAGAGCTGGGCGTGACGATTGAGTTTCGCCAGACCAACCACGAAGGGGAAATGATTGAGTGGATTCAGCAGGCGCGTCTCGAAGCGCAGGCGCTGGTGATCAACCCGGCAGCGTGGACGCACACCTCGGTGGCGATCCGCGATGCGGTCACCGGCGTGGGGTTGCCGCTGTGGGAAGTGCACATCACCAACGTGCACAAGCGTGAGCCGTTCCGTCATCACTCCTATCTTTCCGACGTCGCACAAGGCGTGATCTGCGGCTACGGCATTCGCGGTTACCGCTATGCGTTGATGGAAGCGGCGCGCGCAGGTTGATTATTGGTCCTGCCCGCACACTTCACGCAGGCAGCGGATCAACGCATCCGCTGCCGGTGAGTGCAGACAGCCCGCCCGCACCGTCAGCCCGATAGCGCGATCGGTATCCGGCAAAGGCACCGGCAACACCACCAGCGCGCCGGACGCCAGTTCCACTTCCAGCTGGTGCGCGGAGACCGCCGCCAGCATATCCGACTGCATCAGCAAGCCGCGCACCAACGCCAGATCGCCGGTTTCCACCACCGGATCGGGTGCCGGAATGCCCATCGCCTGAAAACTGTTATTCAATAGATAACGCGCTGGCGTGGCCGAACGCGGCAGCACCCAACGCGCTGCGCGCAGATCTTCGGTAGAGAGCTCACGTCCCACCAGCGGATGATCGTGACGCGCCAGCAGCACCATACGTTCGGAGAACAGCGTCTCGCGCGTGACGTCCAGCGCATCTTCATCGCGGCGCAGCGCGCCAAAAATAAAATCGATATCGCCCGAGCGCATTTCCGAGGCCAGCACGCCAAAGGCGCTTTCACTGGTGACCACGCGTACGCCCGGATAACGCGCCGTCAGCATCACGATCGCCTGCGGCAGGATACGCGTGCGTCCCAGCGGCAATGCGCCCACGCGCACCGTTCCCTCGAGTATCCCGCTGCGGGCAGCGATATCGGCCGGAATGTGCCGCAATTCATTCAGCGCACGCCGCACGTTGGCTTCAATTTCACGTCCGGCCAGCGAAGGCATCATGCCGTGCGGCGTGCGCTCCAGCAGCGCGATGCCCGCGCCGTTTTCCAGCACGCGCAGCGCGGCGCTCACCGCCGGCTGGCTTAGTCCGAGACGTGCCGCCACCGTCTGCATATGCCGCGTCTGGCACAGCGTGATAAAAATTTGCAGCCGACGCACGTTAAACAGCCACAGCGGTTCCGCGTCGCTACGCTGCGCACCGCGTCCCTGCAATTTTGCCAGCCGCTGCGGCACCTGATGCAGCTCCTCAATCGCCCGCAGCGCGCGCGGCAGCACACATTTACCGAAGTCAGTCAGCATCATGCCACCGGCGTGACGTTCAAATAGCGTGACGCCTAAGGTGAGTTCCAGGTCGCGAATAGCGCGGGTAATGGCCGACTGGGTGCGAAATAATTCATCCGCTGCCCGTGAGACACTGCCTTGTGCTACCACCTGACTAAATGCCCTGATTTGCATCAGATTTGTCAGCTCCTGCGTGCCCTTTTCCGCCATCTTTCCCTGCCTGTTTTCACCACCGTTCGATGTCGCAATATAAATAAAACGCATACCCGCTGCAATGAAATGAATTATCGCCGCCAGGTGGGCAGTGACAGCATGGAAAAAAACAGCGGAGGAGTATGCCATGACTAACAACACCCCAAAAAAAACCGCGCTGGTGGTCAGCGCTCACTCAGCAGATTTCGTCTGGCGCGCCGGCGGTGCCATCGCGCTGCACCATGCGCAGGGCTATGACGTTCACGTTGTCTGCCTCTCATTTGGTGAGCGCGGCGAATCGGCCAAGCTGTGGCGCAAGGGGGAGATGAGCGAGGCCAAAGTCAAAGCCGCCCGCCGCAGCGAGGCGCAGGCCGCCGCAGACATCCTCGGTGCCAGCATTGAATTTTTTGATCTCGGCGATTATCCGCTGCGTGCCGATAAAGAAACCCTGTTCCGCCTGGCGGACGTTTATCGCCGGGTGCAGCCGCAGTTTGTTCTGACCCATTCCTTGCAGGATCCCTACAACTACGATCACCCGCTGGCCACGCATCTGGCGCAGGAGGCGCGCATTATCGCCCAGGCCGAAGGCTACCGTCCGGGCGAAAAAATCGTCGGTGCGCCGCCGGTGTACTGCTTCGAACCGCACCAGCCTGAACAGTGCAACTGGAAGCCGGATGTGCTGCTGGATATCACCTCAGTGTGGGACAAAAAATATCAGGCGATTCAGTGCATGGCCGGGCAGGAACATCTGTGGGAATACTACACGCGCGTAGCGCAGCAGCGCGGCGTGCAGGCCAAGCGTAACGTCGGCATTACCACCAGCCGCGACATCATTTATGGCGAAGGTTATCAGAGCATCTTCCCGCGCGTAACGGAGGATCTGGCATGAGCATCATCGCGAAAAAAGGCGTCGCGGTGCGCCACATCCCGCGTGCGGCAGCCACCGATATCGACGCGCTGGCGCGCTTTGGCGTCGCCACTGTGCATGAAGCGCAGGGGCGTAAAGGTTTGCTCGATCCTGCCATTCGCCCGATTCAGCAGGATTGTGCTATTGCGGGCAGCGCGGTCACCGTGCTGGTCGCACCCGGCGATAACTGGATGTTTCACGTCGCGGTGGAGCTCTGCCAGCCGGGCGATGTGCTGGTGGTCGCGCCGACCTCGCCGTGCAGCGACGGCTTCTTCGGCGATCTGCTGGCGACCTCGCTGCAGGCGCGCGGCGTGCGCGGGCTGGTGGCGGATGTCGGTGTGCGCGATAGCCGCACGTTGCGTGAGATGGGCTTTGCCGTCTGGTCGCGTGCGGTATATGCGCAGGGCACGGTGAAAGAGACGCTCGGCTCGGTGAATGTGCCGCTGGTGTGTGCCGGGCAGCTGATCTGGCCGGGTGACGTTATCGTCGCCGATGACGACGGCGTGGTGGTGGTGGCACGCGATGAAGCCGCCAGCGTGGCGGCCAAAGCGCGTCAGCGTGAAGAGCTGGAAGAGAGCAAACGCCTGCGTTTAGCGGCCGGTGAGCTGGGCCTGGATATCTATCAGATGCGCCCGCGCCTGGCGGAAAAAGGACTGCGCTATCTCGACACGCTCGATCAACTGGAGGAGTAAACCATGCGCCAGCGTCGCATTCCCTGCTTACTGATGCGCGGCGGCACCTCCAAAGCCGCCTGCTTTCTGGCACAGGATCTGCCAGCCGAACCGGCGGCCCGCGATCGGGTACTGCTGGCGGTAATGGGATCGCCCGATATCCGTCAAATTGACGGCCTCGGCGGGGCCGATCCGCTCACCAGCAAAGTGGCGATCGTCAGCGCTTCGCGGCGGGACGATGCCGATGTCGATTACCTGTTTGCCCAGGTCAACGTCGATCAAGCCCGCGTCGATTACGGGCAAAACTGCGGCAATATCCTCGCCGCCGTCGGGCCTTTCGCCGTCGAACGCGGGCTGGTCAAGGCAGGCAGCGAACGCACCCGTGTGCGCATTTTCATGCAGAACACCGGGCAGATTGCCGAGGCGGCGTTCGCCACGCCCGACGGTGAAGTCGACTATGACGGCGACTTACGCATTGATGGCGTACCGGGCAGCGCAAGCGAGATCGCCCTCACCTTCAAAGACATTGCCGGTTCGAGCTGTGGCGCGCTGCTGCCAACCGGTCAGCCGCGCGATCGTTTTGATGGCATCGACGTCACCTGCATCGACAACGGCATGCCGGTGATCCTGGTGCGTGCAGCGGATGTCAATCGCAGCGGCTATGAAAGCCGCGACGCGTTGGATAACGACAGCGAGCTCAAGCAGCGGCTGGAGTCGATCCGCCTGCAGGCCGGGCCGCGGATGAATTTAGGGGATGTCAGCCAGCGAACAGTGCCCAAAGTCACGCTGCTGGCTGAAGCGCGTCACGGTGGCGCCATCAGCTCACGCACCTTTATTCCGCACCGCTGCCATGCCTCGATTGGTGTGCTTGGCGCGGTGAGTGTCGCCAGCGCCTGCCTGATCCCCGGCAGCGTCGCCGACGGACTGGCACGCACCAGCCAGAAACCTCAACAGCGCCTGAGCGTGGAACATCCCAGCGGAGAATTCAGCGTGCTGCTGCAGCGCGAAGGCGATAACCCGCTGGCGGGCTGCGGTCTGTTGCGCACTGCGCGTGCCATTTTCGCCGGTGAAGTCATGATTCCGGCGGCGGTCTGGCCCTTCAGCAAGGAGTAATTGATGAACATCACCTTTATCGGTTTTGGCGAAGCGGGCGGCATTCTCGCCCATGATTTACAGACGCAGGGCAATGCGGTGACGGTATGGGATCGCAAAGCCCTCGCGGCAGAAACCCTGCCCGCGCTGCAGCAAAAAGCGCAGCAGAGCGGCGTGCGGCTGGCCGCTTCGCTGGCGGATGCATTGCAGGACGCCGCGCTGGTGTTCTCCACCGTTACCGCGTCGCAGGCCCTCAACGTGGCGC
The DNA here is from genome assembly GCF_019795935.1 of Pantoea sp. DY-15. Classification (NCBI taxonomy): domain Bacteria; kingdom Pseudomonadati; phylum Pseudomonadota; class Gammaproteobacteria; order Enterobacterales; family Erwiniaceae; genus Pantoea; species Pantoea sp. DY-15. The sequence goes on from NZ_JAIMIF010000001.1 coordinate 1,550,448, forward strand.
AGCAGGCGGCAGCGCGGTTACAGGCCGGGCAGCACTTTCTCGATCTCAACTCGGTGGCACCGCACACCAAACGCGCCGCGGCTGAAGTGATTCACGCTGCGGGGGCCAGCTATATCGACGTGGCGGTGATGGCGCCGGTGCCGCCCCAGCGGCTGGCGACGCCGCTGCTGATTGGCGGCGCTCAGGCTGCACAGGTACAGCCGCTGCTGCAACAGCTGGGTCTCCACAGCCGCCTGTTGGGTGGCGAAGTGGGTGAAGCTTCAGCGATTAAGATGTGCCGCAGCGTGATGATCAAAGGCCTCGAAGCGCTGACCACCGAATGCCTGAGCGCGGCGCGCCAGTATGGCGTAGAGCAAGCGGTACTCGACTCGCTGCACGCCAGTTTCCCGTCGCTGGGCTGGGACGATCAGCTGCCGCACTACCTGATTAGCCGCGTGGCAGAGCACGGCCAGCGACGCGCTGAAGAGATGCAGGAAGTGGTGAAAACGCTGCAGGACGTCAAGGTACCTGCCGCCATGAGCGCAGCGATTGTTGCCACGCAGCAAGGGCTGATTGATGCGTTAAACGCCCGCTCCCTGCGCTATCAACAACTGACGCCGTTCGTCTGGCAACAGACGCTGGATAAGATCTATCCACCTCAATGAGTTATACGCATAGAGGTATGCGTTTTGTTTATCGGCAATTGTTTACATTTTTGCAACAGCGTAGCGTAAGCGAGACGAGAAGCACGTTTTAAAACAATAAATATCGGAAGCAAAACATGAAGATTAGAGCATCTGTCGCCCTTTCCCTGCTGCTGGCAGCGGGTATTGCCCAGGCCAGCGCCCCCGCGCTGGACGCCAGCCACACCAACCAGGTGATGACCAGTGTCAAAAACAGCATCAGCGCGCAGCACAGCACCGGCTGTGTAGCGGTGGTTGATGCCAGCGGTACGCTACTGGCCTTCCAGCGCCTTGACGGCGCATCGCCGGGCTGCGTCGATGCCGCCATTGGTAAAGCGCGCACCTCGGCGCTGTATCACGCCCCTTCCCTGAAATTTATGCAGCGTCTGCAGAGTGGCGAAACCACGGTTCTCGCCATCCCGCACGCTGTGGCGCTCGGCGGCGGTTTCCCGCTCACGCTGCAAAATGAAGTGGTCGGCGCCGTCGGCGTCAGCACCCCCAAACAGGATCTGGATAACCAGGCTTCAGAGGCTGCCGCTCAGGCGCTGAAATAACTTTCGGGAATTTCCATGATGACTCTTTCACGCCGCCGGTTGCTGACCGGCACGGCGGGCCTGTTGGTGGCTGGCGTCCTGACGCAGGCGCTACCCGGAAGCCTGGCTTTCGCCTCGCCACCGCTGGCCGCCGCAGTGGCACCGTCCGCCAGTTTTACTGCGATTTCCGTCCGATTAACCGGACTGGACCAGCCGGATGCCTTGCTGGCGCAGCGCCTCTACAGCTGGCTGCACGCACATTTTCCGCAGCTGGATAGCCAGCTCGATACGCTCAGCGCGCTGCTGGAGCAGCAACCCGCCGCCAACGGCAGCAGCCTGCTGGCGCTGCTGAGTAGCCAGCCCAAAGCCCTTAACGATCTTTATCAGGCGCTGGTTTCCGGCTGGTATCTCGGCGTCGTCGGACCGCTGCCGCGTCCGCAATGTATCGCCTTTGAAAATATCGTCAGCTATCAGCTGGTGCGTGATTCCCTGTTACCACCGAGCTACGCGCCGGGGCAACCTAACTTCTGGACGCAGCCGCCTGCAAGGAGAGCACATGTCTGATTCATTAAGCGCCGACGTGGTGGTGATTGGCGCCGGCATTGCCGGTTCACTGGCGGCGCTGAAGATGGCCAAAGCGGGCGCGTCGGTATTGATGCTGGAGTCCGGCCCGGAGATTAAGCGCGATCAGGCGGTGGAGTATTTTCGCAATTCGCCGTTTAAGGGCGATTTCACCGAGCCGTATCCGCCGCAGCCGTGGGCACCGCAGCCAAAATTCATACCCAGCGATAACAATTACCTGATCCAGAAAGGCCCGGATCCCTATCGCGCCCAATATCTGCGCGGTACCGGCGGCACCACATGGCACTGGGCTGGACAAGCGTTCCGCCTGTTGCCGAACGATATGCGCATTCAGTCGCTGTACGGCGTTGGCCGCGACTGGCCCATCAGCTATGACGAGCTGGAACCCTATTACTGCGACGCGGAATACCAGATGGGCGTATCTGGCGACAGCGATCTGGCTTCGCCGCGTTCGCGCCCTTACCCGCTGCCGGGCATTCCGCTGCCGTACGGCTTCGATCGTCTGAAGCAGCGACTCGGTCCGCTGGGTTATGAGGTGGGCATTGGTCCGCAGGCGCGTAACAGCATCGCCTATGACGGTCGCCCAGCCTGCTGCGGCAACAATAACTGCATGCCGGTTTGTCCGATTGATGCGCAGTATCACGGCGGCATTGCCGCACGTAAGGCGCTGGATGCCGGTGTCAAAATCGTCACCAATGCGGTGGTGTTCCGCATTGAGGCTGACGACAAAGGCACCATTCAGGCGGTGCACTATCTCGATCAGAATAAAGTGCCTCATCGCGTGACCGGCAAACAGTTTGTCCTGACCGCCAACGGCATTGAAAGCCCGAAAATCCTGCTGCTCTCCACCAGCGATCGCTACCCGAACGGCATCGCCAACAGCTCCGGCATGGTGGGCCGCAACCTGATGGATCATCCGGGATCGTCAGTGGAGTTCTACGCCGATGAGCCGGTGTGGTTTGGCCGTGGGCCAATGCGTCCCGGCAGCATCAACAATATGCGCGACGGCGATTTCCGTGGTGAACGTTCGGCGCTGCGTATCGACCTCGCAAACACCTCGCCGGTGCGTTATCTCACCGAACGTCTGGTACGTCAGGGCTATTATGGCAAGGCGCTTAACGACAAGCTGGCCTTCCAGGCTGAGCGTTTTGTTCAGCTCAAGTGTTTGCTGGAGATGCTGCCGGAGCCGCAGAACCGCGTCACGCTGAGTAAAACCGAGAAGGATGCCTGGGGCATTCCCCGTCTCGAGGTTTACTACCGCTTCCCGGACTACGTGCATCGCGGCTACGACCACTCGATGATCGACTTCCAGCGCATGGTGAAAGAGATGGGCGGCACCGAGGCGGTTTACAGCAAGCGCGGCGTTTACGACAACAACCAGCACATCACCGGTACCATGATCATGGGCAGCAATCCACAGGATTCGGTGGTGGATGGTCACTGCCGCACCCACGATCACCCGAACCTGTTTATCGCCGGCACCGGCATTATGCCGTCGGCCTCGACGGTCAACTCAACGCTGACCGGAACCGCGCTGGCGCTGCGTATGGCCGATAGCGTTCTGGCAAGCTTGTAAGGAGCACCCGATGAAACCTGTATTGATTCAGGCCGCTATCGCGGTGGTCCTGATGCAGTGCGCCGTGGCGCAGGCGGCAGACAATGCCGCTCAGATTAAGCGCGGCGAATATCTGGCGCGCGCCGGTGACTGTACCGCCTGTCATACCGCCACCAACGGCCCGCTGTTTGGCGGCGGCTTTGCGGTCAGTACGCCTTTCGGCCAAATCTGGGGCAGCAATATCTCCTCCGATAAGCAGTATGGTATCGGCAGCTGGAGTGACGATCAGTTCGTTGCTGCGGTGCGCGACGGCATTGGCAAAAATGGCGAGCAGCTCTATCCGGCGATGCCGTATGACTCCTTTACCAAAATGAAGCGCGACGATGTGCTGGCAATCAAAGCCTATCTCATGTCGATGCCGCCGGTGCATCAGGCTTCACCGCAAACCGACCTGCCGTTCCCATTCAACCAACGCTGGGGCATGCGCTTCTGGAAGTGGTTTAACTTCGATAAAGGCGAATTGCAGAACGATACGCAGCAGAGCGCGCAGTGGAATAACGGCCGCTATCTGGTTGAAGCGCTGGCGCACTGCGGCACCTGCCATACGCCGCGTAATCTGACCATGGGCATGGACAACGATAAAGCATTGGCCGGCGGCGATCTCGGCGGCTGGATGGCGTACAACATCACACCCGATAAGCAGGCAGGCATCGGTGACTGGAGCCAGCAGCAGCTGGTGACCTACCTGAAAACCGGCTTTGTCGCCAACAAAGCCAGTGCCTCCGGGCCGATGGCCGAAGCGATCGAGCACAGCCTGCAATATCTGCCCGAAAGCGATCTGCAGGACATCGCCACCTATCTGCGCAGCGTTAAGCCACAGCCGGACGCACAGCAAACCCGGGCGCGCGACAGCTGGGGACAACCTTCCACCGCGCTGATTGCACTGCGCGGTGCCGATGAGGCGACCCGCCATGCTCAGCCCGGCGCGGTGGTATTTGCCGGTAACTGTGCCAGCTGTCACGGCGCGGAAGGTGCGGGATCGGGCAGCGGTTTCCATGCCTATCCGTCACTGTTCCATCACACCAGCACCGGCGCGGCAGATGCGCTGAACGTGGTATCGGTGGTCCTCAACGGTGTGCATCGCCATATGCGCGAGGGCGAAGTGTTTATGCCGCCTTTTGCGCCTGAACTGAGTGACCAGCAGGTGGCGGATGTCAGTAACTTTGTTACCCAGCAGTTTGGTAATCCGGCAGCGGCCAAAGTGGATGCGAAGCAGGTGAAAGGGTTAAGAGAGGATGCAAAACTGGCTTCACCCCCAATTTACGGTCAGGGAGATAAGCCTTAATCCATGCACTCGGCGGCGCAGGGCGCGTCGCCGAGGTAACACGCGTTACTGATAATTCACCGTCACTTCACTGCTCACCACCCGTAAGCCGGGCGGCAATGCGCCCTTCCCCTGAAAGCCAAACGCCAGATGCAGCGTCTCTTCCGCCGCCACGTTGGCTAAGCCGCGCGTACTGCCGCTGGCGCCTTCAATCTCGACACAACGATCGCCCGCACACAAGCGCACCACCAAACCCGAGGGCGCAGGACGGCTGAGCTGATAACGCCAGTACACCAGCGAAATATTGCCCGGCGCGCTGGAAGGCGCACGCAGCGCAGGCGTCATCAGCCAGTTACCGCGCACGCCAAGGCTTGGGCCGCTGGCGTTGGCGCTCCAGGCACCGCTGGCCGCAGCGGCAGCCAGCGGTAGCGTCATCATCGGCAACATCATCAATGCCCAGCACCAGCGACGCATTACTTGCCTCCAATGGTGGCGGTCATACGGATTTGACGGTTGTCGGTCAACTCCATATTCGACAGCACAATCAGCTGCGGCAGGTTGCGGCGCAGGAAGCGCGCCAGCAGCGCACGAAGCGGATGATTGACCAGCAGCACCGGCGGCGCACCCGCCATCTCTTGCTGCTGCAGTGCGCCTTGCGCCTGCACCAGTAAGCGATCCGCCAGACCGGGTTCGAGTCCGCCGCCGCCTTGCAGCGCCTGCAACAGCAGACGTTCCAGCGTGGCGTCGAGGCCAATCACCTGCACTTCGCCGTTACCCGGGAACCACTGTTGGGTAATCGCACGTCCCAGCGCCACACGCACTACGCTGGTGAGCTCTTGCGGATCGTTCTGTACCGGCGCATGTTCCGCCAGCGTCTCAATAATGGTGCGCATATCGCGAATCGAGACGCGCTCGGTCAGCAGGTTTTGCAGCACTTTATGCAGCGTGGTCAGCGTGATGACGCCCGGCACCAGATCTTCGGTCAGCTTCGGCATCTCTTGCGTAACGCGATCCAGCAACTGCTGCGCTTCCTGTCGGCCAAACAGCTCGCTGGCGTATTGGCCAATCAGGTGATTGAGGTGCGTCGCCACCACGGTGCTGGCTTCCACCACGGTAAAGCCCTGAATCTGCGCCTGCTCTTTCAGGGCGCTGTCGATCCAGATCGCCGCCAGACCAAAGGCCGGATCGACGGTTGGCTCGCCCGGCAGCGAACCAGCAGCCGTGCCAGGGTTGATCGCCATCCAGCGGCCCGGATAAGCGTCGCCGCTGCCAATTTCTACGCCTTTCATCAGGATGCGGTAACGCGCGGGTGGCAGCTCCATGTTGTCACGGATATGCACCACCGGCGGCAGGAAGCCGACCTCTTGTGCCACCTTCTTACGAATACTGCGGATACGCCCCAGCAGTTCGCCGTTTTGCAGGTGATCGACCATCGGAATCAGGCGATAACCCACTTCCATGCCGAGCGAATCTTCCAGCTGCACATCGGTCCACGACGCTTCCACCGTGGCCGGCGTCTCCTGAGTTTTTACCAGACTGGAGGCTTCCGCCGGTTTCTTCGGCTGCATTTCGCGACCGCGCAGCCACCAGGCCAGGCCCAGCAGCGCAGCGGTAAACAGCAGGAACACCAGGTTTGGCATGCCCGGCACCAGGCCGAGTAAACCAATCACGCCGCCACTCAGCATCAGCACGCGCGGGTTCTTGAACAGCTGGGTCACCATCTGCTCGCCGACGTCCTGATCGGTGCCGACGCGCGTCACAATGACACCCGCGGCGGTGGAGATCACCAGCGCCGGGATCTGCGCGACCAGGCCGTCACCGATGGTCAACAGCGTGTAGGTTTCACCGGCGTGACCGAGATCCATGCCGTGCTGCACCACGCCGACCAACAGGCCGCCGATGATGTTGATCACCATGATCAGGATGCCGGCGATGGCGTCGCCACGAACGAACTTACTCGCACCGTCCATCGAGCCGTAGAAATCGGCTTCCTGCGTCACTTCGGTACGGCGCTGCTTGGCTTCCTGCTCGCCAATCAAACCGGCGTTGAGGTCGGCATCGATCGCCATCTGCTTACCTGGCATCCCATCCAGCACAAAACGCGCGCCGACTTCGGCGATACGTCCCGCACCCTTGGTGATGACCATGAAGTTGATGATGACGAGGATGATGAACACTACGATACCGATGGCGAAGTTACCGCCAACGAGGAAGTGACCAAAGGCTTCCACCACGCGTCCGGCGGCATCGGCGCCGGTATGGCCCTCCAGCAAAATGATACGGGTTGAGGCGACGTTCAGCGCCAGACGCAGCAGCGTCGAGAACAGCAGAATGGTCGGGAAGGCAGCGAACTCCAGCGTGCGCTGGGTGAACATCGCCACCAGCAGCACCATGATCGACAGCGCAATGTTAAAGGTGAACAGCAGGTCAAGAATGAATGCGGGTAACGGCAGCACCATCATCGACAGGATCAACATGATCAGTACCGGGCCCGCCAGCACCTGCCATTGCGTGTCTTTAAAGTTGCCCGGTAAACGCAGCTTCTCGGCTAAATTAGCCATCGTTAGTGTTCTCTCCTGCAAAGTCCATGTCTGCCGGAACCGGCAGGTTTTTTGGTTTGTTTGGAATCAGGCCGCCTTCGCGCTTCCAGCGTCGCAGCTGCCAAACCCAGGCCAGCACTTCCGCCACCGCGCCATACAGCGCCCCGGGGATGAACTGACCAATTTCTGTGTGTCGATACAACGCACGCGCCAGCGGCGGTGCTTCGAGAATCGGGATGCGGTGCTCTTTGGCGAGCTCACGAATCTTCAGGGCGATATCGCCAGCGCCTTTGGCCACCACTTTCGGCGCGCTCATCTTGCCTTCCTGATACTTCAGCGCCACCGAGTAGTGCGTCGGGTTAGTGACGACAACGTCGGCTTTCGGCACATCGGCCATCATGCGACGGCGCGCCGCCGCGCGCATCGCCTGGCGAATACGCCCTTTAACGTGCGGGTCGCCTTCGTTTTGTTTATGTTCGTCGCGGATTTCCTGGCGCGTCATCTTCAGCTTTTTGAAGTAGCTGTAGAGCTGCCAGAACACATCAAAACCCACCATCGGGAACAGGCCCAGCATGATCAGCCCACAGCAGGCGGCGATCATCGACAAACCATGATGTAGCGCGTTGATCGGCGATTCGCTCATCAAACGCAGCATCTCTTCCCAGTGGCTCCAGATGTACCAACCGGCCACCAGCCCAACCAGCACCGCTTTCATGATCGATTTCACCAGCTCTGCAGCGGTTTGGCCGGAGAACATGCGGCCAATACCGGTGAGCGGGTTGAGCTTTTTGAGATCGAACTTAATGGATTTGCCGCTGAAGTTAAGGCCGCCCAGCGCCATCGGCCCGGCAATCGCCACCACCACTAAGCCGCCCATCAGCGGCAGCAGCGCGATCACCGCCTGCTTAATCAGGCTGCCGATATGACCAATGATCACTTTGTCATCGTTCACCATGCCGTGATCAAAACGAAATCCGGTGGCGACCATGCTGGCCAGACGCTCCGCCATGCTGTTGCCGCCGACCCACAGGATCAGCAATCCAATCAACAGCATCATCACTGAAGTCAGCTCGCGCGAACGCGGAATCTGCCCCTCCTCACGCGCTTTTTCAAGTCGGTGGGGCGTGGGCGATTCTGTTTTGTCCTCGTTACTCTCTTCAGCCACGACTTACCTCAGCTGGCAGGAATTCTGAGCATAGAATGCCAAAACCCTGTCAGGCTAAAGCGCGGATTAAAGGGGGGAAATGTGAGCTTATTTAGCCATAAGTTAAATTGCGGTCGATTATTGGCCGCCGCAAGTTTATAAATGCGCCTAGCAAAAGCCATGCCGTGCTGCGTGCCAAAATGGCAGTATGGGGCCCGGAAATTCTGAAATTGAGAAAATTGTTTCGCAAAGCAATCTTTTTTATCGCACATAAATAGATTAATCTTATTTACCATTTTCGTTTGGTACTAACCGTGACCAAATGCCGTTGCGCAGCCTTGCACCGCTAACAGCAGCGAATAAATTAACTCAGCTTATCTATCACCGTGACTATGTGTTTTATATCATCGGCCTGCGCTGCTTTTTCGCCCGCTAGCACGGGATTTCTCATGGTGCAATGGTTTGAATTCTCAAAAGTCTTAGGTAGACTTAGTTCAGCACTATCTTTCTGTAATCTGTCTGTTTTTTTGATGGCTTTCTCGCTGCTTAATCTGCCTGACTTAACGGCCCGTGCCGCAGATTACTCTGCAGCTAATCTGATGAAATTTGAGGATCATGGTGAATAAGAGTCTCGTGCTTGTGTTGCTGGCGGTGTTAAGTCTGGCTGCGTGTAAAGCGCCACCGCCACCCGTTACAGATGACACGCTGGTAACCAGTGAAGTGAATGGCGTCCAACTGGTCCATCGTCATGCGGTGGCAGCACCTGGCGAATTCACGCCGGTTAATGAGAGTTATCGCGCGCTGTACGCCGCCTCGGTGATGACCACGCCTGATTATGGTGGCAAGGTGGTGCGCTATCTTGATAACGCCAAACCGTTTGAAGTGCTCGGCCGTGTTGAACACAGCTGGCTGGCAGTGGCTGATGAGCCTAACGGCCAGTTAATTGGCTATATTCCGCCGAAAGCGGGCGTGGAGAGCAGCCGTTACGACGCGACCATTCGAAGCGATCGTCCGCGCCCCCGCCGCAACAGCAAACAGGTTTGTGTGGCCGTTGGCGGCGCCAGCAAGGCTTGTCGCACTAACGATACCGCGACCTGGATTTTAGACTGATAATGCAATCCGGCGCACAATGCCCGCAGAAGCGCTTGCTCTGCGGGCTGTGATTTTCGCCCTTGCCTGGATAACCAAGATTTAATGACTCAGGATTCCCTTGCTCGCGATGGCATTGTCGCGGGCAATGATAACCTTTTGCTTAATGCCGCAGCACCCATCCTGAATGCCGTGGTACGTATACGGCAGGCCGCTACGCATGACGATCCTGCCGGATTGCGCCAGTTACTGATCGAAGAGATCCGCCAGTTCGAACAACGCTGTAAACAAGCGGGCTTACCTTTTGAGATGATTATCGGCGCGCGCTACTGCCTGTGCAGCGTGCTGGATGAAGCCGCAGCGCAAACGCCGTGGGGCACGCGCGGCGTGTGGTCCGGCAACGGCATGCTGGTCACCTTTCACAATGAAAGCTGGGGCGGTGAGAAAGTGTTCCAGCTGTTGTCGCGCGTATCGCAAAGCCCGCAGCAGCATCTGTGGCTGCTGGAACTGATCCACTATTGCCTGCTGCTCGGTTATGAAGGCCGTTATCGCGGCAGTGACAGCGGCCGCGCGCAGTGTGAAGCCATCCGCAAACGCCTGGCACAACTCATTACGGAACATCGCCCGGCGAGCGCCAATCCGGCGGTGCCGCTGGTGGAAGTGCATCCGCTGGTCAGCACCCTGACGCGTCCGATGGTGCCGCTCTGGGCCTGCGTTACCCTGGCCACGCTGGTGGCGAGCCTGATTTACAGCGGACTGAACTGGCGACTCGGCAACGCCGCCGAACCGCTGCTGCGCACCATCTATCAAACCCCGCTGCCACAAATCACGCCAGGACGTCGCCCTACTTCCCCTCAAGCGCTGCTCGATCTCCATCAACGTCTGAATGATGTGATTGCCGCCGGACAGCTGGAAGTGAGCGACGGCGCGTTCGGCAGCAAAGTGATCATCCCCGCTGACAAACTGTTCTCCAGCGACGGCACGGTGGTGAATCAGGTGGGACGGGCGCTGCTGGCGCATGTCGCCAGCGCAATGAAAACCGTTAAAGGCACGGTTTTGGTATCGGTGTATACCGATAACAGCCCGGTCGATGGCCGTTTCGCCTCCAGCTACGAATTCTCCTCTGCGCGCGCACGCGCCATCATGCAGCTGCTTAATCCGCAGCTCGCGGAAGGTCACAGCGTGAAAGCGGAAGGTCGCGGCGACAGCAATCCGCTGCTGCCGAACGACAGTAATGAAAACCGCGCCCGCAATCGTCGGGTGGAAATCACCCTGTTTGTGACACCGGAAACCCTCGGCAATCATCAGGGAGGCCAATGATGCGCGCATCACTGCAACATCTGTTAACCCATCGCCTGCTGTGGAGCCTGATTGGCGTCACGGCGTTGAGCTGCGTGCTGTGGATGCTCGGACCGCTGTGGAGCTGGGGCGATACGCGCCCGCTCGAGCCGGTATTGCCGCGCCAGTTAGCGGTGGGACTGCTGTATCTGCTCTGGCTGCTGTTCCAGTTTATTCCTGCACTGTGGCGCGGCTGGTTTAACAGTAAACTGCTCAACCGTCTGCAGCAGATGAGCCAGGAAGAGTTATCTGATCGCCAGGCCACCGAAACCCTGCTGGCGCAGCGCTTCAGTGAAGCAGCGCTGCGTTTAAAGCGCACCCAGTTTGGTCGTCGTCATCAGCAGAGCTGGCTGGCACGTTTTCAAAGTCACTACCTTTATCAGCTGCCGTGGTACGTGATGATTGGCGCGCCGGGCGCCGGTAAAACCACCGCGTTGCTTAATGCTGGCCTGGAATTCCCGCTCACCGACAGCCTCGGCAAAGCGGCGATTCGCGGCGTGGGCGGCACGCGCCACTGCGACTGGTGGTTCACCGACAGCGCGGTGCTGATCGATACCGCCGGGCGTTATGCGTTGCAGGAGAGCCAGCGCGCGCGTGACGGCGCGGAGTGGCACAGTTTTATCAATCTGCTGAAGCGCTATCGCACCCGCCAGCCGATCAACGGCGTGATCATGACCATCAGCGTCTCCGATCTGTTGACCGATTCAGCCGAAGCCCGCCATGCGCAGGCCAGCGCGCTACGTGAACGCATGGCGGAGCTGCATCAGCACACCGGCATTCACTTCCCGGTGTATGTGATGGTGACCAAAACCGACCTGCTGAAAGGGTTTATGAGTTTTTACGGCACGCTCAGCAAGCCGCAGCGCGATGCGATTTGGGGCTTCACTTTCCCGTGGGAACCGGGCAAACCGCATAAAGACGACTGGCACCGCAGCTTCAGCCAGCAATATCAGCACTTAGAACAGCGTTTACAGCAGCAGCTGGCCGACGTCATGGCCGGCGAGCGCGATCTCACCCAGCGCGCCGACAGCTTCCTGTTCCCGCAAGAGTTCAGTTCGCTGCGTCCGCTGCTGAATGAGTATCTCGATGTGGTGTTTTCCAGCCATCAGGAGCCGATCGCCTGGTCGGCGCGCGGCCTGTTCTTCACCAGCGGCACGCAGGAAGGTTTACCGTTTGACCGCATCATGGGCGAGCTGAACCGCAAGCTGCAGCTGCCGCATACCGGTGAAAGCAGCCTCGCCGCGTGGAATAGCGTCGATCGCAGCAGTCCGATCCCCGGCAACAAAGGACAGAGTTTCTTTATCCGCGATTTGCTGAGCGATTTAGTATTCCGCGAAAGCGGTCTGGCGGGCAGCAATCGCCATTGGGAATACCGCAACCGCCTGTTCCACTGGATCGGTTATGGCGTGCTGACCGGCGCGCTGCTGCTGCTCTCCTGTCTGTGGCTCACCAGCTATATTCAGAATCAGCGTTATCTGGACCAGGTTGCCGAACGCATTGCGCCGATCACCACGCAAAGTCAGCAGGTGATCCATCAGCCCGCCGATAATATTTTTGATCTGCTACCCTTCTTAAATAACCTGGTGAAACTGCCGCTCTCCGAGCGTTTTTCCCTCGACAATCCACCGCTTACCATGCGCGTTGGTCTGTATCGCGGCAACCAGGTCAGCGATGCGGCGTGGGCGCTTTATCAAAATGCGCTTAAGTCTTTACTGCTGCCGCGCGTGGCGCAGCAGATCACCAATTTGCTGCGTGACGATCCTGGCACCGATAACGATTACAGTCGCAATGCGCTGCGGGCCTATCAGATGCTCTATCAGCCGCGCAATTATGACGGCGAGTTCCTGCGTGGCTGGCTGATGCAAAACCTGCAGCGCACGCTGCCGGAGGATGTCAGCGCGCGCGATTTGCAGCAGCTCGACTGGCATCTGAGCCAGCTGCTGGATCAGCAAATTCAGTCTTCGCCGTATGCGCGTGACAATGCGTTGATGATGCGTAAGCTTGCGGAGAATCTGAAAAATGCCGGTGACAGCAGCAACACGCTGGCGATTGCGCCGCACGTTGTTTCGCAGCGATTGACCAGACACAGTGAGTAATGGTGAGGTAATCATGCCGACACACACTGCGCCGGGCTGGTACGGCAAGTTACCGGCCACCGGCGATTTTTTGCGCCAGCGTCTGAGCGAAAATACCGTGACGCCGTGGAGCCACTGGTTTCAGCAAGGATTACTGCACTGGCATCAGCAAGCCGATGCCAGCACCGCACAGTTTTTACGTGCGCCGGTGTGGAATTTTGTGTTACCGCTTTCGCCGCTGCGTCAGCAGGTACAGATGGGCTGCCTGCTGCCGTCCTGCGATCGCGTGGGCCGAAGCTGGCCGCTGCTGGCGCTGCGCAGCTTCCCGCTGAGCAACTGGCACAGCGCGCAGCTGGCGATGTCCGGCGACTGGTTTCAGGAGCTGGGCGCGCTGCTGCTGCACGCGGTGCGCGATCGGCTCAATCCCGATGCGCTGGAGCAGCAGATGCAGCGTCTTTCGCCGCTGCTGGTGCCGGATACGCAGCGCAGCGACATCATGGATGTGATTGGTTTTGATGATTTGCCCTGTACGCTGAGCTGGCGTGAAGTGGCTGACAGATTCGATCCGCAGCAGCACATGAGCTACTGGTGGAGTAATCGCAGTGACGGTTTTAGCCATGCCACCCATAAACACAGTGGCCCGCTGACTGCGCAACTTTTTTCATTATTGTTTAACCCGGCGTCTGGTGCACAGCCGGGCCGCAACGGCCTCTATCCACCGATGTTTGAATAGGCCGTGGCGTTTGCCTTGTTAACGGGATGACTCATGCAATTTACCATTGTGCAGTGCAATACGGATGTGCCCGCCAAGACGGTAGCCTTTAAACCGCCCGGTGGCACCATCGGCCGCAGTCAGGATAACGATCTGGTGCTGCCAGACGAATCGCGCGCCATATCGCGTCTGCAGGCGCTGGTGCACCTTTCGCCGGAAGGCGAGTGCCGCCTGACCAATCAGGGCAGCGTTACGTCGGTGGTATTGAACGGCGTCGCGTTGCAACGCGGCTCGCAAGTGACGTTGCAGGATGGCGACACGCTGCAAATTGGTGAGTACGGGCTCGAAGTACGCGATCCCAACAACCTCAAAGCCCGCCAGGACGATCCGCTGGCGTTCTTTGCTGAGAGCAGTGACGACCCGCTCGGCATGATGCAGGAGCCCGAGATGATTCCCGAGCCGCTTGCGCGTCAGGAGCGCCGCAACGATCCGCGTCTGGCGATTGATCCGCAGAGCGATGCGCCGACGCTGCCAGCCACGTTGCCGGGCGTCTCTCAGGACAAACTGATCGCCGCGCTGCTGGAAGGGATGGGGCTGAACAACGGCCATCAAACCACTATCACCGAAGAGCAGATGCGCGTAACCGGTCGCATGCTGAGTCTGTTTTCGCAAGGCACTGTCGCCCTGCTCTCCTCGCGCTCGATCCTCAAGCGCGGCGTCAAAGCCGACATGACGATGATCCTCAATGAGGCGAATAATCCTTTCAAAATTCTGCCGTCGGGTAAAACCGTATTGATGCAGATGTATCAAAGCCAGATGCCGGGCTTTATGCCGCCGGAACCGGCGGTGCGCGATGCGCTAGTGGATTTGCAGGCGCATCAGCTCGGCATGATTGCCGGCATCCGCGCGATTATTGCCGCCATGCTGCAATCGTTTAACCCGCAGCGCTTAGAAGAAGAAGCGCGCAAAGATGGCGTGCTGCCAAAAATGGCGTTCAGCACCGGACGCAAAGCGGCGCTGTGGGATTACTTCTCACGCCACTATCAACGTACCGCTGGTGAAATTGAGGATGACTTCCATACGCTGTTCGGCGAAGCATTCCTACATGCCTATGATATGGAAGTGAATCAATACAAAGATTCTCAAACGCGGACCGAAGACGCATGAAGATGATGTTTGCCAGCCGCTGCCAGCAAGGCATGCGTGACGAAAATCAGGATCGTACCGGCGCCGAGCTGGACGATCACAAAGCCTGTTTTCTGGTGTGTGACGGCGTCGCCGGTTTGCCTGGCGGTGATATCGCCGCGCAGCTGGTGCGCGATACGCTGCTAACGCAGCTGCAGCACAGTGCGACTTTCACCCCTGATAGCACGCGCGCCGCCATCGAACACTGCCAGCAGGTGCTGATTGAGGCACAGGGAAACAATCCGAATTTTTCACGTATGAGCACCACGCTCGCCGCGCTGTTTATCGACCGCGAAAAACAGCGCGCATGGTGGGCGCACGCTGGCGACAGCCGGATTTATCACTTCCGTCATGGGGTGCTAAATCAGGTGACGAGTGACCACAGTCTGGCCCAGCAGCTACGTGAGGCGGGCTATGAAAATACCGGCATTAACAGTAATTTACTCTATAATGCGCTCGGTGTTGAACCTGCCCGTCCGGCCACTTTTAGCGAGGTGATTACGCTGGCCGATGGCGATGCGTTTCTGGTTTGCAGCGATGGATTCTGGCTCAATCTCACCACCCACGAAATGGAACTGGCCCTGCGCATGGTGAATGCCTGCGAAGAGTGGCTGACTTTGATGGAACAAGCCGTTAACCGCAGTGTAAAAAGCGACAATCTCAGCGCTCTGGCCGTCTGGATTGGCGAACCGCAGGAAGCGACGCTGCTTTATTCCCAGGCTGATGCGGCACGTTTTCTGCCGTCACGTTATTGATCCAAGGATTCTTATGAAAGTGTGGTTGACGGGCTTCGCAACCCTGTTGCTGGCCGTAAATGCTCAGGCAGAAGATTATCGTGTGGTGTATTCACCGAGCCTGTCATTGGAAGTCTACATTGATAACGTGGCGAGCAAAGCACCCAACGACTGGTGCAAAGAGACGCTGCCGCTGCGCATTGTTTCGGGCAAAAGCACCGACTCCAGCATCCTGACCAGCTTCCTGCCGCGCGTTGGTACGCTGCTGGCCAATCAGTGTGGCTTGCTGGATGAACTGCCGTGGCAGATGACCAATAAAGAGGGCAGCGTGCTGGCTAACGGCAGCGCGGCCAAATTACAGAACTGGCGCCCGATCGTGCTGAACGATGCCACCGCCAGCGCCACCACCAGCAACGCCGCGCCGCTCGATTTGTCACGCCCGGCGGATAGCACGCCGCTGCAGCACTTTGCCTTGCCGGGCGGCTGCCATTTCCGTACCTGGTGGGATGACAAAGGTGAATCGCTGTTTATCCCGGATAACCCGAATCAGCACTGCTCCACCGAAGGCTGGCTGGAAGGCCCGAGCGAAATGACGCTGATGAGCGCCGGCAAAACCCACAATCTGGCGCTGAATTTCTATCAGGGCTACCCGATTGCAGATTTGAAGATAAGCGGTCCGCCGCTGGAAGTGGTCTCGGTAAATAACCAGCGCATGATTGTTACGCGTCCGGATGCCGATGATAGCTGGTTAGTGCTGCCGTTTGATGCACAACAGCATGTGTGGCGCTTCAGCGGCACACTTCTGGTGAAGATGGACAAAACCGCCGATCAGGACAGCGATGTGCTGAAAAAGCGGGTTGAGACGTTACGCGGCGTTTGGTCGCCGCAATTTATGCCACAGCAAAAAGTGACTGTGTTACTGATTGACACCCTGCATGCGGATCTCGCCGATCCGGCGATTGGTGCCTGGCGTAACATTAATTAATTAGCGGTCGTTGCCTGCCGTCATCCTGATGACGGGGCGCTACAGGACGTGTTCAGAGAGTTCACTATGTCGGCAAACGAAAACCATACACCTAACGCCCTACCTGCGGGCTACCGGTTTAATGAATTTGAAATCAAGGAAGTGATTGGCGGCGGCGGCTTCGGCATTGTTTATCGTGCCTGGGATCATCAGCTTGAACGCACCATCGCGATCAAAGAGTACATGCCCGTCTCGCTGGCGGTGCGTGCGGCGGATATGTCGCTGGAACTGCGCGGTGAGCGTTTCCATAAGCTGTTTACCGCCGGTCGTAATAGCTTTATTCAGGAGGCGCGCCTGCTGGCACGCTTCAATCATCCCGGCTTGCTGCATGTGTTGCGCTTCTGGGAGGAGAACGGCACCGCCTACATGGGCACGCTCTATTACAGCGGCATGACGCTAAAAGAGTGGCAGATTACCAGTCCGGACAGCATCGATGAAAGCTGGATCCGTCGTCTGCTGCCGCCGCTGTTTGGCGCCATCGATACCATTCACGCCGCCGGTTATCTGCATCGCGATATCTCGCTGGATAACATCCAGATTCAGGAAAATCAGCTGCCGGTGCTGCTCGATTTTGGCTCGGCACGCAAAGAGATCGGCAACCTCTCGGATGAAACCGAGATTATGCTGAAGCCCGGCTTTGCGCCAATTGAGCAATACAGCGAAGAAGGCGAAATCGAGCAAGGACCGTGGACCGATATCTATGCGCTAGGCGCGGTGCTGCACAACCTGATCACCGGCCATGCGCCGCCGGTGAGCGTGGTGCGCTGCATTGAGGATAATTATCAGCCGCTGGTGGAGCGCAAGCCGGAAGGCTATTCGCTGCCGCTGCTGCACGCCATTGACTGCGCGTTAGCCATGAAGCCAGCAGATCGTCCACAAAGCATTGATGCCTTTGCCTGCTTGATCAATCTGCCGGTAAGCGATGTTGAAGCGCTCTCCACCACCATTCCTGTCGTGGCCGAGCCGGTTGTACCGGTGGAGCCGAGTGTTGCAACGCCGGAACCGCAGGTGTTAGCAGTCAATCATGCCGCAGCCGCAGTGGAACCTTTGACGCCGCGCAACGTGCGTCGTTTGTCGCCAGGTTTAGTGGTGGCCGCTGCGATTGCGGTTTTGGCGGTTGTGGTGGTGGTGTGGAAAGCGAATCGTCACAGCGAAGTACCGCCGGTCGCCGCCAGCACCGCGCCCGCTGCGCCTGCCGCCGCAGGCAACAGTGTAGCGAGCAGCGCACCGACGGTGGCGACGGTTTATCTGCGTTTACAGGCGGGTGAGAATGTGATGCTGAATGGCGAAGCCCGCGATGTGAAGCCCTCCTCCAGCGGATTCGCTTCACTCAATCTGGCGGCGGGGAACTATCGCATTGAGGTGCGTAACGGCAACCAGGTGCATAGCCAATCGCTGACCATCGATAAGCCGGGCACCTGGCTGATTAATCCGGCGCAGTAATCTGTATCAGCGCGCTGCTGAATGACTCTGCAGCGCTCTGACATCTGCTGCCAGGCGCGTCAATGCCGCTTCCTGCATGCCACGCTTGCCCAGCTCCTGCTCCAGCGCGTAGAGATATTGTGCGTTGGTGCCGAGCGGACCGCTGGCCTGGGCAATCAACGGCGCAATGGTGCTGCGGCAGGAATCGGTTTCATACAGCGGATGACGCGGATCCATGATAAACACCAGCGCGGTGACGTTGCGTCCGTCCTCTAGCTCCAGTTCACACCAGGTTGGCAGATAGCAGCCAGTGATCATTTCGCGCTTCCACAGAAGCTCCAGCTCGTCATGCAAACGCGATTCCGGTAAGCGGAACGCCAGTCCGCTGGTAGAACCGCCCTCTTTCAGCGCCAGCATGCGGCCAGGCGCGGTTACAGTGCCGCGACCGGCAATCAGACGCAGGCAAAACGCACGGTGCCAGCCCTCTAAACGACCCGGCGCCACTTCGGCCGCTTCAAAAATGGGATTCCACATCAGCGAGCCGTAGCCAAAAATCCACACCGGGCTTTGGTCAGGACGACAGGCCAGCGTCGCGGACAGCGATGCCGCACGCTTTTCACAGCTCCAGAACAGCGCTTCATCAATATCGCCAAACGATGTTTTACAATCTGCTTTTAACAAAAATTCCCGCGTTAACACTGTGGTCTCCTCTACTGCGCTGACATCTTGCCGGTGTGGTTCCTCAAAACTGATGTCTACAGGCGACGCTCATGGCATCGTCTTAAGAGAAGACATTAATTCATTTTTAACAAAACATTCAAGATTGACCCCGATCACAAAAGGGAAATTCTGTGTAAATAGCATCGGCTGCCTGGTGGGGAACTTGAATGGCGAAGGGAAAAGTGCGAGGCGGGCCGCACTGGCCCGCATGACAAACTAGGGTTTAGGGTGCCACTTGTCATCGTCACCTTTTGCGTACTCATGCTTGACCGCTGCCCAGGCGACTTTGTGGGCGACCTCTTCGCGCGACTCATCACCACGCCGGTCGTCGGGATCTTTGTATTGGTCCCAGGCGCTGTTAAAGGCCTTTTGATAGATGGTTTGCGCGTGAGCCGGCAGGACATGACGCACGCTGTCTGGCAGCTCTTTGTTTGATGAATAAGGCATATTTCCTCCTGTTTCATGCTCAGGGTTTAAGCCTGGATCATCTGGGTTAAAAAGCAAACTCGCACTTTCACTGGCAGATTACCTAAAACAGGTTTAAACCTCTATAAACTTCACCCTATACGACGATTAACCAGATCAATCTCATCTTTAATTGGGTGAGTGACTCATACAACATAATGAATAAAGGCGTTAATCCAGCGATAACACACTCTTTTGCCGTGTTATGCATAATAAACGCTTTTGGTAAAATCGCGTAAAGTCACAGCAACACAGCTGATGAAAAGTTACACTGCGTTGCGTCAGAAAACTCATTATATTTATCAGGCAATGATTGCCTGCTTGGTACTTTTTCCGGAGAGGATGGTAAATGCCTGGACATGAGAAAACCCGCCATACCGAGTACTCACTGATTTTCCCCGTTGCTGCGCTGGCGGTGCTGAGCTTCTTCGGCAACCAGACAGCGCTTCTGCCGGTTATCGGCATCAATCTGTTGGCATTAGTTGCCATTCTGTTTAGCGCCTTCAGCGTGGTGCGTCACGCCGACGTGCTGGCACACCGTTTAGGCGAACCTTATGGCTCGCTGATTCTCAGTCTTTCCGTCGTCATACTTGAAGTGAGTCTGATCTCCGCGCTAATGGCCACCGGCGATGCCGCGCCCGCGCTAATGCGCGACACGCTCTACTCGATCATCATGATTGTGACCGCCGGTTTAGTCGGCTTTGCCCTGCTGCTGGGCGGGCGCAAGTTTGCCACGCAGTACGTTAATCTGGCGGGCGTAAAACAGTACATGATCGCCATTTTCCCGTTGGCGATTCTGGTGCTGGTGTTCCCCAATGCGTTACCTGGCGGTAACTTCACGACCACGCAGGCGCTGATCATCGCGGCGATTTCTGCGGCCATGTACGGCGTGTTCCTGCTGATTCAAACCAAAACCCACCAAAGCCTGTTCGTTTATGAGCACGAAGATGATGGCGACGATCCGCACCACGGTAAGCCTTCTGCGCACAGCTCGTTGTGGCACACCGCATGGCTGATCGTGCATCTGATTGCGGTGATTACCGTGACCAAGATGAACGCCAATCCGCTGGAAAGTCTGCTGACAGAACTGAACGCCCCGGCGCAGTTCACCGGCTTCCTGGTGGCGCTGTTGATTCTGTCGCCGGAAGGTTTAGGTGCAATCAAAGCGGTACTGATGAATCAGGTCCAGCGCGCAATGAATCTGTTTTTCGGTTCGGTGCTGGCGACCATTTCACTGACGGTGCCTGCAGTGACCATCATCGCTACCCTGACCGACCAGCAATTGGTGTTCGGCCTTGAGCCACCGCAGATGGTGATCATGAGCGCCGTGCTGATCCTGTGCCACATCTCGTTCTCAACGGGCCGTACCAACGTGTTGAACGGTGCCGCGCATCTGGCACTGTTTGCCGGGTATTTGTTGACGATTATGCTGTGAGATTAGCGGTCGGCATAAATGCCAACCCTACGAAAATCGTGCAAGTTGTAGGATCGTCATTTATGGCGACCAGCCAATAAAAAAGGCGCCATCAGCGCCTTTTTCACATCTGAAAACAATCAGTTGCTGGTATCCAGCTCTGGGAAGCTCTTCACCAGATCGTCGATTGCTTTCATCTGCACCAGGAAGGGTTCCAGCTTATCCAGCGGCAGCGCGGATGGACCGTCACATTTGGCGCTGTTTGGCTCTGGGTGTGCTTCGATGAACAGGCCAGCAATGCCAACCGCCATGCCAGCACGCGCCAGCTCGGCGACCTGTGCACGACGACCGCCAGATGCAGCACCGAACGGATCGCGCGTTTGCAGCGCGTGGGTTACGTCGAAGATCACTGGGCTATTTTGGGTGACGTTTTTCATCACGTTGAAGCCGAGCATATCGACAACCAGGTTGTCATAGCCGAAGTTGCTGCCGCGATCGCACAGGATAACCTGATCGTTACCGCCTTCGACGAATTTGTCGTAGATATTACCCATCTGGCCTGGGCTGACAAACTGTGGCTTCTTGACGTTGATTACCGCGCCGGTTTTCGCCATCGCTTCCACCAGATCGGTCTGACGGGCGAGGAATGCCGGCAGCTGAATCACATCAACCACGTCAGCCACTGGCTGCGCCTGCGATGCTTCATGCACGTCGGTGATGATTTTCACGCCGAACGCCTGCTTCAGCTCCTGGAAAATCTTCATGCCCTCTTCCAAACCTGGACCACGATAGGATTTGATTGAAGAGCGGTTGGCTTTATCAAAAGAGGCTTTGAATACGTAAGGGATACCGAGTTTGTCGGTGGCCTTAACGTAGTGTTCGCAGATGCGCATGGCAAGATCGCGCGATTCCAGCACGTTCATGCCGCCGAAGAGAACGAATGGCAGATCGTTTGCGACCTTAATATCGCCGATATTCACTACTTTCTGTGTCATGCCCTTTCCTTTCCTTTTATCGGGTAACGCTTAGTGCAGCGTTACCTGTTTCTGTTCAATTGCGTGAATCTGCACTTTAATCATCTCGCTGACCGGATCTTCAGGACACTGTTCAACGAAATAGGTCAAATCATTCAGCGCGATGTGATCACACTCTAATTGCGCATAGATCAAACCACGGTCGCGAATCTCGTAAGGATCGTCAGGATCGATCTGCAGCAGCACCTTGCTGACGTTCAGCGCCAGCTCCATCTGCCTCTCATCCATTAGCGCGGATTTCAAGGTGTCGAGCATCTTGCGCATCACGTTGATGGTCTTGGCTTCGTCGAGATCGTCGTTATACAGCTTGGCGGTTGGGCTAATGTTGCCTTTGAGCCACACTTCCAGCGTATGCGTATCCAGCGTTTCACCGTTGAACGGGTTTATCAGCCACATTTCGCCATCTAACCAGTCGGCACGCAGAATCAGCTGGGTCGGGAATATCACCGGCATCAGCGGTAATTCCAGCTCATCGGCGATGTGCAGCAGAATCACGCCCAGCGACACCGCAGTGCCCTGACGGCTCTTCAAGACTTTGTCGATCCACAGCGCGTCGGAGAGATTGTACACGCCGCTGGCGCCGCCAAATCCCCACTGACGATAGAACAGCTCCAGCAGCTTACCCAGCTGCAAATCGGCGTCCTGTTCGCTGCTGATGAACTCACGGGCTTCATCTACCAGCGCCGCCAACTGTTGTTGCACCGAAGGCGCGGAAAAATCATTGCGTATGGCGCATGTGGCGCCAATCACCGCTTCACTCAACGGTGTTTCACTGTAATCGAGTTGCTCTGGCGAGGTCATACAATCCCCAATAACGGCATTTTGGTCATCGCCAGCTTAATCACAAACAGCAACGCTACGATTGCAATCAGGAAGGCGATCCAACGTGTCCCCATTTTACGTGGGCGACGGCTCAATGCCACGGAACCTAAGGCGATGTAGATAATAACCGCTAACAGCTTCTCCGTCAGCCAGCTTCCTTGCGGTGTGAACGGATAAAAATGCGTAATCATCACCAGCAGCGCACCGCTTAACAGCAAAAAAGTGTCGTTAACGTGCGGCGCAATGCGCACCCAGCGGCGTTGCAGCATCGCTGAGCCGGTGGTTTGCCAGTAGAAGCGCAGCAAAAACAGACAAATCGTCAGCGCGACGGTCAGCAAGTGAAAATGTTTAATCAGGGGATACCAGCTCGCCATCGTTATTCCTTATTAAAAAATTGTCCTAGTGTGACGCGCGGATTACCGCCGTAATCGTCAACGGTGCTCACCGCCTGATAACCGTGCTGCGTCATGATGGCGCGCACGGCATCACCTTGCTGCCAGCCATGTTCCAGCAGCAGCCAGCCGCCAGCGTGCAGCCAGTGCGGTGCGGTGTGAATGATAAAACGTAAATCGGCCAAACCCTGATCGTCCGCCACCAGCGCGCTGCGCGGTTCAAAGCGCACGTCGCCCTGCTGCAGATGTTCATCGGCGGCATCAATATAGGGCGGATTGCTGACAATCAGATCAAAACGTTGGGCGGGAAGATCGTTAAACCAGTTGCTGAGGATGAAGCGGGCGTTATCAATGTGCAGACGCTGCGCATTGTCCTGCGCCAGTTCCACCGCCGCCGCGATGCGATCGCAGCCGATAACCTGGCAGCCTGGCCGTTCGCTGGCCAGCGCCAGCGCAATCGCGCCGGTGCCGGTGCCTAAATCCAACAGAGACGTCGCGGCGGCCGGCAGATGCGCCAGCGCTTGCTCCACCAGCACTTCAGTATCCGGGCGCGGGATCAGCGTGGTATCGCTAACGCGCAACGGCAGCGACCAGAATTCACGCTCGCCGACCAGATGCGCAATCGGCTCGCCGTTGACGCGGCGCGCCAGCAGCGCATTCAGTTGTTCCAGCTGCTGCGCGTCCAGTTCCGCATCGTCAAAGGCAATCAGCCAACTGCGCGCTTTGCCCGTCACAAAACCCAGCAATATTTCCGCATCGCGCTTCGGGCTGTCGCCGCCACAGAGCGCTACCACAGCCTGCTGTAGCCAGCGACGGATGATCATTAATCCTGTCCAGCCAGCGCGGCCAGCTGATCGGCTTGATACTCCTGCACAATCGGCTCTATCAGCGCATCCAGCTTGCCTTCCATCACCTCGTCGAGACGGTAAACCGTGAGGTTGATGCGGTGATCGGTGACGCGGCCCTGCGGGAAGTTGTAGGTGCGGTTACGATCCGAACGGTCGCCGCTGCCGAGCAGGTTACGACGCGTCGAAGCTTCAGCGGCATTACGCTTTGCCGTTTCCGCCGCGTGAATACGCGCACCCAACACCGCCAACGCTTTGGCTTTGTTTTTGTGCTGTGAACGTTCGTCCTGACACTCCACCACAATGCCAGTTGGCAAGTGGGTGATACGAATCGCGGAATCGGTGGTGTTAACGTGCTGACCACCGGCACCGGAAGAACGGAAGGTGTCGATTTTCAAATCGCCGGCGTTGATTTCCGGCATTTCCGCTTCGGGAAGTTCCGGCATGACCGCAACGGTACAAGCCGAGGTGTGAATACGGCCCTGCGATTCGGTTTCTGGCACGCGCTGTACGCGATGGCCGCCCGATTCAAACTTAAAGCGGCCATACGCGCCATCGCCGATGATGCGGGCGATCACTTCTTTATAGCCGCCGTGCTCACCTTCGTTGGCGCTGATGATCTCAACCTGCCAGCGACGCGCTTCGGCGTAACGGCTGTACATACGGAACAGATCGCCGGCAAAAATCGCCGCTTCATCACCGCCGGTTCCGGCGCGCACTTCGACAAAGCACGAACGTTCATCGTCGGGATCTTTCGGCAGCAGCAGCACTTGCAGCTGTTGTTCCAGCGCTTCACGCTTCTCGCGTGACAGCTTTAATTCTTCCTGCGCCATCTCGCGCATTTCCGGGTCTTCCAGCATCATTTCGGCAGTTTCAACGTCTTCCTGCACCTGCTGCCATTCGCGGAAACAACGGGTGACGTCGCTAAGCTGGGCATATTCGCGTGATAACGCACGGAAACGATCCTGATCGGCAATCACGCCGGCATCGCCCAGCAACGCTTCCACTTCCTCGTGGCGTTCCTGGAGCGCTTCCAGCTTGGCAACAATAGAGCTCTTCATGTAATAGCGGGTATCCCAGTGATAGGTCGTGACTGACCAGATTACTCTAAACCGAGGCTGTCACGTAAGATCTGCAGGCGTTCGCTGTCGCCGTCGCGCGCGGCCTGCTGCAGTGATTTGGTTGGTGCATGAATTAAACGGTTGGTCAGCTTGTGTGCCAGTTCCTGCAGCACTTTTTCGGCGTCAGCGCCCTGCTGCAGCGCGGCCAGCGCGCGTTCCTGTAACTCGGCGCGCACCTGACCGGCCTGCGAACGGTATTCACGGATGGTCTCAACCGCGCTTTGCGCGCGCAGCCAGGCCATAAATTCGCCGCTCTCCTGCACCACAATGCTTTCAGCCTGCACGGCGGCGGCTTTGCGCTGCGCCATGTTCTGCTCGATGATCGCTTGCAGATCATCAACGCTGTAGAGATAGGCGTTCGCCAGCTTGCCCACTTCCGGCTCGACATCGCGCGGTACGGCGATATCCACCAGCAGCATCGGCTGATTGCGACGCGCTTTCAGCGCGCGCTCCACCATCCCTTTACCGATAATCGGCAGCGGGCTGGCGGTGGAAGAGATAATGATGTCGGCATCGGCCAGACGGGTTTCGATATCGCCGAGGCCAATCACTTCTGCCCCCACTTCATCGGCCAGCAGCTGTGCGCGTTCGCGGGTGCGGTTGGCGATCATCAGCTTCTTGACGGAGTGTTCACGCAGATGACGCGCCACTAACTCGATGGTTTCACCAGCGCCGACCAGCAGCACGTTAACGGTGCTGAGAGATTCAAAAATTTGACGCGCCAGTGAACAGGCAGCGAAGGCGACCGATACGGCGCTGGCGCCAATCTCGGTTTCGGTGCGCACACGCTTGGCCACCGAGAAGGTTTTCTGGAACATGCGCTCCAGTTCACTGCTCAGCGCGTGGTCGCGTGACGAATCAACAAAAGCTTTTTTAACCTGACCTAAAATCTGTGGTTCACCCAACACCAGTGAATCCAGCCCGCTGGCCACGCGCATCAGATGGCTGACCGCCGCGTTATCCTGATGCCAGTAGAGGCTGTTGCGCACATCCTCTTCACGCAGATCGTGATAGTCACACAGCCAACGCACCAGCTTCTCCTGCAGGTCGGCTTGCTGCTCTACACTGAGGTAGAGTTCCGTACGGTTGCAGGTCGAGAGGACCACGCCGCTCTGCACCATCGGCTGGGACAGCAGGCTATTCAGCGCCAGTTCCAGCGTGTCTGGTGTAAACGCAACGCGTTCGCGTAGCGCAACAGGTGCAGTTTTGTGGTTGATTCCGAGTGCAAGCAGCGTCATGTGATTCGGGTTGGGATATCCCAAGTGTTGTCAGGGTTTTGTGCAGCGCATTCTACAAGATGCCACAGGTCAAGAAAAGCCATACAAAGCCTATGACAGTAATAAGATTAAACTGATCGTGCGCAATTATTGCCATAACAGCATTGACGGCTTACATGCGGATGGTTAGCGTTACCTGTTACGAAGTAAAAACGTGTCTGAGGAGATGACCACGTGATGCATTTGCCCCCGCGCAAGTTACTGCGCCTTTTACCCCTTGCCAGCGTGTTACTGGCTGCATGTACCATTAACAAACCACAAGGTCCGGGCCCAAGCACCACATCACCGCAATGGCAGCAGCATCAGCAAGCCGTGGCGAAAATCAGCCAGTATCAGACGCGCGGTGCGTTCGCTTACCTGTCGGATAAGCAAAAAGTGTATGCACGCTTTAACTGGCAGCAAACCGCTGCGGATCGCTATCGCCTGCTGCTGACCAATCCGCTGGGCAGCACCGAATTGCAGTTGGATGCGCAAGGTTCCGTGGTGCAGATCGTGGATAACAAAGGCAAGCGCTACGTGAGTAACGATGCCGAGAAGATGATTTCACAGCTTACCGGCATGGATATCCCGCTCGCCAATCTGCGTCAGTGGATGATGGGCTTGCCGGGCGATGCCAGCGATTATCAGCTGAATAACAATTACCAGCTGCAAAGCCTCAACTACAGCCGCAACGGTCAGCAGTGGAAAGTGAACATTTCTGATTACGACAGCAAAGTGAATCCGCCGCTGCCGGCGAATCTGGAGCTGTCTGAAGGCGGTCAGCGCATTAAATTACGCATGGATAGCTGGACCACTCAATGATCACCACGTGGCCCGCGCCAGCAAAACTGAATCTGTTCCTGTATATCACTGGCCGTCGTGCTGACGGCTACCACAATCTGCAAACGCTGTTTCAGTTCCTCGATTACGGTGACACGCTGGAAATCACACCGGACAGCAGCGGCAAGATAACGCTGCTGACGCCGCTGACTGGCGTGCCGGATGACGAGAACCTGATTGTGCGTGCTGCGCAGGCGTTAAAAACCGTTGCCGCTGCGCGTGGCACCTTGCCCGCGCAGGCCGGTGCCAGCATCGCGCTGGAGAAGGTTTTGCCGATGGGCGGCGGGCTTGGCGGCGGCTCTTCAGATGCGGCAACGGTGTTAGTGGCGCTGAATCATCTGTGGCAAACCGGATTAAGCGTTACCGAGCTGTCGACGATTGGCATCAAACTGGGCGCGGATGTGCCAGTGTTTATTGGAGGTCACGCGGCCTTTGCAGAAGGCGTGGGCGAACTATTGCAGCCGGCTGAACCGGCAGAAAAATGGTATCTGGTGGCGCATCCAGGCGTGAGCATCGCGACGCCTGATCTGTTCCGCGATCCCGAACTGACGCGCGATTCACCAATCCGCACATTAGATGAACTGTTACAGCGTCCTTTTCACAATGATTGTGAGGCTGTGGCAAGAAAACGTTTTCGTAAGGTTGATGAGCTGCTTTCCTGGCTGCTAGAATACGCGCCGTCGCGCCTGACTGGGACCGGAGCTTGTGTGTTTGCTGAATTTGACACCGAATCCGACGCACGTCAGGTGCTGGAGCTTGCCCCGAAATGGATTTGCGGATTTGTGGCGCGCGGGCTTAACCTCTCGCCGTTACAGCGCACACTTTCTGGGCTAAAAGCGTCTACGTGACAGTGTCACCCGTTCCAGACACTGCATGTTGCGCATTAACACACCCGTATGAACATGCTCTTTGGTATTCGCCGGTTACTCTAGAGCCGTTCATTCTCTGGACGCCAAGCCTGAGGTTCTTCTCGTGCCTGATATGAAGCTATTTGCTGGTAACGCCACCCCGGAACTAGCACAACGTATTGCCAACCGCCTTTACACTAGCCTCGGAGACGCCGCTGTTGGCCGTTTCAGTGATGGTGAAGTAAGTGTACAGATTAACGAAAATGTACGCGGTGGTGATATTTTCATCATCCAGTCCACCTGTGCCCCCACCAACGATAATCTGATGGAGCTGGTTGTGATGGTCGACGCCTTGCGTCGGGCTTCTGCTGGTCGTATTACTGCTGTCATTCCTTACTTTGGCTATGCGCGTCAGGACCGCCGTGTGCGTTCTGCTCGTGTACCGATCACCGCCAAAGTGGTTGCCGATTTCCTTTCTAGCGTGGGCGTTGACCGTGTTCTCACCGTTGACCTGCATGCTGAACAGATTCAGGGCTTCTTTGATGTCCCGGTGGATAACGTCTTCGGCAGCCCAATCCTGCTGGAAGATATGCTGCAAATTGGCCTGGAAAATCCCATTGTAGTTTCCCCAGACATCGGTGGCGTAGTGCGTGCCCGCGCCATCGCCAAACTGCTCAACGATACCGATATGGCTATCATCGACAAACGCCGCCCGCGCGCGAACGTTTCTCAGGTGATGCACATAATTGGTGACGTTGCGGGTCGTGACTGTGTACTGGTCGACGATATGATCGACACCGGCGGTACGCTGTGCAAAGCGGCTGAAGCGTTGAAAGAGCGCGGCGCGAAACGTGTTTTCGCTTACGCTACTCACCCAATCTTCTCCGGCAACGCGGTGGAAAACCTGCGTAAGTCGGTGATTGACCAGGTGATTGTCTGCGATACCATTCCGCTGTCTGAAGAGATGAAATCTCTGCCAAACGTGCGTACTCTGACGCTGTCTGGCATGTTGGCCGAAGCGATTCGTCGTATCAGCAACGAAGAATCAATCTCCGCGATGTTTGAGCATTAATTCATCGCGTGAAACCGGGCCTCGTGCCCGGTTTTTCTTTGCACCCTGCCCTCAATCTGACTCACCGATTAAGCCACTTTCCCCATTGATATTTGCGCGATAAATTTCGTTAAATCTCGCTATTATCGCTGCCATCCACTCTTTTCCATCAACTCGCATTGCCGCCCTTTAGCGCTCCAATAATTAATGGTATTTTCTTCCCCACTTTTTTAAGAGCTCCGACCACTATGACTCTCGACCTCTACACACTGTTTGTTTGCGAGCTCTTTGTGCTGGGGTTTTTGAGTATCATTTTGATTTTTGCCTGGGTCGGTGCGCAGTATGATCGCGTATTGGGCTGCACCACGCTGGCGCTGGTTTTAACCCTGGCGGCGGTGTTCCTGAGCAGCTTACGCAGTGCGGGATTCCATTTTTTACCGGTCGCGGTCGGCAACGTCATGCTGTTGCTGGCTTATGGCAATCTGCTCAATGCCTTCCGCATCTTCTGCGGTAACGCGATTGGCCTCAGCTGGTTAGGCGGCGGTTTGTTGTGGGCGATTTTGTGCCTGTTCCCCGCGTTTTATCATAGCCAGCCGAAGCGCGTGCTGGTGGTTTGCCTGCTGTGCATCATCTATACCGGCGCGCTAATCCGCTTGCTGTGGCGCGTGCGCGCGTCGTTGACCGTCACCTTCTGGCCGGCGCAAATCCTGCTATGGATCCATTTGCTGTTTCACGTGGCGCGTATCTTTCTGGACGATGCGGTGGCGACGCCGGTGCGCGGTGCGATTGGCGGTTCCAGCTTCTCGGTGTATGTGATTCTTGAATCGATCCTGTTTGTTATTGGCCTGAGTTTCACCATTCTGGCGATGGTCAACGAACGCACGCAAATCGCCCATAAACTGGCATCAATGCACGATCCGCTCACCAGCGTGTGGAACCGCCGCGCGCTATTCGAGCAGGCCGATAAAATGTTATTGCGCAGCGCGCGACAGTCACAACACTTTGTCTATAGCGCGGTGCTGTTCGATCTGGACCATTTTAAAAGCATCAATGACCGTTTCGGCCATCAGCAAGGCGATCAAGTGTTAATCGATTTTTGTCAGGTGGTGCAGGCGTTGATGCCGGAGAGTGGACATTTTGCCCGTTTGGGTGGCGAGGAGTTTGCTGCGATCATTCCCGGCGATGCCGAGCAGGCGCAGCGGGTATGTGAACGTATCCGTTTGGCGACACAGCTGTCGCAACCTAACGACGTGCGTTATACCGTCAGCATCGGTTATGCCACCGCGCTGCAGCCTGGCGAACCCTTCCCGCTGTTGCTGGCGCTGGCCGATGAAGCGTTGTACCGCGCAAAAGCCAGCGGCCGTAACCGCATCGAACGTTATCTCGCGCAGTTACAGCCGCTGCAGCAAACCGTACTCACTTAATGTGATGAGTGATTGCGACGGCAACGCTTATCGCCGTAATGACGTAACCAGTAATAACGATCTTCCACGCGCTCACGTCCGCTGACGCGCGCGCCCACCAGCCACAGTAAAGCGCCAACGAAGATGCTGAACATCGCACCGTGCGCAAGGAATTGCGGCAGGTTGAGTGAAGGAAGCTGGTTGATAATGGAATAGCCGACGCCTAATACCATCGTCAGTAAACCCAAACACATCAAACCGTTACCTACAAAGCGGCAATTTTGACGTTTCATGATCCACCTCCATCCTTTTAAAAGCAAAACAGCACGTATGGTTAACTAGCCATAAGCTTAGGCAATACCTGCCGCTTAAGTTGCGTACAGGATCACATATCCTTCACAACCTTTGACAAATCTTTACCGCCAGCGCCTTGATTTCGATAGAAAATGATTAGTCACGTAGAGACATTATCTGTGGCGCGCGGCCTTTGTCAT
Organism: Pantoea sp. DY-15; assembly: GCF_019795935.1. Classification (NCBI taxonomy): domain Bacteria; kingdom Pseudomonadati; phylum Pseudomonadota; class Gammaproteobacteria; order Enterobacterales; family Erwiniaceae; genus Pantoea; species Pantoea sp. DY-15. The sequence goes on from NZ_JAIMIF010000001.1 coordinate 1,581,072, forward strand.
CCGTGCCACCAGGCAGTAAACTATCGCCCTTTCCGCAGTAAGACAGGATAAACATCGTGAGCAGCATTAAACTGATTGTGGGGCTGGCCAATCCCGGCGCTGAATACGCCGCAACCCGCCATAACGCTGGCGCCTGGTATGTCGATTTACTGGCGAGCCGCAACAATCAGTCCTTAAAAGACGAGCCAAAGTTTTATGGCTACACCGCGCGCCTGTCGCTGGCGGGAGAAGATGTGCGCCTGCTGGTGCCCACCACTTTTATGAATCTCAGCGGCAAAGCGGTGGCGGCGATGGCGACTTTTTATCGCATTGCGCCAGAAGAGATTTTGGTAGCGCACGATGAGTTGGATTTACCGCCGGGCGTGGCGAAATTCAAGCAAGGTGGCGGCCACGGCGGCCATAACGGCCTGAAAGACATCATCAGCAAGCTGGGCAACAACAATAATTTTCACCGTTTACGCGTGGGTATTGGTCATCCTGGCGACCGCAATAAAGTGACCGGTTTCGTGCTGGGTAAGCCGCCAGCCAGCGAACAAAAGCTGATTGATGATGCCGTAGACGAAGCGGTGCGCTGCACCGAACTGTGGCTGAAAGAAGATAAGATTAAGGCGATGAACCGCCTGCACGCGTTCAAGGCGGGCTAAGGCCAATTCCCGAGCCGCAGAAGGCAATTCTGTGTATAATGCGCGAAATTTTTTGAATCTGTCGGCGCTATTGAACAGCGCTGCGCACTCAGTGAGAAAGGTAATCAGACCATGGGATTTAAATGCGGTATTGTGGGCCTGCCGAACGTCGGTAAATCCACCCTGTTCAACGCGCTGACTAAAGCGGGTATCGAAGCAGCCAACTTTCCGTTCTGCACCATCGAACCAAACACCGGTGTGGTACCAATGCCCGATCTGCGCCTCGATCAGCTGAGCGAGATTGTTAAGCCACAGCGCGTCGTACCCACCACCATGGAATTCGTCGATATCGCCGGTCTGGTGAAAGGCGCGTCCAAAGGTGAAGGCCTGGGCAACCAGTTCCTGACCAACATCCGTGAAACCGAAGCCATCGGTCACGTGGTGCGCTGCTTTGAAAACGACAACATCATCCACGTTGCGGGTAAAGTTAACCCGGCGGAAGATATTGACGTGATCAACACCGAGCTGGCGCTGTCGGATCTCGACACCTGCGAACGTGCGATTCAGCGTTGCCAGAAGAAAGCCAAAGGCGGCGACAAAGATGCGAAAGCCGAGCTGGCTGCGCTGGAGAAGTGCCTGCCACATCTGTCAGAAGCGGGCATGCTGCGCGCACTGAATCTGGATGCTGACGAGAAAGCGGCCATCCGCTACCTCAGCTTCCTGACGCTGAAGCCAACCATGTACATCGCTAACGTCAACGAAGACGGTTTCGAAAACAATCCGTACCTCGATCAGGTGCGTGCGATTGCCGAAGCCGAAGGTTCGGTGGTGGTGCCAGTGTGTGCTGCCGTTGAGTCTGATATCGCTGAGCTGGAAGATGACGAACGCGACGAGTTCATGGCTGAACTGGGTCTGGAAGAGCCGGGCCTGAACCGCGTGATCCGCGCCGGTTATGCGCTGCTCAACCTGCAAACCTACTTCACCGCAGGCGTGAAAGAAGTGCGTGCATGGACCATTCCTGTCGGCGCCACCGCGCCACAGGCGGCGGGTAAAATCCATACCGACTTCGAGAAAGGCTTTATCCGCGCTCAGACCATCGCGTTTGAAGATTTCGTTGCGTTTAAAGGCGAACAAGGCGCGAAAGAAGCCGGTAAAATGCGCTCAGAAGGTAAAGAGTACATTGTAAAAGATGGCGATGTGATGAACTTCTTGTTCAACGTCTAAAATAAAATCTGCTGTCTCATGAGGTTTCATTGAATCTCATGAGTTTCATAAAAACTCATTAAATCCACGCACTTGCGTGGATTTTTTATTTCATAATGTCTCACATGGTTTCATAACAGCGCAGTAAAAATTGAGTACGTAGGTGAGTACGCCAAACTTCCATCTTCATTTTAAGTGAGTACAATAACGGTTTAATAAACATACAAGGAATCGTTATGCTTACTGATACTCAATGCCGCACAGCAAAAGCGAAAGAAAAGCTCTACCGCCTCAATGATTTCAATGGGTTATATCTCGAAATCAAACCTAACGGCAAAAAGGCGTGGCGCTATCGGTTTAAACTTAACGGTAAATCCAGCATGTTTGCGCTGGGTGAGTACCCTACGGTTAAACTTGCCGAAGCTCGCGAGAAATGTGAGCAAGCGCGTAAACAAGTCGCCAATGGAGTTAGCCCTACTCAGGCTCGCCAGTTAGATAAAATCCGTAAGGTCAATGACGCATCCAACACCTTTGAGCTAGTCGCTAAAGAGTGGTTGCAGATGAAAGACTGGGCCGAAATCACCAAAACGCGGCGACTAGATATGCTTAAACGTGTGGTTTTTCCCGCAATAGGTAAGCTCCCTGTCAGGGAAATAACCCCGCACCACATTCTAAAAATTCTTCAGGAAACAGCTAAGCGCGGCGCTCCGTCCGTTGCCGCTGAAGTCCGCCGCACCATTTCATCGGTTTTTGAACTAGCAGTAGCGACACTCAGAGCAGATAGCGATCCTGTTTGGCCAGTACGTAAGGCGATTCCGGCAAATAAAACGCAGCACAAAAAGGCACTGTCCCCGCAGCAAATCGGTAAGTTATTAGGCTGTTTTGACAACACTCGCGGAACATACCAAGTAAACTATTGCATGTGGCTAATGTGGTGGACGCTGGCGCGTCCTGCCGAAGTCACCGAAGCAGAATGGGCCGAATTCGATCTTGATGATGCACTATGGACCATTCCGGCTTCGCGCATGAAAGCTCGCAGAGAACACGTTATTCCCCTGCCCTCCCAAGCAGTCAAAATGCTCAGAACACTACAGGGATTGACCGGGCATCGGCCGCACCTTTTCCCGGGCAGAGATAATCCGCTAGGTCCAATGACATCTCACTCTCTGCGACAGTTACTTAAAAGCCTCGGCTGGAGCGGAACATATAGCCCTCATGCAACCCGAACCACAGGAAGTACCCGCTTAAACGAAATGGGCTATCGACCTGATGCTATTGAGGCCCAACTTGCGCACGCTGATACCAACAATGTTCGTCGCACATACAACCATGCAACTTATCTTGATGAGCGTAAAGTGATGATGCAGGAATGGGCTGATATGTTGGACAAATGGGAGCAGGTCAATCGGGCTGTGCAGGTGTAGATCCCACTTGTTCCATTCCGATCCTTTCATGCAAGGAAACTCCATCTCATTGAGATTAATCATAATGGCATGATAGGAGGAGTTACGCGCGAGTGCTATAAAATTGAGCTGCACATGAAGTTCAGGTTATAAGATTGACCTGCTCACCGTTGATGAAGGCACCTCAATATTAGCCATGTAGTTGTTGGAGTTGCGAACTTACGCTACTCGCTCATAGCAGCCTAGGTTGATGCCTTGGGCTGCTTGGTGCCAAGAGCGGTAGTAGCTAGGTAGAATCCGCTGAATCAAACAAGGTATGATGTAAGTGTTGCTACGGGTAAGACACGATTAATAAAAGGGGAAGCACATGGTTGATTATCAAGAAACCGAGCTTGATGAAGAATTGGTTGCGCCAAGTACGGAAGAGGAAGAGCCGGAACTGCTTGATGAGGTGATGCACCCTTTCAATCCGACCGATATTGATATCGTCGTTGAGCCGAAGTCGTTGGATGCCTTGATTAAGCGAATTCAGCACAATGAGATCGACATGAATACTGATTTTCAGCGTCATGCTGAGTTATGGGACAACCGCAAGATGAGCCGGTTAATCGAATCCATTTTGATTCGGTTCCCGTTACCGGCTTTCTACTTTGATGCGTCCGATGAAAATAATTGGCTAATTGTAGATGGTTTACAGCGATTATCTACGATTCGCAAGTTTGTGTTAGATAAAAAGCTTCGCCTTAATGGGCTGGAATTCTTAACGGAACTTAATGGTAAAACCTTCGATAAATTGCATCGTCAATATCAGCGCCGTATTGAAGAATGCCCTGTTACTGTGTATATGATTAAGCCAGGTACGCCTGAGGATGTTAAGTATTCGGTGTTTCGCCGGATCAATACAGGCGGCTTAACGCTCAATAATCAAGAGATCCGTAATGCGCTCGCTAAGCCACGAGACAGAGAATTGCTCGAAGAGTTAGCCAATTCAGAATGCTCGAAAGCAATGCTAGGTGACCTTTCCAAACGTATGAAGGATCAGGAACTGGTATTGCGATTCTGGGCATTCTACCGCTTTGATTATTTAGACCCTAAAAACAAAAAGGAAATTTCCTCGTTTTTAGATAAAGCCATGGAAGACATCAAAAAAGGCGATGATGTCTACCGTGCAGAGTTTCAAGATAGGTATTTAACTGCGATTGAGCGCTGTCTCCAGCTGTTGGGAGAAAAAGGGTTTGAAAAAAATCCTTCATCAAGAAGACGGTCAAAAAATGCAACACTATTTGAAGTCTGGATGGTTATGCTGGTGAAATTAACTGAAAACGAGTTTGGCCGCTTAGTTTATAATCAATCCGAGTTTCAAAACAAGGTACAGACGTTATTGGAAGATGCTGAGTTTATTAATGTTATTAGCTATTCCACTCAGCGAAAAGAGCATGTGGAAATACGCTACGAAAAAGTCAATGCGTTGATTAAAGAGATGCTTAATGATTGAGTTTATTAATATCCGTAACTTTAAAACCTTGTTAAATGCTAGTTTTCCACTGGGTACTCTGAATCTATTCTCAGGCCTTAATGGCATGGGAAAATCAACGCTTATGCAAAGCTTGTTGCTTTTAAGGCAGTCTTATGAACGCAACACTCTTAAAAACAAGGGGTTGCTGTTAAATGGTGATTATGTCAATATCGGTACGGGTAAAGACGCTCTCTCTAGTTTTAGTGAACAAGAAAAGATTATTTTTACCATTAAATGGCTAGAAAAAGAACAGCCAACACGGTTTGAGTTTGACTATCAACATGACTCAGATCTACTGCCGCTGCGTACATCGGGTATTGATGGTGATTCAGAATCGCTAAGCTTATTTAACTCTAATTTTCAGTATTTATGTGCTGACAGGTTAGGTCCGCAAAGTCATCACCAGTTGTCTGAGTTTCATATTCGTGATTTAAAATCGCTTGGCCATCATGGTGAATTTGCGGTTCATTTTATCGCGGTTAATGGCGCTAAAGACTTAGAAATAGAAGCGTTACGCCATCAAAAGGCTGTTTCAGGAACTCTACTTTCTAATATTGAAGCATGGATGTCGGATATTACGCCCGGGTTGAAAATCAAAGCAGTGGCGCAGCCTCAGTTTAATTCGGCGAGCCTTAGTTACTCTTTCAACCAAGGTAAAGACACTACCGAAGATTTTAAACCACAGAATGTGGGGTTTGGATTAAGTTATGTGTTACCTGTTGTAGCCAGTATACTAAGTGCAGCAAAAGGTGATTTGCTGATTATTGAAAATCCTGAGTCACACTTGCACCCCGCTGGGCAGTCCTTGATGGGTAGATTGTGTTCCATTGCTGCCAATAATGGCGTTCAATTAATCGTTGAATCTCATTCTGATCATTTTCTCAACGGTATACGGGTTGCGGTTAAGCAGAAAGTGGTTGCAGCTGACGATGTCAAAGTCTTTTTCTTGCAGCGAGATGTTCATAACTCCATTCACGCCTCTGAAGTCATGTACCCCAATATTGATGATGAGGGACGAATAGATTGCTGGCCGGAAGGCTTCTTTGACCAATGGGATAAGGAGCTGGATCATCTGTTATGAATAATGGAATTGTGTTGAACCATCACTCTTTGCCATTTGCCAACAAAGAGGATGCAGATGAAGGACTAATGGCTTTTTTTACTGTGCTTAAGGTTTGCCGAACTGCTGGGCTGAAAGTTTTACTAGTCGATGAAGATCAAGACAAGTCGCTAATGGGGCTGGAGCTGACTAACGGATACTTTGTGCGCAGTTGGCTTGCCTCTGCAAGAAAAGTTGCGGAGCTTGCGGATTGGTGCCGATTTCTTAAGTCTCTTGAAACGAAACAGCCTCTCTTTGAAATCGTGGATATTGAAAGTGTAAGTGATGTATTAGAAGTTGGCTTGCCAGGGGAAGAATCAGGTAAGTCGGTGCTATTAGCCGCGTTCTATTTTGAAACTTTTCTTGCCAGTTTTACGGCTTTGGCCTCTTGGGCTAATAGCCATTTTAATGTATGGGTTTTCGAGCTTGATGCAACACCAGATCAAAGGGATGAAACGCTTTTAAATCTTAGTGATTCTGCGAGCTTGGATGTGCATGCTGATGAACTCAAACAACGTCGTAATGCGCTGTTAAGTTCCGCTAAGGATATCTGGTTTAAAAGAGAAGATTTTTTTCCTCATCTCACTTTATTGTCAAATCAAATTGGTACAAGTCTGCAATGTTGGTCTGCTAGGCAAGATGTCTTGTTCAAGGCGCGAGATGCGCTAAATGTGATGGAGTCATTTAGTGGGAGATGGCTTTCAGGTGAGTATGTAGATTACCATCATGAGTATTTGAGAGGTTTGGGGTTGGCAGCTGAAGTTAGCGGTGAATCTGAAAGTGTAAATAATGATCCAAAAAAGAAGAATGAGCGCATGTTTTGGTTAGATGATGGACGGAAGGTCTATTGCGAGAATCATGTAAAACTGACTGACGGTTACCGCCTACATTTTTATGCTGACGCACTAAATAAGCGGATATATGTGGTGTATTTAGGGCCGCATTTAACTTTATGAATTTAAGTGTATTAGCTCAGACCTGATCTGACAGTTACCGGTTATTTATACAGGTATCTGTCAGATTACATCTGGTTTAAATTCCTCTTAGCCCAGATGTGTTTTCCATCAAGTAATGTTTCCATCGGCGTTCGGCCACAACACATTTTTCCCTGATGGGTTCACTCATTATTATAGTGAACCAGCCATTTATCAAGATTTGACTGTAATGTATCGCGATAGCCATATAAATTTTTGCGGAACACTACCTGATAAAACTCATTTAAGATTGTTTTATGGAACCGCTCGCAGATACCGTTAGTCAGTGTGTCAGTTCAAGTCGTGACTAATACCATTTAAAGCCTAGTGTCCTGTGTCTGTGTGTTTAATCCTTACCTTACCCTACATCCTATGCCCCGTAAGGAGCATATTTCAGTGATGAAGCTCTTTATTTCTCCAGCATCAAACTCCAGAAACCAACAAGAACAACCCCATGCCCCGTTCAAATTATCCCTTCTGAAGATTCAGCGAAAATATGATTCCGTGACAATTTTTTTATAAATTGTAATTATATTGACAGAACAAATATCACTTACCATTATTGAGGTAAGCAGCTAAATTCAACAGTTCGCAAAAAGATGCCCAAAAGACGTATAGGGTTAGCTCTTGGCTGATAGCTGCCGCTTGAACTAAAAGGGCTAATAACTTAAATATTGGTAGATGGCGGCCCTATGACCGCCATTATTGTTATCTAACGCCTACGCTCACGCCGGGAACGATCGCCAGATAACCTTCGTTTTTTCCGCTCAATCTTGGCTTGTGATTTTTCCTCATCACTTGCGGGGTTCTTTCCAGTAAGGCCAGCCAATATTTCTCCCATAGCGTCAACACAAGCGGACCAACTGCTCCATACCTCATTTGCATTAAATAACTCTACTTCCCTCCGCTCAAAAATACGTTCAGCAGCCCGACCTAAGCGTCCTCCTGTATCACGATTAAGGAGATTAACTAGCCCCTTGCTACTGTTAGTGTCAGGCCGCCCAACTTTGTACCACTCATTGAACATGTCAGACATTAATGCACGTTCATACACCTTAAGACGGCGGAGTGGATTTTTCATGCTTTTCAGACTATTTAGCATGACGACCTTCCCCGCTTTGGAGTATTTACCGTATGCGTTCTTCTTTTCCTGAACGCGAAACTCAACACGCAGTACTCCTGGGCACTGCTCCTTTTTAAGGTCAATCAACTGCTCTTTGCGTTTCCTGTCTCTGCCGCAATTGTCTTTGTCAAACACATGGAAAAGGGCACGTTTTAACCCTTGGATCTTGAAATCGCTAGCGTCTACTTTCTCGTAGATATTTACGCTTAGCGCTGATTTCTTGCCTATCTGCAACCCTGGCAACCCATATGGTTCACAGAAATCTTCATAAGCTATAGCCCAGCTTAGCCACCAGAAATAGTCATCAAGCTTGCACCCATAGATGTCTAACGCAATGTCTACGCGTGTAATCCAAGACCGGGACAATATTGGTAATAGCAGTCCATCGAGTGCGGCATTCAACTTATTCAATAGAGAATCCATCCCCTGTCCTGTAGTGCGCTGAGGATGGATCTGAATACTAATTCCTCCTACCTTTTTAAACCGTGGAGATGTATAGATTGATAACAATTTGGGCGAACCAGTACCACACTCCGAAATGTGAAGACCATTCTTATACGGAGGTTTTTTCCCACTCCGCTTTTCCATATTCCTGCGCGTAACCTTATACTCCTCCTTTAATTTATTTTCCAGAAGCAGAAAACCCGCTTCGAAAATATCCTTTTCTTTATCGCTTTTATAATCAGAGACAAGTGTTAGCCAATCAATATGCATAGTCATACGATAACGACCATGAGTTTGACCAACGGGTATCCCTTTATTCATTTTAATATTCTTAACATTAAGCATATAAACTCCGATTTGAGTCTAATGCTCAGCGCAGCTTCAAACCTGTTTATCGCGTTGATAATAGGATTAACTTACTCACATACAATTTATGAGATAGCGATACAAGCATAGTTTCCAATAGTTACCCAACCAGATTAGATACGCATACTCACCCTGGATTATATGGCGAGAGTAATACGTCCACCCACATTGCTACACGTATGAAACATACCAAGCTGATTAGCTGGCGATCACAGCTATCACGTTATTCATCTATCTGGAGCTTAAGTTAGTTCTGAAGCTGTGCTGAGCTGTGTAACTTGACTGATGTTATAAGCCCCAATTACTTGACGCGTATGCGCTCAGCCAACCATTGATTAACTTCATGCTCGTAGAAGCCTACCGAACGGATACCTATACGGATCTGACGAGGAAACTCATTACGCTGGAGCATTCTGTAGAGCGAAGCCCTGGACATAGCACAACGTTCAAGAACTTCCGGGACTTTGATGATACGAATTGTGGTCATGGTACACCTGTTTTGGTTACGCATCGGCTGATGCGAACAGGCTTTTACAACCAAACTTATCTATTAATATTCAATAGATTAACCACACACGCCGCACGTAAAAACGTGACCACAACAACTTTTTCACCATAACCACTCATCGTGACCATCACTAAAATCAAATTCAGTCTCTTTCAGGTAACAGTGACGACACACATTGAAATCTGTGACCTACACATTACAATATATGAAAACGCCAACGTGACGGTCACAATGTTCTCATCATATATTTGTGTGAAGCGGATTGAAGCTTCCATTGACTATCAAGGGGGGAGTAGATATTGACAATCCTCAAGAAAACCATAAAGTGATATAAAACTTCATGAGGTAAAGGTGATATGAAAAAAGAGAGTCGAGCTAAGTCTGATGCGGAAAGACAACAAATTCGCCGTGAAAAACTTAAAAAGGAAGGAAATCGAAAAACAATTTATTTAAATAGCACTACTCTTGAGCACCTTAATGAAATAGTTAAGCGCACAGCAAATAGCCGCAACCAAAAAAATGACACTGAAAGAAACAGCTATGCCATTGATGAATTAATTAATAAATACTACCTTGATAACATTTTAGAACATGAACATGAGTCTTCGGAAAAGCTTATTGATATTTACGAGCGAATTTGGACTGAGGCATTTGAAGGGGTAAGCAATGGAGGCATTGCACGAAAATTAAATGAAGAAGATATTCCTCTGCCTCATTTCCCTGAAGGAAACACAGGCATTCGATTTATATCTACAGTGTGGACAGAAAAGCACGTCATAAAGTGCTCAAATGCCAGAGCCATAATAAAGGCAGTAAAAGCGCAAGAAAGCAAAAACAATTAAAGGACTTTATTGCATGCATCTTTTAATAAATACTTAGAGACTTACTTGCATTACCTAACTTGGCTTTGTTACGTAAGTCATAGCGAGTTGTCGTTGATATATCTCTATGGCCTGCCAGCTGGCGTACGGTGTTGATATCCACGCCCTGCTCCAGTAAACGGGTGATGAAGGTGCGCCGCATGTCGTGCGGAGTGAAACGCACAATGCCTGACGTGTGCTGTAATTCCGCCAGAATACCCGTTAAGCCGGTCGTTGTCAGAGGTTGGGTGGAGGTCTTCCCGTTGCGCTGAATACGGCTGAACAGAGCGTTTTCAGCTTCGTTTGCGCTGATTTTCAGCCACGCACGGATGGCTTTATCTATCGCTGCCGCAACATGGATTTCGCGGTATCTCCGCCCTTTCCCCTGCCTCACCGTCAGGATGCCGTTGTCATAGTCCCGGCGCTTAAGTTTAACCAGTTCCCCGGCCCGCAGGCCTGTTCCGCAGAGTATAAGTACAATGGCAACATCACGGCAGCGCCGTACTGGTTGCGGATGCTGCTTTGCGGCCTGAATCAGTGCCCGGATTTCCGACTTGTCTAACGCCCTTCCTTTGCGCTGGATATCGCCGCTCACGCGTTTAACTGACCGGATACGTGTCAGCGTTTCGGCATTCATGCAGTTCAGGTTAAAAGCCGTCTGCGCAACGCCCCGAAGTGCTGACAGCGCCATGTTCACCGACGACACGGCGTAACCGTCATCCAGCAGTGCCGCTCGTACTTTAGCAACAGCGGCGAAGTTAAGTTGCTCCCATGGGTAGTTATCTGCATCCGCATCGCGTTTAAGTATGCTGGCGCTGCGGTTTAACAAGCTGGTGATACCCCGCCGACCCGATGGCACCAGACCGCTGATATATGCTTCAAACACTGTGGTTTGCACCACCGGCACGATCTGACGCAACGCACTCCTGCTCATGCGTTTAACCCGTGATAACGTACATTAAACCAAGTAACTGCTCGCATCATACAAGCCCTCGTTCAGCCATCGATACTGTTTCAGCGCCAGCAACGATAAAGTGATCTAACAACCGCACGTCCAGCATCTCCAGCAGCCCCTTTAGCTTTTTAGTCAAATTGATATCACTTCGGCTGGGTTCTGGCTCGCCGCTGGGGTGGTTGTGAACGAGAATAGCGGCAGCGGCGTTGTGTTTCAGCACAAGCTTGATCACTTCGCGGGGGTGAACGCTGACCGTATTCAATGTGCCCCTGAACAAAGTTTCCCGATGTAATAGCTGATTCTGGTTATTGAGTAGGATGATGCCAAACTCTTCATGTTCAAGCGGTGCCAACTCAACCATTACGCACCGTCTGACATCATCAGGACACGATAACTGAACGCCATGCTGATAATACCTGCTGATAATTTGGCACGCCTGATCAAGGATGCGGCTTTCACGAGTGGTAAACATCGTCATGTCAGAACTCCCGTTCAATAAAATAGATAGCATCTGCAAATAGCTGGCGGCGAGTCAGACCAGTGCGCAGTGAGAAGACTTTACGTGGCATAGTGGTGCGCCCGTTACTGTCGAAGAACCAGAGAGTTTCCTCGTCCATTTTCATCAGAAGTGACCAGTGAAACTGATCGCTGAGAAGGATGAGGCGCGAATGGTCAGTGACGTCCAGAAAACGCTGCATTTCCCTGAAAAGTCGTCCGTCTGCCAGCCCCTTCTTTCCAGCAAAGGGTTTGGTTATTTTAACCGGGAACTGACGGCTGTAATGGCCTTTCTGCAAAACCTGAGCCATCAGCCAGTCGAGGCGATCTTCCTCAATTCCTTTGGTTAGCCATTCATTTAAAGGCCAACGTTGCTGATAAGCCTGAGTAAGCCGATTCATTAGTGGGCGTCGCTTAACCTTCCCGTCGTATAACCAGCTCAACATATTAATCAAGCAATATGCGCCGCAAAGACTGTCCAGTTCTCCCTGTTGAGACGCACGTATCCCTCTGTTTGCAGTCACAGATAATTTCTCCGTTGTATTTAATGATTAATCAGTGTGGTGAGATTAGCTTTCCCAACTGAGGGTGAGAGAGTAGACCTTCAGAAAGTGATAGTGGACAAAGTTACGCTGCCATAGCTCAAAAATGTCGCGCCCTTCTCCTGGATGTAAATCACCAACAAAAGACTGGAATACATAACGCTGGCTCCAGCTAAAATCAATATCTTTTTCAAGCTCAGGGTATAGCCCCATATATTTTAAGTCGGCGATGTAATCGAAATACCATTCATCGTTTCTGGACGTCAGTCTTATCTCTACAGGATGGTAACCACCGCTTTCAGCACTGTAATTGACATCTTTGAATAATAAAGTGACTGCCCGAACATTGGGACTGACGGGTGGCCTCCTGGATATTTCATAAAATATAACATTAATTAAATCCTGACTTACGGGCAGAGAAAGTCCTTCCTGACGGATAATATTCATGCGTGTTTATTCCGGTAAATATATATTGGGTTAATAACTATATTGCAATCCACTATCCCCATTTTGAACGCTTAGATGATAAGCGTCCTCCCAACAGAAGGGGTATAGAATGAAGTGACACATTAGTTATTAGTTTGGTGTATCAGTGACTGAGTAATATTACACTATCCAGTAATGACATTTTACCAGGAATATACATCAAGAGCAAATAGTTTCACTTGGGAACTAATTTTACTTTGTGAATTCATCAAGGAATAAAATCAAACTTTTCTTTTTATCATGATCGAGTTTCATCCAAACTTGATCGAGTCGTTGCTTTAGTTCCATATCATGGCCTGTCACATAATTTGGTTGCATGACATCAAAGTTGAAATCATCCATACAGTCAATAAAGAACCAACTTATCGGTGTCTTTAAAGCAACCGCAATTGTGATCAAATGAGCAATATTGATCTTATTTGTCCCGCGCTCATAGCGAGAAAGTTGTTGCTGCGAAATATCTATAGACTCCGCCAGCTCAGCTGCGGTTAATCCTACCTCCTTACGTCTTGCCTGAATACGCTGTCCTACCAGCTTATCCGCTGAGTCTGCCACGAGCTTAACCATTACATAATCTCCAGAACGTCCATAAAAGGAAGTCTGGGGCCTTTTTACTCTTGCATGAACATCACTAATGGACATAAAATCACTATAAATTCCATTTATAGACCTGTTACAGAAAGAAAATTGGCTAATCAGGTCTTAAACGCGGCTTGTCACCCCACGTGTTGATAGGTGGCTGGTCAGGGAGAGCATTGTGGCAACCAGCATTAGTGAAATAACAGACTGCTTTGAATACTTTTTCAGCTCCCTTTACCGGCGCGAATTTGTCAAAACATTGCGTCTGAATGAATGTAGCGAGCGTGAACTACTGCCATTAGTACGTTGCTATTTACTGGGCTGGTTTGCGGATAACGTCTCGCCGGAAGTAAAAAGCAAACTACCGGGATCGGTATCCGGTCATGGCTTCATTGATTTTGTCATTGACGATGTGGCCGTTGAGTTTGCCGTCCGTAAGCCAACAGCCGCTCGGTCCAATGTCTCCGCAACCGTCAATAGCACTGAGGTGAAGAAATTAATGAAGCACGACGGTAAAGCCCTGCTTGTCCTGTTCGATTTCTCTATCACTCCCTACTCGGAAGCTCAGATTGAGGCTTTTCACGACTGGCCTTCTCTCGGTCGTGGCAATCACAAAAAGTCAGCGTTTAATGTCGCCTATTTTTATGTAGAAAAACGCAGACCGCTGACATTCAGTAAAATCACCAAAAATATTCGTATTAATTGACAAGGAAAAACAATGAAAAGAGTCATTTTAGCCACCCTGCTATTGAGCACATTTACACTGGTTAACGCTGCGGAATACATTAAAAAGAATGGATATCTGGAAATAACGAATCATAAAGCGTCAGCCGAGTTTTCAATTAACTCATCAACATCGGATGGCTCAGGTGTATGCAACATGGAAGGGAATGCAAGTGCAATTTCAGCTAGCACGGGGCAGAGAAAACGCTGGCTTTGGAACGATTCGTCAAGCCAGTGTGTAGCTATTATCAGTGAATTATCGACGGGAGGAGCGACAGTTATGACTAAAGGGTGCGAGGATTACTGCGGGAGTTCAGCGACAGGCACTATGGATGGGGTGTATAAACCAAAATGAAAGACAGTCAGAATATATCCTTTGACAAAATCAATATTGATGAAGTTATAAAGAACGAAAATGATGCACCCAGCGATGTCCTGCATTAAAAGACCCTTGAATTAATTTTTAATGAAGGGTTAAAGGTCGTCAAGGTAAGTACTGTACAGCATCATTTCAGAATAGGTTACAACTGCGCCGCTAAGATTCTTGAGAAAATAAGAAATTCAAAAAACTAACCTTAATTAAAAACACAAGAGAAAAACACATGTTAAAAATTTTCATCACTTTGATTGTTGCATTTATCCTCTCTGGGTGTAACGAAGATACACCTAAATGCAGCAGTACCGATGCAAAGAATTTAGTTATTGATATATCCCGTAAGGAGATCGAAAAATCACTAAAACTTGATGCGGACGTATCAATTTCCGTAAACAACGTAAGAACACTGAGTCACGAATCAAAGCTAGATGTGTACCAGTGTGCGGCGGATCTGACATTCACTAAGCCAGATTTAAAGCAAGATATCCCCATCACTTATCGAATTCAAAAGACTGATGAAGGCAACGGCCAGTTTTATATAAACGTTTATGGTTTATAGTTTTTCCATCACCTTTTTCCAAACTGGCCCGCATACCATAACTAAATAAATGTAATACGTTAATAATGCACTCGGATAAACCGAGTGCATTATCTGAATGGCTGAAAATCTACGCGAGGTAGGTCTGCATGATAAGCTATACTAGCTTGGCACAAGTAAATCCGCTTTGCGCTCTCTAACAGCCCGAGATACGCTCAGAACTCACAAAACTTCACCATATTGCAGGGCGCAAGCTGTACCTGTAGCTACGAATTAAAAATTTCTATTTTTTGGCCAGATTATTTCGGTGCAGAAATGGTTTCATTTTCCCATAATGACCCCCTTTACAAAAGCATCCCAAAACCTTCGTCATACATGCTTACGAGGAATAATTCTGACAGCGTTCTCTTTACTGGCTGATTTAGCAAAACGTGGAGCCAATACGATCCCTCCTGTTGGAATCTGCTCTATCACCTCGGCAAAAAGGTTTCGTCCGTTGGCGTTTCTTTTTTTCGACTTTAAGAAATTTAAATCACCGAAAAAGATCAGATTTTCCCTTGCCCGTGAGCAGGCGACATTCAAACGTTTCCAGTCGAGAATGAAGCGTAAATTTCCACGAGTGCGCACCACGGAATACAGGACAATATCCGCTTCGCTCCCCTGAAAGCTATCTACCGTATTAATTCGAATTTTTAGCTTACCCAGTTGATAATCTCCTCTCGACTCCGAGCAATGTTCTGCAATTAATCTTCTCAACAAACGCTTTTGTGCGCCATAAGGCGTAATGACCGCGACCTCTTTACTAAAACCTTGTATTTTCCCGGCAAGATTAACTAGGAAAGTGACGATTGATTTTGCTTCCTGGACATTTTTTTTACTCGTGCCTTCTTGTACTTCATGACCCTGGATATCTTTCCACATCAAGGAAACTGGATGGATAAAATGAGTCGGTTCGATATGACGCCCGTTATAGAGCATTCTTTTGCCATCAGGGCTGTAGAACAACGTCGCAACGAGGTTGCCTATTGGCCCCGGCATTCGGAACTGCTCGCTTAAAAAACATTTTGATTCCGGCGGGAGTTTATTGTAAAGGGTTTCAAAAAAGCTAGTTTCCAGAAAACAGGCTTCCAAGAAAGGCAATTCTTCATTCGCCTCATCGGTCTGGAGTAAAGGTGCAATGCTTGGTGGCAACTGAAAATGATCGCCAATGAGCACCACTTTTTTTGCCCTTAATATAGGGATAAGCAGTTCGGGTACGGTTGAACGCCCCGCTTCATCGATGATCACCACATCAAAACGTAATTGGTCAATACTCTGTTTGCGTGAGGCCAGACCTACGCACGTTGCACCAACCAGGTTATTACTGGAAAGTAGCATCCAGATCAGCTCTTGATCATATTTTGTATTCCCTTCGCTCTGTTCAGGGCCGAGTACGTCATAAAGCCATTGACTGGCCAGCGCCGCCTCGTCCTTATCGGCACTACAGGCGGCCTGTGTCGCGACAATACGGCTCTTTTTTACGAATTCAATCTGTTGCTGTTGCAGTGTAAATTCACGCAGTTTGCCATCAATTTTGTTTTCTGGACCAATACGCAATAAGCGCACATCACGATCTGCCAGCTCCCTTGCATGTGAAGCAACAAATCGCTCAAGCGCATTGTCTACCGCGACATGCTGTTGCGAAACTAAAAGCACACGAGTATCCGCGCGGTAAGAGAAGATTTGATGAAGCAGCTCAACAATACAGGTGGTTTTGGCCGTGCCCGGAGGCCCCTGAACCAACGAGAGATACTTCTCGCAAAGCAATTTTTTAATCACATCTTGCTGCGCTGATGTGAGAAGCGGGTTTTGCCACTCAATTCCTGAATTGAAACGGGCGACCCACCAAGGATCCTGCTCCGAACGATATAAAGACGGGGCCAGTAAAATATCTTTAAGACGGGGTTCAACCAGCGCGTCGTAACGAAAAGCTTCAAGTGCATCACTTTGCCGCTTGAGCGAATCATCGTAGACATAGAGACTCAAACACAGCGGCGTATTTTCAGGCGCATCCTCACAGGCTGCAAGCATCGCTTTCGCATTCAATATCGGTAAGCGAAGGGTTAACTGCTGGTTTTCCTCCTGAACGTTAAGACGTTTGCGCTGATTAAGCGGGATAGGTTCAATCCAGCCAAATTCTCCCTCGCCTTTGTCCCCCCAGTAAGTTAGCCGACAATGAGGAATAAACCCTGAGCGTTGTATCTCTTTAAATTTATCCATAAAGTCCAAAAAACCTAGCTCTTTCGCCGCCACATTGTAAGCCATAACCACTTCATGGCCTTCGGTCGCGAAATCGCCCAGCTTACCCTTGATATGGAATTCATTTTGTTGTTGCTGGTAACGTAGGACATCGCCCCACTGGTGAAGCAGTTGGCTTTGTGCGAGCCGTGCAGACAGATTTGCGGCGCTGCTGGCAATATGATTAACAAAGCTAATCAGTGCGTCCAGAGCATCGGGGCTACGTAATGATTGCGCCTCAAGACGCGCATCAGCGGGTATCAACGTAAAAGGAAGGACATAACCTTCTGCAAGATCGGTGTACTCGCGGATTTGTGTGACGCGCAGGCAGGCATTTTCAATATCGATATCACAGCGGCAGCAAATATTATGACGCGCAATGGACAGGCTTAAATCGCCCGTATCCACCAGATGCCATGGCGTAGGATCATTCGCGTAAAGTGATTCTCCCCACTTCGCTTCAAATTGGTTTGGCTGGAAATATAGATAAAGCTGACATTCTTCTACTGAACCCGGCGATGTATTGCCGAGCATACTGACTTGAATAGTTTTCTTTTGCGTCTTAGTACCAGGTGTCGCATCCAGTTTTAGGTTAAATAAATCCGCCCAGGCCTCGATTTTTTGCCCCGGCACCAGATTAATAAGTGGATTTGTCGTCAACTGTCGAGGCAGAAATGCCTTTATTGTTTTCCCCATCGAATGCGCGAAATATCCCTGCCGATTACCCCACTCAATTTCAAACTCAAGCGGTGCCGAGGACATAATACCGTCGACATATGCGATACCACGGGCCACGCAGCCGTAATAAATGCGATGACCGCGTTTGCCCACGCTCTCATGAACAATCTGCAGTGGTATCGCTTCTTGATTGTGATAATTGAAAAATAGACTTTTTTGGAAATTATTACTGCGACCTTGTAAACCAAAATTACTGGTCAAATGAAGGCGACTATTAAACGTTAGATCCCTGTCGATTTCATGGTGCTCAACCAAAACAACCTTTCCAGGGTAAAGCCATTCGGCGGGAAGGGTTGGTGAAGGCGGCTGTAATTCACCGAGAATGGCACTGAGTTGTTCGGCAGAAAGGTGACCAGTTGTTTTCTGCCCATAATCAGATAATCGTTGTTCGTACCAGAACAAATATGCTTTGTAAGCTTCAAGACGCGCTTGCGCATCTTCCACTTTGCAGAAATTTTGCTGCAACGCGCGTCTTCTGTAAGGGCTAAGCGTTTCGTTTTCTAATTCTGTATGAATATTTTTCGGTAATGTTTTGAGCTCTTTTTCGATCGGATCGATTTTATTGTAAAGCGTACGGTGATGCCGGGAAAGTTTCGCCAGCAGTTCGCTAAGGGCTTTTTTCAGGTGCTCTTGTTGCAGAGTCTCAAGCTTTATATCGAACTCACCTAACTGCGCATTAAGTTCGTTAATTTGCTCCCGAAGCTGCTCATGTCTACGCTCTTCGTCTTCCGTGGCACTATCGAATAGCCAGGCCGCCGTGCCTGCGGCAATGGCAATGCCAGCAACGATAAATAATGGATTCACTCAGTCTGTCCCGCCGTTACTTGTCACTGGCTGGTGCATAAAGATTCTGCAGTATCAGCAGTTCTTGTTCCGTAATGATGCCTTGCTTGAGTTTTTCTCGCAGGATTTTTGCCGTCTCTTCTCGCGATTCATGGCTTGTCATCCATCTCTGATGGCTGTTATCCGCAGCCTGGCGCGCATTTTCCTCTTTCATCCGCTCTACGCTCAGTTCGTCTTTACGTTCCGTCAATTTGTAATGCGCGATTTGAACGTCATTATTTGACACATGCATATCACGTAAGCTTTGTGCTTTAACCTGCTCGGTTCGCTCAGCCTCAGCAGCGTAATCCGCGATAGATGACCCTAACTGTGCGGTAGATTTCGCCACCGCGACATACTGCGCGCCGGTCAATCCCGACTCTTTTGGACCTTTGCTGGTTGACGGGCTTTTCGAAACTTTAGAGGGGGTTTTCATTTTATCTGTTCTCACGATTATCGGTCATCGGCCCATCAAAGGCGGCGACCAGACAGGCAAGCTGGGCTTGCATAAACGTATCCGTGGCCTTTACCAGCGCGCTAAACTCTGGTGTCCGGTATGTGGGTTGCTTACGTAGCGTGTTGAGTTGCGCAAGAAGCGCATCCAGGTTTTGCCTGTTGGCGCGTATCGCTTTTAATAACCGTATTGTTGCCTGTTGATCATTTTTGAGAAGATTATCGAGCAGCTGTATGCGGTGTTGCTGATCGACATTCATCAACTCCTGCTCTACCTCAAATTTCTTATTAAGATTTTGGATCTGTACTTCCAGCGCATGCTTTTGCGCTAGCAGTTGCTCGGTAATCTCCAGGGCCTGTCGGTATCGAAGAAATGCATTAATACAATCTATCACCGCAACGCCGGCATCCAGCCAGACTGCGGCTGGATTTACGCCCTTCCCCGCGAACCGAAACAGTTGATACAACACCTTTCCCGAACGAAAAGTTCGCGCCTGCCGATCAGAGAAAAACGACTCAACCACTGAATCGAACAACGGGACGGTCCTCATTACGTCATTCCTTGTGGCAGCGGTGTCTCTATATTTTTAGCAACCAACTGCGAAAGCACCGAATAACTCAGCGCTATTTTTCTGCTTGCCTTGGTCACAATAACCTCTTTACTCAGAAACGCACTGTCAGTGGGCATATCCATCGTCAGTTTTTCCATCAGTGTGGCTAGGGGAATATTTAAGCTCTCCGGCCATGAGCTGACCTGTTCATAAAGGGTTTCTGTCTGCAAGGATACGCCAGACAGTAAGCAATAACTAAACAACTGAGGCGCAGGATGAGCAATCTCATCCATCAACAACGGCGGTACACTGTAGGTCGCACTGTAATGTAAAACGGGGGCGTAGAAGACCAGCTGCTTACCGCTGTCATTACCGGTATCAAGCCCCTGCGCAAGCATGAGTTCGATATAGCTCGGCTGGGATAACTCGCGATCAAGTTCCAGCTCGAAATCCCAGGCCAGCTTCTGCTGCTGCAGCGCAGCATGTTCTGCTTCATCACAAAGCAGCAACAGCAGCGGCATGAGATCCCCTTCGTTGTCCTTATAGGCGCTCAGTCTCCGCGATAACCTCTGCTGCTGTAGAACTTCAAGTATATTCCAGTCACATTCAAATTCAGGTAATCGAATCCCGTGTCTGTCATCCTCCGGTTGTACAATCTGGTTAGCGGAAATGAGGATTAAGGGGGAGTTTCTGTTATCCAGTCCATCGATCCACAGGGAGAAACGACGCCCGGTCAATCCGGCCGCCTTTGCCATTTCATATCCCTGAGGAGTTAATTCCCTGCGCGCGGGTTCGTACCAGCCCAAACCGGCCAGTCGACTCAAAATTGGCGTCAAATGTTCTTCCGTCAGACCTGTAATACGCTCAATATCCTCCAGCCCGAATCCTTCCTTAGATAGTGCCTTAAGTACAAATTGTGACACTTTTCCCAGCCCCGAAAGCAGTTGATGTTTTAGGGTGAATGTGTATTTTCTGAGGGGGAGAAAGACGATCAGATCCGCAGGTAATGTGTTGTTGTCAGGGCATACCGTTGACGCGGCTTCGATTGTGACGCATTCAGAGTGGGCATCGTCAAATGTGGTAATTTTGGTACAGGGCTTTATTGTATGGAGCTTTTCGGCGGGCATTTCGCCAAAAGACATATTTCTAAAGAGATTGCCAAACATATTCCCTCTTATGCACTTCACAGTTGCAGTAATAATTCACCATGACGCTTTTAGTCCTTATGTGTCTGTACGCTCTTAATAAAAGAATAACCAGAAACAGGCAGGACAGGCAACCTAATCGCTAACGCTGATCGGACAACAAACAAATAACACCAGTGCCGTGAACAAGCTTTGTAGTAGTTTACTAAATTTGGCCAACTGCACTCCGCTCAATGCTGATGAGTCTGTCGCGTAACACCATAGCTTTTGGAACATCAAATATTCCAAACACGCCCTTAAAATGCTCATCGGTGAATGGAGGCTGGGCCAGTCGTTCCGGACTCATCGTACCGTTTTCCGTCAACCATTCTATGATGGTGTTGACGAAATGAATCTGTTGGCTATCAAAACGAGTTTCATCAAGATAATCGGCAAATGCGGCTTTGGCAGCATGACGATCAAGCCCAACTAGTTCACGAATAAAAATACCCAAAGGCTTATCGGGATGAATGGATTGTTGGTAAGTCTCAGTATTCTCGATTCCGCTCGCTTCAAACAGCTTTTGATCTAGTAGCTCAAGATCGAGTTTGGTGATGTGTTGCCCACGACGTAGTCTCTGGATGGTGAGGTCTTGCTGGTTTTCCCTCACCCAGGACTCAACACGTTTCCTGTAAAGTATCAGTGCATCGCCATATGTAAAGGTATAGGACGATTCATTCTCATACACAGAGAGGACCTCATCCTGAAAATTGGTATAGACCACACCTGTGCTATCTTTATCGATAAACCGGAGCAACAAACGCAGACGCAGACGAGTCTTCTCAAGATCTTCAAGTGAAAGTTCCTGCCAGAACTGTTTACTCAGCACATACTCGATCCATTCGATTTGCACTTCAACCAGTGGAATGCTGGCCTTACTTTTCAACTTCTGTGCAATCTGTAGCAATCTGTCCTGCTGAGTATCGCTAACGCCTCTACGCTCAAGTAAGGCCAGTTGCATCGTCAAAATTAACTGATCGAAACGCAACGCCAACTCTTCTTCCTGCTCTTGTTCATCAAACGGTTCCGCTGCACTTGGTAGCCGAGATATTTGACTAATCAGTTCGCCAAGGTGTTCATCAGTCAAATCCTGCCAAATTAAGGCTTTCTGATACTTCTCAACCAGCTTACGGTTAGGGCGGACAATAAAATTATCCAGGCTCATACCAGCCACACGATGGTGAAGCATTGTCAGCAAATATTGCCTGAGGGCCCCGCCATAATCACCGCTTTCCTCGTGATCTTTTAGCACCTGAGTCAGCATCAGGCGATTCTCAAATAACGACTGTGACAGCGACTTACCCGCAGAATCTGAGGCTCCCTGTGGATTCATTTCGAAATACTCAAAATTCTGGCAGATATCGAAGACTTTAAATTCTGTTTTGTCATCATCCGGGGTCACGGGGCCGAATAATTTCTCGCACAGTCGGGTACCACGCCCCAGCATTTGCATGAACTTCACTTTAGATTTGACGACCTTAAAGAACACCAGGTTGGCTACTTCAGGAACGTCCACACCGGTATCAAGCATATCGACAGAAATAGCCAGCGTCATTGGCGTATTGGGATCAACTGGGTCACGCTCGCCTTTAAATTCTTCAATAAGGCTTTCGGCATATTTTTCTTTATAAGTTACCGTGCGAGCAAATTTCCCTTTAAATTTTGGGAAATTGTCATCGAACACCTCATTGATAAATTGCGCATGACGATTATTTGCTGCAAAAATAATCGTCTTCGCCAATCTATCGCCACCTGCAACTTTAATCCCTCTTTCCATCAGGGTTTTGAGTGCCGCCGTGACAGTGGGTTTATTAAACAAAAATTCGTTAATTTCCGAAGGCAGCACCTCATCCCGCTCAGCCAGCTCTTCACTACTTTCCCACTCTTCCTGCTCATCTTTGCTTAATTCACTGTATTTGATCCCCTGGCGAACAAATCCCAGTTCAACACGAACGTCACGGGGAGGAACAAGATAGCCGTCATCAATCGCCTCCTGAAGCTCATAGGCAAAGGTCGGGTCATCGTCAGGCAACTGAAATACGTCGTAAGTGTTTTTATCGAGATCGGCTTTAGGCGTCGCGGTCAGGCCCACCAGCAGGGAATCAAAATAGTCGAAGATATAGCCGTATTTCTTATAAACCGAGCGGTGTGCTTCATCGACAATCACTAAATCAAAATGCCCTACGCTGAATAACCGACTGTCCGGCGGCGCACTAAGCAAGTTCATCATGGTGGGATAAGTCGACAGGTACAACCGCCCTTTCAGCGTACTTGTTGCCCCACTCAGAATCTCTGGTGAGCATTTCGGCAACAGCTTTGAGAATTCTTTTTTAGCCTGTGTCACCAGTGCATTACGATCAGCGAGAAATAATGCGTTCTTTACCCAACCTGCGCGCATTAAGAGGTCTAGCAGGCCGATAATCGTTCGGGTTTTCCCTGTCCCAGTAGCCATCACTAACAGCGCTTTGCGCCGACGCTGCTGGTCAAATTGTTCACATACAGCCCGAATAGCCTGCTGTTGATAGGGGCGTTTATGACCAGCAATACTCGTGTCGATCTCGACATTATTCAGATTTTGTGCCAACTCGCGACGATCGATCAGACGCTGCATTTCATCTCTGGATAAAAAACCCTGCACTTTTCGCGGCACATAGTTCAGATCGTCCCAAAAGAAGATCTCATAGCCATTGGTGAAATAGATTAACGGGCGGCGGCCGCCAAACCGGGAGTCCTGCTGCAGGCAATCAGCATAAAGTTCAGCCTGGCGTTTCCCCTGCTGCACATCCATTGTAGTACGTTTAGCCTCAACGACCGCCAGCGGCTTGCCGTCTTCTCCCCAGAGAACATAATCAACAAAACCATTTCCCTGCGGATTCTGGCTGGAAAGAGGCATTCCCGTAACCGGATATTCACGGTCGCGGCCGTCATCCAGTAACCATCCCATCTCTTTCAGGTACTGGTCGATGATAAAGTGCCGGGTTTCAGCTTCGTTGTAATTATGGCTGTCCTTGATCTCAACGTTTTGTAGCTTACGCTTAGCAACCCGCGCTTTTAGCTGCTCTAGCTCCTGGCGAAGCGTTGCGTTTTCCCTCTCGCGTTTTTCCTCTTCACGCTCCTGCTGACTATCGCGCTCTTCAAGCTGCTGTTGTAACTCTTTGAGCTTTTGTGCGCTGCGGGTAATCAGCCCGGCATCAACATGGACCGTTTGCGGAACATTTTTAAGATCAAAAACCTGATTGCTGACAGGTTGATGTGCGGTATAAGTGCGATAGAGCCAGTAAAGCACATGGTGCAACTCTTTCAGGGTTTGCGTGGCGACAGCGGCACTCACTTTCGTGGCGCTGTGTACCGCATTATTACCCGACTTTTGAATCGCTTTAATTTTAGGAAAGACACTGGATCCCACCTGGTCGCGAAAATCAGACTGGTTAATCAGCGTGTTAAGACTGGTGTCATATTTAGGTTTTTGCAACCCTCTGTCGAATTCATACATCCAGTGAACAGCCCGCTCCAGCGTGTAGCGACTATAAAAACAGCAAGTACGCGGATCGCTGTTCAGCATTTTCTCCGCCTGCTGAGCATTTAGCTGAATTTCTGACCACTCACTTATGAAAGCAAAATTCGACATTGGGTATCCTTACTTGTCAAGCCACTTTATTGAGATTCAGTTTTCCGGAGAAGCTACGTTGCATCAATGCTTCAAAAATAGTCTTGATATATTCTTTGATTTCCAAATTTTTACTTTCTTGCAATTTTAAAGCGTTAAGAAAAGATATAAATTTACGCTGCAGATGAATTGGAGGCAATGGAACTTTAAGTGAACGAACACTGTTTGCCGATATGGTATTCAAGCCTGATGTTGTGTTGCATATTTTATTTATCTGATAGCGCCCACCATCTGAATTCAAAAAACGACTAATAAATTCAGGAACAGCTACTGACTCATCAAAACGAACTCTGATCAGATGATTTTGGTGGGTGCAATATTCAATACTACCATCCCATACTGCAGTACGACCGATCTCATCTTTATTCCCATGGCCCTCTACCACTAGCATATCCCCTATTTTCAAACAGGTTCTATCAAGCTCGCTCTGAGTAACTTGAATAGTTTTAATTTGATCAAGTTTTAATTCATTCTTGTGAACATTGGCCACACGTAGGTAATCAACCGTGACCGGTAAGGACGAGCGTTTACCTGTAACTTGGAGTCCACCTTGAACTTGAGCGATTTCATCAAGAGAAACTTTAGACCAAGCTAGTGGATTACTAATAGGATCGCCAAACATCTCCAAAAACACAGCTTGCGCCAGTGCATTGAGTTCAGACTCCATTTTTATCGATTGATTTCGGAGGCTATCTGATGCTCGTAGCATTGCAGAGATCTCCTTCTGTATACTTAGCTTTGGTAGAGGAATCTCTATGTCATTAATTTTTTTAACTGACAAATGTTTTACTGTAACAAAAGCAGTCTCGTCCCAAATCTCTTTGAGTTTTAAAGGTAGAAAGTAATATAGATAATCCGCATCTACGATGGATGGAACTGGAGCTATTTTACACACCCGCTGGTTTAATAACGCTTCGCCTCCAGCCCACTTCGCAATATTAAAATCACCATCCATACCAATCAGAATATCATTATTGTTAACAACGAATTGCTCATCATACTCACCGGAATAGTATGTTTCTGAGAAACCTCTCATGACATCACGAATTCGGACAAGTGGAATTCCAGAATCGCCAAAATAATTTGATTTAAATGCAAATCCTGACAAAACGGAACAAACCTGTGATAACTTCACCATCGGCCAACTCACAGCATCTTCTCCAAATCTGCAATCCCCTGCTCCATCGCTTTTTGCAGTTCTTTAATCCGCTGTAAAATCACTTCTGGAGATTCGTACTTAACTTCCTCATATACCGTCTCTTTATAACGGTTGATGCTGAGATCGTACTCTTTCTCTACAATCTCACTTTTTGGGACAAAGAAGCTTTGATCAGTGCGCTTACGGCCGATCTCTTTATGCACATTTTGCCAGCGCCACAGTACATCCGGGATATTGCTGAATTTGTGATTCGGTAATTCTGAAGGAGCCTGCACCCCTTCCGCAGCCTGCTCATCAACAGCATCAGCTTCGGTGGTCAGTATCAGATCTTTAATCAGCGGAGTACGCTTATCGTCCAGCGAGAAGCCATCTGCCTGCATATCATAAAACCACACATCATTCGTCCCGCCGCTGTTGGTTTTGGTGAAGAAAAGAATGGCGGTGGAAACACCTGCGTAAGGTTTAAATACGCCAGAAGGCAGGGAAACCACCGCATCCAGCTTATGCTTTTCTACCAAGGTCTTACGAATTTCACGGTGCGATTTTGTCGAACCAAACAATACACCGTCCGGCACAATCACGGCTGCACGACCACCCGGCTGCAGCATGCGCAGGATCAGCGCCAGGAACAACAGCTCGGTTTTCTCGGTTGGGTCTTTTTTCTTCTTCTCTTCGCCGTCTTCTGTCTTAACGACTTTCTTTTCGGCTTTTTTCGGCGATTTGCCCAGTGCGGTCAGCAAATCTGGCGACAGTTCATCGTAGGCCACGCTACCCTTAAACGGCGGGTTAGCCAGGACCAGAGTGAATTTGTCTTTGATGTTCTCTTCGCCGTAATCCATCAGGCTGTCGCGATATTCCACAACAGGGTTGTCCACGCCATGCTGCATCATGTTCATGGCGCCGATGCGCAGCATCGACTGATCAAAATCGTAAGCATTGAACATCACGTTATGGAAATGAGCACTATTTTCTGGCTTCATTAGCGCGGTTTTATGGTGTGTGCGCACATATTCTTCCGCGGCCATCAGGAAGCCACAGGTACCAGAGGCAGGGTCACAAATCACATCGCTGCTGTCGCCATCAAGTTTTGGCTCGGTCATATTCACCATCATTTTGATGATATGTCGCGGGGTACGGAATTGGCCGTTGGTCCCTGCTGATCCCAACTTACTCAACATGTATTCGTAGAGATCGCCTTTGGTATCCCGATCGTCCATTTCCAGTTTGTCTATCAGATTCACCACTTTATCGAGCATTGGGGCGCTCGGGATCATGAAGATGGCGTCTTTCATATGGCGAGAGAATGCGCTTTGCTGACCGTGGATAGCCTTGATAAACGGGAAAACTTTGTCCTTTACAAGCTCAAACATTTCCTCAGGGTCAATGTTCTTGAATTTGTTCCAACGGTAGTGTTGTTTGTCAGGCGGAAAGAGCGCGTTTTGCAGATCGCTGTTACGCAACAACGCCTGATTCTCACGCTGCATCTCAAGCTCATCCAGACGTCGTATAAACAGCAGATAGGTGAATTGTTCGATAACCGAAGTGGGGTTAGCGATTCCGCCGGTCCAGAAGGAAGTCCAGATCTCATCGACTTGGTTGCGTAGATTACCTGTTAACATATGATTCCTGATAACTTTTACGTCCCTGATATGGCGTTCAGGGATAACAAATGAAGTTTGGCCGAAGCCAGAGACAAGTTGTCCAATTGTACCAATGAAAAATGTTAATTTGGTGCATTTTTGCCGCCAGAGCATCAGGAAAGATGAAGAAGCGAGCTAATCAAGTGTTACAAAACTTCATTTCATCTATTCGTATGGTAGTTGCACAGTAACAATGAAGCATCACAACAAATGAGTACAATTGTGAGTATAAAATCGCGATAAATTAAAATAAATCATGCATTTCAATAAGTTAAATTAAAAACCATCGTTCAACGTCTAATCTCTTAATCGCAATAAAAAGCCCAGTTAATTAACTGGGCTTTTTTTATAACCAAAATCTCACGTCTTTCAGGCCGCTTTGTCCGTCATCGCCACTCGCGCATCCAGCTCTTCAGGCGTTTTCAGGAATGGCGTCAACACCCCGCTCAGAACATAAAGCCCGGCATAAATTCCCAGCACCCCGCCCGCACCCAGCGATGAGTAGAACAGCGCGGTGATGGCAGGTGCGATAAATGCCCCGAGACCTGCGCCCAGATTCAGCACCGACATGGCCGCGCCTTTGCTGTCCGGGGCCAGCAACGGGAACAGCGCCGACAGCGGCACATAACCGGCCATGGTAATACCGCACAGGCACAGCACCAATGCCATCACATAGAAGTTATGGCCCAGCAGCTGCGGCACGGCCCAGACCAAAATCAGCACCGCGGCATAGCCAAAGCCACCGACCCACATGATAGTGGTTCGCCAGCCAAACTTATCGCCAAAGAAGCCAAAGAACAGATTGGCGAAAATCGCCACCAGGAACACCGCCGACCACATATGCAGCCATTCGGTTTTACTGT
This sequence comes from Pantoea sp. DY-15, assembly GCF_019795935.1. NCBI lineage: Bacteria > Pseudomonadati > Pseudomonadota > Gammaproteobacteria > Enterobacterales > Erwiniaceae > Pantoea > Pantoea sp. DY-15. The sequence goes on from NZ_JAIMIF010000001.1 coordinate 1,609,239, forward strand.
AGCCGAAACTGATCAGATAGAGCGGCAGGAAGGTCGCCAGGCCATATTGGGCGATGCCGTTTACCGATTTCACCACCAATCCCATCGCAATCACCGGACGCTGCAGAATGGTGATGCCTTTAATTAACTCCGCCGCGCTGAAAGGATGAATTTCAGATGCCGGTACCACGTCGCGGTTCACCCAAATGCCTAACACGGAGCCGACGACCACAAATACCATGCCGACCCACAGCACATGAATTTCGCCCATCACCGGCAATGCCAGCGAGGAGAAGAACGGACCGATGACGCTCAAACCCAGCGAGAAGGTAAACCAGAACCAACCCACTGCGGTAGAACGGCGCTCCACCGGCGTGCTGTAGTTAATCCAGATGAGAAACGAGTAGGCAAACAGTGGATAACCGATGCCGCGAATGGCATAAAACGGCAGCATCCAGGCCATGTGCATGGTCTTGAGGCCAACGCCGATAAACCCGATACTGCCGATAACAAAGGTGATCAACCCATACAGCATCACTTTGCGCGGGCCGAGGGTTTGCACCAGTACGCCGGTCACCCAGGCCGCCAGCGTCACGGTGACACCGTATGCGGTGATCAGATAAGAGGCTTGCGCGACAGACAGCCCTTTATCCACCAGCCAGATGGCAATCCACGCTTGTTCTACACCATCGCCGATCATGAATATCGCGAGGCCGATATAGCCCCAAAGCAAGTTTTTAGGCAAACCTATTTTGTCGAACATAGTTTCCCCCGTGTCAGACACTGACTGGTGGTAGTTAATAGAGGTAAGTTTTGATTTTGTTTTTATTCAGCGATGATTTTCATCAGCATGCCCTGCACTTTCAGCGCATCCTGGCTTTTAATCAGCTGATCGATTTCATCAATGCTCAGGCGATCAATAAAGCTAGAGAGCGCTTTATACATGCGAATGTTTTGCGCGCATTCGGCAACCGGATCTTCACGGCTTGGGAAGGTATCGAAATAGATCAGGCCGCTGAAGTTAACGCGTTTTGCGTAATAGATGTATTCAAGCGTCTGCATCAGGTGCACGGAACCCAGCATCAATCCATCATCAAAATGACCATAACCATCATTCAGGTGGAAGCCCACCAGACGGTTTTTGCGTGCCGACTGGAACAGTGAGAAAGCGGGATTCTCTTTCTTCATGATCATGTGACAGAAATCGAGGGTAATACCGAGATTGTCGGAGCCTACATCATCAATCAGCATCAGCGTTGAAGAGACATCACCAATAAAGGAGAAGGTGCGCGGTTCATACGGCTTATATTCAAAACTGAATTGCATATCCGCGTGTGCCTGGGTCACGGTCTGTAATGCGCTGACCAGCCACTCATAGGCGCGGAAATAATCCTGCTGGAACGGATAATCGTAGCCATCGTAGCCAAACCACAGCGTGACGGTATTACCGCCAAGGTATTTGCACATCTCTGCGGCTTCAAGGGTAATTTCAATCGCTTTTTTTCGCAGTGCGGCATCCGGATTGGTGAATTCACCCTCGATGAACTCTTTGTTATAACGCAGTGCGATGCCGCCCACCTGCAAATTGTTATCGGCGATGGTCTGTTTAATCAGCGCTTTATCCTGACCAATAAAGTGTTCCGGATAATTCAGCTCAATATGCGTCAAGCCCGCAACGCTACCCATACGCGTAATAAGATCGCAAGTATCCATATTGTTCTTCGCCGCAAACAGATCGGCTCTGGAGCGAAATGAATTTATACGTGATGAGAATTTCATTTTTTAAATTACCTTTAATGGGATTTCCATGTTCTTATAAATGAGAATATTCATCAGGTAAATGCGATCAGCTAAATACTACCGCTAATAAAATAAACGGTAGATTTATAATAGTAAAAATTTTACTGCGAGTAAAATCATTGCAATACAATAAGTTAAATAGCTATTTTACTGTTAATGAAATAACAATCGCAATAACGATGCTTTTATTTTACTGTCAGTAAAATGCATCAGTAAAACGTTTTACAGCGTGTGATCCAGTTAACACTTTTCCCCTAACTGCCATGCTAGCTTAGCGGCAACGTTTTTAATGAGCGCGCAAAATGCATAATCGACTTAAAGGCAATGAGATATTTCTGCTGGCTCGCACCCTTGCGCCTGAGCTGGGAAAAAAGGAACGTTCAATTGCACGTTTTATTGACGACAATCCGCAGTCTTTATCTAAAATGTGCATCACTGATATTGCGAATTATCTGAATGTTAGCGTCTCGAGCATTACTAAAGTATCGAAGAAACTCGGTTTTACCGGTTTTCACGATCTGAAAATCAATATTGCCCGGCAAGTCAGCACGCAGGAAGATATCATCGATATTCCGGTAATCCCCGATTCAGAAAAATATGTCGAGCAGGTGATTGAAAGCACCTTTTTAAATTCGGTGCTGGCACTGCAGGATTCCCTGAGCGTGATTAATAGTGCCGTGATAAAAGCAGTGGCGTATCTGTTTATTAATAAACCAGAAAGCGCACGCATAGTTATTGCCGGGTGCGGTGGCTCAGGTTCTATCTGTGATGACTTCAATCATAAGCTGCTGAAGATCGGCATCTTCTCGTCGGTGTTTAGTGACAGCCACAAGCAGCTGATGACCGCCTCATTGATGCAACCCGGCGATATCCTGCTGGCGATTTCTCACTCCGGCCAAACCACGGACATTATTCAGATGGTAAAAGCGGCGAATGAGAACGGCGCAGAAACCATCTGCCTGACCAATTATCCCAACAGCCCACTGAGTTTAATTGCCCGGCACTCGATTATCTCGTCGGTTAAAAACAATCCGATTACCGGAGAGAACGCCACCACGCGCATTGTGCATCTGAATATTCTGGATGCCATCTTTACCCTTATCGCCAGCAAGACCAGCGAAAAAAGTCAGACCAGTTTACACAACACCAGAAATGCGGTTGCGTCCAAGCGCACCGCCAATTAAGGGCCGAAATGATGAAACATAATATTGTTGTTATTGGCAGTCTTAACTACGACATTCTTGTCCAGCAGGATCGCCTGCCGGAAATTGGGGAGACGTTTACCGGCAACGAATTAATGTTGATGCCGGGCGGTAAAGGGGCAAACCAGGCGGTTCAGTGCGCCAAGCTGGGACTGAACGTCAATATGGTGGGCTGCGTGGGCAATGATATTTATGGTTCTGAGCTAATAAAATCACTGAACGAAAATGGCGTATCGGTGGATAACATTAGCCAGCGCGGAAAAACCTCCGGCATTGGCATCGTGCAGATTCTGGAATCCGGCGATTACTGCAGCACCATTATTAAGGGCGCAAACTACCTGATAACCGAATCTGATATTCACGATGGGTTATTCAGTGATCGGCCACTGTTAATCCTGCAGTCGGAAATTCCCGATCATGTGGTTGAACGTGCCATCAGCGTGGCACGCCGCCATGAATGCAAGATTTTGCTGAACAACGCGCCAGCACGCGAAATCTCTCCGCAGGCGCTGAGTCAGGTCGATTTACTGGTGGTGAATGAGACCGAAGCCAGCTTTATGAGCAATACCGCTGTCACGTCGGTTAAGGAAGCGATGACCTGTGCGGCAGCGCTACAGCAGAAGGTGAATGGCCGGGTGATTATTACGCTGGGCGAGAAAGGCGCGGTGTTATCCGGTGATGCCGGTGCCAGACATTATCCCGCCGTGTTCTGTCCGGATGTGGTGGATACCACCGGCGCAGGGGATTCCTTTATTGGCGGCATCGCCTATTGCCTGGTGAACAACATCGAATTGGAAGAAGCGATTCCTTTCGCGGCTGAAATCAGTTCCTGCTCAATCCAGAAATATGGTGGTCAGAGTTCTTTCCCGATGCTGCCTGATGTGGCGCACGCGCTGACGCAAAATCGCCAGCGCCTGTTTGGTTGAAAAATACGGACCTGAAGCTCTGAACGGCACCTTTACAACATCAGACCATATACTTCGCAGCCTTCGTAAACGCCGATTAAGTACTGGCGCGCACCACAAAGTGCCAGTCCATCATAATGCGTTGAGCCGGCGAATCAGGTTGATCGATCTTATTCAGCAGCAAGGTAAACGCCTTGCGCCCCATATCGCGCGACGGCTGCGCCAGCGTGCTCAGCGGCGGCGTGACCATTTCGGCGAGGTCGGATCCATCAAACCCCGTCACCGCTATATCCTGCGGCACGCGCAGCCCGGCGGCATGAATGGCTGACAGCGCGCCCGCCGCTAAGGTATCCGACACGGCAAACACGGCATCTGGACGCTCGGGCGCTCTCAGCAAGGCTTCCATCGCCTGTTTACCGGCATTAAAACTCAGCTCGGTGGCGTACGTGATGGCCTGCCAGCTGCGTGCTTCATGGATAAGTTGCTGCTGATAACCCGCCTGCCGCAGCTGCGCATATTTATAGCTGAGATCGTGGTTGATTAGGGCAATACGCTGTCGTCCCCTGCCCGCCAGAAACGCCACGACGTGCTTTGATGCCTGCACATCATCAATGCCCACGCAGGAGACATCACCGGCATCGGCGTATTCCGCGCATTGCACCCACGGCGTTTCGCCAATCAGCTGCGCCAGTTCTGGCAACTTACTGAACGCATCCATGGTGATAATGCCATCCACCATTTTCCCGGCCAGCAATTGCAAACTGGAGCGGGAGCGCTCGATGTCTGAGCCAGAATTGCACAACAGAATGCGATAACTGTTTTTCTCCGCCTGCTCCTCAATGCCTTTTACCAACTCGGCACAAAAGGGATTGGAGATATCCGACACCATCACGAGAATCATTGAGCTACGTGCAGTTCGCAACTGACGCGCTAATAAATTTGGCTGGTAATTACTCGCTTTAATAGCGTGCAGGACTTTCTCACGATTCAGCGCTTTTACCGTATCGCTGTTATTCAGCACCCGTGAAACTGTTGCCACAGAAACGCCCGCTAAGCGGGCGATTTTTTGGATGGACATGCTTACAACTCTTGCTCAGTCAGATACTACGGAGGCTAGCATAATTTCGCGCCCGCCTTAATCATGCGACTTTACCGCATTTAACCCCAACTGGGCGCGGATGCTGGCCGCCTGCTGCGGTTGTGCGGCAAAGTCATCGAATGCCCGTTCGGCCACCGGAATGATGTGGCGACGGATGAAGTCGGCGCCCTCGCGCGCGCCGGTTTCCGCCTCTTTCAGGCAACACTCCCACTCCAGCACCGCCCAACCGGCATAATCGTATTGCGCCAGCTTGCTGAAAATGGCCGGGAAATCGATCTGTCCGTCACCGGGTGAGCGGAAGCGACCAGCACGATCTATCCAGCGCTGATAACCGCCATACACGCCGCTGCGTCCGTTCGGCAGATATTCGGCATCTTTAACGTGAAACGCCTTAATGCGCTGATGGTAGATATCGATGAACTGCAGATAATCGATATGCTGCAAGTGCAAGTGGCTGGGATCGAACAAAATGTTGCAGCGCGCATGATTGTTCACTAACGCCAGGAAGCGTTCAAACGTCACGCCATCATGCAAATCCTCACCGGGATGGATCTCGTAGCAGACATCAATGCCGTAGCGGTCAAACTCGTCCAGCACCGGCAGCCAGCGCCGCGCCAGCTCTGAGAAAGCTTCACTCAATAGCTGAGGATTGTGTGGCGGCCACGGATAGAGATACGGCCAGGCCAGCGAACCGGAGAACGTCGCGTGGGCCTGCAATCCCAGGTTGGCTGACGCGGCCGCTGCCAGCTTCACCGTCTGAATCGCCCACGCGGTGCGCTTTTCTTTGTCGCCGTGCAAGGCGGCGGGTGCAAAGCCGTCGAAGGCGCGATCGTGCGCCGGATGGACGGCAATCAGCTGGCCCTCCAGGTGCGTCGATAATTCACTGATCTGCAAGCCGTAGTTGGCCAGCAAACCCGTCACTTCATCGCAATAGGTTTGACTGGTTGCGGCGCGCGGCAGATCAAAAATTAGCGGGTGATTACAAGGCATCTGTAGCGCCTTATAACCGAGCGCAGAGGCCCATTGCGCCAACCCTGCGAGCGAATTAAACGGTGGCTGCTGCCCAATAAACTGCGCGAGAAAAATTCCCGGTCCTTTTAACGTTTTCACTTACATCTCCCGTCAATCAAACCGCTTCATCCCGGTATTTAAAGGTGAAGAGGAAAAGAACGGCGATCACCGCTGCGGCAATTGCGGGGATCCACCAGAATGTTGCCCAGTTTTGCGCCGTGCCCTGTCCGGCAATCAGGCGGTTATACAGCGCGCCCGAGATCTGCGAACCCAGCAGCATGCCAATACCGTAGGTGAACATCACCACCATGCTCTGCGCCTGCCCTTTCACTTTCTCGCCGGCGATGCGGTCGGTGTAGATAAAGCCCACCACAAAGAAGAAGTCATAACAGACACCGTGCAGCAGAATGCCCATGTAGATCAGTGCGCGGCTTTCATCGTTCATGCCCATGGCAAACAGCGCGTAGCGCACAAACCACGCCACCATGCCGACCAGCAACATGTATTTGACGCCAAGGCGGCGGAACAGCAGCGGGATCACCAGCATGAAGACGATTTCGGACATCTGACCAAATGACATCGCGGTACTGACGTTACTCACGCCCGCATCCGCCAGCCAGGACGCGGTGTAGGCGTAATAGGTGCCGAGCGGGATGGAGATCAAGGTGGCGCAGAGAGCAAACACGAAGAAGTGACGGATTTTCAGCAGCGCAAAGGCATCCGCGCAGAACAGATCGCGCACTTTTAGCGGCATGCCTTTCGCCGGTGCAGGCGTATGCGGCAGCGTCAGACTGTAAATTGCCAACGCCACCGAGCAGATTGCGGCCAGGGTGAAAATCGCGGTACTGGAGGCGATGCCGGTAACACCAATAAAGATGCCCGCCACAATCCAGCCAATGGTGCCGAACACCCGCACCACCGGAAAACTTTTGTCACTGCTGGCCAGGCTGTGAAAGGCAATGTTGTTAGAGAGCGCCAGCGTCGGCATAAAACACAGCGTATAGCCAAACAGCAAGCCAATCAGCAGCGCGCCGTTTTCGGCCACCAGCGCGCCCGGGACAAACCATAAAATCACCGCGCCCGCCAGGTTCATCACCGCCATGACTTTCTGTGAAGGGAAGAAGCGGTCAACCAACATGCCCAGCACAAACGGCGACAGTATTGAGGCGATCGGCCCTGCTGAGAAAGCATCACCAATCAGCAATGACATGTTGTGCTGCGTCATCACCAGCCCGAGCGTTACGGACCAGCTTCCCCAAATGAAAAACTGCATGAACATCATCAATGACAAGCGGGGAATCAGCAGACGCTGCTGCCTCGCCGCGATCTCAGAACCTGTAGTTGTCGAAACCATGCTGACCTCGCGCCAAAAAGAAATCGATTACATTCCACTGAGAGAAACAAAGTAATCGATTACTTTAAGCAGTTCCTGGTGACCGATCACAATTCTTTTACAAGTGACCCGAGCATCACCGAGCGGCTTAGGCTGACAGTGATTGCACGCGCAGCCTTGCTGATTTGCACTATCCTGTGCGGGAGAGATTTTAATGACGATTCAGGGGAATGAGATGAGCGCCGATAACGAACATGAAAACAGTGCAGAAACGCTACTGCAAAGCGGGCAAGCCTGGAATGGCCAGCATATTGAACACTATCCAGCCGGTAAGCCCGAGATCACGGTGATGAAGATGACCATTCCTGCACATTCCGAGCTGCCGTGGCATACGCATCCGATGCCGAATACCGCGTATATTTTATCGGGATCGCTGACTATCGAAGACAAAGCCAGCGGCGAGACTAAAACGTTTAACGCTGGCGAAGCCTTTAATGAATCCATCGACATTGCCCATCGTGGTTTCACCACGGATCAGCGTGCCGAGCTGATTATTTTCTACGCCGGGGTTGAGGGCATGGAACTCTCTATTCCGCTGCCGGGTGAAGAAGCCGAGTATTAATTATTCAGCAGCGCCTGTTTAAACGAATAGATATGCACCCGCGCCGCCTCTTCCGCTAGCTCGGCATTTCCCTGCTCCAGCGCCGCAATGATCGCTTCGTGTTCGGCGATCACTTCGTTCATGTGCGCAGCGCTGGAAAGCGTGGTGGCCCAGAAGCGCTGCGCCTGCGCGTGGATAATGCTGAGAATATCGGCCAGCCGACCGTTGGCGGCGATGTCCGCCAGTACCTGATGAAATTCGCGGTCCAGCAGCATCATCTGTTCGCGATCGCGTGAGGCGCTGGCATTGGCAATGCGCTGATTCATCTCCCGCAGATAGACGATCTGCGCCGCATTGACCCGCTGCGAAGCCAGCCGCAAGCACAGCGCCTCATTCACCAGACGCACCTCAATTAACTCCAGCGCATCATCAATCGACAGCGGCGCCACCATCACGCCCTTGCGCGGGATAATCTGCAACAGCCCTTCCGTCTCCAGCCGATGCACCGCCTGATTCACCGGCGTTCTGCCCATCTCAAGGTCATCCATCACCTGCGCGATATTGAGATAGTCGCCCGGTTTGTAGCGCAGCGTGATCAGCCGGTGCTTGAACGCCAGATAGGCGCGCTCGTTAAGCGAAATGCTCTTCGGGGTCGTCGGCGAGCTCACATTTTCAGCCATCACATTACTCATCACACAAATCCTTATTAGGTAACTGAGACATATTACACAAAAACCTGGCATGAAAATGGCTAGATTGAAATCACAGTGAAATTTCACACGCATTTCTCACCTGGAGATCGATCCCATGCAATTACGGTTTACGACAGATTACGCCGATGCGGCAGTACTGGATGTTGAGGTTAATCAACTTGTTATCGCGGGCTGGGTAGGACGCGATCAGGAAGCGGTGCTGCACCATATCAGGGAGCTGGAAGCACTCGGCGTGCCCGCTCCTGGTGCAGTGCCGCTGTTTTACCGCGTCGCCACCAATCAATTAAGTCAGGAAACGCAGCTGGAAGTGGTCGGCGATCAGACGTCCGGTGAAGCTGAACCCTTTGTGTTTTTCCATCGCGGCGAATATTGGGTGTCGCTGATTTCCGATCATACCGATCGCCATCTGGAAACTTTCAGCGTGGCGCTATCGAAACAGGCGTGCATCAAACCGGTGGCCGGTCACGCGTGGCGCATGGCGGACGTTAAAGCGCACTGGGATCAGCTCGAGCTTCGTGCATGGATCAACGTCAACGGTGACTGGGTAACTTATCAGCAAGGCGCCCTTTCCTCGCTGCTGACGCCGCTCGATCTGTTAAGCCGCTACTTTGCTACAGGCCAGGTTGAGGAAGGTTTCGCCATGTCGTGCGGCACGCTAAGCGCCATCGGCGGGATTCGTCCTGCCAGTGAGTTCCGCATGGCGCTGCACGATCCGGTGCTCAACCGCACGCTGGAACACACCTACATCACTGGCTCGCTGCCGGTTATCGCCTGAGGTTCCCTATGACAACGTTATGGCAAGCGAGCCAGCAGCTGCTCGCCGGGCAAATCAGCCCTGAAACCCTGACGCAGGATGCGCTGCGTGCGATCGCGTCGGAAGGCGGTGAAGGCAAACGCGTGTTCACCAACGTTTATGCTGCGGATGCGCAGCAGCAGGCCGCGCAAGCCGGTGCGCGCTGGCAGCAGCAACAGCCACGCAGCGCGATTGATGGTCTGCCCATCAGCATCAAAGATCTGTTTGATGTCGCCGGAGAAGTCACCACCGCCGGCTCCCGCTTGCTCAGTAGCGCCAGCCCAGCCGCGGCGAACGCTAGCATGGTGGATCGGCTGCAGCAGGCCGGTGGCGCCATCGTTGGCAAAACCAATATGAGCGAGTTCGCATTCACCGGCCTCGGCGTCAATCCGCATTACGGCACACCCGCCAATCCGTGGCAGCGCGCGCAGCAACGCATTCCGGGCGGTTCCTCTTCCGGTGCGGCAGTCGCTGTGAGCGATGGCATGTGTCTGGCGGCGGTTGGCACCGATACCGGCGGTTCGGTGCGCATTCCGGCGGCGCTGTGCGGCTTAACCGGCTTCAAACCGAGCGCCAGCCACATTGATCAACGCGGAACGCTGCCGCTGGCGGCATCGCTCGACAGCATCGGTGTGATCGCTCACGACGTGCGCAGCTGCTGGCTGCTTGATAGCGTGATTGCCGATCGGCCGCTCACGCTGGATGAACGCACTCTATCGGACGCGCATTTCGTTATCCCGCAGACGCGCGTGCTGGCTGGCCTTGACGAACACGTCAGCGCCGCCTGGCTGCATGCGCTTGATGTGCTGCACGCGCAGGGCGTGAAAATCACCGAGCTGCCGCTGCCAGAGCTGGCAGAACTGGACTCCATTAACGCGCGTGGCGGCATTACCGCGTGGGAAGCCTGGCAATGGCATCAGCATTACGCCCAATCCCAGCCAGAAGCCTACGATCCTCAGGTTCTGACGCGCATTAATCGCGGCAGCTTACTGAACGAAGAGGATGCCGCCGAACTTTACCAACTGCGCGCCGACTGGAAACAGCGCGTCGAGCAGGCGGTTGCGCCCTTCGACGGCATCCTGATGCCGACGGTGCCGTTGATCGCGCCGACGCTGACTGAGCTCGAGGATCCCGCGCGCTACATGCAGGTCAACCTGCTGATGCTGCGCAACACCAGCGTGATCAACATGCTGGATGGCTGTTCGATTTCTCTGCCTTGTCATCAGCCCGGCGCTGCGCCGGTTGGCCTGATGCTCTCTTCCACCGATGGCAACGATGCTGCATTACTCAGCTGGGCTGCCGCGATTGAAACCACCCTGAAACGGAGTAGCTGATCATGACTCAACCCCACGGCATGCTGTTTGTCGCCACCAATATCGATGCTGCAGATGAAGCGGATTTCAACCAATGGTACGACCACGAACACGTTGAAGAGCGCGTGGCCATTAGCGGCTTTCTTAGCGGCACGCGTTACCAGGCGGTGGATGCCGAACGCAAATACCTCGGCCTGTATGAAACCGTATCGCTGGAAGCCTTTACCAGCGCCGATTATCACGCCGCCTTCACGCGCCAGACCGAATGGTCGGTGAAGAACCTCAGCAAAATGGTCAATCCGATGCGCCGCGTCTGCGCCATATCGCATCAGCATGGACAAGGCACCGGTAGCCATCTGGCGGTGCTGACCTTAAAAGCGGGTACAGATGTTGCATCGCTGGGCAGCTGGCAAAGCAGCGTGCAGCAAACGCCCGGCTATATCGCCTCACGTTTGCTGACGCCTGACACCACGCTGAGCTCGCCGCTGCCACGGGAAACCAGCGCAACGCGACCAATGCATCCGATGCTGCTGCTGACCTGCCGCGACGCCCAGGTGTGTAAAACCCTCGCCGCCGATGCCGCGCAGGCACTGAACGCGGACGTACAGCTCTACTCCCTCAGCTGGCAGTTAACCCAACAGGAGATGGCTCATGGCTAATACCGATTCAACGTTGCCGCACGCGTCAGGCGCGCGCGCCAGCCACAGCAAAACCGGTCGCCTCGCGGCGGCCAGCTCCATCGGCACCGCGCTGGAGTGGTATGACTTCACGGTCTACAACATCATGGCGGCGCTGGTGTTTAACCACGTCTTTTTCCCCAGCTTCGATCCGCTGGTCGGTACCATTCTGGCGTTCTCCACCTATGCGGTCGGCTACATTTCCCGTCCGGTGGGCGGCTTTATCTTTGGTCATCTCGGCGATGTCGCCGGGCGTAAAGCAGTATTGATCACCACCCTGGTGATTATGGGCGTCACCACCGCGCTGATGGGCCTGCTGCCGGGCTATGCGGCGTGGGGCATCTGGAGTCCAGTGCTGTTGGTGGCCTTGCGCTTTATTCAGGGCATTGCATTAGGCGGCGAATGGGCCGGAGCGGTGTTGCTGTCGATGGAGCATGGCGATGCCAACAAGCGTGGCCGTAACGCCTCGTTTGCGCAGGTGGGTCCCTCGTGCGGTACCTTGATTGGTACCGGATTTATCACGCTGGTAACGGTTGCGTTGAGCGGCGAGCAGTTTCAGGAGTGGGGATGGCGCATTCCGTTCCTGCTGAGTCTGCTGCTGGTGATGTTTGGCTTATGGCTGCGTCGCGGCGTAGAAGAGACGCCAACCTTTGTCGCGATGCAGCAGGCGGAGAAAACCACGCATACGCCACTGAAAGAGGTGTTTGTTCGCTATCCGCGTGAGCTACTGATCGCTGGCGGTTCACGTATCGGCTCCGACGTGTTGTATGCGTTGGTGGTGGTGTTCACCCTCACCTACGTCACCACCGTGCTGCAACTGCCGCGTCCGCTGGCGTTAATGGCCACTATGCTCGGCGCAATTGGCAATGCGATTACGGTGCCGATGTTTGGTGCGCTCTCCGACAAGCTCGGCCGTCGTCCGGTCTACATTGCCGGTGCGCTGCTGGCAATCGTTTGGTCGTTTGTGTTCTTTGTGCTGCTGGATAGCTCACAGCCGGTGCTGATTGTGCTGGCGGTCATTGGCGGCTTGCTGATTCATGCGGTGATGTACGGACCGCAGGCGGCGTTTGTCACCGAGCAGTTCCCCAGCCACGTGCGCTACGCCGGATCGTCACTGGCTTACACGCTGGCAGGAATCATTGGCGGTGGCTTTGCGCCCCTGATCATCACGACCTTGTATAAAGAGATGGGCAGCACGCTGTGGGTATCGTTGTATGTCAGCCTGGCGTTGCTGATCACGCTGTTTGCGCTGTGGAAGGCGAAAGAGACCGCGCATCGCCCGCTTTAATCAGACAGGTGTTTGGCGAGGGATTGCCAGACTTCAGCAGAGGAGAACAACAAGGCGCGGCACGCGCGACCCTATTAGTGCAGTTTTTTCGCCAGGATACGAATGGCTTTCTCGCAGGCGACTTTGGTTTTGCTGTCGGTGGAGCGCAAACTTAGGCGATACAACGCGCCTATGAGTTCCTGAACGGTAAGCGCTTCATCAGGACGCAGGATACGTGTCACTACCCTGCCCACCAATGCGCGAATCTCTTCCGTAATATCTGAATCTTCGTCTTTCACTTGCCCTCCGTCTTTACGCTTCGCTTATTTAGGAAGTATCCGACTCCTAATTAGACAAATTTTAGTCCAGCAGCTTCATAACTAACTTGATGGTCTCTGGTTCATCTTTTACATCGGTGATCTTGCCCACAACGCGCATGCCAAAGGCGATGCAGAGGATCAATCCCGCGGCGGTGTCCACATCCAGATTGGGCGTGACCGAGCCATCTTCCTGGCCCATTTTGAGCAGCGAGGCGAGGAAGTTTTTATTGCGGATGACCGCTTCACTCACCAGCTGCGAAAGATCGTCATCCAGCACCTGCAGCTCCACCGCGCTGCCCACCACTAAACAGCCGGTACGACCTTCCACCGCCCGCGCGGAATCGAGGTAAAATTGCAGCAGCTCGCCGAGCTTCTCGCGGCCGCTGGTGAACTGTGCCAGACGCTGGCGCAGATCGGCATTGCGCACCGAAAGGTAGCGTTCAAACACCAGCAGAAACAGGCTGCGCTTATCTTTGAAAGCCTTATAAATGCTGCCCGCCGTCAGCCCCATCGCCTCGCCCAAATCGTTCAGTGACGCGGCATGAAAACCCTTTTGACGAAAAACAATCATGGCTTTGTCCAGAGCCTGTTCGATATCGAACTCTCTTGGGCGGCCACGCTCTCTGTTTTTCGTGTCAGTGGTTGGCGTTTTGCTCATGGCGGATGGCATTGGGTAATGCAGGTTTCCAAAAGTTGACGGAAATGTCTTATCGGCGGTTACTATATCGCAACCCGGCATTGTCTGTATAGACGGGCAAACATAATGCCTTATAGAGCAAAGAGTTAGAGAATCACTTTTTGCTATTAACGGCTTTTTTCTCCACGCTGGCTCACACATTCGCAAATTTATGAGTCAGCTCACAGCTCAGGCAAGCAAAGCGCAAATCCTGTGCCAGGATTAATTCACCCGCTGGCATCAGGCCAGCGAAGGGCAGCACACAGTCACCACGAAATAGGGAGATCAACATGAACGAAGATCGTATTAGCGGCAACTGGAAGCAGTTCAAAGGGAAAGTGAAGGAAAAATGGGGCGACCTGACCGATGATGACATGACCGTGGTTGAAGGAAAACGCGATCAGCTGGTCGGCAAAATCCAGGAACGTTACGGTTATGAAAAAGACCGTGCGGAGAAAGAAGTTAAAGAGTGGGAAGATTCGAATAAGTACCGCTGGTAACGCCGCGCCGTTATGCCGGACAACTTTGTCCGGCATGCAGCTATCAGTGCTGCGTTGAGTCATCCGCCGCGACGTTTTTCGCCCTAAAGCTCATCACGTTCTTTTCAGATTGCTCAGCGTTATCGATGCTGCTTTTCACCACACTTAAAGCCAGTCTGGCGATCCGCACCTCTTCCGCCGTCACACCCGCATGTATCATCTTCTCTAATTGCGCGAGCAGCGTGGTACGCGAAACCGGCGCATCCTGGTTAAATAATTCCATCACCGCATCACCAATCGCGATGTCGCATAACTGTTTGTCATTACTGTTTTTCATGGGCTCTCTGTAATCGTCTCAACCAACCCTGGCCGGGGGATCCTGACGTGGCTGAGCATACCCACTGAGAAAAAAACGTCAAATACAAAAAAATGTCGATGCAATCGAAAATGCTTCGACATGCAACGCTTGCGACAGCTGAACATCGCGCCGCAAGCGTTAGCCTGGCTTAACCGCCGACCCGCGCCTGCAGCGCCGCAGGATAACGTTCACCCATCACTTTGATGGTCTCCAGCGCCTGATTGAGCTTTTGCAACTCTGCCGCGGAAAGCGCAATTTCCGCCGCGCCAAGGTTCTCCTCCAGACGATGCAGTTTGGTGGTGCCCGGAATCGGTACAATCCACGGCTCCTGCGCCAGCAGCCAGGCGAGCGCGATCTGGGCGGAGGTCACGCCTTTTTCCGCCGCCAGCTGTGCCACCAGCGTCACCAGTTTTTCGTTAGCTGCCAGCGCCTCGGCGGCAAAGCGTGGCACTTTGCTACGGAAATCATCTTCACCGAAGGTCGCTCCCGATTTAATCGCGCCGGTTAAGAAGCCTTTGCCTAACGGGCTGAAAGGCACAAAACCGATGCCCAGCTCTTTTAACAGCGGCAAGATTTCCTGTTCCGGCTCGCGCCACCACATAGAATATTCACTTTGCAGCGCGGTGACCGGCAGCACCGCATGGGCGCGACGAATGGTATTCGCGCCCGCTTCTGACAGACCAAAGTGTTTAACTTTGCCTTCACTAATCAGATCTTTTACCGTGCCAGCCACATCCTCAATCGGCACGTCGGGATCAACACGATGCTGATACAGCAGATCAATCACGTCGGTTTTCAGGCGACGCAGTGAACCTTCAACGGCTTCACGAATATGCTCCGGTCGGCTATTGAGGATCTGCTGCTTATTATCAGCGCCAAAGGTGAAGCCAAATTTGGTGGCGATAACCACCTCGTCGCGATACGGCTGTAATGCTTCGCCAACCACTTCTTCATTCAGGTACGGCCCATAGACTTCGGCGGTATCGAAAAATGTTACGCCGCGCTCAACGGCCGCCCGGATAAGCTTGATGGCCTGCTGAGTATCCGTTGCCGGACCGTAGCCATGACTTAGCCCCATGCAGCCGAGGCCAAGCGCTGAAACTTCCAGTGCGGAATTTCCCAGATAACGTTTTTGCATCTCTCTGTTCCTCAGGTTGCGTCGGTGATGATTACACGTCGAGTTTACGGCCTGTCAGCCACTCCACCATCGCGGGATCGCGGTGCGAGAAGAAGGCGCTGGTCGCGCTATCCAGCGCGGTAATTTGCTGCATTTCTGCCTCGCCGAGTTCAAAGTCCAGCACGTTGATGTTTTCTGCCATGCGATCTTTGCGCACCGATTTCGCCAGCGACACGATGCCGCGTTGGAAGATCCAGCGCAGAACCACCTGACCCACGCTCTTGCCGTATTTTTCGCCAATCTTCGTCAGCAGCGGATGCTGGAATAAACCGTTTCTGCCTTCCGCAAACGGCGCCCAGGCTTCAGGCTGAATGTTGCGGCTCTTCATCCACGGCACCGCGTGCAGCTGTTGGTTGAACGGATTGACTTCCACCTGATTGACCGCCGGAACAATCTTGTTGAACGCGATGAGATCCGCGAGGCGATCCGGCTGGAAGTTGCTGATGCCAATCGCTTTGATCTTGCCTGCCTGCTGCAACTCTTCCATCGCCCGCCACGCGCCGTGCACATCGCCGTATGGCTGGTGAATCAGATAGAGATCGACATAATCCATCTGCAGGCGATTGAGTGAGCGCTCAAACTGCGCCTTGGCACCTTGATAGTTGGTGTCCTGCAGCCACAATTTGGTAGTGACGAACAGCTCATCGCGCGCGATGCCACTCTGCTTGAGGGCATTGCCGACCTGAGTTTCGTTTTGGTAGGAGGCGGCGGTATCGATCAGACGATAGCCGGTTTCAATGGCGTCGGTTATCGCGCGCTCGCACTCGGCGGCATCGGTCATCTGAAACACACCAAAGCCCAGCAGAGGCATATCGAGGCCGTTGGTGCGTTATTTGTGCGGGCCCTGACACATCTGCTGCGTCACGGGCCTATAGCAGATGAGCCCTTTTCAAAACTCGCAATGAAGCTCCGGAGCTGGCCGGGCCCGCTACGATGCAGGCTGAAACGTTGCCTGCAGCGCTGCTTCCGCGCGATCCGCCGCCTGCGCTTCCCCGTTGGCACGCAACAGTTCCGCCAGCTGCTGCAACTGGCCGCGCGTGATGCCTACGCGCAAGCTGACGCGCGTATGTGACAGCAGCTGCGCCTCCACGCCCGGCGTGGCGGCCAATGCGCCCACTGTCGCCAGTTCGCGGCTTTGCCAGTCAAGGTTGTCACGGGCAAAAATATCGCCAAACAGGTGACTTTGCAGGAACTGATTGATCACCGGCGCGAAGTCGAAAAGTGGCCCTTGCACCGGCGCGCCGGAAATTTTGGTTTGGTTATCGGTGCCCAGCTGACGCAGCGCATCGCCCACCGGCACCGGCTGCAGCGGCTCTTTGCCCATTTCATCCTTGATGCCGCGCTGCTTGCGCGCTTCCGTGACTTTCATCAGCGCGCTCAGCGCGTTGAGACTGCGCGGGAAACCGGTGTAGGCATACAGCTGCACCAGAATTTCTTTGGCTTCGTTTACCGTTAATCCGGCGTTCAGTCCCTGATTAAGTGCGCCATCCAGTTTTTCCATGTTGCTGGTTGCCATAAACGCCGCCATCAGCGGAATGGCTTGTTGACGTGACGAGAGCGTATCGGACGGATTTGTTGACTGATTCATTGCAGGTGTCACTCCTTGTTGGGTTGCAGCATAGGTCGCCAGGTTTCCGGCGAACATCATGACGATGCCGACTGTGAGTGGTTTAATCGGCGCGATAGTGTTCATCAGTGACTTTCTCCATCCAGGTTACGCTTTTGCCATCCACCACGCCGGTCACCGCGAGGTGCGTCATCGCACTGTTGGCGCTGGCGCCATGCCAGTAGACCTACTGGGTGCCGCGTTATGTCGATGAAGCGATGAGCCAACTCGATCCGTTCTTTGACCAGAACATTTAAGCTTGCGACTTTGCCTTGGCAGCGGTGATCGCCATCACCGCGCTCACCACGGTAAACAGCGCGATAATCCAGCCCATGGTCCACGGCGTGCCGTCGCTTAACAGCGCCAGCAATAGCGACGAGATGATGCCGCTGCCGTATTGCAGCGAACCAATCAGCGCCGAGGCGGAACCCGCCATATTCGGCACCGCATCCATCGCCGCCGCCGTCGAAGTGGCCGCGATGATGCCGTTCATCGAGAAGAACACGAACACTGAGAGAATAATCATCACGATGCCGCCAAGCTGCAGTTTGGTGCAGAGCGCGAGGATCAGCGCCGCCACGGTGGCGGTTAGCACCGCAAACTTCAGCAGCGACTC
Organism: Pantoea sp. DY-15; assembly: GCF_019795935.1. NCBI lineage: Bacteria > Pseudomonadati > Pseudomonadota > Gammaproteobacteria > Enterobacterales > Erwiniaceae > Pantoea > Pantoea sp. DY-15. The sequence goes on from NZ_JAIMIF010000001.1 coordinate 1,627,164, forward strand.
AAGCGGATAGCGATGCACTAAACGTCGGTTCACCATGCTGACCGCCATCAAACCGACCACGTTGACCGCAAACAGCCAGCCATAATGCTGCGCATCGATGCCGAAGTAAGTGATATAGACAAAAGGCGTGCCGGTAATAAAGGCATACGCCGCAACGTAATACGCCGCGACGCACAGGGTAAAACGCATGAAATGGCGATTTTTCAGCAGCGCGAAATAGTTGCGAAACGCGCCCGGCAGCGAGGATTTCACCCGTTTCTCCGGCGGCAACGTTTCCGGCAACCAGCAGATCAGAATCAGCATCACGCCGCCAATGGCCGCCAGCAGCCAGAAGATGGCATGCCAGGATGTCACGCGGATCATCTGTCCGCCCAACAGCGGCCCGGCAATCGGCGCAATCGCCATAACCACAATCAGCGTCGAGAGCATCTGCGCAGCACGCGTACGAGCAAACAGATCGCGAATCATGGCGCGCGCCAGCATCGGTCCGGTACAAGCGCCCAGCGCCTGGAACACGCGCCAGAACACGATGTGGGTAATGTCAGTGGAGAGCGCACAACCCGCTGAGCCAATCACAAACAGCGTCAGCCCAACAAACAGCGGCGCTTTGCGGCCAAAGTGGTCGCTTAGCGGCCCCCAAATCAGCTGGGCAATACAGAAGCCAATAAGAAAACCGGTGATGGTGAGTTCTGCATCGCCGTGCAGCTCGCGCGCCATGATCGGCATGGCGGGCAGATAGATATCCGTGGATAACGAGGTGATCGCCATCAACGCACTCAGAATGAGAATAAACGGCAAACCGCTCGACTTGACGGTAAAGGATTGCGGACGCGTTGAGGCGTGATCCATGTTGAATTCCAGAGAGATCGAATTCGTTCATGTTAGCGGAAGAGATTGTGAAGATAATGGTCTGAAATAGCATTGCGCCTATGAGGAAAATTCATTAATCAGAAGTCGCCCTGAATGTTGTAATGCTTGTGTGCTTAAAAAGCCTTTTGCTTTAATTCCGGTGCGGGCTCTGGCACATCTGCTACGTCATGGGCCGTCCTCGCGCCGCTAAAGCGGTGCCTTCTGCAAATGTGCCCTTTTCAACAACACGCACGAAAGCATCAAAGCAGGCCGGGGCCAGTTTTGGGGAGGCATTCCGCAGCGCTGAACGAAGCGAGGAAGCCAGGAGAGCCCGCAGGACGCGGGCGAAAGGCGGAGCCGGGACAAGGACGTCGCGTCTCCGCCGGTCCGTAAGGCAGACGAGCAAAGTGAAGGTACCGCGTAAGCGGCGCGAGGATCGCCGGCCCAAAAGTGGCCCCGGCCTGCGCACTCGCCGCTGGGTTAACTGCCAAGCATTACGCTATAAATGGTGCCCTGGTAATCGTGTTACTCACCTAGCGTCAACGTCCGTTGCGGATGCGACGCCGGCAGCTTGCTCTCCTTGCCGAAAATCTTCTCGCGCAGCGTGCCTGGCTTATACGCCGTTTGCGCCAGGCCGCGTTTTTGCAGCACCGGCACCACGTGTTCAACCCACTCATCCCACCAGCCGAGCGTGGTGACCGGCACCACGTTAAAACCATCAACGCCAGCATCGGCAAACTGCTGCACCCGATCGGCGATCTGTTCTGGCGTACCGGCGAAACGGCCTGGTAGCAGCGCATGTTGAATCAGGTATTCGCGCCATGTCAGCACATGTCCTTGCCCATAATCGGCATCGACCGCGATACGGAATTTCGAGCGCATGTGCTGGCTGAACTCCTCGCGCCGGCTCAGTTCGGTCAGCGGCGTATCGGGATCGATATTCGCCAGATCGATGCCCGAACCGCCACTGTAGAAGCCCTGCAATGCATTGATATCAATGTTATCGAACAGATATTGCTGCTTACGCTTCGCCTCTTCCTCGGTCGATCCAATCACGGTGGAAAGCATCACCAGCTTCTTCAAATCCTCCGGCTGGCGACCGTAATCCACCACATCCTGATTGAGGATGGCGATATCTTTGCGCGCGGTGTCTGGCGTTTGCGATGGCAGGAACGTCACTTCGGCGTTGCGCGCGGCAAAGCGGCGTCCAGCGTCGGAATTGCCGGCCTGGAAGAACACCGGGCTGCGCTGCGGCGACGGCTCAACAATGTGCGGCCCTTCCACCCGATAGCGCTTACCGACGTGGTTGATTTTGTGGATCTTGTCGGCATCGAAAAAGCGGTTGGTGGCGGGATCGTGCAGCACTGCGCCCTCTTCCCACGACAGTTCCCACAGCTTATACGCCACATCGAGATACTCCTGCGCCCATTCGTAGCGCTCGTCGTGCGGCACAATGTCCTGATAGCCGTAGTTGCGGAAGCCGTTGGAGAGATACGAAGTGACGATATTCCAGCCGATGCGACCGTGGGTAAATTCATCCAGCGAGGAGATTTGGCGCGCAAACGAGAATGGATGGGTCTGAATCACGTTGCTGGTCACCACCAGACCGAGATTTTCAGTGGCTAAACCCAGCGCCGAAAGAATGGTGATCGGATCGGGCTCGGGGAACTGGGTGCCGGCGCGCATGGTGGTTTTGCCGTCGCCATATTCGATGTCATACACGCCCACCACATCGGCGATGAACAAGGTATCAAACAACCCTTTCTCCAGGGTTTTCACCGTCTGCACATAGGCATCAAGCTGGTTGTAGTTGTACTGCACCTGACCTTCCGGCGTGCGCCAGTAACCGTGGCTGTGATGATTCGGTGTGAGATGCAAAAATCCGTTGTAAATCAGTTCGCGTGACATGTTCGCTCCAGTAGCAAAGTTAAGCGGTTTCCAGCGCGGCCAGGCGTGGCAGCGAGGCAAGTAACGTCTGGGTGTAAGGATGGCGCGGGCGGTAGAACACCTCATCGGCGGCGCCCTGCTCGACCGCCTGGCCGTTCTGCATCACCAGCACGCGATCGCTCATGTGATGGATCACGCCGAGATCGTGCGAGATAAACAGGTAGCTGACGCCGAGTTGCGCCTGCAGATCGCTGAGCAGATCGAGAATCTGCGCCTGAATGGTGACGTCCAGCGCCGAGACCGCTTCGTCGAGCACAATCACTTTGGGATGGGTCGCAATCGCGCGGGCAATCGCCACACGCTGACGCTGGCCGCCCGACATGCGCGCCGGCCATTGGCTGAGATGCTCCGCCCCGAGCCCAACCGATCGCAGCAGGCTGATCGCCCGCTCGCGTGGCGCCTGCGTCGGCGCCTGCCGATCGAGCGCAATCGCATCCAGCAGGATGTCGGCCACGCGCCAGCGCGGATCGAACGAAGAGAGCGGATCCTGATATACCACCGCAATCTGGCGACGAATGGCACGCTGATCGGCGGCGGACGCATGGCTCCACGGCTGGCCGGCAAACAGCACCTCGCCGCTGTCCGGTGATTCCAGCGCCAGCGCGATGCGCGACAAGGTGGTTTTACCGGAACCCGACTCGCCGACAATTCCCAGCGTCTCGCCGCGCTTCAGGGTAAAGGAAACGTCATCGACGGCGCGGTGCCCGCGAAAACGCTTCATGATATGCCGCGCTTCCAGCAGCACTTCATCCGAGGGCGTTACAGTTGGGATTGGCACGCTGGGTGCGCTGCCGGAAAGGCGTTGCCCTTTGGTGTGTTCGCTGGGAATCGCGTTTATCAAACCTTGGGTATACGCATGCTGCGGCTGTTGCAGCACCTGCTGCGCCGTGCCCGCCTCCACAATCGATCCGCCCTGCATCACCAGAATCTGATCGGCGATTTTCGCCACCACCGCCAGGTCGTGGCTAATCAAAATCACGCTGGTGCCGCGATCCAGCATCTGGCGCAGCACTTCCAGCACCTGCGCCTGCACTGTGACATCCAGCGCGGTGGTGGGCTCATCGGCGATCAGTACATCCGGATGCAGCGCAATCGCCGAAGCGATCAATGCGCGCTGGCGCAAGCCGCCCGACAGCTCTCCCGGCCGCTGGCTGGCGCGATAAGCCGCCTGCGGCACGCCGACCTCTTCCAGCAAGGCCTGCACTTTCTGCTGGCGGCTGGCGGCGTTGCCCCAACCATGCAGCGCAAGCGCTTCGGCGATCTCTTTGCCCACCGGACGCAGCGGATCCAGCGACACCAGCGCGTCCTGCAAAATGAAACCCACTTTGCTGCCGCGCACCTTGCGCCACCAACTGTCGCTACGCTGCTGCAGCGTCTCACCGTGCAGGCTCAGCGTGTCAGCCTGCACGTGTAATCCGTCTCCAGCTAATCCCACCAGCGAACGGGCGGTGACGCTTTTCCCCGACCCCGATTCACCCACCAGCGCCAGACATTGCCCGCGTTGCAGCGCGAAGCTGACGTTCTTCACAATATGGCGCGGTTGCCCGCTTTCGCTGCTGGCCCAGATATTCAGGCCGCGCACATCAATCACATTGTTGCTCATTAGCGCGTCTCTCCTTCCGCTCGCTGCTGGATGTAGCGGCCAATCTGCGTAAACGATAGCGCCACCAGCACAATGGCAATGCCCGGCAAGACTTCCAGCCACCAGGCGACGGTGACGTTAATTTTTCCGGCTTCAAGCAGCGCGCCCCACTCCGGCGACGGCGGCACCACGCCTAATCCAAGAAACGACAGACCGGATGCCCACACCACCGATGGCCCGATGCCTAACGCCACCAGCGAGAACAGCGGCCGGAACACGTTTGGCGCGATGTGTTGGGTAAACAGCCGTGGCCACGGATGTCCGAGCGCACGCGCCGCTTCGACATAACCGGATTGTTTGACCTGCAATGCCTGGGCACGCACCAATCGCGCATAGCCGGGCGCGGTGCCAATGCCGACCGAGATCAGCAAACTGCTGGCGGAGGGACCCAAAAGCGCGACAAACAGCAGCGCCAGCAGCAAGGTGGGAAACGCCAGCAGGATTTCCAGCAGACGATTAACCGGCTCCGCCAGCCAGCGCGGTCCCAGCGCGGCGCTAAAGCCGAGCACCACCGCACCCAACAGCGCAATCACCATCGCGCCGATGCCAATCAGCAACGACTGACGCGTGCCCCAGATAATGCGGCTGTAGAGATCGCGGCCGATGTCATCGGTGCCGAGCCAGTTGGCCCAAGAAGGGGCTTGCAGCGCGCGATAGAGATTGGTGCTGAAGGGATCGTGCGTCGCCAGCACGCCAGGCGCGATGGCCGCGACAATAAAGAACAGCGCGACAATGGCGGAAAGCAGCACCGAAAGCGGCAATTGCCAACTGATGCGCGCGGTGCGCGGCCCGGCGTAATCCGTGAGATGAGTTGTCATGGGCGACCTCGCAGGCGGGGATCGACGATCAGGTAAATCAGGTCAACCACCAGGTTAATGACGATGTAGAGGAAACTGATGAGAATCACGATGCCGGAGACCAGCGCAAAATCCTTGTTGCTCACCGCATTGACCAGCACGTTGCCGAGGCCCGGCCGGGCAAACACCGCTTCCACCAGCACCGCGCCAGAGAGCAAATTGCCAATCGCCCAACCACTCAACGTGATGGCCGGAATCAACGCGTGGCGTAACACATGGCGCAGCCGCACGCCCGCCAGACTCATGCCGCGCGCCCGCGCCGACAGCACAAACGGCTGCTGCATGCTGCGTTCAAATTCGCCGCGAATGGCGTGACCTATAAAGCCCGCCAGCGGAATCGCCAGCGTGATGGCGGGCAGCACGGTGCCGAGCAGGCTGGTGCCGCTGACCACCGGGAACCAGCGCAAGCCGATGGCGAAGACGATCAGCAGCAGAATACCAATCCAGTACTGCGGCAATCCGGCCATGATGGTTTCCACCGCTGAACCGAATGCCGCCAGCCGACGGTTACGTCCGGCGGTGAGCAGCGTCCACGGAATGGCAATAATCCACGCCAGCAGCAGCGCGGCAATCGCCAGAGTAAAGGTCGGCAGCAGCTGCTCGGCAATGATGTGCACCACCGGCCGCTGCAACTCAAAGGAGAAACCAAAATCGGCGTGCAGCAGCCGCCAGAAATAGTGCAGATACTGCTCGACAATCGGCTTATCGAAACCGTATTGCGCATTGATCGGTGCCAGCTCCGCCGGCGTGCGTTCAATCACTTGCCCGGAAGTGATATTCAGCAGGATGGTGGCGCGATCGCCCGGCAGCACCGACAGCACCAAAAACGTCACGGTGATGGTGCCCCACAGCACGAACAGCGCGGAGGCGATGCGCAGTGAAATCCGCCGCAGCAGCGACGCCGTACGGCTGCGTGGCGCGGCAACGCTGGCCACATCGGCGGTGCTGTTTTGCGGCGACGATGACATCAATTCACTCATGGCTGCTCCTGCACGAAGTAAGCATCGTTAAAGTTCAGCAATCCGTTGCCCTGATCCTGCCAAAGCCCGCGAATGTTGTTGGCAATGGCAACGTTGTAGGTGAAGTTGTAGCCGCCGATGGCAATCGCCTGATCGTCAAACCACTTTTGCAGCAGGTCGAACTTTTGCTGGCGCCGTTGCGCATTCGGCTCACGCTGCGCATCAAGGATTTGCGCTTCCACTTCGGGATTATTGAAAAAGCTGGTGTTGTTGCCGTTGAACGCGCCGTTAAGCGCATGGTTGTAGACGATGTCGAGGATGTTGGGCGAAGGCCAAACCCAGTAACCAAAGCTGATTTCTTTATCTGCCGGACGCGAACGTGCACCGGCAAAGCCTTCGGTTTGCGTCAGCGGGATCAGATCCAGCTTGATGCCAACGCGTTTGACCTGATCCTGCGCCGCCTGCAGCATCAGCGCGCCCTCCTGGTCGATAATCGCCTGAATAAACGGCAAGCGCGCATCCAGCGTTTTGCCGTCTTTGGTGCGATAGCCGGCGGCATCGCGCCCGGTCCAGCCGGCGGCGTCCAGCAGCTGATTAGCTTTGGCGATATTGAGTGAATAGCGATCGTCGACATTGAGATAGAGCGGCGTGCTTTTACTCAGCGAGCCGTTGCCCTCATACGGTACCGCACCTTTGAACACGGTTTTGACGATCTGCTTGCGGTCCAGCGCGTAAGCAAACGCCTGGCGCACCCGCTGATCGGTAAACGGACCGCGCTGCACATTAAAGGAGAACGCCTGCGGCCGTCCGGTGGCGACATAAGAGAGCGTTTGATAGTGACGCTGCAGCGCCTGCCACTGCGCGGACGGCGGCTGATAAATCACATCCGCGCCGCCGCTCACCAGCGCGCCCCAGCGCGTGGTGGCATCCGGCACGAACTTCCACTCCAGATGCTTGATATATGCCGGGCCGTTGTGGTGCGCGTTTGGCGGTGCCCAGCGATAGTCGTCATTGCGCACAAAACTGATGCCATCGCCGCGCACCCAGCGCGCCACTTTCCACGGCCCGGTGCCGACCGGTCGTAAGCACTTCTGCTCGCTGCTGTGATGCGCCAGTGAATCGGGTGATTGAAATCCGTAATGACCATTTGCCAGCACGTTATAGATTTCAGGATTCGGCTCAGACAAATGTAGCGCCACGGTATAATCATCGACCTTGGTAAATCCGGTCATATAAGTAAAACCGTGCCAGCCTATGCCTTTTTGCCACGCCGGATAATTCGCAATAACCGCATCGGCATTAAACAGATCGCCATCGGTAAATTTAACGTCGTGGCGTAGATGAAAAGTAATGGTTTTACGATCTGCGGATTCACTCCAGCTGGCAGCCAGCCACGGACGAATCTGTCCGTTGTCATAACTCACCAGATAATCAAAAACCTGACGCGATAAATAAGCTTGCTGCACCCAGCCGCCCCACAAGCATGGCGGCTCCTGCTCGTGCAGATAAACCAGCGTGCCGTCACTATAATGGGGCGGCACGGTCTGCGCGCTAACGCTTAAGGGCAACGCACCACTTATCGTCGCCCATATCGGTATGAATAAGCGCTGAAGAACCTGATATTTCATTTCTCACTATTTCCCGGTCAAAAGCTAATAACAGATTTCGCGTGGACCTATTCCGCTTGAAATTATATTTTCTGGAAATTAATGGGTAATTTTCGGAGTCGCGTTTGAATAGAGCACAGATATAAAGCGCGGCAAATAACAATAGTGGCAGTCAATATGCAGAAATGAATTATTTGTTCCATATAGTGAAATAAGCAGAGATTAGTTATTTGGCGAAATAGCTTACGCAGAAAAAGCATTAAATCGCGCCCGATGGCGATGACATAGTAATGAAAATTTCTATGCTGGAGAGAAGCGTCATGTCGCACATCGAATCAGGTTGGGGAGCTGGCCCGTCATCCCGTTATGAACAGCTGGCGGAGCGTTTCCGTCCTGTGTTCAGGAACATACGCGCGGGCGCGATTGAGCGAGAGCTGCAGCGTCAACTGCCGCTGGAGCAAATTGCGTGGTTGAAACAGAGCGGTTTCACCGCACTGCGCGTGCCGGAGAGCCATGGCGGACTCGGCGCGACGCTGCCTGAGCTGTTCGCGCTGCTGATTGAGCTCGGCGAGGCGGATTCCAATCTGGTGCAATCGATTCGCGGTCATCTCGGCTTTGTGGAGAACGTGCTGAACAGCGGCAGCAGCCCGTTTCGGGATAAGTGGCTAACGCGCCTCGGACGCGGTGAAATCGTTGGGCCAGCGTGGAGCGAAACCGGCGATGCGCGTCAGTCTGAATTCTCCACGCGCATTGCGCGCAGCGGCGAATCCTGGCGGCTTAATGGCCGCAAGTTTTACACCACCGGCTCGCTCTATTCTGACTGGATTGATATCGGCATCACCGATGAAAACGGCAAAGGCGTATCGGTGACGGTTTCCCGTACCGCGGAGGGCGTGACGGTGCTCGACGACTGGAACGGTTTCGGCCAAACCCTGACCGCCAGCGGCACGGCGATTTTTGCCAACGTGGCGATCGCCGCCGATGACATCAACGAAGAGATTCATTTCAGGTATTCACCGGCGTTTTATCAGCTGATTCATCTGGCGACGCTGGCTGGCATTGGCCGCGCGCAGAGCGGTGAAGTGGCGCAGCAGGTGGCATCGCGCACCCGCACTTACAGCAACGGCAATGCGCCGCGTGCCGCGCAGGATGCGCAGATTTTGCAAGTGGTTGGACGCCTGCGCGGCGCAGCCTACAGCAGCGGCGCGATTGTGCTGCACGCCGCCAGCGCGGTGCAGCGAGCGTATGACGCCCACTTTAGTGGCGATCAGGAGGTGGAGAACCCTGCGGTGGCGATCGCCGAGTTGGAAGTGTCGCAGTCGCTGAATGTGGTGAGCGATCTGCTGCTCAATGCCAGCTCGACGCTGTTTGATGCGCTGGGCGCGTCGGCCACGCTGAAACCGCTGGCGCTGGACCGCTTCTGGCGCAACGTGCGCACCCTTTCTTCGCACAATCCGCGCATCTACAAGGATCGCATCGTCGGTGATTTCGCGGTCAACGGCACATTGCCGCCCGAGCAGTGGCGCATCGGCTTAGCGGATAAATCATCCGTGTAATCGATATGGATCATTGCACCATCCCTTAGCGGCGCAATTTATTGCGCAATAAATTGCGCCGCTACGGATTGTGCATGCTATTGCCGCCATGAGACACTCTGGCTTATTCCGTCAAAATGTCTATTTCACGCCATGAAAACCTTTCTGATTATTGTGCCCGACGGCGGCATGCTGTTTGAAGCGGCGGGTATCGCCGATATCCTGATGCGCGCCAATCACCATCTGCCGGTTGGCGTCGATCAGCAACGCTATCGCGTCAGCCTCGCCACCACCCAATCGCATCAGGTGATCCATGGCCAATCCGGCCTCAATCTATTAGCCGACCTCAAACTGGCCGATCTCGATCCGCGCACTGCGTGGGACACCATCATGATCACCGGGCGCGGCGACAGCGTGGAAGAAGGCAATATGGTGGTCGATTTCATCAAGCTGGCGGCTCCGCAGGCGCGTCGCGTGGTGTCGGTATGTGGCGGCGCGATGCTGCTGGCGGAATCCGGCTTGCTGGCAGGTCGCCGCGCCACCACGCACTGGCGCTTGCTCGATACCTTGCAATCGCGCTATCCAGCGATTCAGGTGGAAGGCGGTCCGCTGTTTATTCAGGACGGACCGATCTGGACCTCCGGCGGCGTCAGCTCGGGCTTTGACCTGACATTAGCGCTGGTGGAAGAGGATTTCGGCTTTAGCGTGGCGCGTGATATTGCGCAGGATATGGTGATGTATCTGCGCCGTCCGGGCGGACAGATGCAGTTCAGCCGCTTTCATCTGCAAACGCCGAGCGGCATTGGCCCGATCGCTGAACTGCAGCGCTGGGTCCGCGCCAACCTCGCCGAAGATCTCTCAGTCGAGAAACTGGCGGAGCGCGTCGCCATGAGCCCGCGCAACTTTACCCGCGTGTTCACCCGTGAAACCGGCGCACCGCCCGCGCGCTATGTGGCCGAAGCGCGCCTCGCCGCCGCGCGTGAACTGCTGGAGCAAAGCAACGACACGCTGGATCGCATCGCGCAACAGACCGGTTTTGGCAGCAGCATCAATTTACGCCGCAGCTTTGAGCGTCAACTGCATCTCACGCCGGGCGAATATCGCCAGCGCTTCCACTGCCAGAAATTGGCGTAAAGTGATCCTTTTTTGGCGTTTACGCCATCACATCATCGGCTTAGAGTGACTCCAGCATCTTCGGAAAAGGAGTCAATCATGACTAAGATCGGCATTAACGGCTTTGGCCGTATCGGACGTAACGTTTTTCGTGCAGCTCTGGGCAGCGATGATATTGAAATCGTCGCCATTAACGACCTCACCGACAGTAAAACCCTCGCGCATCTGTTGAAACACGACTCCCTGCTCGGCAGGCTACCGGCGGAAGTGGAGGCCGGTGAGGGCGAATTGCGCATTGATGGCAAAGCGGTGCGCGTGTTCAGCGAGCGCGATCCGGCGAATATTCGCTGGCGCGATGTCGGCGTGGATATCGTAATTGAAGCCACCGGCTTCTTCACCGAACGCGACAAAGCCGCAGTGCACATCACCAGCGGCGGTGCTAAGCGCGTGATTATCTCCGCGCCGGGCAAAAACGATGACCTGACAATTGTGCTGGGCGTGAACGATCAACGTTACGATCCGCAGCAGCACTTTGTGGTGAGTAACGGCAGCTGCACCACCAACGGCTTAGCGCCAGCGGCGGCGGTGCTGCACCAGGCGTTTGGTATCGAGCACGGTTTAATGAACACCACGCATGCTTATACCAACAGCCAGGTGCTGCACGATCAGCCGGAGAAAGATCTGCGCGGTGCACGGGCGGCGGCGTTGTCGATTGTGCCTTACTCAAGCGGGGCGGCGAAGGCGCTCGGTCGGGTGATTCCGGAGCTGGAGGGTCGATTGACCGGCTATTCCCTGCGCGTGCCGGTGCCGGTGGTGTCGATTGTGGATTTGACCGTGACGCTGAAACGCGACGTGACCGCAGAAGAGGTGAATGACGCGTTTAAAGCCGCGGCGGCAGAAGGTCCGCTGAAGGGGATTCTTGGATACAGCGACGAGCCGCTGGTATCAAGCGATTATCAGGGCGATGCTCGTTCATCGATTATTGATGGTCTCTCTACGCTGGTGATTGGCGGCAATCTGGTGAAGATTCTTGCCTGGTACGATAACGAATGGGGCTTCTCCAATCGTCTGGTGGATTTAGCGCGGTTGATGGCAAAACGCGGATTGTAATCGCATTTGATTTTGTAGGGTCGCCATTCATGGCGACCTTTTCACCAATCACTCCGTTACTTCAACCCCATCGCATCCTTCAGGGTAAAGAACAGATCGGTCTGATCGGTCAAGCCCACCACGTTGGCCGCATGCGGGCCGTACGCCGCAATGCGCACCTGCGTGCCGGTGTGTTCCTGCGAATCCTCTTCTGAATTGCCGTAGCTGATGGTCATCACCGCGCCATCTTTGGTATTCACCGCCTGCGTCAAACCCGGCGCTTTGGTGCCGTTTTCCACGATCTGACTGCTATGCGCGTGATCGGCGGTCACAACCACCAGCGTGTCGCCATGTTCGCGCGCAAAGGCCAGCGCCTGCTGCACCGCTTCATCCAGATCGACGGTTTCACCAATCTGACCGCATGGATTAGCCGCATGATCCTGCTTATCAATCGACGCGCCTTCCACCTGCAGGAAGAAGCCTTTCTCATTGGTGCTCAACAGATCGATGGCTTTTTTGGTCATCTGCGCCAGCGTCGGTACCGAAGCCGGACGCTCTTTATTCACTTCACAGGTCACCACCGGCTTATCAATGTTGCCGTGATAGCTGGCTTTCGGTCCCTGCCAGCGCACCGGCATATTGCCGTCGGCGAACAGACCGAGCACCGGCTTGCTCTGATCGGCCTGCTGAATCGCGTTCATGCCATCAAGATTATCAATCCACTGATAACCCAGCGCCTGTGCCTGTTCGCGCAGGGTTTTACCCTGATACTCACCGGCTTTGGCGGTTTCACTAAAGGATTTCGCGCCGCCGCCCAGCGTGACGTCCGCACGGGTTTTCAGCATCTGCTCGGTAATCGATCCTTTACCGCCCTGCTCCAGCGCGTTAGTGGGGCACAATTCGCTGGTTTTCTCCGGGCCGTAGCATTTGCGCGAAGTGACGTGGGCGATCAACGCTGCTGGTGTGGCATCCTGCAGCTCAGCAGTGGAAACGTTACCGGTGGCTTTACCGGCGGCTTTCGCCAGCTCAAGAATCGTTACCTGATCTTTGCCGTTCACGTCGACGCCAATCGCGCCGTTATAGGATTTGGTGCCGGTGGCCCACGCGGTGGCCGATGCGGCGGAATCCGTCACGTAATTCGGCTTGTGGGTTTTCTTATCCAGTGAATAGTGCGTGTATTGACCGGTAAGCGGCAATGCATCAAGGCCGGGGAAGAAACCGCCTGCGCCCCGCGCCTGATTACGCGCGGCTGTGATTTCCGAATCTCCCATGCCATCACCAATCAGCAGAATCACGTTTTTCGCGGTGCTATTACTTAATGACGCTTTCAGCGCTTCGGTCTGGTCGCCGGTGAGACGACGCGCGCCGCCGTGCTCGGTGACATCGCCGGTAGCAGCGCGGGAATAGTGTGCATCGTCTGCCACTGCTGATGTCGCGATCAGAGAAGCCAGCAGCGTAACCGTAAAGAGAGGTATCTGTTTCATTTCTAAGTATCCTTTTCCATAGATATAACCAAATGTTTCCGCGGACAAGTCTGCGACAGTGCGGTGACATTTTTGTGACAGAGAGGGAATGATTTGATGACAGAATCGCCATGATGAGCAGGCTAACGGCAATACGCTCAGAGCTTAAGCGAATAGAACAAAAGGAGAAAATAGCGCTTGACCCTTTTCAGCGATCTCCCTATAGTAGCGCCCCGTTGACCCAGCGCGGTTGACAAAAAAATGCGGTGAGGTGTCCGAGTGGCTGAAGGAGCACGCCTGGAAAGTGTGTATACGGCAACGTATCGGGGGTTCGAATCCCCCTCTCACCGCCACATTCTAAAGAAGAGCCTGAACGAAAGTTCAGGCTTTTTTTTGCCTGTTTTCTGCAAGGGGGATTCAAACCCCCGCAGAGTTTGATAGCTGCGAATACCGGTTGGCTGCGGATTTTGCTAGTCCTGCTCTTTTGACGATGTAGCTATCGTTTGGTAACTGGCGATAAGCTGCTTCAGGTGCATTTCCGCTTGTGTTAACTGATTCTGTGTAGCGTCATCGTCCGATTGCTGCAACACGCGCAGTTCCTCTTCCAGTGGCACCGTTACGTTGAACGCCTGCGTCATATTGTAGACCGCTGTTTTCAGTTCGCTCACCGTCAGATATTTGCCGCGCTTCTCGTCAAGTCCATTCAGGCGCTGCGACAACGCGTTGAGCTGCTCCATGCCCTGTTGCCATCCCTGCATTTTATCTGCTGGCATTGCTGCCGCGTTAAGCTGCTTGTTCCACCGTGCGCTCATCGTTTTAACCGCATCCGAATCAGGCCACAACAGGCTGGCCTGCATTACCAGCGCATTACCGAGCTGCAGATTCCAGTCCGGCGATACGTTTTGTAGCCGGTTCAATTGCTGCTGCGTTTGCTCCAGCCATGCCGCTTCGTTTAGCCATTCGGCGGGATTCGCTTGCAGCTCAGCCATCATTTCCGGTGTGAGAGGCGCAGCAAGTGGTGATATTGAAGCCAGTAATGCCTGCTGCAACGGAGATTCCTGCTCAGTTTTTTGCACAACCAAATAGCCTGTAGCGGCGATGAGTAACACGCTCAGCAGCGTCGCGCCCACGCCACTGATAAATGCCCGACGGCGCAGCCGCCGCAAATCGGGTGCCGGCGCACCCGGAGATGGAACGTACACCCAGCCACTGACTTCTGCACTTGCTAACGTCAGTGCGGGCTTCTCAATCGGAACGACTTCAGGCAGCTTAGTCACAGCATCAGATTTTGAAACATCGCAGTGTTCCAGCATCACCACCGCACTGCGAATGCGGTCCAGCAGCGGATCAATCTGACTAAGCTGACGCAGTTCAAGACGTTGCAGATGATCGCCAACCTCGCTGAGCAAGCGCGCCGCCTGGCTCAGCGCCGTTAAGTCTGCTTCGGTTATCATTTGAGTACGCAGGAATTGCTGCAACCGACGACTCAGTCCCGCCAGCAGTTCGATACGTGAATGTGCCGGTTGCGGCCATAACGTCGGCCAATCGCGGGTAATCAATGCTACTAGCACCGCCAGGCCTTCCGTCATACCTGCCGATCCTGCTGTGTTCGCGCGCGATAGCGTGTACCAGACCGCGCTTTGCAGCTCGACACCGTTTTTTTCGAACAGCGTTAAACAGAGCGTGGAGACGTGCGGCCAATCGACATCCGGACGCGCCGGATGCGTGAGTTTCTGCATTTCCTGGCGCAGCGCGGCATATTCAGCGAACGCGCGCGGATCGCCACCGGTTTTGACGAAGCGAGGTTGAGATGAAGTCATTGCTGTGTTCCGAAAAGCCCTAATCAGGCGAAAAAATTAAACAGATGCCCTGGCATCCAGATATTGCTGCTGTTTCATGTGACGGATCATCACGTGCCCTTCCGGCATAAATTCGGTGCCGAAGCGCACCAGTCCGCCCTCTTTGAGTTCGGCATCAATGGCATAGCGCAATTCGCCGGGCTGCGTCTGCTCCAACATCACAATGCCAACCCGCTTCAGACGCGGCTCATATTTCAGTAGCACGCCGGAAAGTGTGTGCATCAACTGGTGCGCGGTGCCGGGCATGCCCTGCAGGATGCGCGTCATATCGGGCAGGCCGTAATCCGGCAGGTGCGCCAGCGAACCGGCGCGGCTGTTGAGAATGCGCTGCATGTTATCCAGCACCGACAAAATCACCTGGTTCTCTTCGCCAACACGTTCCAGCTCCAGATCACCTTCAAAATTGCCGTACAGAATGTCGTAAAGTGAAGGTGTCATGATTACTCCTTCTTCACGGCCAGCAACGTCAACGTACCGTCGCCCAGTTCAATAATGCGCGCCTTGTCGGGATCGAGGTCGTCACGCGTTAGCACCAGCCGCCATTTCTCATTCTGCTGGTCCGGTGACAAAAACATGCCCGCTACTGCGACAAACTTTGCATTCTCTTCCATCGGCACATCAATACTCACTGACTCGCCGGGACGCACGCTCACCGATTTCTCCGCCACTAAATCGGTCTTCAGCGCCTGGCTGTCGGCGGCCAGCAGCGATGGATAGTCCGAGCTGTCGAACGCTTTACGATCCTTCAACTGCCAGACGCGCACCACGGTGGTCAACGCTGCGCCCTGAGCATTGCGGTTAACACCTTCGCGCGCGACAAAGTCGAGGTGCAGCGTTTTAATCTGTTTGTAGAAAATGGCTCTGGTCATCGAAACAGTGCCGTCCGACACTTTCTGCGTCAGTCCGCATCCGCTGACGGCCAGCGCGAATATTATAGGGAGCAGGGTTTTACCAGCGGTAATCGCCTTCTTCATCGGTCTCAATCCTTGATGTGTTGACCCGGACGCGCTCATAGCGGCCGAGCTGAATAGTAATAACGTCATCTCTTTTAGAATGTGATGCGCTCAACTGGGGCAGCACGGCAGTGCGTCCCAGCAGCACCGCATCAGCTTCACGGCAGCTTAGCTGCGCATCGGGTAGCAGGCTGCGCTCCACGCATAGCTCCAGTCGCGCATCGAGCTTCGCTCCGAGATAAACGTGCAGCATCGCCATAAAATCGCCATGCAGTTGTCCCCCCGGCAGCCAGCCGCTGACTTCGTCGCGATTGTCGGTAAACAGCCGAATCAGCACCTGGCCATTGACGTCGGTGGCGTGCGTCCCCATCACCGGGCGATTCTTCATGCTCACCGGCTTACGTACACTCATCGCCAGGACGTTTCGCTGCTCAATGCGGCGCGGCTCCCAAGGCTTTATCTCCGCTCGCGTATCCGGCGCCAGCAGGGTGACCAGCGAACTCACACCCTCACCGGTGCGCCCCGGCAGCAACATCACTGGCAGAAGCGCCAGGAAACGCGATACCGGCGTGGCGACGTTTTCCGCACAGCCTTTAATGCCGAGTCCGGCCAGTCCCAGCAAATACTGCGAGGTATTATCGCGACCGCCTTCTGCGAAGGTTGCCGGATAGGAATACTTGCGCCAGATACGATAGAACTGGGTGGTCAGGCGATGATTAAAGATATCGAGAAAATCCTGCATCGCCTCATGGCCATCACGGCGCTGAGCGATGTCATCGATATAGCGCGTTGGCAGCGGCGATTCGGTGCCGTACAGCCCCATAAAGTTGACGCGCACAGTCGGCGGCAAACCGGGACGGGCAGGATTTTCATAGCCGCGGATTTCGCCCGCCGGAAAGCCCATGCCCGGATGCGGTCGGAAGCGTACCGGCTCATGGCGCACCTGCCAGCCGCTGCCGGGCACTGGCGCGTCGGGATCGCTTTGCTCAAGCAGCTGGCAGAAGCGGTAAAAGTTCATGTAAGGCAGCCGGTCACCCAGCTGCGCAATTAGCCGGGCAGGCGCTGGCTGTGATTCTCTTTCCACCGGATGCATTTTCCTTCTGGCCGGATGATGAGGGAGAGCTGAATGAACTGATTCATGTCGGCGTAAAGTGACAGGAAGCGGTTGAGCATCTCGCCGAACAGGTTGATGTCACCGTCACCGGTGAAGCCATTGCTGTCCAACGTGATTTCCACTTCGAGACCACGCAGCAGATAACCGTTTTCAAAGCGCTGCAGACGGTGATGCTGCACGTCAAGAATGGCGTCGAGCTTGCGGTTACACAGCTCGTCATCCTGCCAGTTGTAGAGCGCCAGCGTGCCGCGTAGCACTTCTGCACTGCTCATCATATTGATGAAGCCAGAGCCGAGATGGCTCAGCACGCGCCAGTGAAAGCGATCTTCTGCCGGTGGATAAGCGGGCAGCGTTGGACGACACAGGTTGCGCACCGTTACCGGCGTCTGTAATACCTGTTCGCAGCGATCCAGCAGCGTGCTCTGCAGCGCCCGGCGCGGTAGTTGACCGTTAGTGCCGGTGATGCGCAGCGACAGCGTATCTTTGGCAAGCTCCTGCCCCGCTTCCCATTGCTGGCCGCCGAGAATGAGCCAGGTATCGTGTAGCCCGCTCACGCCTTTGCGCACGCGGGTATGGAAGTAGCGCTCAGGTGCCAGGCGACGCATCATGCCGCCCTTGTGGCGGAAACTGGAGAACGGCACGTAATCTGCGCTGCCGCCAATACCCGAACCGTTAACCGCATCCACCGCGTAGATTTCGGTATGGCCGTCCTGCAGTCGCTTCGGACGAAGCAGGTATTCGCTCTCCAGTCCGCTCACCGTCAGCGGATCCGCCTCCAGCGTGAACAGGTTGATCACCGGCACGCAGTGCAGCCGCAGTGATTCATCCGTCACCGGCAGATCGTTCTGCCACTGCGCGCTGAACACCACCTCAATATCGAAATACGCAAGGCCCAGTGGCAGCGTGATGTTCTCCAGCCCGTTGAGATGAACAAAGCGGAATTTCTCCGGGAAGGTGAAATATTCCAGCAGCAGCTGATAGCCACTGAATGCGCTGTCGCCCTTAGGCCACAGCCGGTCATCGTCGACAAATCCGCCGGGGCTGAACCAGCCGTCGAGCCGCGCACGCTCTTCCTGACCCGCAAGGCGGATATACAACGCCGCCTGGCGACGCGTCAGCATCTGGTGCAGCGCGTTACTGACCGGTACGTCTTCACCCAGCCAGAAGCGCAGGCGGCTCAGGTCGGTCTGATTCCAGTCAGCCTGACCGCTGCTGTTGATGCGGATGCGCAGCAGCGAACGCCCATCCGGCTCGGTTGCCATTGTCACGCCAGCGACTTCCAGCGGATTCAGCGTCAGCGCCTGCGTGGTGCGGTAGCGGCACACGGTGTTTTTCGGGCCAACCGGACGCGAATAGACCTCCAGTCCGGCTGGCGCCACCTCCGCCATTTTCATTTTTGGCAGGTCCGGCGTCAGCGCCACTACCGACAGTGAAGGAATGGTGCGCAGATAATGCGGCCAGAGCATGCTGACCAGCCCTTCGGTCAGCTCCGGCAAGTCGTCATCAATTTTCTGACGCAGCCGACCAACGGAAAAGGCAAAGCCCTCCAGCAGACGTTCAACAAACGGGTCCGGCGCGCCAGCCCGGTCAAGGTTAAGCATCGCAGCGCGATCAGGATGCGTAGCCGCAAATTCCTTTGCGGCATCACGCAGGTAGCGCATTTCGGTATCGTAATAGCGCAGGGTGAGATCTTTCATTATTGAGCCATGTGTTGTTGCGTTAAGTATTAGAGTTTTGGTCTTTAGCTGGCACGATCAGCGTGGCCCACAATTGCTCGGTTTCTAATCCCGTTCCACTAAGCATGATCTGTGGACCTTCATTCAAAGATGAACTGGCGCAAGCGATAGTAAGCCAGCATGCAGCAGGCCCCGGATAACCCAACGTGCTGTTAATGTCGTGCAGATCCTGTCCAATATTGAGCGGTAACGATAGCGCTTTAAGAGCCATTGCTACCCTCTGCTGCCATGAAGAATGTATGCCAACCAACCATCCGCTTTTGATTTGTTCAGTCGTGGCATCTCCCCACAGCGCAGCATGTTGCACCGCATAGTTCAGATCCTCCTCAGTCACACTGTAAGCCTGTTCAGGTCGATGCAATTGCGCTAGCGGTTTGGGCAAATCTGGCAAACCCGGATTTGCCAGCAGTAAATAAACTAGCGATTCAGCCGATCCTTCCAGCTGTACAGGGGCAAAATTGACGGCTAATACTAAAAGCAATGAGGATTTATTGCTGCAATGATCAAGCCACTCATCAATAGCTTGAAGTCCAGAACCATGCAGCCATTCAATCGCTTGCTGGATATGAGCATCGTTAAAATGTTGCTGCCACATTTTTTGAAAATTGATATCCGGTATGCCGATGTGATTTTCCAGTAGTAGATGCAGCGGTAAATCAGATGGAAACGATGCTAACGTCTTACTCAATTGATTAATTGTTGCGGTCATTGCTTGGTTAAGTATTTGCTCCGGCGATTGTTCAGCCGTGGCATTTAACCGGCTATGTCTAATACCGCGTTCGCTTTGCCATGAAGGCTGGGTTTTCAGTGCCTGCTGTTTTTGTTGGATCGCCTGCCATTGTTTTTTACCATCCTGATCATCAGGAAAACGCAATGCAGTATGAAGGCTGACGTCTAAGATGTTGAGGTAGCGCTGACCCAATTGCACTTGTTGCTGAATAGCCTTTTCTCTTTTAGCATTCAGTTTATCAACTGTTGCAACATCCCCGGAATAATAAACCATTCGAAGGACTAACAGCGTGAACCAAATAGCGGCTGGAATCACTAATGCTTTTTCCCAAAAGGCTTCAGCATCGATGGCTTTATTTTCCAAATTTACTGACATTTGATAAGCGGTGCCAGATACCAAAAACAGAGCGAGTAATAATAGCCAGATCCACAATCTTGGTAATTCAGGTTGTTTGAGCGCAGTAGGTACCTGCCTGAGGTTGATTGCCATAATTACTCTGCCACAGCTTGTGTCAGGCTGGAGATTAATTCACAACCACACGCACACCGATGCCCCTGAAATGCCACTGGCACACCATTATCTTTAAACGTAGCATGGCCCTCAGCAATGAAATTCTTACCGTGACCAATAATAGGACAAATAACCGCATCCCCCTTACGTGCTGCGCCGATACCAGAAAATTTCATTGTGGTTGAACCTTCCAACACCGTGCCGCCACCAGCATGGCTATCGCCTAATCGGATAATTCCTTTCATTAAATCACTCCTTTAAACTGAGAAAACGCCAACATTTTTTGGCGGCAATACATTTAAATAAAACAAACCATAATATTTAAACCTCAGCAATTAAACGCCACGCCATCATTTTCTGTTCAATCACAATTTTGTCCTCGAATGGCCAGGGACGAGTGACTACGCGCCGTACTCTGTCAGCTGGCAGAATATCCCCCTGATTAAAGCGCACTATCCTCTGGGTATTTAGGCTGTTGTAATCCCACCATTCCATTTCCCAATATCCACTCACGGGACACACCTCACCATTACGGCATGATAGCTTGATGGAATCATCACGAACAAAATGTGGTGACTCTGGTAATGGTTTGCCGGTAGCAGGATCGAGCTGTTTATCCCGCGCCATTTGGTTAATCAGTGCTTCACTGGGCTTTTCAGGTGGAATATTGGCTTCTCTTTCTTCCAGCCATTTCAACTTTCCATCCCAGGCTGGTAACGGTGCGGGTGGCAATGGAACTATTTCGTTTATTTCTGGAACTTTGGGATTAGCATACGAGTAACGGGATAAAATTTTCTTAATATCATGATAACGTCGAGATCGTTCTTTATCTTCCTTTAGTCCTAAATAATAAAGATCATTGTTTTTATCAGCCCCATTAAAACCACCAGATAAATAACTAGCCGAACTCGAATCTCCTGCGGCCACTCCTAATTGAAACATTTCAATTGCATTATGAAACTCATTGCTTATCTGGTAGTTGATCCCCAAAGCGTTTGCTGCATCTCCCTCTCCCTGCTCAGCAGCACAACGACGCAACTTTCGACTAACACTTGGTGCCATATTTAATGGTGCAAGTATATTAGCCACGTAAGCCTGGGCCTGTGGGCTGCCTTCATCTGCGGCTTTACGCATGTAGCGTAATCCCATTTCATAGTCTTGCTTAAGACCAGCTGCTTCATTATGTAAATATAGAGCTATAAAATAATATCCAGCACCAATCCCTTCGTCAATTAACGTCTGACTGAAACTCAATTTCTCTTCATTATTTAGGATGAAATAACCTCTCAACGATCCATTTAATAAATTGATAATAGCTTTTGCATTTTCATGTTCCGCTGCGATACGGTATAAGCGTTCTATTTCGGCATTAGTATTTAAATCCTGTTTGAGCTGATTATTTTTTTGCAACCAGCGACCGTAACTAAATAGTAAATAAGAGTTATCACTCCCATTGTTAACTCTTTGATATTTACAAGAAAAGTCTAACTTAATCTTTATTGCATTCAATGGATTCATTGCGTCACTCTTTGTTGATAAACTGATATTTTTTTGATCGCATGCAACAAGAAAAAGGGCTAAAAATATTAAAAATCTCATATTTAATCTAGATCACTTAATTTGTTTTTTGAATACATAAAAGGAACAACCGAAGCTTTAGGTGAACTACCTGAATCTTTTAACGCCTGATTCTTTTTTATCAAATCATTCCAATAATCAAATGCAATTTCAGGATCATCCTGCCCACCCAAATTATTCGTATGCAGATTCCATAATCGCTTCCTCATCTTCTTGGTTACTGGTGCATTACAATGCGCAATATTCATTTCACTATCGACCTGCATACTTCGTGTGTTGATATTGGCTGAACCATGGGTGGTAAAAACATCATTGATAATCATCAGTTTTGAATGAATATAAACTGGCATCCAGTTATTTCCCTCTGAATCAGGTGCCACCAGCGAACAGACGTGGATTTTTAATCCCGGATGCTCTACGGGGACAACGGCACTATTGTCTATTTCCTGCATTTTCGCTTTGACTTCCGCCTCTTTATCCTTCCTTTCCTTAATATATTTTATTTTTTCATCAAGTGAGGCATCAATCGATGGCGGACTTGGCATTTCATTCCACAGCGCCTCTTTACGTCTTAATTTGGTAATACCTGGAATGGTATCTGCCCGGCCTAAACTCTCCAGCATACGTTGCGTGTTTACTGTACCTGCTCCAATACCGCCATCAGTCACATTAGTGGTAACAAAAACATAAAGCGAGCCGTGTTTACCCGGATCGCGCCCTCCTCGAGTTTGATCCGCAGCGACTTTCTTAATCAATTCTGCCAGTGGTGGCCAGCGGAAATACTGGTTTTCAATATAGATAAACTGTGTGGCGTTATTTGTTGCCTGTAAATAGTGTTTCTCAATATCGCGCTTACCTGCCTGCGCCTGGGTGCGCAGCAATTGCGCCATAATCGGCGTGCCAAGTGATTTTTGCGGCCGCATGTTTTTAGCAGCCTCACTGGCATTACGCTGCCACAGAAGATTCTGCCCGGTTTCTTTCTGCCAGGCAGTCGCGAAATTATGGTGTAAATGTTCCAGGACTGGCCCGGTTACCCGGCTTGAAATATCCTGCCGTGGCAGAGCACCGGTCGCACCTTTATTCGGTTCGGGTGCATGAGCACCCCGATTCCTGGCTGAGTGTGCATCAGTATCCCAGTACTCATCCAGCATGTTATGTCCCATCACAAAACCCACGGCCCTCTCGGGCAGTTCATAATCCACTAATACGGTTTTTTGATGATGTGTGACAGTTCCTGCCATAGTAGCAATCGTTGAGTTACTCAGGTTTTTATCAAGAGCCTTAAATTTTGCCTGGTATGCAATTTCAGCACGATCCCTCGCATTAAAACCACGGCAAACAAAATGTGGAAAAGGATAAAGTTTCTCAAGCGTGCTTTCTTTTCCCCGGACCATCTCCTTCATGGTATTAAAGCGCGCAGAGGTTTTAAACCACCAGCAGTCATAATCAAATTGTGTATCGGTAGAAGTCTGACCTGCGCGGTTTCTTACAATCGGCAAAAACTTTCCAGGTAAATTTGCTTCATCACCAAATCCGGCAGTATTAAACGGCATTTCCCAGGCCAGTATTCTTACTTCAACGCCACGCTTTTCAGCAATATCAATCAATAATTGCCCAATACAGGGTGCTTTGCCATCACGCACAAAATACATCGAAGGCTGGAAACCCCAGCAAATAATATCCACTGATTTACGCGCATTTTCGATGGCATGATGCACCGCACCAAATGCTTCCTCACCATTAATCAATGGATAATATGTTGCTGGCAAAGGGTGATATTCGCTGCCCTGTACAAACCACGGCGGTGTAATCACACATTGCTGGGTCATATCAGTTGCAATAGGTGAAACGATATATGACTGACTCATGCGTCTTTTTCCCTGTCATTAATACCATCAAGTAATGCGGCATAGAGCGAACGGTGCCCGGTGTGCGAATCCGGAGCATTAATTTCTTCTGCAGGTTGCGAGTGATGATGATGAATGCCGCGATTTGCCAGCATGACCCTCTTTATTACTGAAGAATTAAAATGTAACGTTTATGGCATGCCGCCAAACTTCGGACGTCAAATTTAGGTAACATCAGAACTTTTAAAAGAACACCTTAAGCTTCAGCGATTAAACGCCACGCCATCATTTTCTCTTCAATCACAATTTTGTCCTCAAATGGCCAGGGACGAGTGACAACGCGCCGTACTCTGTCAGCTGGCAGAATATCCCCCTGATTAAAGCGCACTATCCTCTGAGTATTTAGGCTGTTGTAATCCCACCATTCCATTTCCCAATATCCACTCACGGGACACACCTCACCATTACGGCATGATAGCTTGATGGAATCATCACGAACAAAATGTGGTGACTCTGGTAATGGTTTGCCGGTAGCAGGATCGAGCTGTTTATCTCGTGCCATTTGGTGAATCAGTGCTTCACTGGGCTTTTCAGGTGGAATATTGGCTTCTCGTTCTTCCAGCCATTTCAACTTTCCATCCCAGGCGGGTAACGGTGCGGGTGGAAGTGGCACAATTTCATCTATTTCTGGAATGGAAGGGTTTGCATAAGAATAATCATTCAGAATTGTACTTATAATTTCATATCTTTTAGTACGTTCAGTATCTTTTTGTTGCCCTAAATAATTAATTTTTTCTGATATTGTCGGACCGTCAAAACCATGTTTTAGGAAGCTTGCAGATGCTGCATCACCTGCAGAAACGCCTAATTGGAATGCTTCAATGGCAGCCTCAAATTGCTTGTTTAATTGATAGTAAATCCCTAAGGAAAGCGCAGACCTTCCTTCTCCTTGCTCTGCTGCACAACGGCGGAGTTGTAAACCAATCTCAGGAGCAATATCTTTTGGTGCTAATTTATCACCAACATAAGCCTGCGCTTGTGGATTTCCTTCATCAGCAGCTTTACGCATATAACGTAAAGCCATCTCTTGGTCTTTCTGTAAACCTGCAACACCATGCTGAAGATAGATCGCAACAAAATAATACCCAGCACCAATGCCATGATTAATTAACTCCTGACTCATACGCAAACGCTCATCATCTTTTAAATAAAAATACCCTCTAAGTGAACCATTTTGTAAGTTTATGTTAGCTTTAGCATTACCATTCTCTGAAGCAATACGATAAAGGCGTTCTACTTGAGAGTACACGTTCTCATCTTGTTTAAGTTGATTATTTTTTTGCATCCAACGCGCATAGTTAAATATAACCTCTGCATCAGGCGATGACTCAATCATTTTTTGCCGGCTGCAAACAAACTCTTTTTTATAATTTAAATTTAACAATGAATCCATGGTGCCTTTACCTATCAATGAAGCATATCCCCTGCTCTGATCGCAGGCAATAAGCAGTAAAATAAAACACAAAATATTTTTCATGATTAATCCAAATCGGTTAACTTTGTTTCAGCATAGTAAAACTCAATAACAGAAACTTCTGGAGGATGATGTTCACCTTCAAAAACCTTATTACTTTGAATTAATCTATCCCATTCTATGTATGCTTCCCGTGCATCATCCTGCCCACCTAAATTATTAGTATGCAAATTCCACAATCTCTTCCGCATCACCTTTGTTACTGATGTATTACAATGAGCAATATTCATTTCACTATCAACCTGCATGCTTCGAGTATTGATATTGGCCGACCCATGCGTGGTAAATACATCATTGATGATCATTAACTTAGAGTGAATATATACTGGCATCCAATCATTTGGATCAGAGTCAGGAGCAACTAAAGAGCAGACATGAATTTTTAACCCGGGATGTTCTACTGGAACAACCACACTATTATCAACTTCCTTTTCTTTTGCTCTGATTTCAGCTTTTTTCTTATCTCGACCCTGAATATATTTTAATTTATCAGCGTAGGTTGCATCAATAGATGGTGGAGTTGGCATTTCATTCCACAACATCTCTTTACGTCTTAATTTGGTAATTCCAGGTATAGTATCAGCACGCCCCAAACTCTCGAGCATACGTTGCGTATTCACTTTGCCAGGCCCAATTCCCTGCTCACTCACATTGGTTGTAACAAAAAGATATAGTGATCCGTGTTTTCCTGGATCGCGTCCTTCACGAGTCTGATCTGCTGCGACTTTCTTGATCAATTCTGCCAGTGGAGGCCAGCGGAAATATTGGTTCTCAATATAGATAAACTGCGTTGCATTGTTTGTTGCCTGCAAATAGAGTTTCTCAATATCTCGTTTACCTTCCTGCGCCTGAGTGCGCAGCAATTGTGCCATTAATGGAGCACCAAGCGATCTTTGCGGCTTCATTTTTTTAGCCACTTCACTGGCATGACGCTGCAACAAGAGATCCTGACCGGTTTCTCTCTTCCATGCAGTCGCGAAATTATGATGCAAATGCTCTAGTATTGGTCCGGTTACCCGGCTGGAAATGTCCTGACGTGGCAGAGCACCAGTCGCACCTTTATTCGGTGGGAGTCTATTCTCACCTCGATTAGCAGCTGAATGCGCGTCTGTGTCCCAGTATTCATCCAGCATGTTGTGACCCATTACAAAACCAACCGCTCTCTCCGGCAGTTCATAATCCACTAACACTGTTTTTTGATGGTGTGTAACACTTGCTGCCATAGTAGCAGTGCTCATATTGCTCAGATTTTTATCAAGGCTATTGAACTTAGTCTGATAAGCAATTTCCGCACGCTCATCTACATTAAAGCCACGGCTGACAAATTGTGGGAACTGCTGCAGTTTTTTTGGTGTAGTTCCTATTCCACGCGATATCTCTTTAATGGTGTTAGCAAGCGCATATTTTTCAAACCAATCCTGATCAAAAGAAAATTGATCATTAGTCGAGGTTTGACCCGCTCTATTTTTAACTCCAGTAATAAATTTACCCGGCAAATTAGCTTCACCACCTAATCCAGCGGTATTAAACGGCATTTCCCAACCCAGGATCCTCACTTCAATGCCACGCTTCTGGGCAAGATCTTCTAATAGTTGCCCAATACATGGGGCTTGACCATCACGCACAAAATACATCGAAGGCTGAAAACCCCAGCAAATAATATCCACTGATTTGCGCGCATTTTCGATGGCATGATGCACTGCACCAAATGCTTCCTCACCATTAATCAGCGGAAAATAGGTCGCCGGCAAAGGTTGATATTCGCTGCCCTGTACAAACCACGGGGGTGTAATCACACATTGCTGGGTTATATCAGTTGCAATAGGTGAAACGATATCTGACTGACTCATGCGTCTTCTTCCCTGTCATTAATACCATCAAGTAATGCGGCATAGAGCGAACGGTGCTCAGTGTGCGAAACAGGAGCATTAATTTCGCCCTCAGTTTGCGAGCGATGATGATGAATGCCGCGATTCGCTAGAACACCTTGCTCTGGATTGCGATAAGTGGCGGCGATGGGAATCTGGTAGCTAACACCGTTTGCCATTACCAAGCGATAAGATTTCGTCACGGTTTGATGTTCAATCGGTAAATTGCCGGTGTTATCCAGCACGCCCTGTTTTATCGCTGCTCCATCGGCGTACAACGTATACGGCATGCCAGCCCAGCTTCCGGCTTCTGCATCAGGTGACATTGGTACTTTGAGATTCAATAATTGCTTAGCGGTGGATTGGATTTCGGGATATTCAGGATGTTCCGCCGTCATACTTGCCGGTCCGCTATAGGCGAAATCTGCTGATTTCACCGCAAAGTCACCATCGGTGCCCAACTCAATTTTGCACGGGTCCAGCGTGATGTAGCTTCCCCCGGCATTCAGCACGATTTTCTTTTTAGCAATGATATGAATTTCATCTTCGGTGCTGGTAATTTCCAGTCCTTGCCTTGCAAGCAATTGCAATTGATCGTTCTGCGCCTGAATCGAAACCGGCCCCTGATTTGCTAATAGCTTGATACCCATTCTGCGCACAAATATATTCAGTCCCTCGCCCACACCGATAAACATGCGTTTGACGATGCCAACATCAGCGTCTGCCTCTGCGGTGGCGATTAAGTTCTTTGCCGCTGCAAGCTGTAAATGTTTACCGCTGGTTAACGCGATTCCCTGCGGCGCACTAAGCAGTGCGACTGCTTGCTTGAGCTGTTCTAACTCTTCGCGCATGAAATTAAGTTGAGTTTCCACTTGCGCAGGTTCTGCGCCTGCGGCTTTTCCATCATCAGCTAACTGCTGCATTTGATTGCCTGCATTGTGCAAGCGGTTAAGTGCATCCTGCATCTCAAGCACTTCTGCACCAGCGCCAGGTTGCTTATCTGCACTTATAAAAATACCGCTTCCAGCACGAATCCCGCCCCACTTGTCCGTGCGCAGTTCAAAACCTTCACCGCGTTTGGCTCTCGAGGAATCAACCAGGTGCCCCAGGCTTAGCTGTGATTTACCACCATACTCGGTGCTGAGTTTGACGTGCTCTTCACCGCGCTTATCTTCCATGCGCAGTTTGTTTGAACCTGCGGTGCGGATAACGTTGCGTGTGCTGTTCTTTTCGGTGACGTGATCGACATGGCGCGAATCATGAAGCGCGTGAGCAATATAAGGCTGGTCAGGATCACCTTCGCGGAAGGCTATCGCTACTTCCGTTCCCTGAATCAGTGGGAAGTGGAAGCCATACATATCGCCGCCATAAGGTTTGGCGAGTCGCACTGGCATGCTCTCCTGCCCGCGATCTTTGCTCTCTTCATCCGCATCAAACACCACACGATAAAGACCTGAAGCGTCCTGCCAGGCGTAGATATCATTATCTTTTGCGCTAGTGATTCGCGCTGTCATAGTGCCGCTGACTTTAGGGCGTACAAGCATTGCTGGACGCCAGCAAATTGTTTCACTGTATGGCACGGCGCCAATCGTCACTCGCATAGCTGATTCCCGACTGGCAACGAACTTCAACTTTATAATTACCAGTGGGTTATGCAGCAACTCTGGCAAGGTTGAAGGAACACTATTGTCGGTTATTATCAGCGTTTGCCCAGCAGCCAGAGAGGGATCGGTGCTTATTCCTGTAATGGATGTTCGGCTAGCGAGGAAGCGTTCATGATCCAAACGTGCATAGAAGTTTGCGGTTTCTGCAGCTGGTGTGTACTTGTCACCAGATTGCGGATGGCGAGGTCGATAATGATAAACCTTGCCATAATTAGTTTCATCGCCATCGCCCCGTGTCATATCCGCTTCCGCAGACCGTAAAATATATTGCGCCTCACGATGGTTATAATCTTTAGCGGATACGCTAGCTTCCACAACCTGATGATTAAGATTTAGTTCCCAGATCGAATCTTTTCCGCAATCACCCATACCTGAAGGGCTGTTAAGCGGCAGCGATTTGACAGTATTAAACGACACCTGACTGTCACCAAAATGGATTACTTCAGTGCGCGCATCCTCCTGTAAGCGAAAGTAGAAAAAAATTCCTACTTCAGCCAGTAAACGTTGAATAAATTTTAGATCGCTTTCTTGGTACTGATTAATTTGTTCGCGCTTTGGATAGCTTTGCTTCAGGCTAAATTGGTATTGCCAGGCTTCCAGACCATGTTCAGTAAGTATTTTCGTTACCACTTCAGGCACTGATTTATTGACGAAAAATCGATGACTGTGGAATTGTTTACCTAGCAGTGAAACAAATGGCTCAATAATAATTTCATAGCTTACTTGATCGCGTGAACCTTGCAATCGCCGAAAGTGAGTTATCACTCCGTGTATGACTTTAACGATTTTTTCAGGCAATACCGATTTCAGCTCATCTGAGGGAGCTTGCATATTTAACCAGACTTTTTTCCGCAGCATCTGCTGAGGCGGTATGTCGCCAGCATCGCTGGTGAAACGAACTGTGTAACGATACAGTTCGCTCATCTCCTCCTTTCCCTCAATCTCTTCAACATCAGTACTAAAGGTGCTGCCCGGTAAATCGAGATAATAGCGATTTAATGAGAACGACAAAACTTTCTGTAGAATACCGGATGTATTCATCATGTCCTCCATGACGTAAAGATACTGATAATTAAGTTACATAGTGAATCTTAAACATTCTACACAGAGCTCTAATTATTTATTCAGAGATAAACCGGATGCGGATGGAGCAAAGGCTTACTGCATAGGTATAATAAAAACAGACTTACAGGAAAGAAAAAAACACTTCCTATAAACAGGAAGCCAAACCACCAGCCTGAGCGGCCAATATCGTGCATGCGTCGAATTCCCAGCGACATAAAAGAAAAATAATGATTACGCTGAAAAATGACATAACAGTCGCAAGACCAATTCCACAAAATATAATCACCCATAAATCAAACCAAATAAGAGCAATAAGAAGCACGGCGCCTGAACATAAAGATGGGAGCGTGCTGACCAGAATAAATGACCAGAATTCCTTGCGCGTGGTGCGGCTTTTATAATCGAATGTTTTATGCCAGGCTCCGGCGTAACATTCCGCTAAACGGTCGTTCATCATTTAATCCCTAGCAGTTAACCCACCTATCGGATCCGGCGCGCCAGCCCGGTCTATTTTCTCCTTCGTAGTGCTATCAGGTTGCGTGGCGGAAAATTCCTTAGCGGCATTACGCAGCTAGCGCATTTCGGTGTCGTAATAGCGCAGGGTGAGATCTTTCATTACGGCATTCTGATTGTTTTTTTATTGCGTTAATGTGGAAGCGGTGATGGTCTTACTGAAGGTTTGCAACACAGATATGTCAGGTAAAAAATAACGCCTAAATTCAACACCAGGCTTGCCCAGATAGATATTGAGAGTGCGATATCCCATGAAAAGTGATTTGCAATACTGCTGACCAGAGCACCAAGGAATGCAGGAATAATAAAAATATTGCTAAGTAGCAGGCTACTAAACCACCAGCCACTCCTATCGATATCATGCATTCTTCTTACGCCTAAGGACATTACAGGGATGATAAGGATGCTTATAAATAACAATTGAAGAGAAAATTCCATCGAAAGGAACAATAAGACATCAACTATGCTACTTCCAGTTAGAGTCAGCATTCCAGTTATTACTGAATATAAGTTTAAAATTATTAAATTAACAAAAATGAAAAACCAAAAATCTTTCCTGCTCGCATATCCTCTATAATTAAAGGTATTGCGCCAGCCAGAAATATAACATCGAACAATGGTTTTGAACATTTCAAACCCAACTCCCAGACATAACACTTAATAATTAACAGTGATAATCATTGCATCGTTGAAATCAAATAAAGAGGACTGAGAATGATATCACCTATAAAAGTAACAGGTGTCATTGCAAGGTTGAATGCCAGCTTTCCAGCATCAACGTTATTGGATAAATAATCAGAGTAAAAACGGACTTGATAACTATCATTTAGAGATGAAGCATCCGGGAATGAATTTCCTAATCGCTGTCTGTTTATGATAATTCCTTCGATGCTTACCAGTCGATGATAGTAACCATTAGTATATTTAAAGCCATTGCTTTCCAGCAATGTTTTTTGCGATGCCGTTAATTCAGCCACAGACTGTCTGGTCATGACATTCATTACTTGCTTAAAGGCAGCATTAACATTTTTATCATAATAGCTATTCACGCCGATATTTATGTATTTATCATGATCATTCATTTTCAATGGGATATTTTTTATGATCGCATCTAATGCAAGCAACTCATTACCATTGACCGTTACGAAGTAAATATTTTTCTCCCCCACAAATCCAACACCGTTTTCTGGTAGTCTGATGATATCCTTTTCACCTTCCCCACCACTTACAGTTAGGCTGACATTGTTATATTTAAATATGCCATTAACCCTGTCTGCGATTTTTATTTCTCGGTTATATCCTTTTGATTGATAGTCATTTAAAGTCCATAAGAGCTGAGTGCAACCGGATAATAAACACACCATAACCAGAGCGAGTACACGAATAGATAACATTGCAACATCCTTTTGAATTATTAACCCAACAGCACCACAGCTCGCGCCGCATCAATATCAACCAGCCCGGCCAGCAGTTGTTCCATTTCCGGCTGCACTCGTGCTTTATCCGCTTCACTGCGCCCGGCGCGAGCGCGCAGGAGTTTTAACCGCCTCGATTTCACTTCAAACAGCAGTGACGGTTCCCACTGGCCGAGCGTCATGTCATCTGCGCTGTTATCCAGTGCGCCCAGCAGGTGCAGCGCCATTTCCTGACGACCGAACTGCTCAGCGACGCGCGCCATCAGCAGACGCAGCAGCCACTGCTGTCGCGGTAAAGCAGTTCCCGGCCGATGCTGCAGCCAATTCAGCGCCGTTTCGATACCTTCGCGATCGGCCAGCTCTACGGCTTCGCTTTCCAGTTGCAGGATATCATCTTCATTGCTGGCACCAGCTGACGTTGACGTCCCCTCGCCCCACACTGGTTCGGTGTTCATCACCTGCTGCTGTATCCAGCCGAGCGTCACCTCATCGGCAAACGGCGTACCGTCGCTGAACGCCAGCGTTTCCAGGCCGTTCAGGCGCGACAACAGTCCTTTGAGATCGTCCTGCACGATGGCGGCAAGCGTGGTGTTGCCGGCGCGCGTCAGCGCCTGATGGATGTACCACTGCAGGTCAAGCCAGAAATGGTTACCACCACGCGAAAACAGGCTGTCGGCCTGCTCGGTCAGTTCCTGCCAGCTCTGCTGCAGCCAAAGACGTTTAAGCTGAGCGCGCTGGTCTGCCTTAGGCGGTTCGATACGGCTTTTGCCGTCGCCGGAAAGCGGCGGCAGTTGCAGCAGCGTATCGTGGCGCAGGGATTTCATCAGACGGTGCGCAGCAAGCCAGCCGCCGGGTTGATCACGCAGGTATTTCGACAGCGTGCGCGCCTGATCCAGCAACTCGCGTCCGGAGGCTATCGCCCCCATCTGTGGCGCAGCCGGACCGCTGGTTTGATGCTTATCACCCTCACCCGCCGCCTGTGGCACCACCGCATCCGGGCCACCCGCTTTAAGCAGGCGATTTTCCAGCGCCGCATACAGACTGCCCAGCCCGGCACCGCCGTGCTCCAGGCTCGCGTCCTCAATCAGCAACAGTGCGCCAGCGATACGCAACGCATCCTGTTTGGTGACTTCTGGATAAAGTGAAAGTGTGTCGAGCATGCGCGAACCGGCGGGCCAGCGCAGCGCGGCTTCACGGCTGCGCGCACGTTGTGGATGCAGGCTGCTGCCAAACTGCGTCAGTAGCCCGGCCATTAATGACAAGCCATCAGCCAGCCCGGCTTCGCCATCAAGCTGCAGGCGTGCCCAGCTGTACCAGGCCGCCACGCGGATGTCTTTCGTAACAGAGGTGAGTAGGTTTTCCGCCAGCTCGCAGATAAGCGCGGTGTCCGCCCCGGAAAGGCGGTTCACCTCCTCCTGCATCTGCTGAAAACCGTCGTGATAGGTCGGGTCCTCACCGGCGGGATTGTCCGCCGATACCGGCTGCAGCCAGTTATTCCACAGTGCGATTTGCTGTTTTGCCTGAGCGCGAAGCGTCTCAGCGTCTTCACCACAGGCGCTGATAAGAGATTTAAGCGGCATTATTCGTCCTCCGTGACGTTAAGATCTTCCGGCGCGACAGTTGTGGCGCTCTGAAGAAATATGTCTGATGGCAGCGTGAAATTGCGCAGCCGCAGTAGCGCCAGCGGGCCATCACCGGCTTCGGTGCGCAGAATGTAATTCAGCGTGCGACCGTCGGGCGCGGCCCAGCTCAGTTGCCAGCTGCTGCTGATGCCTGGATTAGCGGTGACCTGCGCTTTGTCCAGCAAACGAATCAAGCCCCAGCCACCCGGCATGTCGCCATAGAGGCGGGTGCCCGCCTCGGTGCTGACCCAGCTCAGCGTTGCGCCCGGCGCTTCGGTATCTGCCGGCCAGGTGAAGCGCTTCCAGGCAGGCATCTGGTTCACGTACTCCAGCTTCTGGCTGTCGATGGTCAGCGTCGTCTGCGATACGCCTGCCGCCGTGCCGGGACGTAGCTCAAAGTGCAGTCCCGCTTCACCGGTGGTGAAAACCACGTCGGAAATCTGACTCAGTTGGTTAATCGCTTTCAGGAATGCCGGGTTGAAGGTCAGCCCCTGCGCATTGATGCTGTCCGGCACCCAGCGTGTGCCTTCTCGGTGCAGCACGCCGCTAAGTCGCGTTTGCAGGAAGCGGGTGATGCGGCCGGTATCGCTGTTGAGATACTTCGCCAGCAGCGGCAGAGAAACTTCGCTGCTGACGTTTTTGAACGGATAGCGGCCACCAAAGGCGCTGTTCCACTCGCTCACTACCGCCTGTTGCCACTGGGCATTGAGGCTTTCAGCCGCCGGGCTTAATACCTGCTGCCAGGCCTGCTCCATCGGCCGCACAAATACCGTCTGCCCGAAGCCGCTCCACTCCTGCCCCAGACCAGCGGCAATCAGGCTGCCGTAGTCGCGGGTTTCAGTCAGATCGACGGTTTTGCCCTGGAACACCGTCTGCGCCAGCGTCTGCGTCATCGCCTGCGGATCGGCGGCGTTGGTGACCTGCTGCAGACGCAGGCGCACCTGCGTGACGCGGGTCAGGAAAGTGCGCAGATTCATTGAAGACGAGCTGCCCTGCGCGTCGGTCAGCGACAGCAGCGGACCAAAGGTGGCATCCAGCGGACCGCTCGGCCCGGCATTCTGATCAATTGCCGGGCGCTTATCTTTGCTAAACAGGTTCTGCGCCGACTTCACCAGCGAGTCGGCGAGCGCCCCGCCGGTCTGACCGGTACGCCCCTGCACGTTCAACGTGTTCATCAACGCCACCAGCGGCGACTGACGCACGTCGGCCATCAGCGTCAGCTGGTCAATGGCATCCGACAGCGTCGGCGCGGGCTGCAGGCGCAGACTATTAAGAAAGTTCAGCCAGGCTGCGCTGTAGTCGGCAAAGTAGCGACTGGTAAGCTGTGCTTCCAGTGCATCAGGCGAGGAGGATTTCCCGGTCGTCGGCGGATTGTCGCCCAGCACCCAGTCCATCTCCTCGCGGCGGGCATTGGCCACTTTCTCAATCGCGGGTTTCACGCCGTCGTCCCATGCCTGACGGGTGAACATACCCGGTACCACTTCATCAGTGCTGAACAGCAGCGCCGCATCGGTATCGCCAGTCATGTCAGTAAGGCGCATATCGGCATAGTTGCGCGACACCTGCGCCAGCACCTGCTGATACAGACGCGATTCGCTGTTGCTGACGCCAAGCTGACGCACCAGTAGCGCGCGCACTTGGCCGGTCAGTTCCGGGTCCGCCTTTAGTTTCCATTCAGGATGCGCAACCAGACCTGCGCCGTAAAACGCCAGTAAGCCGGGCGCTGTGCCCTGCCAGTAACCTGTAGCCACATCTGCGCGCTGCGCCCAGTCCTGCATCAGCGCCTGGCTGAACCATGCTGAATCCATACGCTCCGGGCGCACCAGCATCAGCCACAGCTTGAGCTGGGCGTAAGCCGGTTTGGCGAGGGTGTCACGCAGCGGGCTGTCGGGCGGAAGGTCAGCGACCGTCTGCAGCTCCTTACGCAAATGCGTGGCTGCCGCATCGCGCAGCAACGGCAGCGCCGCCTGCGCGTAACGCGGCCACAGTGCCGCCAGCAGCGCGTCGTTTTGATTCATCCCAAGACGGCTGTACCAGGGCGCACCGTGCTCCGCACGATGTTGCAGGCGCTGCATGGTTTTCTGCAGATCAGAAAGCGCCATCAGACGCTGCTGCGGAGGTTGTCCGGTATCGGCTGCCTGCATCGCCTGCATGTGGGCGTTGCTGATAACGCTGCTGTTGGTGGTGAACGACACCAGCAGGCCCGCGCCCCAGGCAATCACCGCCAGGCACGCCACGGATGCCAGCAGGCGCGACCAGGAAAAGCCGCGACGCTGCGGACGCAGGTGCGCGGGCAGCGAAGTGAATGTGGACGGCAGCGCATCCCAGCGATTATCGCGGCCCCAGTGATTGGGCACCGCGCGCTCTGCACCTTCAGAAGGCGGACTGAATACCAGCCCCGCCAGCGGTAGCGGTCGATACGGATTCTGCAGTGGTGCAATCAGCGCGTTGAGTGTTTCAGGTTCACGCGTCAGTTGATCTGCCAGGCTCAGCAGGAAACGATGCTGCGGCGAACCTGCCGCCTGCTGAATGCCCTGCGAGGTGAGGTGAGCTGCCAGCTCCGCCAGTAACTTGTCTATTTTTCCTGAAGTGAGTGTCTGAACGCCCACCGCCTGAGTCATGCGGCCCTGCTGCTTTTCGGCGCGCGGATGCAGCGACCAGACATAAAGCGGCAGTCGCCAGCCCAGCTTCTCGTAGCGTGCAGATAACGCGTGCGCGGTGGCGTCCATCATGGCGGCAGAGGGCAACGCTGAGGCAGGCACGCCCGAAGTGTCGGCAAGATGGTCAGCGGCAGAGGTGACCCAGACCATCGCATCCGCCGGACGACGACGCAGACGTTTAAGGGCAGTCAGCCAACTTTCATCGGGTGAGGATTCAGGAACGCCGCCCCAGAGTAATAATGTGCCGCGATCTTCCTGCCAGAGCTGATGAGTCAATCCTGGCGTAAGCCGTTCAACATCAGCCATGGTTCCGGTGACAAGCAGGATACGAACTTTGCGGTTCCAGAAGTGGCCATAATGATGACGCAATGCCTGACGAATGACGCTGACGGTTTTATGAAGCTCAGAACTTGCAGACTGAGCAGCATGGGAAACCTGTTCTTTGGTGCCAACCAAACTTAGCCGCCGGAAAAACTCATGGGATACTAACCAATACCAGCACCGCTTAATGAAATCATCACTCAGCAGGATCAATAAACATAGAATTGCTATCGCTAAGGAATACCAAAGTTTATGTTCCCGCGTTTCGGGACGCAAAACTGGATTATCAATCCAGATTAGGATGGCGCCTATCAGTCCGACGATAGCCACGAATATCCATGTGCTAAATCTGTTTGTCTTTTTCACTACCCCTTCCTTTTGGTATTACTTCACAGCGCGGACAACGGACATGTGCGTGGATTTATCACCAGTAAGAATCACTTGTGGCAAACCAGAAGAACTTGCGTTTTCCGCAGCACATATCAGTGCAATATTTCCAACCGCCGCAGCGGGATGTCCAAACGAATCATCAAGTACATGCTCGTTTTGAATCCCGGATAAATACTCTCCCTGCTCCAACGCCACCAGCAGAGGAGAAAGTGCTTCCATTTCAACCTGAGTTCGCCAGAGCGTTAATGCTTCGCCAGCAGCGACACTACCCCAACGCATGGCATCATTGATGGTCTGGAACGCATCACTCCCGACTACTGGCCTATGCACACAGGCAATGGGTTCGACATCATTCTCTGCAACCCATTTTTCATCAGATATAAAAATCGCGGAAACGGATTCTGCTTGTTTATTACGCGGTGTGGAGAACAGATTGATTTCAACAGAAAGAATTACGACATCTTTTGGATTATCCAGCCAGGTATCCAGCCACATTAATCCATCATCCTCTGAGTGGACAGAGATCTCAGAAGTAGTTAACACAGAGGAGCTGTGTCGTCGCCATGCATCAAGAATAAGGGCATCAGATAAAGTGCCATCATGGCGAATCCGAATTGCGGGCAAAACCCGTGGAAGTTGCCGAATTTCATCTGCAATGATAGGGAGCAGGCTATTGAGCGCGCGGTCCAACTTGGTCTCGTAAGTATTCTGGCTTGCTTTAACCTGCGCTACCGGCAGTTGTGCTGTCATGAAGCTATTAAGCAATGCAGGATAATATTCACTTCTGAGTTGAGAATGCCCCTTTAACAATGCTTGTGAGAGTTTGTTGCATCCCAACGGCGTGTGATAAGCCGCACCGATTATAAATAACGCCTGTCGCCCACGACGTATTTGTCTTTCACGTTCCTGTTCATGAAGATGATTCCAGTATGCAGCCTGCTCGCAACGATTTTCATAGTGTCGCAAACGTGCTACTAAACAGACTAGCCCAGTGATCAAAGGAAGTATGATTGCGCAAAACCAAAACCAGATAGACTTTGTAGAAGCATTTTTAGGCCAAAGATATAGCGTAATAAGTGCGCCCAGACAGCAAACAACAACAATAAAAATGATCCAACGTAACTTATGAGGCGGGTCTGGATTTTCAATAACATCGGGAATTTCATTGAGATTAACTGGCATATTATGCCTTACCTGCGTTGGCGAGGGATGTAATTAATGTGCAACCACAACCACACTTATGTCCATGAAGCGCAATAGGCTTACCATTAATTTTTGAACCAGCATCACCTTCAATAATCTTGGTTTCACCATGCTGGGGGCAAGATACTTTATCCATCAAGCAAGCAACTTCCTTGCCCATAAATTTAACGCCGCTGCTTCCATGGAGCACACGACCACCGTGTGTGGTTGCATCACCGAGTCGAATAATCCCTTTCATAAATTCTCGCTTAAAATATAAAATTAGAAATTTGCAATGAGCTAAAAATACAAAAATGTAGATATTGAAATACTTCACATCATGAATAAAAAGCATAATGAATATAATTAAGTACATTGCAGTGCAAAACTATTAAATTTTGCAACTCATCAAATGAGCCAATTTGTTGGACAACTCATCAAATTCATTTGCATCATTCTCATTAAGAAAAATGATATCACATGTTTCAGGTCGAAAATAACATTGGCAAGAGGTATGATATGTGTTTACCACTCTCTCATCTTTGCTTGATTCATTCTGCGCTACTGGTGCCATTTGAACACTCATCAATAAATCCTTTTAAAAAAAGTGTAAGGAGACATCATTCTGTCACCTATAACACATTGAGAAATCACAGCCCATGTATGAATAATTAAAATATCACTCTTATAATATGAATTAGGATTGAGTGTTTTTATTTGATGCATCCATTCTTATAAAGGGTGCAGGACATTACTTTTCTGCACAATACCTATACTTTTTCTCACACAAAAAATCGTTTATTTCTTTTATTCTTGTTGGATTTCTCTCTATGCCGTATCCACCTTTAGCATACATAGTCAATAGATCATCAACATGTTCAATGTTTCTGGAATCTATTTTTTCTCCCTCATAAAAAACATCTAATAATTTAGTTGCTTTTTTATAGTCTGGATTAAAACCAGTTCCGCCATGAAAATATAGATCTGCCAATTTCAGACATGACAATGTAAACCCCACCAGACAGGATTTATCAAATAACTGGATGCCATCCAATTCACTTTTATTAAAACCTTCGCCATTAAGATGCATATAAGCAAGATAATAATCACCCCAACCGGGTGATTTTACACCAATATTTTGAGAGTAACGGTTAAAATATGAAATGGCGGTATCAAAGTTCTTTTCAACCCCTTCCCCTCTGCGGTACATTAATCCCAAAGATATTAAGGCACTCGAATCGCCTTCTGACAGATTTTTAAGATAATAGCTTAATACAGAATCAGGTTGCTGATATTTCTTTATCAGCTCTTCTAAAGATCGTAACATCTTTTGATCTTCGGGAGTTGCAGGCTTTCTGCTCCCAATCACATATGCCAATTGACCTAATTTATCTACAGCTTGCTCATCGCCATTGCCAGCAGCTGCAGATAACCATTGTATGGCTTTACTATATACATTATTCGAAATATATAGTTCAGCTAGAAACCGCTGCTTTTGTGCATCTCCGCTCTCAGCTTGTTGCAGCGTTTCTGTCGCAGTTGAAGCATTAATGCAATTTGATGTATCTCTGAGAGAGATCGAACTTGTGCATTTTTTTTGAATTGAATGTAGGATACCTTCATTTATGATTAATTCATTTACAGTATATTTTTTATCATCGCATGCTGAAAGAAAAAAACAAATAAAGACCAACACTATTATTCTCATAGACTTCTGCTCAAATACACACATTTTCATTATTCCTCATGCATGTTTTAAATTAAATGTTAAATTTAGATCTCATCATTTATCAGAATCAACACTTTGCACTTAAGACCATCCTTTCATTTCAGAATCCCTTATTACTTCAGAAGGTTTTTGCATTAGTTTTATTAAAGGGATTTACCTGTTATGCATATGCTTGATTGTGATCTAATGGACCAAAATCTCCCATTTGTGGGTAATGTAAATTAACACCTTGTGCCAGTTTATAATCCATGGTGTTATTCATGGCTAATGCATATCCTGAAGCCGGACTTTCTTTCAAACCTTTATATATGTTACTTACAATTAACCTTGCCTTTATGTCTTTTAAATCCTTATCTCTATTGAAGCCTTCTTGCAAGAAATCAATAATCGTCTCTTCCATTTCTTCTGCTTTATTATCAGCATCTACTGATAGCTCATTAACGTAAGCTCGACCTTTCTCGTTCATTCGTAGAAAAACCAACTTCCATTCTCGCTTGGTCTGGATGCTGTTAAGAACATTAATTACAGCCTCCTTTCGCTCAGGATAAATATCGATTAGCATTTTACTTCGATTTTTAGTATCTAAATGGTCAGCTTGCCCGTGACGACTCAGTAACCATAATAAATTGCCTTTACTCTCTGGCGTTAACATCAACATTCTCTGTGGGAATGCATTAATATTTTCAGCAATCGCATTCCTCCTATAAGAAGCCTTTAAACCATCATTTAAATCATTCCCAAAATCTTTAAATGCATTTGTAATATCACTAACTCGAGTTGAAACAGTTGTAAGCATAGACTCAACGCTGTTTTTCATGTCACTCAAGAGCATTACGCATATTTGGCTGAACGCTTCAAAAGCTTCTTTTGAAATTAGAGTCAATTTTCTATAATCAATCAGACTTAGCTGGTAAACAAGCCAGGAACCAAAATCCCAGAGTTTTTCATAAGCAACTTCTAATAAAAAAGATCCTTTCGCGCCCAATCCACAGCAAAGACTAGCGGCTATTTTAAAAATGAACTTGCCATTTATGAAAGTGCAATAAAAACTGCTTCCGATTCCAATGCCTACCAAGCCAGTGATATCACCGCTGATTGTGCAGAAATCGACAAATTCACTGACCTTTTTTGCTTCCTCATCGGTCTTATTTTGATACTGTGTCGCAGCCTTAGGCTGCAGCCATTGAAATCCACCTTTCAAAGCTGCGGTGACTTTAGCCCCGGCAAAAGCCTCACCACTTAGGGTCACGCCCTCGTCGCCTTCGTTCATTTGTTCATGGAATACCCGGCCAGTGGTACGCCGTTCATGGAACGGTGGTAACCGGCCGCCATGTTCTCTCCCTCTCAGGCGCTGAGTGGTTCCAACTGTCACTA
Source organism: Pantoea sp. DY-15 (assembly GCF_019795935.1). Classification (NCBI taxonomy): domain Bacteria; kingdom Pseudomonadati; phylum Pseudomonadota; class Gammaproteobacteria; order Enterobacterales; family Erwiniaceae; genus Pantoea; species Pantoea sp. DY-15. Next base: position 1,667,889 of record NZ_JAIMIF010000001.1, read on the forward strand.
CTTCTAACTGCCCTTCCACATGTACCGATGCGCCAATAAAACCGGTGAGTGATGGTTCCAGAAACATGCGAAACATGCCCATATCAATGGGAATGATTTCAGACTCAAATTTTAACGACCAGCCAACTCTGTCAGGATAATAACAAGTCATCCGCGCTTCACCTGATGCAATTGTCAGCGTGCTTGACGCTTCTCCCTTTATAGAGAGATTTCGTCCACCTTTCATGCTGAATTCACCCGACGCTCCCGCATTTGCGGTAAATCTTAGAAATTGAGCACCTGCAGAGACATCAATATTTTCACTTATACGCTGGCCATCAACAAACAAGCTATTGTTCCAACTTTCAGCCCAGTCCGTGAGCGTGACATCAATCTTGCCAATATCGTCGGCATCAATCTTGAACAACTCGATTTCTTTAATATCAAAATCTTTGAGTCCTTCTTTTATCTTTTTTCCGCTGATTCCTGTCCGGTTACCATCCGCATCGTAGTCAAAAATACTTTTACTCGCCCCGTTCCTGTCCTGCCTATTCATTCGAACGTTATGTCTGGCTCCACGACCCATTTGATCGTAGTACCCTTTTTTCACATATACATAGCGGCTTCCTGGCCCATTATGGCGGCCACGCCCCCTGGTTTTAACTGGAATGAGCTCAACAACTTCCTCATAACCTTTAGGCGTAAAGTCTCCTAGCTTCTCCTTGAGGGCTTCTTTCTTACTTTCATAATCAGCCTGCGCCTCAGCTGCAGCATCTTCGGCTGCTTTGCACTCTGCACTTCGCGCTGGCTCAGAAAAAAGCACGCCATATTTTTCAATCGCCTGAGAATAATTTTCACCGCTCTGGTGCATGTTATCTACCGCACCAATAAGTTCACTCCATTGGCGTTCGAAATCACCACTGACGGTATCCGAGATAAACACTAATTCTTCTGTTGCTGGGCAAAAATAAACTGTGCCTGAATTGTGCTCTGCAGTAACCGTTGTGTTTTCTTTTTTATCTAACATGGCATTGGCTGCAGGCCGGTTATTATTTTCCATGAGTCACTCCCTGTTATTCATAAAAAAGCCGCATTGAATCCGGATTCATTCCGTGATGTATTTCGGTTAAGCCTTCCTCATCCGTTACTCCCTTAATGATTTTTCCGTCATCAGTTTCAATACGGTAAGGAACATACGGCTTCGGCTGTTGGGTCGTTTTATCAACAACTCTGAAACGGCCATTTAGACGATTTGTAAACTGTGGATCGCTAATAGCTGCTGGAGAAAGTGCTTCATTTAATGAAGCGCTTCCGCCCCAACTTATATCTCCACTTTTCAGCGCAATGCTTTGTGGTGCTCCAATCTCGACCGCGCCATCTCTTATTTTTATAAAGGCTCCGCCACCACTCGTTAGTGTGATGCCCTTTGAGGCGTTGAGTACAATTTCACCATTGACGCTACTCATAGTAATATTTTTATCTGCCTGCAACCGCATCGCGTCTGTTTGCGCCTGTATGTCCACACTTCCCATTGCTGCATACAACTTCATCCCGACGCGGTGTGCAAAAAGGCTTATTGCCTCACCTGCTGCAACGGTGAAGCGCTTAACAATATTCATATCAACATTTTCACCTGCGGTTGCTGTAACGCTGTGTCCCGCTGATAGTTGAATATTTTTGGCAGTGGTTGCGGCAATACCAGCCGGAGCGGATAGCAGAAGGCCCGCATCTTTGAGCTGATTAAGTGTGTCTGCTAACTGTTGCTGTGACTGCACATCGGCTTCTGCAGCACCTGAGGTTCTGGCACTCTGGGCTAGTGCTGTAACCAGTTGTAAAGCGCTCTGTAACTCAGCAATCGCCGCATTCATATTCAGCATATCGCCCTGAGCTCTCGGCTGTTTATCTGCAGAAATAAACACGCCAGCCCCACCGCGAATAGCTATATGCCTATCTGTTCTTAGTTCAGCGCCTTCTCCTCTTAACGTTCTTGATGCATCAACGTTATGCCCCAGATTCAGCTGAGTTTTTCCGCCATATTCGGTACTGAGTTTGATGTGCTCCTCACCGCGCTTATCTTCCATGCGAAGCTTATTCAGCCCAGCGGTGCGGATGACGTTGCGGGTGCTGTTTTTCTCTGTTACATGATCCACATGTCTCGAGTCATGCAGCGCATGAGCAATGTAGGGCTGGTCAGGATCCCCTTCACGGAAGGCAATCGCTACCTCCGTGCCCTGTATCAGCGGGAAGTGGAAACCATACATATCACCGCCATAAGGTTTGGCGAGGCGCACCGGCATGCTTTCCTGGCCGCGATCTTTGCTCTCTTCATCTGCATCAAACACCACGCGGTACAAACCGGAGGCATCCTGCCAGGCGTAGATATCATTGTCTTTTGCGCTGGTGACACGCGCTGTCATGGTGCCGCTGACTTTTGGGCGTGGTAACAACCTTGGACGCCAGCACAGCGTTTCGCTGTAAGGCAAACCGTTGAGGTTAATCTGTAACGCCGACTTACGGCTGGCACTGAGGTGGATGCGGGTGACGACGACCGGACTCTGAAGCTGTTCCGGCAGCGTTGGCAAAACACCATCAATAATGGTCAGCACCTTGCCTGGAGCCAGCGATGCGTCATTGCTGATGCCAGTAATCAGCGTCTGGCCGCACAAAAAACGTTCGTGATCGAGGCGCGCGTAATAGTTCGCAGTCTCCGGCGCGGGCACATATTTATCGCCGCTGTCAGGATGACGCGGACGGTATTGATAAACCTGCCCGTAGTTGATCTCATCACCATCGCCGCGCGACATATCCGCCTGAACCGAGCGTAAAATACGCTGCGCCTCGCGATGGTTGTAATCTTTCGCGACCACTCCTGCTTCGACCACTTTGTGGGTGATATTCAGTCCCCAGATCGATTCCTGCCCGTTGTCCTCCAGGTCGGAAGGACTGTTAAGAGGCAACGGTTTGCCCTGAATAAGTGCAGACTGTGCATCACCAAACCGGACGACTTCAGTCTGGGTGTTTGGCTGGAGCGTGAACATGTAAAAGATGCCGACTTCCGACAGCAAGCGGCGAATAAACTGAAGATCGCTTTCCTGGTACTGGTTTATCTGCTCGCGCCTGGGATATTCATGTTTGAGACTAAATTCATATTCCCAGCCCTGAAAACCGTGTTCATCCAGTATTTGGCTCACCACCTCAGGAACTGATTTATTCACAAAGAAACGGTGCGAGCGATATTGCTTATCCAGCAATGCAAGGCGTGGCTCAATAACCACCAGATAAGTCACCTGATCGGCAGAACCCGTCAGACGGTGAAAATCAGTGATGTAACCATGCACCATTTTTTGCCCCGACAGCCCCATCAACTCGCCGGTGCCCATGGTCAGCGTTGCTGGTTTACGCAACATCTGTGCGGCCGTGATGTCTTTATCCGGGCTGGTGAACAGCACATCGTAGTGATAGTTCTCACTCAATGCTTCTGTGCCGTTAAAGTTCTCGACGTCAATACTGGACGAGCATGAGGGGATAGAAAGCTTGTAACGGTTCAACGTCCCGTTTATTAACGAGGATGCACCTTGCAGTAAATCAGTCATGTTCATGTCATTCACTCCTTGATGACAGCCGGCCACAATGTCTCTATCAGTGATAGAGACATTGACGACTTTCTCTGGTCTTAATTAACGTTCTTTAACGGCGGCTGGATTAATTATTCTGGATGCTATTACGAGAGCGCATTTTCCACGAAAAGTTAACATTAATTTAGAAATTGTTACCGAGGTAATGCGTAATTTCATTCTCCTGCAGTGGGATGTTTTTAACCTGACGCCCATCAATTTGTATGGCATTTGAAAACACCCTGACATTTTGATGCTTTTTAATTGGCTTCAAGCTAAATCTAACCACATACTCTCCATCGCCAAATTCGTCAATCACTGATTCGGAAAGACAGATAAATCGTCCGTCCTTTAAGTTGGTATTGTTGGGCATTAAATATTGCCTGTTATCTTCATGCCCCCTTCTGAATTTACTCATGAATTTTAGCGTGTAGTCGCTGGCTCGTCGCACGTCAAAGCATGCTGCATTTTCTCTTCGAGTAATATTCGCCGTTTCTGAAAACGTCACCTTATCGCCAATGCAGCCAGTGAGAAAGACGGAACTCATTATCAGAGTGAAGAAAAATCCTGTTTTATAAAATCGATAACATATCATCATGAATTTCAGATGAATACTTAAGAATAAAAACAGGCTTCCACCTGTAGTTACGACATTTGAAATCATTCAGAAATAAAGCCGGGAAAATAATCTAATTTTTTCAATGGCAAATATGACACTTTCCCATTACTTATTTTAATTGACGCGACCTTTCTAAAAGATGGGCGATTCGTCAAAGTAGATAGCAGAGTGTAATGAATAGTGTAGGCCCGATTTTCCGTAACAGGCCACTGTGATGGTGAAAGGCAACGTTTGTTGTGAACTGCCAACAATTCACTTCCCGCATACGTTTCCCTCAACCCTGAATCATCCTTATTTTTTATCGAAATGACGCTCAGATAATACGTTTTCTCTGGGGGCGTGCTGATACAAAGCATATAGTTAACCAGACTTACCCTGTCATCACGCTCAAATCCAACCTGCTCTTCTCCCAACGTACACCCGGTCACAAGTAAGCATATTAATGTGCTTATCATCGTCTTTCGCATATGCTTCAACATTTGAACCATTTATCTTGGTGGCCGTTTTAGGCGCTGACTACACACCCACTTACTTATTTATAGCCTCGCGATATTTCAGAATCCTGTAACTGATAGCTACCCAATTTTCCATTAACCACTTTAACAGCAACGACAAAGCTTCTTATTGAATCAATGCCCCCGCCGTTTTTAAGAATAAATTTAACTACATACTCTTTGCCTTCAGCAGGCGTGAACTCATCCGGGGGAAGACATAGCATGCCATCAGAAATTTCAACGTCACCAACAATCCTGTTTTGTTGCTCTGTTCGCGGGGTATCTCTCTGATTAATTGCCAGGTAAGTCGGGATATACCCTTGTGATTGTTTTATGGGAAAGCAAATCTCTTGCCCTTCTCGCACTGCTTCCGTTGTTTCATCGTGCCACCCTCTGTCACCAACGCCCGGACATCCAGTAAGAACCAAAGCACTCACTAAAAAAACTAATACGTTTGTATTTTTTCTAATGAATGAATATTTCGCAATCGAAAGCAATTTAAAACACTGCCAATTCAAAAACGATTACCTAAATAATGGGTAGTTTCATCCTGCTGCAACGGGATACTCTTAACCTCATGTTCTTTCAACTGTATTGCGTTAGAGAATACTCTGACACTCTGAAACAGCCCTTCTGACTTCAGACTGAATCTGACAATGTATTCACCGTCTGACAATTTATCTGAAAGAGCGCGAGGAATGCAGATATATTGTCCATCGATTATATGCGAATCACGAAAATTTACAGATTCGCGATCATCTTCCATGCCCCTCCTGAATATGCTCATGGATTTTAGCCTGTATTCACTAACTCGCTCAACTTCAAAGCATATATCTTTCTCTTTTTGAACCGCTTGAGCAACTTCAGAAAATGTTACTTTGTCTCCAATACAACCTGTAAGAGTAAAACATGCAATGATGCAACTTAACGACTTTATTTTATTCAATTGACTTATCACCATGGAAATCCTCTCAGAGCCGCTCTGTAACCCTCTAAAACTATATACTCATCTAACTCACCATCTAAAGTTACACTATCATTATCACGATGCTGAATAAATTTACTGTAACCCTGCGAATAAAGGATGAAGCTATCGGCGACAATCTGTGCTTGCTGCTCCATTGGGTACTCACTCAAAAGGCGCCCATCTAGCCTGTAGCGATAGGAAGCGATCCAACTCACAAGTCCTCGACATATAACGCACATTCCCTTTTCTAACTGCCAGACGTGGCAGAGTTCATGAATGAATGTATGTTGGTCATAGGATGATACTTTTGAATAATCATCTTTGTATAACTGCGTTCGGTAATATATTTCGCCCTGTGGTGTCATGGCCACACGCTCATGCTGGAGGCCAAATGGCAAATAACTGTCGTGATGAATCCAGACCTTACTGTAATTGATCTTTTCACCATAAACAGATTTTGCCAGCGCAATCTCACCTGATGTTAATAAGCGCAGGCTCCCCTCTTTGATAGCCGCTTTTTTAGCTTTATCTGTCATGCTTATTCACCAAAAATCATTACACCGCCGTCATGGCGTCAACGTTCTCCCACCACGGCGACGGCAGCGTGAGAACCCGGAAAGATCAGGCCTGAGATTCCTGCGTATTTTCATCAGCGCTGTCAGATACGCTGTGCATGCCGTCGCGGGTGTTTTTCTGCACCGCTACCGCACCAAACAGCGCCATGAAGAACGACACACCGTAAAAACCTTTCTCGCTCGGCATCAGCGTGGCGTTCCATAAACCGGCAACCAGCAGCACCACCGCAATGGTGAACGCCAGCAGGCAAACCATGTGATACAGATGGGTGGTTGGGATGCCTTCCAGCCGGTCGCGTACGGTTTTCTGCAGCGAAACCGCAGCGAACAGTCCGAGGATCAGCACCGCGAAGTAGTAGCCTTTTTCATTCAGCTCCATTTCGGCGCGCCACAGGCCCGCCAGATAAACCAGCGTGCCGCCGAGCATGCCAATCCAGGAAATAGCGATAAACGCGGGTGAAACGGGGATATTTTGGGTTTTCATACACACTCCTTGTCATTAAAAAGAACGTCACGTGTTCAGAATATAAAACTCACTTCGCCTTCTTCATTGGTGTCCAGCGTCAGGCTGTTACCTAATGTGCCGCTGGCGCGGTGCTGCAGAATCATCTGGCTCAGCACCGGCAAGATTTGCTGATTCAGCAGGCTGTCGACGTTGCGCGCGCCGGTGTCCGGCAGCAGGCAGGCGTCGGTAAGCATGTCGTACAGGCCTTCGCCGATGGTGGTGCGGATGCCGTAATGGCGTTGCAGCCGTTTGCTGACCTGCTTCAGCTTCATCTCCACGATGATTCGCATCGCCTCGCGCGCCAGCGGGCGGTAAATCACCGTCTGGAAGCGCGCCAGCAGCGCGGGCTGGAAGTGGTCGCGCAGGATCGGGCGCAGGCACTCCTGCAGGTCGGATTCGGCTGCTTCGGGCATTTCTTCCAGCAGCTGCATCAACTGATCGCTGCCGAGGTTCGAGGTCATCAGAATCACGGTGTTGCGGAAGTCGATTTCGCGCCCCTCGCCGTCGCGCATGAAGCCACGGTCAAACACCTGATAAAACAGATTAATCACGTCGCGGTGCGCCTTTTCCACCTCGTCGAGCAGCACTACGCTGTACGGACGTTTGCGCACCGCTTCGGTAAGAATGCCGCCCTGGCCGTAGCCGACGTAACCCGGCGGCGAGCCTTTGAGCTGGGAAACGGTGTGTGCTTCCTGATATTCGCTGAGGTTGATAGTGATTAACGATTTCTCGCCGCCGTACAGCAAGTCGGCCAGCGCCAGCGCGGTTTCGGTTTTGCCGGTGCCGCTAGTGCCAACCAGCAGGAACACGCCCTGCGGCCCGTTTTCTGAAGTGAGTCCGGTTTTCGAGGCGCGCAGGCGCTGCGCGATGGCGCTGAGCGCCGCGTCCTGCCCGACCACGCGGGTGGCGAGCTGGGTTTCCAGCGCCAGCAGTTCAGCCTGCTCGTCCTTCATCAGCGACGACAGCGGCACGCCGGTCCAGTCGGCAATCACGCCCGCCACGATGCGCGCGTCAACGTCGGCGGTCAGTAGCGGCTCTCCGGGTTGTAATGCGTCGAGTTCGCTCTGGAGCTGCGCGATGTTGTGTTTCTGACTGGCGTCTTTGCGTCCTTCGAGCAACTGCTGCATGCGTTCCTGCACGCCAGCGTAGCGCTGCTCCAGCGCCTCAAGCTCTTCATCGGTGGATGCAATCTGCGTGGCAATTTCAGTCAGGCGTTCCTGCGAGACCGCGCCGCCGAGCGCTTCGTCGTCGAGGATGGCGCGCTGCTCAATGTTCAGCGCATCGAGCTTCGCACGCAGGCGAGTGATGGCTTCCGGTACCGTATCCTGGCTCATACGCACGCGCGCGGCGGCGGTGTCGAGCAGGTCAACCGCCTTGTCAGGCAGCTGGCGGCCTGTAAGATAGCGGCGCGACAGCGTGACGGCGGCGCGCACCGCCGCGTCCGTGATGTGTACGCCGTGATGGTCGGCGTAGCGCGACTTGAGTCCGCGCAGCATCAGGCACGCGGTGTCGTCGTCCGGCTCGTCCACCTTCACCATCTGGAAGCGGCGCTCCAGCGCGGCGTCCTTCTCAAAATACTGCTTGTACTCGCTCCACGTGGTGGCCGCGATGGTGCGCAGTTCGCCGCGCGCCAGTGCCGGTTTCAGCAGGTTCGCCGCGTCCGCGCCGCCCGCTGCGTTGCCCGCGCCGATAATGGTGTGCGCCTCGTCGATAAACAGCAGCACCGGATTCGGCGCGGCCTGCACCTCGGTGATGATGTTCTTCAGGCGCTGCTCGAATTCACCCTTCACGCCCGCCCCCGCCTGCAGCATGCCGAGGTCCAGCGTATGCACGCTCACCGGCTTCAGGCTGTCCGGCACGTTGCCTTCGGCAATGCGCAGCGCCAGCCCTTCAACCAGCGCGGTTTTGCCCACGCCCGGCTCGCCTACCAGAATCGGGTTGTTCTTGCGGCGGCGCGACAGGATATCCACCATCTGGCGGATTTCGTTATCGCGGCCAAATACCGGGTCAATTTTGCCACTACGCGCGTCAGCGGTGACGTCGCGGGTGAAGCGGGCAAGCGCTTCGGTGGAGGGGGTTTTGGCTTCGCCTGCGGGAGATTGCTCGATAGTGCTGACCGGCATCTCCGGCTGTTCCGCTTCCGCACGCTCGTCGGACTGTGCTTCCAGCATCGGCTGCAGGCGCTCAAGCTGGCTCATGCGCAGGCTCAGCAACGGCCACAGACCTTCGCAGCGTACCAGCGACGGCTGCTCAGACAGTGCCATCAGCAGGTGAATACTGCGGATTTGCGGGTTGTTATCAGATGCTGACGCCATCAGCCACGCCTGTTTTAACAGCGCTTCTAATGAAGAGGAAAGCTGCGGACGTCCTCGCACCGCGCGCGGCTGGCGGTCGAGAAACGCCAGCAAATCCTGCCAGATGGCGTCCATATCCCACTCGTAGCGGCGCGCGATGACGGTGATGTCGCCCTCGCCCTGCTCCAGCAGCTTGAGCAGCCAGTGCTCCGGCTGGATTTCAGCGTGGGCGCGAGTCTGGCACAGCGACGCGGCGGCTTCCAGCGCCTGTGCGCAGAACGGGTTGAGGCGACGCAGTAAAGCGGCTGACTGGCTGTCCATAGCAAAATTCTCCTGATTGGGGGCACGCTACCGCCCGTCGCCATGTACCGAAGCGCATAAGGTCAGCAGGTCTGAGGTGGAAATGACTTGTGATTTCACCCGTTGGGGATGGAATCACCAGGCATCTGGCGTGGTGCGGTTTAAGGTCGCCATAAATGGCGACCCCACGATCCGCCGGGTGTAAAAATCTCCGCCCGGCGGAGGGATTACGCTAAATAGTTCGTGTCGCAGGAAGGCGGCAAGCGAGTGCAGCTCCGGGAGCTTACATAAGTAAGTGACCGGGGTGCGCGAGCGCAGCCAACGCACCTGCGGCGCGAAATATGACGCGTAATCAGGCGGTGGCGCGTTCGTTCCAGGAATCGGAATGAATGATGTTGCCGTCTTTATAGGTCCAGGTGATTTTTTCGTAGCGCAGCTCAATCTGCTCCAGATGGTTGTGCTTCTCTTTCGACGGGTCCTTAACGTCGTGCATCACCGGGTTGACCTTCACCACCTTCACGTTTTCCAGCTTGGTGTTGAAGTACTCCACTTCCTGGCCGGCGTCGCTGATGCGGTACCATTTGAACTCGGCAGACTTCAGCGTCTGGCCGGTGGTAACCGCTTTGTAGAGGTACGGGCTGGACGAGTCGATTTCCTTGGTGAAGAGGAACGGCGTATGAATGCGCGTGCCGGTCAGCTTGCCGGTGTTGTTGTCGGTCGGGATGTACAGGTTGTGTTGCTGTGCCACCACTTCGATGCTGCCTTCACGGTCCTGCACGTCCACCGAGCCCTTGATGTCCGCACCGCCGTCGTCCTTCAGCCACAGATAAACCGGAATTGCCATGTTGTTACTCCTTTTCTTCATGATTGCCGTCACCATCCTGTGATGACGGAGGGATTGCGTCCGCTGCCTGGCAGGCGTCGGCCTGCGGCACCAGACTGATTTCTACCCGCCGGTTGACCGCGCGGCCTTCCGGCGTGTCGTTGCTTTCAATCGGGCGACTCTGACCGAAGCCCTGCACCGCGAAGCAGCTTTCGTCAACGTCGCCGGTGTCGCGCATCCAGTCGCGCACGGATTCGGCGCGCTTCAGCGACAGGCGCTGGTTCAGCGCCGGATTGCCGGTATCGTCGGTGTAGCCCGCCACCACAATCAGCCAGCCCGGCTTCGCCTTGATGCCGACCAGCGCGTTGACCAGCACTTTGGTTGAGCCGGTTTTCAGCTCGGATTTACCGGAGTCGAACAGCGACAGGCTGTCGAGGCGCACGGTCTTCGGCCCTTCAACAATCTGCTGGATAACCGGCGGCGGTGGCGGAGGAGGCGCCCAGCTGTTGATTGCGGCGTCGACCGGCGCGAACAGGCGCATGCCCTGATACAGTCCGAGGCCGAGGCGAAGCGGTTCACCGCCGCGCTGCCAGCCATCAAGCAGTGTGCGATCGGCGATTAACTGCGCGCGCGCGTTAACCTTCGGCTCTGCCGGTTCACCAGACAGGTGTGCCCACAGCGTCAGATGGTCACCAATAATGCGGATCAGCCGCTGGTTGTTGAGGAACGACGCCAGCAGCGCCAGCGCCAGAAACACCGCCACAATCATGCCCGCCGCGCGCGCCAGCCTCAGGCGTCGGCTGATGCCCTGCCTGCGCGGCAAGCCAGCCAGCAGCGCATCCGGCAATGGCAGCGCGACATCGGTGCCTACGGGTGCATAAGGCAGCGTGGTCAGCCCAGTAAGATGCTGCGCCCACAGGTTGTCCGCCAGCGCCGTTACCGGCGTCAGGCAAATCCCGGCGCGGCATGGCTTCATCTGCGTCAGTGGCGTGATGTGCTTTTTCTGCCACATCAGCAGGCTGTCCAGCCACTGCATTTGCATCAGGCGCGACGGCTGCTCCCGGAACCATTCAGGCAGTGGCATCGTGTCATTACCTGCGGTACACGCCTGCAGCTCACCCAGGCCCGGCGTGATGCTGAACCATTCTGCTTCGTGGTTCGGATGTGATACCCAGCATGCAGTCCACAGCGGTGGTGCGCACTTCAGCACGCGGCGGCACTGCAGCAGCGCACGCTGCCAGCCGTGAAATTGGGAGGTGAAGTCTTCAGCAGACGTGCGCTGCTCCGGCACCACTGCAAGCAGCAGCGAGACCTGTGGCAGCAGTGCCGGACGTTGAGTGGTGATGTAGTCAACCATCGCAGCGAGTTGCTCTGGCGCATCAACCGGCAGATACCAGCCCTGCGCAGTTTCACGCGGCTGATTGCCGGAGAACAGCGATGCACTGTCGCCACACACCAGCACTACCGCGCCGCGAAAATCTTCAGGCGGCAGACGATCATCGGCCACATCGATTTTCACATCACGCTGGCGTGACTGCCGCCACAGCATCAGCCCGGCGACCAGCAGCGCCAGCAGGCACAGTGCTGCTGCCGTGATACCAGACAGCGGCCAGAAGCCGAGGATCAGCCACAATGTAAGCACCAGGGCCAGCACGATCAGCGCATGATTACCGATGCCGCGTCTCACTTGCCCATCCCCGATATGCCGGACACCATCTGCGCCAGCCAGCCGTCGAGGACGAACCACAGGCCGCCAAGCAGCACGGCGGCGGCCACCCAGCTCATCCAGTAAAAACGGCGTCCGGTGCGCATGCCTGCCGGACGCACCACCAGCGGCGCATCCTGCGCAAGGGCAAACGGTGGCACGCGCGTCGCCAGCTCGCGCACTACGTCCTCGCGACGCTCGTCATCCGGCGCGCGGTAATGGCCAACAAAACCCAGTTGCAGCGTGCGGTACAGGCAGGTCAGCACGGTCTCGTCCGCTGCGGGTTCGCGCAGCAGTTCGCGAATGCGCTCCCACAGTGCTTCGCCGCCGTTAAGCGAGTTAAAGAAACGCACCTGCAGCGGGTCTCGGCTCCAGCGCAGCCAGCCGTCGTCCTGCTGGCCACGGTTCAGTACCGCTTCGTCCAGCAGCACGCAAAAGGCGTAAAGCATGTGGTCGCGATTGGCTTCGCTAAAACCCGCCTCCGTCAGCGCCTGCCGGGCGTCGTTTACCCAGTCGGTAGCGCGGCGGTAGAGCGCATCGCCGTTGTCAATCTGCTGACCGCAGCGTAGCTGGCTGACCATCAGCCAGCCAGCGAAGAAAAGGCGTTCGGTCAGCGCATTATTGCTGTTCATGAGCGCAGTACCGCATAGAGTTCAAGTTTCAGTTCGCCCAGTGATTCCGGGGTGTAGAAGGTGCAGCCGCCGGAGTCGAGCATCGCGCGCGCAGCCCCCGTTGACAGGTCGAGCGCGAAATACTGGTTCTCCAGGCGCAGCGGGATGGCGGCAGGCACGTGCGGCAGCGGGCGGATGGTCATGCCACTAAGCGCGATGTTGACCACCTCCGACACGTCGTCGTGGCTGCCTGCCTTACACAGCAGCGGGAAGCGGCTCTGCAGCTCGTGATTCGGCAGCGAGGAGCGCACCGACAGATAGAAGTCGGCCCCTTCGCGCAGCCGCGCGTCGTGGAATCGCCCCTTCCACAGTACGCCTTCGCGGCTAAGGTCGATGGCAACCACGCGTGACGGCAGGCTGGCTTCCAGCAGTGAATCCAGCAGCGCAAACAGCGGCGGGAAAACCTGCTCCGGCGCGTCGTGGCGATAGGCCGGAATATCTCCGGCATCGTGTTCGAGTGAGAAGGTCAACAGACCGCCAGCAAGACGTGCCAGCTCGCGGTACAGCAGTTCAGGATGGCGGGTTGGCGACTGGAACAACTCCAGCAACACCGGCTCGGCGCTGTTCAGCGCGTTGAGCAGCCAGAACAGCGAGACGTCGGCGACGGCAAAATCGGCCATGCGTTCGTTGCTTTCACGGCGTAATGCCATCAAACGCTGACGGCGCGCACTCAGACGATGCAGCAGGTCACCCATCGCAGTCAGCACCGCCGGACTGGCCGACAGCGACAACATCGGCGGAATGAAGGACGTATCGCGTGTCCACTGGCCCTGCGCGTTACGCACCAGGCGCGCCACCGGACAGGTGAGATACGCGCCGTTTTCCTGACTCGCGAGACGCAGACGCAGGGCAAAACGCTGCACGGCAATGCCGGTGCGCTCCTGCCCCGCCAGCTCCTGCACCTCTTCACGACCGGCCACCCAGCGGCGCGGACGTTCGCTGTCGCTGCCGTCGTCGAGATTACCGCCATTGGCGCTCAGCAACGGCAAAGCCAACACCACTTCAACCTGTTCCTGACCGGCAGCAACAGAGAGGTCGCAGGCCGGCGGCAGGTTGTCGGAAAGCGCGGTGTCCGTCAGCGTTCCGTCGGGAAAACGCACCGTCAGACGGGTGGCGTTAAGACGAGACAGCGCCAGCGCGCCGTCGTCAAACTCCGCGTGTACAACGCCCCACGGATGCGCCAGCCCCATGCGCGCCACAGTGTCAGCAACGTGCGCGTCCCACAACGACTGCTGCTGAAACTGCTGCGGCGTCAGAAACGCCCCGTCTTCCCATAACGGTCGGTAGATTTTCATCGCGCCTCCTGCGCCTTAAGCCTTGGCCTTCGGCATCTGGCTGACCAGCGACAGGTTCACGTCCATGCCTTCCACCTGGAAGTGCGGGATGGCGAACAGCTTGACGCGGAAGAAGCCTGGGTTGTCTTCGATGTCTTCCACCAGCACTTTCGCATCGCGCAGCGGATGTGAAGACTGCAGCTCGTCGCCCGGATCGGTCATCTCGGTCACCAGCGTGCGCACCCAGGTATTCAGTTCCAGTTCAAGCAGGCGGCGATCTTTGGTGGTGCCGATGTTTTCGCGCTGAATAAGCTTCAGGTAGTGCGCGATGCGTGACAGCAGGAAGATGTAAGGCAGACGCGCGTTGATGCGGCTGTTAGCCGTCGCATCAGCGGTGTCATACAGCGCCGGTTTCTGCGTTGAGTTGGCCGAGAAGAAGCAGGCGTAATCGCGGTTTTTGTAGTAAGAAAGCGGGATGAAGCCGAGGTTAGCGAACTCAAACTCGCGGGTTTCCGGGATCATCACTTCAGACGGGATTTTCACCTGGTTGCCGGTGCCCAAATCGTAGAGATGGATCGGCAGATCCTGCACCGCGCCGCCGGCCTGCGGGCCACGGATTTGCACACACCAGCCGTTGCTGATGAAGCTCTGCACCATGTTGGCGGCGAAGGCGAACGAGGCATTGGTCCACAGGTATTTGTCGTGATCCGGGCCTTTCACTTCTTCGATGTAGTTGAAACTGCGCACCGGCACGGTATCCGGGCCATATGGCAGACGACCGAGTACACGCGGCATGGTCAGGCCGATGTAGCGTGAATCGTCGGTATCGCGGAATGACTTCCACTTGATGTACTCAGCGCGGTCAAAGTAGTTGCCGATGTCTTTGATCGCCGCCACTTCTTCCATTGAGTCCTTGAGGAAAAACTGCGGTCCGACCGAACCGATAAACGGCATGTGTGCTGACGCCGCGACTTTCGACAGGTTACGCAGCAGCGCGATGTCCTGTGCAGAGGCATCGAACTCGTAAGCAGAAATCACCGCGCCAATCGGCTCGCCGCCCGGCGTGTCGTATTCGGCGACGTAGGTTTGCAGATAGAGGCCGCTCTGGATGATTTCCGGCGCATCTTCGAAATCCTGACGCAGATCGTCTTTCGATACGTCGAGCACTTCAATTTTCACGTTCTGGCGGAAGTCAGTTTTATCCACCAGCGACTTCAGGCCGCGCCACGCCGACTCCACTTTCTGGAATTCGTCGTGGTGCATCACCGCATCGAGCTGGCGGCTGATCTGGCGGTCCAGCTCGGCGATATGGTGATCCAGCAGATTTTTATCCAGCTTCTCCACTTTCGCGCCGCTGATTTTCAGGCGCGTCAGGAATACCTGCATCGCGGCTGTCACGCGCTCGTCGGC
Source organism: Pantoea sp. DY-15 (assembly GCF_019795935.1). NCBI lineage: Bacteria > Pseudomonadati > Pseudomonadota > Gammaproteobacteria > Enterobacterales > Erwiniaceae > Pantoea > Pantoea sp. DY-15. The sequence continues at coordinate 1,683,119 of NZ_JAIMIF010000001.1, forward strand.
GGTGGCATCAGACATCGCCTGATTGTCCTGCCAGACGTTGAGATCACTCAGCTCTGACACCGGATTGAGGTTGATTTTTTCAAACAGCGACGCGTAGACGCCGCCCGCAGCGGGGCGATCCAGCACGGTGGTTGCACCATTGGCATGGGTTTCATTCTGAACTGACATCAGCATTCTCTCTCTATAGTCCGTTATGGGGATGATCAGGCTTGATCGGTGGCTAACGCAGACAGCTCGCTGCGCAGTTCATCGCTGAGTGCCGGATCTTTCAGGATGGCTTCCAGTTCTTTGCGGAAAGTGACGTTATCCAGCAGGTTGGATTTAAGGTCGCGCAGCAGGTTGCGCATTGCCAGCATGGCGCGCAGCTGAGGGATTTGGCGGGCAACCTGCTCCGGCTCGAAGTCTTTCATGTCGCGGAAGTTAAGCTGAACGTTCTCTTCGCTGCCGTCACCGGCCAGGGTGTTCGGCACGGCAAATGACACCGCTGGCGCGATATCGGCCAGCACGCTGTTGAAGTTGTTTTTGTTGACGTTGATTTTTTCGCGTTCAGACAGCGGGCGGTCTTCCGCGCCGTTACTGAAATCGCCGGTCACCAGCAGCTTGAGAGGGAGCTCGGTTTTCTTCGCCGCTCCACCGGTGTGCAGGTCTAGCTTGAGGTTGATACGGGCTTTAGGGATCTCGTTCTGGTAAGAGTTGCTCATGTTTACTCCTTGTAAAAATGGCGCGGAAAGCACGCGTAGGCACACTTTCCCTGTGTGTTACCGCGCGAATATATAGCTGGAATTTTAGGAAGGCAATAAAGCGAGATGATCTTTGCGGTCTGATTTATATAGGAAATTTCTTATGATTTGAGTTAAGCCCCTGATGAACCCTGATAAAGTGACTAGGATTGTTCTTAAAATTATTTTTGACCGGGAGTGCCATTTATCACCAAAAATACTTTTACAGGTATCAATAATACAATGGCGCTAATTGTTACCGCAGGGGGATGGTATCGAGCCGAGGGGGGACACAATAAAAAAACCCGGCGCGCGCCGGGTTTTACTTAAGCTACATTCTCAATCAAACGGTTAACTGTAAGCGTGCAGCGTGCGTTGGCACAGCGCTGAACGGACGCAATCCTCTTTGCCGAAACGCACCACGCCGATCATCTCATCCTCTTCGAAGCGCGCTAACGCATCGGCAAGGCCAGACCTGGCGTGGGATGGCAGGTCGCACTGGGTAATATCGCCGTTGACTATAACCGTCACGTTTTCCCCCAGGCGAGTCAGGAACATCTTCATCTGTGCGGCGGTGACGTTTTGTGCCTCATCAAGGATCACCACCGCATTTTCAAAGGTACGTCCACGCATGTAGGCGAAGGGCGCGATCTCTACCTTGGCAATTTCGGGCCGCAGGCAGTATTGCATAAAGGAAGCGCCGAGACGTTTAACCAGAACGTCATAGACCGGTCGGAAATAAGGCGCGAATTTCTCGGAAATATCTCCGGGGAGGAAACCGAGATCTTCATCTGCCTGCAGAACCGGGCGCGTTACGATAATCCTTTCGATATCCTTATTGATCAGGGCCTCAGCCGCTTTGGCTGCGCTAATCCAGGTTTTTCCGCAGCCGGCTTCACCGGTAGCGAAAATAAGCTGTTTCGTTTCTATGGCATGGAGATAGTGTGCCTGAGCTTCATTTCTGGCTTCAATCGGCCCGCGGTCACGTGCATCACGTGCCATACCAATGGAATCCAACCCACCCATTTGCACCAGCGAAGTGACCGATTCTTCTTCACGCTGACGGTGACTGCGAGAGTCGCTACGAATAACGCGTCTTGCTTCACGACGTGCTTTGATCACTGCTTTCTGTCTTCCCATAGTGGCACCTTACAGTTGGTTTCATTTATCGCGGCGGATCACCTGCGGCGATGACTTGAACGCTTTAGAGGTTTAGTTGGCTTCCTTGTAAGCCGTGTCGAGCCAGTGAGAATGGTGTGCATCAGCGCCGAGACGCAGGCGCGCACCGGTAAAGAAAATGAGATTGAACAAGAACGATGTTTGAAAAGTAGCGAGGTTACGTTGGAGGGAAGAAATCCCCCGCAGTGGACTGCGTGTGGTGAAACTATTTAACTGTCCCAAAGAGAGACGAATCATGCGCGAACTCCAGTGGCTTAGCCACACAACTGACAACGCTTATGAATAAAGTGCATCATATTTGCGGTGGTTTGCAACATTATTTTTACGTACCGGTAAAGAAAAAAAGATAAGCGAAGCCTAAGGTCTTTTACCTTAAATTAAATTTGTCATATTTATCAAATAGATGATTTATTAACGGGTAACAGAACTTTTTAAGAACATTCGGAAGCGGTTACTTCCAGCGGAAAGTTTAAGGAATACTTAACAAATGCGCCTGCGAAGCGGTAACCACCGCAGGCGCTACACATTTATTAATCAGGCCTGCAATAACGATTGCCCAAGATAATGGTTTTTATCCGCCACGCCCGGCAACGCGAAAAAGTATCCGCCGCCAATCGGGCGAATATATTCTTCCAGCGCTTCGCCATTGAGACGCTGCTGCACGGTAATAAATCCCTTGGTTAAATCATGCTGGTAGCAAACAAACAATAACCCCATATCCAGCTGACCTGAGCCGGTAATACCGCTGGAATAGCTGTAACCGCGCCGCAGCATCAAGCTGCTGTCGGTTTCCGGCGTGCGTGGATTGGCGAGACGAATATGCGCATCCAGCGCGATAAAATCGCCATCGGGATCTTTACTGTAATCCGGTACGTCAAGCTCGTTTTTCATACCGAGCGGCGCGCCGGATAACTTCTCACGACCGAAGATGGTTTGCTGCTCGCCGAGCGGCGTGCGGTCCCACATCTCTACGTGAAAACGGATGATACGCACCGCCTGATAGCTGCCGCCGTGCGTCCACGCCGGTTCCTGCTGTTCGTGCGTGACCCACAAGAGTTGATCCATCAATGCCGGATTATGCGTATCGGGATTGGCGGTACCATCTTTGAAGCCCAGCAGGTTGATCGGCGTTTCTTTGCCGTTGCTGCGCGCCGCGTGGTCGGCAATAAAACCGTCGCGACGCCAGCGCACCGCCAGCAGATCGGGCGTGCGTTTAATGATGTCGCGCAGCGCGTGAATCACCGTATCCTGGGTGTTAGCGCAAATCTGCAGCAGAAGGTCGCCATGGCACTGTTCCGCATCCAGCGAATCATTGGGAAAACGCGTCATGGTTTGCAGCTGCGCAGGCTTGTGTTTGCTCAAGCCGAAGCGCTCATCAAACAGCGAAGTGCCGGCCGATAACGTCATGGTGAGATTGTCGGGCGCGATATCGGCACCGAGAATCCCCGAATCCATCGGCGGCAGCTGCGGATTGGTGACCGCCGGCGCCGGTCCACCTTGCGTGAGAAAAGCGAAGCGCTCAGTTAGCAAGCGGAACAGACGTTCAAGGTCAGCTTTGTCGCTCGCCAGCACATCAAACGCCACCAGCATCATCGATGCCTGCTGCGGCGTAACGATACCGGCCTGATGGGCGCCGTAAAAAGGTTGCGCCTGCTGACGCGAGTTGGGTGCAACCGTGCCGGGAGAGAAGCTATCGGCGGCAGCCGTGTGGAACGGACAACCGCCGCCGAGGGCGGCCGCGCCGCCCAACATGCCTAATCCCTGCAACAATCGACGACGCGACGGCTGCGCCGCGTCATTTTTATCACTCATGATCAATCGAGACCCAAGGTTCCACGCAGCAGGGAGAGATCTTCCGCCAGCGTGGTAATCGGGCCTTTCAGCGCGTTTCGATCGGCGGTGGTCAGTTTTTCGTACGACTCAAAGCCGTCTTTAGTGCGATATTTGCTGAGAATGCCGTCCACTTTTTTGAAGTTTGCATCCACTTTCGCCAGCAGCTGCGGATTGTTTTTCTGCAGCAGCGGTCGCAGCAGATCAACGATTTTCTGCGCGCCATCGATGTTGGCCTGGAAGTCAGAGAGATCGGTACGGCTGTAACGATCCTCTTCACCAGAGATCTTGCTGGAGGCCACTTCTTCAATCAGACCGGCCGCGCCGCCGACCACCTTCGCCGGTGGGAACGCCAGTTCGCTGATGCGGGTTTGCAGATCGAGCACATCCTGATTTAGCTTGCTGGCGAACTCTTCGGCACCTTTGGTGGTGTTATCGGCGAACAGGATTTTTTCCAAACGGTGGAAACCGGTGAATTTCGGATCTTCGTTTTTCTTCTCGAAGTCATCTTCACGCGCATCAATGCTGCCATCCAGATCGGAGAACAACTCAGCAATAGGTTCAATGCGCTCGTAATGCACGCGCGTGGGTGCAAACAGCGCTTTGGCTTTCTCGAGGTCGCCGGCTTTCACCGCATCGGTAAACGCTTTGGTGCCCGCTACCAGCTCTTTCACTTCATTCATCACGTAAACTTTGTAGTCGGCGATCGGGCCAACCAGCTCCAGCACATCCGGTTTACCGTTTGCCGGTTTCTTCGCATCGCCGCTCACCACCAGCTTGCCTTTCGGGTTGCTGAGCAGGCCGCAGGTCATGTCATATTCGCCCGCCTCCAGATTGGCGGTGAGTTTCTGGCTGAAGCCAGGCGCGATGTTTTCACGCTCTTCCACCACCATCACCCCTTTCAGGATCTCCCACTCCAGCGCTTTCTGGCTGTTGTTTTTGATGATGAACTGGGTTTTACCGGCCTGCACGTTGAGCGACATCGGCTCACATTGTTTGTCCGTCACGGTGACCGTGACTTGCGGGACGGCAGCAGTAGCCGCACCGGAAAGCGCCAGCATAGCAACCAACAGCGCCTTGCGGCGGAAGCGAATCGTCATAGTGATATCCCTGTTACATGGAAGAACAGGCGCGCAATCGCGCCTGATTAAATTTCAGCGTGTGGTACGTGCCGCGTTGACTGCAGGCCGGGCCGGGAAGAAAAATAGCAGCAGCGCCGGGATGAGATAGGCAAGCCACACCGCCACTTCGCTGACGCTTGGCGTTTCCTGGTAACCTAAAATCCCTTCCAAAAGCGTGCCGAACACCGAGTGCGTTGAGAGCGTGTTACTCATATCAAACGCCACATCCTGGAAGTGATTCCACAATCCGGCTTCATGGAAGGCGCGAATGGCACCGGCGGAGAGTCCAGCCGCGACAAACAGAATGAACAAGCTGGTCCAGCGGAAAAAGTGCGCCAGATTAAGGCGAATGCCGCCGTAATAGAGCAAAAAGCCCAGCGCTACGGCGGTTGCGAGGCCGAGCACCGCGCCGAGCGGCGGCGCATATCCTACATCCTGAGTGAAGGCGGCCAGCAGGAAGAACACCGATTCCAGCCCTTCACGCGCTACCGCCAGAAACACCATCAGCACCAGCGGGAAGCCGCTGCTGCCCTGCTTCTGCAACGCCTGATCAACCGATTTTTCCAGCGTGGCTTTGATATTGCGTGAGACTTTGCGCATCCAGAACACCATCGACGTCAGGATCACCACGGCAATCACCGCGACAATGCCTTCGAACAGCTCCTGCTGTTTCTGCGGGAACTCGCCGGTGGTTTCATTTATAAAGATGCCCAACGCCAGACAGAGCGCGGCAGCGATAAATACGCCTACCCACATGGCGGGAAACCATTGGGTGCGCTGGGTGCGTTTGAGATAGCTGGCAATCAGGCTGACGATGAGCGCTGCTTCCAGACCTTCGCGCAGCATAATGAGAAAGGGAACGAACATCACCAACCTCTTGAATTTTAAGAAGGGTAAACCTTAGGTAAAAAAACGTAAAGTGCGAACGATAGTGATTATCATTACTGAAGAGAGAAATACAAGTCACTGCAGGAAATTAATTTTGTTTTGCGTATGGGGGAGCGCGTTTTAGAGGGTGCGCACTCCTGCGCACCCGGGGGGTTCATCAAACACGTCGCCATCAATGGCGATAGAGGTTACTTGCTTTGGTATTGGGCTTCGGCGGCGGCAAAGCGCTGCTGCGCCGCTTCTGATGGGCCGCGACCCAGCAGGCTGAATACCACAATCGCAATACTGGCGAACGCGAAGCCTGGGATGATTTCATACAGCTCGGCGTAGCCATAATCTTTCCACAGCAATACGGTTAGCGCGCCAATCACCATACCGGCCAACGCGCCGTTGCGCGTCATGCGTTTCCAGCACACGCCGAACAGCACCACCGGACCAAAGGCGGCACCGAAGCCTGCCCACGCATAGCTCACCAGACCTAACACGCGGTTTTCCGGGTTGGCAGCCAACGCGATAGCAATCAAGGCAATCAGCAGCACCATCAAGCGCCCTACCCACACCAGCTCTTTCTGGCTGGCGTTTTTACGCAGAAAGCCTTTGTAGAGATCCTCGGTCAGGGCGCTGGAGCACACCAGCAGCTGGCAGCTTAAGGTCGACATCACCGCGGCGAGAATCGCTGAGAGCAAGATACCGGCAATCCACGGATTGAACAGAATACGCGCCAGTTCGATAAAGATACGCTCGCCGTTCTGGCTTACGCCCGCCGCCTGATCAGGATGCTTCTCGAAGTAGGCGATACCAAAGAAGCCCACCGCCACCGCGCCACCCAGGCACAGGATCATCCAGATCATACCGATACGACGCGCGCTGCGGATGGTGTGATGCGAATCGGCCGCCATAAAGCGCGCCAGAATATGCGGCTGCCCAAAGTAGCCAAGTCCCCAACCGAGCAGCGAAATCACCGCGACAAAGTTCAGCCCTTTCAGCATATCGAGGTTTTCGAGGCTCTTCGCCCTGATCACCGCCAGTGAATCATCCAGGCCGCCGACGGCGACAATCACGATAATTGGCGTCAGAATTAGCGCAAAAATCATCAGGCTGGCCTGTACGGTATCGGTCCAGCTCACCGCGAGGAAACCGCCCACCAGCGTGTAGAGAATGGTGGCAGCGGCACCTGCCCACAGCGCGGTCTGGTAATCCATACCAAAGGTACTTTCAAACAGACGCGCACCGGCAACCACGCCAGACGCACAATAGATAGTGAAGAAGATCAGAATCACCACCGCCGAGATAACGCGCAGCAGTTTGCTGTTATCTTCGAAACGGCTGGAGAAGAAATCTGGCAGGGTTAACGCATTATCGTGATGCTCGGTCTGCACACGCAGACGGCCCGCCACAATGCGCCAGTTCAGCCAGGCACCGATGATCAGGCCGATGGCGATCCAACTTTCGGAGATCCCGGACAGGAAAATGGCGCCCGGCAGGCCCATCAATAACCAGCCGCTCATATCGGAAGCGCCCGCAGAGAGCGCGGTCACGACGCTCCCTAAACTGCGCCCGCCGAGAATATAGTCGTCGAAGCTTTTGGTTGATCGCCAGGCGATGAAACCTATCAGCACCATCCCAAGGATATACACTACAAAGGTCACCAACATCGGTGTACTTACACTCATGAGTCTCTCCACTTATTATTCAATCCATCAAGAGAAATCTTTTTGATCAGCGCTGTCGGAACGGGACAGCAGCCTGGTTCCACCGCATCCAGAGAAAGCGATTTCTCTTAAGGCGCGGTATCCTGCCGCAAAGGGTCGGCGCGCACAATGCATTTAACACAGCTGTTACACCGGTTTCACCTTCCTTCGCTTTTTTAATGCCCGCAGGTTGCGCCTGCTCACAGTTTGAGTTGCACCTCATCGGGTTAAGGAACCGTCTTGTTGCTGGCGGTTGCAACATTGGCGAGTTTCTTGCAGCAATTTTCATGCCGCATTTATCGATTTAACACTTTAGGCGGTTCAAAGCGTGCAACCGAGGTCACATTTAACCTGGTTGCACAAAGTTGCAACATAGGTGATATTGCTGCCACGCAAGCGTTGAATCACTACTTTTCGAGGACGAGGACATCATGGGAACGACTACCATGGGGGTGAAGCTGGATGAAGCCACCCGCGATCGCATTAAACTGGCGGCCCAGAAGCTTGACCGCACATCACACTGGCTGATCAAGCAGGCCATTTTTAATTATCTGGAGCAGCTGGAAGCCGGTGAATCCGTGCCTGAAATCCCGCAGTTGCTGATTGATGCCGCCGGTGATGAAAGCGTGCCCGACGAGGCGCTGCAGCCTTTCCTCGACTTCGCCGAACATATTTTACCGCAGTCAGTCAGCCGCTCAGCGATCACCGCTGCATGGCGTCGTCCGGAAACGGATGCGGTGCCAATGCTGCTGGAACAAGCGCGTCTCCCTGCCCCGCTGGCCGAGAAAACCCATCAGCTGGCTTACAGCCTTGCCGATAAGTTGCGGCACCAGAAAGGTGCAACCGGCCGCGCCGGCATGGTGCAAAGCTTGCTGCAAGAGTTCTCGCTCTCCTCGCAGGAAGGCGTGGCGCTGATGTGTCTGGCGGAAGCGCTGCTGCGTATTCCGGATAAGCCGACGCGTGATGCGTTAATCCGCGACAAAATCAGCAATGGCAACTGGCAATCGCATCTTGGCCGCAGCCCGTCGATGTTTGTTAACGCCGCCACCTGGGGCTTGCTGTTTACTGGCCGTCTGGTGTCTACCCATAACGAGGCTAATCTGTCGCGCTCGCTCAATCGCATCATCGGTAAAAGCGGCGAACCGCTGATCCGTAAAGGCGTGGACATGGCGATGCGTCTGATGGGCGAACAGTTTGTCACCGGAGAAACCATTGCCGAAGCGCTGGCCAATGCGCGCAAACTGGAAGAGAAAGGTTTCCGTTATTCATACGACATGCTGGGCGAAGCGGCGCTGACCGCCAGCGATGCCAAAGCCTATTTGGTTTCCTATCAGCAGGCGATTCACGCCATCGGCAAAGCGTCGAACGGGCGCGGTATTTATGAAGGTCCGGGCATCTCGATCAAGCTTTCGGCGCTGCATCCGCGCTACAGCCGTGCGCAGTATGAGCGCGTGATGGACGAACTCTATCCGATCCTCAAATCCCTGACGCTGCTGGCGCGCTCGTATGACATCGGTATCAACATCGATGCGGAAGAAGCCGATCGCCTTGAGCTGTCACTTGATCTGCTGGAAAAACTCTGTTTTGAACCGGAGCTGGAAGGCTGGAACGGCATTGGCTTTGTGATTCAGGCGTATCAGAAGCGCTGTCCGTTTGTGATTGATTCGCTGATTGATTTGGCGCAGCGCAGCCGTCGTCGCTTGATGATCCGCCTGGTGAAAGGCGCGTATTGGGACAGCGAAATCAAACGCGCGCAGATTGAAGGTCTGGAAGGCTATCCGGTCTATACCCGCAAGGTGTACACCGACATCTCTTATCTGGCCTGCGCGCGCAAACTGCTGGCGGTGCCGAACCTGATCTATCCGCAGTTTGCTACCCACAACGCGCACACGCTGGCGGCGATCTACCAGCTGGCGGGCAATAACTATTATCCAGGCCAATACGAATTTCAGTGCCTGCACGGCATGGGTGAACCGCTGTATGAACAGGTTGTCGGTAAAGTGGCCGATGGCAAACTGAACCGACCGTGTCGTATTTATGCGCCGGTCGGTACCCACGAAACGCTGCTGGCGTATCTGGTGCGTCGTCTGCTGGAGAACGGTGCCAATACCTCCTTCGTTAACCGCATCGCTGATAACACCTTGCCGCTGGATGAGCTGGTCGCCGATCCGGTGGCCGCCGTGGAGAAAATGGGCGTCGCGGAAGGCGCGATTGGTTTACCGCATCCTAAAATCCCGCTGCCGCGCGATCTGTATGGCGCCAAGCGCGCTAACTCTGCCGGTCTGGATATGGCCAACGAACATCGTCTGGCGTCGCTCTCCAGTGCCCTGCTCAACAGCGCCAGCCAGCCGTGGATCGCCCAACCGCTGGTAGAAGGTGAATTGGGCGAAGGCGTCAGCCGCCCGGTGCTTAACCCTTCTGCACCAGCAGATGTGGTGGGCAGCGTGCGTGAAGCCACTGAAGCCGAAGTCTCGGCTGCACTGGATGCGGCAGTCAATGCCGGTCCAATCTGGTTCGCGACGCCACCGCAGGAGCGTGCCGCGATTCTGGAGCGTGCCGCCGAAGCAATGGAAGGCCAGATGCAGCAGCTGATTGGCCTGCTGGTGCGTGAAGCCGGTAAAACCTACAACAACGCCATCGCCGAAGTGCGTGAAGCGGTTGATTTCCTCTACTACTACGCTGGCATGGTGCGCGACGATTTCGATAACGAAACCCATCGTCCGCTTGGTCCGGTGGTGTGCATTAGCCCGTGGAACTTCCCGCTGGCGATCTTTACCGGACAAGTTGCCGCAGCGCTGGCGGCGGGTAACAGCGTGCTGGCCAAACCGGCGGAGCAAACGCCGCTGATTGCCGCGCAGGCGGTGCACATCCTGCTGGATGCCGGCGTACCGGCTGGCGTGCTGCAACTGCTGCCGGGCCAGGGCGAAACCGTGGGTGCGCAACTGACCGGCGACGAGCGCGTACGCGGCGTGATGTTCACAGGTTCAACCGCGGTGGCGACATTGCTGCAGCGTAATCTGGCTGGTCGTCTCGATCCTCAGGGTCGTCCGACGCCGCTGATTGCCGAAACCGGCGGCATGAACGCGATGATCGTGGATTCCTCAGCGCTGACCGAACAGGTGGTGGTGGATATCGTGGCTTCGGCCTTTGATAGTGCCGGTCAACGCTGCTCGGCGCTGCGTCTGCTGTGCGTGCAGGACGATGTGGCCGATCACACGCTGAAAATGCTGCGTGGTGCAATGGCCGAGTGCCGCATGGGCAACCCGGAACGTCTCTCGACCGACATTGGTCCTGTGATCGATGCCGAAGCGAAAGCCAATATCGAACGTCACATTCAGGCGCTGCGCAACAAGGGCTTCACCGTCTATCAGGCGGCGCAGGAGAATCCGCAGGACAGCAAAGAGTGGAACAGCGGCACCTTTATCAAGCCGACGCTGATCGAGCTGGATCAGGTGAGCGATCTGGATAAAGAGGTGTTTGGACCGGTGCTGCACGTGGTGCGTTTCTCGCGCAATAACTTGCCGCAGCTGGTTGAGCAGATTAACGCGTCGGGTTACGGCCTGACGCTCGGCGTGCATACCCGCATCGATGAAACCATCGCGCAGGTTACGGCGAGCGCTAAAGTCGGCAACCTGTATGTAAACCGCAATATGGTGGGCGCGGTCGTCGGCGTGCAGCCGTTCGGCGGCGAAGGCTTGTCGGGCACCGGTCCAAAAGCCGGCGGTCCGCTCTATCTCTATCGCCTACTGGCCAACCGTCCAGATGGCGCGCTGCGTATCACCTTTGATCGTCAGGATGCCGAGCGCCCGGTTGACAGCACGGTGCGTGCCGAGCTGATGCGTGCGCATCAGGCATTGCAGCAGTGGGCGCAGGATAAGCCTGAGCTGCTGGCGCTGTGTCAGCGTTACGACGAGCTGGCGCAGGCCGGTACGGTGCGTCTGCTGCCGGGCCCAACCGGCGAGCGCAATACCTTCACCCTGCTGCCGCGCGAACATGTGCTGTGCATCGCCGATAACGCAGAAGACGCGCTGACGCAACTGGCGGCGGTAACCAGCGTCGGCAGTCAGGCCATCTGGCAGGATGATGAGCTGCATCGTGCGCTGCGTACGTCTTTGCCTGCTGCAGTGCAAGCGCACGTCAAGCTGGTGAAGGATGCGCTGGCGGCGGAGTTTGATGCGGTGATTTATCACGGTGATGCCGATCAGCTGCGCAGCCTGTGTGAGCAGGTCGCGGCTCGCGATGGCGCGATTGTCTCGGTGCAGGGCTTCGCGCGCGGCGAAACCAATCTGCTGCTGGAGCGTTTGCTCATTGAGCGTTCACTCAGCGTCAATACCGCCGCTGCGGGCGGTAATGCGAGTTTGATGACCATCGGTTAACAGTAACAACGTAGGGTCGCCATTAATGGCGACCTTTTTTTCACGCCGCAGACTTACCCCGCTTCAACCCGATCAGCGTTGGAAACACAAACAGCGACTGCCCCAATCCACGATTCGTCACCTGCCACACCGCCACCGAACACAGCGAACAGATGCCAACAATCGCCAGCGGATAGAAACAGGCCCACAGAATGGAGAACCATGCTTGCTCAAACAGGTGATGGCGCTGGGCGAACAGAATCGCCGACATACCGAAGAACTCAATGAAGATGCGGTGAATCACGTAAATTTGCAGCGTGTTGCGCCCAACCCAATTCAAATAACTCATCTTGAAACGCGCGTTCAGCCAGCGACACGCCGCCACGCTACCCAGCACCGCAAGGATGCACAGGAACAGGCTCTTATCCAGACCAAAGATGATATGCAGGCCCGAGACCGCCGCCAATATCGCCCACGGCACAATGTTGTCACGACGCCATTCACTGAGACGCAGCATCATCGGGCTCCAGAACGCCCCCAGCAGGAAGAACAGGAAATACTGCGCCACGCTTTGTGGTCCCCAGTACGGAATGATCTTCTCCACCGCCAGATAGTTGAGCGCAATCGCCACCACCAGCAACGCCACTTTCTGCTGTTTAAAGATCTTGGCGCACAGAAAATAGAGCGCTAAACCGTAGAGATACCACGAGGTGCTCATGGCAAGGAATGTCAGCTTTAAGAACTCCAGCAGCGATCCGGCATACGCCGCGTTGAGGTTCTGTGAAATACGCTGCCCGGTGATCTCGGTGGAGATGCCAACAATCGACCACCACTGAATAAAGCCCCACAAAATATAGAGATAAAACAGGTTGGTGATGCGACTGGTAAACACCTGTTTCCACGGCCGATTTAAAATACCGTTAGTGGCTAATAAGCCCGAAACAAAGAAAAACGCCGGCATACGCAGCGGCGATAATACGGTATTAAACTGCACCCATATTTCTGCCGGGATCCAACCAGCCGTCAATAATTTCACCGTGCCTTCGAATCCAGGTAATACGGTGTGATACAACACCACCAGTAATATGCAGGCTCCCTTGAGGGTATTTATCCATGCGATATCTTCTTTCCTGGCGTTATTCATATGATGACTCCCGCTGCTGTTGCTGTGTAGGTCTTAAAGAAGAAGGATGAGGAAATAAGCGTTGTAGCATTTATGATTATTAAACGATTATTCAACAGGCGGGGCGGGCATGATGTAGCGAAAGTCCTAAATGTTTTTTTGTGGTCCTGATATAACAATACTTTACAGATCCAGACAAAAATAGAACCCTGAGCAGGCTAAGGAAATTTGTCTTAATTTGAGTCACTAAAAGAGGATTAAGTAAAATAAGTGTGATCGTTGTCGCGCAGGGAAATTAAGAACAATCCACCCTTTCTTATGCCAGATTAAATTCAAATTCTAAATGTGGATTTATTTAATGTGGCAAATGGATAAGCAGCGATATTAGCGTTGTGCTAAGCGATTTATTACCGCACATTCCGTAGCGGCGCGATTTATCGCGCAATGAATTGCGCCGCTACGGAATGTGCGGCGCGTGATCAACAAAGTTATTGCAGCGGTGCGCTTTTGCTTTCGAGCGCAGGTTTGCGCAGCAGGCGCGGATAGAGAAACAGCATGCGGCCCGGACCACGGTTAAGCAGCGTCCACAGCAGCAGCGAAATACTGGTACACAATGCAACGCCGGTAATCGGCATCAGCAGCGCCCATGCCCAGCTAAAGACGGTATTGTCAAACCAGCCATAATGCACCGCCAGCACAATCGCACTCAGCCCCAGCAGCTCAATAAAGATGCGGTGCAGCACGTAGATTTGCAGCGTGTTACGGCCAATCCAGTTAAGCCACGCCATATTGAAACGTTCATTGAGGAAGCGGCACAGCACAATGCCAAACACGATGGTCAGCAAGCTGTAGAACGGATTTTTATAGATGCCGCCAACATGATGCAGCATGCCAATCAGCGCAATGCCGCCCAGCATCAACCAGTGCTGGCGCTTCAATTCGCTCAACTCAATCAACGCCTGGCTGAAGAATACGCCGAGCAGGAAATAGAGATAGTTTTGCGCCACGCTGGCGGGTCCCCAGCCGGGAATAAGGCTGAACTGAGCCGCGTACGTAGCAACAATCGCCAGCGCCATTAAGGCCATCTTCTGTTTGTGGAACAGCTTGGTGAACAGGAAGAATCCTGCCAGCGCGTAGAGATACCACAGGCTGGTCATAGAGGTCATCAGCAGCTTAATGAACTCAAACGGCGTGTCGGCATAGGCTGCGTTTTTGGTGCTGGAGAGCCGTTCCCCGAGATGCGTAGAGATGTAATGAATGCTCAGCCACTGAATGACGCCCCACAGCAGGTAGAGATAGACGATGTTGCTGAACTTCTTGGTGAACACCTCTTTCCAGGTTTTTTTGGTGATTGAGCTGGCGGCCAGCAAACCGGAGACAAAGAAGAAAGCCGGCATGCGCAGCGGCGACAGATAGGTGTTAAACGCCACCCACCAGTGCGCCGGCAGCAGCCCAGCGGTGAGATGATGCAGCGAAGGCGCGAACGTGGTGATGATGGAGTGATGCAACACCACCATCAAAATGCAGCCCCCTTTGAGCGTGTTGATCCAGAGGACCTCTTTCCTGGCAGTTGTCATTGCTATGTCCTAATTGCGCCATGAATTTGTAAAGAATTATTTATATTTACAAAGATGTCTCAATCGGGACTTTCCTAATAAGAAATCGCCCTATTGTCTGTAGGATTTTAAGAATGATTTAGCATTAATATTCAGCACGTTACGATATCATGGTGATATAACTTTAGGAAAATACTGAGGGAGGAGAGACCAGAACATATAAGAAAAGCGTCGCCGTTATCAGGCGACGCTTGAGATTATTGGTTAAGAAACTTGTCAAGAAATTGCCGGGTACGTGCCTGCTGCGGATTACTTAACAGCTCTTTTGCCGCGCCCTGCTCCACGATGCGTCCCTGATCCATAAAGATGGCGCGATCCGCGACGTCGCGCGCAAAGCTCATCTCGTGGGTGACGATCACCATGGTGCGTTTCTCCTGCGCCAGCGCGCGAATGGTGTTGAGCACCTCGCCCACCAGCTCAGGATCTAGCGCCGAGGTCGGCTCATCAAACAGAATCACTTCCGGACGCATCGCCAGCGCGCGAGCAATCGCCACACGCTGCTGCTGTCCGCCGGAGAGACGACGTGGAAAACTCTCTTCCTTGCCGTGCAATCCCACTTTCTCCAGCAAACTGCGCGCACGCGCGATGGCTTCCGCCTTCGGCTCGCCCTTGACGATCACCGGCCCTTCAATGATGTTCTCCAGCACCGAGCGGTGCGGGAACAGATTGAAGTTTTGGAACACAAAGCCAACCTGCTGACGCAACTGGCGCACCAGCTGCTTCTGCTTGTTGAGGCCGAGCGCCGCATCAATGGCAATATCGCCAACTTTGATACGTCCGCTTTCCGGCACTTCCAGCAGATTGATACTGCGCAGCAGCGTGGTTTTACCGGAGCCGCTTGGCCCGATAATGGCCACCACTTCGCCTGGTGCCACGTCGAGATCGATGCCGTGCAGCACCGTCTGGCCGTGAAACTGCTTCACCAGCTGACGGACTTCAATTGCACTCATTTACCCTCCCGATCCTGTCGATTCACATGCGCTTCAAGGCGATTTTGCAACGCCGACAGCACGGTCGCCATCACCCAGTAAATCAGCGAGGCCGCCAGATACATGGTGAACACTTCCAGCGTCCGTGAGGTGATCAGCTGCGCCTGACGGAACAGCTCCGGCACCTGAATGGTGGCGGCCAGCGAGGTATCTTTCACCAGGCTGATAAAGCTGTTGCCCAGCGGCGGCAACGCGGTGCGCGCGGCCTGCGGCAGGATCACGCGACGCAGCGTTTGCCACGGCGTCATACCGATGCTGGCAGCGGCTTCCCACTGCCCGCGTTCAATCGAAGCAATCGCGCCACGCAGTGATTCAGAGGCGTAAGCAGCGGTGTTCAGCGACAGACCAATCATCGCCGACGGAATCGGATCCAGCTCGATACCAAACTGCGGCAGACCGTAATAGATCATAAACAGTTGGGCGATGAGTGGCGTGCCACGGAAAATCGACACGTAGATGCGCGCCAGCCAGTTGATCGGCCAGAAGTGCGACAAGCGCATTAGCGCCAGCACGAAGCCAAGTATCAGGCCGAAGAACATCCCGCCGATACTCAACTGCAGCGTGAACAGCGCGCCTTTCAGTAAAAATGGTGCTGAATCCAGCACCAGTTGTAAGCTTTCCTGCATTATTTAGTGACGTCCGCGCCAAACCATTTTTCAGACAGTTTGCTCAGAGAGCCATCTTTCTGCATGTCCGCGATGGCGGAGTCGATGGCTTTCAGCAGATCGTCGTTGCCTTTACGCAGCGACACGCCCGATTCCAGACGGGAGAAGGCCGGGCCCGCTACCGCCATGGTGTCGCCGGTTTTCTTCACCAGATCCAACGCCGCTAAGCGGTCCACCAGAATGGCGTCTAAACGGCCTGAACGCAGATCCTGATATTTGGTTGGGTCATCATCATAGGTACGCACATCGGCTTTCGGCACATTATCCTTCAGCCACTGCTCGTAGTTGGAGCCGAGACCGACGCCGACTTTCTTGCCGGCCAAATCGTCTGGCTTGGTGACGGTTGCTGCGTTTTTCTTCAGCGTCAGCGCCTGCACGCCAGAAATGGTGTACGGCGTAGAGAAGTCATACTTTTTCTTGCGCTCAGGGGAAATGGTGACCTGATTGATCACCACGTCAATGCGTTTGGAATCCAGCGACGCCAGCATGCCGTCCCATTTGGTCGGACGCAGATCGGCTTTCACGCCAAGGTGTTGAGCCAGCGCCTGCGCGAACTCTACTTCGAAGCCGGTCAGCTGGCCTTTTTCGTCCTGGAAGCTGAACGGCGGATAAGTGCCTTCCAGACCGACGCGCAGCTCGCCTTTACTCTTTACTTTTGCCAGCAAATCTTCTGCGGCGAAGGATTTAACGTTAACGCCCGCGACCAGCGCGACCGCCATCATGCCCATCACCATTTGGCGACGAATTGGAGAGAAAGTCATGTTTACCCCATTTATTGTGATGTGTTGTTGTGTGCTTTGTCAGGCCGCCCTCGACGGCGACCGTTTGAATAACCGCTGGATTATAAACCGTTTTTACGTTCTGTCTCAGACCGAAGGGTGATAAGCAAATAACGCCGGCGATCCACCGGTATGCACGAACAGCAGCGGACCTTCACGACGGAAGCGATTTTGCGCAATGCCATCGATTAATCCCGCCATCGCTTTGCCGGTGTAGACCGGATCGAGCATGATGCCTTCCAGCCGCGCCAGCAGCTTCACCGCCGCCATGCCCTCTTCGTTCGGCTCGCCGTAACGCGGTGCGAAGTAATCATCCCACAAGGTGATCGGCGCTTTGGCCTGCACCTCCAGCTGCTCTGCCAATGCGCTGCGAATGCGCTCCACCACCGGCAACTGCGCCTCAACTTTGCGCGACACGGTAACGCCAACTAGCTCGGTTTCGGGCAGCAGCTGTTCCAGACCAATCGCCAGGCCAGCATGCGTGCCAGCGCTGCCGGAAGCGACCACCACTGCGGCGAAATCCACCACGCCTTCGCTTTGATGCGCAATCTCCTGCGCGCACTCAACGTAGCCGAGCGCACCGAGCGCATTAGAGCCGCCAACCGGCACAATATACGGACGGAATCCCTGCGCTTCGAGGTGTTCGGCTTGGGCAGCCAGTTGTTCAGTGGGATTGTGCAGCGCATCGACCATGACGATTTCCACATCCATCAAATCAAGCATCAGGCGGTTGCCGTTGCTGAGGTAGTTTTCTGACGTGGTGCCAATCGGGTTTTCCAGCAGCGCCACGCACTTCAGGCCGAGCTTCGCCGCTACCGCTGCGGTTTGACGCACATGGTTAGATTGAATAGCGCCCGCCGTCAGCAGCACATCCGCGCCTTCGCGCAGCGCATCAGCGGCCAGGAATTCGAGTTTACGCAGTTTGTTACCGCCGAGGGCCACCGGCGTGAAGTCATCGCGCTTAATAAAGATATCGCGACCAAGATAGTCAGAAAGCCGGGGCAAGTGCTCAAGCGGCGTAGGTGCACCGAGTAATTCAAGACGGGGGAACTGGTGCAGAAGATGTAAGGACAATGCAGCCTCCATTCGGGCAATGTGCAGTTATCCATACAGTGTTGCAGAAGATGAGAAAAGTCGCACCCGGAATTCATCGCGTGCTGCCCTTGTTGCTGTCATGCTCGACAACAACAAGGGTGGGATCACCATCAGCCCTGCTGCCAGCCTAAAAACTGGTCATATTTACGCAGTGCGATGCGGTAATTGTTATTGCCCGCATCAGGCAGATCGTTCTCCAGACATTCATGCCAGCTATTGCCCCGTAAACGATCGGCCGGGAAATTTTTCGCCTTCAGCATGTCATCAAGCCGACGCAAACGTACCACATACTCACGTATGGTACTGTGGCTCATCTCGGTCTGCTCAAACAGGTATTGCTTAAACGCCATAATGTCGAAGTAATTCGGATGGGTATTACAAAATATATCGCTGCAGAAACGACACAAGGCGGTCAATTCTGGCTGGAGTTTCATCCACACCTGATCGTCAATCATTTGGTCCATGCGTGCGATGGCCTCTTTATTGATGATCTGGCCGCGAAAGACTAACGCCATACGATCTAAAACTTTGCCACAGTGTGAACAATTGCTTTGGCTGTGCTTATAGTCTTTAAGATAGCGACTTAACGGTCTGGCTTTAACTTTGGCTCCCATTGCTGAGTCCCCGGTTTTATTGTTTTTTTCGATCGCCAGGAACTGAGTCTGTTAGCGCGCCCCCGATAATCGGGCACGCAGGCGTTTGATCGCCTGACTGTGCAGTTGACTGACGCGGGATTCCCCCACTTCCAGCACCGCGCCAATCTCCTTCAGGTTCAGTTCTTCCTGGTAGTACAGTGTGAGCACGAGTTTTTCACGTTCAGGCAAGGCCTCAATCGCTTCAATCACGCGGTCACGTAGGTTTCCTTCCAACAACTGATGAAGCGGGTTGGCTTCCTCATGCCCCTCCGTCACCAGCTCCGCACTGTCGCCGTGTTCTTCCCGATACTCGTCGTAGGAGAAGAGTTGGCTGTTGTTGGTATCGAGCAGAATCTGCCGATACTCCTCCAGCGAAACATTCAGTCGCTCAGCCACTTCCTGTTCAGTAGCCGAGCGCCCCAACGCTTGTTCTACCTGATGCATGGCACCTGCTACTTCGCGCGCATTTCTGCGTACGCTGCGTGGTGCCCAGTCGCGACTGCGCAGCTCATCCAGCATTGCTCCCCGGATACGCTGCACGGCGTAGGTAGTAAAGGCGGTGCCCTGTAGCGCATCGTAGCGCTCCACGGCATTTAATAAGCCAATGCCACCGGCCTGCAGCAGATCGTCAAGCTCAACGCTGGCTGGCAAACGTACCTGCAGGCGCAGCGCTTCGTGCCGCACCAGAGGAACGTAGCGCTGCCAGAGCGAATGTTTATCCATCACGCCATCGGCGGTATAGAGATCGTTCACGTTGACTACCCTGCGTTAGTAAAGTTATCGGCATGATTATCCAATTCTGTAGGGGTTTTGATTGGCAGAATAGGCGGGCAAAAGCGAGGTTATTTCAAATTTGTTATGGATGGCGGTGGATCGCACCGCCATCCGCGCGGGCGTTAGCGCAAATTACGCAGTCTTTCCCGCGTGCCAGGCGGCACCGCGTCCCATAATGCGCAAACTTTGCCCTCAAGTGCCTGATAAAAAGGGGTAATCAACGCTTCAGTTTCCAGCGCAGGATTAAACAGCACCTGACCGGTTTCCGCGTTGATGCTTATCATTTTGTTGATAAACAACCGCTGCAGGTCGCTACGCAGGAATAAGCCGTTATCGGCGCTATTATCCGCCAGAAAGCCCTCTTCGTTCTCTTGCGTGTCGATGTAGCAGGCTTCGACCCACGGCCAGCTGTGACGTTCGGTCAGCTGCGTGCCGGTGATAATGCAGGCGCCGTAGCGCGCTTTTACCGCCGAGGTAAACTCCGCCTGGCTGGAGCGCTGCAGCACTTTGGCTTTCACGCGGCGTCCAACTTCGGTGCCGGGCATCACGCCGCTCGGCACTTTGTATTGCGGCGTGCTCAACACCACCAGAAACTGGATTTTGCGCGACAGCGGGAAGCACGGATGCGCCTGCGCATCGAACAGCTGCCAATACTCATCCTCTTCGGTCTGCCGCATCAGCACCAGCTTAAAGCCCCGGCTGTTGAGCAGATTCTGCGCCGCTGCCGAATTGGGATCGAGCATGGCAAACACCTGGGTTTCGCCGACCACTTTCCAGCGCCCTTCTTTGCGCGCTTCGTCGTTGCGCCGGAAGTAGAGAAACGCCTGCTGGTTTTTCAGGTAGTGCTCAAAGCGACGCAGATAATTTTTGCGCTCGTTGTCGTCCGAGACAAACAGCAGATCCTCGATCGGGCTATTGATCTCCTCCTGCGCGAACAGCGCGCGGATCACCAAATTGCGAAAGCTGGTCGACGGGCTCAGCAACCCGCGTGCGGTAAGCTCTTTCTCGTCGGGATGCTGCTGCGTGTAGCGCAGGGCAATCTCTTCGAAAGTCAGTAGCTCACCCGGTAACAAGTCATAATTGAAGCGCATAGACACCCCAGAAACGGAAAAATGTGGTTCAAAAATTGGAATGATTCTGAGGGGAGTTATCGGCAATCTGGGCGAGGACTGTAACAAGGTGGTTACTTTTCTGAGGAAGTAGTGCAGCAGCTAAAATCGTCCATTCCCCTGCGTATGAATTTGTTTTAGGTCAGCAGGATTTATCGTCCGAAAAAGCCCCGGTGAAAACCGGGGCTAAACATCATGCTGCTTTCAACCGTTGCAGACGCTTTTCACGGCGAATCTTACGCTCTTCAAACACCGCCACCATCGCCATTAAGGCGATACAGCCGATCGCGGCGGCATCCAGCGCCGCAAAGGTCCCGGCCCAACCGGTTAAGCCAAAGATGGGCGTGCCATCGGCGATCATTCCCAAGCCTAACTTGGCGAAGCTGTCACCAATCAGGTAAGCAAAGGTGCCTTTGATGCCATCGGCGGCGCCAATGGCTTTTTTCGGCACAAAGCCGACGGCGGCAACGCCAATTAACAGCTGCGGACCAAACACCAGAAAGCCCAGAGCAAACAGCGACGCCAGATAAACATACTGATTGCTGGCATGTTGATAGATACCAAGCGTGGCGATAATCAACGCCAGCGCCACGCATGCCACCAGCGCACGACGACCATTCGCCAGATCCGACAACCAGCC
Source organism: Pantoea sp. DY-15 (assembly GCF_019795935.1). NCBI lineage: Bacteria > Pseudomonadati > Pseudomonadota > Gammaproteobacteria > Enterobacterales > Erwiniaceae > Pantoea > Pantoea sp. DY-15. Next base: position 1,704,327 of record NZ_JAIMIF010000001.1, read on the forward strand.
CCACAGCAGCGTGCCGACTAACGCACCGACTTCAAACAGCGTGAAGCCCTGAATCGCCACCTCTTTCGACAGTTTTAATTCCTGGAAGGCATAGACCGTCGACCACTGATCGATACCAATGCGCACCACGTACAGGAAGATGTTGGCGAAGCACAGCAGCCAAATCACTTTGTTTTTCAGCACGTACTCGACAAAGATCTGCCATTTGGTCATCGCCTGATCTTCGGTCTCTTTGTCCTCTTCGCTGATCTCTTCGCCAAACAGTTCCTCGGCTTTACCCAGACCGTAAGATTCGGGTGAATCGCTACCGTAGCGCAGACCGATAAAACCGACCACCAGCGCGATCAGTGACGGGAACACAAACATGCCGACCACGTGCCCATCGAACAGGTAATTGGCACCAAACAGCGCCACACCCGCTGCACCTGCGCCGCCCAGGTTGTGCGAAATATTCCACATCCCCAGATAGCTGCCGCGTTTACGCCGCGGCGTCCATTTGGTGATGGTGGAATAACTACAGGAGCCGCCGGTACTTTGGAAGAAGCCGCTCAGCGCATAAAACGCGATCATCAGGAACAAACTCACCGAGCCCGCGCCCATGCTGGCGCTGAAGCCCAGCATGCAGATGGCCGAGAGGATCAGCATAAACGGCAGGAACTGCTTGGTATTTTTCCCATCGGCGTAATAGGAGACCAGCGTTTTACCGACGCCGTAGGTGATGGAGAAGCCGAGGCCAATCATCCCCAGCTGCGTCATGCTGAGTCCGTAGGTGGTGATCATGTCGTTCTGCGCAATGTTGAAATTTTTGCGGATCAGATACATGGTCAGGTAGCCGATAAAGACCACCAGATAGGACTGCATAAAGGGTTTGAACCACATCTTGCGCCGCTCTTCGAGCGACAAATTCAGGGTCGGCTTGCGCACCTGATTTAAGAAAGCCAGCATGGAGTGCTCCTGATTAATGACCTGCGTGATGGCAGGCATTGTAAAAATCAGCAGCGGTTTCGGCCTGAGACAACCGCCCGGCGCAACCGGGAAAATTTCTTAGTTTTGTCGATGTAAGGGTAAAAAGCGGGGATGCATCACACTTCCTCGCGCTGGCGCGGCGTTTGAGCATGCAGGAATGGCAACAGCAGCAAGGCCGAAATGCCCGCCGCGCAGGCGATGACCGCAAAGAAACCGTTCCAGTGCCAGACATCGATCACCCGCGCCAGCGGCCAGCCGGAGAGCGATGCGCCCAGATAGGCAAACAGGCCAACAAAGCCGGTCGCCGCGCCCGCCGCGTCTTTATGCGAACACTCCGCCGCCGCCATGCCAATCAACATCTGCGGCCCGAAGACAAAAAAGCCGATGGTAAAGAAACACGCAGCCTGCATCACGTAGCTGGCAAAGGGCATCAGCCACAGCGATCCCACTGACAGCAAAATGCCGGCGGCAAAGATCAGGTTCATCGGGCCACGATTGCCGTTGAACAATTTATCCGATCCCCATCCCGCCACTAACGCGCCACCGAAGCCACCGAGTTCAAACATGGTCACCGCCGAGTTGGCCGTCACCAGATTGACGCCCAGCGTCTCGGACATATAGAGATTGCCCCAGTCGTTAATCGCGGCACGCACCACGTAAACCAGCACGTAACACAGCGACAGCAGCCAGATGTAAGGGTTGAGCAGCACATATTTGGCAAGGATCTGTTTGTGACTCAGCCCCGCGCCCTCTTGCTGCTGGGCGATCTCCAGCGCATCGTGGCGCCAGTCACCGACCGGTGGTAAACCCACGGTTTGCGGGCGATCGCGCAGGCGCCAGCAGAGAAAAATACCAGCGACGATCGCCAGTCCGCCTGCGATCATCATGCCAGCGCGCCAGCCATAGTGCAGCGCGGCGGCACCCACGATCATCGGGATCAGCGCACCGCCAACGTTTTGTGCTGTGTTCCACAGCGCCCACCAGCCGCCGCGTTCGGTGCGGGAAAACCAGCTGGTCAGCAGACGCGCACAGACCGGCGATCCCCATCCCTGGAAAAAGGCATTTAACACCCACAACACGGCGAAAGCCCACAGCGATGTGGAGAAGCCAAACAGAATATTTACCACGCCTGTCGCTATCAGCCCGATGCCCATGAAGTAGCGCGCGTTAGAGCGGTCACTGACGATGCCAGAGAAAAACTTCGACAGGCCGTAAGTGATGTAAAACAGCGTCGCCAGCAGGCCGATATCCGTGCGCGTCATCACGCCCGCCGCCAGAATTTCCGGCGACGCGGCGTTGAAGCTTTTACGGGTGAAATAGAACAGCGCATAGCCGAGCCAGATGGTGATCATGATATGGCGCCGCCAGTAGCGATAGCGCGCATCAATGGTCGCTTTATCGCTGATCGGCTGCGCGCTGGCCGGTGCTTTGAGAAATCTAAACAACATATTGCTTATCCCTTGCGCAGCGGTAACGTGACGCTAACGCGCGTGCCGTGGGTACAGGAGATCCCCAGCGAGCCGCCGAGTGCCGTCACGCGTTCGCGCATGCCGGCAAGGCCAAAACCGTGCTGCGGGGAACCCAGCGGTAAGCCGCAGCCGTCGTCTTCGATCACCAGCTGCAACCGCTCGTCCTGCAATGTGCCTTGCAGCGTCACCGCACGGGCGCTGGCGTGTTTCACCACGTTATTGAGTCCTTCCTGACAAACGCGAAACAGCGTGACGCGCTGCGCTTCACTCAGTCGCGCTTCATCAATCTGCCAGTCGAGATGGCTGATGATGCCGTGCCCTTCCAGCTCCATTTCCCGCATCAGCGAACGGATTGCCTGCTCGAGCGAAAGATCGTCCAACTGGCGCGGACGCAAGCGCCCCAGCAAACGGCGCACCGAATCGTAAATGCCCAGTGATAGCTGCTCAATCAACATGCCGCTCTGCTTCACGCCACTTTCCGGACTGATGCGCTGCATGATCCCGGCCTGGGTGCGAATCGCGGTGATGGTCTGGCCGATATCATCGTGCAGCTCGCGCGCCACTTCGCGCCTGACGCTCTCTTCGGTCTCCAGCAGGCGCTCCGTCAGACGGCGATTGCGCACCAATTCGGTTTGCAGCGACTGATTGAGTTCACGTAAACGCTGAATACCCGCGCCGAGCAGCAGCCCGGTCAGGCTTTGCGCCAGCAGGGAGAGCAGCAGATCGACCGCGTGATCGTGCCAGGTCTGGCTGGCGATCAGCGCGATGGCGTTCATCAATGTGGCGATCAGCGCGCCCTGCCAGCCGTAATGCCACGCCAGCGCAATAATCGGCAACGCCAGACAAAACGGTGTGAAGCGCGACAGCTCTGCAGGCAGACCCAGCTGCAACCACAGGCTGACCATAAACAGCAGCACATAACCAAACAGATGGCGCACGCGCCAGTTAACCGGCTGTCCGATCAGTGAAGGGCCAAGCGGCTGCCAGCGGGTGCTGGTGAGGTAGTGCCAGATCACCAAACAGGTTGGTGCCACGGTCAGTGCGCCGGTGAGCGTGAGCAGCACCGCATTCAGTGCGGCGGGTTCTGCGATCCACGGCAACGCCTGCAGCAGCGCCGCACATACCATCGCACCGCCCTGCCACAGCAAGGTGTGCCAGTCTCGTTGATGACGATAACGGGAGATCAGCGCCACCGGCAGCAGCGTCAGCACGCTACCCAGCATCAGCAGCGGCAGATGCGCCAGCGCTACTTCGCGCGACAGCCAATAAAGCAGCAACCCCTCGGCACCGAGCAGCACCGGCCAATAGGCACGCGGGCACTGCAACATCAGTCCAAGGCGCAGGCCAAAGGGAAACAGCAACACCGCCAGCTCAGGACGATCCGCCAGATGCAGGCTGATGCTCCACAGGCAAAACCACGCGGCAGAGAAGATACAAAAACTGGCGATGACGGCAATCAGCCGTGAAAAGAGTGGCTGCATTACCAGCCATCAAACATGCGGCGCGCCAGTTCAACGTCATTACTGACGTTGAGCTTTTCCAGCAAATTGGCGCGATGAACGTGGACGGTTTTTGGCGACAGGCCCAGTTCGGCCGCGATCTCTTTCACCGCTAAACCTTGCGCCAGTTTTTCCGCCACCTGGCGTTCGCGTTTGGTGAGCGGATCCTGACGTCCGGAGGCGAGCTTCATAGCAATATCGGGCGTCAGATAGCAGCCGCCTTTGGCCACGGTATGCACCGCCGCGATCAGTTCATCGGGGCTGCAACGTTTAGAGAGGAACCCGCGCGCGCCCGCATTGAGCGCCTGCTCCACCAGCGCCGGACTGTCGTGCACCGACAGCATGATGGTCGCCATGCCTTTCGGCAATTGGCTCAATAACTCGAGCCCGGAAATATCCGGCATCGAGATATCGCAGATGCACACTTGTACGCCGCGCCCCGGCAACTGGTTGAGCGCTTCCCGCCCGGAACCGCATTCGGCAACAACCTGAAAATTCGGTTCCAGCCCGAGTAATTGGGCAAAACCCGAACGGACGATCATATGGTCGTCGATGAGCGCAATGGTGGTCATGAGGTTTCCTGGCGGCGAAAAAACGCGCTTACCTTAGCGATAAGCGGGGGAAGCTTCAAGGGGATTGGGTTGAGGTGACGGGTTTGGGTTTGTGCAATGACGTATCGGTCGCCATAAATGGCGCCCCTACCCAGTTTTGTAGGGTCGCCATTTATGGTGACCGACTTGTATCACTTGCAGTATTTACCGACGAATTATGAGCAATTACCTGCATATTGATAATATGCAGGTATAAAAAAACCCCGCCGAAGCGGGGTTTGATAAGCTAGGAGCTTAGAGCGATTAGCCCTGCAGCAGAGACAGAACCTGCTGTGGAACCTGGTTAGCTTTCGCCAACACTGAGTTACCCGCCTGCTGGATGATCTGTGCTTTAGACATGTTTGAAACTTCAGTGGCGTAGTCAGCATCCTGAATACGAGACTGTGCTTCAGACAGGTTAGTGGTGGTGTTGTTCAGGTTAGTCACCGCTGAATCCAGACGGTTCTGAATCGCACCCAGGCTTGAACGGAACTTATCGATGCTGCTGATAGCTGAGTCCAGAGCGGCCAGTGGATCTGTAGTAACAGTACCAGCACTAGTAGTATCAGTAGTCAGTTTACCTGAAGCACTTACGTATGCCTGTGCACCTACGTTAGCAGCATATTTACCAGTGCCAGTACCGCCAGTAACAGTAACTGCACCAGTATCGGCATCCGCTTTATATGTGGTGTTGTAAGTTGAAGTTTTAGTCAGCTCGTTATCACCATCAACATAAGTATCAGTCGAGTTAGCTCCAGTAAATGTTGCTGTGTAGGTCAGAGCTTCTTTATTAAATTTAATGGTAACATCATCTGTTGTAGCATCTGCTTTAACATTTGCTAACAGTGCATCTGATGCAACAGTGTCATTGTACTTAACGCCACCACCACTGCCAGCGAAGCTGTACTTCTTGCCATCGAAATCAACTGTAGCAGCGCCGCCAGTATTAGTATCTGCGGAAGTAAACAGATCACTCATTTTAGCACCGGTAGTGCTACCAGTCGGGTTGTTAGTTGTTAATGCGCCAGCTGATAAATAAGCAGTTTGTCCACCAATAGTGATATTACCACTTGCATCAGTTTCGAAATCTACTTTACCTGTGGTGGATGTAAATGTACCAGTTTTTGTCTGGCCCGCATCTGCTTTCAAACCAGCACCGATTGCGGTAGTTGCAGCACCAGTTGCTACAGTTACTTGAGTAGTGAAGTTTTTGTTAGCTGCATCATAGGTATACGAACCTTTATTAGCGCCAGTAGCAATTGTAACTACATCACCATCGCTCAGTTTTGAGAATGCATTATCTGCGGTCAAAGCATCAAAGTTAGTTGCGACTGTATAAACGCCACCAGCTAAGGTGCCTTTAGCAGCAACTAGATCGCTCACAGTCGCAGCTTTGTTCGCAATGGTACCTGAACCATTTACGTTGAAACCGTTCAGACCCAGAGTTTTAGAGTCAATCTGCTTTAAGTCAATGTTGATGGTCTGGCCATCGTTCGCGCCAACCTGAATTTTCAGGGTGCCGTCTTTAGACAGTACGTTCACGCCGTTGAACTGAGTCTGACCTGATACGCGGTCAATTTCGTCCAGACGTGATTTGATTTCGTCCTGAATTGAGTCCAGGTCAGACTGGCTGTTGGTGCCGTTCTGAGACTGTACGGTCAGTTCACGAACACGTTGTAAGTTGTTGTTGATTTCTGACAGCGCGCCTTCAGTAGTCTGCGCAGCAGAGATACCGTCGTTGGCGTTACGCGCAGCCTGAGTCAGGCCGGTGATGTTAGACTGGAAGCGGTTAGCAATTGCCTGGCCCGCTGCGTCATCTTTAGCGCTGTTAATACGAAGACCAGAAGACAGACGCTCGATAGAAGTAGACAGAGCAGACTGGTTCTTGTTGATGTTGTTCTGAGTGATCAGCGAGAGGCTGTTGGTATTAATGACTTGGGCCATGATAATTATTCCTGTTAATCAAGTCTTTCGGTTAAGGTGTGGGCTTCAACCCGCCGGCTTCAGCGCCGTCAATGTTGTTATCGTCTGCCCTTAAACAACCTTTAGATTTTTTTTAGGACCAGGTGAAAATTTTTCCCTTCAACCTGTCACGCTTATCTTTATCGCCCTACCCGAAGAGTTCTTTAGACTAACTTGATCATTTTTCTAGCCTCCGAAATACCCTTCTCTATATACGCTATTCGCTTTATTACCTGCTGGTAAATAATTCTAAACTTTGCCCATAAAGAGCCGATAACCCGCGGTATTGATTCTCCGTGTCGACATAGAAAGGAAACAACATGACCACCATTTCTACCCTCGGTATCGGTTCAGGCCTCGATTTAAGTACCATCCTGGATAACTTGAGTACGGCTGAGAAAGCGTCTTTAACGCCTATCTCTAATCAGCAGACGGCTTATACCGCGAAGCTGAGCGCTTACGGCACCTTGTCGAGCGCGTTAACCACCTTCCAAACCGCCAACACGGCATTAAACAGCGCGGATTTGTTCACCGCAACCAGCGCAGCCAGCAGCACCACTGCGTTCAGCGCCACCACGTCTGGCAGCACCATCGCCGGGAAATACAGCATTAGTGTGACGCAGCTGGCGCAGGCACAGACGCTAACTTCGGGCGTACAAACCAGCAACACCACTGCGCTGGGCAGCTCGGATGCCAGCCGCACGCTGTCGATCAAACTGGCCGACGGCACCAGTAAAGACATTACGCTGACCAGTGCACAAACCTCATTAACCGGCATGCGTGACGCGATTAACGGTGCCAATGCCGGTGTCAGCGCCAGTATTATCAAAACCGGTGATGGCGCTTATCGTCTGTCGCTGACCGCGTCGAAAACCGGTGAGGCTAATGCGGTTTCTTCAGTGACCGTGACTGGCGATGACACACTGCAAGGCATTGTCGGCTTTGATTCCACCAAAACTGATGCCGATAATCCGCTGGATGTCAGCGTCGCCGCACAAGATGCCGAGTTAACGGTCAATAACGTCGCCATCACCAGCAGCACCAACACCATTAGCGATGCGCTGGAAGGGATTACGCTGAATCTGAATGATGTCACCAGCGGTAATCAGACGTTGACCATCACGCAAGATACCTCTAAAGCCTCCACCGCAATTTCCAACTTTGTGGATGCCTACAACAATCTGCTGGATCAGTTCACCAGCCTGACTAAATATACCGCTGTGGATGTCGGCTCAGATACACAAGATTCCAGCAACGGTGCGCTAGTTGGCGATAGCACGCTGCGCGGCATTCAAACCCAGATTAAAAGCTTACTGACTAACACGGCCAGCTCTTCAACCTACAAAACGCTGGCGCAAATCGGTATCACCACCGACCCAACCACCGGTGAGTTGTCGCTGGATTCCGACAAGCTGAAAACCGAGCTGACCAAAGATCCTGCCGGCGTGAAAGAGATGATTGTGGGTGACGGTAAAACTACCGGTATCACCACCAAACTGGCGACTAACCTGACCAGTTGGCTCTCATCAACCGGCAGCATTCAGTCAGCGAAAGATGGCGTCAGCAAGACGCTGAATAATCTGACCGAGCAGTACAACAACATGAACACGCGTATTAACGCCCTGATTGCGCGTTATAAAACGCAGTTCACACAACTCGACGTCACCATGAGCTCGCTGAACAGCACCAGCGATTACCTGACACAGCAGTTCGAAAGCATGACCTCGAGCAGCAGTTCTAAATAATTAGGAGTGACCATGTACAGCGCTACAGGCACACAAGCCTATGCAAAAATCGGGGTGGAGAGCTCAGTGATGAGCGCCAATCAACAGCAGCTGATTACCTTGCTGTTTGACGGTGCGATCAGCGCACTGGTCCGCGCCCGCCTGTTTATGCAGGACAACAATATCCAGGGAAAAGGTAACTCGATTTCCAAGGCCATTAACATCATCGAGGGCGGACTCAAGCAGGGCCTCGATGAGCAATCAGGCGATGACCTGACCGACAACCTGTTAGGACTCTACTCCTACATGGTTCGCCGTCTGGTTCAGGCTAATCTGCGAAATGATGTCGAAGCCCTCGAAGAAGTTGAAGGTCTTCTGCGCAATATCGCTGATGCCTGGAAAGAAGTCGTACAACCTCAACACCTTCAGGACGCCGTTTAATGAATATTGCACCGCCACTGATTACCGTTTACCAACAGTTACTCGACCTCAGCCACGGAATGCTGCGTTTGGCAGCAGACGGCGAATGGGATGATTTGATTACCAAGGAAGTGGACTATGTCAGTGCGGTGCAAAGACTGGCGCAAACAACCGCAGCCGCCGCACCGTCGCGCCAGCTGCAAGAGCAGCTGCGTCCGGTGTTACGCCATATTCTCGATAATGAGAGCGAAGTGAAACGTCTGCTGCAGTTGCGTATGGACGAATTGACGCAGCTGGTGGGCCAGTCATCGATGCAGAAATCGGTGATGAGCGCGTATGGTAAGCAAGGTAGTGTGTATTTGCCGCAGGGTTAGATTTAGGACTCTGCGCGCTGATGCCCTCACCCCGGCCCTCTCCCACAGGGAGAGGGTGATGCTGCAATATGCCAGATGAGCTCAACCGGTTCCCTCTCCCACTGGGAGAGGGTTAGGGTGAGGGAAAATTACTTCTGCGTCGCCGCCGAAACCGGGCGCATAATCTCTGGCTCGATATCCTGAATCACCGCCTCATTCGGACGCTTCGCCACTTCTTCCAGCGCCTGCTGGCACTCAACGGTTGGGCGATCCACTTTACGCAGTCTCAATCCATCGTAACGCAGCTCACCGTTCTCCAGCACCAGCGGCATCACGCGCACCTGACGCGTCACGTTAACCCAGTCATCGCCCAGACGCGTTAATTTGCCCGGTTTGGCAATCACGCGCTGCCACTGACGGCAATCCAGCGTGTCGCCCTCGGCACCAATAATCAGGCTGCCCATCGCTTGCTTGCTGATCAGCTTGCTTTGCGGCCCTACAGTTTGCCAGTTGCCCTGCAGCTCCAGCGGTGCCGGGGTTTTCACCGCCTGGTCATAATTGCTGATCTGCGCACAGCCACTCAGCGCCAGCGCGGCCACTATCATCCACTTTTTCATTCTCGGTCCCTACACTCGCATCAATGGCGGCTACGTTATAATTTTTCCCGCAGGTTGCGCAAGGTATCTACTGCGCGCCGCATGATTTTCCTCAAGCTGCTCACTTCTGCGCCGATAACTCTTCTGGAGTTAAAAGTGCCTGTAAAAACAATAATGACCGATTACACACTCACCTTCGTTACGGAGAATCCCGTTATGCGATTGACCCTTCGCGCGCGTCTGACATCGATTGTTGGCCTGCTGTGCATTTTACTGATTGTTGCCGCCATCTGGGGAATCATCGGCCTGCGCGCCGCCGACCAACGGGCGCAAAACGCCTATCAGAATGAGCTGTTACCGCTGCAATATTCATCCCGCCTGTACCGCATGGTGCAGGAACAATCCGCGACCCTGTTCGATGCCCTGCGCTACTGGACCGACAGCAGCGAAGTGGAGAAACGTCTGGCGCGCATCGCGCAGTACGGCGAGCAGATAGCCAAAGACCGCCAAACCTGGCAGCAGCTGTCGTTTGATGCGCAAACCAAACCCCTCAGCCAGCAATTCATCACCCATCTCGACGGCTGGCAAACCGCGCTGAAAGATGCCGGTGAACTGCTTAAGGGCGGCAACCCGTCCGGCGCGCTGGTGGTGATTGAAACCCGCCTGCGCAGCGGCAGTCAGCTGCTGCAACAGGACATCGATCAGCTTGATGCGTTAATGCGCCAGCATGCGGAACTCACCTATCAGCAGAGCAACAGCGATTACCAGCTGGCGCGTAACAGCCTGATTATCATATTGCTGGTCGGGCTGAGCGTGGCGCTGGTGTTCGGCTGGCTGCTGATCCGCTCGATCAACCGCTCGATTGCTCAGGCGCGCGAGCTGGCCGAATCGATTGCGGCCGGTGAACTGAACCACGATATTGGCAGCGTATCACGCGATGAGATGGGCGAACTGATGCAGTCACTGCTGCGCATGGATGTGCGTCTGGCGGAGATCGTGCGCGACGTGGGCGAAAGCGCCACTGCGCTGAGTGATGCGGCGCGTCAGATGGCCGATGGCAATGACGATCTCTCTGAACGCACCCATTCGCAGGCCAGCTCGCTGGAACAGACCGCCGCCAGCATGGAGCAAATGACCGCCACGGTGAAACACAACGCCGATAACGCTGCGCAGGCCAACGAACTGGCCACCGACGTACGTCATCAGGCCGAACGCGGCAGCAGCGTGCTGCGTGATGCGGTCAGCGCGATGGAGGAGATCGAATCTTCCAGCAAGCGCATCGCGGATATCAACCGGGTGATCGATGAGATCGCCTTCCAGACTAACCTGCTGGCGCTCAACGCGGCGGTTGAGGCGGCACGCGCCGGTGAACAGGGGCGCGGCTTTGCCGTGGTGGCGTCCGAAGTGCGTCAGCTGGCGCAGCGGTCCGCCGGGGCCGCCCACGAGATCAAAGCGTTAATCGATGCCAGCGTGGGTAAAGTGGAAGCCGGCAGTGCGCTGGTGCAGCGTTCCGGCGCAATGCTCAATGACATCAATCAGGGCGTGGCGCGCGTGGTGGACATTGTCGGTGAAATTGCCGTGGCCAGCCGCCAGCAATCCAGCGGCATTGAGCAGGTCAACACCGCAGTGATTCAGATGGATGGCGCGACGCAGCAGAACGCCTCGCTGGTGCAGGAAGCCAGCGCCGCCAGCCAGACCGTTAGCGAACATGCCGGATTGCTGGTGGAGAAGATGGCCTTCTTCCGCCTGCAACAGCGCTAAGGAGCGGGATGATGCGTAAACTTCTCGCGCTATTGGCGGCGTTGCCGCTGTTGAGCCACGCGGCGACCACACTGAATATCGCCACCATCGCCAACGGCGATATGACCATCATGCAGCAGCTCGCCACGCGCTACGAACAGGAGCATCCTGACGTCAAACTGCAATGGCATGTGATGGACGATGGCGCGCTGCGTCAGGCGGTGCTGTCGGCGATGAACAGCGGCCAGGCACAGTTCGATGTCATCACCGTTGGCACCTATGAAGCGCCGCTGTGGGGTGAAAAAGGCTGGCTGGCGCCGCTCAATAAGCTGCCCGCCGATTACGACAGCGATGATCTCATCGCGCCAGTGCGCAAAGCGCTGTCGTTTCAGCAAACGCTCTACGCCCTGCCGTTCTACGGCGAAAGTAGCATGACCTATTACCGCAAAGATCTGTTTGCGCAGAAAGGGTTAACCATGCCCGATAATCCCGACTGGACCGATATCAAAAACTTCGCCGCCAAACTCACTGACCCGCAAAAGGGCATTTACGGTTTGTGCCTGCGCGGCCAGCCTGGCTGGGGCGATAATGTGGCGTTCATGACCACCATGGCGAATGCCTATGGCGCGCAGTGGTTCGATGAAAACTGGCAGCCGACGCTCAACTCGCCGGAGTGGCGCGAGGCGCTGGGTGATTATTTGCAGGTGGTGAAGCAGGATGGACCCGCGGATACGGTGAAAAACAGTTTCGGCCAGATTCTGCGCCTGACCGCGCAAGGCAAATGTGCCATGTGGATCGACAGCACGGTGGCAGCCGGTTTGCTGGTAAATCCGCAGATCTCTTTAGTCGCCGATAAGCTGGCCTTTGCGCCTGCGCCGGGCGGTATAACGCGTAACGGCTCCAATTGGTTGTGGTCGTGGGCGCTGGCGGTACCGGCGAATACGCCGAATCGCGAGGCGGCGATTGCCTTTATTAGCTGGGCGACGTCAAAACAGTATATCCAGCAAGTGGCCGATACAGTCGGCTGGGGCGCGGTCCCGCCGGGCAGCCGCAATTCGACATATCAGCAGGCGAGCTATCAGCGCCTGGCGCCGTATGCCGCGCAGGTGCGTGCGGCGATTGATTCCGCCACCGTCGAACAGCCCACGCTCAATCCGGTGCCCTATCAGGGCGTACAGTACGTGAGTATTCCCGGATTTGATCAGATGGGTAACGCCGTTGGGCAGAACCTGGCGGATATGCTGAACGGTAAACTGACGTTGGACGAGACGCTGGCGAAGAATCAGCAGGACGTGATGCGGATTTATCAGCAGTTGCATTGATGTTGTACGAATAATGTGCGGCCAGGTCGCCATGAATGGCGACCTTACGGGATTGGTGGCGAGTGTGGTTTCGTAGGGTGCGCATTCATGCGCACCTGGTTGCCATGAATATCGATCCGGCAGCAGAATCCTGACAACGCAGCGTGCGCGCGTTACACTAGCGCGCAAGTTGATACGCAGGAACACCGAATGAAAACCCCAGAAGAGTATTACGCTCAGGCGCGCACGATGTTTTTCGCCGCTCACCCCGATTTCCAGTCTGCACTGGATGAACTGACCGAAAGCGATGCCCGCCAGGCGAACCTGTCATTAGCGCAGTTACGCGACTGGCACGCAGAACGTATTTATGCCGCATTTTTGCGTCAGAAGAAGCTGGATGGCATGCTGTTTTCCATTCAGCTGGCGGAGCCCGATAAAGCCGTTGCCGCGGATGCCATTGAAAAGTATCTGAAATCTCACGCGGAAGCCTTAGGCATGACGTGGGAAGAGTTCTGCATCAAAAACGAGTTGTAATCGGCCGCGCACTGAAACGGCATCAAAGATACATCGCCAACCACACAAAATGTTCAGGAAAAAGTTGTACAAGTTGAGAAAACTTGTATAACTTACTCATCACGACGTCAGTCGTAGATTGTCCTTGAACGAATGGTGCTGTTGCACCGCCTCTGGAAGTGTTGCTGGATTTCCACTTCCAGAGGTAATATTTTTTCTTACCCTTCCCGCTCAATCCCTTTTACTTCGATATAACTTGCCACCGCCAGCAGACGATTGACGTGGGTCAGCAGCAGATCAACATCGGACTGTAAAAATTCCTGCGATGCGCGCGAAGCGGTAACAATCGCCTCTTGCACCGTATCGGAAATGGTCAACGAGTTATTCTCTTTCGCCTGAATCAGCAGCGCGGCAATCAATAACGACTGCGCCTCTACCTGCGCCACCAGCTCTTTTGCTTCCACATCCATTTTTGCCATTTTCAATAAGATATCGATAACCAGTTGGCGCATATTTACCCCTGTTTTTATTTACAGTACTATATCGCACCCGATCCAATGAATGGAACGACCCTGATGTTTGTGGAGTTGATTTACGATAAGCGTAACGTGGCCGGATTACCGGGTGCACGCGAGATGATTTTGCAGGAGTTGGAAAAGCGTGTACAGCGCGTCTTTCCCGATATTGAGGTACGCGTCAAACCGATGGAGCGTAACGCGATAGATACTGATATGAGTAAGAACGATAAAGCGACAGTTGCGCGGATTGTTGAAGAGATGTTCGATGAGGCAGAAATGTGGCTGGTGGCCGATTAGGCCACCAGTGCGATAAACGCTTAGCTTTCCTGCTCGGCATGGTTGATGGCGATTTCGAGATCCTGAATCGCCGCATCAATGTCATCCAGCAGCTTACCCTGTTTGTTCAGCAAGGTGTCGAAGCGTCCCGCGTATTCGGTGTCTTTGTACTCACCCGCATCAAACGCCAGCCAGTGGGCAGACAGCGTCTCAGTGTTGGTCTGCGCGTAGTGGCGCATCTCTTTAAGCTGGGAGGTGACATCACGCAAGTATTCAGTTTTGGTTTTTACAGTTTCTGTATCACTCATGCTATCTTCCTTTTCGCTTATTAAGACGATTTAAATAACGCTTGAATGATTAAAGGTAGTGCAAAATATCGAAGCTGCCTTAGGAATAATCGGAAGTGACTAAAACCTGTTTGTAAACAGGGGACATCCCGGTCCCCGATGCTGAGTCGTCAGGCATTACAGATACTTCCTCGCCAGATCAATCAGCTCATCCTTCGCGGCATCGCCCAGTTTGATTACGCCCTGCTCGACAAAACTAAACGCTCTGACGAAATCCTTCACCCCTTCTGAGAACGCCTGAGTTCCGTCGTGGCTCTGCGCCGTTGCGGCGGCTGACGGCGCATCGGCTGCAGCGGGAGCAGCGATGTCCGGTTCGTTGGGCGGCGCAACCTCGGCAGGCGCAGGCGTTGCCGCCTCAGGCGCGGCAGTGGCCGCCACCTGCGCGGGTGCAGCGGTTATCGCCTCGGGTGCCGTAGCCGATGCCGGCGCAACTTCAGGTGCTGCTTCTACGACTACAGCAGGCGTCGCTTCAGGTGCTACAGCGGTCGCCGGTGCAGCAACGGGCGTGGCGACTTCGTTGGCGAAATCTTCCGCTGGTGACGATGCGATGGTGCTGGTTGGATTGATGACAGTTTGATCGCTCATAATGCTCTCCTTCTTACTGAATAAAGATCGCAGTCGGGCAAGACGGGCTGCAATCCACGGGGTAATTCGCATGATGCCCTCCTTAACGCTTGGGTTGAGGTGGCGACTTATCTCCTTCTGCCGGTTTCCCTTTGTCAGCCGGATTGCTGACCGGGTGCTTCACGGTGCCATCGAGCTTGTTCTGCAGCGCCACCAGCTGGCTGGTAAGCTCCGCCACACGTGCTTCACGTCGTTCCGATATGGTTCGATATTGCTGTCGAATCTCTTCAACACGCTGATTGGCGCTGTTACTGACGAACAGGAATAGCACCGTCATCGCCACGCACATCAACGACAACATCAGCAAAAAGCCGCCGAAGAACAGTTGGCGCCGATGGTTTTTCACTACGTACTCACTGTTTATCTGCATCATCACGACTCTCCTCCAGAGTGGTAATCAGTTGGTTAACCTGGCTGCGAAACTTCTCGCTGTGCTCGGCTTCCGTGGTGGCCAGCAAAATGCTCAGGGCGTTTTTTATCAGCCGCAGATCGGTTTCCAGCGAAGAGATACGCCGCAGGTTTTTGTCATGTCGGATGCGCAATTCATCGTTTTCCTGGCGCATCAAGGCGTGACCCTCTTTGAGCAGCATCACCTGTTCTTTGTAACTGGTGATGATCTCCCCACCGGCACGATTGCTGGTGACGATAGCGGCGATACCCGCCATTAACGGTTTCCAGAACACAGCTGCTGCGCCGCCGCCGAGAAGCAACGCACCTACGCTGGTGACTAAACTACTTTCCATGCTTCACCTCTCACCCCTGGCAAGGGATGTGCCCCATAAGCACGCTGACCACCCTTGCCAGCTTCGCGGTCAACGCCTGAATTTAAGTTTACTTTAACTTATGAATTTAAGTATACTTAAGTAGTTCCTTCAGGAGATGTCAAGATGATGAAAAAAGAATCTTCCGGTGAGCGCATCCGGACACGACGTAAAGCACTACAATTGACGCAGCAGGCGCTGGCCAAAAGCATTGGGGTGTCGCATGTGGCTGTATCGCAGTGGGAAAAAGAGGAAACCGTACCGCGTGGCGAGAATTTGCTGCGGCTCGCGCAGTGGCTGCAATGCACGGCGGCATGGATTATCGACGGGGATGGCGAAGTATTTGCCACCCACGCCAAGGCCGCACCGGTTGCGGCGGTGCCATTGATTAGCCTGGCGCAAGCGTCAGCGTGGTTGAGCGAAGAACGGTTGTTGCTCAAACAGCAGGCTGCGCACTTTCTCTACAGCGAGAGTCAGTTGGGCGATGGCGCGCTGGCGGTCACAATAGAAGATCAGGCGATGCAGCCCGATTACCGGCCCGGTGACAAAGTGATCTTTGATCCTGACGTTCAGCCGCAGCCGGGCGATGTGGTGCTGGCGCTGGTGGATGGCGTGGCACGAGTGCGGATTTATCGCCTGCAAACGCAACAGCAGGATGCGCAGATCTTCACATTGCGCGCGTTGAATGATGATTTTCCGCAGCTGCATTCGGCGGAATCGGCGCTAGAAATTATCGGCACGCTGATGGAGTTGCGACGTTACCGAAGCGGCTAGCCGCTTCGCTTAAGCTGTTATAATAAAAAAAGTTTAGCCTGATCGCGGTAAGCTATGGACAGACCCCGCGGTAAGGCTGCTAATCTAGCCGCAAAATAATAAATTATCCGGACAATCTCGATGCTCACCACAATTATTTACCGCAGCCATCTGCACGATCACGTGCCAATCAAAACGCTCGAAGATATGGTTGCTAAAGCCAATAGCAAAAACAAAAACTTCGACGTTACTGGCATCCTGCTGTTCGACGGCCTGCACTTCTTCCAGCTGCTGGAAGGACCGCGCGAGTCCGTTCAGGGCATATACAAGCGTATTTGTCAGGACGCACGCCACCATAATCTGGTGGAGTTAATGCACGACTTCGCGCCTGAACGCCGTTTTGGCAAAGTCGGCATGGAGCTGTTCGATCTGCGCGAGCATGACAAAGACACTGTGCTGCAAGCAGTGCTGGATAAAGGCACCTCGCGTTATCAGCTCACCTACAAAGATCGCGCGCTGCAGTTTTTGCGTACCTTTGTGGTGGCGCGCGACAAAGAGAACTACTTCGAGATCCCGCCAGCTAATACCTGGGAATTTGTTCCGGATATTGAATGGCAGAACGATCTGGAGGGTATCGATCAGAGCCTGCAGGATTGCCGCTTTGCTTTTCAACCCATCATCGATCCCTTCGCGCGCCGCGTCACTTCGTTTGAAGCGCTGATCCGCACGCCAAACGGTGGCTCACCCGATGAGTATTTCTCCGCGTTTGGCGGCGAAGCGATTTATCACGCGGATATCAAATCGAAACGTCTGGCCTTTCGCGTGGCGAGCAAACTGGGGATTGGCGAGCATCGTCTGTCGATCAATCTGCTGCCGATGTCACTGGTGACGGTGCCAAACGCGGTGGAATTCCTGCTTACCGAGATCAACGCCAGCGGGCTGGTGCCGCAACAGGTGATCGTCGAAGTGACCGAAAATGAGATCATTTCGCGCTCGGATGAGTTTGCTGCCGAAGTGAGAAAGTTGAAAGCGGCAGGTATCAGCCTCGCGCTGGACGATTTTGGTGCCGGTTTTGCTGGCTTGTCGCTGTTATCAAAATTCCAGCCGGACAAAATCAAAATCGATCGCGAGCTGATCCGCGATGTGCACAAAAGCGGACCGAAGCAGGCGATCATGCACGCCATCATTAAGTGCTGCGCATCGCTGGAGATTGCGGTGATTGCCGAAGGTGTCGAGCAAGCTGAAGAGTGGATGTGGCTGGAAGCCGCAGGCATTAGCCAGTTCCAGGGTTTCCTGTTTGCTTATCCGCTGCTGAATGGATTCCCGGCTGTGGCGTGGCCTGAGATTAAATAGTGTTGGTCGCCATGCATGGCGACCCCACCAATCAGTAATACGTTACCTCAATATTGCCATACTGCTTATCAATCACGTTGCCTGCCGCGTCAGCGGTAATAATGTCGCAATAATAGGGAATGTCGTTTTTATATTTGCAGACATTGCTGACGGTTTTAATTTGGTCATTACGCTTCACCGTGGTAACCACGTCAGAGATCTTTTTCTTATCTTCTGCTCGCACCGCGGTAGCACGCGACACTTCCGTTCCGGCCTGGGTAATACTCAAGACCGCCATTTCACCGGCGCTGTTATAGGCGAGGTGAAACGCTGCATCGGAGGCGGGCGATGAGATCTGCTCAACCAAACCCTGTTTGTTATAGGCAATATCCACGGTCATGCTCGGCGTGACTTTCTTCACCATGGCGCAGCTCTTATTCAGCGTCACCACCACGTCCTGACCGTTTTCACTGCCTTTTAATTCATTGCCGTCGCGCGTCACTTCAATCACTTCGCCGTCTTTACGCACCGATTTAACATGCGTTGGACAGCCGTTGCGGTCGAAATCGACATTCACTTCGAAGATCTGCTGGCCGTCGGCGGTAAACAGCGTTTGATGGGTCGTTTTGACTTTGCCGGGCAGCGCTTCGAATTGATACAGATAGGCAAAATTTTTCATTTGCGGGTAGTAAGTCGCGTCATCCTTGTCACATCCCGTGAGCAGGACAATAGCGATTAAAAACAGCAGGGTTTTCTTCACGTGAGAATCCTCTTCTCAAAATAAGGCAGCGCGTTTGGCGGTGTACTCACTGTGATGCAGCAACCTTCCCGCCTGATATAACACCATTACCGCGCTGGACTATACCCGAAAGAAATACCCGAAAGAAACTAAACCTGCATACTCATAATATCGGTATACGCCGACACCAGTTTGTTACGCACCTGCACGCCCATCTGCATGGAAATAGAGGATTTTTGCAGATCGACCATCACATCATTTAACTGAATACCCGGTTTACCCATTTCGAAATCCTGCGCCTGAGCGCGAGCCGTTGTCTGGGTTTCGCTGATCTTGTCGAGTGCTGCTTTCATGGTGGCACTGAAATCGACCTGATTCGTGGACTCCGCTTGCTTACCGCTGGCCTGCAGAGACGTCATCTGCAGCTGCTGCAGCACACCCTCAATCGCCTGAATTGACATTGCCTGACCCCTATTAAAGAAGTGATTAAATTTTCACGATGAGAAAGTTAACACACTGTCAATAGGACAAAGGCGCTAAATGACCGCAAAAAACCCGGCTTATCCACCCATCGATGTCGCGGCTTTCAACAAATAATGCCTGCCATTAAGTGGAATTTAATTTTTCTCCTCTCCCGATTTAGGGGAGAAGTCTTCAGGGAGTACGTTTTGTCACCACAACACCACACCCGATCAATAATGTCAGGCAGGAATCGGTCATGAATGCGAGTGCAGCCGCTACACAGGATACAGCTAAGAAAGGCTTCAATGACCTTCTCGCCCGCCTGCGCGCCAATCCGCGTATTCCCTTAATTATCGCTGCTGCTGCGGTTATCGCGGTGGTGTTTGCGTTGGTGCTGTGGGCAAAAGCGCCAGACTATCGCGTGCTTTATAACAACCTCTCCGATGAGGATGGTGGCGCGATCGTCACGCAGCTGACGCAAATGAACATCCCTTACCAGTTCGCCGATAACGGTGGAGCACTGATGGTGCCCGCCGATAAAGTGCATGAGCTGCGTCTGCGTCTGGCACAACAAGGCTTGCCGAAAGGCGGCAACGTCGGCTTCGAACTGATGGACAAAGAGAAGTTCGGGATCAGCCAGTTCAGCGAGCAGATCAACTATCAGCGTGCGCTGGAAGGTGAACTGTCGCGCACCATCGAAACGCTCGGTCCGGTGAAGAGCGTACGCGTGCACCTGGCAATGCCGAAACCGACCTTGTTCGTGCGTGAGCAGAAAGCCCCTTCCGCCTCGGTGACGCTGAACCTGCAGCCAGGCCGCGCATTAGATGAAGGCCAGATTCAGGCCATTCAGCATATGGTTTCCAGCAGCGTGGCCGGTTTACCGCCGGGCAACGTGACCGTTGTCGATCAGGCCGGTCGTCTGTTGACCCGCTCTGACAGCGAAGGTCGCGACCTGAATGATGCGCAACTGAAATATGCGTCTGAAGTGGAAGCACGCTTCCAGCAGCGTATCGAAGCGATCCTGAATCCGATTGTCGGTCAGGGCAATGTGCATGCGCAGGTGACGGCGCAAATCAACTTCGACCGCAGCGAGCAGACCGACGAGAAATACCAGCCGAACGCCAATCCTAACAACAGCGCGGTGCGTTCACGCCAGACCAGCAACTCCGAACAGAATGGCAGCCCGTATCCAGGCGGCGTGCCGGGTGCATTGTCGAATCAGCCTGCGCCAGCCAATACCGCGCCGGTGACCAATCCGCCAACGAATAACAACAATAATGCCAACGGCCAAAACGCCAACGCGCAAACCGCCAATGCGCAGAATAACGGCAGCACCACCAGCACCGCACAGCCTTCTGGCCCGAGCAGCTCAACGCGCAACGACACGGTGAACTACGAGCTGGACCGCACCATTCGTCATACCAAGCTGAACGTCGGCGATGTGCAGCGCCTGTCGGTTGCCGTGGTGGTGAACTACCGCGACGACGGTAAAGGCAAAGCGGTGGCGCTTAACGAGCAGCAGATCAAGCAGATTGAAGATTTAACCCGTGAAGCGATGGGCTATTCACAAACCCGTGGCGACAGCGTCAACGTGGTGAACTCTCAGTTCAACATGACCGAGCCAAGCGGTGGCGACCTGCCATTCTGGCAGCAGCAATCGTTCTTCGATCAGCTGATGACTGCCGGTCGCTGGCTGCTGGTGGCGTTGGTTGGCTTCATCCTCTATCGCAAGCTGGTACGTCCACAGCTGGTGCGTAAGAAAGAGCAGGAGAAGGCAGCGGCTGAAGCGCTGGCGGCACGCTCTGCGGCCATGGAAGAAGAAGAAGCCTTTAACGTTCAGCTCAGCAAAGACGAGCTGGATCAGGAGCGTAAATCTACTAACCGCATGAGCGCCGAGGTGATGAGCCAGCGTATCCGCGACATGTCTGAAAACGATCCGCGCGTCGTCGCGCTGGTTATCCGCGAATGGATGAGTAAAGAACTATGAGTCTGACCGGTACAGAAAAAAGCGCCATTCTGATGATGACCATCGGCGAAGAGCGCGCGGCGGAGGTGTTCAAACACCTTAACCAGCGTGAGGTTCAGCATCTGAGTGGTGCTATGGCCAACATGCGCCAGGTTTCACACAAACAGCTGACCGAAGTGCTGCGCGAGTTCGAAGCCGATGCCGAACAGTTTGCGGCGCTGAGCCTCAACTCCAACGATTATCTGCGTTCGGTGCTGATCAAAGCGTTGGGCGAGGAGCGAGCTTCAAGCCTGCTGGAAGATATTCTCGAGAAAAACGAGACCACTAGCGGTATGGAAACGCTCAACTTCATGGAGCCACAGGCGGCGGCCGACCTTATTCGCGACGAGCATCCGCAGATTATCGCCACCATCCTTGTCCACCTCAAACGTGGCCAGGCGGCGGATATTCTGGCGCTGTTCGACGAGCGTCTGCGTCACGATGTGATGCTGCGTATCGCCACCTTCGGCGGTGTCCAGCCGGCGGCGCTGGCGGAACTGACCGAAGTACTGAATGGCCTGCTCGACGGCACCAACCTCAAGCGCGCGAAGATGGGCGGCGTGAGAACCGCAGCAGAAATTATCAACCTGATGAAAACCCAGCAGGAAGAAGCGGTTATCGAAGCAGTACGCGACTTCGATGGCGAGCTGGCACAGAAGATCATCGACGAGATGTTCCTGTTCGAAAACCTGGTGGAAGTGGACGACCGCAGCATCCAGCGTCTGTTGCAGGAAGTGGAATCCGAACAGTTGCTGGTGGCACTGAAAGGTGCCGAACAGCCGCTGCGCGAGAAGTTCCTCAAAAACATGTCCGCCCGTGCGGCCGATATCCTGCGCGATGATCTGGCCAACCGTGGTCCGGTACGTATGTCGGCGGTGGAGAACGAGCAGAAGGCCATTCTTCTGGTGGTGCGCCGCCTAGCAGAATCCGGCGAGATGGTGATTGGTGGTGGCGAGGAAACCTATGTCTGATGCCTTTTCCGCCCGCGCGTGGCAGCGCTGGCAGCCTGATGATTTAGGCAGCCCGTTCGGTGCCGAACCGGAACCTCAGTTAGAGGAGCCGGAGATCGATGTCGAACTGAGCGCCGAAGCGGAACAGCAGCAACAGCTGGAACGCATGCAGCAGCAGATGCGCAAAGATGCGCAGACGCAAGGCTACAGCGAAGGCTATCAGAAAGGTTTCGCCGAAGCGCAACAGAACGGTTATGACGCCGGTTTCCAGCAAGGCTTAGCCGATGCGCAGCAGCAGCAAGCGCCGCTGCAGGCACGTATGCAGCAGCTGGTGACCGAGTTCCATCACACGCTCGAAGCACTCGACAGCGTAATCGCTTCACGTCTGATGCAGCTGGCGCTGGAAGCCGCGCGCACGGTGATTGGCCAGGCCACGCAGGTTGACGGCACCGCCCTGCTGCGTCAAATCCAGCAGCTGATTCAGCAGGAACCGATGTTCAGCGGCAAACCGCAGCTGCGCGTCCATCCGGACGATCTGCAGCGCATCGAGCAGACGCTGGGTCCAACGCTCGATCTGCACGGCTGGCGCTTACTGGCCGACAGCACGCTGCATCCTGGCGGCTGTAAGCTTAGCGCCGAAGATGGCGACCTTGATGCGAGCGTGGCAACACGCTGGCAGGAGCTGTGCCGCTTGGCCGCTCCGGGGACACTGTAATGACCTCCTCACGCCTTTCACGCTGGCTCGGCGCGCTCGACGCCTTCGAAGAACGCATTTCGCAGGTACAAACCGTGCGTCGTTACGGTCGCCTGACGCGCGCCACCGGCTTAGTGCTGGAAGCCACCGGCCTGCAGCTGCCGCTCGGTGCTACCTGCATTATTGAACGTACCGATGGCAGCAAGATCACTGAAGTTGAAAGTGAAGTGGTCGGCTTCAACGGGCAGAAACTGTTAATGATGCCGCTGGAAGAAGTCGACGGTATTTTGCCGGGCGCACGCGTTTATGCGCGCGTCAGTGGCGACAGCGGCCACAGCGGCAAACAGATGCTGCTGGGCCCGGAACTTCTGGGTCGCGTGCTGGACGGCAGCGGCAAACCGCTGGATGGTTTGCCCGCGCCGGAAACCGGCTATCGCGCCCCGCTGATCACCGCACCGTTCAACCCGCTGCAACGTACGCCGATTGAAGATGTGCTGGATACCGGCGTGCGTGCCATCAACGCCCTGCTCACCGTGGGTCGCGGTCAACGTATGGGCCTGTTCGCCGGTTCCGGCGTCGGTAAAAGCGTGCTGCTCGGCATGATGGCGCGCTACACCAAAGCCGACGTGATCGTGGTGGGGTTGATTGGTGAACGTGGTCGTGAAGTTAAAGAGTTCATTGAAAATATTCTCGGTGCCGAAGGCCGGGCGCGTTCGGTGGTGATCGCCGCGCCGGCGGATGTCTCGCCGCTGCTGCGTATGCAGGGTGCCGCTTATGCCACGCGTATCGCTGAAGATTTCCGCGATCGCGGTCAGCATGTGCTGCTGATTATGGATTCCCTCACCCGCTACGCCATGGCGCAACGTGAGATCGCACTGGCCATCGGTGAGCCGCCGGCGACCAAAGGTTATCCGCCTTCGGTGTTCGCCAAATTGCCCGCGCTGGTGGAACGCGCCGGTAACGGTACGCACGGCGGCGGTTCAATTACCGCCTTTTATACCGTGTTGACCGAAGGCGACGATCAGCAAGACCCGATTGCCGACTCGGCGCGTGCGATTCTCGACGGCCACATCGTGCTGTCGCGTAGTCTGGCGGAAGCCGGCCACTATCCGGCAATTGATATCGAAGCGTCAATCAGCCGCGCCATGACCTCATTAATTGATGAGACACACTACGCGCGCGTGCGTCAGTTCAAACAGTTGCTCTCCAGCTTCCAGCGCAACCGCGATCTGGTGAGTGTGGGGGCGTATGCCGCAGGCAGCGATCCGATGCTGGACCGCGCCATCAAGCTCTATCCCGAGATGGAAGCCTTCCTGCATCAGGGCATTTTCGAACGCAGCGACTATGACGATGCCTGTTTGCATCTGCAGGCGATGTTCGGTTAACGCCAAACGAGGTTAAGTGATGAAAACGGCCAGTGCGATCAACAAGCTGCGCGATATGGCGGAGCAGGAACTGGAGAGTGCAGTGATTCACCTTGGCGATATGCGCCGGGGTGTGCAGCAGGCCGACGAACAACTCAGCATGCTGCTGGATTATCAGGATGAGTATCGCAACAAGCTCAATCAGGATATGTCCGGCGGCATCGCCAGCACGCGCTGGACCAATTATCACCAGTTTATTCAGACGCTGGAAAAAGCCATCGAACAGCATCGCCAACAGCTTTCCCAGTGGAATCAGCGCCTCGACAGCGCGCTGAGCAACTGGCGTGAAAAGCATAAGCGGCTCAATGCTTATCAAACGCTGATTACGCGCGCTGAGGAAAACGCATTACGACAAGAAAACCGTCTCGATCAGAAACGGATGGATGAATTTGCCCAACGGGCCGCATTGAGGAAAGGCGAATGATTACGCTGCCAACAGTTGCTACGCAAACCTCGGTTTTGGGAGACGCTGACACTTCAGTTTCATCAGATGTTTTGCAGGGCGCGGAGTCGCTGCCGCAGGGATTTATTACTGAACTCGGCAACCGCTTGCTGACGCTGGTAAAGCAACAAGCTGTTAACACGCAATCGACTGTTCTGACAGCAGAAGTTGATGAAAAAGACGTCAGTAAGGCTTCGCTAAGCGCGTTATTGCAGGCGCTGGAGAAACCTGATGCGTTAAACGCACTTTTACAGCCGGAAAACACTAAAGCCACGCTGAAATCAGCCGATGATAAAGACAAGAGTGAGGCAAGTTCGTTAACTGCCAGCGACTTACAGAATGTGCAGGCGTTATTCGCCATGTTGCCGGTGGCGGTAGAGAACCGCACCAGCCCAACCAGCGTAAGTAGCAGCGCAGGCGAAGGGACAACCGACACTCGCGCTTCGCTTAATACCGCACTGTTAAGGGGTTCCCTGGACGGTGCAGTAAAAGAAGAGCACGCGCAGCCGGATGGCGCACAGAAGAAATCCAGCGATGCTGTAACGCTCTTAACGCAAACGGCCAGCAGCACGCAGAGCAGCAGCGTCAGCACCACCGCCAGTAACAGCAGCGGGTTGACGCTGGATGAGAGTTTTAAGCAGGTGCTGAATGCGCTGAGTAAGCCGGAAGAGCGCGCCGCCGCGCAGAGCAGTGATGACCCGGTGACGCCATTCACCAGCGCACCGCTCAGCGCCACCAGCTCGCTGGTAAGCAGCACCGCCTCGACCAGCACCACGCCGTCGACGCCCATGCTGAATGCGCAGCTCGGCAGCAGCGAGTGGCAGCAGGCGCTGAGTCAGCAGATTGTGATGTTTAGCCGCAACGGGCAGCAGAACGCCGAGTTGCGTCTACATCCGCAGGATCTGGGCGCTATCCAGATCAGCCTGACCCTTGATAAGGATCAGGCACAGTTAAATATGGTTTCCAGCCACAGCCAAGTGAGGGCCGCGCTGGAAGCGGCTCTTCCTCAGCTGCGTAGCGCGCTGGCGGAGAGCGGAATAAACCTGGGACAGAGTAACGTCAGCAGCGACGCCTTCGCACAGGGCCAGAGTTATCAGGGCCAGCAGGAAGGACGTCGTGACGGACAGCACGGCAGCTTTAGCCTCTCCCAGGACAGTGACAACGAGATAACGCCTATTGCCGTCCCGGCAGCCCTTCAAGCGCGCGCGGCCGGTAACGGCGCTGTCGATATCTTTGCCTGATAGCCGCTAAACGCTGAAGGTAAGCGTAAAACCCGCGTCTTTTCTTCCCATTGTTTGACTTAAGACGCGGGATAATCTGTCCAGGTAAGCCGAGAGGCTTGCCCATAATTCACAGGAAGTAACTGCAAGATGTCTGATAACGCGAAAGCTAAAGGCCGCAAACGTTCACTACTACTACCGGTGTTACTGATTGTAACGCTGGCCGCTTGCAGCGTGGCAGGCTATGCAGTCTGGCGAATGATGAATAAACACGAAGGCAGCCAACCGGACGCGGCGAAAGTCGAGCCACCGGCTGCTCCCGTATTTTTTGCAATGGATACGTTTACAGTAAACCTGGTCAATCCTGACAACGATCCCGACCGTGTGCTGTACGTGGGTTTCACCCTGCGTCTGCCCGATGAGGATACCCGTCGTCGGATGAACGATTACCTGCCGGAAGTGCGCAGCCGTCTGCTGTTACTGCTTTCGCGTCAAAGCGCGACGGCACTGGCCACAGAGCAAGGCAAACAGGCCCTGGTTGAGCAGATCAAACAGGCACTGGCGCCGCCGCTGGTAAAAGGTCAACCGGCTCAGGTTGTCAATGACGTGCTGTTTACCGCCTTCATTTTGAGGTGATTTAATGGGCGATAGCATTCTCTCCCAGGCTGAGATTGACGCGCTGCTTAATGGCGACAGTGACAGTGCGGAAGTAGAGAACAGTTCCAAAGGGACCGATGGCGATATCCGTCCCTATGATCCCAATACTCAGCGCCGCGTCGTACGTGAGCGTCTGCAGGCGCTGGAGATCATCAACGAGCGCTTTGCCCGTCATTTCCGTATGGCGCTGTTTAACCTGCTGCGCCGTAGCCCCGATATTAGTGTGGGTGCGATCAAGATTCAGCCGTACCACGAGTTCGCCCGCAACCTGCCGGTGCCAACTAACCTGAACCTGATCCACCTGAAGCCGCTGCGCGGCACGGCGCTGGTGGTGTTTTCACCGAGCCTGGTTTTTATTGCTGTCGATAACCTGTTTGGCGGCGACGGTCGTTTCCCGACCAAAGTTGAAGGACGTGAATTTACCCATACCGAACAGCGTGTGATTCGCCGCATGTTGAAATTGGCGCTGGATGGCTACAGCGACGCGTGGAAAGCGATTTATCCGCTGGAAGTGGAGTATGTACGTTCCGAGATGCAGGTGAAGTTCACCAACATCACCACTTCACCGAATGACATCGTGGTGAACACGCCGTTCCAGGTGGAGATTGGAAACCTGGTCGGTGAATTCAATATCTGTATTCCGTTTTCGATGATTGAGCCGCTGCGCGAGCTGCTGGTCAATCCCCCACTGGAAAACTCACGCCGGGAAGATAATCACTGGCGCGACAATCTGGTGAAACAGGTGCAGCACTCGGAGCTGGAGCTGATTGCCCATTTCGCCGAAACATCGCTGCGCCTGTCACGTATTTTGCAGCTGAAACCCGGTGACGTCCTGCCCATTGAGAAGCCGGACCGCATCATCGCTCACGTCGATAGCGTGCCGGTGCTGACCAGCCAATACGGCACCATCAATGGCCAGTACGCGCTGCGTGTAGAACATTTGATTAACCCGATTTTGAATTCGCTGAACGAGGAACAGCCCGATGAGTGACAGCAAGAAACCGTCCGACGACGACATCTCCGCGGACGATCTGTGGGCTGCAGCTATGAACGAACAAACCACCACCAGCGCGCCAGATCCAACTGAAAATGTGTTCAAGTCGCTGGAAAATCCTGGCATCAGCGGCTCGCTGCAGGATATCGATCTGATCATGGATATCCCGGTCAAGCTGACCGTGGAACTGGGTCGCACCAAGATGACCATCAAAGAGCTGCTGCGCTTGACGCAGGGTTCGGTGGTGGCGCTGGATGGCCTGGCCGGGGAACCGCTGGATATTCTGATCAACGGTTATCTGATCGCGCAGGGTGAAGTGGTGGTGGTGAACGACAAATATGGCGTGCGCATCACCGACATCATTACCCCGTCTGAACGTATGCGTCGTCTGAGCCGTTAAGCATGTTAAAACACACGCAAGCCGAACAACCGGTACTCAGCCAGCCTGTGGTCTCAACCGGTTCGGTGATTGGCCAGGTCAGCAGCGTGCTGGCAGTAATTGTTCTGCTGATTCTCGGCTGCGGCTGGCTGGCCAAACGCCTTGGCTTTGCACCAAAAACGGTGACCGGCCAGGCGCTGAAAGTCAGCGCGACGGTGCAGGTTGGCCAGCGTGAGCGTGTGGTCATTGTCGATACCGCCGATGCGCGTCTGGTGTTGGGCGTGACCGCCCAGCAGATCACCCATCTGCACTCGTTACCGCCGCTGCCGCCGGAAGAACGGGCAAATCACAGCGCTGCGCCACAGGATTTTCGTCAGCTGTTCCAGAACCTGGTTAAACGTCCCGGAAAACCACAATGATGCGTCGATTACTTCCTCTCTTGCCGCTGCTGTTGCTGGCACCGGTTGCCCATGCGCAGCTGCCAGGCTTAATTAGCCAGCCGCTGGCGAACGGTGGCCAGAGCTGGTCGCTGCCGGTACAGACGCTGGTGTTCATCACCTCGCTGACCTTTATTCCGGCGGTGCTGCTGATGATGACCAGCTTCACGCGCATCATTATTGTGTTTGGTTTGCTGCGTAACGCCCTCGGCACGCCGTCGGCGCCGCCAAACCAGGTGCTGCTCGGCCTGGCGCTGTTTCTGACCTTCTTTATCATGGCGCCGACCTTCGACAAGATTTACTCCGACGCCTATGTGCCGTTCAGCCAGGACAAAATCAGTATGGCGGACGCGATTGACAAAGGTGCTCAGCCGCTGCGTGAATTTATGCTGCGTCAAACGCGCGAAGCCGATTTAGCGCTGTTTGCCCGTCTGGCCAACACCGCACCGATTCAGGGTCCGGAAGCGGTTCCGATGCGTATTCTGCTGCCGGCGTATGTCACCAGTGAACTGAAAACCGCCTTCCAGATTGGTTTCACCGTGTTCATTCCGTTCCTGATCATCGATCTGGTGGTCGCCAGCGTACTGATGGCGCTGGGGATGATGATGGTGCCGCCGGCGACCATTTCCCTGCCGTTCAAGCTGATGCTGTTCGTGCTGGTGGATGGCTGGCAGCTGCTGGTGGGTTCACTGGCGCAAAGTTTCTACTCTTGAGTGGCGTTCGCCCTCACCTTTCTTTCTCGAGGAGTGCAGCATGACACCTGAATCAGTGATGGTTATGGGCCAGGAAGCAATGCGCGTCGCCCTGCTAATGGCCGCGCCGATGTTGCTGGTGGCGTTGATCAGCGGGTTGATCATCAGCGTGCTGCAAGCCGCGACCCAGATTAACGAACAAACGCTCTCCTTTATCCCCAAGATTCTGGCCGTTGCCGCTACGGCGGTAATCGCAGGTCCGTGGATGCTTAATCTGATGCTGGATTACATTCGCACGCTGTTTAGCAATCTGCCGTACATTATTGGCTAATGATTAACCTCGACAGCAGCCAGCTGATCCATTGGGTCGCACAATTCTTCTGGCCGATGGTGCGTTTGCTGGCGCTGTTTGCCAGCGCGCCGGTGCTGAGCGAAAAATCGATTCCCAAACGCGTCAAGATTGGCCTCGCGGTATTGACCACCTGGATCATCCTACCGGTACTGCCGCCGGTGGAGGCGACCCTGTTTACACCCGCGGGATTTTGGTTGCTACTGCAACAGCTGCTGATTGGCGTGAGCATCGGCCTGACCATGCAGTTCGCCTTTGCGGCGGTGCGTATGGCGGGGGAAGTGATTGGTTTACAGATGGGGTTGTCCTTCGCCACCTTCTTCGATCCGGGTAGCCGCCTGAACATGCCGGTGCTGGCTCGTTTTCTCGATATGCTGGCCATGCTGCTGTTTCTTACCTTCAACGGACATCTGTGGCTGATTTCACTGCTGGTGGACAGTTTTCATACGTTGCCAATCAGCGATCAGCCGCTCAACGCCAATGCTTTTATGGCGTTGGTGAAATCCGCGGGATTAATTTTCCTTAATGGCATGATGTTAGCGCTGCCCTTAATAGTTCTGCTCCTCACGCTAAACATGGCACTAGGTTTGTTAAACCGTGTTTCACCACAACTCTCTATTTTCGCGGTTGGCTTCCCGATTACCTTAACGGTGGGCATCCTCAGCGTAGGGTTGATGATGCCGCTGCTTGCTCCCTTCTGCGAACATCTGTTTAGCGAAGTCTTTGATTTACTCGCCCAGTTTGTGTCAGAACTTTCCCGCGCCCGTTGATTAACTATTCTGTAGACGCCCTTAAGTAATAGTTAAGCATTCAAAATCTGTTAGTGCATTTTCTGAACCATATTTCTCAGAAATCAACTGAGGAAATTCTGATAAGTGCGCATTTTTGGTGAAAATTATTCTTATTAAACCGCGCTTCGCGTATTTTAGTCAGACGATTCCTAAGGGGTTAAACCTGCTGAATCGGTTGATTTAATGCTCAAAGGGCTGTTTTTAAACAAAAAAAATTTCACAGCGATTTTTCTTGTCTAAATCCCTTTTTTCCGGCATTGTCAACGCTCGCTGAAGCGTCATACTTTCGCCACACAAATGTTTTTAAGATTTGTCCTATCAGATTTGTCTGTGATCTGCGCGATAGTGACAGGGCTCTCAAAACAGAGCGAATAAAACACTTAATGCAAATCCTTAGCCATTCCCACTATGGCTGAGATGAGAGTGACGTGGATGTACTATAAAAAAAACTTCGCAGCACGGTTCAGGGAAGAGTCATGATGGCGCATGGACAACTATCGCCAATCTGCTGAGCAGAATAAAAAAGTGTCTTTGGAAATTTCTCTCGTACCGCAAACGCGTATTCATCGTTGATTTAAACGGATAACAAATTGGTGAGGGTCGCTATAATGCCAACGATTATTATGGATTCATGTAATTACACACGCCTGGGTTTGTCTGACTATATGTCTGCGAAAGGAGTTAAAAAGAAAAATATTACTCCTGTCTCGGATATCGACCAATTGCAACAAAGATGTGAGCAAATTAAGCCGGGCGTTGTGTTTATCAACGAAGAGTGCTTTATTCACGAATCTGATTCCAGCGATCGTATTCGTGCTATTATCATGCAGCATCCTGATACCTTATTCTTTATTTTCATGGCGATCTCGAATATCCATTTTGAGGAATACCTCTACGTTCGTAAGAACCTGATTATTACATCAAAATCGATAAAAACTTCGACGTTGGATTCGTTATTAGGCACCTATTTGCAAAAGAAACTCAACGCTTCGCCGCGTATTTCTGCCGGGCTCGACGTGCATCCATTGACATTAAGTCAGACTGAATCAAATATGCTGAAAATGTGGATGTCAGGTCATGATACCATTCAGATATCTGAGAACATGCAAATTAAAGCCAAAACCGTATCGTCACATAAAGGTAATATTAAACGTAAAATTAAAACCCATAATAAGCAGGTTATTTATCATGTCGTCCGTTTGACTGATAATGTCACCTCAGGGATTTATGTTAACGTGCGATAATTACCTACAGTGAATAAAAGGGCTGATCATCTGATTGGCCCTTTTCACGTTTTGAGAGTTTGATCCCACTTTCCTGCCTAATCCTTTCTCCCTGCCTGCCGATGCTTATTCTCATAACACCTACCTACATGAGAGCAAGGATATGAAAACAGCATCGATTGATGAGCAATATAAGCTCAGCATCTGGCAGAACCTGCGCCTGATGCCTTTGTTCAGTATGATCTTTGGTGGCATTCTGCTGCTTTTTGCCCTGTGCATTGGACTCGCCAGCTACTTTTTGATTCAGAGTAATAATTCCCTAAACGATGCCACCGAAGAAATTCAAATTCGTATGGGCATCTCTAACAGTTCTAACCATCTGCGTACTGCGCGACTCAATGTGCTGCAATCCGGTGCCGCCGCGCGTATTGGTGAAATGGATGGTTATCGTGCCGATTTAGCGCGCACCGAGACGCGTATTAAACAAGCGCGCGAAGGTTTTAAACTCTATATGGATCGCAAGGCGAAAACGCCGGCGGATATTGCACTCGATGAACCGCTGACCGCCAGCTTCAATGCTTATATTGATAAAGGTCTCAAGCCGATGATTGAATCGGCTAAACAGGGCAGCTTCGAAGGCATTGTGGCGCAGGAAACTGACGTCACGCGCAAACTGGATGATGCCTATAATGCCGTGCTGCTGAAGGCGATTAAAATCCGTACCGACCGCGCCGAAGCGATTAATGCCGAAGCCGCGCATCAATCACGCATTGGCTTTATTGCTATGGCGGTGGCGTTTGCTGCCGCCTTGCTGCTGGTGCTGCTGACCTTCGTGTTCCTGCGTCGCGTGGTGATCACCCCGCTACGTCAGTCCGTTGATCGCATCGAGCGTATCGCGCAAGGCGATCTCACCGCGCCGGAACAAGCCTATGGCCGCAGCGAGATTGGTAGCTTGCTGCATAACCTGCAGCTAATGCAGGCCTCGCTGGTGCGTACCGTTGGTACGGTGCGAGAAGGCGCGGTAGCGATTTATCAGGGTTCCAGCGAGATTTCCGCCGGTAACACCGATCTCTCATCACGTACTGAAGAGCAGGCCTCCGCGCTGGAGCAAACCGCCGCAAGCATGGAGCAGCTCACCGCCACGGTGAAACAGAACGCCGAGAACGCCCATCACGCCAGCCAGCTGGCCGCCGATGCCTCAGGCAAAGCGCGCAGCGGTGGCGATCTGGTGAGCGGCGTGGTGCAAACCATGAACAATATTTCTGGCAGCTCGAAAAAGATTGCCGAGATCACCAACGTCATCAACAGTATCGCCTTCCAGACCAATATTCTGGCGCTGAATGCCGCGGTAGAAGCGGCACGTGCCGGTGAGCAAGGCCGTGGTTTTGCCGTGGTGGCCAGCGAAGTGCGTAACCTGGCGCAACGCAGTGCGCAGGCGGCGAAAGAGATTGAAACGCTGATTGCTGAATCGGTGGGGTTGATCACCAACGGTTCACGCCAGGTCGGTGAAGCCGGTAATACCATGGGCGAGATAGTTGAAGCGGTGCGGCGCGTGACGGACATTATGGCTGAGATTGCCGCCGCGTCGGATGAGCAGAGCCGTGGCATCCAGCAGGTGAGCCTGGCGGTGACCGAGATGGATAACGTGACGCAGCAGAACGCCTCGCTGGTTGAGGAAGCCTCTTCGGCAGCGGCTTCGCTGGAAGATCAGGCCGGCAGATTGACGCAGGCGGTAGCGGTGTTCCGTTTGAATGACGCGCCTGTGGCGCACGTGGCTAAAGCGGCGCAGTCTGCGTTGCGTACGCCAAATCTGGCGCCGCGTCCTGCATTGGCGACATCGGGGAATGATAATTGGGAGACGTTTTAAGCGTTGAATTTGTAGAGGTCGCCATGAATGGCGACCCTACGTTGTAGGGTGCGCATTTATGCGCACCTGGCATCATGCCCCTTCATACGGCTCCACAAAAACCCCTTCAGCATGATCGCTTTCATTAAAGAACCAAATCCCCAGCGGGTAATCTTCTAACGCCACCAGATACATGATGCCTTCATTGAATGCTTCCACCGCCAGCACTGTACCCACACGGCGCGGGCCGCCGTCGGTTTTAACCGTAACGCGATCGTTCACCTTCATTGATTACTCTCCACAAATTGTCCTGCGACACAGTTTAACGGAAGATAATCAACACTGCCTGATCGCGATCAGCGTCGGGCGATAACCCACACCGCATGTATGATGCCCGGAATGTAGCCGCACAGCGTCAGCAGAATGTTGAGCCAGAAAGCCCCAGCAAAACCGACCTGCAAGAATACGCCCAGTGGCGGAACCAAAATAGCGATGACAATACGTAAAAAGTCCATATTCACTCCCTGATATCACTTAACAATCAATCGCTAAGCATAGTCGCTGTTACGCACTGTGCACTTAAAGGCAGGTAAAACTCTGTCAAGATGCGCTTTTTCGCTTTCTTAACGTTTCGCAGAGAGACTTTTGACGCAGGCTGCTCGTACACTTCTCAGTACTGCACCAACCCCAAAGGCGCAGTCAACCTAAAAGTAACAAGGATTTTTGCCCGCGCAGCGCGGGCTTTTTTTTGCCTGCTATTTGCCCTCCGCGCCCTCTTTTCACCAACGACTATACTGGTGTAGATCCGATTGCCTCCGGGAGGCCGCCATGACCACTGCAAAAGAGTACAGCGAGAGAGTTCAGCGCGAAGTGAATGTCGATGTTGATGCGTTGCTGGAAGCCATTCAGAAGAGAACGTCGGGCGAGGTAAAAGAGTTTATGGAAGCCGAAGACGCGCATCGCGTTACGGTAAATGGCGCAGCCTATGACTCTTACTCCGAGCTAGCGGAAGCCTTCGAACTCGACATTCGCGACTTCGCCAGCAGCGAAGTGAACCGCTGAAATCGATTTCAAAAAAATACCCGGCGGGATGGCCGGGTAAAGTAAATCAGTAAGTTCGTTACACCAGGGAATTCTTAACACTCTGTCAGATTACGCCTTAGTCTGATTAAGACAAGACTCATCCCTGCATGTAAATCGAACAATTTTGTATAAGCATTCATGTGAATCGTCCTACGCGCCGCGTCACTGCTGGTTTCAGCTGTGCACGAAATGTGCATCGCGCCTCCCGCCACGTTTGCCATTTAAGAATTATCCTGGATGTCGCTGGCCGGGTCGCGGGAAAAAGTGTGATCGCGATTCCGCTATTATACTGATTACTCTTCGCTTTACGGATGCCACTGGCGTAAGGAGTGTGATGATGCTGAGTCTTAACTCTTCCCTAATGATCATTACCGATCTTGATGGCTCATTGCTGGATCATCATGACTATAACTGGGATGCGGCCAGTGAATGGCTGGCGCGTCTGAAACAACATCAGATTCCGCTGGTGATTTGTTCCAGCAAAACGGCGGCCGAGATTATTCCGCTACAAAAGAAGTTAGGCATTGTCGGTGCGCCCTTTATTGCTGAAAACGGTGCGCGCGTGGTGTTGGGCGGTGAACACACGCCGCCGATCGAAACCAGCGCCAGCTATCATGCGCTGTGCCAGACGCTACAGGCGTTGCAGGCACGATTTCGCTTCAACGGCTTTCATGAATTTAGTGATGCCGAAGTCGCACGCTTTACCGGTTTAACCCTTGCCGAAGCCAGCCAAAGCCGCCTGCGCGAAGCGTCGGAAGTGGTGTTGTGGCGCGATGACGAACAGCGTCTACCGGAATTCCGCGCGGCGCTGGCCGAACACAATCTGGCGTTAACCCAGGGCGGGCGTTTCTGGCATGTGATGCCCGCCGGCACCGGCAAAGGTATTGCGCTGGCAGACATTCAGCAGCATCTCGCCGCGCAGGAAGGAGAAGCGCGCACCACACTCGGCCTGGGCGATGGCCCCAACGATGTGCCGATGCTGGAGCGCGTTGATTATGCCGTGGTGATAAAAGGCTTCAGTAAAACGCCGGTGGCTTTGCAACGCACCGATACTGAGAACGTTTACCACACCGCGCACGTCGGTCCGCAGGGCTGGCGTGAAGGTCTGGACTATTTTCTTGCGCCGAATGAGTAACGGCCTTTAATCCAAAGGATGAGACGATGAGTGATTTTTACCAGAATGGTGTCATTACTAATTTCCATAATCTCACCCACCGCAGCGTCGAATCGCTGGAAAAAGAGATGGTGCGCTTCTCACGCAAACGCAAAATGGGGCTGATATTGCCGTCGCTGTTCTCGGAACTGGAAGGCCCGGCGCTAGATAATATCGTTAACGAACTGGCGAAGGTACCTTACCTGGAGGAGATTGTGATTGGCCTCGACCGCGCCGATCGCGACCAGTTTCTGTTTGCGCGTGAGTTCTTCTCCCGCCTGCCGCAGCGCCATCGCATTTTATGGAATGACGGGCCACGCCTGAAAGCGCTGGATGCCGAACTGGATAAAGAGGGTTTATCGCCGAGCCAACCCGGCAAAGGGCGCAATGTGTGGTTCTGTACTGGCTACACGCTGGCTTCCGACCGCACTCAGTGCGTGGCGCTGCACGACTGCGATATCGTCACCTATGAACGCGGCATGCTGGCGCGTTTGCTCTATCCGCTGGCCAATCCGTCGTTTCAGTATGAGTTCTGCAAAGGTTTTTATGCGCGCGTCGCCGACGGCAAGCTGAATGGCCGCGTCGGGCGTTTGCTGGTCGGTCCGCTGCTGCGCTCCTTACAGAAAGTCTACGGTCACTCGGAATATCTCGATTACCTCACCAGCTTCCGCTATCCGCTCTCTGGCGAGTTTGCCATGCGCACGCATGTGCTCAACGGCATCAAGATTCCTGGCGATTGGGGATTAGAGATTGGCGTGCTGTCGGAGATTTATCGTAACTACACCACGCGTCAGACCTGCCAGGTTGAGATCGCCGATAACTACGACCACAAGCATCAGCCGCTGGCCGAAGATGATGGTACCGGCGGATTGAAACGCATGAGCAATGACATCGTGCAGTCGCTGCTGCGTAAGCTGGCCACCATGGGCGTGCCGCTCACCAGCGATTCGTTCCGGGTGTTGAAAGCCACTTACTACCGTAATGCGCTGGACATGATGGAGATCTACAACCACGAAGCCACCATGAACGGCCTCAAGTTTGATCAGCACATTGAGGAAGCGGCGGTAGAGATGTTCACTCAGGCGATTCTCGATGCCGGACAAGCCTTTATTGAGCGTCCGAATGAGAAACCCTTTATTCCCAGCTGGAGCCGCGTGCAATCTGCTTTTCCGGATATTCTGCAGCGGATTTATCAGGCGGTGGAAGAGGATAACGACGGCAAGGTGTAATGCAGGATTGAACCACATTCGGGACGACGGGCATCGTCCCGAATGTGTTTAACTGGCCAGCTGTTGCGCGCTCGATACGTGACTGAGTTCATCACTGCGAAACGCCTCACGTCGCACGCTGTAACCATCATACCAACGACACTCTACCATTCCGCTGGCATAGCCGGTGACCACCATGGTGGGTCCGCCCTGTTTGTGCTGAACTTCGTCACTGATTGCAAAGATCATACCGCACCTCCCTCTTTCATCGTTAAATGACCGAATTTAGGTATAGCAGCTGTGACCGATTTTTTCCTATACGATTAATCTATTACTGCTACTAAATCAGAATAAGCAGTTAAAAACTCTGTAAATAAAAAAAGCCGACAAAATTTATTGTCGGCTTTGATAGCACGTCCTGGACAGGAAAATTAGATTTTGCAGCCTTCGCAATCCGCCTCGTCGCTGATATCCGCAGGCACTTCGTTGGCTTTTTCTGCCGCTTTGGCTTCAGCCTGTTCCAGCTGTGCATCGATATCAAATTCAAACATATCGTCGTTCATCATCGTTCTCCTGACCGTGATTAAAAATTTACAGCGCTTTATAACTGCTAGCCGCGCAGCTTAGCAATCAGATTTACGCCCAACAGCACGATCGACCCAATGATAAAGC
This sequence comes from Pantoea sp. DY-15, assembly GCF_019795935.1. Classification (NCBI taxonomy): domain Bacteria; kingdom Pseudomonadati; phylum Pseudomonadota; class Gammaproteobacteria; order Enterobacterales; family Erwiniaceae; genus Pantoea; species Pantoea sp. DY-15. Next base: position 1,741,491 of record NZ_JAIMIF010000001.1, read on the forward strand.
CGATCACCAGATTGGCGCCGTTGCTCAGCAGTGCCGAGACCAAACCATTGAATCCGGCGCTGTATTCCGTAATGGCGTGATGTAGCGGCGTGATGCCGTGCACCACAATGCCGCCACCAACCAAAAACATCGCCAGCGTGCCGACTAACGTTAAGGCTTTCATCAACCAGGGGGCAAAGGCCAGCAATACGCCGCCAATGGCCTGCGCGACCGTGGAAGATTTCTCTTTTAACCAAAAGCCCAAATCGTCAATTTTAACAATCATCGCCACGATGACGCCAATGGTCACCAGAATGGCGACACCGGCGAGAATCAGCACCTGATTCAGCAGCGGCGCCTTTGAGACGATGCCCAGCGTGATGGCGACAATCTCCGCCGAGAGGATAAAGTCAGTGCGCACTGCGCCTTTTACTTTGTCCTTTTCAAACGCCCGCGGATCCTGCTGCGCCAGTTTGTCGAGACGCTGCTGACGCGCCTCCGGACTCTGCTCGGCCTTATCGTGATTGAGGCTATGCAGCACTTTCTCCACGCCTTCGTAGCAAAGATAGGCACCGCCAATCATCAGCAGCGGCGTAATCAGCCAGGGCGCAAACGCCGAGATCAATAACGCCAGCGGCACCAGAATGAATTTATTAAGAAAGGAGCCTTTTGCAACGCTCCATACAACGGGCAATTCTCGGTTGGCTTTGACACCGCTAACCTGCTGCGCATTCAGCGACAGATCGTCACCCAATACGCCTGCGGTCTTCTTTGCCGCAACTTTGCCCATGACCGAGATATCGTCGAGCAGTGTTGCAATATCATCCAGAAGGGTGAGTAAACTGGTTCCTGCCAAAGTGGTATTCCTTATTATTCCGGTTCGTGATCCTGACAACAGGGGCAACGCTCAATCGCCGTTACTGACATATCGGCGATGCCCGCACAGTCCCATTCGACGCGTAACGGCCCCGTCAGATCTCCGGCGTGCAAATACTTGCTCACCGGACTTTCCGTCATGCCGCTGATCTCTTCGGTGGCTACCAGCCGGTCGCCAAGATAAATGCGCGCCGTGGCTTGGGTTGTCACCATCCGCTCATCGCGGAGTTGATACAGGCGCTTAACGGTAAGTTTGATGCTGCTCATGGCTCAATTCCGCGTCCCAGAGAAAAGGGAGATCTAAACTGTTATAGCGGCTAAAAGCAACAATCTCGCACTATTCAACGCGATAGTGATGCAAGCCCTGATGGTCGATTTCGCTGCTGTCGGTTGCGGCCAGCAGCCACTCTTCTAAACGTTCAATCAGCGCGCTGTCCTGCAGCTGCAGTTTGCCGCGCAGCGCGCACTCCCAAACAATCAGTACTTTCCAACCTCCTTCGCGCAGTTGTTCGACGTAACGCCGGTCGCGCTCAACGTTACTGTTAATTTTGCCACTCCAGAATTCGGTGCGCGTGGCCGGCATTTTGAATAAGTAGCAGTGATGTCGATGCCAGAAGCAGCCATGAACAAAGATAATCGCTTTCTCGGCGGGCAGGACAAAATCCGGGCGGCCCGGTAGCGCTTTATCCTGTACGCGATAGGTGAAGCCGCGATCTTTGAGAATCAACGCAATACGCTGTTCAATCGCGGTATCCTGATTGCGAATCGCGCGCATGTTTTTGCTGCGAATGGCTTGCGAGTGAACGTCTGCCATGGCGTCTCCTTGTATTAGCGCTTCTACAACTTTAGCGGTTTAAGCCAAAAGCGAAAGCACACCGCACGCCAATTTCCTCGTTGCGTGATGAGTGTTAGCATAGCCGCTTCACTGTTAAGGAAAAACGCATGCTCGCTATCGACCCCGTCTCGCCCTCCCCGTTAACCGCCGATCAGGATGACGCGACGTCGCTGTTACTGCAGGTGCTCGATATCTATGCCGCACGCGATGTGGTTATCACCTTAACTGAAGCCGGTGGCCGCGACTGGAGCGTGCCGCGTTTGAATCGCATCCGCGCCGGTAAAAGTGCCGCGCCGGCGCTCTCCAGCCGCGAAGTGGCCAGCCTGCAGGCCTTGCTGCCGCAGCGTCCGGCGCACTATGACGACGCCAAATTCCAGTTTGTCGATCTGTTTGCCGGTATCGGCGGCATTCGCCGTGGCTTCGAGCAGATTGGCGGTCAGTGCGTGTTCACCAGCGAATGGAATAAAGAAGCGGTGCGCACCTATAAAGCCAATCTGTATAGCGATCCACAGTTGCATCACTTCAACAGTGATATTCGTCTGGTAACGCAGCCCGCGGGCATCAGCGATGAGCAGGCAATTTATCAGCATATCGATCGCACCATTCCCGATCATCAGGTATTGCTGGCCGGTTTTCCTTGCCAGCCCTTCTCGCTGGCGGGCGTGAGCAAGAAGAATGCGTTGGGTCGCGCGCACGGTTTTGAGTGCGAAGCGCAAGGCACGCTGTTCTTCGATGTGGCGCGCATTTTGGCCGCCAAGAAGCCGCCGTTCTTCGTGCTGGAGAACGTGAAAAACCTCAAGAGCCACGATAAAGGCCGCACCTTCGCCATCATCATGGCCACGCTGGATGAACTCGGTTATGACGTGGCCGATGCCAATGACGGTGGTTTGCCGGATGCGAAAATTATCGATGCGCGCCATTTCCTGCCGCAGCATCGTGAGCGCATCGTGTTGGTGGGCATTCGCCGTGATAGCGGGCTCAGCAACGGCTTTTCGTTGCGCGCCCTGCCCGCGCTCTACCCACAAAAGGTGCCGTCGTTACACAGCCTGCTGGAACCCGAGCCGGAAGCAAAATACACGCTATCGCCCACGCTGTGGAACTATCTGTATCAATACGCGAAAAAGCATAAAGCCAAAGGTAACGGCTTCGGCTTTGGCCTTAACGATCCGCGTAATCTGAACATTTGCGTGCGTACCTTATCGGCGCGCTATTACAAAGATGGTTCGGAAATCCTCATCGATCGCGGCTGGGATCTCGCGCAAGGCGAAGCGGATTTCCAGCAGGCGGAGAATATGGCGCGCCGTCCGCGTCGTTTAACCCCGCGCGAATGTGCCCGCCTGATGGGTTTTGAAGCGCCGGGCGAGGCCAAACTGCGCATTCCGGTTTCCGATACGCAGGCCTACAAGCAGTTCGGCAACTCGGTAGTGGTGCCGGTATTTGCTGCGGTGGCGCAACTGTTATTGCCGCTGATTGAACAGTACGCCGCGCAAAAGGCGTAGCGATTCAGGACCACAATTTTATTTAGGGCCGCGCTTTATGCTGTTTTCCGCCTAATCGCGCCCGCTGTCACCAAACTGTCACGCGTGCTGCCAATACTCCTGTTTTATTTTTTGGAGGCGTGTGATGTCACTCCTGTCTGTTATCACTCTGCCGCTGCGGTTACGCGCGCGGTTCTCCCCGCGTATTCCGCTGTGGCTCACCAGTTTACGTAGCCAGTTTTTGCTGTTCATTGCGCTGTTCTGCTTGCTGCAGTTTGCCGGCGTGCTGCTACTGAATACCCACGTTAACCAGACGCAAACCTCGTTGCAGCAGGCGAATCAACTGCGCGAACGTCTGGCCCTGCTGGATAAAGCGCGCATCGAACTGCTCACCGCCAGTGATAACAGCCATCGCGCCGGTATTTATCTGATGCAGGATCAACAAAGTGGCTCGGTGGATAGCTGGAAAAGTCTGGCGGCGGCAGCCGATGACTCGTTGAAACAGGCGCAACAACAGTTCGCCGCCTACCACGCCCATGCGGATAGCCCGCTGGCGCAAGGTTTTACCATGCTAGCGGCAGGATTGCAGGAGCAGCTGAAAGGATTAGCGGCCAACGACATCAACGCCTTTTTTATGGTGCCGATGCAGGCATTTCAGCAGCAGTTTAATGATGCGTGGTTCAGTGAAATCGAGCAGGCCAATCAGCAGCTCAGCAGCGTGAATCAAAACACCCTCAGCACCTTGAAGCAGAGCCGCAATCTGTCGCTGATGGTCAGCGCGGTGCTGATGGCGCTGTTAGTGCTGGCCTCCAGCCTGCTGATGCGCGGCGTATTGTTGCCGCTGCGTCGCGCCAATGCGCAGCTGGAACAGATCGCCACCGGTGATCTGGTCGATGCGCAAAACCTTCCGCGTCGTCAGTCGCTGGAAACGCGCCAGCTGTTCCAGTCAATCGAGACCATGCGGCGCGGCTTGCAGCAGATTGTGCGCGACATCAACACGGTGGCGGTCAGCGTGGCCGCCGGCGCAGAAGATATGCAGCAGCATAATGAGAAAGTGATGCAGCAACACCAGCAGCAAAATGCCAGCTTCCATCATCTGTCGCAGCGCTTAGATCGCGTTTCGCAAGAGGTGGAGATTGGTGCCCAGTTCTCGCAGCAGGCGACGCAGGAAGCGCAATCTGCCGATGCGTTGATGCGTAACTGCGCACTGGAAGTCGATAAGATGGAAACCCAGATGCAGCAAATTGTCACCGCGTCGGATGATATCGCCGGGATTGTTGGCATGCTGGATGACTTGTCGATGCAGACGCGTTTGTTATCGCTGAATGCCGCAATTGAGTCGGCACATGCCGGCGCTTACGGCCGCAGCTTCTCGGTGGTCGCCAAAGAGATGGGTTTGCTCTCGCAGCAAAGCGGTGCCTCGACGCGCCAGATTGACGGATTGATTCAGCATACGCAGCAACATGTGCATGCTGGCTTCGATAAGGTGAAAGCGCTGGAGGTGCTGTTCGCGCAGATCAGCAGCGCGGTGTCTGGCGTGGTGACGCAGTTGAACGAGCTACAGCACAACAGTGCTGCGCAGAGTCATCGGGTGAAAAAGATTGCGCTGGAAGTGGTGGAGATGAGCGGACAGCTGCAGCAGAACGAAGCGCTTAACGCCCATCAGGTGCAATCGGCAGTGCAATTGCGCGCCTTATCGGACCGCCTGGCGCAGCGCGCGCAGCAGTTCCGTATTTAATCTGCAGGCATAAAAAAACCCGTCAGTGACGGGTTTTCTGCTTATTTCTTCTTCTTACTTTTCTTCAGCAGCGAACGAATCTGCTTCAGTTCCGCAGCGGAGAGCTGATCTTCCACCGCTTCCTGAGTATCCAGACTATCAATGGCCGGTTGCGCACCCGCATCTAAACTGGCCTGCAGGCGATTAACGATCTCCTGACTCATGGAGATTTGGTTATCGGCGGCTAACTGTTTGATGTGCTCTTTCAGTGCCGGGTCAATTTTGATGGTTAAGTTAACGGTCTCGGTCATTTTCATACTCCCTTTTGATTTACAACAACGTAGCGGAAGCAGATGAAACTTAACAGACTGTCATAAAAATTTAATATTACGAGTGTATGGGGCTGAAATCTCTTAACACCGATTCATCGATGGAGGTCAAATTGCCCTGCAGCTCGGCGCAAAGTTTGCCCATGTAGTGGACGAGAAAATCGGCGTTATGTTCCGCCAACAGGCGTCCAGTTTCGGTTTGCATGGTTTGCGGTAAACCCAATAGCTTTTTCTGGAAGTGATCCAAGGTCCACTTCACATCATCCAGTTCGCGATCCTTTCCTAACGGATCTTCGCTATCAAACAGCGGACGACCTAACGCGCCCGCCGTATAGAAAACGCGCGCCAGGCCGATAGCACCTAATGATTCGAGACGATCGGCATCCTGCACGATTTTCGCTTCCAGCGTTTGCGGCGCGATACGTGCACTAAAGCTGTGAGCCTGCACCGCGTGCGCAACGGCATCCAGCCGTTCGAACGGGAAGTCGGGGAAATCTTGCTGCAGTATGCGGCGCGTCTCTTCCGCGGCATAAGTTGACGCTAAATGACGTTCGGGATGGTTTTTCGGCAGGTTGACCACATCGTGAAAATAGCAGGCGGTCATCACGACCATAGGATCGGCGTCACTGTGCTGCATGATGCGCTTAGCACTCATCCAGACGCGGCGCAGGTGCGCGATATCGTGGGCTTTGTCGTCGTGCAGCCAGTTGAGCTGCAGCCAATTCTCGTAGCGTTGTTGCCAGTGAGTAAGTGACATCGTGCTTCTCCTGTTATTGCTGTTATCTACGTTCCTGCGGACATCATAGCGGCCTGGTCATGACACTTTTTTTACATCCGTCCAGGCGGTGCCAGGCGTAAAAAGGAGATCCCGATCTTGTTATAACGCTGTTAACGCCGCTTGCACAGCAGCCATTGCGATTTCGGTATTTCCTTAGTGCATTTTAGTTAAATAACTCTGTTCAATAGGTTTAATATATTCGCGTCATCAACAAATTTCGCTTTAGGGATAAATTCCAGTTATCTATGCTGATAAATGGGGCTTCTTAGAGGCAGATCAACACGGCATAATCTGAAAAGGTTCCCATAATGGCCTTTATAACGTACTGTATCTGGAAAATTTATGGCTTCTGATCCCTTGCAAAGTCCTTTTCAGCACACATTTTGCTTATGAACCATTTTTTACATCTAAAATTGCCAGAATAGCCTGATACTAAGTCGACAAATTATTAAGCAAACTGATTCAAACCCATTATGCTAGCTCTCACATCTACGGATGTTAGGGGATTCTTCGCAGTTTCCGGGTTTGTGACACATTAAGAGGTATGCAATGAAAGAACGGCCGATTCTTTTTTCCGAACAGCGGGTACGCGCCCTGCTGGTTGGCCAGCAAACGCAGACCCGGCGCATTATGAAAACTCAAGCCTTTGGTCCGGGCCAGGATCATCATGAAGGGGTACACGCATTTGATGTCAGCGCCAATCATCTGCACGGCTATAAATTGATGTCGATGACCGATGTCAGTTCGCACTGCCCATTTGGTCAGGCGGGCGATGGTTTGTGGGTACGTGAAACCTGGCGCGGCCCGATCGTGCCGGAGGCGATGCTGGCGGATTACGAACGCGATCCTCTGCCGTTCCGCAATGCGGCTTACTGCCAATATCGCGCTGACAGCAATGAATTGGGACAGCTGGATGAGAATATGCAGAATGCCGAGCAGTTTGGCTGGCAAACCGCGATTCATATGCCGCGCTGGGCCAGCCGCATCGACCTGCAAATCACCTCGGTGCGAGCCGAGAAGATTCAGGACATTAGTGAAGATGACATCATGGCGGAAGGCGTGCAGACCGATTCGCACTTCCTGAATAACTTTTTCACCATGAATATGAATTCCGAATCGCCAAAAGAAGCGTACCGCAAAGCGTGGCAGAAACAGTACGGCGCCACCAGCTGGGAAGTGAACCCGTGGGTTTGGGTGATCGCGTTCCAGCGGGTTGAACGCTAAAGATAAACGCAGCGAAGCATGCAAACGCAGGGTCGTCATTCATGACGACCTTTTTTATTTCCTCACGATGAATTTCCCGCTTTGCCACGCCAATCACAGACAAATCCCCCACTAACTGGTTGAATATCCGGCTTTGATTACGCGCTGGTAATTTCCCCTTTGCCGCGCCAGGATACTGTTTTCGTCTGAAGAGTGAGTGACGCAATGTTCAAATGGCCGTGGCATGCGCAAATAGAGACTTCAGTACTGGCGCTACCCTGGCAACAGGCGCTGGCGCAGCCGATCTTTTCACTGCTCGATCCTGATGAAAAAACCGCGCTGGTTTCGCTGGCGCAACGCTTCCTGCAGCAGAAAAAAATCTCGCCGCTGCAAGGCCTGCAACTCGATGAACTGTTATTGACGCGTCTGGCGCTGCTGTTCTGTTTGCCGGTGTTGAAGCTCGGTCTCGAATGGCTTGATGGCTTTCATGAAGTGCTGATCTATCCTGAACCTTTCAATGTCGACGATCGCTGGGAAGATGATAACGGCCTGGTACATCACGCGCCGGCGGTGCACGCTGGACAAAGCTGGACGCAAGGTCCGGTGGTGCTGAATGCGCTGGATATTCAGGATTCGCTCGATCTCTCCGGCTTTAACCTGGTGATCCACGAAGTGGCGCATAAACTTGATGCGCGCGGCAGCGGCTATACCAGCGGCATTCCGGTGATGGCGCTGCGCGATGTCGCCAGCTGGGAGAAAGATCTGCTGCAGGCAATGGCGGAGATTGAAGCGGAAGTTGAGTTAGTCGGTGAACAGGCGGCGACCATCGATCCTTACGCCGCCAGCGATGCGGCTGAATGTTTTGCGGTGCTATCGGAGTATTTCTTTAGCGCACCGGATTTACTGGCTAACCGTTTCCCGGCGATGTATCGCCATCTGCAGCAGTTCTATCGTCAGGATCCCCTGGCGCGACTGGCGATGCTAACAGCAGAACCTGCTTAAATCGCGATCGCTTTGTACTAATGCTAGCCAGTTGAATACAAATGTGTTTTAAGCTGTTGACACCTGCAAGGGGCGCCATTAATATTCGCCTCGTTCACACGATTCCTCTGTAGTTCAGTCGGTAGAACGGCGGACTGTTAATCCGTATGTCACTGGTTCGAGTCCAGTCAGAGGAGCCATATTTAGAGAAGCCCGCTTAGGAAACTAAGCGGGCTTTTTGCTTTTACACTTCCGTCCAGCCGCGCAGCAGATTGTGATACATGTTCAGCAGCGACAACAGCTCTGGGCTATCACCGTGACGCGCTTTGAGGCTTTGAATATTGCGATCCAGCTCGAACAGCATGGCGCGCTGTTTATCGTCGCGCACCATCGATTGAATCCACAGGAATGAAGCGACGCGCGCACCCTGGGTAACCGGCGTGACGCAATGCAGGCTGCTCGACGGATACAGCACCAGATGGCCCGCTGGCAGCTTCACCTTGTGCTGACCATACGTGTCTTCAATCACCAACTCGCCACCTTGGTAGCTTTCAGGTTCGCTGAGGAACAGCGTGGCGGAGAGATCGGTTCGCATCCAGCCCGCCGCGCCGTTATGGCGTACCGCGCCATCGACATGAAAACCGTAGGTTTCGCCCTGCTCATAACGGTTAAACAGCGGCGTGGAAATCGATCGTGGTAATGCAGCAGAAAAGAACAGCGGGTTGTTGTTCAGCGCCTGCATCACCGCGGTTTGCAGCTGATCGTACAGTGGCGTGCGGGTATCGATCTGCTGATTGTTTTTCACCGTCGCGCCCTGGCTGCCGACCGTCGCCCTTCCGTCGATCCATTCGGCCTGTTGCAGCAGCGTGCTAAAACTCGCTACCTCTTCCGGCGTCAGTACAGCAGGAATGTGATACATCATCGCGTTGTTCTCTCAAAAATTGTGGGGCGCGCACGCCCCACGACGTTAACTTAGAAATGCACGTTTGCCGTCAGCAGGAAAGTCCGTGGCTCGCCTGGATGGTAGCGATAACCGCTCTTATTGATTGACGCAACATAGTTGGTATCAAACAGGTTGTACACGTTGAGCTGCAGATCGAGGTTGTTGTTCACCTTGTAGCCCAGTTTGGCATCGGCGACCCAATAACCTTCGGTGTGATCCGGCGTACCGACTGCACCATCGCTGCCGCGACGCAGACTTCCCACATAACGCGCACCGGCACCGACTGAAATCGCATCGGTTGCCTGATAGTTGGTCCACAGCGTAAAGGCGTGCTTCGGCGTGTAAGCCAGCGCAGAAGATCCATCCTGCGATACGCTATCCCCTTCGGTCACGGACGCATGTTGCAGGGTATAGCCGGCGATCACTTCCCAATCTGGCGTGATGTTACCGGTGGCTGAGAGCTCATAGCCTTCCACACGTTTTTTACCGGCTTGCGAATAGGTGCCGTCGTCATTAGCGGTGACCTCATTTTCAATATCGGTACGGAACAGCGCCGCATTCAGCAACAGACGTTTATCCAGCACCTGCCATTTGGTGCCCACTTCGCTGGACTTGGCTTTCTGCGGTTTGAAGTCGGTGCGGTTGGCGCTGTTGCCGGTGCCGCCTGCGGCCAGCGTGAAGCTGCTGCCACCCGGCGGTTGCTGAGAAATGGCATAGTTGACATAGACGTTGCCCTGCTCGGTCAGACGATAAAGCGCACCGGCTTTCCAGTTCACCAGATTGCCCGATTTTGCGGTATCCACGGTGGTAACCGGCGTATTGCGCGGCACGCCAGCTGGGCACGTCAACGCACCGCGTCCGGTGCCGCCACAGGCGGTCGCGCTGTCATACTCGGTGTGATAGTTATCGAGACGAATGCCGCCGTTCAGTTCAAAACTTTTGGTTATCGCGAGCGTATCAAAGGCGTAAATGCCTGCGGTATCGGTTTGCCCGTTAGCATTGGCACCATTCCTGTCCAATCCACCCACCGAAATGCTGCTGATAGGATGGTAGATATTAACCGATGGCGGCGTAATCGCATTGACGCCGTAGTTGGTTTGATTTTCACGCGTAAACTCCACGCCCGCGCTGACATCGTGCCCAACCGAACCGGTGTAAAACTTCGAGGTGATGTTGGTTTGGTTGGAGAGAATGCGGTTGCTGGTGTCTTTGGTGTTCGCCAGGCGCGACCAGCTCCAGCTATTCACATCGTTCCGGTTCGGGGCAGTGATATTAGTGGCGCCGCCCATCACCGCCGTCAGCAGATATTCCTGCTTCACGCGCGACCAACGCGTGGTGTTGCGGATGGTGGTGCTGTCGTTGATATCGTGCTCGAAGCGTATGGTGGCGCTGTCGGTGGTCGATTTATCAAAGTCAGAATCGGTGCCGTAATAATTACTGGTCGCGACTTTGCCAGAATTATTCAATGCCGACGTCGCCGCATTCGGCGCCGAATAGCCCGGCAGGCCAATGGTTGGAATGCCGCCATCTGGCGTATTATTTTGATGCACATGCAGATAGTTGAGGTACAAGCGCGTTGAAGTATCCAGACCCAACGCCAGCGATGGCGCTACGCCATAACGCTCGTTCTGCACGTTATCACGCGCCGCATCGTGAGTTTTCTCGCCCATCAGATTAAGGCGGAACGCGGCGTTATCGTTGATCGCCTGGTTGTAATCCAGCGTGCCGCGACGCATCCACGCGCTGCCAACGCTGACTGACGCGTCGAGCCCGGTATCGAGGCGCGGTTGTTTGCTGATCATATTGATCGAACCCGACGGCGCGCTGCGTCCGTAATCGGTGCCCGATGGCCCTTTAATCACTTCAACCTGCTGAGTGTTGAAGGTATCGCGCGTCACGCTGCCAATATCGCGAATGCCATCAACGTAAATGCTGTTGGAGGTGTCGATGCCGCGCATATACACCGCATCACCGGTTGAGGAACTACCGTTTTCCCCCGCATAGAACGCACCCACGCCCGGCACGTTTTTCAGCGCGTCGGTAAGATTGGTCACGCCTTGATCTTTAATCACCTGATCCGGAATCACCGTCATGGTGCGGGTGGTATCCACCAGCGGGCGATTGAATTTCGGATCGGCAGATGCGTTGGGGGCATACAGCGATGGCGTATGCGCTTCAACCACTAAGGTATCGTCAGATTTTTTGTTGGAATTATCTGCAGCTAATGCGGCAGCAGGAGAAATACCAATGCAAAGCCCGGTGAACAGGGTCAACGAATTGAAGCTGCCAAACGGCAGGTTGCGATTTTTATCCATTTTTTAAGGGAGTGAGTTTCTTGTAATTATTGACGCGCACGTCACATCAGCGGATGGCCTGGCGCAGAAGCATTCCGGCGGCAAGGCGTTGAGCTGGCGTGACACCCAAATGATAACGCCAATGGTTATCATTTACTTTTCTATCTTACACGCACGCCGCGAGTTAGGAATACATTTCTTTACGAGATAATTACGGAATCAATACAATTGATAGAGAGTGGGAAAATCTGATGAGTTTTTTTGAACGAAGGGTCAAATTTCAGGCATAAAAAAACCCGCTGGCCTGGAGCGGGTTTTCTATTCAACAGCGCACAGCTCATTCCAGTAGCTGTAGCGGATCACATGGTGCAGGCGCTCATCTCTCATAGTAGCGATATACCGAAGGATGGAACTCAACACCGTACAGCTGGCTGATGGGAATCAGCAGGTCGATATGATTACTGAGATCGAATTCGCGCTCTTCTGCGGGTCCAGTCTCGCCATTGATCAGTTGGTTAAACCACTGCTGCAAGAGGTGTTTCATTGTCAGCTGCTCCACAAATGATTGAGGCTGACAGTAAACCGCATTCTCCCCTATAACCAAAACGATTAGTTGTGCGCTTCTTTGCCAATTCATGCATATATGTCGGTGCGCATAAATGCCCACCCCACGAAAACCCTAACAAACAACCGTAGGGTCGCCATTCATGGCGACCAGCCCAACGCGCTTATCCCCTGCTCTTCGCCATCATCTTGCGATAATTGTTCAGCCATTTGCCGCTGTTGAGTCGCCACCAGAAAAATACGCCGCGTACCGTCCAGTCGAGGAACATGCCGAGCCACACGCCTATCACGCCCATTCCCAGCACAATCCCAAGGAAATAACCGGCTACGACGCGGGCGCCCCACATACTGAACATCGACACATACATGGTGTAACGCGCATCGCGCGCGCCTTTCAGGCTGGCGGGCAGCACCCATGAAGCGGTCCAGATCGGCATAAAGGCGGCATTAAGCCAAATCAAATGCTTGGTGACTGAAATCACTTCCGGGTCGCGGCTGTAAAACTGCGCGAGTGTTCCGGCAAGCGGCACGGTGATCAACGCCAGCGAACATAATCCAATCATCGCCAGCCAGAACACGTGTTTGATTTGCCGTTCAGCCTGCATCACCTGATTCAGCCCCAGCCTGCGGCCGGTAATAATAGTCGACGCCGATCCCAGCGCGTTACCCGGCAGGTTAATCAGCGAAGCAATCGAGAAGGCGATAAAGTTACCGGCGATTTCATTGGTGCCCATGCCCGCGACAAAAATCTGCGTCAGCAACTTACCGCCGTTAAACAGCACCGATTCAATACTGGCGGGCACACCAATGCCCAACACTTCCATCAGAATATTGCGGTCCCAGCGCCGGAAATAGCTGGCGATGGAGATTTTCAGGGCCGGCGTAATGCCGCGATACAGCACGTAAATCGCCGCCGCCGCACCGATATAGCGCGAGATGGTTAAGCCCAATCCTGCACCAACAAAACCGAGCCCTTCCCAACCCAGACAGCCGTAAATCAGCACGCTACTGATCACGATGTTGAGAATATTCATACCGCCGTTGATCAGCATCGGGATTTTGGTATTGCCCGCACCCCGCAGCGCGCCGCTGCCAATCAGCGCAATCGCCGCTGCAGGATAGCTCCACGCCGAGGTTTGCAGATAGCTCAGCGCCAGCTCTTTCACTTTGGGATCGGCGCTGCCGGCAATCACATCAATGATCAGATGCCCCCAAAACTCGATGGCGATCACCAGCACAAACGCCAGCGCGGTCATCAATCCCAGCGACTGTCTGGTGGCGGCTCGCGCCCGTTTGCCGTTGCGTTTTGCCAGGCTGAACGCCACCACCACCGTGGTACCGAGATCGATGGCGGCAAAGAAGGAGATGATCACCATGTTGAAGCTGTCGGCCAAACCGACGCCCGCCATCGCTTCTTTACCCAGCCAGCTCACCAAAAAGGTACTGAGGACGCCCATCAGCATCACGCAGAGGTTTTCGATAAAGATGGGCACGGCTAATGGGGTGATTTCTCGCCAGAACAACGTACGGTAAGAGCGGCGCTTGGGATACCACGCCGTGTTTCTGACCGCCCGCATCACTGCTACGCCAGGATTTTGCAAGGGATTACCAAATCACTTTGGAGAGGAAGAAGAGTAATAATGATGATAGGCCACTGACAATTATGCAAAGTGTTTCCCCTCACCATTTAATCATTATTACAAACTTTTTGTCGCCACCACCGCAGGATCGGCTGCGCCGCCCAAATAAGCGCTGCGCACTTCATCATTATTGAGCAGCTCTGCACCGCTGCCGCTCAGGCGAACCTCGCCGTTCACCATCACATAGCCGCGATCCGCCAGTTGCAATGCATGGCGGGCATTCTGCTCCACCAGAAACAGCGTCATACCTTGTTGGGTCAACTCGCGCAGAATGCCAAAAATCTGCTTCACCACAATCGGCGCGAGGCCAAGGCTGGGTTCGTCGAGCAGCAACAGCTTAGGTCGGCTCATCAGCGCGCGGGCAATCGCCAGCATCTGCTGCTCGCCGCCGGAGAGCGTCATGGCGCGCTGCTTACGCCGCTCCAGCAGGCGCGGAAACAGCTGATACATGCGATCTTTGTCCTGTTTAACAAAACGTTCGCCGATAGCGATGGTGCCCATCAGCAGGTTCTCTTCCACCGTCATATCAGGGAAGATGCGTCGTCCTTCCGGGGCCTGCGCAATGCCGCTGGCCGCGATGAAGTGCGTCGAACGCTGGCTGATCGCTTCGCCGCGCAAGCGGATCTCGCCGCTGGCAATGCGCGGCTGACCAAAGATCGACATCAGCAGCGTGGATTTTCCCGCGCCGTTAGCGCCAATCAGCGCCACGGTTTCGCCCTGATTAACCGTCAACGAAACCTGTTTCAACGCCTGCAAAGGACCGTAAAACACATCGACTTGCTCAAAAGCCAGCATCGGTTCAGCCATGATCGCTCTCCTCTTCTGCGCCGAGATAGGCGGCAATCACTTTGGGATCGTGTCGAATTTGCTGCGGCGTGCCCTGGGCAATCACATCGCCATGATCGAGCACCACGATGTGATCGGAAATGCGCATCACCATTGGCATGTCGTGTTCAATCAGCAACACGCTGATGCGATGGTCGGCGCGCAGACGATGCAAAATCGCGCTCAACGCCTCGGTTTCCACCGGATTCAGCCCAGCCGCCGGTTCATCCAGACAAATCAGTTCCGGTCGCGTACACATGGCGCGCGCGATCTCCAGCCGCCGTTGCTGACCGTAAGAGAGCGTGCCCGCCAGGCGGTTGGCGCTGGAGACCAAATCGACGTTTTCCAGCCAGTAAAAAGCGCGATCCAGCGCGCGATTTTCTGCTTCACGGTAGCCGCGCGTGTTCAGCACGCCCGCCAGCAGCTGACGATTGACCTGCATATGCTGTGCCACCAGCAGATTCTCAATCACCGACATTTCGCGGAACAGCCGGATATTTTGAAAGGTACGCGCCAGCCCGGCGCGGTTCACCAGGTGCGCGCCGCCAAACATCTTGTACCAAAGACGCGAGCCGAGCCGGGTGGGATTGATCCAGTCACCTGCATGAATTTTTTGCCCCAGCACCTGAATCACATCGGTGCTGCGCTGATTGGCGTTGAGCACAATACGTCCGCCGGTGGCGCGATAAAAGCCGGTCAGGCAGTTAAACACCGTGGTTTTACCCGCGCCGTTGGGGCCGATTAATGAAGTCACCGAACCGCGCTCCACCGCCAGGCTAACGTCATTCAGCGCCTTGATGCCGCCAAAGCGCATCATCAGATTATTCACTTGCAGGATGGCATCACTCATGGCGCACTCCTTTTCGCAGCGGTACGCCAACGCGTGCAGTGCGCACCAGCCCGCGCGGTCGCCAGATCATCATCAGCACCATCAACATGCCGAACAGTAGCACGCGGTATTCGGCAAAGCTGCGCAGCAGTTCCGGTGCCACCGTTAGCACAAACGCCGCCAGCACCACGCCGAGCGTCGATCCCATGCCGCCGAGCACCACAATGGCGAGAATCAGCGCCGACTCAAAAAAGGTGAACGAGGTGGGATTAACGAAGCCCTGATAGCTGGCAAAAAACACCCCGGCGATGCCCGCGGTTGACGCGCCCAACATAAAGGCTGAAAGCTTAACCAACACATGGTTAAGCCCCATCGCGCGGCAGGCAATCTCATCCTCACGCAGCGCTTCCCAGGCGCGGCCAATCGGCATACGCGTCAGGCGATGCTTGATCCACAGCACCAGCAACACCACCAGAACCAGCACCACATAGATGAAGATAAACTTCATATTCGGGTTGTAAGTGACGTGCAAAAACTCATGATACGGCACGCCGCCATCGCGCGCGCGGCGGGCAAACTCGAGGCCAAAGAAGGTCGGCGACGGCACGGAAACCCCGTTCGGACCGCCGGTAAAGGCGACCCAATTGGTCAGCACCAGACGAATGATTTCACCGAAGCCGAGCGTGACAATCGCCAGATAATCGCCGTGCATACGCAGCACCGGAAAGCCGAGCAGCGCGCCGGCGAAAGCCGCCAGCAGCGCCGCCAGCGGCAGCATGCTCCAGAAACCCAATCCGAGATATTGATAGCCAAGCGCCAGGCCATACGCACCGATGGCATAAAAGGCGACGTAGCCAAGATCGAGTAATCCGGCGAGCCCAACCACAATATTCAAACCCAGCCCGAGGAGCACATAAATCAGACCGAGAATCGCCACCGTCAGCAGGTATTTGCTGGAAAGAAACGGAAAGGCCAGCGCCACGATCAGCAGCAGCGGCAGTATCCAGCGCAAACGCGAACGATAGCCAGGCTCGCGCACGTAAACACCGTCATCGCTGCTGGCAAACCTGCGCATGATGCGCTGACCAAAAGGCGCGTGCAGAAACAAACTGAATAGCAAGCGTCCTGCCATCACCACCGCTACCAGCAGCGCCACGCGCTGTGGCGACAGTTTGAAGCTGTAACCGTCGAGCACCACGCCAACAATCGGACCAAATACCACCAGCGCCACCAATCCCGCCAGCAGCGTGTCGAGCAGTGCCTGGCGCACAGGACTTTGCGTCATTGCATTCATCGGGGCTTCCTCACACTTTAGCGACCAGCGGTCGTCCCAGCAGTCCTTGCGGGCGGAAGATCAAAATCACCACCAGCAGCGAAAACGAGAACACATCTTTGTAGTCAGAATTCACCATCCCGGCGAACTGCGCTTCCGCTACGCCCAGCAATAATCCGCCGAGCATCGCACCCGGCAGCGAACCGATGCCGCCGAGCACTGCGGCGGTGAACGCTTTGATGCCAATGATAAATCCGGCGTAAAAATCAAAGGTGCCGTAATTCATGGTCACCAGCACGCCAGCCAATCCCGCCATCGCCGCACCAATCACAAACACCAGCGAGATAACGCGATCGGTATTAATACCGAGAATGGAAGCCATGCGCCGATCCTGCTGCACCGCGCGGCAAATGCGCCCGAGTTTGGTGTACTGGATAATCCAGGTTAGCAGCGCCATGCCACAAAACGCCGCGATCAGGATGAAGATTTTGGTCCAGGTGATTTGTACCACGCCGCCATCAAATTCCATGCGCAGCACGCCGGTCAACAGCGTCGGAATGCCCTGCTGATTTGGACCCTGGCTGAGCTGTACGTAGTTTTGCAAAATCAGCGACATGCCGATCGCTGAAATCAGCGGCGCGAGGCGCGTCGAGTTGCGCAGCGGTCGATAGGCGATGCGCTCAATCGCCCAGCCGTAAGCCGAGGTGACAATAATGGTGAAGATTAAGGTGCCGAATATCAGTAGCGGGAAAGAGTGAATGCCGAAAAAGCTGAGTAGCGATAAGCCAATGGCACACAGATAGGCGGAGATCATATACACCTCGCCGTGGGCGAAGTTGATCATGCCGATGATGCCGTAAACCATGGTGTAGCCGATGGCGATCAAGCCATACACGGCACCGAGCGTTAAACCGTTGATCAGCTGCTGTAAGAAGAAGGCGTCCATAATGTCGTCTCGTACTCAATGGGAGCGCACACCTCGCGCTCAATCGCGAATGGCCCCGCACTGCGCGGGGCCGCGTGGCATATTACAGCTGGTGATACTTGCCTTTGTCGTCCCATTGATACACGACGTAATCCGACACCTTGAGATCGCCTTTACTGTCCCAGGCTTTTTTGCCCATGACGGTATCGACGCTGTTGGCTTTCAGCCAGTCACTGGCCTTGGTGTTGTCTTTCCCGGTTGCTTTGTAAGCGGCGGCCAGCGTCTGCACGGAAGCGTAGGCATACAGGGTGTAACCTTCTGGCTCAAATCCGCTGGCGCGGAATTTGTCGATAACCGCTTTGCCATCGGCGATGGTGCGCGGATCGTTGCCGAAGGTCATGTAGACGCCTTTGGTATATTGCGGGCCGCCAGCGGCCGTCACCATCTCTTCAGTCACGATACAGTCGCCGGAGAAGAAGGCGGCATTAACGCCCTGCTCACGCATCTGACGCACCAGCGGACCGGCTTCCGGATGACAGCCGCCGAAATAGACCACGTCCGGTTTCAGCGCGCCGATCTTGGTTACCAGCGCATTGAAATCTTTCTCACCGCGCGACAACCCTTCATACAGCACTTCTTTTACGCCGCGCTTCTCAAGTGAGGCTTTGGTGGCATCCGCTAAACCCTGGCCGTAAGTGTCTTTGTCATGAATGATGACCACTTTCTTCGCTTTGAGCTTGTCGATGATGTAATCCGCAGCGATGGCGCCCTGCTGATCATCACGCCCACACATGCGGAATAGGGTTTTCATGCCGCGTTCGGTAATTTTCGGGTTGGTTGATCCGGGCGTGATCGCCAAAACGCCGGCCTCATCATAGACTTCCGAGGCGGGCATGGTGGATGAAGAGCAGAAGTGGCCGACCACCGCCATTACTTTGTCCTGATCGACCAGACGGTTAGCGACGGATACCGCCTGTTTCGGTTCACAGGCGTCATCGCCCTGCACCAGCACGATTTTCTCGCCGCTGATGCCGCCCGCCGCGTTGATATCCTCCGCAGCCTGGCTTGCGCCTTTCCAGTATTGCGCGCCATACGTCGCATTAGGCCCAGAGAACGGACCGGCCACACCAATCTTAATATCTGCCTGAGCGTAAAAGGCCACGCTTATACAACCTGCAATCGCCACCTTCATTGGGTGTTTTATGAATTTCAAAGACATGCTTTCAATCCTCAACGGGTCAGGAACGGAGCCATACCACGGCCTGGGAGAAATCAATTTCTGAAACTTTGGCAGAACAGTGTGCGGCCATAACCCCGTAGGGCCGCCATTCATGGCGACCGACTTTAAGAACGGTCTAGCTACATTAAGGCCACGGTTGAAAACTAAGCAATAAGCTCGCCAATACCGCGACGGTGGACGATTTATTACTCGGGCATCGCTCCAGAACAGGAGACACGCGATGTAACATCCCTGCTGATCATAAACATAGCCGCGGTTACGCCACGCACCAGCACCGTGATGGTGCAGAATGCGGTCGATCACAGATTCTTCATCGTAGCGAGGGGTTTATCCGCTATGCTCTGGTGAAAACGGTCCATGTTTCTGAAGGAGAACCCATGAATACACAACGGAACGGATTGAGCAGCCAGCAAGCGCTGGACGAACTAGTACGCCTGTACGATGCAGCCGTTGACGCGCTGCGCAACGCCATTCGCGATTTCACCGCCAGCGGACAGTTGCCGGATGACGCCGCGCGCCAGCAAGGGCTGTTTGTTTATCCGCAGCTGCGCATCACCTGGCTGGGTGAAGGTCCGCAGCAAAATCGCACCCGCGCGTGGGGACGTTTTACCCATACCGGCAGCTACAGCACCACCATCACGCGCCCGGCGCTGTTGCGCCACTATCTCAGCGAGCAGCTGCAGATGCTGGAGAAGGAGTACGACGTGCTGATTGAGGTCACGCCCTCACAGCAGGAAATTCCTTATCCTTACGTGATTGATGGCTTGTCACTGGACCGCTCAATGAGCGCCAGCATCGCACGCCATTTCCCCACCACCGAACTGTCGCAAATCGGTGATGAAACCGCCGACGGCCTGTTCCACGCCAATGCGATTTTCCCGCTGTCGCACTTTGACGCCCTGCGCACCGATTTCTCACTGGCACGCCTGCGCCACTACACCGGCACGAGCGTAGAGCACTTTCAGCCGTTCGTGCTGTTCACAAACTACACGCGCTACGTCGATGAGTTCGTGCGCTGGGCGATTGAGCAGGTGCAAGATCCCACCACGCCGTATGACAGCCTGGCCTGCGCCGGGGAAGTGGTGATCACCGCCGATACTCAAGATCCGACGGCGATGATGTCCGATCTGGCGTGGAAAAAGCATCAAATGCCCGCCTGGCACCTGACATCACCGAATCGTCGCGGCATAACGCTGGTGAACATCGGCGTTGGCCCATCCAATGCCAAAACCATCTGTGACCATCTGGCGGTGATTCGTCCGCACGCCTGGCTGATGATTGGCCACTGCGGTGGACTGCGCGAAAGCCAGACCATCGGCGACTATGTGCTGGCGCATGCCTACCTGCGCGACGATCACGTACTGGATAGCGTACTGCCGCCAGATATCCCAATCCCCAGCATCGCCGAAGTGCAGCGCGCACTGTATGACGCCACCAAAGCGGTCAGCGGCATGCCCGGCGAAGAAGTCAAACAGCGCCTGCGCACCGGCACCGTGGTCACCACCGATGACCGTAACTGGGAGCTGCGCTACTCCGCTTCGGCGCTGCGCTTCAACCTGAGCCGCGCCGTAGCGGTTGATATGGAGAGCGCCACCATCGCCGCGCAGGGTTATCGCTTCCGCGTGCCTTACGGCACCTTGCTATGCGTATCCGATAAACCGCTGCATGGCGAGATCAAGCTACCGGGCCAGGCAAACCGCTTCTATGAGGGCGCGATCTCCGAGCACCTGCAGATTGGTATCTGCGCGGTCGAACTGCTGCGAGCTGAAGGCGACAAGCTGCATTCGAGGAAGCTGAGAACCTTCAACGAGCCGCCGTTTAGGTAATCATGATGAGTTCCGGCCCATGAAGGGCCGGAACCGTGCAGTAAAGCGCGTCATGACATTTTCAAAACGATATTCTGCACAAACCACGCCAGCACCAGAAGGCCGGTCGGTATCATGATTTTCCAGGTGATGCTGTTATTGAAGGCAGATATTTTACCCTCGAGCTGGTTAAATCTTTGATCAACTCTTTCGAACTTCTCATCTATCCTTTCGAACTTTTTATCGAATTTGTCTTCCATCCGCTCAAACTTTTTATCGAGACGTTGTTCAAGCGCCCCCAGCTCGCCCATAATCTCCACACGCATCACGCCCTGCTCGGCTCTGACCTTTTCGATATCCGCTTTAGTCGCAAAATGTTCTGAACGCGCGGTTAGCACAGCAACATCCATCTGAATCTGCTGCGTGGTTTTTTCCAGCTCTTCAACCCGTTTGGTGAGTTGTTCCATTTGATGATCTCCTTTGTTACCAACGTCAAAAATAAGCGGTGGGAACACACGAGTTGTATTGCTAATGGGGTAATCCATCACCGAATCCTCTTCCATCGCGCTGCTCAATCTTTCCACCACACCGTTAGTGAAACAGATTCGCGCAGCGTTAACATTCCACGATCCCGCCATTCACAGCACATTTTTTGCAGGCAGGTTCTAATAACACGCACAGCCTGAGCTGTTTTGAGATGTAAGGAAAGTGAGCATCAAAAAGGATTGCGAAGTGTCACGCAGAAAATAAACGAAGGGATGCAATAGCAGACACGGAAGCCCGAGCGGGCTTCCGTTAAGTAACATTTACGCGCTCAGCCAGCCCAGTTTGATAACAAACAGAATCGACAGAATGATCAGCGCCGGGTTGACCTCTTTGGTGCGGCCGCTCAGCAGTTTCACCACCGTCCAGGTGATGAAGCCGAACGCAATACCGTTGGCGATCGAGTAGGTCAGCGGCATGGTCAGCGCGGTCACGGTTACCGGCGCGGCGGTGGTGATATCTTTCCAGTCAATATCCGCCAGGCCAGACGCCATCAGCACCGCCACAAACAGCAGCGCTGGCGCGGTGGCATAAACCGGTACGCTGCCCGCAAGCGGCGAGAAGAACAGGCTCAGCAGAAACAGAATCGCCACCACAATCGCCGTCAGGCCGGTGCGGCCACCGGCGCTGACGCCGGCAGCAGATTCCACATAGCTGGTGGTGGTTGAAGTACCAAGCAGCGAGCCGAACAGCGCGGCGGCGCTATCTGCGATCAACGCACGGCCCATTTTCGGCACGTTGCCCTGCTCATCCGCCAGACCGGCGCGCTTGGTCACACCCAGCAAGGTGCCGGTGTTATCGAACACGTCCACGAACAGGAAGGCGAAGATTACGCTCACCAAACCGACGTTAAAGGCACCGGCGATATCCAGCTGCATAAAGGTTGGCGCGATAGATGGCGGAGCGGAGAACACGCCACCAAACGGCGTCAGGCCAATGCCCATAGAAATGAAGGTCACCACCAGAATGCCGATCAGCACCGCACCGGTAACGCGACGCGCTTCCAGCACCACAATGATGAAGAAGCCGAGCAGCGCCAGCAGTGGACCCGGTTTGGTCAGGTCGCCCAGGCCAACCAGCGTTGCTGGGTTATCCACCACGATACCCGCGCCTTCCAGCGCGATAATCGCCAGGAACAGACCGATACCGGCACCAATACCGGCACGCAGCGGCAGCGGAATGCTGTTAATAATCCACTCACGAATTTTGAAAAGCGACATGGCGAAGAAGATCACCGCCGACAAGAACACCGCGCCCAGCGCGACTTGCCAGGTGTAACCCATATGCAGCACCACGGTATAGGTGAAGAAGGCGTTGAGGCCCATGCCCGGTGCGAGTGCAATCGGATAGTTTGCGATCAGGCCCATTAACACACAGCCAATCGCCGCCGCCAGACAGGTCGCCACGAAGACCGCACCTTTATCCATGCCGGTTGCGCCGAGAATGCTCGGGTTAACAAACAGGATGTAAGCCATTGCCAGGAAGGTGGTGATACCCGCAATGATTTCGGTGCGAACCGTGGTGTTGTGCGCTTTTAGTTTGAAGAGTTTTTCTAACATCATCATCTCTCATGAGCGGAGTCGGCACGAATGCGCGCGCTCCTTGCCAATGTGGTTTACAGACTTATTGTTGTATTGGACGCAAGGCGTTTAGCCTTCCCCTGTCCACATAGCAATAGCTATGCCATCACCCTACGCAATCGATTACGTTTCCGAATAATGCTTCGCTTAGGATAATTCCGAACCAGAATGAGGCGCGATTATGGTGCATTGCACCAGCGCCGCGCAATCGTTTTCCTAACTGACGATGGTTTGGCAAAAAGAGTGCGGCACTGCACGCTTCCGCACTCTGCCAGGCGATGGCGCTCACGTTTCTGTTGCCTGAATCAGCAGGTAAAAAACATCGGGTTACACTGCTTTTAACCCTTTCGTAACAAAAGAGGCGCATCCATGAAGCCCGCGATTCTGGTGGTCGATGATGATCGTGCAGTGTGCGAATTGCTGCACGATGTGTTGAATGAACATGTGTTTACCGTTTATTGCTGCCATCAGGGTAAAGATGCGCTGTCTCTGCTGGCGCTGCACCCGGAAATTTCACTGGTGATGCTGGATATGATGCTGCCAGACACCAACGGCTTGCTGGTGCTGCAACAGATGCAGCGGCAGCGTCCCGACCTGCTGGTGATCATGTTAACTGGCATGGGTTCGGAAGCAGATATGGTGGTAGGACTGGAGATGGGCGCGGATGATTACATCGCCAAGCCGTTCAACCCGCGCGTGGTGGTGGCTCGGGCACGCGCTGCACTGCGGCGCTGCGGACGGCTGGCGCAGCCAGAAGCGTTAGCGGATGAAGGCTGGCAATTTAACGGCTGGCGTCTCGACGATGCACGCTGCCAGCTGTTCAATCCGCAGCGCGAAAGCGTGCCGCTAACGCAAGGTGAATACACGCTGCTGCGCGCGCTGGTGGCGCATGCGCGCAAAGTATTAACCCGCGATCAACTGCTCGAACTGACGCACAGCGAAAGCCTTGAGGTGTTTGATCGCACCATTGATGTGCTGATTATGCGGCTGCGACGCAAGATAGAAATCAACCCGCATCAACCAAGCCTGATCCGCACCATTCGCGGTCTCGGCTATGTTTTCTCCGCCGACGTGATGCGTCCTGCCTCTTCGGCGCGCGAAACGCAAATCGCCTGATCCATCCAGCGCTGCATCTCGGCTAATGGCCGCGTGCCGTCCAGCGCGTTTGCTGCATGCAGATTAAAACAGGCGCAGGTATGCGCCAGCTTCAGCGTTTCAATCAGTGACCAGCCTTCATGGCTGGCATAGAGCACACCGGCACAAAACGCATCGCCCGCCCCAACGCTGCCGACAATCTCTTCTGGCGCTAAGCACCACGCCGGTTGCCAGCGCCCTTCGCCGTCCGCTTGCTGGCCCCACGCGCCTTCTGGGGCATGAATCACCACGCGTTGACGTACACCTTGCTGCAGCAGCCAGGTCGCCGCCTCGGCAAAAGCGGTAGGTGCGGCAAGCCCGTGCGGCGTGCGCAAACTTACGCCGGTAAGCGATTGTGCCTCCAGCTCGTTGATCACCAGATAATCGAGCCAGCGCAGCGCAGGCACCACCAGCGGACGATATTCGCCCACGCGCGACACCAAATCGAGCGAGGTGAGATAGCCGCGCTGCTGCATCTGTGCCAGCAGCCGTGCGCTGCGTGTGCCGTATTGATCGTCCGGCACATCAAGGCTATCCAGCAGCAGTAAATACCCGAGATGGAAGATGCGGTGTGCAGTGGAGACGTCGGCGAAGTGCGCCAGATCGAGCTTGCCATTGGCGCCGCGCGCATGGAAGAAGGTACGCTGGCCGTCCGGCGTGGCCATCACCTGCGTCATCGCCGTGTTGATGCTCGCGGTGCGCTGCACAAAATGACGGTCGATGTGATGATCGTCCAGCAGTTGCAGGATGTAGTCGCCGTCGCTGTCCTCACCCACCATGCCGACGCCCGCCAGCGGCAGATTCAGCTGCATGCGCGCCAGCGTAAACAGCACATTGAGCGCCGCGCCGCCGCTGCACTTCTCGCTGTGCTGAATCTCCGTTAACCAGCCTTGTTCCGGCCAGTGGCTGATGCGCTGCACGTGATCCACCAGCATGCTGCCGGCACCGATGATTCCGTTACGCACCATGCGGTTATGCCCTCCCGGCGCTGCCGAATACCTGCATCTGCTGCGCCACCACGTTGGCGATGTCGCGCTCTACCGCCATCAGCAACTCAGCAAAGGCGTCGTAGCGCGCATCGCGTTGGACGATCTGCGCTTCAATCGCCCCGAGCGCCGCCTGCGACATGCCGGTATAGAAATTGATTTTGTTGATGCCAAGGCTGACGGCGCGGCGGAAATCCGCGTCGCTAATGCCGGAACCGCCATGCAGCACCAGCGGAATGCCGGCCGTCGAACGAATCGCTGCCAGCCGGTCGAAGTCGAGTTTGGGTTCGCCTTTGTATTTGCCGTGCGCATTGCCAATCGCCACCGCCAGGCAATCAATGCCGGTGGAGTGCACAAAATCAGCGGCCTGTGCCGGATCGGTAAATTTATCGCTGTCGGCCTCGCCAAACAGCGCACCGCCTTCATCGCCGCCCACCGCACCGAGTTCGGCTTCCACCGACACGCCGAGTGCGTGACACATCTTCACCACTTCGCGCGTCTGGCGCACATTTTCTTCGTAGCTGAGCGTCGAGCCATCGAACATGACCGAGGTGAAACCAAGGCGAATCGCCTGCATCACCGCCTCAAAATGCAGGCCATGATCGAGATGCAGCACCACCGGAATAGCGTGCAGCGCCGCTTCGGTGCGCACCGCGGCGACCAAATGCTCGAGGCTGACATACTTAAAATGCACTTCGGCGATGCTGATAATAAACGGCGATCGCTGCCGCTCAGCCGCCTGGTAGAGCGCGCGCAGGAAGTGGGTGTCGAGGACGTTAAACGCGCCAAGCGCGTAGCCGTTCTGTTGCGCATGGGCCAAACCCTGCGCCAGTGAAATCAGTGCCATATCAGGCTCCTTTAGGCCAGCCAGCGGTGATATTCGTTACACAGCAGCCAGCGCGGTGCTTCATCTTCATCCAGCGGATTGAAGCGCGCCAGCGGCGTGAGAAACACATTGTCGTGTTCGTCGTCATTGGGCATCGAGACTTCACCCACCAGCACATCGCCGTAGCCCTCTTCGCCCCAAAAGCTGTGCCAGATGCCCGGCAACAAGGTAACGCTTTCGCCCGGCGATAAACGCAGCTGCGAACCGGCGGCGTGGGTTTGGCGGATGCCATCGAGTGTGACGTTAACCGCCGTATCAGCCAGCTGATTGCCCGCACGGTTATGCAGCGTGACGATCAGATTGCCGCCGCCGCGATTGATAATGTCTTCCATCTTTTGCGGGTGATAATGCAGCGGCGTGACCTGCCCTTCGCGCACATGCATGATTTTTTCGGCATAAGGTTTGGCCCACGGCTGGCCACCCCGCGAACCGTTGCGCAGTGTGAACAGGGTTAAACCGGTTTGATTGAAATCGTCAGCGCCGAAGCTGGTGACATCCCAGCCAAGATGCAGCGCCAGCAGTTCATCGGCGTCATGTTTATCGAGCGCGCGCCACTGGCTGAGGCCGTAATCGGCCCACGGCGGCAGATGCACATCCTGACGCATAAAGAATTCGCGGGTGCGTTGTAGGATCGCATTCACTTCTGAGCGTTGCATCTTCTCCTCCTTTGGGTGAGTGCACGCTGGCCCTCACCCCAGCCCTCTCCCGCAAGCAGGAGAGGGCGCTATTTGTCCCCTCTCCCATTTATGGGAGAGGGTTAGGGTGAGGGACAGCGGCTGCTTACTTCACCGTCCAGCCTTTGTAGCTGCTGACGCTGTTACGATCGATCATCGTCACCGGAATCAGCACCGGCTTATCTGGCGCGGGCTTGCCCTGCAGGATGTCATAGCCGATCTCCACCGCTTTCGCCGCCATCACCTGCGGGTCCTGCGCTGGCGTGGCCACGAACAGCGAGCCTTTGCGTTTCAGCGCCTCTTCACCGTCTGGCGATCCATCGACGCCGACAATAAAGAACTCATTGCGTTGCGCCTGTTTCGCCGCCAGATCGGCACCAATCGCCGTTGGGTCGTTAATCGCGAACACTGCATCGATCTTCGGATTGGCCGACAGCAGGCCGGTCATCACTTCGAGGCCACCTTCGCGGCTGCCTTTGGCGTTCTGGTTGTAGGAGAGCAGCTTGATGTCCGGATGGGTTTTCAGCTCGGTCATGCAGCCTTCGACACGGTTCTGCACCGCAGAAACCGGCGGTCCATTGATGATCACCACGTTGCCTTTGGCCTTCAGGCGGTCGGAGATGTATTTACACGCCATGGCGCCAGCGGCGGTGTTATCGGAGGTGATAGTGGCGTTAGCGCCGTCTGCCGCCACGTCGACCGCCACCACCACAATCCCGGCATCACGCGCACGTTTTACCGCGGGCGCGATACCTTTGGAATCGGCGGCGTTAAGGATGATCATGTCCACTTTAGCGGCGATGAAGTTGTCAATCTGCCCCACCTGCTGGCCGAGATCGTAGCCGCTGGAGACCAGCGTTACGTTGACTTTGTCGCCCGCCAGTTCACGCGCTTTCAGCTCCGCACCTTTGGTGATCTGCACGAAGAACGGGTTGGCGAGATCGCCGACGGTCACACCAATGGATTTCAGCTCTTTGGCCTGCACCAATGGCGCGCTCAGAAGCGTAGCCGCCAGCAGTCCGGTTAGAATCGGATTAAAACGCATAGTCGATGTTCTCCTGCTTTTTGGTTTTTATGATTAGTGCTCGCTGTCCCCCATCCCGGCCTTCCCCCGCAAGCGGGGGAAGGAGACGTTGCCACATGCAGCTTCAGTACGAGCATATGGCAGCATCTTCCTCCCCCACTTGTGGGGGAGGACCGAGGAGGGGGACAGCCAGCACAGTCTGGGACAGCCAGCACCTTCTAAAACAGCCAGCACCTAGTAACTCAACCCACGTGATGCCGCGTCCGGTACTTATCGATTAACACCGCGATAATGATCACCGCGCCCTTAATCACTAACTGCCAGAAATAGGAGACGCCCATCAGCGTCATGCCGTTATTCAGGGTGGCGATAATCAGCGCGCCAATCAGCGTGCCGGTGATGGTGCCGATGCCGCCGACAAAGCTGGTGCCACCGAGGATCACCGCCGCTATCGCATCCAGCTCATAGCCGACGCCAAGATTGCCGTTGGCGCTGTAGAGCCGCGAGGCGCTCATCAATCCGGCCAGCCCCGACAGCAAACCGCTCATGGCGTAGACAAACAACAGCACCACGCTGACCTTGATGCCGGTCAACCGCGCCGCCTGCACGTTGCCGCCGACGGCATAAATGTGCACACCCAAGGTGGTGCGGCGCAGAATGAACCAGCACAGCGCTATCACCGCAAAGGCGATGATGATCAGCCACGGCACCGGCCCGAGGTAGCCGTTGCCTATCCACTCAAAGTTGATGTCGGAGTTAATCACCGTGGTGCCGTTCGCCAGCAGATAAGCCGCGCCGCGCATCGCGGTGTAGGTGCCGAGCGTGACAATAAAGGGCGGTAGCCCTGCCCACGCCACCAGAATGCCGTTGAACAAGCCCATAATCAGCCCGGCACCTAACGCCGCCGGAATCGTCAGTGACGCAAACGCCGGATCGAGCGATACCGCCATCGCCACCACCGCCGTGGTACCGAGCATCGAGCCCACCGACAAATCGATGCCGCCGGTGAGAATGACAAAGGTCATGCCCGCCGCCAGCACGATGTTGATCGAGGCCTGACGCGTAATGTTGAGCAGATTGCCCTCGGTGAAGAAGTTAGGCGTGACAAAGCCAAATACCGCCACGATCAGGATTAGAATCGGCAGGATGCCGACGGTTTGCAGCAGGTCGCTCATTAACGCGCGCTTGAGGGTGGGACTTTTTACGCGTGCGGATTCACTGGTCATTGTGCTCTCCTCAGGCCTGAACCGGCTGCGCGCCGGTGGCCAGTGTCATAATGTTTTCCTGGCTAATCTCTGCCCCGCTCAACTCACCGGCGATGGCGCCTTCCCGCATCACATAGACGCGGTCGCTCATGCCCACCACTTCCGGTAACTCGCTGGAGATCATTAAAATCGCCACGCCCTGCTGCGCCATCTGCTGCATCATGCGGTAGATTTCGCTTTTGGCGCCGACATCAACGCCGCGCGTCGGCTCATCGAGAATCAGGATGCGCGGCGCAATCGCCACCCAGCGTGAAATCAGCAGCTTCTGCTGATTGCCGCCGGATAAACCGCCCGCGCGCACCTGCGCATGCGGCACGCGGATGTTCAGCGCATCAATCGCCTCGCTGGCAATCTTCTGCCCTTTGCGCCGATTGAGCAGGCCGTAGCTGGCATCGCGCTCCAGCGTCGCCATCACAATGTTGTCCTGCGCCGCCAGTTCAAGGAACAAGCCCTGCTCTTTGCGGTTCTCGGTGAGAAAACCGATGCCGCGTGCGATGGCGTCGCGCGGCGAGTGAATCTGCACTTTCACGCCGTCGATCCAGATCTCACCGCCGCTCGGTTGATGCACGCCAAAAATCAGCTGCGCCAGTTCGCTGCGCCCGGCGCCGACCAGTCCGGCAAGACCAACGATCTCGCCAGCACGCACCGACAGGCTGCTGGGATGCACTTTGTGTTTGTCGCACAGGTGATTGACGGCGAGACGGATGTCGCCGAGCGGAATGTTGCGGTCTTTGTTGAACAGATCGCTGAGCGGACGCCCGACCATCATGCGCACCAGCTCGCTGGCGTTGAGCTGCTCGCGCGTCAGGCTGCCAACGTACTGCCCGTCGCGCAGCACGCTAACGCGATCCGACAGCTCATACACTTCCGCCATGCGATGGCTGATGTAGATGATCGCCATGCCTTCGCTGCGTAGCCGTTTAATCAGCGCAAACAGCTGCTCGGTTTCACGGTTGGAGAGTGCGGCAGTCGGCTCATCCATCACCAGAATGCGGCTGTTGCGGTGCAGCGCGCGGGCAATTTCCACCTGCTGCTGCTCGGCAATGCTCAGGCGGCTCACGAGATCGGTGGCGCTGAACTGCGCACCCAAACGATCAATCACCCGCTGCGCCTCTTCCGCCATCTGGCGACGCTTCACCAGACCTACGCGAGTGATTTCACTGCCGAGAAAGATGTTCTCCGCCACCGTCAGATTGGGTGCCAGATTGATCTCCTGATAAATCAAGGTGATGCCCGCCGCCAACGCCTCTTTTGGGCCTTTTATGACATACGGCTGGCCGTCGATAAGAATTTCCCCGCTGCTGGCGGTATAGGCACCGGCCAGAATTTTCATCAATGTACTTTTGCCCGCGCCGTTTTCGCCCATCAGCGCATGCACTTCACCGGGCCAGACCGTGAGATCCACGCCCTTGAGCGCATAGAAGTTGCCGAAGCGTCGGGTGATTCCCCGCATGGAGAGTATCGGTGTGGCATCCATTTACAGACTCCTGCTGGCAAAGGTTGCAGCGAGTAAAACCTGCTTAGATAAATGGAAAATGTCAGCGGCCATTCATATTTGTCATATTTCGCCCCGATCGCGCTTCTATACTCGCCAGCAGTTGAGCGGTAAGGAGTGGCAGCCATGAGTCACAGTCTGCACTGGCACGCGGGCGCGCGCAGTCGCCTGCTGCTGTTTAATCTGCTGGTGATGTCGGTGACGCTGGCGGTGAGCCTGGTCGCGATTTTTGGATTTCGCCACGCAGGTCACATTCAGGAACAGGCGCAGGCACAAACGCTGGCCGATATGAACGGCAGCCTGGCGCTGGCGCGTGACACCGCCAATGTGGCCATTGCGGCGGTGCGGTTATCGCAGGTGGTCGGCGCGCTGGAGTATCAGAGTGAATCGGCGCGCCTGCAGCAAACGCAGCGGGAACTGCAACAGTCGCTGAGCTTGCTGGCAAGTGCGCCGCTGGCGGCACAGCAGCCGCAGCTGCTAGCGCGTATTCGTGAGCGCAGCCAGACGCTGGAACAAACCATTAATCAATTGCTGCGCGCCGGGCATCAGCGCCATCTGCAGCGCAACGTGATGCTGAGCGGCTTGTGGCAATCGCAGCTGTTACTCAATCGCATTGACCTGCTTACGCGCACCGATTCCCCTTCTGCCACGCTGCGCCAGCAAACCCACAGCTTATTCAGCGTGGCGATTCAATCCAGCGCGCCGCAGGCCGCAGTGCAGCAATTGCCTTCCGTGCTGCGCCAGTGGCAAATGTTAAGGCTTAACGGTGTGCTGAATACCCAGGTGCAGCGGCTGATCGCCACCAGCACGGATTTGCAGCCGGTGGCGCAGCAGCTGGAGCAAAGCGATATCGCTATTGCCTACGCTACCTATCGCATCAAAGCGCTGGTGGCGATGCTCAACGACGACATTACCCATTACGTGCAGCTGGTGGCGCAACAGAGTGACGCACGCAGCGCGGTGACGCATGAAGAGCTGGATTCGATCATCGGCTTTATCGGCCTGTTTATGTTGCTGGCGCTGCTGATCACCGGTTACGCCGGTTACTACATTTACCGCAATCTCGGTTCGAGTCTGACCGCCATCGCCCACGCCATGACGCGGCTGGCGCAGGGTGAAAAGAGCGTCAACGTGCCGGGCCTGGCGCGGCGCGATGAGCTGGGCGATCTGGCGCGCGCCTTCAACGTGTTTGCGCGCAATACCGCGTCGCTGGCGCACACTTCGCGCCTGCTAAAAGAGAAAAGCAACCAGCTGGAATCGACCTTTCTCGCCATGCGCGACGGCTTTGCGCTGTTCGATAACGGCGGTCAGCTGGTGGTGTGGAATGCGCAATATGCCGAGCTGCTCGGCATCGCGCCGCGCGAACTGCATCGCGGTTTGCACTATCAGCAGCTATTAAAACGCGTTGATGTCGAGCTCAACGGATTAGCCGATGCGCAGGAAGTGCGGCTGGCGGATGGACGCACGCTGGAGTTGCGCTTCAGTCCGGTGCCACGGCGCGGCATGGTAAATACCGTGCTGGAGCGCACCACGCGCAAG
The DNA here is from genome assembly GCF_019795935.1 of Pantoea sp. DY-15. Lineage (NCBI taxonomy): Bacteria > Pseudomonadati > Pseudomonadota > Gammaproteobacteria > Enterobacterales > Erwiniaceae > Pantoea > Pantoea sp. DY-15. Next base: position 1,773,131 of record NZ_JAIMIF010000001.1, read on the forward strand.
GCGCTGGAGGAAGCGCTGCTGCACAGCCAGAAGATGAAAGCGGTGGGACAGCTGACCGGCGGACTGGCGCACGACTTCAATAATCTGCTGGCGGTGATCATTGGCAGCCTGGCGTTAACCGTCGATCAGCTACCGCCCGGCACGCTCGCCAGCCGCATCGAACGTGCACGTCAGGCCGCCGACCGCGCGGCGCAGCTGACGCAGCGCTTGCTGGCTTTCTCGCGCAAGCAGGCGCTCTTTCCGCGCGCCGTTTCGGTGGTGGAGCTGGTGGATAATCTGCATTCACTGCTGCAGCACGCGCTGCTGCCCGGCCAGCAGTTGGTGATTGATGCGCAGCGTCCCGGCTGGCCAGCGTGGATCGATGCCGGACAGCTGGAGAACGCGCTGATCAATCTGGTGGTCAACGCGCGCGATGCGATGGCGCAGCAGAGCGGCGAAATCCGCCTGCGTATCTGGAATCAGCGTAAACAGGAAGCCGACGGCAAGCGCGATCGCGTCACCATTGAAGTGATCGATCACGGCTGCGGCATGTCGGCCGAGGTGCGTGAACAGGTGTTCGAGCCGTTCTTCACCACCAAAGCCATCGGCAGCGGCAGCGGTTTGGGCTTATCGATGGTGTATGGCTTTGTGCGGCAATCCGGCGGCCAGATTGAGCTGGAAACCGCGCCGGGACAAGGCACCACCGTGCGGCTGTTATTACCGCGCGCGCCCGAAGCGGCGCAACCGCTTAGCGTGCCGCCGCCGCTGGTGCCGCAGGCCAGCAACGATCGGCTGGTGTTGGTGCTGGATGATGAACCGACGGTGCGACAAACGCTGTGCGAACATCTGCATCAACTGGGTTATCTGACGCTGGAGTGTGGCGACGGCGAAAGCGCGCTGAGGCTGCTGCGCCAGACGCCGGATATCGATCTGTTAATCAGTGATTTGATGCTGCCGGGCGGCATTAACGGCGCGGATGTGATTCGTCAGGCGCAGGCGCAGTGGCCGCATCTGGCAACGGTGTTGATCAGCGGTCAGGATCTGCGCCAGACGCAGGTCACGCTGCCGCTGTGTGAGCGGCTGGCGAAACCCTGGCATCAGGCGCAGCTGGTGCAGGCGCTGGAGCGCGCCTGGCAGCGCAGTGAACGACTTAGTCGCGCGCGGCAGGCTGCCACAACGGCACCCCTTTCCCCGTGATGTAACGTTTACGCAGCTTGCTGGAGACAACATCCATGATCATCACCACCGCCACCAGAATCAGGGTCAGGAACATCACCACATCCCAGTTCCACAAACGCATGTTCTCGGCATACACCAGGCCGACGCCACCTGCGCCAACGAAACCCAGCACCGCCGCTGAACGGGTGTTGGACTCAATCTGATACAGGCTGAGCGCGAGGAAGGTCGGGAACGATTGGGTGAAAATGCCGTAGCGATGTTTTTGCAGGCTGTTCGCGCCTACCGCGCTGAGGCCGCGACTCGGCGAACGCTCCACCGCTTCGTGCCCTTCAGCATAGAGTTTGCCGAGCAGGCCGACATCCTGCATCACTATCGCTAGCACGCCAGCCAGCGGCCCCATGCCGACGGCGCGCACGAAGATCAGCCCCCAAATCGCCATATCGATGCCGCGCAGCACATCCAGCACGCGACGCACTACCAGCGAAATCGGTCGCGTCAGCGGATCGTGCATCACGTTGCGTGCCGCCAGAAACGAGACCGGCAAAGCGATCAGTGAAGCGGTCAGCGTGCCGGAAAACACAATCGCCAGCGTAATCCCAACCTGCGTGAAGTAGTAACCAAACGGCCAGTTGAGGAAATCCTGCCAGACAAACATACGCAGGAAATAGCGACTGAGCTGCTGGCAGCCGATGAGAAAACGGCTCCACTCAATGCCAAAGAACTCGAAAAAGAACAGGTAATAGAGCGCAATGGCTAGCGCTACCAGCGCAACGCGGCGCAGATAGCGGTGCTGCGCGGCAAACAGGGCGGCATGCTCCTGCTTGAGTTTGGCGACATCCGGCGCTAAGGCGATCATGCTGCGTCTCCTTCCACTACGCGACGACGCAGCCAGCCGGACAGCGTATCCAGCAGCGACACCACCACAATGATCAGCAACAGCGTAATGCTGACCTGATCGTATCGATCGAGTTTGATATTGGTCATCAGCTCTTGCCCGATACCGCCCGCACCGACCAACCCGAGGATGGTGGAGGAACGGAAGTTGATCTCCAGACGCATAAAGCTGTAGGAGAGAAACGTTGGTTTGACCTGCGGCCAGAAGGCAAAGCGCATGCGCTGCAGTTTGCTGGCACCGCACGCCGCGAGGCCGCGCACCGGTCTATCCGAGGCGCTCTCAATCGCTTCGTAGAACAGTTTGGTCAGGCTGCCGACGGTGTGCAGCGCCAGCGCGAGGAAGCCAGGAATGGCCCCAATGCCAAACGCCATCACGAACATCACCGCCCACGCCAGTTCGGGCATGGTGCGCAGGAAGGCGACAAACGCGCGGATCGCCATGCGCAGGCTGCGCGGCGTTTGGGTGTTGTCGGCGGCGAAGAACGCCAGCACGCCAGCCACCGCCACAGCTATGATGGTGGACGACAGCGCCAGTTGTAAGGTTTCCCAGATTAGCGGCAGCTGGAAATGCAGACGATAGCCCCAATAGGCCAGCGAACCCTCGGTTTTGCCATCGGCGAACAGCAGCGGGAGATGCAGCACCGGCAGCGTTTCGCCGATGTAATCGAAAAAGTGTGGCAGCGACTGCCAGACGGTAAGCAGGTTAAATTCCGCCATCTTGCCCGCGGCCAGATAGAGCGCCAGTAACAGCAGCGACCACAGCAGCGAGTCGCGCTTTTGCTGGCGGCGGATGCGTTGGTAGTAGTGTTCGAAATCGGTCAAGGGAGGATTCCTGTTGGTTGGGGGGGCGTGCTGGAGGGTGCTCGCTGGAGGGTGCTTGCTGGGTTGTGCTCGCTGTCCCCCTCCTCGGTCCTCCCCCATTAATGGGGGAGGAAGATAGTGCAAAATGCAGCTCTGAAGTTGCATGTGGCAGCATCTCCTTCCCCCACTTGTGGGGGAAGGCCGGGATGGGTGACAGCCAGCACCGACCGAGGAGGGGGACAGCCAGCACCAACTAAATTAACCGCGCGTACCCTTCATCAAATCACGCTTCATATCAATGATATTCTGGTAATCCGCCACGGTAGCTGGGCCGATGTGCTGGGTGCCGCCAACCGCTTTAACAAAGCAGCCGTGATCTTCTTTATCCAGTTTCTTGATGGTTGCCACCACTTTCGCTTTGAAGTCAGCGGGCAGATTGTTGCTGACCAGAATCGGGCCGTTCGGGATCAGCGGCGACTGCCAGATGATGCGGATCTGCTTCATCAGGTCCGGATGATCCATACGAATCAAACGACCAAAGGCACCTGAGGTATAACCAGTTTCGCGGTCGCCAATCAGCGACGTCCAGGTCACCGCGCCTTCGAACTGGCCGTTAAGCACACCGAGGATGTCCTGCTCGTGGCCGCCGGAGAAGGTGACGCTGGAGAAGGTGTTGTTGTACTTATCGTCAACCGTGCCGCCAAACTCTTTCTTGAACGCCTGGTTCGGCATCAGGAAGCCGGAAGTGGAATCCGGATCGGCCATGCCAAACGATTTACCTTTCAGGTCTTCCAGCTTTTTGTACGGGCTGTCGGCTTTAACGATCACCACCGAGTGATAACCCTGCGAACCGTCTTTGTCGTCCACCACGATGCCCACCACATCCACCGCTTTCGGGTTCTGCAGGTAAACCGAGGCAAACGAGGCGGGCGACATGCTCAGCACTAAGTCGATTTTGTTGCCCAGCAAGCCTTGAATCACGCCTGAATAGTCAGACGAGTTGCGCAGTTTGGTATCCACCTGCAGCTCTTTATCGAAGAAATCTTTCACGCATTGGTTATCACCAATCTGCTGCGTGGCGTTCTGGCCGCCAAGAATCCCGAGGTTCAACTCTTTTGGTGCATCCGCTGCGTTTGCGCCAAATGCCATCGCAATAGTCAGTAAAGCTAAAGAAGTCAGTTTCATTCTTAGGTTTTCTCTTGCCGTGGGAGTTAGTGGAGCTGGTTAATTTCGTCGCCGTACAGCTCATGCATCAGGCCGTCGGTCAACCGGGAAGGATGTCCATCAAACAGCACTTTGCCGCGCTGAATACCGATCACGCGGGTGCAGTAGCTTTTTACCAATTCAATTGAGTGCAGGTTCACCATCACGCTGATGCCCTGCTCGCTCACCTGACGCAGCACGTCCATGATGCGCTTGGTGTTTTTCGGATCGAGTGACGCCACCGGTTCGTCCGCCAGCAAAATGCGCGGGTTCTGCATCAGCGCCCGGCAAATCGCTACGCGCTGCATCTGGCCGCCGGAAAGGTTTTCCGCACGCTGCAGCGCCTGCGGCAGCATGTTCATCCACTGCAGCAGTTCGATTGCGCGGGCGCGGTCGGTTTCGGAGAAGACTTTGAAGAACGATTTCAGCGTCGAGGTCTGGCTTAAACGACCCAGCAGCACGTTGGTCAGCACGTCGAGGCGCGGCACCAGACAGAAGTCCTGGAAGATCATGCCGCATTCGCTGCGCCACTCGCGCATCTGGCGGCTGTTCAGCGTCACCACATCGCGATCCACTTCGCCGTGGCGATTGCTGAAGATCGCGCCCTGCGAAGCGCTGATGGTGCCGTTGAGCATGTGTAACAGTGTCGATTTGCCTGCGCCCGAGCGACCAATCACCGCCACCAGCTCGCCCGCATGCAGATCGAAGCTGACGTTATCCAGCACCTGGTTGGCGCCGTACGCTTTGCACAATCCCTGCACCGACAGCACTTTGTTGCCCTGCCCGATAATCGGCGGGAATGGATTGTCGACCACGGTTTTCAGTAATGCCTGTGCCATGTTGCACTCCATCTCTTCTGAGGTGTTGATTGCACGCTATTACGGGCAAAGCGGATGAAAGCTTGATGACAGTAAAATGATTAAACAGTGACAGCGTAGGGTCGCCATTTATGGTGACCTCATTACACCGATGCACCAGGTCGCCATGAATGGCGACCCTACGAAACAATGAGCCGCCGTAAATGTTCGAGCGTAGTGCTCAACGCGCCATCGTTATTCAACGCATAACAGTGCGCGGGCAGCGGTTCGGCGGCACGCGCCAGCCGTTGCGCGATCTCCGCTTCTGACTCGCGCCCACGCTGCCGCAAACGCGCTTCCAGCACCGCTGGCGAAACCTGTAACACCAGCGGCAGCAGCTGCGTGCCGTAATGCTGCTGCACCATCGGCAGATGCAGGCGCGAACCGTTCACCAGCACATTCATCCCGCGCGCCAGCCACAGATCGATCTCCTCGCCCAGCCCGTAATACATGCCGTGCGCCTGCCAGCTGACGGCGAACAAACCCAGCGCCTCACGCCGTCGAAACTCGGCTTCGCTCAGCGCCACATGGTTTTCGCCGCCCGCATCGGCGGCGCGCGTGATGTAGCGATGGGCGATCAGCAGATTCTCCGGCGGCGCTTCGCGCAGCGCGTTCAGCAGGCTGTCTTTTCCCGAGCCCGAAGGCCCGGTAAGCCAGATCAGGCGCGCCATCAGAACATCCGCTTGCCTTGCGACCAGACGTGACGAATGTGCGAATGACCATGATCGGTATGCGCCAGCACCAAATCAGCACGCAGTCCTTCGGCGATGCGGCCGCGATCGTGCAGACCAATCGCCCGCGCCGGATTGCTGGTCACCAGCGCGGCGGCCTGCGGCAGCGTCAGCGTATTGCGCTCATCGGCCACCAGCCGGAACACCGCATCGAGCAAGCTGGCGGGATAGTAGTCGGAGGAGAGAATATCCAGCAGGCCGTGGCTGGCGAGTTCTGCCGCCGCGACGTTGCCGGAGTGCGAGCCGCCGCGCACGATGTTGGGCGCGCCCATCAGCACCTGCATGCCGCAGTCGCGTGATGCGCGTGCCGCCTCCAGCGTGGTAGGGAATTCGGCGATAGCGCTGCCAACATCATGCGATTCGGCGACGTGCGCCGCCGTGGCATCATCGTGGCTGGCCAGCGGAATGCCGCGTGAACGGCACAAGCTGGCGATGGCGTTGCGGTTAGGCGTGGAGAACTCGGCGGCCAGCGCCAGCTGCTCACGCTCAAACTGATCCATCTGCTCGTCGTTGAGCTGATATTTGCCCTGATAATAGGTGCGATACATCTCCAGCGAGGCGTACTGGCGCTGGCCCGGCGAATGATCCATCAGCGACACCAGCGACAGCTCCGGCGTGTTGATCAGCGCTTCAAATAGCGGCAGCGTGGTGTTGTGCGGCAGCTCGCAGCGCAGATGCAAATGGTGATCGGCGCGGTTAATGCCTTTGCGATTGCTGTCCTGAATCGCGTCGATCATTTTGGTGAGATTATCCAGACGATGGCCGCCATCGCGGACGTCGCCGACGCCAATCGCATCCAGCACCGTGGTGATGCCGCTGGCGGCCATCAGCGCATCGTGGCTGCTCATCGCCGAATAGGCTGGCCAATCCACCTTCGGACGTGGCGCAAAGAACTTGTCGAGATTATCGGTGTGCAGCTCCACCAAACCCGGCAGCAGGAAGGCGTTTTCGCCATCCAGCGCGCCCGGCTGTTGGCTGACGCTATCGCTAAAGCTGGCGATGCGTCCGTCACGGATTTCCAGCGATCCCGTTACCACTTCGGTTTCCAGCACCAGCTGGACGTTGTTGACGATCATGCTTCTGCTCCTGCTTGCATTGGCTGCATGACGTGCAGGCGATCGGCCACGCGTGCGCGCACCGCTTCGTCATGGAAAATTCCGACAATGGCGGCACCGCGGGCGCGCGCCTGTTCAATCAATTCCACCACTGCAGCGCTGTTGGCGCTGTCGAGCGAGGCGGTTGGCTCATCCAGTAGCAACACCGGATAGTCGGCGATAAAGCCGCGTGCGATGTTGACGCGCTGCTGCTCGCCGCCCGAGAAGGTGGACGGCGCCAGTGACCATAAACGCTCCGGCACATTGAGGCGCGTCAGCAGCTCTTTGGCGCGTTTTTCGCAGAAGGCGCGTTCGGTGCCGCGCTCCAGCAGCGGTTGCATGACGATCTCCAGCGTGGGCACGCGTGGGATGACGCGCAAAAACTGGCTGACCCAGCCGACGGTGTGGCAGCGAATCGCCAGAATCTGGCGGGCGGGCGCGTTGGCCATGTCGATCCATTCGCCCTGATGTTGCAGCCAGATGTGGCCGCTGTTGGCTTGATAGTTGCCGTACAGCGCGCGAAGCAGCGTGGATTTTCCGCTGCCGGAACGGCCATGCAGCACCACGCATTCGCCGCCGCTGACTTCAAGGTTGGCGTCCTGCAATACCGGCAGCGCAGCGCTGCTTTGGTTGTGCAGCACAAAGGTTTTGCTCAGATGCTCTACGCGCAATAAAGGTTGCATAGTGATGTCCTGATGGTTTTGATGGTTGTGCTGGTCTTTGAGAAGGTCGCCATAAATGGCGACCCTACGGGCAATACGGTTGCATTGGACACGTCATTCATGGCGACCTGGTTAATGTCCGCACCCGCGCTCAACTCAACACCGATGAAACCAGCAGCTGCGTATACGGATGATGCGGATCGTCCAGCACCCGGTCGGTCAACCCGCTCTCCACCACGCGGCCCTGCTTCATCACCAGCAGGCGATGCGCCAGCAAACGCGCCACGCCGAGATCGTGCGTCACAATCACCACCGCCAGATTCAACTCGCGCACCAGCGTGCGCAGCAGATCCAGCAGGCGCGCCTGCACCGACACATCCAGCCCGCCGGTTGGCTCATCCATAAACACCAGCGTCGGCTGCGTCACCAGGTTGCGGGCAATCTGCAAACGCTGCTGCATACCGCCCGAAAAGGTGGTGGGCAGATCGTCGATGCGATTAGCGGGGATCTCCACATCCTGCAGCCAGCGCATCGCCTCTTGACGAATATCACCGTAATGACGATGGCCCACCGCCATCAGCCGCTCGCCTATGTTGCCACCCGCCGTCACCTGCGGACGCAAACCGTCGAGCGGATGCTGATGCACCACGCCCCATTCGGTGCGCAGCAAGCGGCGGCGATCGCTCTCACTCAGCTGATAGAGATCCTGTGCGCGATAAAGAATGTTGCCCTGCTGCGGCGCTAAGCGTGCCGACAGGCTGCGCAACAGCGTGGTTTTACCCGATCCGGATTCCCCGACAATGCCTAACACTTCGCCGGGATAGAGCTCAAAACTCACCTCTTCAAACCCTTTGCCGGGCGCGTAAAGGTGGGTGAGATGGTTGACCGCAAGCAGCGGCTGTTCACTGTGCATGCTGTTGTTCCTGCTGCTGGTGGCAAAAATCGGTATCGGAGCAGACAAACATGCGCGTACCGGCGTCATCCATCACCACCTCGTCGAGGTAGCTGTGGCGCGAACCGCACAGCGCGCAGGGTTCTTCCCACTGCTGCACGCTGAACGGGTGATCGTCGAAGTCGAGGCTTTCCACTTTGGTGTACGGCGGCAGCGCATAGATGCGTTTCTCACGTCCGGCACCAAACAGCTGCAGCGCCGGCATCATGTGCATCTTGGGGTTGTCGAATTTAGGGATCGGCGACGGATCCATCACGTAGCGATCGTTGACCTTCACCGGATAGGCATAGGTGGTGGCGATATGGCCGAAGCGGGCGATATCTTCATACAGTTTCACCTGCATGATGCCGTACTCCTCCAGCGCGTGCATGGTGCGGGTTTCGGTCTCACGCGGTTCGATAAAGCGCAGCGGCTCAGGAATTGGCACCTGGAAAATCAAAATCTGATCTTCCTCGAGCGGCGTTTCCGGAATGCGGTGACGCGTCTGGATCAGCGTGGCGTCACGGGTCGCTTCGGTGGTGGCCGCGCCGCTGACGCGCTGGAAGAAGCGACGAATCGATACCGCGTTGGTGGTGTCATCCGCGCCCTGATCGATCACTTTCAGCACATCGACATCGCCAATGATGCTGGCGGTGATCTGAATGCCGCCGGTGCCCCAGCCGTAAGGCATCGGCATTTCGCGTCCGGCAAACGGCACCTGATAACCGGGGATCGCCACCGCCTTCAGAATGGCGCGGCGGATGGTGCGTTTGGTCTGCTCATCCAGATAACCGTTGTTGTAGCCGGTTAACTCACTCATGGTTCTGCTCCTGATGCGGTTGGCGCAGTTGTTTCAGCAGCTCAAGCTCCGCCTGGAAATCGACGTAGTGCGGCAGTTTCAGATGCGAGACAAAGCCCGCCGCTTCCACGTTGTCGGCATGTGACAGCACAAACTCTTCGTCCTGCGCCGGACCGGCAATGCGTTCGTGGTACTCCGGTGCCTGCAGCGCGCGATCCACCAGCGCCATCGCCATCGCTTTACGCTCGGAACGGCCAAACACCAGGCCGTAACCGCGCGTAAAGTGCGGCGCGAGATCGGTTTCAGTGGTGAAGCCGTTCACCATCTCGCATTCGGTCAGCAGGATTTCGCCAATCTCAATCTCAAAGCCCAACTCTTCCGGGCAGATTGACACGCTGAGATAACCGGTACGAATTTCACCGGCGAATGGATGGTTGCGGCCGTAGCCGCGCTGCGTTGAGTAGCCGAGCGCCAACAGGAAACCTTCGTCGCCGCGCACCAGCTGTTGCAGCCGTGCGGCGCGCGTGGCCGGATAACCTGGCGGTTCGCGGGTGATGTCGCACGGCTCGCTGCCGTCATCCTCTTCGCGTGCCGCCAATCCTTCCGCCGTCATCATGCTGAACACGTGCGGACAACGTTGTGGCAGCGCCTGATCGTCGCGCGGTGCGGCAGGCGTTTCGCCATTCGCCAGCAGCGTAAAATCGAGCAGACGATGGCTGTAATCGTAGGTTGGGCCGAGCACCTGGCCGCCCGGCAAATCTTTGTAAACCGCCGAGATACGGCGTTCGATGCGCATCTCAGCGGTTGCCAGCGCCAGGCTATCGGCGAGGCGCGGCAGCGTGGTGCGATAGGCGCGCAGCAGAAAGATCGCTTCCACCAGGTCGCCGCTCGCCTGTTTGATCGCTAACGCCGCCAGTTGCGGATCGTAGATGCCGCCTTCGGTCATCACGCGATCGACCGCTAAACCCAACTGTTGCGCGACCTGATCGCAGCCCAATTCGGCGACCTCGCGATCGCCACGGCGCAGATCGGCCTGCAGCTGATGGGCGCTGGCTATCGCCTTTTCGCCCCCTTTGACCGCAACGTACATCAGCACACCTCCACGTCGGTGGTGCGTGGCAGCGCCATCATCGCTTCACCGCAGGTGAAAATCAGATCCACCCCCTGTGGGAACGGATGCGGACGCTCGCGCAAATAATGCAGAATCGCTTCCGGCAGCTGCGGCGCAACGGCGCGCGGCTCACGTAAGCCGGGCCCCGACAGGCGCAGCGTTAAGCCACCGCTCAGTGACGGCACTTCCACAATCAGCGTGGTGCTTTTTTCCGGGGACATGTTATCGCCAGAAGCAAACAGCGCCGGATCCGGATTGGCCGCCGCGTGCGTCAGCGCAAAGGGGGCATCGCGCTCATCGACAATCGGCACGCCGGTGTGGAAACGCAGATTGCTGCGCACCACGTCATTATCGATGCGGCCATCCAGCCACAGCGCGCTCTCCTGATCGACCAGCGTCAACAGCACCGCCGTGGCCGCCGGCGAGAGATCGCCCCAGCCCTGTTGCAGCGGCAGCGATACCATCACGCCCGGCTCGCTCATCGCTTTGAGAATGCGGCGGAAGGCACGTTGGGCATCGGCCACCGGATGGTTAAAACTTGCCAGTAAAGTCATCAGTTATCTCCGCGAACCAGCGTAAAGAAATCCACTTTGGAGCTGGCGATTTCACGCGCGCGCAGCTGACGCTGCTCTTCACGCAGGGCCGCCAGCGGGGCAATCAATTTTTCCTGTAACAGCGCCTGGGTTTCCGGCTGTTGCAGCAGCGCATCAATCAGCGCGCAGCGTTCGGCGTGCGATTTGTCACGCCCCAGCACGTAGCTAAAGCCGAGCGTGCCGTCATGCAGTTTCACGACCGCGCGCGTCACCGTGGCATCGCCCATCACGAAGCGCTTGCCGCTGCCGCCCATGCGCGCCTGCAGGCGGGTCAAACCGGTTTCCGCCGGACGGATGCGTTCAAAATCAGCGTTGATACGTAACGGCTGCCAGTGCGCCTCAAGCTGGCTGGCTTCACTGTGCGCCAGCACCGAAAGCCAGTGCTGGCGGGCTGTTTGCTGTGTCATTCGTGCTCCAGAGTCAGTTCAATCATGTCGCCACGCGTCAGGCTGACGGAGTATTCCGCTACCTGACCGTCGCTATGTTTATTCAGGGTGCGCACGCACAGCAGCGGCGACTGCAGCGCAATCTCCAGCTGCTTGCACTCTTTGGCCTGCGCGCGACGCGTGCTGATGCGGGTTTGGCTGCGCGTCAGGCTCAGGCCAAGCTGCTGCTGCATAAAGTCGTGCAGCGAACCGCTGTGAAACTGTTGCAGCGCCGGCCACCAGCTGAGTTCCGCCAGGAAGTGGTTGATGACGCACACCGCCACGCCATTGACGCGGCGCAGCGTGCGTAAATGGATAACGTTGTCACCTTCGTTGACGCCCAGCGCGCTCGCCACATCGCTGCTCGCCGGACGCAGCACCGCCAGCAGACGCTCGCTGGTGGGATGACTGCCCTGCTCCATCAGGTTCTGGCTGAAGCGCGCCTGTGCATGCAGCGGATAGTCGTAAGGACGCATCAGCACCAAAATGCCCACGCCGTGACGCCGTTGCAGCAGGCCTTTGTTGACCAGTTCATCAACCGCGCGCCGCAAGGTGTGACGATTAACTTCGTAGTGATCGGCCAGCTGTTGCTCAGAAGGCAGATAATCGCCGCAGCGATAGCGCTCCTGCAGCGCCTGCTCCAGTTGGGCGGCAACGGCCTGATACACAGTGGTCGGATGTCTGGATATCTCCATCACGCTCAATACCTCATTCGCATTGGTTGAGGAACGCAGCGGGCTTGCTGCGGGATGGCGATTACATTGCGCATGTCAGATGACAGCACCGTGACGGCTCAATGACGGGCGGATGAATTTGCTTAGGGCAGAAAAATTACAGTTGAACGGCGGGCAATTTAATAATTTATTTTTAACTTTAATCTTTATGAAAATTCTGTAAAAAACCACCCCTGATGCTCAAAGCAAGACAGGTGTGTTCATTTGCACAACAGTCATAAGAGAACCTAAAAAACCATCGGCATGAACTCAAATGAAGGGGGGTAAAGATTGATTTAATTAACGCTACACAATGTAAGAATTTTTCTTAACTCTCTCAGCGCGAGAGCTTCTGGCTATACCTATTCTCTCATTAGTTCAATCTTTTTAATAACGGCGTTATTTAACTGATTTCTTACAAGACATTTCTCGTATAAGTCGTTAAAGGTTCGGGCCATTCTTAATCGCTGAAAATACTTATAGATTGCTGAGCCTCTCCGCAAGCAACATCTTGTATTTTAATTTTATTCAACACCAAAATTTCAAAACATCAGAAAAGGTTTTATCTAATGATTTACTCCATCATGGCCGATATGAATAGTCTCATCACCATAGAACACGATACACCATATCCAGGGTTCAGTATCAAAAATCCACTGCCTGATGAAGTTGGCACTACAGTGTTTATCACCATCAATAATCAGACCTTTACCACGATCATTGATGCAAACGGCTTGTGGAGCTGGAAAGCGTCAACGCCGTTCCCTGATGGTGATTACAGCGTAGCAATTCGCTACGTTGATCTGGCAGGTAACTCTTCCGATACGTCGCAGTTCTCTATGGTGATTGACACTACCCCACCGGAAGCGCCGATACTGCTGAACATGTATGATGATGTGGGTAATAAACAAGGAAGTTTTGATTCTAAAGATATCACTGATGACAGCCGCCCAACGCTCACTGGTCAGGCACAAAAAGGGGCTATTGTTTACCTCAAGGATGCTTCCGGCAAAACCCTTGGCAGTGCAGTGGCGGATGAAGTTACTGGCATTTGGAAGTTAACACCGGATACCGATCTAAAAAACGGTAGCAATAGTCTTACGCTGGTGGCTGTTGAAATGTTTGCTGGTAAAGAACGCATTGGTGCTGAAACGGCACCCTTCATCATAACAATTGCCAATGACAGCCCCTCAATTAAGCCTGAGATCACTCATGCGTGGGATGATATGGCCCCGTTTACTGGCATGCTGGCAGACAATGCCGTTACCGACGATAAAACTCCTATACTGCACGGTCATGCCGATGCTAACAGCATTGTCTACATTCATTACCGTAATGCAAACGGCAGTTGGCTTATATTAGGCACCGCAGTAGTCGACAGCCAGGGGCAATGGTTTCACGAGAGCAAAGAATTGGCCGCTGGCGAATATGAGTTCAGTGCCCAATCTAGCAGTATTATGCAACCGGGAACCAATGTGTTTAAACTGAACATTGTTGAAACCGCATCATTCAAACCTACAATTGATCAAGCTTGGGATGACGTTGGTAAAGAAATCGGCGTGATTGATAAAGGCGGCAGGACCGATGATCGCCAGCCTACGTTAAATGGTCAGGCAGAAGCTAACAGCATTGTGCAGATTGAGATGAAAAAGGCTGGGGGTGCCTGGCAAAGCGGTTTTAGCGTTATTGCTGACGCGCAGGGTAATTGGAAATTTACACCCGATCAGGAACTTGCCCTATCTCAGTGGTCATTCCGGGCCAAAACAACCACCGGTAATTACAGCGACAGCTACGATTTCACCATCATTGATGATCAGCAATCCACCGGAAGTAAATGGGATTTTGAAACCTATTCGGGTAATGGCTGGTCATTTGGCAACCATTTTACCTATGATGGACTTGATTTCATGTTGGGTAAGGAGTTCAATTATTTAAGCGATCCAGAGTTCAGGGTGGATTACGATCCAACGCTGAAAACTAATGTATTACTTATTAACACAAATGAAAAATTAAGCGATGAAGAAAATATTGTTACATTAAAGTTACCTGAAAAGTGTAATTACTTCCAACTGGACGCTATTGCCTGGGATAGAGGTATAAACTCTAACTGGGATAAAGGTGAAAACTATTTATCATTCTATAATGATCAACATCAGGAAATTGGTCGCGTTTATCACGACCCTAAAATTATCGATGATATCCAGCAACTGAAATTTTACACGGCTAAAAATGAAATCTCTTATGTAGAATTCCATTTTGACCCTGCATCCAGAGGCCTTTATCGCTACGCGGTAGACAACATTTCGGTCAAGCGTGACTATGATCCATTTTTTGACTTATCCTCAGGAGAAGCTAAATTTGGAGAACAATTGGTAGGTAATGATTACCGAGGCACTGATAGCCTTCATTTTGGTAATATCAAGTACCACATTGATATTGCACTGAATTTCTCACTCACTGCAGACAAATATACTCATGCAATGAAAATACCAAAATGGTCCCAGGTTACATTAGAAGTTGAGGCTACAGATAAGGTGTCATTCACTTTAGGCGCATACGATGATTCCAATGATTATTTTAGAGAGACATGCATTAATTATTACTCAATTAATAACAAACTTCTTTATTCTGTTCGACCGAATCCCGATGGAGGCGATTATACTTACACCGCACCAGCGGGTGAACGTATCGGCTCAGTTAAATTTGTCACCGGCAGGATCGATGATGACACCAGTTTAGATCTGATGAATTTCAAATGGGGAAGCGCATCGACTCACGCCAGTGCATCAGACATCATGACGGTAGGTAAGGATATTATAGTCAATACAGTTTCCGATCTGAGCGAATTAGAGGGCATCTTAGATGTTAACGAGCTGGTTATACGTGGTGATAATCAAGTGATTGATCTTGGCTCTCTTAGCCAGAAAATCTCCTCACTTGCACAGATCGACATCACTGGCTGCGGAAACAATATGTTAAAAGTGGACATTGACAGTCTGCTTACTACCGGTGAAAAAGATTTGTTTATCGCCGACGGTAAAACGCAAATGCTGGTTAAAGGTAATAAAGGCGATATCGTGAAACTCTCCGATATTCTGCCGCAAGGCATGGATAATAATGGCGACTGGGTGAAGCAAAATGGAAACATCACCATTTCCGGCGTTAACTATAACGTTTATAGCCACGGCAATGATAGCGAGTTGTTTATTCAACAAGGTATCAAAATTGAAATGATTTAAGCGTTAACGTTTGGAAGTAAGTTCATTGAGGCCACAGTTCATAACTGTGGCCTCACTCTTTTGAAGGTAATGTTGACGCTGTTTAATCTTTACCCAGCATGGAGCCACGTCGGGCCTGTACAACAAGAGACAAGGGAGATTAAATCTGGAAGTCGATAGCCGGTTCGTTTTCTGCCTCGTCGGAAAGCGCCTGACGTTTGATCTCCTCCAGCGACAGATTGGCATTACAGCGTTCGGAGCGTTGCCAGACGTCATTAAGCTGCGACTCACCGCGCTTGAGGCCGAGCCACACCGTATTGGCATCGAACAGATGATGCGTCTCGATTTTTACCCGGTCTGCACCTTCTTGAATATCACACGCCTGATCGGCCGCATGCCCACACCAGGACCAGGTTCAACATAGGTTTTCACCACGTCAGAATCATGTGCGTTGGTTTGTTGTACTCGGATGTCTGGATATCCCCATCGCGCTCAATACCTCATCTGGTTGAGGAGTGCAGCGAAGTTCACTGCGGGATGGCGATTACATTGCGCATGTCAGATGACAGCGCCGTGGCGGCTCAATGACGGGCGGATGAATTTGCTTTAGGGCAGGAGGCGTGCGGCGAAACAGCGGCAGTTTTAATAAATTATTTTTAACTTCAATCTTTATGAAAGTCTGTAAAAAATCACTCCTGATGCTC